>QHWB01000055.1:0-109569 GCA_003222395.1 Acidobacteriota bacterium
CGAAAGAGAAAGAGGCGGCATTGAGTTACCAGATCGGGCCCAAGTCGGTCATCACGTTCCCTTCGGGCGGACAACAGCTGCCCGGCAAGGGTTTCTACGAGATCAGCGGCCTGGCCTGGTCCGGTGGCGGCGCTATCAAGCTGGTGGAAGTGTCTACCGACGGCGGCAAGAAATGGCACAAAGCTGAGTTCAAGGGAACGCCACAGCGTATGGCCCATGCCCGTTTTGGCTATCAGTGGAATTGGGACGGAAACGAAACGGAGCTCCACTCGCGCTGCACGGACGAGATCGGTCAGGTTCAACCGTCGCGCGCACAGATCGCCAAGTACTGGAACAAGCCCTTCGATGAAACATTCAGCGTGCCGGGGTTGGACAACAGCATTCAGCCCTGGAGGATCGCCAAGGACGGGAGCGTGACCAATGGGAACGCGTAGGGTTTTCCTCATTGCGTTCGCGTTCGCCTTGCTGATCGGCGTCTCCGCGCTGGCGCAGGGGCCTACCTATGGAGTGGGACGCACGCCGACCGCTGAGGAAATTCGCGCGTTGGATATTTCCATCGGCCCGACCGGAGAAGAACTCCCCCAGGGAAAAGGCACTGCCAAGGAGGGCGCGCAGGTCTATCGCGCGAAGGGATGCGCGGGATGCCACGGCGCGGCGGGAATAGGCGGTACGGCGCCCAATCTAAAAAGCAAAGATCCCAAGAATCCTGACGTCTGGGCGCGAGGGCGAATTCTGCCGCTTCGCGCGCCGTTCGCAACCACGGTCTGGGATTACATCAATCGCGGGATGCCCCTCAATAGAGAGGGGACGCTAACGGCCGATGAGGTCTACGCGTTGACGGCGTATCTGCTCTACATCAACGATGTCATCCCGGAAGACGAGACACTGGACGCCCAGAGTCTGCCGAAGGTCAAGATGCCAATTGGTGACAAATACGCTTCCCTACCTGATTGGAAGCCCAGGACGCCAAGGCTCAAAGGTTACCCGTACTAGCGTCGAGCGATAATGCACGTCGTAGTGGCCATCACGCCGGCTCACCCGGCTCGCCGGAGCCTCTCCAAACGACGCAACCAGCCGGCCACCTGGTTCCAACTGGAGACTGTTTAGGCTCGCCTTTCTTCTGCGTGCACAGCGACAGCGTCATTTGCGGCGAGCAGGTATCATTTACGAATTGATGTACGACCCATTTGTCTCGGGCCGATTCACTGTCGCCGAGCGGAGTATGCAGGCGTTCGACACTGTGCGCAACCGCAGCTTTCCTTGCGACATGTGGCGTCCAACGGAACCGGTCGGCGTTTGCCCGATCATCCTTCTCTCTCATGCGAGCGGCGGAAGCGGTCCGCGAGGCTACACGTTTCTGACGAATCACCTGGCCAGCCACGGCTACATCGTCGCGGGACTGAATCACTCCGAACTCGTCGCACCCGAGCTCCAGCGTTGGGAAGGTGAAACTTCTGAACAACGGGCCGCGCGAGCCGAAGCTGCCATCGCGAGCCGCGTTCCGGATATTCGCTTTCTTCTCGACTATGTCCTGACCGAAGCGCCGCTTGAGCCTGCGCCCGTGGGCATTGTGGGCCACAGCTTCGGCGGCTGGACAGCGCTCGCCTCTCCCGACGTGCTGCATCACATTCGGGCGGTTGTCGCGCTCGCGCCAGGTGGAAGTTCGAATCCGAGGCCCGGAATTCTGCCGGCGAAGCTGGCGTTCAAATGGGGCCGCGACGTGCCGACCCTCGTTCTGGTGGCGGACAACGACGTCTGCCTTCCGCTGGACGGCATGTACGAGATCTTCGACAGAATACCCGCCGCGAAACGCATGGTCATTCTTCGCCACGCAGACCACATGCATTTCATGGACAATGTCGAGCAGCTGCACGAAGCGGTTCGTACCTCGCCGCCTTGGATTCCGGAGTTAGATTACCTACAGAAGGAAATGCGTCCGATTGCGGAACTCTGCACCGGCAAACAATCCCACTTGTTCGTCCGAGGACTCACAGTTGCGCATTTTGACGCGGTGCTGAAGCAAAATGACGAAGCCCGCCGATTCCTCGCCGGCGACATCCAGGCCGAACTCGCGTCCCGCGGCGTAGAGGCCTTCGTGCATTCGGCGGCATAGGCGGTAACTTCAGTCGCCAACGCGTCGGCCGAACACCGGACTTCAAGTTTATCCTTCGCGAGGAGAGTCTCGGCAAAGTCGCACAGCTGTCGATCTTGGTGTGAACCGCGCCGACTCGCGACCTAGCGGGCGGTTCTCTGATCTCTGCGTTCGGTAACGTGTAACGGCGATCTGACGACTGATAGACTAAATGGTTGGCGCCTTTGCGATCGTTGCCGCCTATGTGCCTGCTCGGCGCGACACGCACGTCGACCCGCTCGTTGCGTTGCGCATCAAATAGAGTGCCTTCTCATCCGCGTGCCGGGCCGCAGCGAATTTATGCCGGGCCGTATCTGAGACGGTCGCCCGAGTCGCCTTCGAGCATTGGAACATTGACGCTGCTGAAGCCGTAACATCGACTGTCTATGTCATGGCGCTGCCGCCGTTCCGCGATCCGATCCCTCCTGGCACGCTTGACATGTTGGTGCTGACGACGCTCGCCCGTCGAAGCGAGTTGCACGGATTTGAGATCGCCGAAGCGATCGAGCGGGCCTCGACAGATATCCTGCGGGTTGAGGAGGGCTCGTTGTATCCGGCTCTTCAGCGGATGCTGTCAAGGGCTGGATCGCCGGCGAATGGAGCCGCACTGACGAGAACCGCCGCGCGAGGTACTACCGGCTCACAGCGGCAGGGCGGCGGGAACTCAATCGTCAGATTGAAGCCTATCAACGCGTCACTGGCGCAATCGCTCGCGTATTGCAGATCGCATGATGCTGTTTCGACGCATCTGGTTCTTCGTCACGCGCTGGCGGCGCATACAGGATCTTGACGACGAGATGCGCCTGCATGTGGAGCTCCGCGCCGCCGCGAATCGGCGGGGCGGCCTTGACGCCGAGGAGGCGGCGCGTGAGGCGCACGTTCGTTTTGGAAACAAGCTCAAGCTGCGCGAGGAGGCTCGCGACGTGTGGGGCTTCACAGAACTGGAGCGCATCGGTGGAGATCTCCGGCAGGCCGTCCGGCGCGTCGGCCATTGTCCGGCCCGGACGCTCGTCGTGGTGCTGACCCTCGCGCTCGGGATCGGCGCGATGACGTCGATGTTCACGCTCGTCGACGTCATGCTCTTGAAGCCGGCGCCGTGGAACAAGGCAGGTCCGCTGGTCTGGATCGCGGGTCTCAAAGGGCGCTCCGGAGGAACCCGCAACGTGTCGTACCCGGACTATCTCGTCTATCGCGATCGCGCGACGACGTTGTCGGGCGTGACCGCGTACGGGGGTACCGCCATGTCGGTCGGCGGTCGGCAGCCACAGCGCGTCCTAGGCGGATTGGTCTCGGGCAACTACTTCGACGTCCTTGGGATTCGCGTCCAGATCGGCCGCACGTTTGCCTCGAACGAAGACACAGTGCCGGCTGACCACGCTGTCGTGGTGCTGAGCGATGCCCTGTGGAAAACACAGTTCGGTGCCGACCCGCGTGTCATCGACACGCGCGTCACGATCAATGGCCACCCGTTCACGATCATTGGCGTCGCGCCGCGCGGCTTCACGGGCGTCGCCTATGCCGACGACCCGGAGCAACTCTGGGTCCCGATGGCGATGCAGCGTGTGGCGATGCCGACGAGTCGCGCTCTCGTGAACGACCCGAACGCCGGCTGGCTGCGCGTTGTCGGACGGCTTCGCGATCGGACGACGACGGCACAGGCGGACGCCGAGATGCGCGTGATCGCGAAGCAGTTGAATCCACCTGATACTTCACGCAGTCAGGAAAAGAGCGCACGCGTTCTGCCGGTGCGAGGCGGGATGACTCCGTGGGAGCAGGACAGCCTCGCGCCGATGTTCGAGCTCATCTCGATCGTGCCGGCGCTTGTGCTCCTCGTGGCGTGCGCGAACGTCGCGAACGTGCTGATGGCGTACCATCTGTCCCGTCGTCGGGAGTTCGCGATGCGGCGAGCGATTGGCGCGTCGCGCGGCCGGTTGATCCGCCTGTTGCTGACGGAATCAGTGATTCTGGCGGTGCTGGCCGGAGTAGCCGGTTTCGCCGTCTCGTTCGGATTATCTGCGCTCATCGTGCACTACGGCGAAGTGCCCACCGACGTATCAGTGCTGCTGACGCTGGACAGCCGAGCGTTGCTGGCGGCAACGGCAGTCGCGGTCCTGACGATTGTGGTCTTCGGCCTCGCGCCTGCAGTGACGGCGACGAAATTCGACGTGCTCCCGGCTCTTAAGAACGAAGGCACGACGTCGACCACCTCGCCTGGCCCGGCCCGGTTGCGACGAATCTTTGTCATCGCACAGGTCGCAGTGGCGCTCGCACTCGTGATTACCGCGGGACTGTTCCTGCAAAGCTTCTCACGCGCCATGCGCGTCGATCCCGGGTTCGATCCTCTCGGGCTCGTGACAGTATCTTTCGATCTGAATCTTCAAGGCTACACGCCTGCTCGGCGTGACGCGTTCGTCTTGCAGTTCGTGGAGCGCGCGGCGGCATTGCCGAATGTGATCTCGGCGGCCACGGCGGACATCCTGCCGCTCGGCGGCGAGATGGTTGGCGCGACGCTGGTCTCCGAGGGTCGCAACAATTCAGCGCACGCGACGGTCGCCAGCATCTCGCCACGGTATTTCGAAACCCTCGATCTGCCACTCGTCCTCGGGCGTGAATTCACTCGGGCCGATAGCGCCGCCGACGCACCGATGGCGATCGTCAACGAGACATTGGCGCGCCGGCTGTGGCCCGGCATGGATCCGGTCGGCAAGCGCGTGCACGTTGCCGACTCAAAGGAGCCCTGGCGGGAGGTGATTGGCGTTGCGCGCGACGCGAAGTACCTGTTTCTGACCGAGTCGGCTCGCGGCGCGTACTACGTACCGTTGCGACCGCAGTCCGCAGCGTCACTCGTGGTCCGAGCGGCCGGCGATGCTCGCGCAGCGCTCTCGTCGCTGACGGCTATCGCCCGTGATCTCGATCCGAACCTGCCGCTCTTCAACCTCCACACGATGGACGAACGGATTCGTCGCAGTCTTAATCTCCGGCGTGCCGTGGTGTCGCTGCTGGGCGTATTGGGCGGCCTGACGTTACTGCTGGCGTCAATCGGCATCTACGGGGTTGCCACACATAATGTCTCGGCGCGCATACGCGAGATCGGTATCCGCATGTCGCTTGGCGCGCGCGCGACGGATGTCCTTCGGATGATCGTCCGCGAGAACCTGTCGCTCGCGCTCATTGGTGTGACGATTGGTCTTGTGATCAGCGCCGCCAGCTCGATAATTCTCGCCTCTTTTCTTTTTGGCGTGTCATCCGCCGACACAGCGACATTCGCCGGCGGGTCGGCGATGCTCTGTGGCGTGAGCATTGTCGCAACCTACATTCCTGCACGCCGTGCCGCTCACCTCGATCCGCTCCTGGCGTTGCGCCACGAATAGTCTCGCCTCATCGTGTGCAGACGAGTCTTCGCCGCCCTCGGGTCAACGCGGACGAAACGGCTGGCGCAGGTCAAGGCTGCGACGTGCCGTGAAGAGCCGCGCCACACATGCCGCAGGCGAGGGCCGCAACGATGTAGGACGGAGCAAACAATCGAGACTGGAGCGTTGCGAACGCTCGCTGTTGCCGCACAGACCGATCCTACTGCCCATTGTGATGGACGTCGTCGGTCCCCCGTAGTCTGCGAAGAATTCATTTCAATCTGCCCAGGGCGACTACAGAGGAGTTGAGTGGCGACGTCCGCAGGGCAGCGGACGGGATCAGGACGTCGATGGTCTGCGGGCGCTACGGAACAAACGGACGCGTCTCTCGTCAACGGTTCTGATGGAAGCTTTCTTGGCCGATTTGCGATACGCGTTCCGCAACATGCGCAGCAATCTGAGCTTTACCGCCATTGCGCTGGCGGCGCTTGCGATTGGCATTGGCGCAAATGTGGCCATTTTCACCGTCGTCGACGCGGTTCTTCTCCAGCCGCTTCCGTACCCGCAGCCGGACCGGATCATGAAGCTTGGTCGCCGCTTCCGTGCGGGCGTGGGCGATTCGAACTCGATTCCGAAGTACATGGTGTGGCGGCAGAACGACGTGTTCGAGGCAATGGCGATCTACGATTTCGGGGCCCTGGCGATGAACCTCGGATCGGGCAACCCGCCGGAGCCGGTGAAGGGCGCCCACGTCTCCGCCGATTACTTCAAGGTTTTCGGCGTGCTGCCGATCGCCGGACGCACCTTTTCGCAGGCTGAGGATCTGCCCCATGGTCCTGCCGTCGCGGTGCTTAGTTACGGCGTGTGGCAGATGCGGTTCGGCGGTGCCGGTGACGTAATCGGCCGTCCGATCCTGTTGAACGGCGTTCCGTACGACGTGGTCGGCATCCTGCCGAACAGTTTTCATTCTGATCCGGAAGCCGACGTCTGGATTCCACTCCAAGCGGATCCGAACAGTACGAATCAAGGCCACTACCTGAATGTCGCCGGACGCCTCAAACGAGGTGTGACGCCCGCAGCGGCGGAAGCGCAGATGAAGATCGTCGGCGAACGCTTCCGGAGACTCAATCCGAAATGGATGGATGCCGACGAAAGCGTGGCGGTCGTGCCGATGCGCGAGGCGACGACCGGTGACGTGCGGACAGCGCTGCTCGTGCTGTTTGGTGCGGTCGCGCTGGTGCTGCTGATTGCGTGTGCGAACGTGGCGAATCTGCTGCTGGCGCGGGCCGCCGGTCGGCAGCGCGAGCTCGCCATTCGATCGGCGATGGGCGCGGATCGCGGCCGTATGGTCCGTCAGCTTCTAACTGAAAGCGTGCTCCTGTCCGGTTGTGGCGGACTCCTGGGTCTGGCGCTCGGCGCGTGGGGTGTGCGCGCCCTGCTGCTGCTCGTCCCCGGCAACATTCCGCGCGTCACCGATCCGAACGGAACCGGGATACTGATCCCGGTGCTCGATTGGCGGGTGACGGCCTTCACGATCGGCTTATCCCTTGTGACCGGGGTCATGTTCGGTCTCTTTCCGGCGCTGCAGACGTCGAAACCCGATCTGGTGTCAACGCTCAAGGAAGCGAGCGGTCGGTCCGGGACCAGTCTTCGCCACAAGCGCGTCCGCTCCGTTCTGGTCGTGACCGAAATGGCGCTGGCGCTCGTGCTCCTCGTCGGCGCCGCGCTGCTAATTCGCACCTTCGTGGGTCTGCGTTCGGTCGAGTCCGGAATCGACGCGCACAACGTCCTGACGTTTCAGACCTCGCTCGCGGGCACGGCGTACTCGTCGACGGCCAGCGTTAGCAATTTGACGACGCAGGTGGTCCAGCGGATAGAGGCGGTGCCGGGCGTTGACGCCGCGACCTCGACGATTGCGCTGCCTGTCGAATCCGGCATCGACCTGCCGTTTACGATCGTCGGCAAACCGCCGGCGCGCGGCGAGTACACCGGTGACGAACAATGGCGCTCGGTTTCGCCGCACTACTTCAGCGCGTTCCGAATCCCACTCGTGCACGGCCGGGTCTTCACGGACCGCGACACCGCGTCGGGACCGCGTCTGGTCATCATCAATGAGGCGATGGCGAAGAAGTACTGGGCCAACGAGGACCCGATCGGTCAACTGATCGTGATCGGCAAGGGGCTCGGTCCCCAGTTCGAGGAGCCGCCGCGGCAAATCGTCGGGATCGTCGGCAACGTCCGCGAGAACGGGTTGGCGCGAAACGCCGCCACCAGTGTCATGTACATCCCGCAGTCGCAGATGACCGAAGGCCTGACAACGCTCGCGAACAACGTGATCCCCTTGTCGTGGGCGGTTCGCACCACCACCGACCCGATGCCGCTGCGCGTCGCTATAGAGCGCGAGCTGCGCGGCGTCGACGGTCAGATCGTGATCTCGCACGAGCGGACAATGGAGCAGGTTCTGTCGGGCGCGGTGGCGCGTCAGAGTTTCAACATGGTGTTGCTGAGCATCTTCGCAGGGGCCGCGCTCGTACTGGCGGCGATCGGAATTTATGGCCTGATGTCGTACTCGGTCGAGCAGCGCACGCAGGAGATTGGTATCCGCATGGCGCTGGGCGCGAATCGAGCCACGATGCTCAAGACCGTCCTGCGCGAGGGCATGACGCTGGCGATTGTCGGCGTCGCGATCGGCTTGGTGCTCGCGTACGGCCTGACGCGGCTGCTGGCGAGCCTGCTCTTCGGTGTCAAGACCAGCGACCCGTTCACATTTGTCGCAGTGGCCGGCGTCCTGACGATCGTGGCTGCCACCGCCGCATTCATCCCAGCGCGGCGCGCTACCACCATCGACCCTGCGATCGCGTTACGGTACGAGTAGCGGCTCTTTCAGGATCCTGATACCCGGTGCGCGGCTTCGCGAACGGCTTCTTACTAATGCTAAGGGGCCTCCGAAAAATAACTTAAACAACTGTCACTTCTTGGTGGATTTCATCGACTGAGTCGTCCTCGGGATGATGGTGTAGTTCCATTCCCCGTGAAACGCGTGCGGTTTGATATTTAGCGCTCGCATCTCTTCATCGATGACTTTCACCTTCGTCGGATACTTGCGCTTATCCAAGCGCGCCCTAACTTTCAGGCCAGTCTTGGTGACGGTGGCTCCAATCAGTTTCACGACGATTTCGTGACTGGTCAGCGGGCGCCCTCGCCAGTTCATGCTGATGTGCGAGAACAACCGGTGTTCAATCTTGTTCCACTTACTCGTCCCGGGTGGATGATGACAGACGGTGACGTGCAGCCCGGTCTTATCGGCGAGGGTCTGCAACTCTACCTTCCAGAGCCGCACCCGATAGCCGTTACTACCGCCGGCATCGGCACGGACGAACAGCTCGCGCGCCTGCGGATACACGCGGCTGCCCATCGTCAGCCACCATCGAAAAATACTCCCGGCGGCAAAACTCGCGGTATCGTGGTCAGCGCCCACGTTCACCCACCCGAGGTTGCGCGCGACATCATAGATCCCATACGGGATGGCCTTGGGCTTCGCGGGATCGATGAAGTCGGGAATCTTCACCCCCTCCGGATCGCCGTGAGGCCGCCATTTTCGGCCTTTGTTGTAAAACTGCCCGATGAGCTCCTTCTTCTCCGTATCGACCGAGATCACCGGCTGGTCTTGACCTTGGAGTCGCCGGACTCGCCCATTCAAGTACCGAAACCTGGCGATCGCGATCGGAATGATTCCCGCCCTCGTCAAGGCTCTTCATATTCGCCTCAGGCTATCCGACAGCTGCTCGCAACCGATCGCGCCCAGCCAGCGAGAATGCGGTGGCTGAAGCGCGGCGCATTCGGGCTTGCGGCGGTTGCCGTGGCCCATTGGATGTGGGGCCGGCGCAGCACGCGTGAGGCGTCGGCCGTGGTGCCGCCCGTAAATCCACCAGTTGACCGCTGAACTCCTTCGGCGCCGGAGGACTCGCGACAAATGGTATCGAGTTCGGTCGGCCGACAACACACATTACCGACCGGATTGTGAAGCAATGCGCGGGCCCGCTTCTGCGATCCACGCAGTCAGGACGAGCGCCCACCCCTGGTCCGGACAGGAGACACTCGGCCGTCGGCTAATCCGCGGCTAGTCCTTGCGACTTTCGAGAGCTCCGGTGGCCGGTGGTCGACATCAGCCCGTCTTGCGTTAGGATGCCAGACGACATGCCACCGCCCGAAGTGGCAACCTTGCTAACCGGTCTCGCGATGGGTGAATCGCCACGTTGGCACCAGAACCGTCTTTGGTTCTCGGACTGGGGCGCTCAAGAGATCGTGGCACTCGATCTTGATGGAAATCGCGAGGTCGTCGTTCGCACAGCGTTCGGTCTTCCTTTTTGCATCGATTGGCTACCGGATGGCCGCCTGCTCATCGTCTCGGGGCGCGAGAGTCTCCTTCTGCGCCGGGAGCCAGACGATCGCTGGTGACCCACGCCGACCTGCGTGCCCTCTCAGACAAGGCCTGGAACGAGATCGTCGTGGACGGTCGGGGCAACGCCTACATCAATGGCGGCCCCGGAATCATCGCCCTGGTCACACCGGATACTGCGGCTCGACGTGTAGCCGATGATATTACCTTTCTCAATGGCATGGCCGTGACGCCCGACAACGGCACGCTGATCATCGCCGAGTCGCACGGGAAGAGGCTCACCGCTTTCGACATCGCTGCAGACGGCACCCTGTCGAATCGACGTGTGTGGGCTGACCTCGGCGACGGCGTTCCGGACGGCATCTGCATCGACGCAGACAACGCCGTTTGGTACGCAAACGTTCCCAACAAATGCTGCGTGCGCGTCCGCGAAGGTGGTGAGGTGTTGCAGACAATCAACATCGATCGCGGCTGTTTCGCCTGCATGCTCGGGGGCACCGGCAACAGAACCTTGTTCCTGGTCGCGGCGGAGTGGCGTGGCATGGAGCACATCCCCGAAGTTGCGCGAGCGCGAACGGGACAGGTGCTGACCATCGAGGCACCCGCACCGGGCGTCGGGTGGCCATAGGAGTGACCATGACGAAGAGACGACGCGCGTCGAAACGATCAGCGACAAAGCCTCCCTCGAGGAAGCCGTCGCGCTTGTCTCCGCCGAGTCACGTCCCGACGCGAGGTCTCTACGGCTGGATCACCCACACCGAGCTCGCAAGCTCCGACCCGGCTGCGACGAAGATGTGGTGCACCAAGGTGCTGGGCTGGAAGTTCAAGCCGAGTTTCCACACGCCAGGTGGCGAATACCATCTGTTTGCGTACTCCGACAAAGGAGGCGGCGCGATTCGCGCCACCAAGCCGTCTGAGACGCCGGGCAGCAGTTTCGCCGTTCACGTCGCGGACACGCGCGCCGCATTCGAGAAGGCGCTCCGCGAAGGAGCCGAGGAGGTGGTCCCGCCTACGCGGGTGATGGAGGGCGTGACCATCGCGGTCGTGCGTGCAGCTGGAGGAGTCCCGATCGGCTTCTCGGGTCCATGATGAAGGCATCCGCACTGCTGGGTCAGACCGTCGTCAGCGGATCGAACGTTCTGATCGCGGGATGTTGAAGCGGTGATCGATGTCTGCGCGCCCGCGTCTCGCAAAATCCTCGATCTTTTTGGCGAGGATGATCCGCTGAATGTTTATGCGGGTGAACTCCAGGTGCGCCCACCACCCAGAGCAGGTGGTGGCCCGACCGTGGCGGAGCACTGCCCTTGGGTAAACCCTTAGCGACTCGCGCAGCGCCACGGCTGTGCCGAACCAGAGACTTGAGGCTTAAAGGGACGTCGGAAGGGAGGCAGGCCCATCGGATTGCCCGCAAGTAGATTTCAATTATCCCCACTGGACACAAGGCCCACAAGAGGAATCACACTGCTGGCCTGGCGGTGGTTCGCGAAACCGCCGCAGTTTTGGAGGGTCGATGACTCAAGTGCCACCCAGAGACCTCTTCACGCGTCGCGTGTGCTTGCAGTTGGACGGGATGGACGACGTGACCGTACGACGCGATGTCGCGTACGGTCCGCCTGATGGTCGTCTGAGCATGGACGTCTACTACCCGCCGGACCAAACGGACGATGGTCGCTGGCCAGCAGTGATCATCGTGGCAGGCTACTCGGGGGCAATGGAACCGCGTCCGACCACCTTGACCTATAAAGAAATCGGATGGACGGTCTCGATGTGCCAGTTGATCGCCCTCTCGGGTATGGTGGCAATCGCTTACACGAACCGTGACCCCGTCGCGGATCTTCAGACCCTCCTCGAGCATATTCATGAAGCGGCTAGATCGTTGCGGATCGATGCAGCGCGGGTCGGAATCGTCGCGGTATCTGGGAACGTCCCGACGGCACTCACGACCCTCATGCAGGACGCCACTCGAACGCCGGCGTGCGCAGTCTTCGGCTGCGGATTCCTCCTCGACCTTAACGACACAACGCACGTAGCGGACGCTGCGCGGCAATTCGGTTTCGCAAACCCAGGCGCGGGCCGTGCAATTACGGATCTTCGGCGGGATGTTCCGCTGCTCATCACCAGGGCCGGACGCGACCAGTTTCCAGGGATAAATGCCTCCATCGACAGCTTCATCCGTCAGGGCCTTATCGAGAATCTCCCGATCACCTTCGTGAACCATGCCGAAGGCCCGCACGCCTTTGATCTCTTCGACGACAGCCGAACGTCTCGCGACATACTGCGGCAGACACTGCGGTTCTTGCGGCAGCACCTGACGGCCGAGAGCTCGGACGCAAGCGTTACCCACGATTAGTCCCGTGTGACGCCGATCTGGCTACGAACTTCGGGGATTGGAGCGAATTGTCAGGCTCTTTGCTACTTCTTTGGCTGTTGAGTCAGAGCTGTCGACGGCGGCACATGTCCTTTCAGCCGCATGTATACGACAATGTTGCCGTAGTGCTCGTTATTATGAGTGGTGTTGAACATGAGCACGGCCCCGCGAATCGTCTGCGTCGGCTTGTTGCCGAGCCCTGCGATGGTGGCTGGCTGATTGAAATTGGAATCAGTCGTCGTCTCGTAGACGGTGTCGCAGTAAGCCAGCGAATCGAGCAGAGCTTTCACGAGCGCGGCCTTCTCGGTCACTCTCTCGAGATTAGTGGTTGAAGGCGAAGACATGCCTTTGGCCTGTGCGCAAAAGAAGAAGTTCGCGTTTGCGATGTGACCGAGGACCTCGCCGAAGCTTCGGACCTGTGGTGTCGGCTTGAAGGCATAATCCTCCGCCGACATGGTCTCAGCTGCCTCGGCGATATTGCGGCGAATGGTCGCGTGCATCGACCTCGCGACCGCTGCAAGAGACGGCGAGAGTGACCGGTCAGCGCCCGCGTCGGTCGTCTGGGCCAATGCCGGGACGGTCAACGACACCGAAAAGGCCGCCAAGATCAGTCGACGGACCATAGCCAACTCCTTTGCCGAGCGCCATTGCAGTTCGATAGTCTAGCGCAGGTGGAAGCCTTGCGAATTGGGAGCATGACCGACTGGTTCCGGCCGGCGGTTCTCTCGATCTGGTCGGGGCGGTCTTTGGAATGGAGGCGAATTGAACGTCTCGACGAGCGCTCCTTCGTAACCCTTGGCGACTGATCAGGAGTAATCCTCCGGGGAGTAAACTTGCGGTTCATGTCGGGCGCTCACTACTGGCTGACCAGCGACCGTCTCGCCCTGCGGCGTTTCACTCCCGACGACATAGATTGGCTGGCGAATCTGTACAGCGACCCCGATGTGACGAGGTACCTTGGCGGAGTTAAAGACCGCACGAAATCTGAGGAATTTCTGCGAACCCGGATCCTGCACTACTACGACGAACATCCCGGCCTCGGCATTTGGATGACCGTTGAGCGCGACACCGGCGCGTGCCTTGGTTACCACCTGTTGAACCACATCCGAGGCGAGTCAATCATCCAGATAGGCTTTACGCTTGTGAAATCGGCCCGGGGTAAGGGCTTCGCAACAGAGATGGCTCTTGCGGTGCTTCGCTACGGGTTCGTTGATCTGAAGCTACCCCGCATCGCCGGGATGGCCAGTCTGCAAAATTACGCCTCACAACGGGTCCTGCTGAAGATCGGTCTTGAGCGCCGAGGCGAGCGCACCTTTCCCCATCCGGACTACGCCTCGGAAGGCCCGATGGCCTGGTTCGAGTGTGATGCGGTCGAGTGGCTGGCCGATCGCGCTCGCAGACCTGGAGCAGAGCTGAGCGACTCTCGCGTCCAGTAACGCTTAACGCCGATCTGGTGGCTGTGGCCGAGGGGGTCGCCGCCAACGCAGGCCCTGCACTCGGCGATCATTCGTATCCGACGAAAGCCGACGCGTCTACCCGGCCAGCATCGGCCATAGAATGAGTGGGAGGAGCAGACCTATGAAATGGTCGCTGCTGCTTCTGACAACGGCGGCTGCGATCAACTGCCTGGTTGGTGTCGCGGCCGGTGCTCCCGAACGTTACTGGCAAACCGGCACCTGTACCGACGCTGGCGTCATGCGTGACTTGACCGTCGGCCAGGGCAGAGTCGGATCCAGACCGTTCGGACCACCGAGTCCCGCCAATCCTCCGACCGTCCCAGAGGTTGCGACCTATGTGATTGAGACGCAGGACGACCGGGTTGAAGTGAAGGACATTCTCCCTGTCGGCGCAGGCAGCTTGAACTTGATCGTCGGTGATCGAGTGATGTTTGCTATCACGAAAAAGACGGTCTACATCCGCGACGCGAAGGGACACGAATACCGATTCAGGCTGACCAAGAAGACGCCGAAGCGAATGAATAGCCGCTGACCTAGACTGAAGTTCCACCTTCGCACGTCGAGGATCTCCTGATCGTCGTTGGACTTGAGGGAAATCCTCGGTGCGCGTTCTTACTACGCGATCCGTTTCAGCAATGCAAAGGCCCGCCGCTGCTCGGGCGAGGGCGTCGTCGTCACAGTAAAGGTTGGCGCGTCCTCATGCCCGCGCACGCGGCATGCGTTCCGGACGATCGTGCTGAGATCCTGCAGCAACGTGCGGAAGCTATGCACCATCGTGCCATCTGCGAGGCGATGGGTCACCGCCTTCTCCTCGGCGGCCGCGGAGCGTCGCGCCGGCGCGACGGGGTCGCGCCGCGCCTTCGCCCGTTGGTCTTCATCGGCAAAGAGCAATGGACGCCAGGCCTCTCGCATGTGCCACTCCACGTAATACGCCAGCATGCAAAGGAAGATATGACTGCGCACGCGGTCGGCCAACCGATGATGAATCGGCCGGACGTGCAGGTCGATCGTTTTCAATGACCGAAATGCGCGTCCCACCTGGCTCAGCGCTTTGTAGTGTCGCACCGCGGCGGCCGCACTCAGCTTGGCCGCCGCGACATTCGTCCGAATCACATAGATGCCGTCGAGGGCCGCCTCGGTGGCGACCCGATCGGTGCGAATCGCAAACGTGAAGGTCGCGTCGGTGATCGTGACCCGGAAGTGTTTCGCGACCTTGTACTGGTTGATGACGCGGCCCACGCGCAGCCCAATCTCGGCACGGCCGCGCAACCGGCCGCCTGCCACGCGCCGTTGAATCTTCTCCAGTGCGGCGGTGGTGGCGGCGAGGAGGTCCTGTCGTTTGTGCGCGCGTACCGTTCCGAGCTCGGGGTTGCGACACGCCATCAACCGTTCACCGGGATAATCTGGGTGCGTCAGCTCCACGAGGTTCCGGTCATCAAACAGACCGAGCTGCAACGCCCCGCCGGTCAGCAGCGTCCGGATCTGCGCACTCTTGAGCGCCGTGATCCAGGCCACGCCATCGACCGTCTTCAGCGTGTCGATCGACGTCTGCGCGATCATGCCGCGATCCCCGACGATGACGACGTCGCGGATGCCGAAGCGCTCCCGGAGCCGCTGTACCTGCGGCACCAACGTCGTCGTATCAGCGACATTCCCTTCAAACACCGACACCGCCACCGGACAGCCGGCGCTATTGGTGACGAGCCCGTAATTGACCTGCAGCTTGTCGCGCTTGCCATCGCGGTTATACCCCCGTTTGGCGAGCGGACACTTGGTCCCTTCGAAATAACTCGAGCTCACGTCGTAGAGGACCAAGCCCCCCTGCGCCAGATGGCCTCCAGCGAGGGTTCGCTCAATCGCGTCTTGTCGGTCCAGCAACCAATCCATCGCCGCGTACACATCGTCTTCGCTGACCGCCTGGAGCCCGAAATCGTCCGCGAGCGTCCGCGTGTGCCACCAGCGCGTCGTCGCCAATTTCGTATGAGGCGCGATCACCCGCGCCGCGATCAGGGCGGTCACCACCGCCGCCTCCGGACAGCGGCGCGTGGACAGCACGCGTTCCAACCCGAGCCGGTCGATGGTTGTCAGCACCGCGTGCACATCGCCGTGCGCGACCGAGCGCACCACCTCGAACTGATCGACGGGAATGAGCGTTTCCTCGCGGAGCGCCCGCCGAATGAGATCGATGATCGGGAGGGGCAGATGCGACAGGTTGCCCACCGTCTCCTTGCGCACATGCGACCCTCGCGATAGCTTCGGCACAACAGATAGCTGTGATACGTCTTGCCCTTATGCTCGCGGGTAGTCGTGACCACATGGACCGGCCCGGTGCGTTTCGCCATGCCCGAGGACTGTACACGAAGCCACCGACGAGTACAAGAGCACTCGTTACTACACTCTGTCGCCGCCAACACGTCACAACGCGACGATTGTCGAAGGAAAGTTATCGATCGTGACCAATACGTACGCGGAACTTCAGCCTAGAGCATGCTGGCGCCGTTCACGGTCGTGAACCCCTCGACCCTGCAGAACGACTTCGCGCTGACGCGCTCGTTCCGGCTGTCGCCGGCTCAGGCGCTGCAGGTGGGGTGGGAAGTGTTCAACGTGCTCAACAAGGTCAACTTCAATGCTCCGATTACACGATCACGGCGCCGAAGACCGCGCGCTGGACGATCTACGACCACAACGCGAGCGTCGACGTTCGTGGCGTGCAGGCCGCGATTACCATCGAGACGCACAACGGCCGCGTGCATCTGTCGGATGTGGCTGGACCGCTTCGGGTCGGCGCTCACAACGGCAGCGTCACCGGTGACCTCGCCTCGTTCCATGGCGCGGAATTCACGTCGCACCTGGGGTCTCTCGACCTCACGCTGCCGTCGACCGCCGCGTTTCATCTGCAGGCCGACAGCCGACGCGGCAGCGTTCAATCGGATTTCCCGCTCGCGACTCGAACGCTCGGACGGCGCCACACAACCGTTGATGGTGAGGTGAACGGCGGCGGACCCTCGTTACGGTTCCACTCGCACGCGGGCAAGCCACGGCTGCGGAGCAAGAACTGACGAAGCCCCTGCCTCAGACCGTCGAGCATGTGGTGAACGGATCGTCGCCATCGGGTACGGTCTGAGCCAGGGTCTCGTTAGACTTAGACTAAGCCTAGCGCGGTGCGAGCTCAACGCGGTGTGGTGATAACAAATCATATCGCTAGTTTTGCGCGAAGCAGGCCCGATCCGAGGCTCGGAGTCATGGACGTTCTGTTTGACCGCCTTCGCGATCACTTCCCGCGCCGCGGATTTCGGCGCGCTGGATTGTGGAATCGCGCGGGGCGCCGTCCTCCTGCGCTTCGAGTCTCAGCATGTTGATCGCGCCGCCCTCGCCGAACCGGTTGGCTGACGTGTTCACGTCGTCGAGCGCGTAGTTGAACTTCCACTCGCGGGCCACGACTTTGTCCGCGTACTCGCGCAGATGGATGAAGTACGCCAGATAGCTGAAGGTCTGCAGCACGGCGGCCGGCAACCTGGTCAAGGTGCCGGCGATCATCCGGCAGAAGAACGCGAACCGTGACGGACGCGCCACGTACCATCGCAGAATCAGCAGCATCTGCACGACCATGAACGGCCGCCACCTGCCGAGCGGCTTCTGCTGCCAGGTGCGCCCTGGCACCGACCGCCACGCATCGACGTTGGCGAGCCAGCGGTCGCCGATCGCGTCAAGCGTGTACAAACGGGTGAACAACGTGCGGTACCCGTTGACCAGCTCGTCGTACCGCATGCAGACCGGCTCGATGTTCGTGAACGACAGCGTGTTGTTTCCCTGCGCGGGACTCCGGAGCCGGCCAGCCCGTTCGAGCCGCTCGTACAACGGCGTTCGCGGAATCGCCTGTAGCAATCCGAGCATGACGATCGGGATGCCAGCCTCCTGCAGGAATGCGTACTGGTCTTCGAAGATCGCCGCATCGTCGCTGTCGAACCCGATGATCATGCCGGCCACCGTCACCATGCCGTAGCTCTGGATCGTCTTCACCGCCGAGACCAGATCAGTGGCGACGTTCTGCATCTTCAACGTTTCTCGCAGGCCAGCTTTTCGCGGCGTTTCTACACCGAGAAACATCTCAGTAATGTTGGCCTGCCGACAGAGCTCGAGAAGTTCGGGATCGCGCACCGCGTCAACAGACATTTCCGCATACAGGCTGATTGGCACGGCACGGGCCCGGTTCCAGTCGGCGACGGCGCGCAGCATCTGCCGACAGTACGCGCGGTCGCCCACGAGGTTATCGTCCGCCAGCGTGACGAAGTCGACGCCGTGATCCGCCCATTGCTGCAGCTCGGCGATCACGTGCGCGATCGGTTTGGCGCGCACCTTCCGCCCGTAGGTGACGATGATGTCGCAGAACTCGCACTTGAACGGGCACCCACGCGTCGTTTGCACACACCCGAGTCGATACTGGTCCACTTTGAGGAGCTCGACGCGCGGCGCCGGGCTATCGCGCATGTCGATCTTATCGGCTTGCACGTAGTGGTCGCGATGGGTGCCCTCGGACCAGTCAGCGAGGAACTGCTTCCAGGTGTACTCGCCTTCACCCTCGAACAGGACGTCGCAGTGCGGTCGGCATCGCTCAGGGAGGACGTTGCAGATCGGGCCACCCATGCAGACGAGCCGTCCGCGCCGCCTGAACGCATCCGCCACCTCGAAGAGGCGCGCCTCCTGGATAGCCATCGCGGACAGGGCGACCACATCGCACTCGACGTCGAAGTTGATGGTCTCAATATTCTCGTCGACGATCTCGACGTCGAATTCGGACGGAGTTAACGCCGCGAGGATGGCAAGGCCAAGCGGCGGCATGACGGCCGTAAAGCCGCCGATCCGCTTGATATACCCGAAGCTCCAGAACGATACTGGGAAGCGCGGATAGACCAACAGAATCTTCTTGCGATGAGAGATAGATATCATGCTCACGCGTCTCTATTCTCTGCCCCTTTGAACAGCGAAAGGGGTTGTGAGTCGCGGGCGACGGGAATGGGTTGAAGCTGGCGGTGGCTTTGGAAACCGTTCGCGCAGCTGCGCTCACGACGGAGAGATGGGCTCACACAAGGCTTTCATACATATGCATTTCGGTCTTCGATTGTACGCGACATGCGTCGAGCGGCATCGGCAGTCAGGACAGGCTGATCCCTGCGCTCACAGCTCCTGCCACAGATTGCCGACGCGCACTTCGATTTTCATAAATCGGATGCAGCTCCCATAGCGGTGTCTCGTGAGCCACGTTGAGCGGTGCAACATCCCGGATGCACGCATGAACGACACAACAGCGCCGCCCGATTCGCGCTCGCTTAACGCCGGCAGGCGGCGGGAGTCGAGGTTGACGCGGATTTAGAATAGGCCGCATGAAGAATTGATAACACATGAATCTACGAATCACCAACGATTCAGTCAAAAACGCTGATGAACCAATTTGCCCCGCGAGTCTCGGTTCCTATCCGTCAGCAGGCGACTCGATGCGGTCGTCATCCGATGATCTCGATAGCCGGCGACTCGCGATAGTCGGGATGTTCCGGTCACAGGATCACCGATCCTCCGGCTTCGGTGAACGCATCGACGGCCGCGCGATGGCGCCGCTCGGTTTCGGCGAGCAGTCGCGCGAATTCCGCCTCGACCCTGAGCGGCTCGAACGCGGGCTCCCGGCTTTATGCACCCACGATACTCGGGACCGGTGCAAACCCGGCGTTTGCGACGGGATTTCCAGCGCCCGAAATCGGAGGTCCCTTATTAGCGTGGGAGCACCGCGATTCTCGAATGGCTCAAGCAGATCGTCGCCGACAATCCTTGATGATTCAGGTCAGGTCAACGGAAGACGACCGGAGAGCACGATAGCCGCTGAGTTCTCCGGTGTACCTCGATGCTAAACCACCGAATCAGGCGCTATGCGCGCCTGACGTTTTCAGCCCTCGGTCCTTTTGGACCCTGCCCCTTTTCAAACGTGACGGCCTGCCCCTCGCGCAATTCGTCGAAACGCATGTCCGCACACGCCGACTGATGGAAGAAGTACTCCTGGCCGTCTGCCGTCGCAATGAACCCGAAGCCCTTGCCGGTCAACGTTTTGATCGTCCCGTTCATCGTCGCCATGTGATCTCCGTTCGGAACTAACACGGGCGAAAGCGCGATTGTACTCTCGACACCCTCAGGGATTTTGATAAACATGTGCCTTCGCTCAATCGGCGAGACCGCCCGTCCGTGGTGTTCTCCTCCGCTGCCCGTACGACGCCGAGGGCCGCGTGTCTGCGGAATCGGTCAACCTGTTCCATCACGCCATCAAGGATGCTTCATCCCGATTGAAGGAACTGGCCGACCTGGAGGCGTACGCTGGGAAGCAGATGGAAATGGGAACCGCTCTCGACGTCGGTGAGATTAGATCGCCACGCTACTAGCTCACGTCTTGTATTCGATGGGCGTGCGCGGATCACGAGATTCTTGAAGCTCAGCGCGCCGAAGTCGTACGTCGCGACTCATTTCAGGAGCGCAGGTCAGCCGACAAGGCTTCATGCGAAGGCGCTTGTCGTCATCGCATGGCGGGCGTCTCCTGCAATCTGTTAGAGTTCCGCTCGCATGCCATTCGAAGCCTTGGGAATGATCGAGACCAAAGGTCTCATTGGAGCGGTCGAGGCAGCCGACGCGATGGTGAAGACGGCCGACGTCGTGCTGGTCGGCAAGGAATATATCGGCGCCGGTTACGTGACCGTGATGGTTCGCGGTGATGTGGGCGCGGTGAAAGCTGCGACAGACGCCGGAGCCGCGGCCGCACGGCGAGTCGGCGAGCTCGTGTCAGTGCACGTCATCCCCCGCCCGCATACCGAAGTCGAAAAGATTCTTCACAAGGGCAGCAAAGACCCCGGCACGACGTAAGTTCCCAGGGCGGCCGAAAGCTCCGAACGCGAGACGCACACGAATCGGAGTACAGATGTCTGAACGAAACGGCGATCGCGCCAGATTTCAGAATGATTGGAAACGCAAGCTGCGTCGTCGCCAGCGTTCGCGAATTGATCAAGGCGCTCCGTAGACGGTCACGGACGCCCGTCGGCCCAGTCCACGCCACACGAGGCCGGCCATGACGCCGGCGGATCGCGTTCTGCGCCTGCGGCGCTTGTCCCGGCGTGCCGGGCAGTGCGCTCAAGCCGATAACAACCTGTGTACGGAATGAGAGGTCGTCGTACGTCTCCTGATGGCGTCGCTCGTTGCAGACCGTGCGGAGCCTAATGTTCCATTCCGGGCTGACAAATAGAGTTTGCCACTAACAATTCCGTGGGCTGTACAACCTCCAATAATCGGCGTACCGTATGGAATCAGTGGGAGGGGGACGAAGCGAGCGACGAGCGAATTCGCATAAGCATGGCACGTGAGTTGCGTCATCCTTATAGCGCTGGCTGCGCATGCGGCCTTCATCACCGAAACAGACGGTCACGCGGAGGTGTCATTGGATCCGCTGCGGGAACTGCTCGCGACTGATCAACGGCAGGTGCTGGAGTTCTTCTTCGTGGGCCTTCAGGACGTATCCGAGACCACCGTCGATCGACAGGAACTGCTCTACAACGCCAGCGTGCTGGCGCACTACGCTCAGGTATCCACACAGGCCGACGTTGATTGGCCGGCTCCCGCGAATCTCAGCGCGGTCTTCGACCATTTTGTATCCGACACGACCCTGCTGCACGACAGCCTGATGATGGAAACGGCGGGCGCGCAGTGCCTGCTGCTGGCGGGGTTCTTCGAAGATCAAATGCGCCAGCGGCACAACATCCGCTGGTATGCCGAGCTGGGTGCGAGTTTTTTCAGCCGGGCGGCCGTTCAGGAACAATCGCCGTCGAAAGCCCGGCTGCTCAACACGATCGCCAGACGCTTCGAGCCCTGGCGACGGCGCCACGCGCGACTGAGCCGCGAGCTGCGCGACCAGCCGTATGTGCTGATCCCGCCCAAGCCGCCGACACTCATCTCGTAGCCTGCTGGCGACGTCACGTTGGCGCAAGATCTCCGAACTACCTCGTATTCGCAGCGCCCGATCACAATCTCTTGGGGTAACGACTCTACATCGACTCGACCAGCCCAGTGACAGCTAGTCGGAAAGAAGTTGCGTCAACACACGATGAAACAACAAGGGCCCTGGTGGGATTCCCCAGCGCGGGCCGCTGTTGTTTCATACAGAGTCTTCTGCAATTTTCCGCACTGACGTGCGTTAGTACATGCCGCCCATGCCGCCGGGACCGCCGGCCTGCGGTGCATCCTTCTTTTCCTCGGGGATGTCGCAGATGAGTGCTTCGGTCGTCAGCAGCAGCGAGGCGATCGATGACGCATTCTGGAGCGCCGAGCGCACGACCTTCGCCGGATCGATGACGCCCGCCTTGACCAGATTCTCGTACGTATCGGTTAGTGCGTTGAAGCCCTCGTCGTCCTTCATCTCGCGCACTTTCTGCACGACGATCGATCCTTCCTGGCCCGCGTTGGATGCGATCCAGCGCATGGGCTCCTCGATGGCGCGCGCGACGATGTTGACGCCGATCTGCTGATCGCCGCCGAGCTTCAGGTGCGCGAAGACCTTCGACGCGCGCAGGAGTGCCACGCCGCCGCCCGGCACGATGCCTTCGTCGACCGCCGCCTTGGTGGCGTGCATGGCATCCTCGACGCGGGCTTTCTTTTCCTTCATCTCGGTCTCGGTCGCCGCGCCGACCTTGATGACCGCGACGCCGCCGACGAGCTTCGCGAGCCGTTCCTGCAGCTTCTCGCGATCGTAGTCCGATGTCGTGTCTTCGACCTGCGTCCGCAACTGCTTGACCCGACCCTCGATGGCGGCCGAGGAGCCCGCCCCTTCGATGATCGTCGTATTGTCCTTATCGATGGTGATCTTCTTCGCCTTGCCAAGGTCTTCGATCTTGATGTTCTCGAGTTTCAGGCCGAGGTCCTCGGTGATGGCCTTGCCACCGGTGAGCGTGGCGATGTCCTCGAGCATGGCCTTGCGGCGATCGCCGAACCCGGGCGCCTTGACGGCCGCAGCCTGCAGCGTGCCCCTCAGCTTGTTGACGACGAGCGTCGCGAGCGCTTCACCCTCGATGTCCTCGGCGATAATGAGCAGCGGGCGGCTGAGGCGCGCCACTTGCTCGAGCACCGGCAGGAGTTCCTTCATCGAGCTGATCTTCTTCTCGTGAATCAGGATGACCGGGTTCTCGAGCACGACTTCCATACGCTCGGGGTCCGTGACGAAGTACGGGGAGAGGTAGCCGCGATCGAACTGCATGCCTTCGACGACCTCGAGTGAGGTCTCGAGCGTCTTGGCTTCTTCGACCGTGATCACGCCGTCCTTGCCGACCTTGTCCATCGCATCCGCGATAATCTTCCCGATCGTTTCGTCGTTGTTCGCCGAGATCGTGCCGACCTGGGCGACCATGTTGCCGCTCACCGGCTTCGACATCTTCTTCAGCTCCGCGGTCAGCGCTTCGACGGCCTTCTCGATGCCGCGCTTGATGTCCATCGGATTCGCGCCGGCCGCGACGTTCTTCGCACCCTCGCGGTAGATCGCCTGAGCCAGCACCGTGGCGGTGGTCGTACCGTCGCCCGCGGTGTCCGAGGTTTTACTCGCGACTTCACGCACCATCTGCGCGCCCATGTTCTCGAGGGGGTCTTTGAGGTCGATTTCCTTGGCGACCGTGACCCCGTCCTTGGTGATCGTCGGGGATCCGAACTTCTTGTCGAGAACTACGTTACGCCCCTTGGGGCCGAGTGTGACTTTCACCGCGTCGGCCAGCTGGTTGATGCCGCGCAGCACGGCTTGTCGCGAGTGCTCGCCGTATACAATCTGTTTTGCCATTGCCTTTTGTCTCCCGTGAGCAGGTCTCGAGACCTGCGCTACTTCTTTTTCTTGGTCCCGCCTTCGATGATCGCCAACACTTCGTCTTCGCGCATGATGATGTATTCCTCGCCATCGAGCTTGATCTCCTGGCCGGAATACTTGCCGAAGAGGATCGTATCGCCGGTTGTGACGTCCAAGGGGACGCGCTTGCCATCGTCCTTGGACTTGCCGTTCCCGGCCGCGATGACTTTGCCCTGCTGCGGCTTTTCCTTGGCCGTGTCGGGAATGATGATCGCCCCGACTTTCTGTTCGCCTTCGTCAAGGCGCCGAACAATGATCCGGTCGTGCAGTGGTCTGACATTCATGTCGTGTACTCCGTCTGGCGTAAACTGGGAGGTGCCTTCCAGTGGACTTGATCAGCGGCCCCAGAGGTTAGCAGTCGCCTGTGGCGACTGCTAAGTATGCGTCAATGGCTGGCAGAGTCAAGGTGCGAGTGCCAAACCAGACGGTCGGGAACGAGCGGCGACTACGACCGTCCGGTCGTGACGTTGGCGGATCCAGGTAATATGTTGACAACGCACAAGATAGCCTCGCTGCTACGGACGACCGAAGCCTTCATCAGGCAGATTCCGGAAGAGAAGCAGGACGCGACAATGAGGCGGCGGGATTGGTGCACGGATGTACCGAGAAGTGCAGCCATCACAGCTGTCGAGCAACCTGTCTCACGCTAGACGGCGCGGGTATACAGCGAAGACGCGGGTACACAGCGAAGAAGGGATAACGTCGCAGATGGCCCTCCTCAAGCAAACTACCTCACAACTTCAGACCCAAGAGGACGACATCTACAAGGCGTTGAAAGCCTGGTACCTCACGCCCGGCATACAGCGCGACCTCCGAAACAAGGAGAATGGGGCCGTGCAGCTGGTGTTAGAGGTTCTGGAACGACGGCGGGCGGCTCACAAAACAGTACACCCTGACAAGCTGTCGGCTGCGACGAAGCCGAAATAAGCGATCACGCATGGCGTCCTCTGCTGTTTCGGTGGTTCGTCGGCCTGTCGGTGCGGCTTCGACACCGGTGCGATGATCGATCCCTGGAAGTCCCGGTCTGGATGTTTGAACCGGCCGCCTGTGATCACCTACGTCTGACCGCGACGCCATTCGTGGACTGCCAGGCCTTGATCGAATTGAAGGCCGTGTTGCAGACGGTGCGGCGGCTGACGCGCAAGTTGAAATCGACATCGCCGGCCAGACCGCGAGCGTATTGCTGGAGGACTCGATCTTCCGCAGCGTCGGCGACGCGTCCGATGGCAAGATCGTGTTGTTGGGCATCCCGGATCGTCACGTCAATCACAGTTGCGATCCGAATGCATATGAGTTCTTCGAGGAGGATTCTGCGTTTGCTCGCCCGAAGTTTCGGCATGCCGACTTGTGGGCTCCGAACGGCTGTTCAGATGTTTCCACTCAAGACTGGTGGAGGAACTCGGGGTCATGACGAGCGTCATGGCGGATCGCACGAAACGGCTGTATGGCGCGGCAATCGATTCAGACGAACTGGTGACTGATCCCGCTGACGTCGTACCACGAGCGATCGCCTGGTTGCGGCTGCGTCGGTGAGATCATGCGCTGCTGAAATTGTGAAGGACGGCGGGTCAGCCACACAGGAGAACAATGATGGCCACGGTAGACTCCGTCACAGAACTGTGGAGGTTTCCGGTCAAGTCCATGAAAGGTGAGCAACTCCACGAGGTGACGGTGACAGAGCGCGGCGTCTTGGGTGACCGTGCATACGCGCTCATCGACGCTGAAACGGGCAAGGTGGCGAGCGCGAAAAGCGTGAGGCTGTTTCCAGACTTGCTGGCGTGTCGAGCGGCTTTTACCGAATCACCACGAGCCGGGCGCGAGATGCCCCCGGTGCGGATCGATCTGCCGAATGGCAGGTCGGTAACCAGCGACTCCGGCGATGTCGACCGCGCGCTATCCGCATTCTGTCGACGAGATGTCAGACTTGCTCGGGTTGCGCCGGATGACTTCACCATCGACCAGTACCACCCCGACGTCGAGGGCGCAGACCCTGGGGGCAACAGAGACACGGTTGTCGCACAGAAGCTCGGAGCGGCTCTGTTCGCCGCGCTTGGAAAGGAATCCCCGGTCGCGCCCGGCGCTTTCTTCGATGTGTTTCCGCTTTCGGTCATGACCACGTCGACGCTCGCGCGGCTGAAGGAGCTTCGGCCCCAGAGCCGCTTCGAGCAGCGCAGGTTCCGCATGAACCTGATCGTCAGAACCGAGCAGCCGGGATTCGTGGAGAACGGCTGGGTTGGTCATCAGCTCGTGCTTGGTCATGATGCACGGATCAACGTGGCGCTGCTCGATCCCAGATGCGTGATGACGACGCTTGTGCAGGAAGATTTGCCCCAGGATACCGATGTTCTTCGGACGCTCGTTCACCACAATAAGATGCAAGTGGCCGATCTTGGTCAGTTTCCCTGCGCCGGCGTGTACGCCGTCGTCGCGGCGCCAGGAACAGTGCGAACTGGTGACAACGTGACCATTGTTTGATGAGTCTTCGAGACCGATGCGGGCAGGCCGCACGTCCGGATCTGTGGAGGGGTGCTCAGCGATGGGCATCCCTACTCCGACTCAACGAATAGGCCCTCCGACAATCCCGGTACGGTTCACGGTAGACCGTGACCACCGCTGTAGCATGATCGTGTGCGCGTCTTTCAGCACTATGCACGTCTCGATCTTGGTCGGCGCGTCGCGCTCCGCGCGCTGTTCGCTTTCCTGATCACGTTCGGCATCCTACGCGCTCTGACGGCCATCATCCACTTCGATATCTTCCCGCACGGACCGTTCCGCAACTTGGTGACAGCGAGCGGACTGCATATCCATCATCTGTTTTGGGGCATCCTCCTCCTGATGGCGACCGGATTCATCGCCTTGGCCACTCGCGCCGAGGAGTGGCATCTGCGCGTCGCAATCATCTTTGGCGTCGCCCTCGGGCTGACGCTCGACGAGTTCGCCCTGTGGCTGCGCCTCGCTGACGTTTACTGGTCGCCTGAGGGCATCGAGTCCATCAAGGCCGCCACCGTCGTCACGGCCTTTCTCGCCGTATACGCTTTCGGCCAGCCCTTTTTCCATGCCGTCGCGAGAGAGTTCTTCCACTTGAAACGGCGTGCGTAGTCCGCGCGCAACGCCACCGATGAGATCCCAACGGCTTCACTCACTCCTGCCGACGAATTGAGGTTGTCGTTCGCGTCCTTCGCACCTGATTCCGGGGGTGCTCAGAAGCCCAAAAAACGTCCGCGAAGCATTCATCAGCATCTGGAATCCTTATTCGACGCGAGCCAGACTGGCACGTTCAGCGTTGTCGGCGCGCGCGGTGGATGTCATGAGAACCGTCGGCGGCATACTCTTCCTGGTGGCGACGCTGGCCTTGGCCGCCGCTGACGCGAGCCCTCAGCGTCGCGGCGGCCGGTACGGATTCTATCGCCCGAGCCTGCAGCCGAACCCCCACTACGACGGCGCCTTCATGTTCTGCCGCATCGGGTTCGACAACGCGCCGAACGGCGACGGCAATGGCTGGTTCGTCGACTACCCACGCGCTGACATCAACCTGAGCTTCCGTTTTTCCGAGCTCACGGTCGCGGCGGTCAGCCGCGGAGCCGAGGGCGAGTTCAATCACGCGGTCTACCGTCTGACCGATCCGGAAATCGATCACTGTCCATTCATCATGATGACCGAGCCTGGTGGCGCGCACTTCAGCGACGAGGAAGCGAACCATCTGCACGACTACCTCGTTCGCGGCGGTTTTCTGTGGGCAGACGATTTCTGGGGGGAGTATGCGTGGGCGCACTGGGAAAACGAGATCCGGAAGGCGTTGCCATCCGGGGAATTCTCGCTCTTCGACGTGCCGGCGGATCATCCGATCTTTCATGTCCTCTACGACGTCAGGGAGCTGCCGCAGATCCCGTCGATCAACTTCTGGCTGGGCACGGGCGGCCGCACGTCGGAGCGCGGCGCCGACAGCGCCGTACCGCACGCGCGCGCCATCAGCGATCCGCAGGGACACATGCTCGTCTTCATGACGCACAACACCGACTTCGGCGATGCGTTCGAACGCGAAGGCGACGACCACCGATACTTCGATCAGTTCGCCGCCGCCGGATACGCCGTCGGTGTCGATGTCCTCCTCTACGCGCTGACGCACTGACACGAGACAGCCCAGATGTGCAGCCGGTTGCACACCTGAAGAGTGCGTTTACATGAACCGGTGCCTATCAAAAACTCCATTGGCGGGGGTCGAAGGCCCGATGGCAGCGTATCGAGGCTGCTAGTCGCCATGGATCCGTGGCGCTCCCCAGAGTGGATTCGCCTGGTGCATCTGACGGATCAGCGCGCGGAGGTCCGGGGCGAGCGCCGGGCGACCGATGCGGTGAGGTAGAACTGCTTTCAACCTCCGATTGGACTGCGCTCGGTTTTCGGCGTCGCTATCTCGCCCGGCGCACCGAGACTGTCTCGCCTATTTCGATCGTCATCAAATCCTCGCCAGCCTCGAGCGCTGTGCACGGCCGGGAGTCGGCCAGTATCATCGGCGGCACCCGACATCGCCGCTGCACACTCGTAACCGAGATTTGTTGCTGTCGAATGAGGCGGGCCGTATAGTGCTGCGGCACGCGGAGGATGCGTGCTGATTCCTCGGCCAACCGGGGACCTCGGTTCAGCTCTCACGACGTCGAAAGCGAGGCGCATATGGTGAAGGCACAATCAATCATGCACCGGTTCCTGAAGGCGTGCACGTGGCTGCTCCCTCTCGTACTCGTCGCACTGACGAGCGGCCGACCGCTGGTCGCGTTCAACTATGTGACCGACGCGAACGGCACCTGGTGGGGCATTCAGGATGCCGCGTCGCCGAACGTCGACACCGGCAGCATCCGTGCCACGCAGACCGGGCCTGGCGACTGTTTGTTCAACGCGTGTGTCACCCCGCCGTACAGCACGACCATCAACGGCTACGCCGGTGTCAGAGTTCTCGTCCATGCCACACCGGCGCCACGCATGAACGGCGAGATTATGCGCGGCTATGGTCTGGCGTTCAACGGCGTCAACCGTTTCGCGTCGACCCAATCGATCCGCCTCGGCGGCGTTGTGATTTCGCGGGCCGTCTACATCAACACGAGCGCGAACTGGGGCCGGTGGCTCGACACGTTCACCAACAGGACGAATTCGACGAAGACGATCGAGGTCGCATTCGGCGGCCAGTCAGGATATGGGGATCCCCGGACCGATCCCGCCGACCCTCTGCACACGTCGCCGTTTAACGCGAGCTCGATCGTCAACACCTCCAGCGGCGACGCGATCGTCACACGCGACGACGACTGGGTCGAGACGGCCACGCCCCTCAACGGCAGCACGCCGGTGGGCGGCCCGCAAGCGACGGTGATCGGCACGGCGACGTCGTCGGCGGCGACGTTTGCCGGCGCGATGACGTTCGCCGGCAACTGGCTGGACGACGCCTTCCATTCGCCGCTGGTGTACGCCGGGCATCGCGGTAACTTCCAGGCATACGTCAACACCATCGCGCTTAAGCCGGGTCAGACGCGATCGGTGCTGCATTTCGTCGTCCTCGGCCAGATGGTGACAGCCACAACGTCCACGGCAGTGCGCGCCGCCGTCGAGAGTGTGGCGAGTCAGCTGGCAACCGCGCCGGAAATCCGCGATCTGACCGCGGCCGAGATTTGCTCGATCGACAATTTCAGCGCCAGCGCGCTGTCGGCTCACGGCTTCGATTTCAGCGTCTGCACGCGCAACCAACGAAGTGATGACGACGGCGACGACGATGGACGGCGGCACGATACCGGGCTCACCGTCAGGCAGCCGCGGGTACCGGAACAGCCAGAAGCGGAGACCAGCGCGACCTACGACGTCGTCGGCAAGACCATTCAGAAGCTGCGCGCCGACATGGAGGCGGGTGTCACCACATCCGCGCAGATTACGCGCGCCTATCTCGATCGGATCGAGGTCTACGACACGGGTCAGTTCGGATTCCATTCGTACGAGCTCGTGGCGGACGACGCGATGAAGCAGGCCAGAGCCGCCGATCGAGCGCGCAAAAGCGGCGCACATGGGCCGCTGCTGGGCATCCCGATCGCGGTCAAGAACCTCTACGACACGTTCGACATGCCGACCACCAACGGCAGTCTGGTGTTTCAGGGATTTCGGCCGGCGCGCGACGCGTTCCAGGTTGCGCTGCTGCGCGCGGCGGGGGCGGTGATCATCGGCAAGACAGCGCTCGAGGAGTACGCAACGTACGGCAGCTACTCCAACGACGCGTATGCGCAGGTCTGGAACGTGTTCAACCCGTCGAAGTCGCCGATTGCGTCGAGCGGCGGCTCGGGCAGCGCGGTGGCCGCGAATCTCGCCGCCGGCGCGATGGGATCGCAGACCGGCGACTCGCTGTATGGTCCCTCGAGCGCGCAGAGCCTCGTGACACTCCGTGGCACCGATGGTCTCGAAAGCGGCACCGGCGTCATGCCGTTGGTCTACCTGACCGACTTCGGCGGAGCGATGGCACGCTCGGTCACCGATCTGGCCGACATCCTGAACGTCGTCGTCGCGACGGATCCCGCCGATCCGGAAACGTCGGCGCCTGGCCGGCACGTGCCTGCGGACTGGCGTACGTTGCTGGACGCGAACGCGCTGAAAGGCAAGCGCATCGGCTTCATCGCCTCGAGGTGGGTGGATCCGTTCGGCACCATGAACACCGTCCAGATCGAGCAACAGCGCGCGATGCAGTTCCTCACCGCCGCCGGCGCGACGATCGTCGCGATGGGCGCACCATTCGGCTCAGATACACCGCCGGCGCCGGCTTCGCCGACGACGAATATCCGCGCAGAAGGGTGGCGGCGCTACATCGACAGCCATCCGGAGTTGGTGGCCCAGGGTTTCAGGCTGTTCTCCGACGTCGACGTCCAGTGCTCGCAGAAGAAAGTCGAGTACGTCAGGGCCGCTCCGAGCGCGTGCCTCGCACCGCCGCCGCCGCCACTGACGGACGCTGATGTCCAGGTGTGGCGCGATTACCGCCGTGGTCGTCAAAAGACGGCGGCGCAATGGATGGACACGGCGACTGCCGACGGAAAACCTGTTGACGCCGTAGTCTACCCGGGACTCCTGAGCGACATCAGCGTGAACGACGGCGGCGGCAGCAAGGCGAGTTTCGGTCGCCGCGACACGCCGAGCGCGGCGAACGGTATTCCAAGCATCGCGTTCCCGGTCGGCTACGACGATAAGGGCCAGCCGATCAACGTTCAGCTAATGGGACGTGCCTGGGATGACGACAAGCTAGTAAGCATGGCGTACGCGTTCGAGCTGGTTGCCAACGCGGCAGGGCATGGCCACGTCGAAGCGACGACCGCGCCGCCGCTCCCGCGCGAACGCCGCCGACGCGATTAGCAGATCAAAGTAGTCCGCGTTCGCACACGGATGAACCAATTGCAAAAAGCTCGGGCGGTCGATGCACGATCGCCCGGGTGTCATTCGCAACGTCATCCGGCGCAAGCGGCGGAAAAAACGTACTACTGGCCTTTGGTCGGTACCGCCTTCGGCGCTGGCGCCGTCGACGTAGCGCTTGATGACGCCGTCGTCTTGAACGGGTATCCAGGTGGCCCGTTCACATAGAACGCACCGAACGAAGTGATCTTGTCCATGTCTGGATAGAGCACGCTAATCGCGGGCGCCCTGAGACTTCCACGCGGCGCAAACCAGATGGCGCCGTCCCTGGTGACCTGGATCTTCGGTGTGTCAGCTGAGAACTGTGGCTTCGGATAAAAGGTGAACGTCTGATCCTTGGTGTTGAACTTGCCGATCATCGCGCTGCGATCCACCGTCGGCGAGTCGGGGAACCAGATGTTGCCGTCGAGGTCTGGGCACACGTCGTACGGGTTCGCCGCCTGCTCGGGAATCGTGTACTCCGTGATCTTCCCGGTCGCCGCGTTCATTTTCGCCAACTTGCCGGGGCGGCTCGTGCCGGCAGCCCAGATCCCCCACCAGAGGTTGCCCTCATAGTCGAAGTTCAGGCGCCGAGTCTGATTGGGGTAAGTGAGGGGCTGGTATTCGGTCCAGTTGTTTTGATGGGTATCGAACTTCAGGATCTTCCCGCCGCCCCAGTCCGCGACCCAGACGTTGTCGTTCTTGTCCGACACGACGCCGTACGGAATGGCGTTGGTGCTGGGCATCGGAAAGACAGTGAGGTGCTTCGTGGCTGGCTCGAACTTGGTGATCGCACCGCCAAAGATCCATCCGATGTAGAGATTGAACTTGGAGTCCATTGCAAACGACTGCATCCACTTGATGTCATTCCTGATCACATTCGCGGGATCGCCGGCCAGTACGACATCCCATTTCTCGGTCTTTGGGTTGAACCCATTGATGTAGCTGATACCGCCGCCTTCAGTGTGCTCTGGCACCCAGACCATTCCGTCGGCCGGATTAATCAGGACCTCGTGAATGTCGTTCTTGGGATGGGGCGTGAGCCACTCTTTCATCTCGCCGGTGCGGGGATTGAGCTTGACGAGCCGCCGGGGAGCGCCTCGGTCGGTTCCGTACACGTTACCTTCCGCATCGAACCGCACGTCCTGGATGACCCGCCTGCCGGAAAATCCGAGCGCGCCGGCATATTCTGGAGAATGGATGCCCTGCCCGGGCGCATCCGCGGGGATGTAGTACTCGATGTACATAGCCTTGCCCAGCTTGGCCTCGTCGAGGGGCGTCTCTCTCACCGTGCGAACGTTGCGGGGTCTTGCGCCAGGGCCAAAATTCTTGACCAGGTAGGCCACCAGCTCCTCACGATCCTTCAGCGACCAGTTCCTCGCCCACTGCGACCGGTAGCCGAGGAGGCCGTCAGCGTACGACTGGGCCGGGCGGTTGTGAAGCTCCTTGCCAACCATCCTGTCGATACGGGTATTCCACACTTCCGCACGCGCGGGCTGCGATGACAGGAAGTTCTCGCCGTGGCAAATCATGCACGTGCTTTCCGCGATCTCGCGTCCGCGTCCAGGCGGGTACACGTTGTCGTAGGAGTCGAGCGTCACGAGAACGCGATTCGACGCGGTGCCCTCGAGATTCTGGGCGACGTCGGTTTCAGATTCGGTGTCGGTCGGGATGTCCGTGAGCGAGAACCTGAGACTGGGAGCATCGCCGGCTTTGATGGCCAGCCGCTGAATGTCGGACTTCAAGCCTTTCGCTGTCACACTGACTTCGTAGTTCCCGGGGAACAGCCCGAGAGCGCGGAATTGGCCCGCATTCGTGTAGACCATGTACAGAATCCGTTTATCGGTATTCCGGATGTACACCTGTGCGGCTTTGAACGGCTTTCCCGCTGTGACTGAGCCGGTCATGGTCGCCATTCCGGTTAAGCCGGTGGCGCGTGCAGGACGTTGCGGTACCGACGTCTTCTCCGGCGCGGCGATGCCGCTGGCCTGAAAGACCACCGCGCCTGCCAAGAGGCTGCCGGCCAATGCGATCGCCACTGGCCAGACGCGCCGAGTCGCCGCGCGCGTACGCGCATCGTTCGTAGTTCCAACGCTCATCGCGCTTCTCCTTCACGTTTCCCGGATTGACTGGCGGTCCAACGCTCGGAATCAACAGCCGCTCGATGATGATGCGACCGAGCGGCAGCTTTTTGGACCCTGGCCGCCTCTCTGCACCGGTGGGACACTCCGTCCACACAGCGCCCCCTCGACACGGCGCTGATTATCGATCCCGCCACGGACAACGCAAGGATTTCGTAGTGACAAATCGCTGACGGAACCCTCAACGTTTGGGATCGTATATCGCTTCGCCTTCCGTCTGTCTCAAAACCAAACGCGTCACCTTGCCGTCGGCGTCCAAAAAGAACTCTGCGACTGCACCTGTCGACTCAAACATCGTCTCCGATTGCGGGATCAGAGGGAGCGCATTCAAGTACAGTCGGCCATTAACCAGGCTGACGTTTTGGTTCATACCCATAAAGCCCACGACAGCCCGTGACCCTTCGCGAAACGCATACGTTCCGGTGTATTTTTCGAGAATGACTGAACCGATGTGCAGACCTTTGTTTGCAGTGCCCACCATGTGAACGCTAGCGCGGTTGTTCTCGTTGCAGACATTCTCGAGCATGTCCGTATCGGGTCTGTAGTTCACCGCCACGGACAAGGTGAGAGGCTTGCTCAACGTTTCGGGATCATCGAAAGTGATCTGATACCGCATGCGTCCGAAATCGACACGCCGAAATGTTTCGGTGACGCGCAGCTTTTCGGAATGAGGGTGACCTGCCCGATCGAGCCAGGTCCGGTCATTGAACCCAGCGGACTCAACCACGAGCGTGTCGCCCTCCCAATGACCGACCGAGTATCCTAACCAGGTCGGGTTCGGATCTTCCGGTAGCTTCCGTCCATCCATGTAGATCTGGCGGTAACGCCCGGTACCACTCTCGAAGAGCACGGCCACGACAGTCGGCGATTGGATGACACGGTACATCGTGTTGATCGCCTCCGAGGGACCACCCGGCAAGCAGTTCGTTACGGGATCGTCTCGCCTGAAGTCTGCGACGCGCTCCAAGAAGATGGCTTCAGCCGCTGGCCGGAAGATGGCTTCATCCTTCAGATCTTGAATGAGATTAAAGCGGTAAGGATTTACTTCGGGCTGCCAGATGCCGGAGAAATCCGGCTTGCCATCAGGCGTCCTGGGCGCGGGCGCAGTCAGGTTCGGTTTACCGTCGGCGGTCCGTGGAATCCCCGGCGTTCGCCAGTCGAGCCATTGAGCGTTCAGCGACGCCGAGAGTAGCCATAACGCCGACGCGATCGCGATTCTATGCATGATGGGCTTGCTCCTCATTGCGCCAAATCGATCGAAGAAGTAATCGTCGTATTTTGCCGTAAGGTGCCAACCTGTGGCTACGGAAAAGAGCGTAGGTAGCTACAGCTAGAAGAAGCCGTTGAGGAATGCCGCCGCTACATCGGAGATACCGACGATCTTGTTTGTCGCCTGGCGGTAGAACTTGAAATTGAGCTCCGTTTCAGGGCCGCCGTCGTTCCATTTGGTGAAGGGCTTGAGTTCGCTCCGTCCGAGACGGTCCTTCGCGAGCGCAGTGCGCTTGACCGTGATGCTCACGCGCGGCGTCTGCCGGGCGAGGCCACGCTTCTTCGCGGCCGCTCCGGCGGAGGTCACCGCCCCGCGTGCGATCAGGCCCTGGCCGCGTTCGTTCTCGCTCGCGAACACGAAGATCGTGTCGCCCTTGGCGATGCGTTTGCCGCCATACATCGTTTTCTGCGCGACGAACCGGAACACTTTCGCCCGTGCATTGCGCACCTCGGCCTTGATCGCGAACGCCATTTCTCCTTCCTCGCCCCCACGATGTCGTCGGCGGTTGAAGTTGGCCGGTAGTTTGATATTGCGGCGCATGTTTGTCTCCGGGAGAAAGACTGGCCGGAGTCGCTGGTTCCACGCTGGTCCGACGGCACCACAGATCAAGTACCTAGCCTGTGGGAAGTTCAATCGCGTGATCGGCTCACGCTGTAACTTATCGATCTTACGAGATGCCGCCTGTCGTAAGACTCCCATGGACGTGCGCGAGTACCACCTCACTGTCGGAGTGAAGCTCTCCGACCGATGACCTGTTTATCGACCGCATCAGGTCAATCGTGGCATTCGCGAGGGGCTGTACCCGCGAAGCATTTCGGTCATCACCGCGTGATTATTCAATCGCTCGATGGTATTGATTTCGGAGGCTCCATTAGGTCGAGGTTGGAAGCTTGCTGCCGCATCGCCGCCAGCTGTTCGGCGACCGCGGATCGTCGCCGGGCGTGTACTCGGTTTTCGTGTGAAATTTCGCGACCGTCGGCGCGACCTTTATTCGCCTGTTCCTGCGCGTGATTGACGGAGCGAGCTCAAAACGTTCTTTGCAATTGGCGCGCTACCGTGCTAGACACGCGGCCCACCAGCGCTCATCGTTCGCCGGCCGCCGGCGAGAGGACCAACAAGATGTTCCGACTGCGGCACGCCATGATCCTGCTTCTCGCGCTGCCTGCGACCGTACTCGCGCAGAGCGGCCGACCGCAAGTCAACCGCGATTCATACCACGACGTGTCGCCTCCGCTTCGCGAGATGCCGCCCGGCCCGGATGTCGTCGGCATACTGGAAGCCGAGCCGGTGCGTCGCATTCCGTCGTCGCGCATCCCGTCGTTTGGTCCGGATCCGGTGCTACAGCCTCGGAGGACGGGCCTCGCGGCGGCGGTTGCCCCGGTGACGAACTTCGACGGCATCGGAAACGGCGTCACGGGGCCCGGCGGAACGTTCACGGTCAATTCGGCGCCGCCCGACACCAATGCCGCGGTCGGCCCCACCCACGTCGTTGAAACCGTCAACACCGATCTCGCCGTGTTCAACAAAACGACCGGTGCGATAGTCTTCGGGCCGGTTCCGATCAACACGCTGTGGTCGGGTTTCGGTGGCGGCTGTCAGGTCGACAACGACGGCGATCCGATCGTCACTTACGATCGCCTCGCGGATCGCTGGATCATCTCCCAGTTCCAGGTGACGACGACGCCCTTCCAACAGTGCGTCGCGGTCTCGCAGACGCCCGACCCGACGGGCGCGTATTTCCGCTATGCGTTCAACTACTCGGGATTTCCGGACTACCCGAAGATGGGCGTCTGGCCGGACGCGTATTACATCACCTACAACATGTTCAACAACGCCGGCACGTCGTTCCTCGGCGCGCAGGTGTGCGCGTTCGACCGCGCGAACATGCTGACCGGCGCCGCGGCGACGCAGCAGTGCTTCTCGACGTCCACGTCGTTCGGCGGCCTCCTTCCCGCCGACCTCGACGGAACGATCCTCCCCCCTGCCGGTGCCCCCAACCCGGTCGTGGCGCTGGGCGCGACCAGCACCTCGCTCGCCTACTGGAAGTTCCACGTCGACTGGACGACGCCGGCGAACTCGACGTTCACGGGACCGACGTCTCTGACCGTGGCGTCCTACACCGAGGCGTGCGGAGCGAGCGGCAGCTGCATCCCGCAGAGCGGTGGCGGATCGCTCGATTCGCTCTCAGACCGGCTGATGTACCGCGCCGCCTATCGGGCCTTCGCCGACGGCCATCACTCGATTGTCACCAATCACGCCGTGACGGTCGGGACGAATGTCGGCGTCCGCTGGTACGAACTCCACGTCGACGCAGCGAATAATCTCAGCGTCTTCCAATCTGGCACCTACGCTCCTGACACGGCCTTCCGGTGGATGGGCAGCATCGCGATGGACGAGGCGGGCAACATCGCACTCGGCTTCTCGACGTCCTCGAGCGCGACGAAGCCGTCGATCCGCTACACCGGCCGGCTCGCCGGCGACGCGTCCGGGACGATGACGCAGGGCGAAGGCATCATCATCACCGGCGCTGGCGCGCAGGGCAGCACGTTGTCGCGGTGGGGCGATTATTCGTCGCTGCAGATCGATCCGGTCGACGATTGCACGTTCTGGTATGCGAACGAATACATTCCGGCCAACGGCACATTCAACTGGAAAACGCGTATCGCCTCCTTCAAGTTGCCGGGCTGCGGCGCACCCGCCGCCAACGATTTCTCGATTGCGGCAAACCCGGCGTCGCTGACAGTCGCGCAGGGCAGCTCCGCGACGAGCACGATCAACACGGCGGTGACTAGCGGCGCCGCGCAGTCGGTGACGTTCAGCGTGAGTGGCGCGCCGGCTGGCGCCACCGCGTCGCTGTCGCCCTCGACGGTCACTGCCGGTAACGCATCGACGCTGACGTTCGATGCGGGCACGGCAGCGGCCGGGACGTACACGTTGACGATCACCGGAACCGCGACGTCGGGAAGCCACTCGACGTCCGTGTCGGTCACGTTGACGCCGCCGGCGGCTTCGGACTTCGGCATCGCCGCATCGCCGGCGTCGGCCTCGGTCGTGTCCGGCGGCTCCGCGATGTACTCGGTGACGACGAGCGCCGTCACCGGCAGCGCGGAGTCGGCCGCGTTGAGCATCTCGGGCCTGCCGGCAGGCGCGAGCGCCAGCTTCGCGCCGACCTCGGTAACAGCCGGCGGCAGCTCGACGCTGACCGTTAACTCCGGCACCGCCGCAGTCGGGACCTACACGCTCACGATCACGGGGACGGCGCCATCAGCGACGCATTCGACCACGGTCTCACTGACCATCAACTCGCAGACGCCTCCCGACTTCACGATCGCCGTGTCGCCGGCGTCGGCGTCGGTGGCCGCCGGCAGCTCCACGTCCTACTCGGTGACAACTACCGCAGTCAACGGCAGCACGCAGTCGATCACGTTGAGTGTTTCGGGGCTGCCGAGCGGTGTGACCGGCTCGTTTTCGCCGGCGACGGTGACCGCTGGGTCCTCATCGACGCTGACGATTTCGGCGAGTGCGCCTGCCGCCGCGAGCACGACCACGTTCTCCGTGACCGGCACGTCGGGCACGACGGTGCACACGGCGTCAGCGTCGATCACGGTCACGGCCGGCGGACCGGCGACGCTCACCGACGGCGTTCCAGTGACCAACATCTCCGGCGCGACCGGGTCGCAGCAGTTCTGGGTGATGAGCGTGCCCGCGGGCAAGGATACGTTGACCATCTCGATCAGCGGCGGCAGCGGTGACGCGGATCTGTACGTCCGGTTCGGCAGCCAGCCGACGACGTCGCTGTTCGATTGCCGGCCGTTCATCACGGGCAACAACGAGACCTGCACCTTCAACGCACCAGCGCCCGGATCGTACTTCGTGATGATTCGCGGCTTCGCGGCGTTCTCGGGCGTGACGTTGACGGGACGCACCGCGACGACGGCGGTGCTCACCAACGGGGTGCCGGTCGCCGGCATCAGCGGGGCCTCGGGGTCACAGCAGTTCTGGAAGCTTCCGGTTCCTGCCGGCAAGACGAGCCTGACCTTCACGATCAGCGGCGGCACCGGCGACGCGGATCTCTATGTCCGGTTCAGTGCGAAGCCGACGACCTCGACGTTCAACTGTCGGCCGTTCCTGGACGGCAACAGCGAGACGTGCACGTTCACCAACCCGTCGGCGGGCGACTGGTACGTGATGATTCGCGGTTTCGCGGCGTTCTCGGGCGTGACGCTGAAAGGCCAGTACACACCGTAGCGCGACGTCCGGACAGCGCGTCAATTCCGTCGAGGTTGACTTCGGCGCGCACCGGTCGAACACTGGTCTTGAAACATATGCACCTCGAGCGATACTCAGCGGTCAGACTGGCGGGCCCGTTTTCACGCGCGTTGATGGCCGCTGGCGTTCTGTCGGGATGCGCCATGGCTGCGACGCCGAGTCAACCCGACTCGGTGGTGAAGGCCGGTCAGTGGGGCGGGCAGCACATTTCGATGACCATCGCTGCGGCGTCGACGGAGATCGAATTCGATTGCGGGCGCGCCACGGTGCCGGGCGCGATCGAGACCGACCGCGACGACAGGTTCGTCACCACCGGAACCTTTCTGCAGGATCGACCCGGTCCGACGACGCCGGACGGGCCCGCGCACCGTCCGATGCGCCTCTCAGGCACGGTGAAGGGCGACGACATGCAGGTTTCGATCGTCCTCACCGACAGTAATGAGGATGTCGGCAACTTCACGTTGACGTTCGGCAGGACGGCACGCCTCGTGAAATGCAAGTGAACGCGGCGGTCGTTCCACATGTGCCGGCTCGAACCGAATTGCCTTGAGGAACAGGAGGTGCTTCGCGCGCGCAGAGAGAATCGTTTTTAGTACGCGTCAGACGCCGGACAAGAGAGCGAGCTTGCCGGTGCTGTCACCAAACTTCTCTACGTTCACACCGAACTTCTCCATCAGGCTCAACGACAGATTCGCCAAGGGCGTGCCCTTCGGATACATCAGGTGACGATTGCCCTTCAGCTGTTGGTCGCGTCCGCCGACGACAACCACCGGCACGTTGTAGTTGTTGTGTGTGTTGCCGTCGCTCATGCCGCTGCCGTAGAGCACAACCGAATGGTCGAGCAGTGTTCCGTCGCCGTCGGGGATTGCCTGCAGCTTCTTCAGGAAATAGGCGAGCGTTTCGACGTGATAGGTATTCAGCTTCGAGTACGCCGCCATCTTTTCCGGATTATTTCCGTGGTGCGACATCGCATGGTGCGCCTCCGGGAGGCCAATCTCGGCGTACGAGCGATTGACATTTTCGCGCGCCATCATGAACGAGCTCACCCGCGTAATGTCCGCCTGAAACGCCAGGACCAGGAGATCGAACATCAGCTCGGCATATTCCCTGAAAGTGTCCGGCACGCCGACCGGACGTTCCGGTATCCCGAAATCGAAGTTGGAGGATTCATTCCTCGCGATGCGCTGCTCCACATCGCGAACCGCATCGAGATACTCCGTGAGCTTGACGGCGTCGCGGCGGCCAAGCTTACGTCGAAGGTTGGCAATCTCTTCCGCCAATCCATCGAGAATGCTGCGGTCTTCCCGGCTCCGGGCCGCGCGCGCTTCGGCGCTGTCCCCGCTGCCAAACAGCCGTTCGAAGACAAAACGTGGATTGGTCTCCGACGGCAGCGGCATCGTCGGGCTCTTCCACGACATCGAGTTCATGTAGGCGCAGGCATATCCGTGATCGCAGGCGCCCACGACGTCGTTCCTGTCCACGGTCACTTCCAGCGACGTGAGCTTCGAGTCGCGACAGATCTGCTGGGCGATGAGCTGATCGATCGTCGTGCCGGCCTTCACGTCCGCGCCTTCGGTCTGCTTCGGGTGCACGCAGCTCATGAACGCCGGCGCCGCCCGGGGATGCTGGCCGCCCGAGTCCCCCTGATCCGTCGCCGGGAAGTTGTCGAGGCCTGTGAAGACGAGCGTCCGATCGCGGAAGGCCTCAAGCGGCTTCAGGATTGGAGAGAACGTGAAACCTGCCCCTTCGGTCGAAGGCGTCCAGTCGTTCATGTTCGCCCCGTTCCCGCAATAGATCGCCGCGAATCGAGGAGCGCCCTTCGCGGTCCTCGACTGGGCCGACATCACCGGCACCATCGCATCGAGGAGCGGCAGCGCCAACGTCGCACCCACACCGCGAATGAACGTGCGCCGGGGCAATGCGATCTTGGTGATCACCATTCGACACCTTCTCCCGCGCTAGTTCGCGCGTTGCTGCGCCATCCACATCTGAAACGGCGTGCTCCTGACGATAGCTTGCACGAGCGAGGCAAAACGGTAATTCGTCGCTGCGGCGTCGCGCTTGATCTGACGGACCGCCGGCGCATCGGCGGCGTCGAGCCCTCGTCCGAGTGCGTAGGTCAACAGATTCTCGGTCAGCGTCGTCAGAAAATCGTCGGCATGGGTCAGCAAAACCTTTCGGAGTTCCACAGGGCCCACGAACGTCGTCCCGTCCGGAAGCTTCGCCGTCGGATCGATGCGCGCGCCGGCTGCATCGACGTCCCGCCACTCGCCGATCGCATCGAAATTCTCGAGCGCGAAACCCAATTCGTCCATTTGCGCATGGCAGCTCGCGCAGACTGGATTGGCCCGGTGTTGCGCCATCTGCTCGCGCATCGGGAGGACCTTCGCCGGATTTCTTTCCTCCTTCAGCTCTGGCACGTTGGCGGGAGGCGCGGGAGGCGGTGTGCCGAAAATGTTCTCCAGGATCCACTTTCCGCGGATCACCGGCGACGTCCGGTTCGCGCGTGACGTGTCGGTCAGGATCGAGCCCTGACCGAGCAGCCCGCGACGCACGCTGTCCGGTGGAAGAGAGACGCGCCGGAATCGTTCGCCGTACACGCCGGCGATCCCGTAGTGCCGGGCCAGACGCTCGTTGAGGAACGTATAGTCGGCATCCAGCAGGTCGAGCACGCTTCGGTTCTCGCGGACGATACTGCCGAAGAACAGCAACGTCTCGCTCTCGAACGCCTGACGCAGATTGTCGTCGAAGTGAAAGAGCAATTCCGGACTGGGTCTGAAGCCCGACACGTTGCGGATGTGGAGCCACTGGCCCGCGAAGTTGCTCGCCAACGCATCCGAGAGCGGATCGGCGAGCATCCGCGTCACCTGCTGTTCGAGTACGGCCGGATTGTGAAGCGTCTTCTTCTCCGCGACGCTCAGGAGCTCGTCATCTGGAATGCTGCTCCACAAGAAGAACGACAGACGCGAAGCCAGCTCCACGTCGGTAATGCGATACGGCATACCAGGCGTCGCGGTCTCCGGTTGACCCTCGAAGCGGAACAGAAAGTTCGGGCTCACGAGGATGCTGCGCAGCGCGAGCTCGAGGCCGTATTCAAAGTGCGTTGGACCGCTTCCGGCTTCGCGCACGCCATCGCGGTATCGCGCCATAGGGATCTTGAGATCCTCGTCCGTCACGTGCCGCCGATACGCACGCCGCGCGGCATTCGCGATGATGTTTTTCGCGCAGCGTGTCTCGTCGGCGAGCGAAGTCGGCCGGCAAACCAATAGTCGGCGTCGGCTGGGCGAATCGGGGGTCGCCGTCGCATCGGAAGCAGTCGGACCGGTAAGCGTCAGACTGGAAATTCCGGGCTCGCCATTGCCGGCTCTATAGGGATCGCGACGCAAGTACGGGTCGAACAGGTCTTCGACAAAGGCCGACGTCTTCTGGACGAAATACGTCTGAACGAGATGTGAGCCCGCTTTGACCGGCACGCGGAACTGAAGGGCCTCCAGCACTCTTTTCGTCCGCTCGTCCCCGCGCTCCTTTGCCATGTCCGGCCCGCCGACGATCGTTGTCCACACACGCGCCTGGTCGAGGCTCACATCGAGCTGTTGCGGCTCCGCGGTGAGCCCCATGATGCCGCCGTCGGCTCCGCTCTCCTTCAACCGCAGCTGGAACAGGTACTCGCCGTCGACGGGAAAGTCGAAGCGAATCGCCAATCCACCGCGCGATCCCCACGGCAGATCCTCGCTCACGCGGGTGCCCTGGTTGCGATCCGTCGGGACGAAGACCGTCTCCGGCGACTGAGATCCGCGAACGTGCCCCAGCGCCATCTGACTGATTTTCACCGCGGCTCCGAGATAACGCTCCGCGAGGGCCGGCGACAGCGACAGCGCGTCGGCGTTGTTGTCGAAGCCGTACGCCGCGCTATCCGCCGGCAAGAGCGACGCCGGATCGATCTCGAGCGCGAACATGTCGCGGATGGCGTTCCGATATTCGACGCGGTTGAGACGATGCAGCGTGGGCCTGCCGGGGCTCGGATGCTCGAGCGCTGCGCGGTCGAGGCTCGCTTCGAGCCACGACGCGGCGCTGTCCGACAGCGCCTTGTCGGGGCGCGGACGTCCAACCGGCGGCATCGCACCGGTCCGCAACTTACGGACGACTTTTTCCCAGACATCGGCGTGTTCGCTGACCCGCTCCAAATCCAACACGTCGAGCGCGAGCCCGGCCGTCTTGATTCGCGTGTTGTGGCAGGTGACGCAGTACTTGTCGAACACGGCGCGAGGTGGAGGGCTCGCCGGCTGCGGCGACGCGGCCCTCCCCTGCGCTGCGTGTGCGGCGGGATCGAGCGCACACAACGCCGCGACCAGCGCCAGGCGATGTGCCCTCATCGCTTGATCTCTTTTCCTTCGGGGATCGCAGCCGCACACGGAGGCGGGCACTTCATTTCCTTTGCGCCCAGCTTCCGCAGCAATGCCGCCGTCGGCGGCTGCGCCGCGAACGAATTTCCGTACTCGACGCCATCCGCCACGATCAGGGGCGTTCGTCCGTCAATGGCGACGACATCGAGCTTCGCACCCTTGTCGAACAAGTACTGCACGACGCTGTTTGCGCCTCGATAGGCCGCCGCGTGCATCGCCGTCTCACCGAGGTCGCTGACCGCATTCACATCGGCGCCGAGCTCATCCAACATCAGCTTGACGGCTTCGAGCACCTGGCTCTCGGACGCGCGGTCCTGGTTCGAAGCCCACGCGATGCCCGCCGCGGCCATCAACGGCGTGATGTTCTCTTCGGTGTTGATTGTCGGATCGGCGCCATCGGCGAGCAGCAGGCGCATCACCTCGACGTCGGCCGACTTGGCCGCGAAGAGAAACGCCGTTGCGCCGGCGAGGTGCCGGCGATATCTCGCACCCGACCATCGCGGTTCTTCCATGCTGATGCGGCCGTTGACGTCCGCGCCGTGCGCCAGCAGCGAAGTGATGACGCGGATTCGATCGAGCTTGACCGCAATGAACTGGTCGCTGAGGTGCCAGTTGGCGACATGCACAGCGGCGTGCAGCGGCTTCCCGAAGATGTTGCCCTTCGTGACGCCCTCGGAATCGCGCTCGTTGTTCGTGAGCTTGCGGTATTTGAGCTCCATCGGTCTGGCTCGCACGCCCTGCACCGTGAGCTCGGTCGATCCGCCTTCGACGTTCGGATCGGCGCCCTTGTCGAGCAGCAGGTCGACGAGATCCGCATGGCCGTTGATCACCGCCACGAGCAACGGCGTCGCGCCGTCGGGCCTCTTTTCGTTGACGTTCGCTCCCGCCGCGAGCAACGCGCGGACGGCAGCCATGTCGCCGCGGCGCACGGCGAACGCGAGAGGCGTCGTGCCGGCGTTGGAACGCGCGTGCACATCGGCGCTGCGATCGATCAGCGCCTGCACCACCGGTCCGCGCCCCGCCGCAGCCGCCCACATCAATGCCGTCTGCCCGTTCCAGGTTTCCTTCGCGTCGACTTTTGCGCCGGCCTCAAGCAGCGCCTTCACCGCGTCCGCGCGGTCTGTCCGCGCCGCAAACATCAGTGGAGTCTCTCCAGCACGCACGGTGCGGTTCGGGTCCGCGCCGCCCTTCAGCAGCAGACTGATGATTGCGGCGTTGCCGCTGGTCGCTGCCAGCGCCAGTGGGGTCACGCCGTAGTTGTTTGGTGAATCGACCTTGGCGCCCGCGCGTATGAGCAGCGCCGTCGTCTCCGCATCGTCCAGGTACGCCGCCCAGTGCAACGCCGTCGCGCCGTCGCTCTGGGGCGCGTTGACGTCGGCGCGCGCCTTCAACAGCGACTGCACGGCCTGCTTGTCGCCGTGCTGGACCGCATCAGCGAGCGGCGCATCGTCGCGCGCTGCGCCAATGCTGAACGCGGAGACCGTCACGGCCAGCCACAGCGTGAGAGCGGATCGCACGCGCATCGCTAAACCCTCTGATTCACGGTAGATACTATAATGGGGGCGTGCGATCGGAGCGGGTAGAATCGGAGCGTAGTGAGGTCAACGCGGCTTCTCGCCGGTCTCGGGGTGCCGGCGCCTCATGCCTTCGCCGTGCCGCCGGTTTCGCAGTCAAGAATACCTTGGCGCGATCCGTCGCCACATGGTCGAAATCAATCTTTTTGTCCGCCGTCAAATTAGACGCAATGCGCTGCGATCTCATCCAAACGTCGTGAACCGGCTTCCCGACCCGTAGCGTCGCAGACCGCGATTGAAGATCAGCACGGCAAGACACAGGTACCCGGTCGCGACGAACATCAGGATCGTCACGTTCGCAAGCGACGGCGCACGCAGGATGCGCACGGGTAAGTAGCCCACGAATCCTGCAGGCAGCACGGTGAACAGCAGAAGCCGCAGCGTCCCACCGAACAACGGTTCGGGATACAGCGAGAACGTGACCAGCAGTTCCCACAGCTGTGTGGCGACGGTCTCGACTCTTCCCAGCCAGAACGCGAGGCTGAAGAACACAGTCCCGCACGCGACGAAAATCACCGCGCTGGCGGCGATGACCACGACCACGATCGGCAGCCTGCTCCACGAGATCTGCCCGGACCACACGATGAAAATCAGGCCCGAGACGAGATCGCCAAAGCCGGACGGCTGCGAGCGCAGTCCGAGGGCGTTTACGAGAACAGGTTTCGGCTGCGTGAGCAGCGTGTCGAGATCGCCGTCCTCGATGAATCGGCCGAGATGACGGACGCCGCCCGCGACGGTGACCGTCAGACCGAACGCCGCGGCGACCATGCCGAACAGCATCTGGATATCGCCAAGCTGCCAGCCGCGCAGCGTCGTCACGTGCTGCATCAGCGCCCACCAGAAGATGAAGAACGTGAAGTTGTTCAGCGCCATGAACACGACCTGGATGACGAAGGCGCCCCGCAGCGCGACGGTCGCCTTGAAGTTGGTCGCGACGAGCGCGCGTGTAAAAGACACGTTGTCAGCCACCATTGATGGTCACCGTCGATACGGCGCGCCTGAACATCCAGGACACCGCGATAGCCGTCACGCCGCTCCAGATGACGAGATTACGAGCCAGCGCACCGGGCGTGACGGCATTGGTTCCCAACACGACCGACGCCGGCGCCGCCAGCAGCGACGGAAACGGCGTGAACGCGGCCGCCCGCTGGATGAACGCCGGGTACAACTCGAGCGGCAGCATCAGACCGCCGAGCACGAACATCAGCTTCTGCCACACCCAGTACACCGGGGCGACATCCTGGAGCCAGAAGGCCAGCAGTCCTATCCCGAGATACAACGCAGTGATCACCGTGCTTGCCACGAACCCGAACGGCACGACGATGAGCAAAGCGGAGAGCGGCGGGGTCCACTCGGTGAACGCGAAGGCGCAGAGAAACGCCGTCAGTCCCAGGAACGGCGCCCGGACCGCGAGCAGACCAAACCCGGTCGCGAACTCTGCGAGCACATACGACGCGGGATGGCCGAGCCGGTACACGACGTCTCCACGACGGATCGCTTCCTGAATCTCGAGGTGGATCGGCGGCGCGCTCAGTAGAATCCACTCCGTCGCCGCCAGATACCAGACCAGCGATTTCGGATCGGCCGCCACCGGCATGCCGGCTTCGGCGACGGCGCGCCACAGACTCGAGAAGACGCCGAGGATGACCGCGAAGAACGCCATCCGGCCGTACAGCTCGTTGCGCTCGCGACCCGCCTGCGTCGCCGAGATGCGAGAGAACGCCGCGTATTTGGCAATCGTACCTGCGCTCATGACGGCACGCTCCCTGTCGCGGCAGTTGCGTACAGCGCACGAATCACCTCGTCGAGCGGTGCGTCCTCAATCGCCATGTCACGGATGGCGGTCTGACGCAACGCCGCATCAACGACTTGTCCGAGCGGCGTGATCTCGAGCGCGATCTCGAGCTCGGTGCGGTACGCGCCGGACGAGAGAACGCGCACGCCGGGCAGCGTCAGCTCGAGATGTTCGGCTTCGCTCCAGAGCGTGACACGCTTCGCTTTGAGATAACTGCGGCGCAGCGCCGCAATCGGGCCGTCCCACAACAAGCGGCCGTGATTGATCACGATCGCGCGCGTGCACACGCGTTCCATGTCGCCGGTGTCGTGCGAGGTCAGGAGCAGCGTGACGCGCTCCTGCTCGGACTGCGTCCACAGCAGTTCGCGAATCGTCGCCTTGGCCGACACGTCGAGGCCGATGGTCGGCTCGTCGAGAAACAGCATGCGAGGCGAGTGGAGCAGGCTCGCGACGATTTCGCAGCGCATCCGCTCGCCGAGCGACAGATGACGCACCGGCGTGTTGACAAGCGTCCCGAGGTCGAATACCGACGACAGCGCGTCAATCCGCCGTCGGTGCTCGGGCGCGTCGACCTCGTAGACGCGGCCCAGCAGCTCGAAGGTGTCGCGCGGCGGCAGCTGATACCAGAGCTGCGAGCGCTGCCCGAACACGGTGCCGATCTGAAACGCGAGCTGACGTCGCTGTCGCGATGGCACCAGTCCGAGCACGCGCACGTCACCGGCGTCCGGCTGCAGAATCCCGGCCAGCATCTTCAGCGTCGTCGATTTGCCGGCGCCGTTCGGGCCGATGAAGGCGACGCGCTCACCCGGCGCGATGGAGAACGACAGCTTGTCAACCGCGCAGACCGTCTGCGTCTCGCCGCTGAACAGATCGCGGAGACGTGCGGCGACGCCCGTGCTTCGCGCGCGTCGCACGCGAAAGGACTTGGACAATTGATCCAGTTCGACAGCCGCGGCGCGTGGCATGACGACGCTCCCCTGTGGCCCTGCGGAGCTTCCGGAAATGAAAACGCCCTTCCGGTGAAGCTTCCGGAAGGGCGTGATTGCTGAAGAATCGAAACGCTTCCGGTTTTAAGCCGCGACACCCGTGTGCAGTTCGCCCCAAAGGGCGACGATGCACTGGGTCTCGACGATGCTGAAAACCGGCGACGTCATGTGAACTCAGTAATTATACGATCGATCTCATCGCGATGTTTCTGTATCTGATGACGACCGGTCGCAGGACCGGCCTTCCTCGCGAGATCGAGATCTGGTTCACTGAGCGCGGCGGCAACTACTACGTGATCGCTGAGCATCGCGAGCGTGCGCACTGGGTGCAGAACATCCAGGCGCAGCCGCACGTGCATGTCCGCCTCGGCGACCGGCAATTCGACGCAACGGCGCGGGTCGTAGACGACGAGCGTGAGCCGGAGCTGGCCGCGGCTGTGAAGGCGCTGTCCGAGGCGAAGTACGGCTGGAGCGACGGGCTGGTCGTGGAAATTACGCCGGAAACCAGACAACCCGTCGGCCGCGACGACATCTGAACGGTCCATCGGATGCATGAATGACAATTTGACATACCAGATCGATGAGCGTATCCGTGGGCTATTCTTGCGCGTCACGGGATACTTCGACAACACGCCCACCAACAGGAACGTCCAACGGCTACGGCACGCGCAGCGTCAACGTCGTCATCCGGCCCCTTGCGGCATCACGACGAAGAACGAGTCTGCGTTGACGTCGCCGGACAGCACCACGTCCTTCCCGACGTCGTTATCGCAGCGGCCTCAGTTCGGGCTTCTCGCCGTCTGGCAGCGGATAGCGGTCGATGTTCAGCATCATCGACACGAAGCAGTAGTAGCCCATCACGCCGGTCAGGTCGACGACGCCGCGCTCGCCGAACTTGTCGACTGCTGCCTTGAAGACCCTGTCGCTGACCTCCCTGGTTCGAAGGAGCTCGTCCCCGAAGTTGTAGACGGCCTCTTCGTCCGGTTGCATCGAGCCGGGCCGCTTGCCTGTCGCGATCGCTTCGATGACGGAAGGATTCAGTCCTGCCGTCAATGCGTTCTTCTTGTGGGCCGACCATTCGTATTGCGCGTTCCAGAAGCGGGCCGTCATCAGGATCGCCATCTCGTTCAACCGATTCGGCAGCGACGAATGAAAGCGCAGTTGCGCGCCAAGCTTTTGTGCGAGGTCGCCCATCTCGGGGCTGCGCAGCGTGACGTTGAACGGTCCGTTCATCCCGCCGCGTTCTCCCGCGAGCAAGTGTTCCACCATGGTTTTCTGCTCGGGAGTCAGCTTGTCGTAGCTGAGCGGCTGAAATCGATCGCCGCGCAGGTGGAGATCGCGAGTGGCTGGCGGCTGCGCCAGCACAAGACCCGACAAGACGGCGATGCCGAGATAGAGAACGTGGACACGCATCGTATGCTCTCCTTCCGTATCACATCATCGTCGACACATGCCACGGCGGTACACGTCCCGTCCATGGCATCGCCGCTTCGAGCGCGGCGGCGAGCTGCAGGATGACGTGCTCGGCCGCGGGCCCGGCTCCAAGCTGGACGCCGATCGGCAAGCCGGTGGAATGCATGGCCAGCGGAAGCGAAATCGCCGGAATGCCCAGAATGTTGTGCGGCAGAGTGAATGACAGATCTTGAGGGTCACCGGCTCGAGCGTCTCCGGACCGATCGCATGTCCGCTCCGCGTCGCGTAGCCCTCGAGCCGGAGATCGAAACCGAAGAACCACACGTCCGTCATGCTTCGCATGGCACCGGGGCCGTCAAAGTCCGGGCTCTCTTCCGAGACCTGATGCCCCATGTCGGCAAGCACCGTCGCCACGCGCTCGACCGCTTCCGCGACCTCCGCGTCGACCGCGACACCCATGAGCGCCGTTGTCGACCAGCCGATCCGCAGCGCAGGCACGCGCCAGCGCGTCATTGCGGCGTACGGCTCCGGCGGCCGTGGGATCAAGAACGGATCGCCGATCTGCGGCACCGCGAGGCAATCGAGCATGGCCGCCGCGTCGCGCACGCTCTTGGCCTGGACGAAGTTCTGGCCGAGGCCGTAGCCGTTCTCGTCCTGCATCGGACCGAAGGAGATCCGTCCACGCGAGGGCTTGAGCCCCACGCCCCCACAGAAGCTCGCTGGAACGCGGATCGACCCGGCGATATCCGATCCGTGCGCGATTGGCACCATGCCGGCGATGACGGCAGCCATCCCGCCGCCGGTCGAACCGCCGGCTGAATGGCCCTGCTTCCACGGCGTCGACGTGTTGCCGTGCAGTGCGCTCTCGGTCGTGCCCGACATCGAGTATTCAGGCGCGGCCGACCGTCCGAGGATGTTGACACCCGATGCCTTGAAGAGCTCGCACAAATGCGTGTCGTGTTGCGCGACCATGCCGCGGCACAGCCGGCTGCCGAACTCGATCGTCCGGCCCGCTTCGTGACCGAAGAAGTCTTTGATCAGAAACGGAACGCCGCGGAAGGGACCGGTTCCGAGCATCTTCTCATCGAGGCCGTCAATCCGATCCGGGTACGTTTCGACGACGGCGTTGACGGCTCGATTAATCGAGGCGATCGCCGCCGCCGCTGTCTGGGCGAGCTCCTTCGGCGGTACCTGTTTGCTCGCGACCAACTCGGCAAGGCCAAGCGCATCGTAGCTGGCGTATTCGGCAAGGTTCATCACGCGTTGCAGACTCTCTCGTCCGTCAGAAGGCATTGTAGGAGGATTGGAATAAACCAACGCTTGCGCTGCCGCAAATTTGAGGACGAACGATGCGATACGCAGCCGCGATGATCGCCGGTGTCATGATGCCGAGCGTTCCCGCTGCACGGCGCGCAAGGAGGACGCGTCCAGTTTCAGCACGACTACGCCGAGGTGAACGGCGCCGTCGTTCTGGTACCAGTGGAAGGATCAGATGGCGGAGAATGAGCCGCGATCACCTTGCAGATTATCGACCGTGTGCTGCGGATTCGTGAAGGCGAAGCCGGTCACTAGCACTTTCCGAATGTCGGCCTTGCCGTCGCCGTCGGTATCTTCCAAGCACAGGACATTTGGCGCATCCGTCACCTCGAGTCGGTGGCGAAGCGCGACGATGTTGGGCTGCAAGGCCGCGTGCGAGCGCAACGCTCGTCGCGGCTATGAGAAGCGAGATGACGACGGTCTCACGCGCGCCGACTACAAACGCTTCTCCGCAATCCGGTAGAGATGACTGTCAGTCCGGATGAAAATTGATCCCGCAGCAATCGCCATCGACGCGAGCGTGTCGCCGTCGAGCGTGTTCGTCGCGAGGCGGCGGAATTCCTTTCCAGGCGCGACCACCGTCGCGATGCCACCCTCGCTCAGAAAATAGATGCGCCCATCCGCGAGCACGGGCGACGCGGAGTAGTCGCCGCCGCCGAGCCGCTGAATCCAGCGCGGCGCGCCGCTCGTCGCGTCGAGGCACGTCGCGATGCCGCCGTCGTTGACGACGTACAGCTCGTCGCCGACCAGCAGCGGCGACGGCGTCAGCGGCGCCGCGCGCCGCAGCGTCCAGGCGATGTGCGTCTTCGTCACGTCGCCGGTCCCGTCCGCCCGCACCGCCAGCAGCGACGGCTGCTGGAATCCAGTCGCGATGTACACGAGGCCGTGGCCGTAGACCGGGCGCGGAACGTTCGAGAAGCCGTCGGCGTAGCTGACGCGCCAGATTTCCTTGCCGGTCTGCGGATCGTACGCCGCCGCGCGATACGCGCCGACGCTGACGATCTCATCGCGCTCGCCGACGCGGATGACCAGCGGCGTCGAGTACGCCTGATCGAACGGCTGGCGGCGAGACGCTCTCCAGCGCGTCTTTCCGGTCCGCTTGTCCAGCGCTGCGACGAACGCATCGTCGCTCCCGTCGCAGCTCACGATGAGGAGATCGCCGTACAGCGTCGGCGAGCCGCCGTTGCCGTGTTGCGATTCGTACGGCAAGCGAGTTTTCCAGATGATCTCGCCGGACGTGCTGAGCGCCGCAGTGCCTTGCGCCCCGAAGTGCACGTACACGCGATCGCCTTCGACGATGGGAGTGGGGGAGGCGTGGCTGTTCTTCGGGTTGGTGCGGTCAGCACTTCTGAGATGGAAGACTTCGACGTTGATCAGCTCGCGTCCGTTCTCGACGTCGTAGGCGAGCGCGCGAAGCGACGCCCCTTTGTCCTTGATCGCCGTGGTCAGCCAGATACGCCCGTCAGCGACGACCGGCGATGACCAGCCGCGGCCGGGCACCGGCGTCTTCCAGACGATGTTGCGAGATTCGCTCCACTCGATCGGCAGTCCCGTCTCGGTGGAATGTCCCTGCCCCGTGGGTCCTCGAAACTGCGGCCAGTCGTTGTGGTCGACTCCGGGGGCCCCGTGGATCCGTAACGCGCATGCGATCAGAACGATCAGCAGCGCGGGAAGCGGACTCCTCGAACGGTTCTTCAAGTCCTCAGATCCTCAGGCCTTATTTTAAGATTCATTCGATCATTTCGGGAGTTGCTCAGAACCGCGTTCGCTGGACGTGCACCGGAGCCACGAACGACATTCGGCGAACATCTATGACCCTGGGGTCTGCTTGTGCGGCGGCGGAGCGCTCCTGCGGAATTTCGACCAACGCATCCGGTCCGAAACACGGTTGCCCGTGCAACTGCGAGCTCGGCTAAGATGAAAGGCGCCAGCCCTGCAGGGAGCCTTCATGGCCCGCGGATTTCACGTAACCTCGGTTGTCGCCGCCGTTTTCGCAGCCGCTGCGGCGCTCGTCGCGCAGCGGCAGCCGCCCACGTTCGAATCGACGACGCGTACGGTCGCGGTGTATGCGACGGTGACCAACACGCTGGGCCGGCTCGTGGGGGATCTGACGCGCGACGACTTCGAGATCGACGACAACGGCATCAAACAAACCCTGACCGTGTTTTCCAATGACATCCAGCCAATTACCGTTGTGCTGCTGCTGGATCGAAGCGGCAGCATGAAGCCGAACCTCGAACTTGAGGTGCGGGCGGCCGAAACGTTCGTTCACGGCATGCTGCCGTTTGACCGCGCGCGCATCGGTACGTTCGGCAAGAGCATTCAGATCGACCCTGACGATTTCACGTCGGACCGCGACGCGCTGTTCAAGATCCTGCGTGGGGACTTGCAGAAGGAAGGGCCGACGCCGCTGTGGAATGCGATCGATCGCGCGATCGACAAACTCCTGCTCGAGCAAGGGCGGCGTGTCGTCCTGGCATTCAGTGACGGCGTCGACGAACCGATGGATTTCAGTGGTCACGCCAAATCGCTGAAAGACGAGATGAAGCGCGCGGAAGATAGCGACATCATGGTGTATGCCATTGGCATGGAGGGATTAGCGCCGATGCAGGCACAGCACGCCGTTTCGGGTTTCGGTGGCCGCGGCTTCGCCACTCGACGGCGAGACGACTCCATGATGCAGAAGCCAGACGAGGGCATGGCGAAGATCGCCGAGGCGACCGGAGGCGGCTACCTCGAATTGATGTCAGCCGGCTCCTCGCTCGGCGCGTTCGATCGCGTCGCCGACGAACTGCATCATCAGTACGCGCTCGGCTTCGCGCCGCAGAAGCTGGATGGGAAACTGCACGACCTAACGGTGAAAGTGACGAAGCCGGGTTTCACCGTCCGCGCGCGGAAGCGATACCTGGCGCCAAAAAGCTGACGAGGCGGGAAGCGATAGACGGCCGGCGACACTGTTCATTCGGGCGATGTTCACGATGGCCGGAACGTTCACGATCACTCGGAATCCGCGTTCATCATTCGCCGGAATCGATCCGTTCCTCGCCCTACGTGCGATTCGCCGCGGCAATCTCCGCGATCAATGTGACGCGCTGTCGACGACGCAGGAGAAATTCGCGCTCAGCGCCTTCGAGTGAACCTTCACGGAGTTTGTCTTGCCGAAGGCGAAATGAACTGTTACCCATGTATCGGGAATAGACCGTGCCGCTAGGTGTGCCACTTTCGACTGCGGATCGGTGTCGTTCCGTGTCGGTCCGCGGCCTCACCTGACGGACGATCGCGCAATTTCCGGAAGGAAATCGCAAAACAGCCAACGACCTCGATCTAAGACTTGCGCCTGTCACGCCGGAGGCTGCGGGTTCGAGTCCCGTCGACTCCGCCAACTAAATCACACTACGTGTTGGAGATAGCGGATTCGGTCTTCGCCGTCTCCAACATGATGTCTCCAAAACTCCGGGGTATTCCAGAGGCGGTCGAGCAACCGGATCGCACTGTCGAGAGCAGCGGGACTGAGGTGCATGTACCGCTGCGTCGTCGTGAGATCCTGATGGCCCGCGAGCTCCTGAATCGCGCGGGCCGGCGCGCCCCGCATCGCGAGATGAGAACAGAAGGTGTGCCGCAGTCGGTGCACGCCGTTCTGTGCAATCTGCGCGCGTCGCGCCGCGCGTTCCACACGGTGCTTGACGATGTCCGCCGACATCGGCGAGCCATCCGCCTGACACAACACGCCCTGCGATCGCAAGTGCCGGTGGTCTCGAAATGTCGTGGCCAGTCGAATCGTGAGCGCGAATTATCCCACGAGTCGATCGACTGCGGTGATCAGCCGATTCTTCGTTTCGTGAGATAGACTCGCGTCGTGATCGACATGTCGGCTCTCCAGATGTGGTTCGCAGTCTTGATCGGCTGGTTGGATCGTCAGGAGCTTGAGGCACTCGCGTACCTGATTGAAGAGAATCGCGTCCTGCGAGCGCAGCTGGGTGGGCGACGCCTGCGTCTGACAGATGACGACCGACGACGCTTCGCCGTCCGGGCGGTTGGGACGGCAGGCCTTTACGCCAAGTTGCGACGATCGTGACGCCGGATACCCTGCTGCGGTGGCACCGACAACTCGTCGCTTGTAAATGGACCCACGCGCGACGATCCCAACCTCGGGGTGTGCTGGCCGAGATCCGGCATTTGGTCGTGCGGATGGCCGAGGACAACCCGACCTGGGGCTACACGCGGATTCAAGGTGCGCTGAAGAACGTGGGGCATCGCGTTGGCCGCTCGACGATTGCGCGCATCCTGACCATCTTGAACGCAATCATCAAAGGCTCGGAAACGCACTGATCGATCGCGTCGCGGCCGACACGGTTGGAGCAATTCGCCGCCGACCGCGCCGGGGCGGATTGCTGAATTACCACGAGCACGCGGCATGACCGTCGGTTCGGCCGATGAGCGGGACATTACGGTCATGGATTTCGCGTAAAGGTGTCGAAGGAAGAACCGATCCAGTTCAGTCATGCGCAGCACGTCGGCGGCGACGGCATCGATTGCCGCTACTGTCACACGTCGGTCGAGGACTGCTAGTATGCAGGCATCCCGCCTACAGGCCTGCATGAATTGTCATTCGCAGCAGTGGACGAACAGTCCGTTCCTCGAACCGGTGCGCGCGAGCTTCCGAACCGGTGAGTCGATTCACTGGACACGCGTATACGACCTGCCCGACTTCGTGTACTTCAACCACAGCATTCACATAAAGAACGGGGATGCACGACTTGTCACGGCCGAGTGGATCAGATGCCGCTGATCGTTCAGGTTCCACCGCTCACGATGGGCTGGTGTCTCGATTGCCATCGCAATCCAGAGCAGTACGTCCAGCCGCGCGAAACTGTTTTCAGGCCCGATAACCAACCCTCCTGTTGATTAGTTCTCCCTCGGACGGCGGCTGATCGCGGGATACCAAATCCAATCCAACGGCTCACGAGTTGCTTGACCTGTCATCGGTGACGAGCGGAGAAGGTCATGCAATACGTGCTCCCGATTCTGCTCGGTGCTGCGCTCATGGGATCGAAGTCAAGCTGAGGGCATGGATGGACGAGCCGGTGGGTCTGCGCGGGCGTTTCCTCCACCGGAGCAGGGCGATGCTCGCTCGATACATGCCGACGGCAGACAACGTGCGAGGGCCGTTCTACAGGGCGAACGCACCATTTCGCGATCGACTGTGTCCTGCCGAGGAGCCGGGCACACCGCTCATCGTGCACGGCGTCGTCAGCGGACTTCCGAGTTGCCGTCCGTTGCAGGGTGCGATCCTCGACGTCTGGCAGACGAACGCCCGCGGGTTCTACTCAAACATGTTGGGATTCGGCAACCCGGCCAGCCCGAAGACATTTCACTTGAGAGGCCGCGTTCGAGTTGGAGCCGACGGCGAGTACCGCTGGTTTTCGATCGTGCCTGGTCATTACCCGCTGTGGCCCTTCACGCGCGCACGACACATTCATGTCGTCGTAACGCACGACGACTATCCGGCGCTTGTGACCCAGATGTTCTTCGAGGGCGACGAATACTTGCGATGGGATCCCTGGGCGAAAGCATCACTGGTCGTCCCACTCGTTGCCGAAAATCGGTTGTCCGACGGCCGTACCCTGCACGCCGCGCGCTTTGACATCGTGCTGCCCGAACGGGCGGAGAGTCCTCAATGATGTCATCGTCGGGAGCTGTTATGGACACGAACACTTCAAGTCTGACGCCGATTTTGGGGAACAGCGTGAGCGGCGTGCTGGGAGAAGCAGCGGCATTCTTCTTCACGTGGGACGGTTTCATCCGGCCGGCGATCATGGCCGGCGACGTCAAAGACCCGAAACGGTCGATTCCGTTTGCAATCGTCGTTGGCCTCGGTAGCGCGGCGATCGTCTTCGTCGGCACGGCGGCGGTGACGCTTGGCGTCCTCGGTGCGCCATCCGCGGGCGCAGACGACTTGCCGTTACTCGCCGCTGCGGCCAAGGCGATCGGACGCTGGGGCACGTGGTGCGTGTTGATCGCCGCGTGGACGGCGGCGCTTGGCGAATTGACCGGCGACCTCCTCAGCGCTTCACGGGTTGGACTCGCGATGGGAGAAGCCCACGAGCTGCCCGGCAGGCTCGGAGCCATCCATCCCAAGTTCCGCACGCCGCATTAAACGATTCTCCTGATCGGCGTCACGTGTGCCGTGGTCTCGCTGTTTCTGGATTTGCGCAAGGTGATTCCGCTCACAAACGTGTTCACGCTGGTTTGGTACTCCGTCACAAATGGCGCCGCCTTGCGCTTGCGGGCAGGACAACGCCTTGCATCGCCGATCGTGTCGTGGTGCGGGTTGGCAGCGTGCGGGCTGATGTTCGCGTGGCAGCCATTGTGGGCCGTGGCGACAGGGGCCGGCGCTCTGCTGTCGCTCGCCGCCGGTCGAGCGTTGTGGATACGGCGGCAGCCCAGTCCGGCATAGCCGCTTCCCCACATGACGATCAATCGCACGCTGTCGCGGACGGAGCGGCTCCTGCAGCTGACCGCCTATTTCCTACGTCTCGGAACACTTGGATTCGGCGGCCCTGCGGCGCTGGTCGCACTCATGAAGCGCGAGCTCGTCGAGCGGAGCCAATGGCTCACGCGGGACGAGTTGTCGCAACCGTAGATGCCGCGGCGGGTCCCGGCCGGTGCTCTTTCGCTCGCCCGTCCGGTCCTGAAGGTGTTGTTGGGCGAGACGCACGCCACGAGACGTGTCTTGGAGCGAACGACGCCAATCGGCACTCGCCCAGTGAATAGAGGCGCACGACCCATCAATCGACAATGGATCTGGGCGAGACGACACGTCAGAGGCGTCGACGACGACGTCGTCACCGCGCGCATCCGAGAACATCACCGGCGAGATGAATGTCCGGTCACCGAGGTGGTTCGCGAAGACAGCGTGCTGACGCTCAGCGGACTGTTCTCACTTCGATCAGCGCGCCGGCGGTGGTGTCGCGCTGCGCCTGAAATGTGACCGTCAGCCGATCCTTCCCGCGCGTGATCGCGTCGGGAACGCGGTACTCCTTGTCGAGCTCTTCGGTCGGGTGGTACTCGAGCGATTCGGTCGCGATTTTCTGATCGTCGACCAGCACATCGAAGACGCGTCGCCGGCCTTCACTGCCGCGATACGTCGCCGCGAGCGTCACGGGCGCATCGCCGGCGATTTTCAGCTCGTAACTGAACCAGCCACCGCGCGCCTCGCGCGTTTTTCGTCCTTCGAAGAAACCTTCCGTCGCGTTTTCGCCCCTCAGCGCGTGCGCCTGCTCGCCGGCGCTGTCGTCGACCACGACGCGATCGATGGTGCGGCGCTCGACGTCCTTGCGCCGCGCATCGACTGCCGCGACTGCCGCAGCACGGACCTTCCATTCCTCCGGCGAGTAGACGTTCCAGTACACGGTATAGCGCTGATCGAGAATGCGGTAGAAGGGCACGAGCGTGACGTCGTGCGGCTGCGCGAGGCCGACGGTCCTGAACTGCAGCGCGCGCGTCGAGTCGGCCGTGATCTTCTTCGTGACGGCGGCCACGTTGCCGATGAATGCCGGAATCGCCGGCGTCTTCACGCGCCCGACGGGCGGCGCGCTTGGACCGTAGCGGCGGATCGCGTCGAGCCCGTCGCGTCCGAGATCGCCGGCGAGCACGACCGGCCCGTACATGACCGCGATCATCTTCGGGTTGTCGGCCATCGCCTCGGTCCGTAGCGTCATCGGCAGCCGCACGTCGACGCGATCGCCGCTCTTCCACTCGCGGTCGATCGTCACGTACGAGCCGCGCGGCGCGCTGACCGGCTGCGGCCGACCGTTGACGGTCAGCGTCATGCCGGACACCGCCCATGACGGATACCGGACGCTGACGGCGAGCCGCGTCGGCCGCGAGGCGGTGACGGTCAGATGCGTCGCGTCTTCTTCCGGAAAGCGTGTTTCCTGCCGCACGACGAGGTCCTGTTCGGTCCATGTCAATTCCGAGGGGATGAACAGATTCACGAGCAGCGAGCGATCGCCGTGGAAATAGATCGTGTCGCCGTACTTCGTGTGGTTCTCCATCCCCGTACCGACGCAGCACCAAAACGAGTCGTTCGCCGTCGAGTACGACTTCCAGGCGCCCGGCCTGAGAGGGCAGTAGTAGATCACCATCCCGGTCTCGGGATCCTGCGAAGGCAGGATGTGGTTGAAGAGCCCGCGCTCGTAGTAATCCATCGCCTCGGCCGACGGCGACCACTCGAAGATGTGGCGCGTCAGCTTCAGCATGTTGTACGTGTTGCACGTCTCCGCACTCGACGCGCCGAGATGCTTCGAGAACTCCTCCTCGGGGAAGAACGCCTCGCCGTCGCTGTTGCCGCCGGTGACGAACGATCGGTGGTGGACGACGCGATCCCAGAAGAAGGTCGCGATGTCGCGATAGCGCGCCTCGCCGGTGAGCTCGTACTCGCGCGCGGCGCCGATGATCTTCGGGAACTGCGTGTTCGCGTGGAGGCCGTTCAGCGGGTCCTCGTGTCGCAGCAGTGGATCGAAGATCGCCTTGTGCTCGAACTTCCTCGCGATCCGGAGATACTCCGGGTTGCCCGTCGCGGCGTAGATGTTCGCGAGCACGTCGTTCATGCCGCCGAATTCGGTCCCGAGCGCCGCCTGCATCTGATCGTCGGTCAGCCGATCGACGCGGAACTTCACGCAGTCGGCCATCTTCGTCACGACGTCGAGCGCCTGGCGGTTGTCGCACAGCTGATGCACGTCGAGGAGGCCCGCCATGATCTTGTGGATCGTGTAGTACGGCGCCCACACCTTCTGCCGCGCTTCCACGCGATCGAAGAACTCCTCCGGGAACGCCGACAGGTACCCGGCGTGAAACCGCTTCGCGAGCGCATCCTGGATCGTCGCGAGCTCGTCGACCATGTGATCGGCGCGCGACTTGAACCGTGCATCGCCGGTGGCCGCCCACATCAACGCGAGTGCCGACAAGTAGTGGCCGACCGTGTGGCCGCGAAGCTCGACGTCCGGCGCTTCCCACCCGCCAAGCGGCGCCGCGGACGAGGGGAGTCCGGCGTTGACGCGGAAGTTGTGGAGCAGCCGATCGGCGTCGAGCGACAGCAGGTACTCGGCGTCGAGCCGCTGCGCCTGCTTGAATGGACCGTCGAGCAGCCGCACGTGCTGCAGCGGAAACGGCTGCGCCTGGAGCGCCACCGTGTCGGGAACGCGCGGCGCGGCCGGCGTCGATGCGGCAGACGTGAGTCCGAGCAACCAAATCACGAACGCACATGTTCGCAGCAACATCACGGCGTGACTCCGGAAAGTCATACTATACGACCCAATCTGCCGCGTACGGCCCGCGGCCATCGTTCCCGCTCAGAAGCGGATCTCCGCTCGTATTTGCGCCGATCTCGACGCATTCGCCGGAGCGCTGACCTGACCGAATGTCTGGCTCGTGATGTTCAGATCGGTCAGGAACGGCAGTCCGGGCGTCGTGTTGTTCAACGCGTTCGTGCTCCAGATCGCGTTGTTCGTCAGGTTGAGCACACCGATCCACAATGTCAGGCGCATCCGCTGTGGCAGCGCGAACTGTTTCTCGACCGACGCGTCGACGTTGAACAGACCGCGGCCGTACAGGAAGACGTATTGCCCGAACACACCGGGATCGGTCGGGACCCGCAGGAATTGTGCGTTGGCGCGTCCGTCCGGGCCGACGAGTGTGGGATCGACGTAGAAGCGGTTCTGCCCGGGACCCGGCGCGATCCGAATCATCTCCTGCAGCTGATCGATCGTCACACCGGTCGGCAGGATCACGCCTGAGTCGCCGCCGTTCACTGTCGCGCGGCCGCTCGACAGCCGGAACGGGCTGCCGGACTGCAGCGTCAGGACGCCGCTGAGCGTCCAGCCGCCGGCAAGCGCCCGGACCGCAGCATTGCGATGACCGCGCGAGTGACCGGGGCCGAAGGGCAGCTCGCAGGTCCAGAAGGTTTGCAGCACGTTCCGAACATCGAACGGCGATGGTCCCCGGTCGAGACTCGTGTCGCGCAGGGTGTGGAAGTTCACCATCTGCGTCGCGTTGTCGGCCCAGATGTCGGTTTGCGCCTTGCTCAGCGTGTAGTTCGCCGTCAGGCTGAAGCCCTCGCGAAAGCGGCGCCGGAGCTGTACCTGGAGGCCGTGATACGTCGAGCGGCCGATATCGTCGACGAGATTCAGGTTCGCGCCGGCGACGTACGGATTCACCTCGAAGAAATTTATCGGGTAGCGGCCTGGCGCGTCATACCCGAGCCGCGCGCATGGAGCGAAGGCGCTGCCGAGCATCCGGCACAAATAGGTGGAGTTGTTCGCCAGCGTGTTCGCCAGCGCGCCGGCCGTCCCTTGCTGCAGATTCGTCACGAACGCGCCGTTGGCGAATCCCGATCCGGCGGCGAGCGCCGGCTGGCTTCCACGCGGGCCGAACGCAGCTTCGAAGATCGGCAGCGGCGCCTGCCCCGGCGATCCGTTGTTCGCGAACCCGGCGCGTCCGTTTGCCGTGTTGATCGCGAGGTTGTTCTGCGCTCTCTTGAACTCGTCGAGAAACCCGTTCTCGAAGATGTTCACTTCGTTCACGTTGTACGTCCGCCACTCGTGGCTTCCGCGGTTGCCCAGGTATCGGACTTCGACGACCGTGGTCGGCGCGATCTCGCGCTGCACGCCGATGTTCCACGACTGTACGTACGGCAGCTGCAGATCCGGTTTCATCGTCGAGATCGTGCTCCCGGAGAACGTGAAGTCCGCGAGATTGAAGGCGGACTTGTAGGCGTCGGGGAATGCGACCAGCGGCGGCAGCGCGCTCTGCAGCGTCAGTCCACCTGGCGCGAACCCGGGCGCACCGGGCTGCAGATCGAGACTCTGCTGCTGTCCCGGGTTGTTGCCGGGGTTCGACATGAAGAAGTTCGTCCCCTCGTCGTAGTACGTGAGCGCGTAGCCGCCGCGGACGACGGTCTTGCCGTCTTTTCCGATCATGCGACCGAGGAGCCCGGTGTCCGCGCTCGGTGTCCACGTGAAGCCGACGTTCGGTCCGGCATTGACGAGATCCGCTTTCGACGCGATCTTGCCGGGCGTCATGATCGGATTCTGAACGCCATCGAGTCTGCCCGGCTGGAAGAGCGCCGTTGACGGTCCGAGGAAGCTGGCGTAGTCGGGAAACACCGCGATGCCGAGGTGGTTGTACGGCGCTGTCGCGAATTCCCAGCGCAGCCCGTAGTTCAAGGTGAACCTCGGTGTCGCGCGCCACGTGTCCTGCGCGTACAGGCCGCCCATTTTCGACGACGTCCAGTTCTCACGGTCGACGACGTCGTACTGCAGCGTGCTCGGGTTGACCACACGCGCCGTGCGGATCCGCGTGAGCCGGCCGGTCAACAGCGCGTACAGCGAATACGCGCTCGCCTGATCGGTGCCCTGCACGCCGGGCATCGTCGTCGCGTTGAAGATTGACTGCACCGGATCGCCGGCCGGCGATCCGATCGAGTACCCGTTGATTCCCTGAATGCCGCCCGGACCGTCGAAGCTCGTATCGTGCCAGTCGGTCAGACGGAATGTCCCGCCGACCTTCATCGAATGATCGCCGCGCAGCAGCGTCAGCGTGTCGTAAATCGTGGTGATGTAGTGCCGCCCGGTAATCGGCGCGGCGTCCTGCACCATCTGCGACAGGCCGAACGGGAGACCCGGCGTGGCGCCGTTCGGGGCGAACCGCAGCGGCTGTCCGTTCAGCGTGCCGTTCGCCTGGTAGAACTCGATGCCGCGGCCCGGCGTCGTATCGCCGCTGTGCTGCACGCCGTATCGAAACTCGTTGAAGTTTCGCTCGCCGACCGTCCAGTTCACACCCGACGACGCAATCCACCACGACTGATGGAAACGGTACTGCACCGGTATGTCGGCCAGCGGCCACTGCCGTCGTCCCTGATTGTCCTGACCGGCAAGGTTCCATGTGCCCATCGCGGCGACCGACGGCGTGATCTGGAGATCGAAACGTGCGGTCGGGTACCAGAACAACTGCTTCGTCGCTTCGCGCCACCTGAAGCTCTGCGTCCGCAGATCGCTGGTATCGACCAACGTGCCGGCGGGAAACGCCTGCGCCTGCTTGGCGAGCATCGCCGCGATGCTCGGGTCGAACGCGGATCGAAAGCCGTTCTCCGCGGCGATCTGCAGCAGGTTCGCCGTCCGCTGTTCGCCGGTCGTCGTCTGGTAGCGGAAGATCCCTTGCTGCGCTTCGCTCGTCAGCACCGTGTTCGAGTAGTCGGTCGTGCCCGGAATGAGCTGTGCCTCGTAATTGAGGAAGAAGAACGCCTTCTGTTTCAGCGCCCCGAGCGGCACGGCGCCGCCGAGATTGCCGCCGAGCTCGTTCTGGCGGACCTTCGGCTTCGGCAGACCGCGCGACGCGTTGAAGAAGGTGTTCGCGATGAAGACGTCGTTGCGGTTCTGCTCGAAGAAGCTGCCGTGGTACTGGCTGGTGCCGCGCCGCGTGATGAATTTCAGGCTGACGCCGCCCTCCGCGCCGGCATCGGCGCCGAGGCCCGCGGTCTCGATCGTCACTTCTTCCATCGCGCCGAGCCGCGGTTGCACCGTCGCGAAGAAGCTCGTGCCGCCGCTCTTGAAGCCGTTCGACGCGTTGTTGATGCCGTCGATCGTCGGGTTGATGGTGCCGCCGGGCATGCCGTTGTAATGCGTGTCGGGGCTGGCGAGCAGCGTCGCGCTGCCGGGCACGAGCCTGGCGAACACGAACGTGCTGCGGCCGTTGAGCGGCAGCCGATCCATCTCCGCTTTCGTCACGGTGCTCGAGATCACGTTCGAGGTCACCTCGAGCACCGGCGTCACGCCCTTCACCTGTACCTCTTCGCTGAGCGATCCGGGCTGCAGGCGGACGCGGAGATCAGTCGTGCGCGACGACTCGACGCTCACACTCGAAAACACGGCGGTCTGAAAGCCATCGAGGCTGACCGCCACGCGGTACGAGCCGAACGACAGGTCGGGGAACAGGAAGCTGCCCGATTCGCCGGTCGTCGTCTCCTTCGCGACCCCGGTGCCCTCGTCGATGAGCTGCACGCGCGCGCCCGGCACGACGGCATCGCTCGCGTCGATGACGGTGCCAGCGATCGCGCCAGTGATCCGCACCTGCGCGCCGACGCCGGCCGGCGCGAGGAGGAGCGGAAGCAGGAGCCAGACGGCGAGACACTGGAGCGCGGGTCGAACGCAGGCAGTCGTCATCGGACTCCTCCTGGCGCGCGGTTATTCGAGCGTCAGCAACAGACGCGTGACCGATGCAGGCGGGAACGTGTGGACGAACGACGTTCCGCGTGCCGCGGCCGGCGTGTCGACCGGTGTCACCGCCGCCGGCCGATCGAAGCTGTTGTGGGCATGGATATCGTCTGCCGTGAGCATCGTCGCACGTGCCTCGCGGACCGTCGCCCCGCGCACCGCAATCGTCGATTCACAGGCCGCGGCTGCGTGCGGATTGACAACCGTGACCGCGAGCCGTCTGTCACGCAGCGAGGCCGACCCGTTCAGACCCCAGAGCGACTGCGCACGGCCGTCGCGATCGAAGGCGATCGCCGGCGCCGCGAAGGCGGTCCGCACTGCCGTCGCACCCTGATGGGCGGCGTACATGTCGAAGACGTGGAAGTTCGGCGTCACGGTGAAGCGATGCTCGTGCGCGACGAAGAGCGAGTGGATCGTGTTGACGAGCTGCGCGACATTGGCCATGACGATCTTGTCGGCGTGCCGGTTGAACGTATCGAGCGTCAATGCGGCGACGAGCGCATCGCGCAGCGATCCGGGATACGCCCAGAGATAGTTGGCGGGCAGGTCGGCGCTGCCCGCGTGCCACGCGCCCCATTCGTCGACGATCAGCTTCACCTTGTGCGACGGATCCGACTCGGCCATCGCGTCCCAGTGCGTGGTGACGATCGACTCCATCCGGTCGGCGCGCGCGAGCAGATCGTACCAGTCGATTGTCGTGAACTGGATCGCGTTGCGATCGCCGGTGCTGCCGCAGTAGTAGTGCATCGCCCAGCCGTACACGCCGTTCAGCGCCCCGGCGCCTTTCGCCGTCAGCGCGCGGAAGAAGCGCGCGGTCCAGTCGCGATCGCCGCCGTTCGGGCCCGCCGCGATGAAGCGGATGGGGACGCCGAACTTCGGGACCCACGCGGTGTAGCGGCGGAACTCGGTCGCGTACTCTTCGGGCGTGAAGTTGCCGCCGCACCCCCACGGCTCGTTGCCGACGCCCCAGTAGCGGACGTCGAACGGCTCCCGCTCTCCGCCCGCCGCGCGCAGTTCGGCCATCGTCGTCGAGCCGGCTGGTGCGTTGCAGTATTCGATCCATTGATAGAGATCCTTCGCCGGAAGACTGCGGACGTTCGCGGCGATGTACGGAGCCGCGCCGACGAGGCGGCAGAAACGGATGAATTCGTTGGTGCCGAAGCGATTGGGATCGAAGCGCTGCGGTCCCGGCGTCGGGCTGCGATCCTGCGAAGGTCGCGTATCTACCCAGAAGTCGGTGCGGCGCGGCCGCTTCTCGGGCGCGCCTACGCCGTCGTGCCAATCGTAACTGTCCGCGAAGCATCCGCCCGGCCAGCGGATGACAGCCGGCTTGATCGTCTTCAGGCGATCGACGAGCGCTTTGCGGATGCCGTCGACGTTTGCCACTCGCGACTGCTCGCCGACCCAGATGCCGTCGTACACCACACCGCCAAGATGCTCGACGAAGTGCCCATAGATCTCCGGCGCAATGGCACCGATCGGTTCGTCGACCAGGATGTCGATCCGCGACTCACGCGTCTGCGCGCGCGCGGCCGGCACGGGCCGCGCCAGCAACAGACCGGCGGTGCCGGAAAGTGCCGTGCCGATGAAGGCACGCCGATTGTGATGCGTCATGTGTAGCCCCTCACTACTTCGCGAGCCCGAACGCGAAGGCCGTCTTCGACTGGTAACGCTCGCCGGGCCGCAGAATCGTCGACGGAAAGTTCGGGCGATTCGGCGAGTCCGGAAAATGCCGCGTCTCGAGACACAAACCGGAGCGGCGCCGATAGACGTGACCCGATTTGCCGGTGATCGTACCGTCGAGAAAATTTCCCGCGTAGAACTGCATGCCCGGTTCGGTGGTCGATACGTCCAGCGTTCGGCCGCTGGCCGGATTCACTACGCGCGCCGCGTGGCGCAGCGTGCCGCTCGTGCCGTTCAGCACGACGTTGTGGTCGTAGCCTTTGCCGTTGCGGAGCTGCTCGTTCTCGGTGTCGATGCGCCTGCCGATCGGGGTCGGACGGCGGAACTCGAACGGCGTGCCTTCGACCGGCGCCAGCTCGCCGGTCGGAATGAGCGTCGCGTCGACCGGCGTGAACCGATCGGCGTCGATCGCCAGCTCGTGCCCCAGGATGTCGCCGTTCCCCTCGCCCGCGAGGTTGAGGTAGCTGTGCTGCGTCAGGTTGATTGGCGTCGGTTCGTCGGTCGTTGCGTCGTAGCCGATCGTCAACTCGCGAGACGCCGAGAGGGTGCAGGTCACACGCGCGGTCACCGTGCCGGGGTACTGTTCTTTGCCATCCTGGCTCGTGTAGGTGTAGGCGACGCCGACGACGCCGCTGCGGTCGATCGGCGCGCCGCGCCACAGCGCCTTGTCGAAGCCCTTGACGCCGCCGTGCAGGTGATTGGGACCGTTGTTCGTGGCGAGCTGATAGGTGCGGCCGTCGAGCGTGAATCGGCCCTTCGCGATCCGGTTGCCGTAGCGTCCGACGGCCGCGCCGAAGTAGGGATTCGGTTTGAGGTAGCCGTCAAGATTGTCGAACCCCAGGACGATGTCGGCGACGTGACCGCTGCGATCGGACACGCGAATCGAGACAATCGTGGCACCGTACGGGATCGTCCGCACCTCGACGCCGCCGTTGGTCAGGGTGAAGAGCTCGACGTCGCGGCCGTCCGGTGTGCGCCCGAACGCTGATCGGACGACCTGTGCCGCCGCGGCGGAACCAGTCGCCGCGCTCGGCGGCTGGTCGGCCGGGCGCTCGGGACACGCCGCGGACGCGGCCCCGGCGAGCAGCGCACCGGCTATGATTCGCGCATGATGCACGTCGTTTGCACCTCCCGCGCGCAGGTCAGACCCGGCAGCGTATAGTATTACCATATGATTAGAATGGCGGCGGCGCCGATCCCGTTCGCCCGCATCCACTACCCGGAGCAGAGCCTGCACGGCCGGATCGTGCACGCGATCGGCCGCCGGATCGTCAGCGGCGATCTCCGGCCCGGCGATCTCCTGCCGGCCGAGCCGGAGCTCGGGGCGAGCCGCACCGTCGTCCGCGAGGCGATCAAGGTGCTCGCCGCCAAGGGCCTCGTCGAGTCGCGCCCGAAAACCGGCACGCGGGTCCGGCGCCGCGACGACTGGAACCTGCTCGATCCCGACGTCCTCGCGTGGCTGCAGAACGGCGACGTGAGCGAGGAACTGCTGCGCAAGCTCACCGAGGTGCGTCGCATCGTCGAGCCGGCGGCGGCGGAGCTCGCGGCGGCGCGGGCCGGGGCGCGGGAGATCGCGGCGATGGAGAACGCGTTCACCCAGATGGAGGCCTCGACGCAGGCGCGGGACGACGGCGATGTCGAGGCGTTCGTCCAGGCCGACATGCGGTTCCACCTGGCGATCCTGCACGCGTGCCGCAACGATCTCCTCGAGCAGATGAGCCGGGTCGTGTACTCGGCGCTGCTCGTCAGCTTTCGCGCGACGAGCCGGCTGCCGGGGCGGCTGCGCGCCGCGCTGCCGCAGCACCGCGCGATTCTCGACGCGATTCGCGACCGCGATCCGCGCGCGGCCGCCGCCGCGATGCGCCATCTCGTGCAGACGACGGCGCGCGATGTCGACGCGTTGAAGAAGCGACCGCGCGCCCGCCGATAGGCTTTGCCGCATGATGGTCCCCGTCCGAGCCGAGCCGGGAGGGTGACACCGTGGCCGCCGTCGAATTCGATCACATCTCGAAATCGTTCGGCGCCGTCAGGGCGTTGTCGGAGGTCACGTTCGCGATCGAACGCGGCAGCGCCCATGCCATCGTCGGCGAGAACGGCGCCGGCAAATCGACGCTGCTGAAGATCCTGGCTGGTACGGTTCGTCCGGACCGAGGCGCGCTTCGTCTCGATGGTCGCCAGGTCATGCTTGCCGGACCGCGCGAGGCGCTCGCGCGCGGCGTCGGCCTCGTCCACCAGGAGATGCTCGCGTTTCCGAACCTCTCGGTCGCGGCGAACGTGTTTGCCGGTCGGGAGCTGATGGCCGCTTTCGGGTGGCTGCGCGATCGCGCGATGCGCGTCCGCACCCGCGACCTGCTCGCGCGGCTGGGCGTGCCGCTGTCGCCCGAGACGCTCGTGGAATCGCTGCCCGTGGCGCTGCGCCAGATCGTGCAGATCGCGCGCGCGCTCGCGCTCGACTGTCGCACGCTCGCCCTCGACGAGCCGACGACATCGCTGACCGCCGGGGAGTGCGATCATCTGTTCGGCATCCTCGAGGATCTGCGCCGATCCGGCGTCACCCTGATTTACGTGTCGCACCGTCTGCCCGAGGTGTTTCGCTTGTGCGATCGGATCACCGTGCTGCGTGACGGCCGGTACGTCGGCACGTTCGAGCGGCGCTCCGTCGATCACGATCACGTGGTGCAGGCGATGGTCGGACGATCGATTCCGCCGCGGCCGAAGCACGAGCGGAGTGCAGATGCCGCACGATCCCTGCTGCGCGTCGAGCGGCTTTCCTCCGCACCCTGCTTCGACGAGGTGTCGCTGTCGGTTGCCGCGGGCGAGATCGTCGGTCTCTTCGGGCTCGTCGGTTCGGGCCGAAGCGAGCTGCTGGAAACGATCGTCGGCCTGCGGCGGGCGGATCGCGGCCGGATCGAGATCGACGGCCGAATGGTGCGCATCCGATCGCCACGCGACGCTGCGCGCGCCGGCATCGTGCTGGTGCCGGAGGATCGTCAGCGCCAGGGCCTGTGCTTCAATCTGACCGTCCGTCACAACCTGCTGCTGCCGCTGGCGGAAGCGTCGCGGCAGTGGCTCGTCGGCCGTGCGGAGCGGCGCACCGCCAACGCGCTCGTCGACAAGTGGCGGATCAAGGCAGCGTCGATCGACGTGACGCCCGATGCGCTGAGCGGCGGGAACCAGCAGAAGGTCGTCGTCGCGAAATGGCTGGCGCTCGCGCCGCGCGTGCTGCTGCTCGACGAGCCGACGAAAGGGGTCGACGTGGGCGCGAAGGACGAGCTCCACGCCGTCATCCGCGCCGCCGCGGCTGGCGGCGCGGCGTGTCTCGTCGTGTCGAGCGATCTTCCCGAGATTCTCGCGCTCACGGATCGGATCGCCGTGATGCGTGAGGGGCGGATCCGCGGCGAGCTGCGCGCGCAGGACGCGGACGAGGAATCGGTGATGCGGCTGGCCGCCACGAGCGCCGGAGCCGCCGTGTGAGCAAGCTGTGGGAAATCCGCGAAGTCAGCACGGTCGCGATCCTCGTCCTCGAAATCGCGTTCTTCACGCTGTACTTGCGGCCGGAGGGCGCGCGCACGCATCCGTTCTTCAACGCGCCGAACGCGCTGCTGATCCTCAAGTACTCGGCCATCTACGGCATCGCGGCGATTGGCGCGGCGATCGTGATCATCTCGGGCGGCGTCGATCTGTCGCCGGGCGCCGTCATCGCGCTCGCGGGAGTCGTCGCCGGTCAACGGTTCGTGCAGGCGCAGTGGTCGCTCACCGCGAGTATCCTCACCGGGCTCGCCGTCGGGGCGGCGGCGGGCGGCCTGAGCGCGCTGCTCGTCGTCCTCGTCCGGTTGCCGCCGTTCATCGCGACGCTCGGCGTGATGGGAATCGCGCGCGGCGCCGCATTCATCGTGACCGAGGGGCGCTACTTCGACGTGTCGGCGCATGTACCGGTCGACTGGCGCGTGGCCGGCCTGCCGCTCGACTGGATCGCGCCGACGCTGATGATCGGGCTGGCGCTGTTGTTCCAGCTGTTCATGACGCGCTTTCAGTGGGGGCGCGCCGTGTTCGCCGTCGGCGGTAACGCGACGGCGGCGCTCTTTTCCGGCGTCGCGATCGGCACCGTACAGGCGTCGGTGTACGTGATCGCCGGAGTGCTGGCCGCGCTCTCCGGCGTGGTGCTCACGGTCGTCCAGGGTCAAGGCAAGGCGGATCTCGCGATGGGGTACGAGCTGGACATCATCGCGTCGGCGGTCGTCGGCGGCGCGAGCCTGTCCGGCGGCCGCGGATCGGTCGTCGGCGCCGTGCTCGGCACGCTGATTTTCGGCGTCCTGCGCAACGCGCTGCCGCAGATTCCGGGCGCGACCTTCTACGACCGGTTGATCGTCGGTCTCGTCGTCATCGGCATCGTCGTCATGGATCAACTGTTTCGGCGTTCGGAGGGATATCGGCCATGACAACACGGTTGCTCACGATCGTCCTGGGGCTCTCGATTGGCGCGTGCGGAGGCGGACGAACGAGCGCGCCTGCGGCGGCCAAATGGCGGTTCGCGGTGATCCCCAAGGCGCTCGACATCCCGGTGTTCAACTACGCGAAGATCGGCGCCGAGCGGGCGGCGGCGAAGCTCGGGAACATCGAGATCATGTGGCGCGCGCCGGAGACCGCCGACCAGTTGCGCCAGAAGGAGATTCTCGAGTCGTTCATCACGCAGCACGTCGACGGGATCGCGATCTCGTGTCTGAACGGCGACTTCCTGACCGAGACGATCAACCGGGCCGTCGACGCGGGGATTCCGGTGGTCACCTGGGATGCCGACGCGCCGAAGTCGAAGCGGCTCGCGTTCTATGGCGTCGACGATCGCGCGTCCGGGCGCATCATGGGCGAACAGGCGGCGGCGCTGCTCGGGGGCAAAGGCACGGTCGCGATTATCACCAGCGTCGGCGCGACGAACCTGCAGCGGCGGCTCGACGGCGTGCGCGAGGCGCTCGCGGCCCATCCCGACATCCACGTCGTCGAGACGTACGACATCAAAGAGGATCCCGTGCACTGCGCCGAGATCATCGCGGCCGGCACGAACCGCTATCCAGATCTCGGCGCGTGGATCTCGGTCGGCGGCTGGCCGGTCTTCACACGCAACGCGCTCGCGAACCTGCCGGCGAACGTGAAGGTGATCTCGTTCGACACGATCCCGCCCGCGCCGGAACTGCTGAAGGCAGGCAAGGTCCAGGTGCTGCTCGGCCAGAAGTACTTCGGCTGGGGTAGCGAATCGGTCCGGCTGCTCACGGACGTCAGGAACGGGAGGCCGCCGGCCTCGCCGATCATCGACTCCGGCGTCGACGTCGTCACCGCGGCGAACGTCGATGAGTACGTTCGACAGTGGAACGCCCTCGAGCGGGGACAATAGCTCGGTCATCGCATCAACGATTCGAGTTCGATTTCGAGCGATCGCGAGTCAGGACGCGATAGTCGAGTGCGTCGACCGTAAATGTTGGCGGCGCCGCAGTGCCCGTCAGCAGATCGTCGAACCCCGCGCCGGGGCTGAGTGCCGCCGGCGTGTCGCCGTGGTTGAGCAGAAAATAAAACTCGCGGGTACCCTTGATTCGCCTCGTGACTTCAATTGCGGGCGGCATCGCCGTCAGGAGCGGCTGCACCTGCTGTTCGCCCGCATACCGCTGCATCAGGTAGCGCGCTGATTCCAGATTGAAGAGCGATCCGTAGTACACGGCTTTGCCCTTGCCTGCCTGATGTTCGACGGCCGCCGGCATGCCTCGCAGGTAGTCGCCCCGCCAGCGTCCCACGACGCGGCCGGTCGTCGCACGCAGCACCTCGCCGAATACGCGGACCGGGACGGCGTCGTTCTCGCCGAACCCGATGGCGTTCCGTTCGCGCGACGGCGGCTGATACGTCTGATACGAATCGAGCTCCGCGCCGAACACATCGGTCAACCCGGCCGGCAACGCGGCGGCGATCATCGCGTTGTCGCGATCTTTGATGGCGCTGTGCGCCGACATGACGAGCGTGCCGCCGCCTTCCACGAACCGTCGGAGCCGGCCGGCGAACGCGTCGTCAGTCAGAACCGTCTGCGGCGCGAAGACGACTTTGTACCGGGCGAGACTCGCCGCCGGCCCGACGAAGTCGATGTTATAGCGAAGCTCCGACGCCGCCTGGAACAGCGCAGTGAAGGTCGCGCCGACATCGACCTCACTGGTCAGGTACTGATGGTCGAATACCCATTCCGCCTCGAAGTCTTTGATGGCCGCGATCTCGGAGTCGAGCGTCGAGCCGAGAATCGCCGGCCCGATCGTCTGAAGCTCACGACCCTCTTTCCTGAATTCCTCGAATCGCTGCCGCGGTACGTTGTCGTGGTCGAGCACGCCGTACCAGTACTCCTCGGCGCCGCGCCGCGCTGCGCGCCACCTGAAATGCAGCAGGCCGTCGGCGCCGTGAGCGATCGCCTGCAGCGCCCACAGTCGCATCTCGCCCGGACGCGGCGTGCGCAGAAGATAGGTCTGGCCGGCCGGCCCGGTGAGCTGTTCGATGATCATCAGCCGTCCGTTGAATCCGCGCACCAGCGTCAGGACTGCGCCAGTCGGATAGCGCGGCGCTTCCATGAACGTCGGGTAGTTGCTCTGGGCGTGCAGGTCGAGACCACGGCTGAATGTGTGGTAGTCGATGTTCTTGAATGCGCCGTTGTGAGTGAGGAAATCGCCGCGTCGCTCGCGGCGCAGGATTGCGATCTGCTCGCCCATGTAGTCGGTGACCGACGCGGAGATGAACCGCTTGAAGTCCAGCACGAGCGCCGGATTGTGATAAGCCGGCGTGCGGAACGGCAGATCGATCTGGTCCCAGTCGGAATAGAGCTGGCTCCAGAACCGTGTGCCCCATCGTGCGTTCAGCGCATCGAGAGTCCCGTACTTTTCGCGCAGCCACTTCCTGAACGCGAGACGGCAGCTGTCGCTGAAGCACTCGCGGTTCTCGTTGTTGAATTCGTTGTCGATCTGCCACCCGACGACGTTTGGATTGTCGCGGTAATGCTGCGCGAGCGCTTCCACGATCCCCCGCGAGAAGCGTCGATACACCGCGCTGTTGTAGCAGTACTGTCGCCGCGACTGATCGTCGGCGCGTTGGCCTGATTCGAAAACGTGCAGCACCTCCGGATACTTCCGCGTCAGCCACTTCGGCGGCGCAGCGGTCGGCGTGCCGAGGATCGTCTTGATCCCGTGGCGCGCCATCGTGGCGATCGCCCGATCGAAGAGCGCGAAATCGTACTGCCCTTCGCTCGGCTCCATGAGCGCCCACCCGAACTCGCCCATCCGAACCGCGTTGACGCCGCACTCGCGCATCTGCCGGGCATCCGGCTCCCAGTCACTCTCTGCCCACTGCTCCGGGTAATAGGCGACGCCGAAGAGGAACGTGTCATAGCCGCTGCCCCGGATCGACTGACCGCCGAGCGCCAGGCATCCGAACGCAGCGATCGCCGCGAGTCGCTTGAGGTCTTCGTTCATCGCATTGCTCGATGTGTTCCGCGCGATGATGCTCGAAAGCAATTGATTCGGTCTTGTCGCGTGCATATATTACGGCGATTTGATCACGCCTCTGCGCATCTCTGCCGATCGGCGGATCCTGACCGCCTACATCCATTTCAGAGCGTGAGCGCGTTTTTTTCCGTGGAATAGACGCATGGCCCTTCAACATGGCTCAGGGCCAGGCTCGAGAGACGTTGGTGTCGCCCGATCGCACCGAAGAGATTCTGAAGGAGCTCCTCAGGACCGGCGAGGTCTCGGTTGCCGATCTCGTCCGACAGCTGAATGTCTCGGCCGCCACGGTCCGCCGCGCGCTCCGATCGCTCGAACGCAAGGGACTGCTGCGCCGCACGCATGGCGGCGCCGTTCCACTCGAGCCGCCGCTCTACGAGCCGTTCCGTCATGTCTCGTCGTTCCAGGAGCAGGAGAACCAGCGCGTGCTCGAAAAGCGGCAGATTGGCCTCGCCGCGGCCGAGCTCGTCGCCGATGGCGACACGATCGCGATTGGCGCCGGCACGACGACGACGCAGGTGGCGCGAAGTATCCGGCACCGGAAAGGCATCACCATCGTGACCAACGCGATCAACATCGCGATGGAGCTCAGTCATCGAGACGATCTGAAAGTCATGGTCACGGGCGGATGGGTCAGCGGATCATGGTTCGCGCTCGTCGGGCCCGCTGCCATTCACAGCGCGGGGGAATTGTTCGTCGACAAGGCGTTCATCGGCGTCGACGGCATTCATGCCGAGCGCGGCCTGACGACCAACTATCCGGATCAAGCGACCATTCACAGAGCGATGGTCAAACAGGCGCGACGGACGATCGTGGTGGCCGATCACCACAAGCTCGGCATCGTCGGTATGGCGCTGATCTGTCCGATCACCGATATCCGCACGCTCATTACCGACCGATCCGCTCCTGACGAGGCGCTCGCGCCGTTTCTGGCGGCCGCGATTGAAGTACAGCGCGCCTGAACGCCGCCGGAATCAATTTCCCTCCAAGTAATTGCAGCAGCGGTGCTTCGGGCGGTCCGGCCCGGAGCGAGGCAAAAACTGTTGCAGCGATGTGACCATTTAAGCTATAAACGCGCAATTTCTGTGACTGTTTTGAGCATATTCAATCCAGAACGATGACCGATAGGCGGTGCTTCAGACTGACTCTTCCTTGGTGACTGGAGAAGAAGACGTTTTTGTGGAGGCGCGTATGAGACCAGCCTGCAGATTGACGGCGTTTCTCGGTCTCGTCATCCTCGTTGTGGCTCTGTCGACCGCAACCGCGGCCGCGCAGGCCGTCTTCGGCGCAATCACCGGTACCGTGACTGACTCGAGCGGCGCCCTGCTTCCCGGCGCGACCGTGACCGTCACCAATATCCGGACGAACGTCACGAAAACGCAGGCGACGAACGAAGCCGGCGTCTACAACGCGACCAACCTCATTCCCGGTATTTACAGGGTCGAGGCGTCGCTGTCGGGCTTCAAGACCGCCGTCGTGTCAGCCGTCACGCTCGAAGTCAACGCCAACCAGAAGGTCGACGTCACGCTGCAACTGGGTCCGACCGCCGAGACGGTCGACGTGACGGCCGTCGCGCCGTTGCTGCAGACCGAGCAGACCAATCTCGGTCAGACCGTGACGCAACAGCAGATCGAGCAGCTGCCAACCGGTCGCAATCTGTTTACGCTGATCTCGCTCGCGGCCGGCGTCTCGCAGCAGACGACGTGCGACGGCTGCGGCAACAACGGCAACCTGCGGATCAACGGCGACCGGCCGCGCAATCAGGACTACATTCTCGACGGCACCACGATGACCGCGCCGGTGTTCGGCGGCCAGGCGTTCAATCCGTCTGTCGATTCGATTCAGGAGTTCAGGGTCGAAACCAACAGCATGTCGGCCGAGTACGGGAAAGCGGGCGGCGGCGTTCTGATTGCCGTGACCAAGAGCGGCACGAATGCGTTCCATGGATCTGGCTATCTGTACAACCGCAGCGATCAGCTGAACGCACGGAACTATTTCGAGGACCCAACGAAGCCGAAGAACCCGTTCGATCAGAACGAATTCGGCGGCACGATCGGCGGTCCGTTCGTCCGCAACAAGCTGTTCTTCTTCAGCGACTATCAGGGGCTGCGCATCGACGCCAGTAATCCCGTGACCGGCATCGTCGTGCCGAATGCCGCGTTCCGTGCGGGCGACCTGTCGGCGTTGTGCACGGCGGGCTTCGATGCGGCGGGGGCCTGCGCGAACGCGAGCCAGCAAGTACGATTTCCCGGCACGACGACACCCGTGCCGTTCAATCGGATTCCCGCGGGCCAGATCAGCCCGATAGCCGGAAAATTCCTGGACATCTGGCCGCAGTCGGCGACGCCCGGCAGAAATGCGGGCACGAGCGAGCTGAGCTTCACATTGCCCTCGGAGAACGCGCTGAACCGCGTCAACTCGCGGATCGACTATCAGCTCTCGTCGACGGATCAGATCTTCGGCGTCTTTCATCGCCAGTGGGGCAGGAGCATTTCGTACCGCGGAAACCTCCTCGTCGGTCCCGCCAGCCAGCAAATCGAACGTTCGGATGACTACGCGGTGACGCTGGGGTGGTCGCGGACCTTCGCGTCGAATCTGCTGAACAACTTCCGTCTCGCCCAGATGCATCGCATCGGACATCGGACCAACCCGGGACAGGGCTCGACCTCGGCATCCGATTTCGGGCTGCAGGGGATTCCGAATTGCCTGTCGAGCGTTCCCGACACGGCCGACGGCACGAAGTGCGGTACGCCGGGCGTGAGCGTCAGCGGTTTTCAGGGGTTCAGCACCGGCGCCGTCCTGTACGAGCCTGCCTCGACGTCGACCATCAGCGACACGGTCACGACGTTGAAGGGGCGGCACAGTCTGAAGATCGGTGGCGAGGCGCGCCGCTACGCGATCGACAACTACCAGCCGAACGGTCTTGCGAGCAGCTTCAGGTTCACCGGATCGCGCACGGGGAACGCGTTCGCCGATTTTATGTTCGGCGTCATCAACGACGGTTTCGTCCAGGTCCAGAACGCGATGGTCTCGACGCGCGCGTGGAGCTACTCCGCGTTCGTCCAGGACGATTTCAAGATCAGCCCGAACCTGACGCTCAATCTCGGTCTGCGCTGGCAGTACGATCAGTCGTTCCGCGAACTGAACGACGGCCTTGCGTTTTTCAATCCATTCACGGCGGAATGGGAGCAGTTCGGCGTCAACGCCCCGGAGACGACGTTCGATCCATCGGCGAAGCAGTTCGGGCCGCGCGCGGGCGCCGCGTGGAATGCGACGCCGACGCTCGTCGTGCGCGCCGGGTACGGTCTCAGCTATCCGAGCGCGATCGGCCACGGGCGCGCGGGCGACGGGCAACCGGGTCCGAACATGCTCGCGCGGACGAACTTTCCGGCGGGCGCGGACTGGTCGGCGCTGCCGCGCATCACGACGCCGGATCCGGCGGCGATCAGGGCGCCGATTCCCGTGACCGGCAACGTGTCGTTCTCGTTCTGGGCGCCGCGCGAGCAGACGCCGCCGCATTATCACTTGTGGAACGTGACCGTGGAGAAAGAGCTCGACAGCGTGTCGCTGGCGCAACTGGCGTACGTCGGCAACCGGGGGCGCAACCTTCCGATCAACTACGCCTACAACATCTGCCAGCAGACGCGCGACACCACGACGCAGTTCGGCTACGCCGCGACGACCAGCCCGTACTGTCCGGCCGCCGCAGGCAAGGTGCTGGCCGCCGGCGGATCGCTCTACGACCTCGTGATCAACCCCGGGTACTGGGGACTCTCGAGCTCCGACTACGACGCGCTGCAGGCGAAATTCGAGCGCCGCTTCTCGCATGGCGTCTCGCTGCTCGCGAACTTCACCTGGAGCAGGCTGATGGACGATTCGTCCTCCGATTGGGGCGGCTTCTGGTCGCTCGATGTCCTCGGACAGGACTTCTACGATCGTGCGGGGGAGCGATCGGTCAGCGCAGGCGACATTCGCAGACGGCTTACCGTCGCGGGGATCGTGGAGCTCCCGTTCGGGCCGGGGCGGCGGTGGGCCAACGACGGCCTCGCGAGCCAGATCATCGGCGGCTGGCGCGCGACCGGCGTCTACACGCTGAGCAGCGGATCGCCATTCGGCATCACGGACAACTCGTACAGCTACTGCAACGCCTCGCACACGTTGACGAGCCGCCCGATGATGATCGGCGATCCTCTGCCAAACGGCTTCAATCAGACGATCGCGGCCTGGTTCGACCGGAGCGCGTTCGACTTCTCGGGCACGTGTCCTGCGCCGGGACTGCTCGCGCCGACCGGCGCTGGCGATCCGAACAAGGCTTTCGGCAATGCCCCACGGTACTTTTCGAACATCAGGAATCCGGGCCTGAACAATTTCAATTTCTCATTGCAGAAGGATTTCGGTCTGCCGGGAGGCGATGTGCGACGCTTCCAGTTCCGCGCCGACTTTTTCAACCTGCTGAACCGTCCGCAGTTCGCCGAGCCGATTTCGGATCCCGGCAACGCGGGCTTTGGGAGAATTACCACAACCGCCGTGCCCAATCGCGTCGTGCAGCTCGGATTGCATCTGTTCTTTTGAGAAACGATCACGTGTGGGAGCAGCGCTGGCATCCGCTTCGTGAAGAATGGGTCATCATCGCCGCCCACCGGCAGCACCGTCCGTGGGGCGGCGAGGAGATCCGCTTCGCGCCGCGGCCGCTTCCGACCTACGTCGAGGACTGTTACCTCTGTCCGGGCAACAGCCGCGTCGACGGCCAGCGCAACCCTGCGTATCGACAAACGTTCGTGTTCGACAACGACCTGCCGTGCGTGGCGGCGCACGCACCGGCAGCGCTGCCGCCTGGATCATCGTTCTATCGCAGCGCCGACGCACGCGGATTCGCGCGCATCGTCTGCTACACGCCGCGTCATGACCTGACGCTCGCGGAGCTCGATCCCGCCGGCATCGAGGCGCTGCTGCGCGTCTGGCAGGCGCAATATGCCGAGCTCGGCGATCATCCCGACGTCGCACACGTGCTCATCTTCGAGAACAAAGGCGAAGTCGTCGGCGTCTCCAACCCGCATCCGCATTGCCAGATCTACGCGACGAACTTCGTTTTCAAGACGATTGAGACCGAGGCGCGCGTCGGCGCGCGCCATCTCGCCGACACGGGACGGATCCTCTTCCAGGACGTGCTCGACGCCGAGCGGCGCGACGGACGTCGGCTGCTGGCGGAGAACGACAGCGCGATCGCGTTCGTGCCGTACTTCGCGCGCTACGCCTACGAAACCTACGTCGCGCCGAAAGAGACGCATCCGAGCATCGCCACGCTTTCACGGCAGGAGTTGATCGATCTGGCCGCCGTCCTGAAGCAGGTGCTCGCGCGGTTCGACAATCTCTGGCGCATGTCGTTTCCCTACGTCATGACGCTGCATCAGGCGCCCACCGACGGCGGTCGATATCCTGGCATTCACTTCCACATCGAATTCCACCCGCCGCTTCGCGCGCCGACCTTGCTCAAATATCTGGCCGGCCCCGAGATCGGCGGCGGGAATTTCCTGAGCGACACGTCGCCGGAGGAAAAGGCGGCGGAGCTGCGGGCCGCGTCGGTCGTGCATTACAAGCAGGCCGGACTCGGCCACGCGGCCGGCCGGTGACGCTCCGCGATCTCACCGCCGCCGTGCGCCGGCTGCACGAGCAGCTTCGTGCCGCCGTGATCGGCGCCGGCGAGCGGCAGGCGAGCGACGACCTCTCGCGCGTCGCGCGCGACACTGCAGGCGACACCGTGTACGCGCTCGACACGGTGACGGAGACGCCGCTGGTGGAGTTCTTCGAACGCGAGGTCGCGACGCACGTGCCGGTCGCGCTGATTGCAGAAGGGATCCCGGGCGGCCGGCTCGTGCTGCCGGCCAACGCGTCGGCGACCGACGCGCGCTGGCACGTGATCGTCGATCCGATTGACGGCACGCGCGGGCTCATGTACCAGAAGCGCAGCGGCTGGATCCTGACCGGCATCGCGCCGAACCGCGGACCCGCGACCGGGTTGCACGACATCGAGGCGGCGGTTCAGACGGAGATTCCGGTTCACAAGCAGCATCTTGCCGACGTCGTCTGGGCGTTTCGCGGAGAAGGGGCGCAGGCCGAGCGCTGGAACCGGCTGACCGGCGAGCGTGCGCCGATCGTGCTGAAGCAGTCGCGCGCTGCGACGCTCGCCCATGGCTTCGCGACGGTCGTGCGGTACTTTCCGGGGCAACGCGACGTACTGGCTGCGATCGACGACGAAATGGTCGCCGCGATCATGGGGCCGCCGCAGCCCGGAAAAGCCGCGTGCTTCGAGGATCAGTACGTTTCTACCGGCGGACAACTGTACGAGCTGATGGCTGGACACGATCGGGTCGTCGTCGATATCAGGGCGCTCGTACATGGCGCTGCGCCGTCGTTGTGCTGCCATCCGTACGACATCTGCACGGAGCTGATCGCGCGCGAGCTCGGCGTCATCGTGACCGACGCGCGCGGCGAGCCGTTGTCCGCGCCGCTCTCCGTCGAGCCGAACGTCTCGTGGGTCGGGTACGCGAACGCGTCCATCCGCAACGTTGTCGAGCCGGCGTTGCGCCGCGCGCTGACGTCACGAGGGTTGCTGTGACGGCTGCTGAATGGGTCGCGCGCGTCGGTGCATCCGAGGCGGCGCGGCGCGATGCAGAGTCGCTGCTCGTGCGGCTCGCACATTCCGAGCCCTTCGCCGACGATCGCGACATCGTCATCGCGCGTGCGCCTGGACGCCTCGACGTAATGGGCGGGATCGCGGACTACTCCGGGTCGCTGGTGCTCGAGTGGCCGCTCGCCGATGCGACGTTCGTCGCGCTGCAGCGAGATCCGCATCCGACGCTGACAATCGTCAGCGGTCCGCGCCGCGTGCAACTGGCGCTTCCCGTACTCGTGTGCTCCGAATACGGCGACGCACGAGCGTTCTTCGCGCAGCATCCGGCGAACCATTGGGCGGCGTACGTGGCCGGCGCGTTCATCGTTCTCGCGCGCGAGCTGCACGTCGAGTTTCCGGGCGGCGCGCGCATGCTCGTCACATCGACTGTTCCGGAAGGGAAGGGCGTGTCTTCGTCGGCCGCGCTGGAAGTCGCAGCGATGACGGCCATCTGCGCCGCGTACAGCGTCGCGCTCCAGCCGCGGCAGCTCGCCCTTCTCTGCCAGAAAGTCGAGAACCTGATCGCGGGCGCGCCGTGCGGCGTGATGGATCAGATGACGGCGGCGCTCGGAGGATGCGGGCAGCTGCTCGTCTTGCTGTGTCAGCCGGCGGAGGTGCAGGGCTGTGTCGAGCTGCCGCGCGGCCTTGCGCTGTGGGGGATCGATTCAGGCATTCGGCACGCCGTGGGCGGCGCCGAATATGGCACGGTGCGTACAGCGGCTCGGATGGGGCATCGAATCCTCGAGGAGCTCACGGAGAAGCGCCTCGACTACCTCGCGAATGTGACGCCTGCGGAGTTCGCACCGGTTGCGGCTCGCGTTCCGGAACACCTCACCGGTCGCGAGTTCCTCGGTCGATATAAAAGTGCAGACGACGAGTTGACACCAATCGATCCGGAGCGCGCGTATCCAGTGCAGGTCGCGACCGCGCATCCGATTTACGAGCACGCGCGCGTGCGAGCGTTCGCTGAGCAGCTCTCGGCGTTCGACGATCGGGACCCGGCGATCTCACACGGTCTCACTGAGAGTGCAGAGCGTCTCGGCGCGCTCATGTACGAGTCGCACTCCAGCTATTCCGCCTGCGGACTCGGATCCGGCGGCACGGACGCGCTCGTGGCGTTCGTCCGTCGCGCGGGTCCCGAGTCCGGCATGTACGGCGCGAAGATCACCGGTGGCGGCTGCGGCGGGACCGTGGCCATCCTCGGCCGCGCCGATGCCGGCCCTCTCGTGGACGCGATCGCCGCCCGATACGCGCGCCAATCGGGCCGCACGGCGCGCGTATTCGTCGGATCCTCGTCGGGCGCCGCGGCCTGTGGCGTCTTCCATCTCAGACGTTAAGATCGACTGGAACAAGATCTTCACCGTAGGATTTCGTCGGCGAAGAGCTGGATGAATGTTCGAGAAGTTGGAGGGCCGCGTGGGACCGAAATGAATGTTCAGTACCAAGTCGTCTCTTCCTGCCTGTCATCTCAGGGCTGCGCCAAGAGGTCGTCAGGTTGATCTGACGAACGAACCCTGGCTCGCACGCGGCCGTAGAGCCTTCCGTCCTCGAAGTTCTCCGACCACAGCGTGTCAAGGCCGAATCGTTCCGCATAGGCCCACATGTGCGCGTCAAACCACGAGAGCCCGTAGGTCGCCGCGCCGAGGATCGCAACTCTCACCAACTCCTCGTCCGGGTAAAGCACCTCGAACTGCACGAGCATCTCTTCCAGCTCGCGTCGCGCATCATCAGGAGAGAGCAGCGACGGACCGTTCCGCGTCAACGGCTTCGTCGTCGCGGCGATGAACTCGATCAGCGCCTGGTGCGGGACGCGGATCGAATCGTCGGCGATACCGGTCCGCAGCAGTTCAGTTGCTCGCGTCTGCTTGTCTGCGGCATTCAGTTTCACCGTGCGATTGAGCGCCTTGTGAGAAGAGCTGGTTGAGATCCGCCTGCTGACTCGTGGCGGTGGTGCCATCCGGTAGCGTGATGCGGACCGGCGGTACATTCGCACCGGGGCGCGGGGGCTCGATGAAGGTTGCGCGGAAGCCGAGGAGCGTCGGCCACTTCTTCGGGTTCTTGGCGGTCGTGGCCTTCCCATCGGCGGTGTCCACCAAGGCGTCTGCCCGATCGCCGAGCAGACCGCGTTCCGTCACCTCAGTTGCAGTGAGCTCCTCTCCCAGCATCGACTTGACTGGATATCGCCACAGAGACGCCACCGAGCCGTGTGTTGCATGGGGCATTGTCTGCCTCCTCGTTCTGCTCGGGTGCAGTATGCTCCACAAATAAGTCGAAAGATTCAGAAGATGCCGTCGCTTAAACGACTCGCTCGTAAGGCGATTCGGCCACAGGAGACCCGACTAATGATTCCCGTACAAAACCTCTTTGAAACTCACCTACCGGTAACCGATCTGGACAAGTCCGTGAAGTTTTACCGCGACGTCGTCGGCATCAGGTTAGCCCATGTCGTTCCCGCGCGGCAGGCCGCATTCTTCTGGATCGGACTCGCAGGAAACGCGATGCTTGGATTGTGGGGAGTCGGATCGGGCCCTCAGAAGATGGCATTGCACACCGCGTTCGGCGCGAGCCTCGCAGATGTCATCGCAGCCCCGAGCGCATTGCGGTCTGCGGGCATTACGCCGCTCGATTTCGACGGGCAACCGACAGACCAGCCTGTGGTGTTCGCCTGGATGCCGGCCGCGTCCGTGTTCTTTCATGACCCCGACGGTCACCTGCTGGAGTACATCGCGATGCTGCCGCACGAGCCGCGCCCTGAACAGGGCATCGTTCCGTGGCATGTGTGGGAACTCACGCATCGTGCTCCGACCTCCGAGTTTTCGCAAACGCCACGATGAAGGGAATGCTCAATAGCAGATCCGGTACCGCAGCCTGGTGTCGTCCGCAAAACTTACGACCGACGTCAGTCGGCTCATGCGGCCATCGGCTCGAGACGATACTCATGGTGCAGTCCGCCGAGAACGGGCTTCGCGACGACGCGATGACCGGCACGAATCTGATGGCCGCTAGAACATGATGCGAGGCGATCGTCCGGCAGGTCAGGAATGCCCGATGAGGCGAGACAGCGCGACGAGCGTCATTCGCGTCGCGTCATGGGCCCGCCGCGGCTTGACCTGCCGCTCGATGTACAACGCCAACTGCATGCGTAGAAACAGATTCTCGGCCGCGAGCTGTGCATGTGGCCGGAACGTCGAGGACACGAATCGCAGGATATCGCGAGCAAGACGCAGGATCGTGACGATGTCGAGGTGAGAACGGGACTGGGCCATGCTGCGGATGTTACCGCTGCGGACACTTGGCCTCATTGACCGTCGTCACGCGGACGCGCTGTACGATTTTTTCGGCACCGCCCACCGGTTGCCAGAATTCGGCCAATACTTTCGGAATCTTATTTTGGGGGCCACAGCCAGTTTCTCCAGCTTTGCGAGAGAGCCATTCAAAAGAGTCGGTCGCACGTCCGGAGGTCAGCTCGCTTCGTCGTGCGGCGGATGGCCGCAAGCTGTTGCCGCAGAGCGAGGTTTTTCAAGACTACTTCCCAATGGCCGCGGAGTGCCAACGTGAGTGCGCGGGCGACCACGATGAGCAGCTCCAACATGCGTCGATCGTGGCCGGCGTCGGTGCGAAAATCAACGGGACGACTTTTGGCGAGCCTCAACATCGAGGACTGAAACTGCACCCCCGCCGGATTACCGAACGATCGCGTTCGGCCCGACGGTTGCACCGGAAAATCGAGTCGTGACGCGCCGCGATCGTTTGGATGGTCTGCTCCGTGAGTATCGTCTCGTGGCCTGAACGAATTTGAACACCGTACAGGGCGGCGTTCCCTTTGCAAGACGATCCGTCCGTTCGAAAATGAGAATCGACTTCGATTCAGCAGCAACCTTCTCTTTGTAGATTGTAACTTTTGAATTGTTGATTGCGAGTGTGTGAAATGTCCATCACCCCAATCGACCGACTCGAATTCATACGGATCACGGCGGCAGCTACCTCGGTTCGAAAGGACACCAAGTCAGGCGTCTCCGTCGCGCCGTCCGCCAGCGTCACCCGCGCGCTCGCTCTGCGCGTGAACGGCGAAGCCGTTCGGCTCGATGTCGACACACGCGTCACACTGCTCGACGCGCTGCGCGAGCAGCTCCAGCTCTTCGGAACCAAGAAGGGCTGCGATCATGGCCAGTGCGGCGCATGCACTGTCCATGTCAACGGTCGCCGCGTCCTGTCGTGTCTCACGCTCGCCGTCATGCATGACGACGACGACATCATCACGGTCGAAGGACTGGAACGAAACGGCGTTCTGCATCCGGTCCAGGAAGCCTTCATCGAGCACGATGCCTTCCAATGCGGATACTGCACAGCCGGTCAGATCATGTCGGCAGCCGCCCTGCTCAACGAACCGTGCGGACCGAGCGACGACGACGTGCGAGAGCAGATGAGCGGAAACCTGTGCCGCTGCGGCGCGTACCCGAACATCGTCGCGGCTATTCAGTCGGCGCGCGGCCGCGCGTGAGAGGCTTGTCATGCACCCGTTCTCGTATGAAAAGGTCACGAACGAGCACGAGGCGCTCGAACGGGCGCGACTCGGAAAAGCGACATTCGTCGCAGGCGGAACCACGCTCGTTGATTTGATGAAGCTGAACGTAGAGGTCCCTACGGCACTTGTGGACATCAATGGGCTGCCGCTGAACCAGATCGAGGATCGATCCGACGGGTCGATCAGAATCGGTGCCCTCGTTCGGAACGGCGATCTGGCGCACGATTCGCGGATTCAGTCGCGATATCGGGTGCTTTCGCAGGCGATCCTCGCCGGTGCCTCCGCGCAGCTGCGAAACATGGCGACAACGGGCGGCAATCTGATGCAGCGCACGCGCTGCTACTACTTCCGCGACCCGGTGTACCCGTGCAACAAGCGCCAACCGGGCGCGGGGTGCGCGGCGATGGACGGCTACAACCGCATCCATGCGATCCTTGGTGCGAGCGACACGTGTATCGCAACGCATCCATCGGACATGGCGGTCGCGCTCGTCGCCCTCGACGCGAGCGTTCACATCCGAGCAGCGAACGGCGAACGCGTGGTTCCGATTATGGAATTTCATCTGCTCCCGGGTGACACGCCGGATCGGGAGACGGTGATTCGTCCGGGCGAGCTGATCACCTATGTCACTCTGCCGAGCGGGCCCTTTGGACCACGCTCGGCATACGTCAAGCTGCGCGATCGCGCCTCGTACGAGTTCGCGCTCGCCTCGGCCGCGGTGGCGCTGCAACTGGAAGGAACGACCGTTCGAAGTGCCCGTGTCGCGCTCGGCGGAGTCGCCACCAAACCATGGCGGGCGCTCGAAGCCGAGCAGGTCCTTACGGGGGCCGCTGCGAACAAGGCCACGTTCCTGAACGCCGCGGACGCTGCGCTGACCGGCGCTGTGCCGCGCCGCCACAACGCGTACAAAATCGAGCTCGCAAAGCGTGCGGTGGTCCGCGCGCTCGCTGACGCGTTGACGCATTAGACGAGGATTGACAATGTCGACTGCCGTAGGCGGATCGATCAGCAGAAAAGACGGCCGCCTCAAAGTGACCGGACGCGCGACCGTATGCGGCCGACCAGCCGATTGCCGGCGTCGTTCACGCCGTCGCGATCCAGAGCACGATTGCCAACGGTCGCATCACCGCCATCGACGGTCGCATGGCCGAGAAGGCGCCCGGTGTTCTCGCCGTCATCCATCACGGCAACGCGCCGACGCTGTACCGACCCGACAACGACTTCATGTCCGCGAGCAAGCCCGGCGAAGCGCGAGTCGTGTTCGAAGACGACCGGGTTCACTACTCTGGGCAATACGTGGCGATCATCGTCGCCGAGACACTGGAGCAGGCGCGATACGCAGCGGAGCTCGTACAGGTGTCGTACGCCGTCGAGGACCCAACCATCGAAACGGACGCGGCGCTGGACTCCGCGTATTTGCCCGACGAATTCTTCGGCGAAAAGCTCACGACCACGCGCGGCGATCCGGACGTCGCGCTGTCGCGAGCCGCTGTCACGCACGCGGCGACTTACACGACACCGATCGAACACCACAACCCGATAGAGCCGTCAGCCTCAGTGGCCGTATGGAACGGTGACGAGCTGACGCTCTACGAAACGACGCAGTGGGTCGCTGGAGCCCGGAAGACCGTCGCGCAGACCCTCGGCATGCCTGAGGAGAAGATCCATATTGTCTCCCCATTTATTGGAGGCGGCTTCGGTTGCAAGGGATTCGTCTGGCCACATTCGATTCTGAGTGCCGTCGCGGCCAAAAGAGTGAATCGGCCGGTGAAGCTGAACCTGACGCGCAAGCACATGTTCAGCGCGTGCGGCCACCGGTCGGAGACCAAACAGTATGTGCAACTCGGCGCCGAGCGCAACGGCAGGCTCGTCGCGATCGATCACGACACGGTCGTGCAGACGTCCATGGTCGACGAGTTCGTCGAAGCATGCGGAAATACGTCACGCTTTCTTTATAGCTGCCCAAACGTCCGGGTGAGGCACCGGGCCGTCCGCGTGAACGTCGCGACGCCGACGCCGATGCGGGCGCCTGGCGAGAACCCGGGCCTTTTCGCGCTGGAGTCAGCGCTGGACGAGCTCGCGTACTTGTTGAACATGGATCCCGTGGAGCTGCGGATCGTCAATCATGCGGACGTCAACGAACAAGCGCGGAGGCCGTGGTCGAGCAAGTACTTGAAAGAGTGCTATCGGATGGGGGCAGAACGCTTCGGGTGGGCGAAGCGCGCGCCGCAACCTGGATCCATGCGCGACGGCAACGTCCTCGTCGGATGGGGCATGGCGACGGCGACGTACCCCGGCATCCGCAGCCCTGGCGCGGCGAAAGTTCGACTACTGCAGGATGGACACGTCGACGTGGTCAGCGCGACACAGGACATGGGCGGCGGCACCTATACGACGATGGCCCAGATCGCGGCCGATGTGATGGGAATCGCGATCGAGCGGATTCGTACGGTTCTCGGCGACAGTCTGTTGCCGCCTGCGCCAGTTTCCGGTGGGTCGATGACGACGGCCAGCATTCTTCCGGCAACACGAAAGGCGGCTCAGGATGCGCTCAGCAAACTGAGACACCTAGCCGCCACGATGCCGGCGTCGCCCTTCACTAATCGGCGTCCCGACGACATCGTCGCCGAAGGTGGTCGGGTGTTTCCGAAGGGGGCTCACCCGTCGTCAGGCCTCCCGTACGAAGACGTGCTGAAGCGGACAAATCAGACGGAAATCGAAGGCGAGGGATACACGGAGCCCGGACCTGAACGGGACAAGTATGCCTTCCAGTCCTTCGGCGCACAATTCGTGGAAGTCAGGGTCGATCCGGAGATCGCAAAGGTGCAGATCTCGCGTGTCGTCAGCGCGTTCGATGTCGGCAAAATCGTCAACGCGAAAACGGCGCGCAGTCAAGGATACAGCGGCGTCGTCATGGGCGTCGGCGTGGCGTTGATGGAGCACACCGTCTACGATTCACGAGACGGCAGCATCATCACGAGCAACCTCGCCGACTATGCCATCCCAGTGAACGCGGACACGCGTTCGATCGACATCTTGTTCGTCGACAAACCGGATCCGTTCATCGACAGCGATGGATTGGGAGCCCGCGGGTTGGGCGAAATCACAGTCACGGGTGTGGCCCCGGCGGTTGCGAACGCCGTCTATCATGCGACCGGCCGGCGGATTCGCGACCTCCCGATCACGCCCGACAAACTGCTCTAGACATCTCCAAAGGAGATGATCGTAACGGTTGAAGCAAGTTTTGCAGGCAGCAAGTGCGGCCTCCTCGTGCAGCTTTTGGATTTCGCGATCGAGGACATCGAGGGCGGCGCGGAGTGCGCGTGGGAAGCGGTCGTCGGTGGGGATCAGCGCCGCCCAATTCGGGCGAAAGATGCGCAGATAGAGTTTGGCGTAGAAGAAGGCGACCTTCAGGCCGTAGCTGGTCGCGGTATACCGGTGCGTTTTCGGAATGCGATGGATCAGACCCTTGAGTCGAAGGCGTCGAAGGTCGTAGGTCATCTGCGCGGCCGAATACGGACGACCCCAGAGGGCCTCCACGTGCGGGCGGAGGTCGCGATTCCGAAAGCCGCGCGGTAAATGAGTAAAGCCGGTGATGGCTTGTGAGAGCGCCATCACGCGCGGATCGCCGAAGCGGAGTGCGGAGACCCGCTGCCCGGCGACCACGGTCGGTTGCTGTAAGCGGTCGAGAGCGCCTTGGGTGAGCACGCACGCGTGACTGACATGCTCCCGTAATGTCCCGCTCATCAGCCGAAGGGACAATCATGCCGCGCGCTCATAGTAATTGAGCAGTCCGCCCAGGCGCGGTCGACGACGGATCGCGCCAGCTCTGGTCGCCGGTACACCGGCGATCAACGCGTTCCCGATTCCCTGATGATTCCGTTCGAGATGATAGTGAGCAACATACTCATGCACCGCCTTCCGAAAATGACGCTGGCCCAGCGGAATGATCCGATTGAGGCATTCTTCTTTAATTGATCGAACAAACCGCTCAGCGTACGCGTTCGCGTTCGGCTCTCGATACGGCGTTTGCACGATGCGGATCCCTGCCTCCTGCAAGATCTCGTGAACCGGCTCACTCCATTTTGCATCGCGGTCACAAATGAGGACGCGACAGGTCTCGGCGTCTGCCATCGTCAGGGTGCGTCCAACCTGGCGCATGAACGCCTCGTCTGGGTGCGCCGGTCGATCCCAGAATCTGCACGCGACGGGACGCGAGATGGATCACAAAACACGGTGTACATCGTCAACAGGCCGCGGCAAGTCCAGACTTCGGTCGTGAAAAAGTCGGCGCTGGCAATTACGTCCTGGTGGGCACGGAGGAAGGTCCGCCATGCCGTCGGCCGGTCCGGAACCGGCGGGAGCCCGTGGGCTTTGAGGACGCGCGCAATCGTCGACCGCCCTACGCGATGCCCGACATTCTTCAGCGCACCTTGGATCCGCGTGTAGCCCCAGGTGGGGTTGTCCTCCGCCATCCGCACGACCAAACGGCGGATCTCTGCGAGGACGCCACGCTGATGCGACTTCCGTGCATAAGTCCATTTACGGGCGAGCAGTTGTCGGTGCCACCGCAAGAGGGTATCCGGTGTTGCGTCGTCGCAATGTGGCGTAGGGCCTTCCGTCCCAACCGGAACGCCCGCACGGCGAGCCGTCGTCGGTCGTCATCCGTGAGGCGCAGGCGTCGCCCACCCAGCTGCGCTCGCAAAACGCGATTCTCTTCAATGAGGTAGGCGAGTGCCTCGCGCTTGGCCGAACGATGGTGGGGCTCGCGATGCTCTCGGGTCTCCGGCGTGGTGAGTTGTTTGCGCTGCGCTGGCGAGATCTCGATGAGCATGAACGGATGCTGAGTGTTCGAGAGGCGGTGTACGAGGGATCCTTCGACACGCCCAAAACCCAGGCCAGCGTTCGCCAGATTCCGCTGTCGGACGGAGCGCTGAAACTGATCACCGCGTGGAAGGCTCGCTCGAAACGTACCGAACAGGATGCGTTGGTCTTCTGCACCTGGTCGGGCAAGCCGATCTCACCCAACAACGTGCTACGGCAGCAGATTTTTTCTGTCTGCGACGCGCTCAGACTGAAGCGCGCGACGTGGCTCACGTTCCGTCGGACGTACTCATCGTGGGCGCACGAGAAGGGTGTACCTGGGAAGGTCGTCGCTCAGCTGATGGGCCACTCCAAGGTGGACACGACGCTCAACGTGTACACGCAGGTGATCGACGGCGCGCTGCGCGCCGCGGTCAACAAAGTCGGATCCGAATTGTTCACTATTGTTCACAATCCGGAAGCGGGCGTGGAGCTAACTCATTGAAAGTGTGGCTCCTCAGGCTGGACTCGAACCAGCAACCCTCCGGTTAACAGCGTAATGCAGGTGGTTGGACTCGCGGGTTCTTCGTGCCGGTAGCTCGGGTGAGCACTTGGTATTGCGTGCTGTTCGGCAAAGAATTGTCCAGAGATTGTCCAGACGTCTTCGACTGGCGCGCTCTCTCGCGACGCGACGACGCTACGTGTTCGGCGCCACGAACAGCCCTTGCGAGCTGGCGGCATCCCGCAAGCGCGGATCGAACGTGACGACGGTCGCGGCTTTCGCATCGAGTGCGGTGGCCAGGTGGAGCGCATCGAGAGCGCGCAGGGGCATCGCGAGCGTCAACATCAGCTGTTCGGCACGCCGATGAATCGGCGGTGTCAATTCGGCACGGTGCGATGCCGCGTGCAGCTTCGACGCTTCGCGATAGAGGCGCTGCGCTTTTGCGCGTGCGAGGCGCTGTTCGCGCGTGCGGCGCCCGAGCGCGGAAGCCATTTCCGTCAACGCCAGATCGGAGACGATCACGTCCGTCAGGCCGACGAGCGCCTCGTTCAAATCGTCGCTCTCTGGTTCGGGAACGAATAGCTTCACGAGAGCGCTCGCGTCCACGCGGGCTCGGCCCAGCGCTTGACATCTGGCGCGCTCACAGCCGGTCTTCTCGTTCTTCGAGCACGGCCTGGGACAGTGCGGCGTCAAAGGAGGGTACCGAAATCCGACGTGATCCGGGCCTTGATCGATCGAGCGGGGCCGATCGAGACAGGCGCGGATCTACTCGAGTGGGTCGACGTGGCGGAAGGGAAAGGCCTGGGCCTGGCGCAGAAGAAGTGAGCCGGCCCCCGCCCGGTCCTGCTGGACACGTCATTCTTGATCGATCTCGAGCGGGAGACCGCCAACGGCGAGCTCGGGGCGGTGCGGCGCTTCCTGCCCTCGCTGCGTGAGCGTCCATTCGTGATGTCGATTGTCACCGTCGAAGAACTCCTGGAGGGAGCGACCGATGAGGCCGCCGCCCTGGCGTCGGTGCAACGGTTCTCGATTCAGGGATTGCATCTGGCGCAGGCGCGACGGTGCGCACTCTTGCAGTGTCGCGTAAGACGTCGATTGGGCGAGAACGACGCCTGGCTGGTGGCCACGGCCGAGTCGATCGACGCGGACATCGTGGGAGCCGACCGGATCGAGTTTGCGCGCCTGGGGGCGCGATACCTGCGCGATCGGTGAAGCGCGACGACTCTGTGCGCGCCCCGGGCGGTAACCGACCCCCGCATTTCGGGGCGCGGACCGAATATTTGCGGATCACACCCTTCGGATGACGGCGGACCCGCTTTGTGCACCCTTCACCAACTCTCGATGTCCACGGCACGCCAACGCCAGCGCACGGACGATGACGACGAGGAGCTCCAGCATGCGTCGATGGTGGCTGCAGTGGCCGCGAGATTCAACAAGGACGAGTTTTGGCGAGGGTCAGGATGCAGTACTACGAGGAACGACACCGCGCGCAGCAAATCCGGCGGCTCAAAAAGCGAGCCGCGACGCTCGGACTGATGGTCGTCTGATCGTCGCCAACAAGCTAATTCGAACTGGTTTCTGGAGAGGCGGAAAAAACAACGTTAGCCGTCCTTTGCCGCTTGTTGCGTGAGGTTGCCGGATCAAGCACTCCACACATCAAAATCGCTCGATTTTCGCTTTCGCGTCGTGTCGCGCTTTGCGCGCGCTTGCCCCTCTTTGTTGCACGCAAAGGGCAAGAAAAGGGCAACGTCGCAGAGGAACGTCCATATCAACGAAGGCGATCGAGTTTTGGCAAAGGACACTGGTTCGGCGACGACGCGACGGCCGTCACGAATCCAATGACCATCCGAAGATGGCGCGAGCAATCGTGCGGCGGATCGGGAATGCCGGGCTCCAGGCTGGCCTGCGGACGCCCGCGATTGTAGTGAGCGACCCACTCGCGAAGCACACTCCGGATGTGGCGCTCGTTCAACGGAATCACGAAATCTAGACACACTCACGCCGGATCGTGCCGATCAGGCGCTCGCACAACGCGTTGGCGTAAGCCGCGCATTGCACCGCGTGATGCGCATCTCCCACGAGTTTTCACCGTCACGCACCCGTTCCATCCGCTACAAGGCCAGACCTTCGAGCTGCTGACCTATCGCTTCAACTGCGGCGAAGAGCGCGTGGTGTATGTGCGCGCGGACGGACGCGTGCGGATCCCCTGCGGTCGATCTCGGTATCAATTGGTCGCTTTCGGATCTCGTTTTGGCCAAGGACAGGCGAAACGTCGGACATACAGCTTCGAACGGGGTCGCCCGCCTTCTGGACGACCTCATCGAGCTCTCGCGCGATGCCGACGAGATGGTCTGCGCTGGTTGTTTGCGACGCGTGAAATGCCTACTCGACGACTTATGTGTCGAGTGCCTTCACCACTCGTTGCACGCACAGCACATCGGCGACTGGTCGCCGTAAACAGTACGGCGGCTCGCGTCCGGTCAGGTTCGTGGTTAACGCTTGTCGTTTACCTGCGGTCGCTGGCGTCACCGCGCTCGTGGTCGTTCGAGTTGCGACGCGGTTCGGACGGTCGTTGTTCGCGAGCCGGCTCCGCGCGGAGCTCCTTGACAACTTCCCTCACCGCTCGTATGGCGGCGACCGCGTCCGGCGCGATGAGCCGGATGGCCCCCAGCAATACGAGAATTCCCGCAACGACTACCACGATTCTTCGTTCCCACCGCATGACTTGCCTCCATCCACCGTTAAACGAGCCATTTGCCCGACGCCGAAACTGTCAACAAAGGAATCGATTCAAGATGCCCGCTGATTTCAACGGGCGGCCGGCTCAGTAGCCAGGCCAAAAGGTATACAGATAGGCAAGCTATTGGTGGGTGATGCTAGTCAGGGTTTCTCAGAGCACCTCTCTTTCCAGATCTACATTTTGCACACACCAGAACCGCGGAGTCAAGCGCTTGGGTAGTGGGTCAATTTGAAATCGCCTTCAGCTTGACGAGATGGGGCTCACCGTGCGACCGTGAGCCATGCCAAAGCGCACTAGGAAGCCCAATCTCGATACCGTTCAAAATGCTCGCCGCGTCGTTCTCGAATCCATCTCCGAGACAGAACGTTCCAGCCCGTCGCTGATCTCCCAAGTTATGGCCGAAATGGGCCGCAAAGGCGGCAGGATCGGCGGCAGACGTCGTCTGGAGACGATGACCGCCAAAGAACGGCGCGACGTGGCGAAACAAGGTGCACGCGCCCGCTGGTCGAAGAAAAAGAGGTCCGCCGCCTAAGATTTCTTGATGGATCCGTCGCTTGCCGCTTGACATGCTAAAGCGGTATAGTATGATGGGTCCATCATGAATCGCCTGCCCATCTCCAAGAAAGTCGCGGTCATCTCGGCCCTGGTCGAGGGCTGCTCGGTGCGTTCGACATCACGTCTCACGGGCGTTGCCAAGGGGACGATTCTGCGCCTGCTCGCTCAAGTCGGAGCGGCCTGCGCACGGTATCAGGACGAGGCGATCCGCAACGTCGCCGCGAAGCGCATACAGATTGATGAAATCTGGTCGTTCGTCGGCGCAAAACAAAAGAACGTGACAACTGAGAATGCGGCGCGTGGCGCAGTGGGTGACGTCTGGACGTTCGTCGCGATTGAAGCACAGACGAAACTTGTGCTGTCTTGGCTGATCGGGCTGCGTGACGCGGGCTGCGCGACAGACTTCCTTCGCGATATGTCGGAACGCATCTCGAATCGGATCCAACTCACGACTGATGGCCACAAGATGTACCTCACGGCGGTTGAGGATGCGTTCGGCGGCGACATCGATTACGCGATGCTGGTGAAGCTTTACGGCGCGAGCGGCGAGACCGAGACGCGCTACAGCCCAGCGAAGTGCATCGGTTGCACGTCGAACGACATCGCGGGCAACCCTGATCCGAGACATGTCAGCACGTCGTATATCGAGCGGCAGAATCTCACCATGCGAATGAACATGCGCCGCTTTACGCGCCTGACGAACGCGTTCAGTAAGAAGATCGAGAACCATGCTCACTCGGTCGCCATGTTCTACATGCATTACAACTTCGCTCGTGTTCATCAGACCTTGCGCGTCACGCCAGCGATGGAAGCTGGCATCGCGCACCATGTCTGGTCGATTGAAGAAATTGTTGCCCTCACGGAGCCTGCGTCTGCGTTGCAGGCCGCATGAGCCTGTATTCATTTCGGACGACGCCGTCTCCCGTGCAATCTGAGCACCAACCAGAACGCCACCAGCCCATAAATGATGGTCGGATAAGGAGAGTCGTCGATGACAGACGAAGCACTACTGTCCTGGATCGATAGAGGCCAGCTAATAGCCGCGCTATTCGTTGCTGTCGGCGTTGCCGGTGAATTCCTGCTCCAGTTTGCTGCTCGTCCGATAAATAAAAGAATCGAATTCGCTCGTTCAATAGAGGTCTCCAAACAACAAGAGAAAACGGCCAACGCTGAGCGCGAGTTGCTTATACTGAAAGAGAAAATAGCTCCACGCCATATCTCGGACGAGCAGCGAAAGGCGCTCATTGCCTCGTTAAAAGAATCACAAGACAAAGGCCTTGTCAGGGTCTTTGCGCAAGCTGGTGACAGCGAGTCCTTCCAATACGCTGTCCAAATAGAGGAAATCCTTAAGGCCGCCGGATGGCTCGTCGCACCTCCAAGTCTGGCCGGTATCTTTCCTTCGCCTGGAGACTCCCATGTCGGACTCTTACTTGGCGTTCGCGATCCAAGCAAGCCACCACCACATGGCCTCGCTCTGAAAAAGGCATTTGCAGGCGTCGGTATCGAGATGCTGGTCGAGCACAACCGGAGGGCAGACGACACCGGAGTCGAGTTACTGGTGAACAACAAGCCGATGTAAAACAGGGCTAGGCCGAGAACTAGCCCAACGTCTGCAACGCCGGCCTGTCGCCGCGAGTATATCATTTGCCAATACGCTTTAGCATATCGGTGGGCCCCGCTCCAAATTGACCCACTACCAGCGCTTGGAGAAATCGCTACCAGAGACTCCATTAGCTCCGTGAGGGGCGTCCAATGGCATGTCGTCAAGGTCGCCGACAGGCTGACTCGCGTGCGAGTGACCGCAACATTGATTGGGCGACCCTGTGGTTCACCAGAACTCCATCCGCTTCATTGCGATTGATATTCGCGGGCGGGCCCGACACGATCGGAGCGTGCTGGAGATGATCTTATTGACGGTTCGTGCGGTGGTGATGGCCTGCCGCGGCCATCGGGAAGTGGTCCTCGAGAACATAGCGCTGCGCCAGCAGCTCGGGGCGTTGAAACGCACGACGAAGCGTCCGCGCCTCCGGACGCGCGACCGGCTGTTCTGGATTGTGTTGGCCAACGGGTGGCGGCACTGGTGCACGGCGTTGGTGTTCGTACAGCCGGAGACGGTCCTGCGATGGCATCACGACTGGCTGCGCCGCCGATGGACGCGGCGCTCGACGCCGACGTCCGGCGGTCGCCCACCGATCAGTCGCGAAATCCGCGCGCTGATCCGCGAGATGGCGACGGCCAACCCGTTGTGGGGAGCGCCGGGCATCCATGGCGAGCTGGCCAAACTCGGCGTCGAGGTGTCGGAACGAACCGTGTCGAGGCTGTTTCACCCGCGGCATCGTCCGCCGTCACAAGGGTGGCGGACCTTCCTGACCAATCATCTGGCCGCGGTCGTGTCCATGGACTTCTTCACGGTCCCGACGGTGACCGGTCGGGTGCTGTTCGTCCTGGTGTTGCTGTCGCACCGACGCCGGCGCATCGTCCACTTCAACATCGCCGAGCATCCGACGGCACGCTGGGCCGCGCAGCAAGTCGTCGAGGCGTTTCCTCACAACACCGCGCCACGCTGGTTGCTGAGAGATCGCGACAGCATCTACGGCGACGCGTTCCGTCGCCGCGTGGCGCAGATGGCGATCGCGGAAATCGTCTGCAGTCCGGCGAGTCCGTGGCAAAATCCATACGCGGAGCGCGTGATCGGATCAATTCGACGCGAGTGTCTCGACTACGTCATCGTGTTCGGCGAGGCGCATCTGCGCCGACTGCTCTCCGCCTACGTGGCGTACTATCACCGAAGTCGGACGCATCTCGGATTGGGCAAGGACACGCCCGACGGCAGACCGATGCAGCCGGCAAGCGCCGGAGAGATCATCGCAGTTCCTGAAGTCGGTGGTCTTCATCACCGATACGAGCGTCGCGCGGCGTAAGCGCCAAGTCCCTTCGCTCTGTCGAATCCACGCAGCGCTTGCGCGAGGACGCGCGGCTCGCGATGCACGATGACGGACTGACGCGTTGTTCAAGGAGCACCGAGGCAGCTACGGGTGCACAGCGACGCCCATTCGACAGCTTCAATGCGTTCGAGGGTGCGGCCGCCGGTTGCGCCGGATGACGTTTTGGCGAATGACAGCTTCGGCGGATTCTGCAGCTGGCGGTTCTGAGCGGTCAATCATCCGAATTCAAGAACCACGAAATCGTCGTGCTTCGGTACGAACTCACCGCCATCCTTCGGCGCCGTTCCTGTCGCCGGAATGTGAACCGCCCAACGCGCTACGCGTACTTGACAAACTGCGGATTCGGCAGCGCCCTGATCCTTGCCAGCAACTGTGGGAGATTTTCGACGGTAGTCTGCTGAATGTCGTGGCACAGGAACAACGTGTGTGATCGGTGAGAGATTTGATCCATAGCTACGTCGATCCATTTTGACGGCTTGTTCACGGCCTTCCAATCCTCGGGATCGACATTCCATAGCACGACGCGGTAGCCAAGTTCTTGCAGAATCCCGTCAACCATGCCGTTATGTGCACCGAACGGCGGCCGACACAGCTTTTGCGCGGGTTCGAATTCAGCGATCAGGTCGTGCGTTCGCTGGATCTCGGAGCGAACCTGATCCGCTGTCAACTTGGTCAGCTGCGGATGGCTGTATGAATGATTGCCGATGATATGGCCTTCGGCCGCAGCTCGCCTGACGATGTCTCGGCCACCCGCGGCGGCGACGCGTTCGCCGCAGACGAAGAACATCGCGTGCAGACTCTCCTTCTTTAGAAGGTCGAGCAGTTCGGGTGTGTATTTGAGATGAGGGCCATCGTCAAAGGACAGAATCACTTCATGTCCCGAATCGGGGTGTCCATAGACGTCCGCCATATGCTTCCTCCCTGTGATTGGCTGCGATTGGCTACGCTGACTTCGACTCAGTGGGCCGTGGACCGCTGATCCGAACGTGCACTTCCTGGTTACCGACCCAATTAAACAGCCACGCCGCGTCAGCGGGTCCGAGATGAACGCACCCGTGGGATTCGACTTTCGGGTCGCCTTGATGAAACGCGCATGCGCCGTCGAAGAAGAGAGCGAACGGCATGTCGGCGGGCTTGCCAGCCTTGCTTTGGTACAGAGAGCTCGTGTGGTGTAGAAAACGACGGCTCGGGTCGATCTTCGCGTCTGTCTCCAACGGCGTGAGATGACCTTCGCGACCCGTCGAAAACGCGGTGATAGTTCGAACTGTCGCGCCGTCTTCCAGGACCGTGATCTCGTGACTGGGCAGCGAAACAAGAATCCACCGGCCGCTTGCGGTCGGGTCTGTCGTGGGTGTTGAATTCGGACTGGACATTTCGCGCTCTCCCTTCTGTGCACTTTCCGCGTGAGCCGTCGTTTCGCACGTCGACTCTGGTACACTGAAAGTAGCAGAGTGTGTTTCGAAGATCAACTTTTGTTTCTCAAAAAGAAGGACCAAGCATGCCAGCTAAGATCGCGCTGAGCGCACTCGGCATGATGGTTCGCAAGAAGCGCGGTGCCCGCAAACTTCGGGAAGTCGCGAAGGAAATTGGAATTACGGCTCCGACGCTGATGCGAATCGAGGCGGGTCGCGTACCAGATGTGGCGACCTTCGGAAAGGTTTGTCTCTGGCTCTGCGTCGATGCAGGCGACTTTCTCGGACATCCTCCACGGTCTAGCGGTGAGGCGTTCGACCCGTTCGAACCGGCAGTTCGAGTGTCGGCCCACTTTAAGGCAGATCAACTTCCGTTACCGGAAACCGCGACTGCCCTGGCCAGAATGCTACTTTTTGTTGCGCAGAAACAAGCTGCAAGCACTCTAGACGTCGACGATGGCGACGCTTGAACGCGGTTTTAAGGCATGGGCGGAGCGGACCGCTGCTGCGATCCGGGTCGACCTCGGACTGACCGCGACAGCAGCGCTTGATCCGGGCACACTCGCGGCTCACCTTGCAGTGCAGCTCTTGCGGCCCGATGAAATTGATGGCCTTCCCCGAGATATTTGTATTCAGCTTTTGGAGACTGACCCCTGGGGATGGTCTGCGGCGACACTCGAACTACACGGCAAGACGACCGTCATCTTCAACCCAAAGAAAAGCCACGGCCGTCGGGCGAGCGACATCGTGCATGAACTGGCGCACGTAGTCCTTGGACACGAGCCGGCGAAAATGGTCTTCTCGCAGGACGGCCAGTTGGCGACGCGAACGTTCGATCAGAAACAAGAGGACGAGGCCAACTGGCTGGCGTGGGCGCTGCTGCTTCCGCGGGATGCGTTGTTCACCGCGAAGAAGTCGCGCATGGTGCCAGCAGAAATCGCGACCGTGTATGGCGTGACGGAAATGCTCGTCAATTTCCGCCTCAAGATGACGGGCGTCAATGCGCAATTTCAAAGAGGGTCCCGCCGACGCGCCTAACGTCCTGTGGTTCGCGACGAGGCCGTGCGAATCGCGTCGCAAACAGACACGTCGCGGGCCGAACGAAGAGTTCGGCGTTCCGACGACGTTGACGACTCGATTGCGCACGAACGGAGATTCAGAACTACGTATGGCGAGCTCGCGGCGGACGAATGGTCTCCACTGCCGTCGGTCGCAGCGTCACTGCAGGCAGCGACGGAGGAAACGCCTGCCCGGACGCCATGAGGCCAGTCGCAACCGTAGGTGCAGCGGCGGGTCGCGGCCGGTGCTTTGCGCGTGCCGATACGGTCCTGAAGGTGATCTTGGGCGAGACGCACGCCAAGAGACGTGTTCTGGAGCGACCGACCCCAATCGACACTCGTCCAGTGAATGGAGGCGCACGACCCATCGATCGACAATGGAGCGGCGCGGCATGACAAGTCAGACGCGTCGACGACGACGTCGTCACTGCGCGCATTGGCGAACATCACCGGCGAGATGAATGTTCCGTCAGCGAAGTGGTTCGCGAAGAATGTACGCCGGGTTTGTGACCGTGTTGCTGGGCGACCGCGCGGATAACCCGAGACCGTGCGTCCGAAATGGCGATTCCGAGCTTCAGTAATTCGCGGTCGATCCGCGGGACGCCCCAGAGACAATTCTCCGTGGCCAGCGCCGAATCAGATCTCGACATGGCGAATCGATACATGGTCTTCCTGGACGCCGCGCGCGACGCCGCCAGCATCGACGGAATCCTTTCGCGATGCCAACGATCGACGGTGGCTGGCTGGACCAGCACCAACGCTTCCCTCCATCGAGGCCACAACTATCGCAAACAGACCAAAGCAGACGGTGGGCTAGGCGAAAGCGGCGATTCGAACGAGCGAGGGCGCCAAGTTGGTGGCGCAGGGCAAGAGCCTCGAAGAGCAGGTCTCGACGCGCGGGAAGGGCTGACCGGACCCCAGGGACCGTCCGAAAAACGGGACGCATCGCCGGTAGAGTGCCGAGCGGCGACGCCAACGTCAATGTTTTTTGCTCGGACGCGATATTGGCGAGGCACAGGTTCTTCATGCGCGAGTCAGCGTAGGTCAGACGCCGCGTGCTCCGCAACGTGCCCAATCCGGGGATCAGCGCAAGAATCGGCGTTCGAGACCCACAGCCGACCGAATTTCACGTACAAACCATCGAAGACCGGCGACAGCCGCTCCAGCGCGCGATCCGTGATCCGCCGAATCGACCGTAGCGCGTGGTACGCCGGAATCCGCACCTCCGGCGATACATGGCTGAACATCGATCCGTTTCGCTCGTCGTGTCCACCCATTCGCACGCTCCCGGTTGAATGGAGCATGGCAGTACGAGTCACCCGTGTGGCAACGCTCACTTTTCATCAACCTGCTGACTAAGAAGAGGAATTGGCTGGCTTATTCGGTCAAGAGATTGTCCGCGCGTACTTTTGCTCAGTTTGGGATTGATTTCCCGTATAGCGTGGCACACACTCCCCGCTCCGAAAACATTACGTCCAGAGAGATCACCTCGCGAGGAACGTCCATGGCCTTGTATGCATTCGATGGCACCTGGAACACGAAGAAGGACACGGAAGACGAGACCCATCACAACACCAACGTGGTGAAGCTCCATGCGGCGTACGAGAAGGCGTCCGGCAAGAAACAGTATTACATCGAAGGCGTCGGCGCGCGCTGGGACATGATCGGCGCCGCGCTCGGCGGCGTGTTCGGCCTGGGTGAGCGTCCACGTCTCAACGAGGCGTACATACGCCTGTGCGAGAACTGGGCGGCGCCCGGCGGCGGCGACCGTCTGATTGACATCATCGGGTTTAGCCGCGGCTCGGCGACGGCGCTCGATTTTTGTCGCAGAATCCAGGAGAAGGGCATCTGCAAGCCAAACACCGATGAGGTCGTCGAGGCGAATCCGACGATCCGGTTCCTCGGCCTCTGGGACGTCGTCGCGTCGTTCGGGCTCGCCAACCTCGGCAACGCCGCGCTGAACTTCGGGCACACGCTCAAGATCCCGCAGAAGAACATCGACTACTGCTTCCACGCCATGGCCCTGGACGAACGCCGACCATCGTTCCTGCCGATCCGGCTGCGCGGCGCGTGTGAAGTGTGGTTTCGCGGCGTCCATTCGGACGTCGGCGGCGGCAACGGCAACACTGGCCTGAGCGACATCGCGTTGAAGTGGATGATGTCGAAGGCGAAGGCCGCCGGGCTGCCGATCGACGATGCGGACATTCCGACGTGGACACCTCCGGTGACGGCGACGCCGCACCCCGACGTCAAGCTGCCAATCCCCGTACGGATCGTCGCCACCGTCGATCGCAAACATTATTCGGTCGCGACGCTCGAGGGATGGACCAACCCTCCGGACGCCTGCCCAGCGGAATCTGCCGCCGACGAAACGAATGTGACCAAGGCCGGAGACGTCAGCGTCGCCAGCCTGCCGCTGGAGCAACGCGTCAAACTGGCGTCGATGGCTGAAGCGGCACACGCCCAGGCGGACGCGCTGGAAATGACGCTCGACCCGGCCACCTACGATCAGTTCATGTATCTGTTCGAGACGCGGCTTCCGCTGATCACCACCGATGCGAACCTCATAGCCGGACGGAATGCGGCCCAAGTCCTTGTCGGCAAGGCCGTCACCAACGCTCGGCACGCGCCGTTTCCGACCGTCGCGCCGGTATTCCTGACGCAGGCGATCTTCCAGACTCCCGGTTTGTTTCCGCTCACGGACTGACGGGCGGTTCGTCGTGTTCGGATGCATCCTCGACATCGCCACCGGCGTCGTCCTCGTCTTCGTGGATCGTCAGCGTCATCTGCGCCGCGAATCGCAAGGAGATCGAGAGTGGGCTCAAGCCGCGCGCAACCTTTCTCGAGCGCGGCATTCGTGAATTCCTCCACGACCGTGCGCGTGCTGACATCGGCGGCGATGTGAGCTGGCGAAGATCTCCGCCAACGGGGGGCTGACTGAGTCCTTTGCCGTATGCGTATCTCCCCACGCCCACGATCAACACGTGCGTGGCGGGTCCGCCTGTCAATGCCGGATCCGACGCAGACCAGCGCCGGGTCGGCGTTCGCTGCGCGGTTCACACGTCACCGCCGGTCGTCCGCCCCGAGCCCGGAACCATCCACACGTCCCCGCCTGTCGCGAGAAAGCGCTGCGCTGTCTCGAGATTCAATCCGGCAGTCGTAAGCGTATCCGGCCGGTAGGTTGGAAGCGCGACGAAGCGTTGGATCGCAGTGAGATCGACCTGTTCGCCTGGCAACAGCGTCCGCGGACGACCGCGCAGACCCGTTTCCGCCGCTGGAATGAGCAGTCGTGGCCGGTCGAACGATCCGTCGGCTCTGCGCGTGCGATGCGTCTTCGGCACGAGTTCCAAGGCTTTCCAGGCTCCGGTCAGACTGTCGTGCTGACCCGTCGCGTAGTCCGGTGTGCTGGTCCGACCCGCCGCCGAAATCGTCTCGAGCGGCGCGTCTGCGATGGCCACACCGGCGGCCCGCGCGTGGCCGGCCATCCACGCGAGCGGAATGGCCCACAATCGGCTGGTCGCTGGATCGTAGCCGCCACCGACGTCACTGTGCACGCCGGCAAACCACACCTCTGACACGGTCTGGTTCGGCAGCGCTGTCCAGCGGTTCGGGCGGAAGAACGCGCGACGTTCGTCGATCGCGATGGCGTGCGCAACTCGTCGTACGCAAGAGTTTTTCGCCGTATTCGGCCAATGAATCGGCGACCAGACATTGCCCATCGACGTCACTGTGTCCCACAACCCTAGGAACTCGACTTCGACCATGCGCGAGAAAGTCTCCTTGAAGCTGTCAACAACCGCAAAGTTGTCTGGCGATTGAAACAGCCGCATGGCGTACGACTCTAGCGACAACAGCTCGGCGCGGAGCAATCCGCAGCGATGAATGAGCGCGGCGAGCGCCCTCGCTTCCAACGCGCCGCGGCTGAAACCGAAGATATGGACGCAATCCCCCGCCTGGTGCTGCTGCATCAGAAAGAGGTAGGCTTCGGTGACGTTGCCGGTCACGCCCAGGCCGAAGGCCAAGCCGAGCAGCATCTGGATCTTCTGCGACACTTTCGACAGCGTACCCGGCTCCCAGATGGTTCCGACGCCGGGATCGTAGTAAGCGACCTGCCGGGACGGTTCGCGGTCGAGCGATTGGAACAGTCGCACGACGGCGATTGGAACAGTCGCACGACGTTGGTGTTCTGCGCGCCGAATTCGTTGTCGGTACCGTCGAGACAAACGACGAGATTCCGGCTCATGGATGTCCCGCGCGCCGTGTCATTGTCACGTGTTCCGAGAAAGATCGTTCAACCCTTCCAAATGAGTCAAGCGTCGTGATTCTGACGCTCCACGCGTGAAAAACATGCGGGACGGGACGAGCCCGCCCGGTTCCGACATCGTGTTCATCGGACGCCACTCCGCGGCACGAATGGATTTAGCGCCGCTCCGTTCAGCCGAACCGCACGCGCCGTCCAAAGCTTGTCCCCAATCTGATTAAACAAGATCGAGTTCTTGGTAGGCACATCCGCCAGGATCCCCGCTGCTACTTCGGACAGTCCTTGTGCAACGTCTTGCCCGAGGGTGGCGTGGAACCGGTCTGGAGATTGTCAGGACTGATGGTCGTCACAAAACGGCACGTCGACACGTGGTAGATGTTCGAGCGCTTGCTCCACGCGAAGCCCGTCGGTGTCGGCGTCGGTGTCGGAGTTCCGCTAGCCGTTAACCACGTGTCGAACTGCGTAGTCGTTGGCGTGCCCGCTGTCGTCCGCACGGTGTAGCGATTCGCCTGCTGGGGGACTTCGACGATGATGTTCCCGCCGACGACGTCGACGCCGTCTTCAGGCGGTACACCATTCCCGGCCTCGGTCCAATACATCTTCACCCCGGCGTTGTGCAGGCGCTCCATGCACTCCTGCGTCGGATGCCCGAACGTGTTGCCGTTGCCCGTCGACACCACGGCGACACGCGGATTGATCGCTTGCAACCAGGCGGTGTTTGTGCTGTACCGGCTCCCGTGATGGTGGACCTTATAAACGTCGACTTGGCCGACCTTCGGGGCCACCGACGTTTCGATGTCGGCGTAACTGTTGTCTGCAAAGCCGCTCAAGTCGCCGCCAATCTCCGCGCGGAAGTTGCCGTAACTCACGAGCGCCACCACACTCTCGTCGTTCTCGTTGTCCGTCGTGACGCCATTGCCATTCAACGCCACGATGCGGACGATCACCGGCGGCGTAGAGTTGAGCGTGATCGTCTCGCCGTCTTGGGCAGTCTGCCGCTTGGCGCCGACTTTGGTGACGTACGCGTTGAAGGTGCCGCTGGCATAACTCCCTCCACGGTCTAGGGAGGCCTTTTGCAGTGGAAATCGGCTCAGCACCTCCGTCGTACACCCAAAATGGTCCGCGTGGTAGTGGCTGATGATCTGATAGTCGATCGTCGTCACGCCAACGGACTGCAGGTACGTGAGCTGCTGACTGCAATGGTTCAACAACCCGTTGTCGAACAGCACGGTCTCGCCGGTGGGTGCGATGAGAATGGCGCCATCACCCTGGCCGACGTCCATGAAATGGATCTGGAGCCGGTTCGTCTGCGCCGAGGTCATCGACTGCAGCGCACCGACCGACAACGCGATTAGGAACATCACCATTCGGCGCATCGAGAGCTCCTTCATCTCTTGAGAACTGGCGGTTTACGGACGCTGCACGACTCTACCGTGCCGCAGCTTTCATGAGCGACATCGGGATCTTGATGCGTGAGAGATAGCGGCAGCTGTCGCGGTGATCCCTCGCGCATATGCGCGTGATAGACCTTGAAGATGTGCGGGTCCTGCTGAGACTTGGCATTGACGCGTAAGGACTGGAACGACCGACGGAGCAGCGCAGACAACCACAACGACGACGGTGAGCCGCCGAAGAATGCTTTTCATGTGCTCGTTTCAGCGCTCGAATCGCGCGCAGGGCTGCTCCAACAGCAAGGATGGAGACGACTGCGGGCGGTTCGACTACGGCCGTTGTTCGGGGAATCGAGCGGCTAGATTATAGGAGAAGTCGACACCAAGAAATCGACAATCGGTACGTTGCCCTCAGCGGCCAATGGGTTGGCTAAGGTGAAACCCTGTGATTAGCCCGCGTGGTCATGCCTGACCATCGCCAAAACTCGTCCGAGTTGAATTTCGCGCCAACTCCAACCACGATCACCGCATGCTGGAGCTGCTCATCGTGGTCGTCCGCGCAGTCACGTTGGCACTCCGCGGCCATCGGGAATTGGTCTTGGAAAACCTGGCGCTGCGGCAACAATTGGCGGCCTTCCACCGAACGACGCGATGCCGCCTGCGGGCATGCGATCGACTCTTTTGGATGGCTCTCGCGCGAAGTTGGCGAAACTGGCGCACGGCGTTGATTGTCGTACAACCGGACACTGTCATCCGCTGGCATCGCGACTGGCTTCGCCGCCGATGGACGCGACGCTCGCGCCGTCGACTTGTTGGCCGTCCACCAATTGATCAGGAGATCCGCGCCCTCGTTCGCGAGATGGCGACCGCGAACCCCTTGTGGGGCGCGCCGCGGATTTACGGCGAACTGCTAACGCTCGGTGTCCAAGTCTCAGAGCGCACGGTCTCACGTCTGCTAGAACCGCACACATACGTGATGATCGTGCTGTCGCACGTTCGTCGCCGCATCGTGCATTTCAACATTACGGAGCATCCAACAGCCGAGTGGACCGCCCAACAAGTCATCGACGCATTCCCGGACGACACCGCGCCCAGATGGTTGCACCGCGACCGCGACAGCGCCTACGGCGAGACGTTCCGGCGTCGAGTGGCGAGCATGGGCATCGCCGAAGTGGTCTCAGCGCCGGCGAGTCCTTGGCAGAATCCGTACGCGGAACGCGTGATCGGCTCAATCCGTCGCGAGTGCCTGGATCACGTGATCGTGCTCAACCAGGCGCATCTGCGACGCGTCCTAACGATCTACAGCCGGTACTACCATCGGAGTCGGACGCATCTGGGGCTCGAGAAGGACGCGCCAGATCCTCGGCCCATCTCGGCAACCTCCACTTGGCCGATCATTGTGATTCCGGAAGTGGGCGGCCTGCATCACCGCTACGAACGGCAGGCAGCATAGACGGCCGACCTGCCGGTGCACACATGCTGGACATCAGTGCGGCGTCACCACGCATCGCACACAACCCGTTTCGCTCAATCGGCAGGATGTTCAGCGGAGCTGACGTCACATTCAACGTGATCCGAAATATGCGGCGCCCGCATCAGGGCCCTTGCCAGATTGTCTCGCCGGTAACCGTCGGAGCTGTTTTGGCGAACGACACCACGGCGCGCTCAGGACGATCATGCAGAACACGCGCACTCGGTACTACGCCAGCGGTCTTGTCGATCAAACCGCGCAGCTCGGGAAAGACCGGCGATCCGGTGTCCGCCTTGAAGTAGGGGCGGGTTCCCTCCCGGCGGATCTCGAGGATGCCCCCGTCGACGAGCGCTTTGAGTTCGCGCTGGAGGCTCGATGGGGAGGTCCCCAGAAACTGTGCCAATTCGGACAGGTACCACCACTTCTCGGGATGCGTTAACGTCGCGGCGAGCACGTCCCGTCGGACCGTTGGAAACAGGGCAGCCAGGATGGGAGGTTTACGCATAACGCGTAAATTATTACGCATATTGCGTACACGCGCAACCGCGTCAGTGTATCGCCGCTTGAACATGCCGCCTTGCCTGAGGCGTGAACTCGTAGACGTTCTGACGGTGAGCCCGTCTCGCCGGCGCCTTCGTTGGCGCTGGCTTGACATCCACGATCCCACCCAGGACCTCAGCCCATTTCTCGAGCGCTGCACGCTTCTTGTCGTAACGATAGCGGTCGTAGATGGCGGTCACCGTGCTGTGCGTCACGCTTCGATGGTTGAGGACATGCGCGATGTGAAAGCGATCGACGCCCGCTTCGCCCATGTACGACGCCGCGGTCCGTCGCAAGTCGTGCGCGCGGAAGTGGAACGACACGCCGCCGTTGCAGAGGGTCGCTGCGGCCTTCTTTGCACGGGCAGCCACACAGGTGTGACGGTGGTTCGAGAACACGTATCGGTCGTCGGCGTTCTTCGTCCGTGCTCGTCGGTCCAACATTTCGAGAACCATCGAGGTGAGCGGCACCCGGTGCGGGTCATGGTTCTTCGTGACGTCTCCCGGAATCAACCACCAGCCTGTGTCTAGATCCACCTCCCGCCACTCCATTTTGCACACTTCCCCGCACCGCTGTGCCGTCAGCAGCATCACGAGGAAGGCATCGTTCAGCGTCTGCGAAAGCCGCGGCTTCGGTGTGCCGTCCTCCTTCTTGGCCTCCGTTTCGTGTAGCGCTGCCCAGAGCTCGCGCAGTTCGTCGCGTGACAACACGCGGTCGCGGCTCCGTTCTTCGCCAGGCTTTCGGATACGCCACGCTGGATTGGTTTCGATCCAATCGTGCTCCATCGCGAACGTCAACATCGCGGAGATCCGCGACAGGATGCGATTCGCCATGACTGGTGCGTGCCTTGCCTTGCGCTCGATGAGTTCACGGACGGTGCGTCGCTTCAAGTCGACCACTCCGAGATGCCGCCAGACGGGGAGAACCTCGCGCTCCATGATCCGTCGCGTTTCTGTCCAGCTCTTCGCCTTCTCCCGATAGGTCTTGTACAAGTCGAAGAGGGCGCCAACCGTGTCGCCGTTCGTGGCGCGCTCGGCCTTCTTTTCCTCGGCGGGATCGGCGCCATTGAATATTCGGCCGCGCTGCTGGGTGGCCGCCGTTCGCGCGTCCGCCAGCAAGACGTCCGGGTAGCGACCCAAGCCGACTCGTCGCATCCGGCCATGGTGACGGTAGTACAGCGTGAACGACTTGCGCCCCGCTGGCGTGACGCGAATGGCGAGTCCCGGCACGAGCATGTCGAACACTTCGTACCGCTTCGGCTGCGGCTTCAAGTGATCAAGATATCGAACGGTGAAGGTAACGGTGGCCATTGGGTTTTCCTCCCCGATGTTTTTCGCGCAGGAGGTTTTTCCGGGGTGAACCAGGGGTGAATCCGCGACGGCGCTTCGACGCCGCGACGCGCAATCACCCGCACCTCGCGTGCACCTCGAACCCTAGCACCGGGAGAGAGTTAGAACCAAATCGGAGAGTGCAGAAAAACGCCGGAAAACGCGCTGTTTCCGGCTTGGGCGCAGGAGGTCGCAGAGCGTCGCAGGAAGCCTCAAGAAGTTGACGCGACGTCACCGAGATGGTCGCTGCTGTTCCAACCTAAATGATCGACAGAGTTCTCGGTTGCAAATTAGGTTCGACCTTGTCCTCCAGATAGTCGAGCAACCTCCGTTCGTTGACGAAGATTCGTCAAGATTCGGCTGAGTCCTGGCCGTTCAGATTTCATTTCGGCGATCTTCTACTCCAGTTCTGCGACGGTGTGCTTCGCCACACTCCCTCCGAGTCAGATGCGGAACAGATCGGCGATCGCTCGGTATTATCCCTCAACCTCGGTTCTGGCGCCGGTCATCAACTTGTCGCGCGGGAATATAGGAGTCGGTATGGTCCCTACTTCGGGGGGGCGTAAGGAACACGACATGCACAATACCCACAACACCAGTTGACTTACTCCAGCGAAGGTGAATGATCGGCACGATTCAAACCGGAGACAACCATGGGCAAGCGTACCGACCCCGTTGCGCCGCGCGCGGTGAAACTGACCGCGGGAGAGCGGCTCGGCGTGTACGCCGCCCGCCGCTTCATCAGCCACACCGTCGAGGAAAAGCTCAACCTTCGCATTCCCGTCGACGTCTACTTCCAAGACCCCCTTGTCGCTCTGGAGAACCCGGAGCTGGCGTTCGACGCGAACTGCCTCGTCCCATGGGAGCCGGGGCTCGCGGACGGGCCGACGAGCGCGCGGTTTGCCGTTGTCGACTACGACGCGCACACTGAAACGCTCGCGGCGCCGGCGCGGTGGGACAGAGACAACGACCGGTTCCTCGACCCTGACGGCGCACCCCTGAACCGGAACAACACGAAGCCCCTGCAGTTCCACCAGGTGAACGTGTGGGCCATACTGCAGCGCGCGCTCGAGTTCTTCGAGGGCGGTCCCGGTCTCGGCCGGCGCATTCCCTGGGGCTTTGACGGTAACCGCCTAATCGTCGTCCCGCACGCGGGACCGGGAGAGAACGCCTACTACGACCGCAAGAGCAAGTCGCTGCAGTTCTACTACTTCAATCGCGGGGCAGAGCGCATTTACACGTGTCTCTCGACCGACATCGTGCACCACGAGTTCGGTCACGCGGTGCTCGACGGCATTCGCCCGCACTACATGGAGAGCGTGCTGCCGGAGACGGCGGCTTTTCACGAGTTCATGGGCGATCTGACCGCGATTCTGATCTCGCTTCGGAATACTGCGTTCAGGCAGAGACTGATCGAAGAGACGAAGGGTGACCTGAGCAAAGAGAGCACGCTGTCACGGGTCGCGGAGCAGTTCGGCAAGAACGTGCAGGACAGGCCCTATCTCCGGAGCGCCAGGAACGACCGGAAGATGAAAGACGTGGCGACCGGTCAGCGCCCGCACTACATGTCGGAGGCGCTGACGGGCGCGATGTTCGACATCCTGATCCGCTTGTCCAAGTACTACGTGGCAGAGCGCGAGCGAACCGTGCCGCAGGCGTTCTGGAACACGATCCAGCGGATGCAGTACATGGCGATCCAGCCGCTGGACCTACTGGCGCCGGTCGACATCACCTTCAGCGACTACGCGCAGGCGGTGCTGCGGGCAGAGGAGATCGCGAACCCGACTGACCCGGATAAGTACCGCAGGATGATGGCGGACATCTTTATAGACAGGGGCATCCTCGATGCGTCCTACCGCGCCCAACTCGACAAGCCGCGGCAGGTGTTCGAGCGCCTCGATTTGGATGTGTTCCACGACGTCGACGTGCTCGCGGGCTCGCGACCGGACGCGTACCGCTTTCTCGACGACAACCGCCGGAAGCTGTTCATCCCGTGGAACGTTGACGTCACGATCTCCGATCTGTCGTCGGCGCAGAAGCTGACCCGCGAGGCGCGCCGCCTGCCGCAGCAGGTAATTCTTCAGTACGTCTGGCGCGAGGACGTTCTGCTCGAAGGCCCACAGTTTGAACGTTTCGAGGGCCAAACGACGAGCCTCCTGTGCGGCGGTACGCTGGCGATGAACGAGAACGGCGAAATCTTGCAGTGGGCGCGCAAGCCTGGCGCGCTGCCGAGCGGGCAGAGCGATGAGTCACGAGAAGAGCAAGCGAGGGGCGTCGAACGGCGAAATGCGTTTCTTCAGGCCGTCGCGCGACGCATTAGGGCCGGCCGCATCGGGCATGAGATCGGCGGCGAGAAGGGACTGGTGCCCACGGCCATCCCGCCGATCACGTCACGTATCGCCAACGGCGGGGTCGTTTTCGAGCTGTCGCCGCACTTCGGTGTTCACGACGATCGAGACGACGAGCTCGGAGGCCGCGTATGGCAGATAAGCTCTTAGTCCGCGCCTACAACGTGGAAGTCGGCGACTGTCTATACTGCCGCATTCCAAACGCGCGGACTGTCGGAAACACGGTGGACGACTTCCACATGCTGATCGACTGCGGTTCGGTGGGCGGCGTCGCGCACCTGGAAGCGGCACTTGAGGACCTCAAGACGATGCTGCCGGACGCGGGCAGCGGCAAGAAGCGGCTCGACCTCGTGGTGGTCACCCAC
>QHWB01000055.1:109590-119731 GCA_003222395.1 Acidobacteriota bacterium
TCGAATATGAAGATCGAGAATATTTGGATGAACACGGCGATGGATCCCGAACATCCGCAGGCCCAGCTCACGCTGCGGCTGCGCGGTCTCGCGACCACTGCGATGCGCAACATCGCCAGCCTGAACCTGTCTCTCAGTCCCGAGCTCCAAGAACTGGTGGGTCTCTTCGGGATCGACAATGACGGTGCGATGGAAGCGCTGCGCGCGACGTTGCCGGAGCAGAACGGCATCACGCCGAAATACGTGCACGCCGGGATGACGCCGGCGGACCTCGGGCTGCCGCTCGTGGGCGCCAACGTCCACATCCTCGGTCCGGAGCGCGATGTCGATCATTTCTACCTCGGAGAGGAAATCGATGAGGACCTGCAGGGACTCATGGCGGGCGGCGCCCTGTTCCGGAAGGATCCGCCGAAGCCGCCGCCTTTCCCGGGGAACATCAGCCAGTCGGATTTCCGTGATCTGCAGTCGCGGATGATGTCCACCGCGTTCGCGTTCGCGGAGCTGTCCAGCAAGGTCACCAACAACACTAGCATCGTCCTGCTCATCGAGTGGAAAGCAAAGCGGTTGCTGTTCGTCGGGGACGCGGAGTGGGACACGAAGTTCAAGGAAGGCAAGGCGAATGGCGCGTGGAATGTGATGTGGCACAAGCGGAGGGCGAAGCTCGCCGCGCCGATCGACTTCCTGAAGATCGGGCACCACGGCAGCGAGAACGCAACCCCGTGGAACGACATGGAAGATGGAACGGCGACGGAGCCGAGCACGATCCTCGACGCAATCCTGCCGCTGCCAGCTGTCGGCGCGAAGGCAACGGCGAAGGCGGTGGTGTCCACGAAGCGGAAGAACTACGAGACGATCCCGCGGTCCGCGCTGCTCGTAGAGATCGGAAAGCGCGTCGAGAACGTCCGGAATTATCAGCAGGCGCTCGGCACGAAGGCACCGCAGTTGCCGAAATTCTCCGAGTTCGAAAAACAGTGGCTGACGTCGCCGCAGCCGCTGCGCACTGACTGTGAGAATGCGCTCTCAGGCGCGGATTTCGTGGACGTGGAGATCGAAGGCTAGGCGTTGTCTTCCGGGGATCAGCATGCCGAAGAACCTCGTCGTCTGCTGCGACGGCACCGCGAATGAGTTTGCCCGCCATCGAACGAACGTCATCAAGCTCTTCTCGGTGCTCGATCACGACAGTCAGCGTACCTACTACCATCCCGGCCTCGGGACGATGGAGCCCGCCGGAGCCCTCACGACGCCCGCGCGAAAGCTGACGAAGCTGATGGGGATGACATTCGGGTACGGGCTGCGGGACGACGTGAGGGACGCGTATGTGTTCCTGATGCGGTACTACGAGCCCGGCGATCGCGTGTTCATGTTCGGTTTCAGCCGCGGCGCGTACACGGTCCGGGCTGTCGCGTCGCTACTGCACATGTACGGCATGATCCGGCCGGGTAATGAGCCTCTGGTGCCGTACGCCATCAGAATGCTACTCGCCATCAACAGACGGCCGGGGGTGACGCGGCGCGTCGTGGGGAAGGCCGGCGAGCTCCTCGGCTTGAATAAGAAGACGACCTCGGCGGATGAACATTTCGGGCTCGCAGCAGATTTCAAGGCGGAGATCGGTTGCCTCCAGTGCGGGCCGCACTTCGTCGGCGTCTGGGACACGGTCAGCAGCGTCGGATGGATCGAGAATCCGCTCACGCTGCCATACGTCGCCGATAATCCTTCAATTCAGATCGGCCGGCACGCCGTCGCGATCGACGAACGGCGTGCGTTTTTCCGCAATCACCTGTGGAGGCCCTCACCGGGACGGAAAGCGCACGGTCCGAGGGACTCCATGCAGGTCTGGTTCCCGGGCGTCCATTGCGATGTGGGCGGCGGCTATCGCGAGTCAGAGAGCGGACTTTCGAAGCTCGCGCTCGAATGGATGCTCACAGAAGCAAAGAAGGCAGGCCTGCTCGTCATCGCGGACAGGGAAGCCGATGTGCTCGGACGTACGGGGGGATCGACGTACGTGCAACCAAACGCGAAGGGCAAGCAGCACGAGTCGCTCGAAGGCTGGTGGCATTTCGGGGAGCTCATCTGGAAAAAGCACTACAACTGGAAGCGCCAGCGCTGGGAGCGCCGGATGAACCTGTGGCGGAGACGCACGATTCCGCCCGCCTCGTTCATCCACGAGTCCGCGTACGGGCGCAGCAGCCGATACATTTCGCGTCTGCCCGCCGACGCGGTTCGGGTGTCGACAGTAAACCCAGGGACGCCTTCGGACGAAGTTGCGCGTGTGAAGGCTGCCGAAAAAAATGGCGGCCATGTTCCGCATTGAAATACTGCCGGCGGCGTACGGCGACCGCCGGACATACAGACCGGCATCACATCAGTTCACGCACGCGGTTGCTGCGGGATGTCGCAAGCCCCGTAGCACTTCCCGCCGGTTCTCCATGGTGAAGCTCCCAATGATCTCCGCCGTTTGACGCGAGCTACGGATGGAGCATCTCGATCTTCACGCCTGCGTGCGGACATCGTGCTCTCCGGTGGCGGCGCCGAAGACAGTATGGATCTCGAAGCCCTGCTCCAGAACGTGACGTTCGTTCTTGTCAGCCACCGCGACTTGCCCGCTCACGGTGGACAATCCAGCGGAGTGCAACGCACCATCGCGGTTCGGACGGGCTTCCGAGTCGCGGAGATCCTCTTCATGTCTGAGTTCGATTTCTGGCAGGAGTGGGCCCCCTCGTTCAGCGACGTGGATTTCGCGAACGCATGGCAGCGCTGGGCATTGTCGTTGCGGCTGGTGCGGTGCAACTCCTCACCATGCCCGGAGGCCATTCTGAGAGCCGTTCTCAAGCCCGAAACCGACTGGAGGTTTCCGCATCCGCATCTGTTCAGCGACACAGCCCTGCAGATCCCGCCTATCCAAAGGGCGAGCGCCGGGCGCCACGTAGTTCGGTTCGTGGCTTTCAGTCCAAGCCTGCGAGTCGTGTCGAACACCAGCTGACGAGCCGGTGCTCGAATGGTTCCGGTGCTGCACCTCGTAAATGCAGCTGAAGGACACCGTCCGGAAATTCGGCTACACGGAGCAAGCGGAGCGCCACGTCGCGATGCCGCGGTGCAGGAGAGAAATGCCTCCCGGATGAAGCTTGGGACGACCGTGAATGTGAACGCGTCAACCGCCTCCTCGTCCAAGAAGGACGCGATGATCTCGCCTCCGCCGCAATATCCGTTCTCCGGGGCCACACGAAGGCCGCCGAAGCTACCACGGAAGATCCCAGAGCCGAGAGAGTGTGGCATTCAATCGAATGACTCTCTATAGTAGGAACGGGAGGGACAACATGCTCGACCGACGCAGGGCGGAGCGGACTGCGTTCGGACCCGTCACGCCGGCCCGAACGCGAGGGATGGCGCCATGCCGTCACTGATTCCCGAGGACCTGACGCAGGCCGGCACCCATGCGCTCGTGATCGGGGTCAGCCGGTACCGGCACTTCGAGGACGGCGACGAGCCCACCGCCAGTGGTGCCGAGTTCGGCATGGAGCAGTTGTCGGCCGCTGCTCGCTCCGCGTCCCAGTTCGCCGCGTGGCTGCTGAATGAGTACCGCTGCAAGCGAGCACCGCTCAGGAGCCTCCGTGTGCTCTTGTCGCCGTCCGATGGCGAGGTCATCTCGCCGGCCATTGCCGCGCTCTTGAACGGCGATACGTCGGCGAGGCTCGAGAACGTCCGGGTGGCGCTCAAGGATTTCCGGCACGCCTGCGACACGCATGTCGAGAACGTCGCGATCGTCTATGTCGCCGGCCACGGCGTCCAGCTCACCAAGCACGGCGCGATCTTGCTGCTCACTGATTTCGGGGCCCCCGGGCAGCTCGCACGACTCGAAGGTGCGGTCGATATGGCCGGCATCCACGCCGGTATGAACCATCCGACAACGGCGCGCACGCAGTTCTGGTTCGTCGATGCGTGCCGACAGAGGCCGGCCATCGCCCGGCGGTTCGAGACGCTGGAAGGCGCGCTGAAGCTCGACGTGCCGAACGGCGACACCGAAACCTCGCCGATGTTCCTGGCGGCGACTACCGGAAAGGCTGCTTACGCGCGCGTCGGGGGTGTGACGCTCTTCAACGAAGCCCTGATGTGGTCGCTCAGAGGCGGTGCCGCGTCTGGCCCGGAGGACGAAGGCGTGGACTGCTGGCACGTTCCGGTGACGGCGCTGATCAAGCGCCTGCCCGACCGCGTCAAGGCGCTCGCGCTCGGCGAACAGGCCGAGCAGTCGGTGGACATCGCCGGCAAGATCCACGAAGCGGCCGTGCACGAGTTCGCGGCAGCGCCGCATGTGGATGTGAACATCGACGTGGATCCGGCGCCGGCGAGACACGCCTGCCGGGCCACGCTGAGGCAAAGCGAGGAGGCAGTGGTCGTCGAGAACTACACGGCTTGGCCGCTGCAGCGGCCGGTAGAGGCGGGTCTGTACGCGTTGAACATCGCGGCCGATGCGCCGTACAAAAGTTACAACGAATTGCTCTTCGTCAGGCCGCCTGCCATGACGAGGCAGGTCAAGGTGGCGCCATGAGCGACCGCGGGAAAGGCCGTCCAAACGGGCAGATCGCCCTTCAGCTCGCGTCCGATTCGGTATTCTTTGGCAACGCTATCCCGATCGAGATACGGGACAGCAGGCTGAGGCTGGTCGCGAAGGCGTCCGCGTCGAGTACTCTGGATCTGCCGGCCGGCCTTTACGAAGTCGGCGCGGTCCTAGAGGACGGCCGCCGACACAGCGCCGTCGTTCAGGTCAAAGGTGGCGAGAGGACGCTCGTACAGCTTCCGGTGGAGCCTACCGCACCGGTGGAATCTCCGACACCTGAGGAACCCACTCTTCCAGACGATCAGCGCCCGCGGTTCACGCGCGGCATGGCCGCCGCCGTTGGAACCGAGGCGGAGGCGGGCCTCGAGACCGCGGCCGACGTGCAGCTCCTCGAGGTGGACGGCGCGTCACTGGTTCGCGAGACCCGGACGCTCAGGATATTCCAGTGCAAGTCCAGCGTGAACGCCGTGCCGAGCGCTCTGTTTCGGATCGGTCCGCGACAGCTGCGGATCAGTCTGCCGATCAGCCCTGAAGGCGGCACGCCGTCGGGATCGTGCGCCGTCAGGATCGACCTTACGTCGACGGGAATTCACGCGCATGCCTGGATCACGCCGCAGCGCACGGTCGCCAATGCGTTGCAGAACATGCTGAGTTCGGGCTATCTCGTCGAAGGCGCACGGGTGGCAGACGATGCCGTCGCGCTGTTGCGGGACAAATACGAGGACCCCGCCGGCGCGGCGCTCGGTGCCTTGCTGCTATACAAGGCCGGTCGCTTGCAGCGGTGGGAGAGCTGGGTCGAAAACCTCGCGAGCGACATCGTTTGGCTGCCCGACGGCAAAGTCCTGCTCGCCCACCTACGCTATCAGCGGGAGTCGACTTCCGACGTGGTACTGGGCCTTGCCCTCGAAGCTAGCCAGCGGCGGATGCTGTACGCCGAGAGCTACTCGTTGCTGCTCGACCTGCTGCGGCACTGGCCGAGGGAAACGCCGGGTGTGGACAGACCGGAGGCCATCCGGCGGCTGGCGGACACTGCGCCTTACATCGACTGGGAGTCGGTCTGCCTGAGTCAGTGGCAGCCGTCCGGAGACGAGTGATGCTCGCGGTGACCATGCTTCCGGCGCGGCAAGGAGACGCGATCTGGCTGCGGTGGGGCGACGCCGGTACGCCGCATCAACTGCTCGTCGACATGGGGACCGAGGAGGCCGGCAAACTGGTCCGCCAGCGGATTTTCGACTTAGACGAGGCCGAGCGGATCTTCGACTTGCTGGTCGTCACCCACGTCGATCGCGATCACATCGGCGGCGTACTGAGTTGCCTCGCGGAAGCGGACCCGATTCCAGGGCTTACGATCCGCGACGTGTGGTTCAACGGCTATCCACACCTAACCGGTGGCATCGTCCACACCGGCCTGGAGCCCATGGGTCCGGCCCAGGGTGAGCGGCTCGCCAGCTGGCTGAAGACCCAGGTCTGGAACGCGGCGTTCGACGGGCGGGCCGTCGTACGTGCTCCTGACAGGCCGTTAACAAGCATGACGCTGCATGATGGCCTCACCCTGAAGGCGCTGGGACCTATGCCGGAGCGTCTGACCCAGCTCGCGCCGGTTTGGAAGGAGGAAGTCGCCGAAGCCCTACGCAAAGGCACGCTCACGACCGTGTCGCCAGGGCTCGAGCCCATGGGTCCGAAAGTCCCGCCAATTCTTGAGGACCTCGAGGACCTCCGTCAACTGGCCGCGACCCCGACCCTTGCGGACGACAGCGAGGCCAACGGGAGCACCATCACTCTCCTGCTCGAGTACCGGAACCGGCGTGTATTGCTGGCCGGCGACGCGATCCCGGAAGATCTAATCGCCGGCATCGCCGCTGCAAGCCCCGCCGGCCGTCTGCACCTCGACGCGTTCAAGTTGCCACACCACTGCAGCCAGCGAAACATCGTCAGGGAACTGGTGGAGGCAGTGGACTGCGACCACTGGCTGGTTTCTACCGATGGCACCCGGTTTCGGCACCCCGATCCCATTGCGCTCGCCCGAGTCGTTTTGCACAGTACTCTGCGGCCAGCACGGCTCGCGTTCAACGTCCCGAGCAAGTTCAACGGCTGGTGGGACAACGACGAGTGGCGCGACCTCTTCAAGTACAAAACACAGTATGGGGCGCCAGATTCCGGGCTGACGATCACGTGGGATCACAACGACAACTGACCTTTCGGCCTGGAGCAACTCCGGTGCAAGAGCCGCCCAACGAGGTGACCATTTTCGTGGATCGAGCCATGAGCGTGATGGGCCGGCGCCTCGGTGGATATTGTAGCTTGGGGGATACGTCATGCCGATGCTGCTACTTCAGATAGCGGCAATCGTTTCACACAATCCTTCGACGCAAGACGATTCACGCGTTTGGACCTCGTAGAGGAGTTTTACGAGCCGATCGAAAGCGGACGAACATCTGTCTATGGAGGTCTGTTCCAAAAGTCGAGCGGCCGCTGGCTGATCTGATCTTTGCTGGCGATGATCGGTCGGCGATCTCTTCCTTCAGCGTGGCGCGCTGTTTCTGGCACAGGAGGTCTCGGCGCCAATGTGCGAACATGCCGCTCGGTTCTTGAGAACAGGGTTACACGGGGGTAATGGCAAGGCCTCAGGACGTTGTGACTCAGGCCGCTGCTGCGGGCGTTGAGGTCCTTGAGCGAGCAAGCCGTAGAACTCGCGTTGGCGTTACCAGCGGGTTACACAGGGGAAGCGCATAGGGTCGTTTTTTCCTTGACCTTCGCTGACGAGGGCAGAATGCTGTCCTCTTTCTGCGCTGTCTGCCTGACAGGCCTTCACCCCGGAGGACGTCGATGGCCGTTCCAACGCCGCAAACGATTTTTTCACGCGATGTGCTTGGCAACTACGTTTGCAACACGTTTGCGGAGGCACGGGCGAGCGGACCGTTTGATGCGATCATCATCGGCGGCGGCACATTCGGCTTGGCGCTGGCCGAGAATCTGTTCTTCCGCGCGCGCAGATTCGGGGCCGGTGCATATCCTGGAGACGGAATCAAACCCACGAATTATCGGATACTCGTGCTGGAGGCGGGCCCTTTCGTGTTGCCGGCACACACCCAAGATATTCCAAATCTCCGACTGTTTGCGCCGAATCCGACTCGAAGTGCCGATAGCCCAGTCCTGCCTGCGACGCGTCAACAGCTCATCGCGGAAGGGAGAGATAGACAGGCGGCTCTCGAAAACTGGGGCCTGCCCTGGAACTCCGCGGAGGCATTCGGTGGCCTGGCATACTGCATCGGTGGCCGCTCGTTGTACTGGGGCGGTTGGTCACCTGAGTACCTGACATCTGAAATGCACACGGTGCCCATAGGTCAGGTCACCGTTCGGACGTTGTGGCCAGGAAATGTGATCGCCGATCTCCGGACCAGGTTTTACCAGGAAGCCGTAGAGCAGACGGGCGTCTCGACGTCCAACGATTTCATCAACGGCAGGCTGCACGATCACTATCGTCAGCAACTCTTTGCGATCTACGCGGGCGTGCCTGATGCCGTGCCGGTCAATGAGTATCCCGACTACACCGCGTACTTCGCTCTGTACGCTGGGCCCCGGCTGCAGGCGCAACTCGCGGTGCCACCTTATCCTGGATTCGTCCAGAGCTTGCGGCTCGATGCACCGCTCGCGGTGCAGACCGAAACCCGTCCTGGGTTTTTCGCGTTGAACAAGTTAGGCAGCGTACCGCTCGCGATTGCCGCCGCTCGTGAGGCCGTGGTCGAATCCGGCGTAGGCAATGACGCGATGAAGCGCTTGATGATCGTCCCGAATTGCCATGTCACGCGTCTCACGTTGCGACCGTACACGCTGGCTACGGGCGTCAACGTTCAAGAGATCGTCGGCATCGACACGAGCGATGGTCAGCTGGATCTGAGCCCTCCGATCGCTGGCAACACCAACCGTCGTCCAATCGTGATCCTGACGCTCGGCGCGATCGAAAGCGCGCGCATGGCTCTGCTCAGCGCTGGCGGAGTTCAGAACGCGAATGAGATGGGCCGGAATCTCATGGTGCATGTTCGAAAAAATGCCGCGTTTACGGCACCATTGCCCGCGGGGCTGGCGTTGGCTCGCCCCGAGGTGTCCGCCTTATTTCTTCGCTGCCGACGCGTCATCAATGGCACGCCAGTCCACTTTCACTTTCAGATCACAGCCTCCGCCGTCCCGCCGGGTACTGGCAATCGAGCTGATATGCTGCTCTTTCGAAAGATTCCGGATCTCGAGGACGTTCGGCGTTTGGGAGAAACTGCGCCTGGCCAAGTCGATGTGGTCATCCGCGCGATCGGCGAGATGCTGCCGAACGTCGCGAATAATGTGACCGTTCCACAGCAGCCCGCTGATTTGGACGAGTATTTGTTACCGCGCGCGTCGGTCGCTATCGCGAGAGGGCCCGAGGATGCGGCCCTCCAAGCAGCAATCGACCAGGCGACTCGGCACTTGGCTCAAAATCTGTTTGCGCACCCGAACCCAGCCGCGATTCCCATCGCGCTCGACGGACTTGGAACGACATTCCACGAATCGGGCACGCTTCGCATGGGAGAGGACCCCACGCAATCGGTGGTAAATGCTGACGGCCAGTTCCACTTCGTGACGAATCTATATGCGGGTGATGCAGCGGTCCTGCCGACGTGTGGGTCCGCGAATCCCGTAATCAACGGCATCGCCCTCCAGCGGCGCCTTGCCAAACGAGTATTTCCTGAAGGCGACGGTGTACCCGCAGGTCGCCCGCCCCGCCCGTACTTTCAGCCGCTCGTTCCCGCTGCGCCACCGGCTGGGGCTGTGATCAATTTGTTTGACGGCGCAACGCTGCGAAATTGGCGAATGGCTGGCCGCGGCACGTTTCACGTTATCGATGGTGCACTCCAGTCTGTGCCGAGCTTTGATCTCGGCTTGCTGTGGTGCACCATTCCAATGCCGGCCGATTTTCGACTGGAGCTTGAGTTCTTTATTCGCCTCTTCGAAACGAACGCTGGCGTGTTCGTTTGCTTCAGAAACCCAGATTCGCGCGGATACTACAATCCCGCCTGGTCAGCCGCCGATACCGGGTTCGAGGTGCAGATTGACAACAGCGGTTCCGGACAGCCTCCTGGACTGGCGAAGTACCGCACCGGCGCCGTTTACAACGTGAACTATCCAGGCGACCCTGTCCTCAGTCCCGGCGTGCCCCCCAGCACGCCCGGTGATTACGTGAATCCTCAGAACGCGGTGGTGCTCGGTTGGAATCAGTATCGGATCGATGTGCAGAACAACCTCATTACGGTGACTCTGAATGGAGTGAATACAGCAAGGTATACGAATCCTGATCCGAACCGCGGGCGACCGGCACCGAATGATCCGGTTTTCGTTGGGCTGCAGTCGTACTCGAATTACAGCTATACTGCGGCTTTTCGAAATATTCGAATAACCGTGCTCTAACTCTAACCTGAGCCTGTCATTCGCCAAAACGCCATCGGGCGGAGCCGTGGCGGTACTCGAACGGATTGAAGGCTGTGGAACGGACGTTGTTGTGCACGCCCTGTTGGCTTGGTGCTCTTGAGAAACGGAGAAGACCGCAAAGCGCGAGCCGCG
>QHWB01000010.1 GCA_003222395.1 Acidobacteriota bacterium
GCGTTCAACTCGCTCGTCGCGGTGATCCAGTTCAGTGATTCCCAGGGCCATCACGTAAGAGCTCTCATCGGGCTCGACCGAGCGGTCCGTCAAGACCGCCAGCCCAGCGTAGCTGGGTCGAGCGCAGCGAGAGTCTTGACGGACGCGAGGCGAGCCCGAAAATGTCCGTCGTGATGGCCCGGCCGGCCGGCGGTGAGTGGGGCTGCGGCGCGATCAGAAGCGAGGCGCGCGGTTGAATACCGCACCGCGCGTTGAGTCTCAGCGAGTTGGTTACAGCGCCACCGGCAGAACGTCGCGCGTTCCGTCTGTACGAACGCCGTCGCCACACGAAATCTAACATTGTCTTCCGTGTTGTCTTCGGCGGAGTCATTGCGACGTGATGCCGGGCCGCTCTCGACTATGTTCCGGCGACTGCTGCAATTTTCCGGAAGTCGAGATGATGACGAAGTGCTCGTTCAAGAGACCGTTCGTCCTGGACGTTGGGGACCAGCAATCGGGGCGTGAGCGACCCCGCGTACAGGGCGCGGGGTCAGGCAGCGCGCCAAAGAGGGGGTCGCTCACGCACCGGCTGCTTCCCCTGCAGCAGCAAAGGCAGCGACACGGACGGCGCAGAACGCCGTCCACCTCGCATCAGCCATAGCCCCAAGATCGTCGCAGATAATGAGTTAAAACTCGATACTCGACTCTTACTCGCGATCGTCGGCGCCTCGCGTTACCAAGGGAGCGGATCGAGAAGGGGGCCGATTAAGGCTCGGGGCCTCGGCCCCCTGTCGGCCCCCTTTCCAACATAATGCAAGAGATTCGGGTCGCTGAAGGAATCGGTTCACGATCGGTTCGGAGCATTGTGAATGTTCGGGTTCAATTCTGTTCGCAGACCTGCAGATGATCCTGGCTTCGCATCCTTCCTCGTCATCGCATCGGCTGCCATTCTGGGGCTCTGGGCAGGCGAGGTAGTCTTTGCTACCAAGTACGGTCTACGAATATCTGCCGGACAGCAGCGGCCGTGGTGGTATTCGCTCTTCTTCGTGGTCGGTGCAGTTGCCGTCTTGGTTCGGTCCGAGGGCCGACTGTTTCGAACCGGCGTGATTCTTTTTGCGCTCCGATACGCTGTTGCGGTCGCCGAAGTAGCCGTTTTCGGTGCAAGCTATCCAAGCCTTCGACTGTTGCTTTCGATAGCATCCGCCGTCGCATTCTTCGCGGCTGGATGGCGGGCGGCATGGCCATGGGCCCGAATCACCAGTTGCATCGGTTTTCTTGTGCTCAGTCCGGTCAGATACCGGATGCTTGAATCCGTGACTGGCGTGACAAGCGTCATCAGCGAGGCGAAACCCTGTTCATTGCCCTTGAGCGCCGCTTGGAGAGCCTCAGTGGGATCTCCGGCCCAACGATCATGTTTCACTTGCGAGCGCGTACGGCAAAGACGCGGACGCGATCATCCGCGGCCTCGTCGGGCTAATTGAGAGACCGCCGTCCCGCGCCTCGGCCCAGTTCTGGAACCGGGCCCGTGCCATGAGACTTCAACGTCGGCATTCAAGGCGGCGTCAACCGTCCACTCACGAGATTGTTCTCCGGGAGCGCACCCTCGAGCTCGTGGCAAGAGTTCGCGGTCGGGTCGTCATCACCACATATGCTTCGCCCGTTCAGGCGCCGCGACGCAAGCGCTCCAACTCAACTCGTCGTCAGCGAGCAAGGCGACAAGCATTGCAGGTTTGACGCTGATGACGACTCAGGTGTTGGACAAATCAAGCAGTTGATGAATCTGAGGGGCGGATGCGAAATGATGGAGGTGAAGAGTCGGGTTGGACGCTTGATCGCCGTGGTCGCTCTCGTCCCCTTCGCCGTGTTTTGGGTCATGGGCGTCACCCGCGGAACCTGGGCGTCGCACACGTACAATGCGACGCATCCGTATGCCATTACCTTCAAAGGTGGCACAACACTCTATTTCGCCGAGTGGCCGGGCTGGTTTCTCGAGCATGCTCTTTGGATCTTCTTCGGCTTGCTCTTTGCGATTTTCGTGTGCGAGTGGATGGCAAGGCGCCAAGGTTGGCCCTGAGTCTTGCGCCGGCGCTTATGAAGGATTCACGAGCGGGGAACATCCCAGGTAGGCTGCGGGTCAGGGGCTGGAGGTTCGCAGTCTGCGTTGACAACGAGTCCTACGAGGTCTCGCTCGAGCGCAACAAGATCTACGTTGTGCTGCGCGACAAAATCGCTGAGAGCGATGTCGACATTCGCGTCGTCGACGAAAGTGGGGACGATTACTTGTTCTCCGCTGATCGCTTCGTCCCAATCGACGTTCCTCCACGCGTCAAAGCGTTATTGTTGAAGACTCGACAGCCCGGAGCACGAAAGCGGCGGGGGCGCTAATCGCGTTTCAACTCGCCAGGCGCCGGCTTTTCCCGTGCGCCTCGACGAATGTGCACGACGCGCACGACTTTGACGGTCTCGTCAATCGTGAAGAACACGCGGTAGACGTGAGGGCTGCGACCGTAGTTAAGCACACGAACACGTTGGTCCCGATCGAAGCTCTCGGGTGCTATCCGGCACCGCTTGGGGAGGCGGTCGAGGGAGAGAATCGCCTGTTCGAGACCGTTGAACCACGCTGCACCCTGGCTTGGGGCCCGCTCGACCACCCAGAGATACAGCTCTTCGAGCTCGGCTTCAGCGTTCTTGGTCAGCTCAACGCGGTATGCCATGCTTGCGGCGCAGCCGGTTGAACACCTCCCGCGCTGGCTTCGTTCGGCCAGCCTTCACATCAGCGAGCCCTCGTTGGATTCCTTCGATGGTCTCGACCCGTTCGAGAAGCTCCTGGTAGGCTTCCGCGTCTTGGATGACGACTTCGGCCTTCCCGTTAATCGTGAGGACCAGCGGATTACCGGTCTTCTTGATGCGGTCGAGGAGTTCTGACGTGTTGCGCTTGAAATCGCTGAGCGATCGAATGTCGTTGGCAATGTCCAGCATAGATCCTCACCAAATTTGCATCGAATTTGATGATCGCACCTGCCTAGGCAGTCGGTCAACCTAGGGCTGGGCGCGCATTGGGGGACTGTGCCGGTAGGTGTGCCAGTTTCGGGCGCGGAACGGTGTCGTTCCCTGTCGGTCCGCGGCGCTCCATGACGCGAGATCGCGCGAAACGCTAAGGAAATGCGCACATCACCGAACGTCTTCGAGCTAGGACTTGCGGCTGTCACGCCGGAGGCCCCGGGTTCGAGTCCCGTCGACCCCGCCAACTTATCCTTCAGCAACTAAAGGGTTTCCCGTTTAGTGCGGGAGCCTGCTTGCAAACTGGCCGGAGTCCGCGGAACGGGCTCGCTTGCAAGCGTGGCGGAATTCGATCGAGATTCCAGCTCGATTCGTTCAGACTCGTCGCGTCGCGTTGAGAGAAATGCTGGCGTTTTGACGATCGCGTCACGAACATACCGCGTCCTCCGGCCCAAACGGCCGGTCGTCGCGGAGCCGAGCGATCGCCCGGTCCGTCCTGGACTTTCCGCAACCCAAGTCAATCGATTCCGTAGCCTCGATGAGGATCGTCGTCGGTCGGGCGCTTGTGGACAGTAAAAGCCGAGCGGTCCGGCGCCGATGTTGGTTCCGCTGAGTCTCGGCACACCATAGGTCAGGCATCGTTCCACATGGCTGAGATCTTCCGGTCCCTCCGGTGGACGGCGGCGCCTCGCATCGGCGGCCGCCCTTCTCTGCTGCGCTTCGGCTGTCAACGGAGGGATCCGGCCGTCAGGTGGATCGACGATCAACGAAGTCCGATTGTCAAACTCCCGCTCGATCATCTCGAACGTCGTGCCCGTCGCCGTCGCGCTCTTGAAATGATCGACATTGGCGAGGGCGGCGAGGAAGACCGCATCGCCCCCCGCGAAATCGGCGTTCGTGTTCTTGAACAGACGATCTGCTCGCTTGCGCAGCTCGATGACTTCGTCGTCGGTCAGAAACTGCCTGCCTTCGAGCCCGTAGTGTCCCAGTTCTCAGCCGACGTCGGCTTCCATGGCTGGCTGATGTTGATCGTGTAGACTCCCGCGATGATGGAAGGCGCGGCGCTGCGGTTCATGCTGATGGCATTTGCGGGCTGGTGGAGCGATCAGCGGCAGGCGGCGGTGGCGTATCTGGTTGAAGAAAATCGGATCCTCCGCGCGCAGTTGCGCGGACGACGGCGGCTGACCGATGAGGACCGGTGCCGGTTGGCCAGGGCGGGACAGCGCTTGGGCCGGCGGCTGTTGCGCCAGGTCGCCACGATCGTCACGCCTGATACGATTCTCCGATGGCATCGGCAGCTGATCGCGCACAAGCGGATGTATGCGAAGGGGCGGCGCCGTCGTTCGGGCGTTCTCGCCGAAATCCGCTGGCTCGTGGTGCGGATGGCGGAGGAGAATCCCACCTGGGGCTACACGCGGATCCGAGGCGCACTGAAGAACGTGGGGCATCAGGTCGGACGATCGACGATCGCTCGAATCCTCAAGGCGCAGGGGATCCGGCCGGCGCCGGAGCGACCGACGTCGTGGCAAGCGTTTCTGCGGGCGCATTGGGGCGCGATCGCGGGCGCGGATTTCTTCACCACGGAGGTCTGGACCTGGCGGGGTTTGGTCACGTACTACACCGTGTTCGTGATCGATTTGGCCTCCCGTCGTGTGCCACGTCGTCGGCTCGACGCCGCATCCGGATGAGATGTTCATGCGCCAAGTTGCCCGCATGCTCACGGCCGCAGACGAGGGGATCTTGGTCGGTTATCGCGTGCTGATCTGTGACCGCGACACGAAGTGGAGCATGCCGGTGCGCGCGCGGTTGGGCGAGGTGGGAATCCGCGTAGTGCAGACGCCGTATCAGGGGCCCAATGCGAACGCCTACGCGGAGCGCTTCGTGCGCTCGATTAAGCACGAGTGCCTCAACCGCGTGATCCCGTGCGGCGAACGCCATCTACGCCGGACGATTGCGGAGTTCGTCGAGCACTACCACGGTCAGCGCAATCACCAAGGCCTTGATAACGAACTGATCGATGGCGTGCGCGCGGTGGAGCGTGTCGGCCGCATTTGTCGGCGTCAGCGCCTTGGCGGGCTCCTCAATTATTACGCATGCGCGGCGTGACGCCGTGCGACAGTCAATTCGACGGCTCGGCTCACTGATGGGACATTACGGTAATGTCCCAGCTCAGGATCGACAGCATTACGGAGATTCTTGCCGCGTCCGTGGGATAAGCTCCCGCTCGTGATCGACGTGTCGGTCCTTCGGTTGCTGCCCCTGACCCTCATCGGTTGGCTCGATCATCGGGAGCGGGAGGCGCTCGCCTATCTGATCGAAGAGAATCGCCTCCTCCGGCGGCAGAGCGGCGGGCGGCGCCTGAGTTGACAAACGACGACCGCCGGCGACTGGCCATCCGGGCCCACGTGGGGAGCCATCTCGGGAGCCGACTTCTTCGCGACTGAGGTGTGGACGTGGCGCGAACATGCGGTACCTGACACGTATTCTTCTCGTGCCGATCCTCCTCGTACCGATCCTTTGGGTCTGGCCACAACGGGGGATTACAGTGAAGTTCTCCTCTAACAGGAACTGGCTCAGGCCGGCTGTTGTGCGCGTCGAGCGGCGGATCAATCTCGACTTCATGACCGCGGCTTCGGCGTCGTTGCCGCAGCAGGAGTTCAGTGTCGAATGGAGCGGCTGGCTGCGGACCGATCGCGATGGGCAGTACGCTTTCAACCTGCGGAGCGACGATGGCTCGACCCTCGAGCTTGACGGGCACATCGTCGTCGACGCCGGCGGTGTTGCTTTTCCAACGACTCGAGCTGCCACCATTGCGATGATCCGCGGACTGCATCAGATTCGCCTGCGCTTCGTGCAGACGGATGGCGCCTACGAGTTTTATGCGTACTGGACGCCGCCGGGCGAAGCAGAACTAGCGGCGTTCCCGACGGAGCAATTGTTCGTCCAGCAACAACCTGCCGTCATCGTATTTCTAACCCGCCACGTCTCTTTGCTATGGGCGCTGTGCTGGTTCGCACTCGCGTTGGTGATTGCGGCCCGGATTGCGAAAAGCGCGCGCGAGATCGCCAGCACCGGGAGGCGCCGATTCGCACGGCGCCTGACGCTGGCGCTTGCATCGACCATCGTGGCATTACTCGTCGCGGAAGGGATCGTTCGGCTGGCGCACTACGTCCGCGAGGATCGGCGGCCGCTCGAAGTGCAGCTGCGCGGCGCTCGCGCTCAGGCGCCGTTGTCGATGCAGAGTCTGAGACTCGGCGAGATTGTTCAGCCGAGCCGGTACGCGGGCATCGTTTACGAACTGAAGCCGAACGTCCGTGGACGATTCATGGGCCAGCCGCTCCTCATCAACTCTCAGGGGCTTCGCGATTACGAGTACACGCGTCGCAAAGAGCCCCGCACATTCCGGATCGTTGGAGTGGGTGACTCGTCGCTGTTCGGGTGGGGTGTGCCAATCGAGGATAGCGGCTTGAAAGTGCTGGAACGGCGCCTTAATGAGGAATTCCGCGCGCGGAAATTCGAGGTCGTCAACTTCGCAGTGCCGGGCTACAACACCGCCATGGAGAGCGAAACGTTTGTGCAGAGGTGCCTCGAGTACGCGCCCGATCTCGTTCTTCTCAACTTCAACACCAATGATTACGACGTGCCGGAGTTCATGCGGCGCCCGAACGAGCTGGCAACGTTACGCAGGTCCTATCTGTTCGATTTGGCGTACTCCGTTTATGAGGGCGTCATGGCCGTTAAACGGGAGCCACTCGGCCTGTTCGACTTCAGGCATCGTACCATTGCACAACGTCAGGCCGCGCGCCTGGATGAAGATCCGGCACTCCCAGACGAATATCGGTATATGGTTGGCGCCAAGGGCGTTGTGCGTGCTCTCGAGCGGCTGGCTGCCGCGGCGCGCGAGCGCGCCATTCCATTTGTCGTGTTTGATGTGAAGCCCCAGCCTGGCTTTGACCCACAGTATGTGCGCGACGAATTGCGTGATGGCCAACGCGAGCTCCTCGAGCGAGAGAGCCGGCGCCTGGGATTTTACTTCTTGAATACCTATCCCTACTTCATGAATTACTTGAAGCAACATCCGGACGCAAGCTCGCGGCCGGTGTTCGCGGTGTCGGCAGTCGATGGTCACCCAAACACGCTCGCGCACTCAATCAACGCGCAGGCGCTGTTCGATTACCTCGTCGCTAATCAGCTGCTTCCTTCCGACAAACCGTCCAAAGATGATCACTGAGCGCTACCGCCGCGTCATCGCGCACGCCGATGATTCAAGGCGAGAGCTTTCGTCTACGCCAGAAGAAGACCGGCGTGCTCGGCCGGCACATCGCAACGACGGGTACATGGATCGATTCGCCAACGGGCAGCTTCGGATCGCAGCGGGCTGAAGGGCGCAAAAAACCTGGCTGCCAGCCAGAGCGTACTCGTGAACGATCGTAGTGTCCCATTACTCGGCTCATCGGAATCGTGCCACGTTAGCTCGGTTGGCGCAGTAGACTGTCGCGCCGTAGTCGACGCATTTCTTCTCCGCATGCTGCTGGCGGCGCTGATCGGCTGGCTGGATCGACGCCAGCAGGAGACCGTGGCGTACTTGGTTGAGGAGAATCGCGTCCTGCGGAAGCAGCTCCAGGGCCGGCGTCTCCGGCTCAGCGATGACGAGCGGTGTCGGCTCGCCATTCGTGGGCACCAAGTGGGCCGACGCATGTTGCGCCAGATCGCGACGATCGTCACGCCTGACACGATCCTCCGATGGCATCGACAGTTGATCGCGCGGAAATGGACGTGCCGCAACGGACGACGTGTTCGTCTGGGCGTGCTTGCGGAGATCCGGCGGCTGGTTGTGCGCATGGCGGAGGAGAACCCGACCTGGGGCTATACGCGGATTCGCGGCGCGCTGAAGAACGTCGGGCATCGTGTCGGTCGGTCGACGATTGCTCGTATCCTGAAGGCGCACGGCATTGCACCGGTTCCCGAGCGACCCACGTCGTGGCAGACGTTTCTGCGCGCGCATTGGGGCGCCATCGCCGGCGCCGATTTCTTCACCACGGAAGTCTGGACGTGCTGCGGCCTCGTGACGTACTTCACCGTGTTTGTGATCGACTTGGCGTCGCGACGCGTGCAGATCGTGGGCTCGACGCCGTTCCCGAACGATCTGTTCATGGACCAAGTTGTCCGCACGCTCACGGCGGCGGACGAAGGCGCCCTGGTGGGGCATCGCGTGCTGATCTGCGATCGGAACGCGAAATGGAGCGCAGCCGTGCGTGGACAACTAGACGAGGCCGGCACCCGCGTGATCCAAACGCCATTTCACGCGCCCAACGCAAATGCCTACGCTGAACGGTTCGTGCGTTCCATCAAGCACGAGTGTCTCAACCGGGTGATTCCATTGGGCGCCCGTCATCTTCGCCAGACGATCACGGAGTTCGTCGAGCACTACCACCTTGAGCGGAACCACCAGGGCCTCGCGAATGAACTGATTGAGGGCATGCCTGCGCTGAAGGACCCTCGCGGCCGTATTCGCCGGCGTCAACGTCTCGGCGGGCTTCTCAATTATTACAGTCGCGCGGCGTGATGCGAGGCGAACCTCAATTCGGCTCGGCTGAGTGATGGGACACTACGCCCTCCGCACAGCTTCTTCGGAATACTCAATGCTCTTGCTGGCAGCCTCCGTCTCTCTCCGGCCGTGCAGGAAATAGCGCGCCTTCCAATAGGCGAGTTGTGCCTCCGAGTTCACGTGACGACGGGACGGCGTCGGGCGTACTCGCTGTCTGACTGTGAGTGTTCCTTCAATCTCCGCCGCAATCGCATCGGCGATCTCGTTCTGCAGCGTCAGTGCATCGCGAGAGCTCCGCTCGTAGGAAGCCGCCCAAAGATGCTTTTCCGGCGAAACCTGAATGAGGTTCGCCGTCGCGCGCAACCGGTCGCCGGAACGCGTGATCGTGCCTTCGACGACGACATCGACGTTCAGCTCCCTCGCGATCTCCTGAACCGACTTCTTTGTTCGCTCGTATCGGCTGACGGACGTCCGACCAATCACACGAAGCGGACTTGCCTGACCGAGATTCGTGATCAGCGCGTCGGTGAGCCCATCGGCGACGTACTGCTGGTCGGCGGCGCTCGAAAGATTTTCAAACGGCAGCACGGCAATCGCTTGAAACGAAGGTCTGCGGTCAGACACATCGCCTCGCCAGCGATGCGCTAGCGCCGCCACGACAATACCGAACACGACGATGCCCGCAAACGACATCGTGAGCGCGTCATGAAAGGGATGCGTCCGACGACCACTCGGCGGCCGTGCCTCGTGTGGCGGCATCGCCGGGTCGTTCAGACTCCCAGATCCGTCGCCAACGCGTACTTGGGGCTGGAAAAGGAACCCTCGCCTGGTGACGGTTCGAACGATCTGCTGCGAATCGTCTCCGAGCGCCTTTCGGATGTCGGCGATGCACTTCGTGACCGATTCGTCCGTGACCGCGACATCCCCCCATACAGTCTGCAGGAGCTCCTCGCGGGTGACCAGGCGGCCGGGGCGCTCTACGAGATACCGCAACACCTGAAAGGATTTTGGGCGGAGTTTGATCTCGCTCGTGCCGCGCAGCAGGCGGCCTGCGGCCACATCGAGCGTACAGTCGAGGAACAAGTACGATGAGTCGCGTTGTGCGGAATCTAGAACGTCCACTCTTTCCGCCCTTGAGCTGAGGAGGCCGTCGTAGGTGGCCGAAGCTTAGCAGAACACTCCGCTGGTGGCGATTTCCTCGCTTTTTCCCTGTTCTTTCCGCGTTTCTTCAGGCTTCCCGTCGAAACCAACGATAACTTCTATCGCAAAGCTTTACGACTCGGCTGGCTAGCGGACGTTCCCGCCCTCTGGCCGTCATGCGTTTGATGGGCGCGATGCATGGTGCCTCGGAAGGAGAAGCTATGTCACGAATCAAACGGTTACTGGTTGCTGCAGGTCTCGTCGTTATGTGTATGGGAGACATCGTCCACGGCGCTTCGTCCCAATCCGGCTCGCAAATTGCGGAAGCGGTAGGATGTCGCTATCGATTGTCGTACGTTTCGTTTCAATGGTGGAATTTCCTTCGAGCAGTTCGGCCGGGGCGATGGATTCATCGCCAATGGGAAGATATTCCCTGCGGGAACGCTGCCAAACGGAGTGCAGGCGAACGATCCAAATGATCCCGGCAGTATCGGCAACTGGATCGAACGCGGAACGATGGCGGCCACTCTGGCGGAGATTAGTGCCGGCAAGCGTCCGGCCTTTTTCGCCAGCTGGTTTCATTTTCTCGATGACGGCTCGGGGCTGATTGCCGACGGGCCTCACCCAGATTCTGGCCCGATGGCGATAGTTGGCGGCATGGGTCGTTTCCGCGACGCCTCCGGTGAACTCTCCGATGTGATCATCGGTTCTAACAGCACGGGCTGCCCGAACCTCCGACTGACGATCAGGTTGAAGAAGCGGGCGGCGCATTAGATCGTCGGTACGCTCCCTGTTGCTCAAACTGCCGAATAACCATAGCGCGTTCCGAAGGCGGAACGCGCGGCAGGGAGGCGCGATGCCGCTCGTTCTGGTGCTCACGCTCATGTTCCCCCCGGTGGGTGCCGCGGTCATCGACGTCGATGCGAACGACACGCTTCGCAGGCTCAGGACGACCGACGCGATAGTGCTACCGTCATTCACGAGGGCCGACGCCGCTCACCGACAGTTGCGGCGTTGGTCGAGGTTGTCGAACGATCCAACACATTTGTCTACGTCGTCCGAACGCACACGCTGCCGACGGAATGGAAGGCTGCCTGGTGCACGACCGGGGGGTGCGCAAGGCCGCTATCTGAGAGTGCTCCTTTTGATGGGAACGCCGACCCGACCGGATGATCGCCGTTCTGGCGCACGATCTTCAGCACGTGCGTGAGGTGCTGGACCCCGGGATTCCACTCGATGGGTCAGCGATGGATTCGTTGTTCAACCGGATTGGTTCGCGGCTCCGCGGAACCGAGATGGCGGAGCAGTATGAAACAGCGGCGGCCCAGAAGGTGACGACGCTGGTCACCCGTGAACTGGAAGGCAACAACGAAAAGGCACCAGAGAAAAGGCGGGAGGACAAAGATCGCGGGCGGCTGGCTTCCTGAACGGGGACAGGAGCACTGGGTTACCTCCGAGGGATCACTGCGACCCACAGTAGTGAATGCGGACCATCGCGGCCAACGCCAGCCAGGCTGCCGCGGAATAGCCGTCGAACCGCGAACGGCCGCCGTGCCGCGGCTGGCGATCACTGCGGAATGGCTGCGCAACCGTCGATGCGATCGCGTGCAAGCGAGCCTTGGCGATCGCTTAATTCCCTCTTGACTTGAACGGAGACTCCCCTGCTACATAACGTGGTCGCGTTCACCTGGGGCCGCGTATACGGCGGCCGGCCGTTGGTCCCGAGCGAAAAAGTAGATGTGTGCTTCGCGTCGGCGCCCGCGACTACAGATGCCTCTTCGGTCTGGGGTTCAGCAAGGGAATTGACGACATCCTCCGGCATCCCTCCGCTTCGATTCTTGCCTTGAGCTCGTCGATCTTGGTCTGGATGGCCCGCTTCCGCGCGTGACGTAAGACTCCTTTCGCATTTTCACGATCTGTAGTCGACACGCGCTTGAACGCGACGCTCGAGTTCAAAGCATCGTCGTCGGCTCTTCGTGCCATTCCGCGGCCATTCGTGCCGGCGCTTGCAAGAACTTGCAAGATTTTCCGAAACACGCGTCCACGATCGGCTTTCAACGACCATGCTGCGTGACAGCCGACCCCGATTTGCCGGGGTCGGCTGCGGTCTGCTGTCGTTGGCGCCTGCCTGTCACGCCGGAGGCCGCGGGTTCGAGTCCCGTCGACCCCGCCATTCTCCTGTTTCGTTCCCGCGAACAAGCAGGTCGAATGGCTTAGCGTAAGTGGCACAAAGACTTCCGCGATCGAAGGTGCAGTTCGATAGCACCGTTTCGAGCAATCGCCGCTGTTCGGCCAGATTCTGCGATTTGTAGAGACTTTCGGCCTGTTTTGCGAGTTCTAGAATTTTCCTGGCCGTGACCATCATCGCCGGTCGTGGCTGCTCAACTCGCGTCCGCTCGGTATCGATCACCTGCAGTTCGGCCTCCCACCGCTGCGATTTTCGGGTCCAGAACTCTTCAGAAATGCGTCCCTCGACGAAGTCTTCGTACGCCCGGTCCTGCTTGGCCACGACGGCCCGGCACCGTTGATCGAGTTGCCGAATCGCGTCCGTCCGGTGCCGTTCGGCATCGCAGTCAGTCGACTGGATCGCATTGGCGATGTCGTCGGCGATTAACGATGAGATCTGGATCGGTTTGATGATGTCGCCCAGCAAATCCGCGAGCCGCTCCTCGCGGATGTAGGTGTTGTCGCACTCGCCGCGAAAATCGGTGCAGTGGTAATAGACGTACTTGCCCTTCTTCCGTTCGGCCGTGATCGCGCACCCGCATTTCGCACACGTGAGCAGGCCCATGAACGCGTGCCGCTGCTTCGGGTGCCGCGCGCGCGGCTTGCGCCGCAGGACGGCCTGGACCTGATCGAATGTCTCGCGTGTAATCAGCGGCTCGTGGGATCCGTGGTACTGCTCCCCAAGCCACACGAACTCGCCGTAATAGATCGGATTCTGCAGCGTCCGATGGATCTCGGACTTGTGCAGCG
>QHWB01000097.1 GCA_003222395.1 Acidobacteriota bacterium
CTTCCGCCCGTTGCGCCAGCGCGTAGTCGATCCCGGTCTGCAGCGCCGCGCCCTGGCCGAGGTTGAACGGATGCTTGATGACGATAGCCCCGGCCACGCACGCCGCTTGCGCGGTCGCGTCGCTCGAGCCGTCGTCCACCACGACTGCGGTATGGCCCGCGCGCCTGACATCCGCGACGACGCGGCCAATCACCGGCCCTTCGTTATAGGCCGGGACCACGACATAAACTTGGGCCGGGGAGACCATCTGCCCCTTCTGGCTCTTCCGCGTTGCGGCGCGATGAGAAATTCGCGGCAAGGGAAAACCGGGAATGCCGCAGTTGAGAAAAAGTT
>QHWB01000098.1 GCA_003222395.1 Acidobacteriota bacterium
CCTGGTTGAGTTCGCGACCCGACATAGCGACACACAAGCGGCGGACTCGGTCTGCTCCCTCTCCCGCTTGCGGGGGAGGGCTGGGGAGGGGGCGCACCGCACGAAACTTGCATGGCCCCGCCCTTTGCCTGCCCGCAATCGGGGGGACTTTGCGGCCTCGCGAGAGGCCAGCATCCTTCACCCCGGCTTGCGCAGCACAACGCGCATGGCATCGAACAAGTTGACAGGCACGCCGATCCGGCTGGCGGTGGTCGTGCGAGCGCCGCGCAAGCCGAGGATGCGACGCAGCTGAAAAACGATGAGTGAGGCCGGAACGACCTTCCAGGGATGATCGACATGCGCGAGCGCAAGCCCGAGCGCGGCGGACAAGCGCGCGGCCGGCGAGCCAAAATCTCCGGTCGTGATCACGATGATGCCGCCGGGATTGAGATGATCGCGGCACAGCGCAAGAATCTCGCGCGGCTGTGGCAGATGCTCGAGCACATCGAATAGCACGATGACATCCACCGGACCAATGCGCTGAAAGTTTGCCGCGTCCGCCGGCCCGTGCAGCACGTTCAGCCCCGCGTGCTGCGCATGTGCGGCGGCGTCTGGCGCGAGCTCGATCCCGGCGACGTCGAAATAGCGCGCCGCCTCCTTGAGAAAGAATCCGTAGGCGCATCCCAGCTCGAGCAGCTTGCCGGCGCTTCGATAGCGACGGATGAAATCGACGCTGCGCGCGAACTCGCGGCGCAGGACCGGCTCGGCGCCCAGATAATCGGCGTAGCCGTCGGCGCGGCGTCCGGAAAAATACTCCTCGGTGTAGTAGGCGGCCGGATCAAATGCAGGTGTTTCCGTGCGGCCAAGCCCACATTCCGTGCATTGAAGAATGTCGCAACCGTTGACGCGGAAGCAAAACGCATATGCCGTCGTGCGGCCGCAGGCGGGGCACGGGCGCGCCAGCGCGCCGTCAGCAGGGGCGATCTGTGGTTGTTGCGTTTGCAAGCAAGCTTAATCCTGCTCGAACGATTTCGTCACCCGCGGCGCCCACGCAGTCGCGCTACTCATCTCACGCCGCCCGCTGCGGTCGGCGGAATGCGACGAGATTTGCGATCATGGTCTGCACGGCCTGGTCGTGCTGATTGAGCGTCGTCATGCGCACTCGCACCGTACCGCGCGAGGGCTCCAGTTTGGAGGGCGTTACGTCGATCACCTCGCAGTGCAGCCGCAGCGTGTCGCCCGGCTTGACCGGGCGCGGCCAGCGCAATTCGTCGACGCCGGTGCCGATGATGCCGTGCGAGAGCGGCAGCGTCTTGATGATGAGCTGCATCGTCACCGCGGTCGTGTGCCACCCGCTAGCGACGAGCTTCTTGAAGAAAGTGTCTTGCGCGCTCGCCTCGTCGAGATGGAACGGCTGCTGGTCGAACTCGCCGGCGAATCTTTTGATCGAGGGGGCATCGACCACCGCGCGCGCGTCCGAGGTAAACACCTGCCCGGGCGCAAGGTCCTCGAGAAACGTCTTCTCCACCGCATGCTCCTTCATCGCCGCGCAAGACTGTTCGCACTAAAAATCGATGCGAAGCAAGCGCGGATGGGACGCGGTGCGGGCCGGGTGAGGGGCAGATCTCATGACGTGAATCTCTACGCCAGCGCCGGATGCTCTCTTCCCCTCACCCGGCTCGCGTCCATAGCGCGTCGAAGACGCGCGTAAACGCGCTTATGGGCGCTTGCCGCCCTCTCCCCGCAGCGGCGCGCAGCGGCGGGTAGAGGGTCGCACCGAGTTTGCCTGTTGCGCCAGTTCTCTCTCGCCGCAACTTGGTCTAGACATCGGCCATGTCACGGGCGACGGCCCCGTGCCCACGCGTGCGCCACCCAGCGCCAAGGGAGGAAAGCTCATGCTCACGCGCCGCAGGCTGATCGCCAGCTCGGCCGCCGTGGTGCTCGGCGGCGCGCGTGCCGCGCGCGGGCAGGATTGGCCGCAGCGGTCCCTGCGCATAATCGTCCCGTTTGGGCCCGGCGGCGGCGCCGACATCATCGGCCGCATCGTCGGCCAGTCGCTGCAGGAGAAGCTCGGTCAGCCGGTGGTGATCGAGAACCGTCCGGGCGCCGCCGGCACGCTGGGCAACGAGGCCATCGCCCGTGCGGAGAAGGACGGCTACACGCTCGGCATCATGACCG
>QHWB01000056.1 GCA_003222395.1 Acidobacteriota bacterium
AAGGGCGGCCGCTGCGAGGCCTGCGCCGGCGACGGCACGATCAAGATCGAGATGCACTTCCTGCCCGACGTGTACGTGCCGTGCGAGGTGTGCAAGGGGGCGCGCTACAACCGCGACACCCTCGACATCACCTTCAAGGGCAAGAACATCGCCGAGGTCCTCGATCTGTCATGCGAGGAGGCGCTGGAGTTCTTCGCCAACCAGCCGCCCATCGCCCGCCACATGCAGATGATCGTCGACGTGGGGCTCGGCTACGTGCGGCTGGGCCAGCCCGCCCCCACGCTGTCGGGTGGCGAGGCCCAGCGGGTGAAGCTGTCGAGCGAGCTGTCGAAGCGCTCGACCGGCCACACCATGTACATCCTCGACGAGCCCACCACCGGCCTCCACTTCGAGGACATCCGCAAGCTGCTCACCGTTCTCAGCCGCCTCGTCGACCAGGGCAACACCGTCCTCGTCATCGAGCACAACCTCGATGTGATCAAGACCGCCGACTGGATCATCGACCTGGGTCCCGAGGGCGGGGACGGCGGCGGCACGGTGGTCGTCGAAGGCTCACCCGAGCTCGTCGCCAAGACCAAGGAGAGCCACACCGGCCGCTACCTCGCCCCGGTGCTCGGACTCGACTGAGCGCGGCGTAATCCGCTCGGCCATAAGCCGAGCGGATTACGCCGAGACGGTGGCTTCGGTGATGTCGAGCATGCGTCGCAGCGCCACGCGTGCCCATTCGGACGTGTCGGCGTCGACGACGATCTGGTTGACGACGCGTCCCTCGACCAGGTTCTCCAACACCCACGCCAGGTGCGGCGGGTCGATGCGGAACCCGACGCCGATGACCGACCCGGGGGCGGCGGCGTCGACGGCCTTGATGATGGCGTCCGTGGAGCCCACCTGGTCGGCCACCTCGACGACCTCGTGCGCGCACTCGGGGTGGACCACGACGATCCCGTCGGGGTGCTCGGCCCGGAAGGCCTCGACGTGCTCGGGCCGGAACCGCTGGTGCACCGAGCAATGGCCCTTCCAGAGCAGGAAGGTCGATTGCTTCACGTCGACGTCGGTGAGTCCACCGAGATCGAGCCGAGGGTTCCACACCCGCATGTCCTCATGGCCGTAGCCCATGGCCAGCCCGGTGTTCCGGCCGAGGTGCTGGTCGGGGAAGAACAACACCTTGTCGCCCTTGGCGAGCGCCCACTCGAGAATCGCCCGTGCGTTCGTCGAGGTGCAAACCGCGCCGCCGTGACGGCCGACGAACGCCTTCAGCGCCGCCGAACTGTTCATGTACGTGATCGGCACGAGGCGCTCGACGTCGGTCACCTGGTCGAGCGACTCCCACGCCTCCTCGACCTCGTCGAGATCGGCCATGTCAGCCATCG
>QHWB01000057.1 GCA_003222395.1 Acidobacteriota bacterium
AGCAGCCGGCGGCGAGGTCCGGCAGAATCACCTGCTGGTGATCCGCGCTCAACACGTCGGCGCTCTCGGCCATGAAGTGCACACCGCAGAAGACGATGAAATCGGCGTCGGGGTGCCTGCTCACCTGCCCGGCGAGCTTGTACGAATCGCCGGTGTAGTCGGCGAACTTGATGACCTCGTCGCGCTGGTAGTGATGTCCGAGAATCACGAGGCGCCGGCCGAGCTTTGCGCGCGCTACGGCAATCCGCCGATCCATTTCCTCATCGGACAGACCGACATACCGCTCGGGCAGCGGCTGCCGCTCGCCGATGTGTTGCTTTTCGTGCTCCGTCAGCAGAGGTATCAGCACGGGTTGTGAAACTTTTCGCAAACTGTTCTAGAAGTATAACACCTGACGCTTCGCTGTGATTCCCCACTCAGCTCTACCCGTCGGTGCCGGTGTGTTCGACCACTCTATACAAGGTGTCGCGCTCGACAGGTTCGCGCCCCGCGGCGCGGATGAGACGTTCGATCTCGCGCGGCGTCATCGCGGTCGGCGTCTGCGATCCCGCCATGTGGTAAATCTTCTCTTCCTGCACGGTGCCGTCGAGGTCGTCGGCGCCAAACCACAGGCAGGTCTGCGCCACCTCGACGCCTGTTGCAATCCAGAACGCCTTCACGTGCGGAATGTTGTCGACGACGAGCCGCGCGACGGCGTGAACGCGGAGCGTGTCCGCGGCGCTCGGCGCCGGCAGCTTGCGCATCTGGTTGTTGTCAGGGTGAAACGCGAGCGGGATGAACGCCTGGAAACCGCCGGTGTCGTCCTGCAGCGCGCGGGCGCGCAGCATATGGTCGACGCGCTCTTCCGCCGTCTCGATGTGGCCGTAGAGCATTGTCACGTTCGACCGCATGCCGAGCCGATGCGCCAGACGGTGAATCGACAGATAACGGTTCGCGTCGCACTTGTTCACGTCGTTCGCGATTTTCCGCCGCACGCGTTCGGCGAAGATTTCGGCGCCGCCGCCGGGCAGCGAATCGAGTCCCGCATCCATCAATTCGCGCAGCACCTGCTCGTCGCTCTTCCCGTACAAATCGGCGAAGAACGCGATCTCGACCGCGGTGAAACATTTCAAATGGATGTCCGGCCGAATCTGTTTGAAGCCGCGCAGCAGATCCGTGTAGTAGCGCCACGGCAGATCGGGATGCAGACCGTTGACGACGTGGATTTCGGTGAGCGGCTGATGGGAGCGCTGCCGCAGCTTGTCCCACGCCTGTTCGAGCGAGAGCGTGTACGCGCCGGGATCGCCTGGCTTCAACCGGGCGAACGAGCAGAACAGGCAACTGGCGACGCAGACGTTCGTCGCTTCGAGGCGGATGTTGTAGTTGTAGAAGGTGCGGGCGCCGTGGCGCTTCTCGCGCTCGCGGTTCGCGAGCCACCCGACCACGAGCAGATCGCGACACTCGAAAAGGCGCACTCCATCGGAGAGATCGAGACGGTCGCCGGCTGTGAGCTTCTCCTCGACATCAGAGAGGCCGGCAGAGCGGAGGCGAGACTCAGGAAATGCCAAATATTTGTATTCGGAGCGAGCGCGCGCGCGGACCGTCGAGCTCCGCCATCAGGATGCGCTGCCACTGACCGAGGACCACTTCGCCGCCGCTGACCTGGAGCGTCAGGCTGTGACCGAGGATGAGCGCGCGCAGATGCGAGTCGGCGTTCATGCGATCGCAGTCCGAATGCTGCGGATCGTTGTGCAGCCATTCGGCGTCGCGCGCCACCATCTGCTCGAGGAACCGCTTGATGTCCGACAGGAGCGCCGTCTGGAACTCGTTGATGAAGAGCGCGCAGGTCGTGTGCATCGACCAGAGGCTGACGAGTCCTTCGCGGACGTTAAACTGGCGGACGAACTCCATCACCCGACTGGTGAGGTCGACGAGCTCGATTCGCTGATCGGTCTGAACGACGATCATTTCCCCGTGAATCGCGAGACCGGCGACTTTCGCCGTGGCCACCTCCTCGACCGGTTTTTCGCGAACCGTAACGGTCGAACTCTTGCTCATGCCGTCTCCTCGATTGTGCGGCGAACCGAGTAATGTTATGCAAAAAGCGTCCGATCCCGCAACCCTGCTATACTCGCCGCACAACTTGACGCTCACCCCGGCGGCCACGCGAAGTGGGTGCAAAGCCCACACGGTCCCGCCACTGTAAGCGGTTACGCTGCGCAACACCGTCACTGGGCTCCAATGCGCGATGCGCGAACGAGGCCGGGAAGACGCGCAGGCACGTCCGCGAGTCAGGAAACCTGGCCATCGGAGGCGTCCTTTCTTCGGCGCGCGAGACGCCGGGAGGATCCTGATGCGCATGTCCCGCCTGTGGCGGCTGTTGGCCGCCGCGCTCCTGCTCAGCCGCACCGTTTCAGCCGCAACGCTCAATGGACGCGTCACCGATCCGGATGGTCGTCCTGTTGCGGGCGCTCGCATCGTCGTCGTCGGCGCGCTCGGCGCCGTCGCCGATCGCGAGACCTCCGCCGACGGCAGCTTCGAGATCGACGCGCTGCCGGCCGGCGTGTACGGCATTCATGTCGTCAAGGATGGATTCACCGCGGATCCGATTCGGGCGGACGTCGCGGCGTTCGATGCGCGCACGCTCGACTTCGCGCTGCGCGTCAGCGCGCTCGCCGAATCGATCGTCGTGTCGGCATCGCAGATCGAGCTGCCGCTGTCGCGCGCGGCCGACGCGATGACCGCGATCACCGCCGCCGATCTGGAGGCCCGACAGATCGAAACGGTTGCCGACGCGCTACGGCTCGTGCCGGATCTCGCCGTCACGCGCAGCGGCGGCCGCGGCGCCATCACGTCGCTCTTCCCGCGCGGCGGCGCCTCGAACTACACGCTCGTGCTCGTCGACGGCATCCGCGCCAACGCGTTCGGCGGCGGCTACGACTTCGGTCATCTGCCGGCGGCGGAGGTCGACCGCGTCGAGGTGGTTCGTGGACCGGAAAGCGCGCTGTTCGGATCGGATGCGATTGGAGCGGTCGTGCAGATCGTGACCAAGCGCGGCGGCCGGCCGCGTGGCGACGCGCTCATCGAAGGCGGCAATCAGGGAACCGAGCGTCTTGCCGGAAGCGCGGCCGGTTCGCGGGATGCGTGGAGCTGGGGCGGCGGCATCGAACAGCGGCGCAGCGACGGCTTCACCGGCGTCGCGCCTGCCACCGGCGAACGCGTCACGAACGACGACGACCATCTGCGGCACGCATCGGGTTCGCTCGGCTGGCGCCGTCCGAATGGACCGGACCTGCTCATCGGCGGCAACGTCGGCCATGACGAGCGCGGCTTTCCGGGACCGTTTGGCACCAACCCGGCCGGCAACTTCACGCACGTCGACCGCGTATCGCGTGGCATCAACGATTCGCGTCAGCTTGGCGCGCGCCTGAACCATCCATGGTCGTCCCGCGTCCGCCAGCGGATCGATCTCAACGTCTTCGACCGCTCGAGTCAGTTCACGAGCTCCTTCGGGCCGTCGACGAGCGGCACACGAAGGGTCGACGGCCGCGTTCAGGAGGATGTCGCGGTCAATCGATCATTTGCAGCCTCGGGCGGCGTGGAAGCAATATCCGAGCGCGCGTCGAGCACGTTCATCACCGGCGCGGACGGGACGCCGGGGCCAATCCGCAGGGCGGTTACCGGAACATTCGGCGAGGTCCGGTACGTGGCGAGCGAGCGACTGTTCGTGACCGGCGGCGCCCGGCTCGAACACTTGAGCCGCGATCGACAGCGAATCAATTCGCTGAACCCGAAGGCGGCCGTCAGCTTCGTCGCGAAAGCGACGAGGCTGCACGCCAGCGCCGGCACCGGCATCCGCCCGCCCGATGGATTCGAGATCGCGTTCACGGACAATCCCAATCTCAAGCCAGAGCGCAGCCGGAGCGTTGACGGCGGTGTCGAACAACGTTTCGCCGGAGACGCGCTCGTGGCCGGCGCGACGGCGTTCTTCAACCGCTACGACGATCTCCTCGTCACGGTCGGACGTTCGCTGCGCGACGCGAGCCGCTACAAGACCGACAACATCTCGAACGCCCAGGCGCGCGGCCTCGAGTTGACGCTCGACGCGCGCCCGCGGCCCCGGCTGTCGCTGCGCGCCAGCTACGCGTGGGTCGACACGCAGATTCTGTCGGTTGACGGCCTGGCCGCGATCGCACCGCCGCCGTTCAAGGTCGGCGACCCGCTGCTCCGCCGCCCGAAGCATCAGGGCGCAATCGACCTCGTCTACACGCACGGCCGCGTGAGCGCGTTCGCCGATCTGACGACGCGCGGCCGCGCGCTGGACGTCGAGCCGAGCTTCGGCGCGTCGGGAGGATTGTTCTTCTCGCCTGGATACGCTGTCGGCAATGCCGGCGCCAGCATCCGCTTCACGCGCAACTTCGACGTGTACGCGCGCGTGCTGAACGTGACCGATCGCGCCTACGAAGAGGCGCTTGGCTTTCCCGCGCTTCGCCGCAGCGCGATTGTCGGAGTCCGGGTTGCTGCAGGTCGATAACGTTTCGTTTTCGTACACTTCGTCCCGACGCGTGCTCCAGGACGTGTCGTTCTCCGTCATGCGCGGATCGATCGTCGGCGTGCTGGGACCGAACGGTTCGGGAAAAACGACGCTGCTGCGGCTCATCGCCGGCGCGCTTCGACCGTCGAACGGACGGGTGACGCTCGAAGGCGCCGACGTCCTCACGCTGTCGCGGCGCGACCTCGCCCGCCGCGTCGCGGTCGTGCCGCAGGAGACGCGCACGACGTTCGACTTCAGCGTTCTCGACATCGTGTTGATGGGACGCTACCCGCACCTCGGTCCGTTCGAGCTCGAGGGCGCGAGCGACCTGGCCATCGCGCACGATGCGCTCCGGGCCACCGGCACCGACGATCTGGCATCGCGCGCATTCGCCACCTTGAGCGGCGGCGAGAAGCAGCGCGTCGTCATCGCGAGCGCGCTCGCGCAGGCGTCGGACGCGCTGCTGCTCGACGAGCCGACGGCATCGCTCGACGTCGGTTATCAACTCGACGTCGCGTCGCTGCTGGCGAGGCTCAACAGGGATCGCGGCTGCACGATGCTGGTGTGCACACACGATCTCAATCTCGCTGCGTCGATCTGTGCGGAGCTGGTATTGATCCGTCGCGGACGCTTGATCGACCGGGGCGCGCCCGAGACAGTTTTGACGACCGCGAACATCCGGTCCCTTTACGACGTGGACGCCGAGATCGCGTATCACCCGCGGGCTCGGCGTCTGACGGTGGTGCCGATTGGCCGGGCGCAATGATGAAGTCCGGCCGAAGCCGGACGCCACCGTCGATCGTGAGAAGGTGCGGCCGAAGGCGGACCGCCCGATCCGCGCTCGGATGATCGCGACAGTCGCCGGCTTCGGCGCATTGTTGGTGCTGACGTGCCTCCTGGCGCCGCTGGCCGGCACGACACACATCTCGCTCGCTCGCGCGTTCGATCGATCGCAGGCGTTCGCCGACAACGTCGACGCGCAGATCTTCTTCATCGCGCGCCTGCCGCGCGTAGCCGCCGCCGCGATCGTGGGCGCCGGACTGGCGGCCGCAGGCGTGGTCTTTCAGGCGCTGCTTCGCAATCCGCTCGCGGCGCCCGAAACGCTCGGCGTCTCGATCGGCGCGTCGGTCGGCGCGATGGTGGCCATCACGTTTTTGCCGCCTTTTTCGATCGGCGGTCTGTCGGCTGTTCCGCTCGCCAGCTTTGCCGGCTCGCTGGGCGCGCTGGCGATCGTGTACGGGCTGTCGGCCGCGCGCGGCCGCGGCATGTCGTCGACCGTCCTCCTGCTCGGCGGCGTGGTATTGACGACTTTTCTCGGCGCCGTCGTGAACTTCATTCAGTACGTCTCGGATTTTTCTCAGACATTCCGAACCGTCCGCTGGTTGATGGGATCGCTCGACGTCGGCGGGTACGCGCCGATCGCTGCCGCGCTCGTGCCGCTCGCGCTCGCGACGTTCGGATACGCCACCCTGCCGCGCGCCCTCGATCTCATGAGCCTGGGACCCGAAGCGGCGGCCGCGCGCGGCGTCGACGTGCCGCGCGCCGAACGGATCGCGCTCGTCAGCGCATCGCTCTCGACGGGCGCTGCTGTGTCGCTCAGCGGTCCGATCGGTTTCGTGGGCATCGTCGTGCCGCACCTGATTCGGCTGATGGTCGGCGCCGATCATCGTCTGGTGCTGCCCGCGTCGGCGCTGTTCGGCGGCGCCTTTCTGATCGGTTGCGATCTGGTCGCCCGATCGGCGCTCGCGCCGATCGAGCTGCCGGTCGGCATCGTCACCGCGTTCATCGGCGGTCCTTTCTTCCTGTGGCTGCTCTTCACGCGGTTGCGATGACTCGACGAACCTTCTTGCTCGTGGTCGTTTTCGGCGCGATGGGGCTGGCCGCGGAGCCGCCCCGCCGAATCGTCTCCCTCATCCCGGCCGTCACCGAAATGATCTTCGCGATGGGCGCAGGCGACCGCGTCGTCGGCGTCAGCGCCTACGATCGGTACCCGCCACAGGTCGATCGCATCGCGCGCGTGGGGGGACTGATCGATCCGAACGTCGAGCGAATCTTCTCTCTGAAGCCGGACCTGGTCATCGTCTACGACACGCAGGAAGACCTGAAGCAGCGCCTCGACCGCGCGGCGATTCCGTTCTACCGCTACGAGCACCGGACGCTGCCCGACATCGCTGCGACGATGCGGTCGGTCGGCGCGCGGATCGGCGCGGCCGAGCGGGCGAATCAGCTCGCCACCGGAATGGAAGCGGACCTCGATGCGATCCGCCGGACGGTGAGCGGTGAACCACGTTTCAAGACGCTCCTCGTCTTCGGCCGCGATCCCGGATCGCTCCGCAATGTCTACGCGAGCGGCGGATACGGGTTTCTCCACGACATGCTCGAAGCCGCCGGTGGCGACGACGTGTTCGCCGACACGAAACAGCAGTCGGTGCAGGCTTCGACGGAAATGATTCTGGCGCGCCGCCCGGAAGTGATCATCGAGCTGCACTATGGCGACAGCGTGAAGTCCACGGAGCTGCGCCGCGAGGCTGCGGTGTGGGACGCGCTGCCTTCGATTCCGGCCGTCCGCAATCACCGTGTCTATCTCCTCGTCGGCGACGAGTTCGTCGTGCCGGGTCCACGGGTGGTGAACGCGACGCGAACGCTCGCCCGCATGCTCCATCCATCGGTGTTCAGATGAAGATCCTGGTGTCGTGGAGCAGCGGCAAGGACAGCGCATGGATGGTGCACGTGCTCCGGCAGCAGCCGCTGCCAATCGGCGGGCTGCTGACGACGATCAACGAGGCGGCGCAGCGAGTGGCGATGCACGCGGTGCGCGTCGAACTGCTCGACGCGCAGGCGCAGGCCCTCGGGTTGCCGCTGTGGAAGGTTCCGATTCCTTCACCGTGTCCGAACGAGACCTACGAACGGCAGATGAGCGCGGCCGTCGCGCGCGCCGCCGCCGACGGATTCACTCACGTCGCGTTCGCCGACCTGTTTCTGCAGGACATCCGTCGCTACCGGGAGGATCGCCTGGCAGGAACGGGACTGACGCCGCTGTTTCCCCTCTTCGGAGACGAGGGGACCACGGGGGCGCTCGCGCGCGAGATGATTGCCGCGGGCCTGCGGGCGCGGATCACGTGCGTCGATCCGCGACAGCTCGATCCGCGGTTCGCCGGGCGCGATTTCGACCGACGACTGCTGAGCGATCTGCCCGCGTCAGTCGATCCGTGCGGTGAGCGCGGAGAGTTCCATACCTTCGCATACGCCGGACCGATGTTCCCGAAGCCGATCGCCATCGACATCGGCACGACGGTCGAGCGCGACGGCTTCTTGTTCACGGATCTCACATGCCCCGCTATCCCGAGCGCATCGTCTGTCTGACCGAAGAAACGACCGAGACGCTGTATTTGCTCGGCCAGGGTCACCGCATCGTCGGCGTGTCGGGCTACACCGTGCGCCCGCCCGAGGCGCGGCAGAAGCCCAAGATCTCCGCGTTCATCAATGCGAAGTTCGACAAGATCGAGGCGCTGCAGCCCGATCTGGTGCTCGCGTTCTCCGATCTGCAGGCGGACCTCGCATCCGAGCTGGTCAGGCGCGGCATCACCGTCGTGACGTTCAATCAGCGAACCGTTGCCGAGATCCTGCAGATGATTCGAATGCTCGGCGGGCTCGTCGGCTGCCAGCGCGAGGCCGAACAGCTCGCCGATCGGTTGTCAGCCGATCTCGATCGGCTTCGCGACGCGGCATCGCGGCTCCCCGGGCGCCTTCGCACGTTCTTCGAGGAATGGGACGAGCCGCTGATTTCAGCGATTCGATGGGTGGAGGAGCTGGTCGAAATCGCCGGCGGCGCGCCGATCTTCCCGGAGCTGTCAGCCGCAAGACTGGCCAAGGATCGCATCGTCGATCCAGCGGAGGTGGCGCGTCGGGATCCGCAGATCGTCTTCGCGTCGTGGTGCGGAAAGAAGGTCCGAGCGGAAACCATTCGATCGCGCCCTGGATGGGATCGCGTGAGCGCCGTGCGGGACGATCGGATCTACGAGATCAAATCGACTTACATCCTGCAACCGGGACCGGCGAGCCTCACGGAAGGCGTCCGCCGGCTGCACGAGGTTCTCAGCTCGCAAATTCCACGGTGACGGGCTCGGGCAGGAGCCCGGCCTGCGCGGCGTCGCCGAGCAGACGGTGCACGGCCGCGCGGCCGCGCTCGCCGTAATCGAGCGTGAGGTCGTTCACGTACATGCCCACAAAGCGATCGGTCTTCGCGCGATCGAGTCCGCGGCCGAAGCGCATCGCATAGCTGACGGCCTCGCCGCGATGCCGCAGACCGAACGCGATGCTGTCGTGCAGCAGCAGCGACAGCGTCGAGATGTGCCGCGGGCCGAGATCGCGCCGGATGACGTTGCCGCCGAGCGGAAGCGGCAGCCCGCCCGTGCGATCGCTCCACCATTCGCCGAGATCGACGATCTTCTTCAGGCCTTCATCCGCCCAGGTGATCTGTCCTTCGTGGATCAACAGTCCGGCCTCGACCTCGCCGGCGTGAACCGCCTGCTGGATCTTGTCGAACGGCAAGACGGTGTACTGAACCGACGGGTCGAAGAGGCGCAGCGCCAGGAACCCCGTCGTCAGCGTCCCCGGCACGGCGACGGTGACGCCCTTCAACGATGGCGCGGCGGTCTTCGACACGACGATCGGGCCGTAGCGGTCACCCATGCTGGCGCCGTGCGGCAGAAGGATGTAGCGGTCGGTGAGGTGCGCGTATGCGTGAAACGACACGGCGGTGATCTCGTAGGTGCCTTCGAACGCCGCGCGGTTCAACGTCTCGATGTCGCCCAGGACATGTTCGAGCTCATAACCGAGCGACGGCACTCGGCCGCTCGCGAGGCCGTAGAACATGAACGCGTCGTCGGAGTCTGGACTGTGTGCGATGCGGATTTTCATCGGCGGATGGCGCGATCGAATCGGCGTCCGTCAGACGTCGTCGTCGGGATCGGGCACGGTGTACGGCCGGGACACGCGCTTGATCACGATCGTCAATCCGAAAGCGACGATGACGCAGGCGGCGGCGAAGCCGATGTAGATGCCGCTGCCGACGCCTGCAATCGGCGCCTCGCTCATCGGCGTGTTCTCCACGATCGCGAACGCCTGCGAGATCGTCAGCGCGCGCTCGCCGGCCGACCGCGGCAGGATGCGCCACGACAGGACCATGATCCCGAGCGCCGCGAGTCCGACGAGGAGCAGCGGGTGGCGCGAGTTCCTGCGCGTGATGAGGCTGAGGAGTGCGAGCACCGCAGCAATCGCGCCGAGGCCGGCGATCCAGAGCGCCGCCACGTCGGGGACGCCCCGCATCGACACGTCGGCGACGACGACCCACGGGAGAAAGGCGCTGACGGTGAGGACAATGCCGGCGACGAACGGAACGAAGTAGCCGCGCATTCCCGGACGAAAGATTCCGGTCGAGGCCATTTCAGTGCTGCGCGTCCTTCCATTCGTCGTACCACGCCATCTGGATCGCCTCGAGCTTCGATTCGTTCGACGTCTTCGGATCGTCGTCGAACCCGTCGAGACCGATGACTCTGTCGCGGAGATCGATGAAGCGAAGGGTCAGCGGATCGACGGCGGGAAACTTTTCCGCGAGCGCGATACCGATGTCTTCCGAGTCGGTCCACTTCACGGCACGACCTCCTGCGCCTTGCGTTCCTTCCTGTCGGACTTGCCGAGCTGAATGCCGCCGCCTTCCTGCACGTAGTTGCGCGTGTACATCGGCAGCTCGCAGACGACGTCGCCTTTGACGACGGCCTGGCAGCCGAGGCGCGACTGCGGCGTCAGATCCCACGCGGTGTCGAGCCGATCGGCCTCGTCGTCTTCCATGTCGCTCAGGTTGTGCGCGCCTTCCCGGATGATGACGTGACAAGTCGTGCACGCGCAGTTGCCTCCACACGCGTGTTCGAGCGGGACACCGAGGTTCTTCGCGACGTCGAGGAACGACTCGGGCTTGCCGTGGTTCGAGTACGGAAGGTTGCCGCTCTCGAACTCGACGGTCGTCGGCTCGCCGTCGATGATGAACGTCACTCTAGGCATATCACCCTCGGGATTTGGGATTCGGGATTCGGGATTCGCCCCAAATCGGAATTCGACGGCAAATCACAAATCCCAAATCCCGAATCACACTCAAACGTCGGAGATGTTCTTGCCGGACAAGGCGGCGTGCACCGAGCGATTCATCATCACCTCGGCGAGATGCTGCGTCGTATCGTTCAACGCCCTGGTCCATTTCTGAATCGTTTCGCGATCGTTTCCGTTCAGCACCATCTTCAGGCCGGCCAGCACCGATTCGATTTTCTGCCGTTCGCCGGGCGCGAGCTCCGCCCGTTCGATCTCGGCGAAGTCGGGGGCGCGCAGCGACTTCTCGGTCGCGTGCATCACGGCTTCCGCTTCGTTTTTCGCCTCGATGAGCAGCCGTGCCTCGAAGTCCGCCTCCGCGTGCTCGAACGAATCGAGCAGCATGCGCTCGACTTCGTCGTCGGTGAGGCCATAGGACGGCTTCACTTCGATCGTCTGCTCAACGTCGGTGCGCAGCTCCCGCGCGGTGACGCTCAGAATGCCGTTGGCGTCGATCTGGAACTGGACCTGGACGCGCGGCAGGCCGGCGGGCATCGGCGGAATCCCGCGGAGCTTGAAGCGCGCCAGCGATCGGTTGTCCTGCACGAGCTCGCGCTCACCCTGCGCGACATGAATGTCGACAGCGGTCTGGTTGTCGACGGCGGTCGTGAATATCTCGCTGCCGGTTGCCGGGATCGTCGAATTCCGCATGATGATCTTCGACGTCACGCCGCCCATCGTCTCGATGCCGAGCGACAGCGGCGTGACGTCGAGGAGCAGCATCTCGCGGTTGCCGGTGACGAGGATATCCGCCTGCACCGCCGCGCCGAGCGCGACCACTTCGTCGGGGTTCAGCTCGCTGTGCGGCTTCCTGCCGAAGAGCTCTTCGACCCGCCGGCGCACGAGCGGAATCCGCGTCGATCCGCCGACGAGGACCACCTCGTCGATCTGCGACGGTTGAAGTCCCGCGTCGGCAAGCGCCTGACGGCAGGGTCCGAGCGTGCGGTCGACGATCGGCTCAATCAGCGCTTCGAATTCTGCACGGGTGAAGCGTTTGCCGTTGAGAACAGTCTCTTCATCGTCGGACAGATCGCATTTCGCCTGAATAACGGCCTTGCGCAGTTCCTGAACCCTTTCAAGACTCGGCAGGGGCGGAGCTTGCTCCGCCCGATGCGTCGGCTCCGCCCGCGCTGGTCGTTCCGCGTCGGTGGGCCGACCAAGGTCGGCCCCCACTCTGTCCATCAGCAGAACGTCGATGTCGTCGCCGCCCAAATGCGTGTCGCCGTTGGTCGAAAGGACCTGGAAGACGCCGTCCTCGACGCGGAGGATCGAGATGTCGAACGTGCCGCCGCCCAGATCGTAGACGGCGATGATCCCGGTATGGCGTTTATCGAGCCCGTAGGCCAGCGACGCCGCCGTCGGCTCGTTGATGATCCGCAGGACTTCGAGGCCTGCGATTCGTCCGGCATCGCGCGTCGCGGTGCGCTGCGCGTCGTTGAAGTACGCCGGCACGGTGATGACGGCGCGGTCGACTTCGTTGTCGACCACGCCTTGTCCGGCGAAGAACGCCTCCGCCCGATGCTTCAGCTCGCGCAGGACGAACGCCGAGATTTCCGGCGGCGTGAACTCGCGGCTGCCGAGTCCGATGCGGATCACGCCTCCGGCTTCGCCGCCGATCCGGAACGGGAAATGGCGCGCTTCGTCGCGGACGTCCTCGATGCCTTTGCCCATGAAGCGCTTCACCGAGTAGGCCGTGTGGCCGGCATCGGTCAACAGGCGGCGCTCCGCTTCGCGTCCGACGTACACTGTTCCGCCCTCGTCGATCGACACGACCGACGGCACCAGTCCATCTCCGCTGTTGTCGCGGATGACGACCGGCGGGCCGTCCTTCACGTATGCGACCAGCGAGTTCGTGGTGCCGAGATCGATCCCGACGACTTTGCTCACGCGCTGAGTTCCCTTTCGATGCCGCCTAGCAGGTTGTTGATGTAATTGCGCTCGAGAAACCGATCGCGCAGCGCGGTCAGAACCGCGCGCCGCTCGTCTGCTCCTTTGTTCGCGTCCACGGCCGCGTCCCACTGCTCCGACAGCTTGTCGAGCTGCGACTCGTGGTCGGCGCGCTTCGCGTCGATCGGCGCGCGCGCGCGCTCGAGTCGCGCCTTCCACGTCTCGGCCGCTGCCCCGCTCGCGCGCTCCGCGCGGATCTCGTCGAGCTCCTCGTTGAGCGCGAAGACTTCCTCGAGCAGCGCCGGCGGTACCTGTTTCGACGCCTGCTCCGGACCCCCCGGCGCAAGGCCTTCGACCTTGAGGAGATATTCGATACGCGAGATCGGGTTCCGCAGCGTGCGATACGCGTCGTTCAGGTAAGACGACCGTTCGAGGCTCGCCCGTCGTTCACCGGGATCCGCGTTGTAGAAGTAGTCGGGATGAAACTGACGGCTCAACCCGCGGAAGCGCTCTTCGAGCAGGCGGCTGTCGATCTTCAGCTTGCGCGGCAGACCCATGAAGGCGAAGTAGTCGCCGTGCCGGCCGAGCGACAGAATCTTCGAGCACTGCGGACAGAAATGCGCGTCGACCGGGGCGCCGGCGCCGCAGCTGCGACACACCTGGAGCGTCGGGCTGGTGGTGTGGGGAGACATGGGACATTCTGACTTCCTGCTTTTTACGCCCCGAAGGAGCTGCCGCAGCCGCAGGTCGTCTTGGCGTTCGGATTGTTGAACACGAACCCTTTGCTGATCATGTTCGTGTCGTAGTCGAGCACCGTGCCGTTCAAGTACAGCAGACTCTTCCTATCGATGAAAATCTTCGCGCCCTGCGGCCCTTCGAAAACTTCGTCGCCCAGCCGCGGCTGTTTCTCCCAGGCGAACGTGTAGCTCAAACCCGAGCACCCCCCGCCTTTGACGCCGACGCGCAACCCGCCCTCGGTGATGCCTTGCTTCTGCATCAGCGTCCGGATCTTGTCCGCGGCAGTTTCTGTGATCTCGATCATGGTGATCAAGCAGTCGGCTGGGCCACCTTCTCGGCTGGCTTGGCGTCGGCCGTCTGCTTCTTCTTGTAATCCGCGATCGCCGCCTTGATCGCGTCCTCGGCGAGGACCGAGCAGTGAATCTTCACCGGCGGCAGGCTCAGCTCGTTGACGATGTCGGTGTTCTTGATCGCCAGCGCCTGATCGACCGTCTTGCCCTTCAGCCATTCGGTCGCGAGGCTCGAGCTGGCGATAGCCGATCCGCAGCCGAACGTCTTGAATTTCGCATCGTCGATGATGCCCGTCTGCGGATTCACCTTGACCTGCAGCTTCATGACGTCGCCGCACTCCGGCGCGCCGACCAGACCCGTGCCGACGTTCGGATCCTCCTTGGGAAGCGATCCGACGTTGCGCGGGTTCTCGTAGTGATCGATGACCTTGTTCGAGTAAGCCATGTGTCCTCTTGGCAGCCCTACAGGGCTGCGCTACCGGTTGATGCGTGGGCCTGCCTTTAATGTCCCTCGGTCTGCCACTGCATCGTGGACAGATCGACGCCTTCCTTCGCAAGCTCGTAGAGCGGTGACATGTCGCGAAGCCGGCTGACGACGTTCGTCAGCTTGTCGGCCACATAATCAACTTCCTCCTTCGTCGTCCAGCGGCCGAGACCGAATCGAATCGATGAATGCGCCAGATCGTCGCCGGCGCCGAGCGCCTTCAGCACGTACGACGGCTCGAGGCTCGCCGACGTGCACGCGGACCCGGACGAGACCGCCACATCGTTGATCCCCATCAGCAGCGACTCGCCCTCCACGTAGGCGAAGCTGATGTTCAGGTTGTGCGGCAGCCGATGCTCCATCGATCCGTTGATGTACAGCTCGTCGAGATTCTTGTGCAGCTTCTCGTTCAGATAATCGCGCAGGCCGCGCAGCCGCTCGCTTTCGGTCGCCATGTCCTGCCTGCACAGCTCGGCGGCCTTGCCGAATCCGACGATGCCGGGCACGTTCAGCGTCCCCGAACGCATGCCGCGCTCGTGGCCGCCGCCGTCGATGATCGGCGCCAGCAGCACGCGCGGATTGCGGCGGCGGACGTAGAGCGCGCCGACGCCCTTCGGGCCGTACATCTTGTGCGCGCTGATCGACGCCATGTCGACCTTCAAGTCGTTGACGTTGAAGGGCACCTTGCCGACCGCCTGCACCGCGTCGGTATGGAAAAGGATTCCTTTCTCTTTCGCGATCGCGCCAATCTCCCCGATCGGCTGGAGCACGCCGATCTCGTTGTTGGCCATCATGATCGTAATGAGAATCGTCTTGTCGCTGATCGCCGCTTTCAACTCATCGAGGCTGATCCGGCCGTCCTTGTGCACCGGCAGATACGTGACGCGATAGCCTTCCTTCTCGAGACGCTTGCACGTGTCGATCACCGCTTTGTGCTCGGTGACGCACGTGATGATGTGGTTGCCCTTCTCGCGATACATCTCGGCGGCGCCTTTGATCGCGAGGTTGTCCGACTCTGTCGCGCCGCTCGTGAAGACGATCTCCTTCGCGTTCGCGCCGATCAGATCGGCGATCTGCTTGCGCGCCTTATCCACGGCCTCTTCGGCCGCCCAGCCGAACGGATGATTGCGGCTGGCGGCGTTGCCGAATTCCGTCGAGAAGTACGGCAGCATTGTCTCGAGGACGCGCGGGTCGACCGGCGTCGTCGCGTGGTAGTCCATGTAGATCGGAAGCTTGATCGCCATCTTTTCTTTCTGGCTCGCCTAAAGGCTCGCCCTACGTAGTTCGTCGAATGACGTCGCGCGGTAGCGCGAGGCTTTCAGCCAAGCGCCACGCTTCGGCCGAGGGTCACAAATGCGTATGAAGCACAGCGGCCTTTGCCGTCGGCTGCGGCGGCACATCGGCCGCGAGCTCGGCGATCGTGCATTCCCCGAGCGCCGCCAGAATCCGTTCGCGGACACGCCAGAGGGGATCGCGCACGTTGCATTTCGCAAACTGTTCGCACTGACCCTCTTCAGTGGAGCACGCGGTCACCGTCACCGGACCATCGATGGCCTGGATGACGTCGGCGACCGAGATCAGCGTCGGTGTCCGCGCCAGCTGATAACCGCCGCGGGTCCCCTGCTGCGATGCCAGCAGCCCGCGGCGCACGAGCCGCTGGAGGACTTTAGCCATCAGCTCGATCGGAATGTCGTAGAGCTCCGCAATTTCGCGGGCGGAGGCCGTCGCGTGCGATGACCGGTCGCCTCGAAGCGCCAGATGCTTCATCGCCATCAGCGCGTAATCCGCCTTTTTCGATAGCCTCAGCATGTCCGACCGTTAAGGTCCTATTTTAGTATTTCGGTTGGGACGGATCAACCTTATCCACCCAATCGAGGATGCCGCCCTTGAGGTTCAGCACCTTCTTGAACCCCACGGATCGGAGAAAATCGGCCGCCTTCGCGCTCCGGACGCCCGATTTGCACTGAGTCACGATCTCCAAGTCGGGGTCGAGCTCGTTGTAGCGCTTGGGGACGTCGCCCAGCGGAATCAACAGCGACCCAGGAATTCGATTGATCTGATACTCATGCGGCTCGCGCACGTCCACGACGATGAGCTTATCGCCGCGGTCGAGGCGCTGCTTGAGCTCGGTTGAAGTGATCTCGGTCGCGGCGTTGACCGCCACCGGCTCCGGTGCGGCGGGCCTGATACCGCAGAACTGTTCGTAATCGATCAGCTTCGTCACCGTCGGATGAGTTCCGCAAACCGGGCAAGCCGGATCCTTTCGCAGCCTCAACTCGCGGAACTTCATTCGCAGAGCGTCGACGATCAGGAACCGCCCGATGAGCGGCTCGCCAGTTCCCAAAATCAACTTGATGGCTTCGGTCGCCTGAATCACGCCGACGAGACCGGGCAGCACTCCGAGCACTCCGCCTTCTGCGCAGCTCGGCACCAGTCCGGGCGGCGGCGGTTCGGGATAGAGGCACCGGTAGCACGGGCCTTCTTTCATCGCGAAGACCGAGGCCTGTCCCTCGAAGCGGAAGATGCTTCCGTACGCGTTCGGCTTGCCGAGCAGCACGCAGGCGTCGTTCACGAGATACCGCGTCGGAAAATTATCCGTACCGTCGACGATGACGTCGTACGGCTCGAACAGCTTCAGCGCGTTCTCCGACGTCAGCGCCGTTTCGTACGTCTCGATGTTGACGTTCGGATTCAGCGCGTTGAGGCGATCTTTCGCCGACGCGAGCTTCGGACGCCCGACGTCGGGAGTGCCGTGCAGAATCTGCCGCTGCAGGTTGCTGAAGTCGACGGTGTCGAAGTCCACGATGCCGAGCGTGCCGACGCCGGCGGCGGCAAGATACATGGCGACCGGCGATCCGAGTCCGCCGGCGCCGATGCACAACACCTTGGCGGCCTTCAACTTCAGCTGACCGTCGAGGCCGACCTCCGGCATGATGAGATGACGCGAATAGCGCTTGTATTCATCGTTCGTCAGCGCGGAACCACGTGGCGGCGCTGGCGGAGCAGGAGCGGCGGTCTCCACGCCGCCGGCGACCGACGGAATGATGCTGACGGTGTCTTCGGATTTCACCGGCGTCTGCTCCTTCTGCAGATAGCGGATGTCTTCGTCGTTCACGTACACGTTGACGAAGCTGCGCAGCTTGCCCTGATCGTTGTACAGGTGCGTCTTCAGGCCCGAATGCTTGCGCGTCAGATCGGCGAGCAGCTCGCCGACGGTTGCGCCCGCGACATCCACGGCGTCCTGTTTATCGGTGTAAGGCCTGAGCGGTGTGGGAATGAGTATTCTCGGCATGATTCAGCCTGCCCTCGTCGAAGCTGGAACGGTCCTCTTTCAGAAACCAGACGGTCATATCTGCGGCCGCGCCCTGCGCAACCGCAACGATGATGTAGGCGAAGTTCGGCCACGCGTGATCGAGGTCGTACTGCGACGGCCGCGCCGGATGATCGGGATGCGAATGGTAGAACCCGAGCAGCTCTCCGCCGAGCTCCCCTGCCTTCCGTTCGGCCTCGCGGTAGTCGGACGGCCGCACGAGAAACCTTCGTCGCGGTCCTTCCTCGGTTGTGTTGGGCAGCGGCACGACGTCCGCCACGTGATCGTCGCGGCCAACGAGCGCGCCGCAGCATTCGTGCGGATACGTTTCCTGACCGTGGCGCCGAATGGATGCATCGACCGCAGGGGGAATGGTCAGCGCGCGTTCAGTCATTGACCGTCCAGAAACTCTCGCTCAAGTATTTCTCTGCGCCGTCGGGAAACACCGTCACGACCACGCCGCGATCGAGTCGCCGCGCGACGTGCAGCGTCGCCACCATCGCCGCGCCCGACGAAATGCCGGCGAGCATCCCCTCCTCACGGGCCAGCCGCCTCACCATCCGATACGCCTCATCGGTGTCGACGCGCAGATCTTCGTCGGCGAGCGTCGGATCGTAAATCGACGGCACGATCGCCGACTCCATGTGCTTCAGCCCTTCGAGCCCGTGAAACGGCGAGTCGGGCTGAAACGAAATCAGCTTGATCGCCGGGCTGTAGTTCCGCAGCCGCCGGCCTGTGCCGATGAACGTGCCGCTCGTCCCGAGTCCGGCAACGAAATGGGTGATGCGGCCGCTCGTCTGCTCGATGATCTCGGGCGCCGTCGTGTCGTAGTGTGCGCGCCAGTTGGCGTCGTTGCTGTATTGATCCGGATAGAAATACCGATTGGGATCCTTCGCGTACAGGCGGCGCGCTTCTCTGATCGCACCGTCGCTGCCTTCGAGCGGGCTCGTCAGCACCAGCTCGGCGCCAAGCGCGCGCAAAATGACCTTGCGTTCAGGGCTTGCGTTTTCAGGCACGCACAGGCGCACCGTGTAGCCGCGCGCCGCCCCGACCATGGCGTACGCGATCCCGGTGTTGCCTGACGTCGCGTCGAGGATCGTCTTCCCACGCACCAGCTTCCCGCTGGCTTCGCCTTCGAGGATCATCCGCGCGGCTGCGCGATCCTTGACCGACCCGCCAGGGTTCTGCCATTCGGCCTTCGCGTACAGCTCGACGCCCGGAGTCTCGCGCTCGAACTGATGCAGGCGCACCAGCGGCGTGCGTCCGATCATGTCGAAGACCGACGAGCCGGGGGCGCGATCAAGAATGGATGCGTTGGACGTAGACATTGCCGATGTCCGACCGGACTAGTCCTGATTCTACCAAACTCGGCGAATGGCTGTTCCAGCGCCGGACGTTGCTGCCGCTGCCGATTGCGGCGGCGATTCTGTTGATTCCTTCAGGTGAGACGTCGCGAAACGTCGCGGCGATTCTCGGCGGCATCGCGCTCACTCTCTCGGGCGAAGCGCTGAGGATGTGGGGGGTGCGCCACATCGGCGTCATTTCGCGGACGCGAAGCGATCGGTTGGGCCCGCTCGTGGAGAGCGGCCCGTTCGCGCACCTTCGCAATCCGCTGTACATCGGGAACATCGCGCTGTGGGTTGGATTCGCTATCACCGCCGGTCTCCTCTGGCTCGCGCCGATCGTGTTGGTGCTCCTCGCGCTGGAATATCACGCCATCGTCCGATGGGAGGAACATCTGCTCGAGTGGCGCCTCGGCGAGACGTATCGCTTGTACGCCTCTCGCGTTCCGAGGTGGATCCCGACTCTCCATCACGGAGGACACGGAGTGCGCTCCGTGTCCTCCGTGGTGGAGAGCTTCTCGTGGCGCGAGACGTTCTTCAGCGAGCGCGGGACGCTGATCGCGATCGCGGCGGGGTACCTGCTGCTTTGGACAAAGGCTCGTTTCTGAGCGTCTGCCACAGATACCAGGAAGCGACCGAACGATAAGGACGCCAGGCCTCGCCCATCTTCAGGATCCGATTCGCTTTCGGTTTCCTACGCAGCCGATACAACCGCTGAATCGCATTGACGATGCCGAGGTCGCCCGCCGGCAGCACGTCGGGACGATGCAGCCGGAACATCAGGAACATCTCGGCCGTCCAGCGCCCGAAACCTTTCACCGCCGTGAGGCGTTCGATGACCATCTCGTCGGGTAACGTCTCGAGCTCGGCGAGATTCAGACCGCCGTCGGCGATCCGCGCGGTGAGATCGCGTATGTAGCTGATTTTCTGCCCGCTGAAGCCGACGCTTCGCAGCTGCTCGTCGGTCAGCGCCGCGATCGCCGCCGCGTGTGGAATGTGATTGTCCGGGAACAGCGCGGCGAAGCGTCCGAAGATCGTCGCGGCCGCCTTTGTCGACAGCTGCTGGCTGACGATGGCGCCGACGAGCGCGGTCAGATGATCCTTGCGCTGACGATCGGCCATCAAACACGGACCGATGCGTTTGATCGCTTCGCGCAGAACCGGATCGCGCCGCATCAGGATGCGGCGCGCCTTGTCATACTCGGCAGCGGTCATTTCTTTATTCGTCGTGGGGCCCCACCCCCACGACCTGTGCCGCGCTCGCTCGTTCGCTCGCGCGGCTTTGCTCGTTATATTCGCTCTTTTCTAGGAACACTTAGGGACACACGATTCGGAAGCCGATGCTTCGCACCCCTACGACCTGTGCCGCGCTCGCTCGTTCGCTCGCGCGGCTTTGCTCGTTATATTCGCTCTTTTCTAGGAACACTTAGGGACACACGATTCGGAAGCCGATGCTTCGCACCCCCACGACCTGTGCCGCGCTCGCTCGTTCGCTCGCGCGGCTTTGCTCGTTACATTCGCTCTTTTCTAGAACACTTAGGGACACACGATTCGGAAGCCGATGCTTCGCACCCCCACGACCTGTGCCGCGCTCGCTCGTTCGCTCGCGCGGCTTTGCTCGTTATATTCGCTCTTTTCTAGGAACACTTAGGGACACACGATCCGGAAGCCGATGCTGTAAGCGTACGTGTCCGGCGGCACCTTGTGGCGGTACGCGCAGCGCAGCATCGACACGTTTTCGTTCACCCACGAGCCGCCGCGAACGATTCGCATGTTGCCCGAGTCGGGTCCGTGGGGGTCGCGTGGATCGGAGAGCGCGTAGTACTCGGCGTGATACCAGTCCGAGACCCACTCCCACACGTTGCCGCCCATGTCGTACAGGCCGTACGCATTCGGTGGATACGTCCCCGCCGGACGCGTGCCCCGTTTTGATTTCGCGGCCGGGTCCGACAAATAGTTGCCGCGCGTGACATCGGCCTCGTTGCCCCACGGGTAGCGCAGGCTTTCGGCGCCGCCGCGCGCGGCTTTCTCCCATTCGGCCTCGGTCGGCAGACGAACGACGCGGCCAATCTTTTCGCTCATCCACTCGCAATACGCGAGCGCGTCGTCGTATCGCACGAGCACGACGGGATGCGCGCCTTGACCGGGCGGCGGCTCGCCGTTCTCCCACACGTAAGGCGTCGCCATTTCCTTGAACAGCGCGTCGCGGCCGCCGTGCGTGATCAGCGGCAGGCCACGAATGGCGGGCGGAGGATATCCGGTGGCGCGGATGAACTGCGCGTAATCGTCGTTGGTGACGGTGAAGCGCCCGATCGAAAACTCGCTGACGTACACACGATGGACAGGACGCTCGTCCTCTTCCGCATCGGGAGCGCCCATCAAGAAATCACCGGCAGGAATCCGCGCGAGATCCGGGGTCTGCCGCTGCGACAACGGCGCAGTATACAAAAAAGCGGTGGACGGCCGGGCGCGGCACGAAGGCGCCGACCGCTCGGCGGTGGGGGTTGGTGAGCGCGAGCGATCGAGAAAACGCGATACAGTGACGCCATGAAGCTCGAGCCGTTCGCGATGGAGCGCATGCAATCCACCTACGAGAATCAGGTTCGGTTCAATCTCTCCGAGAGCGGCGTGAATCCGCTGCGCCTCGACGAGCTCGTCGACGGCGCCGTCGATCGCGACGCGTTCTTCGCCGAGCGGCTTCGCTACACGCAGTCGAACGGCACCGAACCGCTGCGCTCGGCGATTGCCTCGCTGTACGACGGCGCGACCGTCGATCACGTTCAGGTGACGAACGGCGGCGCCGAAGCCAACTACATCACGACGTGGCGTCTCGTCGAGCCGGGCGACGAAGTGGTGATGATGGTGCCCAACTACATGCAGACGTGGGGCCTCGCGCGCGCCTTCGGCGGCACGCTCATCGAGTGGCCGCTCGTCCTCGATGAGCGCGGACGCTCGCGGTGGCGCGTCGATACCGCTGCGCTCGAGCGTCTGGTGACGGTGCGTACCAGGCTGATCATCATCTGCAATCCGAACAATCCCACCGGCGCGCGTTTCGAATCGTCCGACCTCGATCGGATTGCTTCGGTCGCGAACCGATCCGGCGCCTGGATTCTGGCGGACGAGATCTACCGGGGCGCCGAGCGCGACGGCCGCGAGACGCCGACAATGTGGGGGCGCACCGACCGCGTCATCGTCACGAGCGGCCTGTCCAAAGCGTACGGGTTACCGGGGCTGCGCATCGGCTGGATTGTGGGACCGCCGGCGTTCGTCGCGTCGACGTGGTCGTATCACGACTACACGACGATCGCGCCCGGCGCGTTGAGCGACGCGCTCGCGCAGCGCGCGCTCGAACCGCCGCGGCGCGAGCGGATCCTCAGTCGGACGCGATCGATTCTGAATCAGAACTTTCCCGTCGTCGGAGAGTGGCTCGACGGCCGCGGCGATCTGTTCAGCTACGCGCCGCCGGATGCCGGCGCCATCGTCTACGTTCGCTACCGTATTCCGGTGAATTCCACCGAACTCGTCACTCGCCTGCGCACCGAAAAGAGCGTCCTGATCGTCCCGGGTGATCATTTCGGCATGGATGGATATCTGCGGATCGGGTTTGGTGAGGACATCGCCTATCTGCGGTCCGCCCTGGAGCGGATCGGGGATCTCGGATTGCGCATCGCGGATCGCGGATCGGGGATCATCCAAAGGATGTCATGAGGTCGCGCGCCACGCGGCGATCGCGGCCAGCAGCGCCTCGCGGTCGTACCCTTTGACGACGCGTTCGCCGAATACCGTGACGGGGATGGTGCGGAAGCCGCGGGCGATGAGATCGTCGTAGGCGCGCTCGTCTTCGTCGACGTTGTGGGCCGTGAACCGTACGCCTTCGCGTGAAAGCAACTCTTTCACCTGTTCGCAGCTGCGTCAGCTGCTGCCGGCGTACACGATAATCTCGGACATATGCCTCCTCTGGAAGGTATCACCGTTCTCGATTTGACGCGCGTGCTGTCGGGTCCGTACTGCACGATGCTCCTCGCCGACATGGGCGCGCGGGTGATCAAGATCGAGCAGCCGGGCAAGGGCGACGACACGCGCGCGTGGGGGCCGCCGTTCACCAACGGCGAAAGCGCGTACTTTCTCAGCATCAACCGGAACAAGGAAAGCGTCACGCTCGACTTCAAGCACGCGGGCGGACGCGCGATCCTCGAGCGGCTCGTCGAGAAAGCCGACGTGCTCGTCGAAAATTTCCGTCCGGGCACGCTGACCAGGCTCGGTCTCGACTACGAGTCGTTGGGCTCGCGTTTTCCGCGCCTCGTTTACTGCTCCATTTCCGGATTCGGACAGACCGGCCCGCGATCGAAACAGCCCGGTTACGACGCCGTCATCCAGGGCGAGGGTGGTTTGATGAGCATCACCGGCGCCGCCGACGGTCCGCCGTACCGGCTGGGCGTCGCGATTGCCGACATCGCCTCGGGCATGTTTGCCGCATACGGCGTCGCGCTGGCGCTGTTCGCCCGCGAGCGAACGGGGCGCGGACAGCAGGTCGATCTCGCGATGCTCGACGCGGTGGCCGCGCTGCTCTCGTACCAGGCCGGCAACTTCTTCGCGAGCGGCCGCGTGCCGGCGCGGCTCGGCAACCGGCATCCGAGCATCGTGCCGTACGAAGTGTTTGCGGCGTCCGACGGCGACTTCGTGCTCGCCGTCGGCAACGACGAGCAGTGGAAGACATTCTGCGCGGTCGCGGAATTGGCCTGCGTCGAGCGGTTCGGCACGAACCGCCAGCGCGTGACCGGCTACGACGAGCTGCGGCCGATCGTCGCCGCCGCGCTCGGAACGCGCCCGAGGCGATATTGGATCGAGCGTTTGAGCGCAGCCGGCGTGCCGTGCGGCTCCGTTCGTAATCTGCAGGAAGTGTTCGACGATCCACAACTTGCCGCGCGCGAGATGGTCACGCGCCTCGAGCATGCCGTCGCCGGACCGCTGCAGCTTCTCGGCGTGCCGGTGAAGTTGTCGGACACGCCCGGCGGCGTCCGCACGGCGCCGCCGACGCTCGGCCAGCACACGGACGCCGTGCTCAGGAACGATCTCGGCCTTCCCGCAGCAGAGATCGATCGTCTGCGCGCTCTCCGCATTCTCTGACGCGTCATGCAGACCTCCGACGTCCGCAAGCGGGTCCGCGAGACGATCGAGCGCGCCAGACGCCGCGCCGCCGACCGGCGGGCGCGCGGCGACGAGGCGTCGCACGACTTCGACGCGTTTCTCGAGCGCGTCGCCGTGCCGCTCGTGCGCCAGATCGCCAACGTGCTGAAGGCGGATGGCTATCACTTCACCGTCTTCACGCCGTCGGGCAGCGTGAGGCTGATGTCCGATCGCCGCGCCGAGGACTACATCGAACTGACGTTCGATGCGAGCGGCGACACCGGCCGCGTGGTCGGACGCTCGAGCCATCTTCGCGGCAAGAACGTCATCGAATCGGAGCAGCCGGTCGGGAGCGGCAAGCCGGCGTCGATTACCGAGGAGGAGCTGCTCGATTTTCTGATGAAGGAGCTGGAGCCGCTCGTCGAGCGGTGAGCGTCAGGCGAGCCGTTCCACGAACGAGATGTCGACGCCGGTGCGTTCGAGCGCGGCCAGGAGACCGGCGCGATCGCTCGCGTGGCGATACGCCTCACGCGCGTCGACGACGCCTCCCTGAACGAGACCGACGAGCGCGTCGCACAGCGGCATCATGCCGTAGCGGCGGCCGCCCTCGATTGCCATCGGCAGCTGCGACGTCTTTCCTTCGGCGATCACGCTCGACACGGCGGGCGTGTTGAGGAGGAGCTCGCGCGCGGCCGTCCGACCGCCGCCGACCTTCTTCAGCAGCACCTGCGCGATGACGCCGCGCACGTTGTCGGCGAGCGCGAGCTGGACCTGCCGGCGATGCTCGGGCGCGTACAAGTCAATGATGCGATCGATGGCGGCGGTCGCCGTGTGCGCCGAGAAGCCGCCGATCACCAGACGCCCTGACGCCGCCGCTTCGAGCGCCACGTTCATCAGGCCGGCCGTCCGCAGATCCTCGATCACGAGCACGTCGGGATCCTCGCGCAGCGCCGCGCGCGCCGCCGCCAGCATGTCGTGGTCGTCGCCGCGCACCTCGCGCTGGCTGATGAACGAGCTGCCGCGCGGATGCACGACGTTGATCTCGCGCTCGATCGTAATCACGTGATCGCGGCGCGATCGATTGATGAGATCGACGAACGCCGAAATCACCGTGCGCTTGCCGCTCGATCTCGGGCCGGCGACGAGCACCATGCCCTCGGGCTCGGTCGCGAGCGCCTGCATGGCGCGCGGCAGCCCGAGCTGCTCGGCGGAGATCGTCCGCGTCGGCATCAGCCGGAACACGCCGCCCGGCCCGCTGTGATCGCGGAAGCTCATGCAGCGCACGCGGCCGACTTCCTCGATGTCGCAGATCCACTCGCTCGTTGCGCCGGTGCGGAGCGCCTCGTGGCTCCGCTCGGGCATCAGCGTCAGGAGCAGCGACTCGACGTCGCGTCCGCTCAGCACCGGCTCGCCTTCGAGATTCTGCAGCTCGCCGTCGACGCGGACCGACGGCTTCGCTTCCGACGAGAGATAGAGCGTCGAGGCACCGCGCGCCGCCGAGATCCTCAAGAGTCGCTGCAATCCATCCATCGTCGGATCTCCAATCGGCGCCGATACCTGCTCGAATCGAACCGGATTCCGCGCCATTGACACCACGACAGCCGGCGCCGCCGACGGTGGAGGCGGCGCTGCGGCAACGGGCAACGGCTCGGTGACTGGCGGCGCGGGTTCCGCGACCGTGCGCGGCGGCGCCGAAGCCGCGACCGGCGGCGCAGCGACGGCGGCCGGCGGCGGCGTGATAACCGGCAGCGGCACGGCCACGATCGGCGGCGCAGCGATCGGCGGCCGCGCAACGATCGGCGGCGCGGCGACAACCGGCAACTGCACCGCCATGATCGGCCGCGGCGCGACGACCGCCGGCGGTGCAACGACCGGCAGCGGCACGGCCCTGATCGGCGGCCGCACAACGACGGGAGGCGGCGCAACGACCGGCAGCGGCACCGCTCTGATTGGCGGCCGCGCAACGACCGGCGGCCGCGCAACGACCGGCAGCGGCACCGCTCTGATTGGCGGCCGCGCGACGACCGGCGGCGGCGCAATGACCGGCAGCGGCACCGCCATGATCGGCGGCCGCGCGACAACGGCCGGCGGCGCAACCACTGGCAGCGGCACCGCCATGATCGGCGGCCGCCCGACGACCGGCGGCGGCGCAACGACCGGCAGCGGCACCGCTCTGATTGGCGGCCGCGCAATGACCGGCGGCCGCGCGACGACGGGCGGCGGCGCAACGACCGGCAGCGGCACCGCCATGATCGGCGGCCGCGCGACAACGGCCGGCGGCGCAACCACTGGCAGCGGCACGGCCATGACCGGCGGCCGCGCGACGACCGGCGGCGGCGCAACGACCGGCAGCGGCACCGCCATGATCGGCGGCGGCGCAACGACCGGCGGCTCCGCAACGACCGGCAGCGGCACGGCCGTGATCGGCGGTGGCGCTTCGACCGGCGCGGGTGGCGGTGGCGGCGCGGTTACAGGCTTCGAAGCGGCGGCGACCGGTGTCGGCGGCGCTGGCGCGGCCTCTTCTGCCGGGGGTGGTGGCGATGGCGGCACGTCGAGTCGCGGCGCCGCCTCCGCTGCGATCCGCCCTTCGTCTGGTAGCGGATGACCCCGATCGGCGTGCGTCTCGTCGACCGGGACCCGTTCCGGCGCATCCGTGTCAAGGTCGACGACATCCCATTCGGCCGAGTCGCCAGGCCTTGGTGCCGCGGCGATGAATTCATCGGGAACGAAGTCATCGTGGTCAGCGGCAAGAGGCGAATTTGCAACCGCCGACATGGGCTGCGGCGAGAAGAACTCGTCGGGAATGCGGTCTTCGTCTGGAACGCGATGGCGACGCACTTCAACCCACAGGTCGTCTCCGCCGCGCGCGGCGACGACGGTGAAATGTTCGCCGGGGAACTCGGCGATCGGCGGCAGCTCGTACTGCACGGCGCCGAACTCGTCGAGCGCGCCGTGCGATTCCGGCGACAGCAGCTGCTTGACGATTCCGTCGACGGCGTCAAGGGTCAGGCCGCGGCTGGCGAGATCGACCTGTCCCGTCGGCGACACGACGTACGGTTTGTCGCCGGCGTGCATGACCAGCGCTTCGCCGTCGACGCGAACGATCGCCTGCAGCAGGGATGGGACGAGACTCACCGTTTCTTATGTCGGTCGATTGCGTGCCTATCATTAGGACGTCCGCGCCGTCCCAACCTCATAAATCCGAACGAGTTCCACCAATTTGTATCCGCGCGTCTGGTACGGCGGGACGATGCGCTCGGTGCGCAGGTACTGCAGCATCCTTTCGTCCGCGTAATCGGGCGGACCGATGCCGGCAGCTTCCGTCAGCGCCGCTTCGAGGCCGGCGATCGTCATCACTCTGACGACGACGGCCCTGGAGCCCGGCAGAAAACCGAACCGTTTCACCGCTTCGTGACGCTCGATTTTCGTAAATGCGACGAAGATCTCGTTGCTGATGAAGTTGTAGTCGGCTTCCGATCGCGTCGCCGGAGCATCTTCCACGCGCACGAATTCAATCGCTTCCATCGATCGCAGGCAATCGATGAGCAGTTGCGTGAATGTGCCCTCGCCTGACCATTTCGACACGTCAACTTCGGAACGCATGATGGATGGTCATCAGTCCGCCGAGGATCGGATGATACGTCGCGCGAACGAAGCCACGCGCCTCGAGCAACCGCGCGACGGCGGCGGCGTCGGAATACTGAAGAATCGAAGCCGGAATGTAGCGATAGGTGTCGGGGTCGCGATGCAGGATCCATCCGAGCGCCGCGCCGACGAGCGTCAGATACGCGAGGAACGCCGCGCGGACGACGGCGTTCGACGGACGGTTGAAATCGAGCGACACGAGCTGGCCGCCGGGTCGAAGGACGCGTTGGATCTCATCGACCGCGATCGTCAGGCTCGGCACGTTCCGCAATCCGTATCCCGTGGTCACGATGTCGAACGACCGCGGCGGAAACGGCAGCGCCATCATGTCACCGACGACGAACTTCTCTCTCCGTTTCGCGCGCGCCAGGACCAGCATTCGATGCGTGATGTCGAGACCGACGACGTCGGCGCCGCGCGCGGCGAGCGCAAACGCGATGTCGCCAGTACCCGTCGCGAGATCGAGCGCGCGCGCGCCCGCCGCCGGCGACGCGAGGTTGACGAGACGTGTCTTCCACCGCCGATCGAGTCCGAACGAGAGCGCGATCGTAGTGAAGTCGTAGCGATCGGCAATCGTCGCGAAGAGCGCGCGCACGTAGCGACGCTTGCCTTCGGGCGTGGCGATGCGTTCGGCTACTCGCATTGATGGATAATAGCGGCGATGCTCCCCTCGAGCACCGTCGAGAACTATCTGAAAGCGATCTACCAGGGTCAGTCGCTGCTCGCGGCCGGTGAACGGCTCGTGTCGATGGGACAAGTGGCATCATCGCTCGGCGTGACGCCCGGCACGGCGACGACGATGGTGAAGGCGCTGTCGGAATCGGGTCTGGTCGAATACGAGCCGTACAGCGGCGTGCGCCTCACGTCCGCGGGGGAGCGGCTCGCCGGCCTGGTCGTCCGGCGCCATCGTCTCGTCGAATCATTTCTGGTTCAGGTGATGGGCATGAGCTGGGCAGAAGTGCACGAGGACGCGGAGCTGCTCGAGCACGTCGTGTCCGATCGGTTGATCGATCGCATCGACGAAATGCTCGGGCGTCCGACGCACGACCCGCACGGCGATCCGATTCCGAATCCGGAAGGAACGGTCGCGGCACGCGCGCTCGACTCGCTGCTCACCTGTCCGCTCGCCACTCCGTTGAAAGTGACGCGGATCGCCGATCAGGATCCCGCGTTCCTGCGCTTCATCGAGAACAACGACCTCAAGCCGGGCCAGCCGGTCGAAGTCGAGACGCGCGACGCCGCAGCCGACGCGGTGCAGCTGCGCGGAAGGGATAGACGGATTACGATCGGCGCGCGCGCGGCCTCGAAGCTGCTCGTGGAGCTCGATCGAAGCTGACGTGCATCGACGCCTCATCGCAATCGTGACGGCGTGTGTGTCGGTGGCCGCGGTGGAGGCGCGCGCGCAATCGAACAAATGGGAGATCCTCGACAACTCCTTCCTGGTCGAGGAGTCGTTCAACCAGGAAGCCGGCGTCGTCCAGAACATCTTCACGTGGAGCCGTCATCGCTCGGGCGGCTGGGAGGCGTCGTTCACTCAGGAATGGCCGGCGCCGAATCTCACGCACCAGCTCTCGTACACGATTCCGTTCTCGAAGAGCGACGGCATCGGCGGCATCAACGACGTGCTGCTCAACTATCGCTACCAGCTGCTCGTCGAAGGCGGACGGCGGCCGGCCGTGTCGCCGCGCTTCAGCCTCATCCTTCCAAGCGGCCGCGAAGCCGACGGACTGGGCAGCGGCGTCATCGGGCTGCAGGTGAACCTGCCGGCGAGCAAACAGTTCGACGACTTGTACATCCATGCGAACGCGGGGTGGACGTGGCTGCCGGGCGTTGATTCGACGCCGCACGTGGCCGGCAGCGGCATCTGGCGCATGAGCCCGATGTTCAACGTGTTCCTCGAGGCCGTCGCGGAGATTGATCAGCTGCTGACCGTCTCGCCCGGCTTCCGCCGCGGCTGGAATTTCGGCGAGCATCAGCTCGTGATTGGGGCCGCAGCCCCCGTCACGCGCGCGAGCGGCGTCACCGACGTCGCGCTCCTGACGTACTTCTCGTACGAGCTGCCGTTCCGCCGATGATCCTCGCCGCGCTGTCCGGCATCCTCATCATGCTGTGTTTCAGCGCGTCGGCGCGCGCCCAGCAGAACGAGGGCATCGAGCCGGATCGTCCGGACGTCACCAACGGGACGCACATCGTCGACACCGGACTGCTCCAAATCGAGATGGGCGGCCTCTACGCGCACCCCGGGACGCGACAGCACGCGTTCGGCTCGCCGTTCACCGCGCGGGTCGGGCTGACGGAATGGCTGGAAGCGCGCATCGGCACCGATGGACTGGTGACCGCGACCGACGGCATCACACGGCAGACCGGCGTCGGCAACACTCAAATCGGCGCGAAGCTCCGGTTGTGGGCCGACCCCGGCGGCGTGCCGGTGCTGTCAATCCTGCCGGCGATCAATCTGCCCACCGCGGACGCCACCAAAGGATTCGGCTCCGGCGATCGCGACTATCTGCTGTCGGTCCTCAGCGGCTCGGACATCGGCCGTCACTGGCACGTGGACGTCAACTACGGCATCGGCCGCATCGGCGCCGGAAACGGCGAGCCGCATTTCACGCAGCACCTGGCGTCGACGTCGGCGAGCGTCGCGGCGACCGACAATCTGAATCCCTATGCCGAGGCGTTCTGGTTCTCGCGGCAGGACGCGGAGGGTGGCGCGATGTCGGCGGTCGACGCCGGCGCGATCTACGAGCTCGGCGCGCGCTACGCCGTCGACGGCGGCGTTCAGATGAACGTCAGCGGAGGCTCGCACGAAGTCGCCGTGTTCGGAGGCGTGTCGATGGTGGTCGGCGACATCCTCGGCAATCACGGCGTCCACGCGCGGCAGCTGCAGCATCAGCGACGATCGGCAGCGAGGCGCGCTTCGACGAGATAGTACAGGGCAGGCAGGACCAGCAGCGTGAGGAGCGTCGCCGAGACGAGCCCTCCAATCACGACGACCGCCAGCGGCTTCTGCACTTCCGATCCGATCGCATGCGACAGGGCCATCGGCAGCAACCCGAGCATGGCCAGCAGCGCCGTCATCAACACGGTCCGCAGCCGCACCGTGGCGCCGGTCATCACGGCATCGAGCGGCGTCAACCCCCGGGCGCGCAAATCGGCGAAGTGGCTGACCATCACGACGCCGTTCAGGACCGCCTGTCCGAACAACGCAATGAACCCGATCGCCGCCGAGACGCTGACGTGAATCCCCGTCACGTATAAAGCGACGATGCCGCCGATCGACGCGAGCGGGATGTTCGCCAGGATGATGGCGGCGTTCTTCACCGAGCCAAATGCGTTGAACAGAAGAATGAAGATGAGGAAGACGCTCACCGGCACGATGACGGCGAGGCGCGTCATCGCGCGCTGCTGATTCTCGAACTCGCCGCCGAAGATCGCGAAATAGCCGGGCGGAAACATGACGCCGCCGGCCACCTTCTCCTTCATCTCCTGCACGATGCCGCCCATGTCGCGCCCGCGGATGAACACGCCGATCGCGGAGACGCGCTGTCCCAGCTCGCGGCTGATGTTCATGCTGCCGCCACGGACGGCGATGTTGGTCACGTCGCCGAGCGGCACGCGCGTGCCCGACGGCGTGTCGACGAGCACGTTGCGGATCGCCGCGACGTTCTGTCGATCCCGATCGCGCAGCCGCACCGCGACGCCATATCGGCGATCGCCCTCCCAGATTTCAGTGCCGACCTTGCCGCCGAGCGCCGTTTCGATCACGTCCTCGACGTCGGCCACGTTGAGCCCGTACCGCGCCGCGCGGGCGCGGTCGACCTCGATTTGCAGCTGCGGCACTTCGCCGGCGCGATCGACGAACGCGCGCGACACGCCGCGCACGCCCGACACGATGCGCAGCACCTCGCCGGCCTTCTGCCGCAGGACTGCCGGATCGTCGCCGAAGACCTTGATGACGATCTGTCCGTCGATCTGCGAGATGCTTTCGAGCACGTTGTCGCGAATCGGCTGCGAAATCGCCGGTTCCAATCCGGGGATGCGGCCGACGGCGTCTTCCATCTGCGCCGCCAGATCCTCGCGCGTGATCCTCCGCGTCCACTGCGACGGCGGCTTCAGATCGACGAAGAACTCGGCCATGTTGATTGGCTTCGGATCGGTGCCGTCTTCCGGGCGGCCCGCCTGCGAGATGACCTGCGTCACTTCGGGAAACTCGCGTGCGATGCGCCGCACCTGGGCCACGAGCCGTTTCGCCTCGGAGACCGACACGCTCGAGGGAAGCGTCAGGTTGATCCACAGCGTCCCCTCGTTCAGTTCGGGCAGGAATTCGGTCCCGAGCCTCGGGACGAGCAGCAGGGCGATCGCGAGCGCCGCGACTGCGCTGCCGATGGCGGCCAACGGCCGCCGCAGCGTCCGTTCCAGCGTACGGCGGTACGCACGTTCGAGAAACGCGACGAGCGCATTGTGCTCGTGCTTCACGCCACGCCCGAGCAGGAAGAAACAGAGGAGCGGCACGAGCGTGAGCGAGAACACGAGCGATCCGACGAGCGCCGACGAAACGGTGTACGCCATCGGCGCGAAAATCCGTCCTTCGTGGCGCTGCAGCGTGAAGATCGGAATGTGCGCGACGATGATGATCAGCATCGAGAACAGCGTCGGACGCCCGACCTGCTCGGTCGCGTCGAGAATCGTTCGGCGCGCTGATTCACGATCGGGAGAGTGGGAGTGTCGGGCGAGCGTTCGAAACACGTTTTCGACGACGATGACCGCGCCGTCCACGATGATGCCGAAATCCATCGCGCCGAGCGACAGAAGGTTCGCCGGAATGCCGCGGACGCGCAGGCCGATGAACGTCGCGAGCAGCGCGAGCGGAATGACGGCCGCCACGATGGCGGCCGCGCGGCCGTTCCGCAGGAACACGTACAGCACGAGCGTCACGAGCAGCGCGCCTTCGAGCAGATTGCGAAAGACCGTGGTGAGCGTCGTGGAGATGAGCTGTGACCGATCGTAGTACGCGACGATCTTCACGTTCCTCGGCAGCACCGATTCGTTCAGGTGGTCCACCCTCGATTTGATTTCCTGAAGCACCTCCGACGGATTCTCGCCTTTGCGCATCAGCACGATGCCCTCGACGATCTCGTCGTCGTCGTTGCGGCCGACGAGACCTTGCCGCGGCACCGCGCCGTCGTCGACTTCCCCGATGTCGCGCATGAGCAGCGGCGTGCCGTTGTGCTCGGCGACAACGATCGATCCGATGTCGGCCGACGAGCGCAGGAGGCCGACGCCGCGAATCAGGTACTGCTGCTCCCCTTCCTCGAGATAGTTGCCGCCGGCGTTGGCGTTGCCGCGCGACAGCGCGGTGAACACCTGCTGCAGCGTCACGCCGTACGCTTTCATACGCGCGAGATCGACGTTCACCTGGTATTGCTTGATGAACCCGCCGCGGCTGACGACGTCCGCCACGCCCGGCGCCATCTTCAGCGCGCGCTCGACGACCCAGTCCTCGATGCCGCGCAGCTCGGTCGGACTCGCGGTCGCCGATTCGAGGCGGAACCGGTACAGCTCGCCGACCGGCGTCGCCAGCGGCGCCAGCTGCGGCTGGATGTTGGGCGGCAGGTCGGCCTGCTGCAGCCGTTCGAGCACGCGCTGTCGCGCGAAATAGTCGTCGACCTGATCGTCGAAAGTGAGCGTCAGGAACGACAGCCCGAACTGGGTGTGCGAGAACATCCGCACCGAGTGCGGCACGCCGGCGAGCGCGATCTCGAGCGGAATCGTGATCTGCTTCTCGACTTCTTCCGGCGCATGGCCGGGAAAGAGCGTGATCACCGTCGCCTGCACGTCGGTGACGTCGGGAAACGCCTCCACCGGCAGCGATCGAAACGCGACGACCCCGGCCGCCACGAACAGCACCATCACGAGCATCATGAACAGCGGCTGATACAGCGCGAACGTGACGAGCCGCTTGACCATCAGCCGGCCCGCCGTTGCTCGTGCTGCCGCAGCAGCAGGGCGCCGTCGACGACGACGCGATCGCCGGGACGAAGGCCGGCGAGCACCCGGCGCAGCGGGCCTTCGCTCTGCGCCACGTCGACGGCGCGGCGCACGAATCTGCCGCGGCCGATCTCTGCGTAGACGAAGGCGCGGCCGTCCTCGGTGAACACGGCGTCGGCGGGCACGAGCATGACGCGATTGTGCGCTTCGAGATCGAGCGACACCGACGCGAACATCTCCGGCTTGAGGCGGCCGCCCGGATTCGCGACGCTGACGCGAACTTTCGCCGTCCGCGTCGCGGCATCGATCGAATCGCTGATGTAGTTGACCCGCCCGTGGAACGTCTCGCCCGGGTAGGCCGCCGTGGTGATCGACGCGGTCTGCCCCGGCGAGACGCGCTGGAGATCGCGCTCGAACACGTCGCCAACCACCCACACGGTCGACAAATCGGCAATCGTCATGATCGGCGTGCCGTCGCTCTGCACGAACTGGCCGGCGGTGACCCTGCGGTCGATGACGATGCCGGTCAGCGGCGCCGTAATCGGCAAACGGCCGTTGAACTCCGCGAGATCGTCCCGCGGATTCAATCCGAGCACGCGCAGCGACTCCTCGGTTCGAGCCGCGCGCGATCGCGCCTTCGCGAGGTCGCTCTGCGCCTGCTGCATCGCGATCCGCGACGCCGCCTCGTGCGCGAAGAGATCCTCGGTCATCGCGGCGGTCTTTTCCGCCAGCTCGACGTCCTTTCGCGCCTCGATGTATTCGCCGACCGACGCGGCGGCCTCACGGCTGTTGATCGCGCACAGCGTGTCGCCTCGCCTGACGGCGTCCCCGACCTTGACGCGGAGATCGATGACCTGCCCGCCGAGCGGCACGACGATGCGGGCGACGCGCTCCTCGTCGAACTGGACCTTGCCAGCCACGGCGAACGCGTCGGCGATTTCGCGCTCCACGACCGGTTCAATTCTGATCGCGGCGAGCATCTTCTGATCGAGCGACACAGGACCCTCCGGCGTCTTCGCTTGGATCGCTTCGCCGTCGGCGGCGGCCGTCGCCGCATCCGAATGGCCGCAGGCCGGCGCGGACAGCGCGGCCGCCACGAACATGAATCCGACGGTGAACCGCGTCACTGCACGATCTCCATTCCGACCGCCGCGTTCAAGCGTGTCGCCGCCCGCCGGAGGCCCGCGCGGGCATCGACGTAGCCCTGCATGGCGTCGTTGAACGCGCGCTGCGCGTCGAGGAGCTCGACGAGCGACGTCCCGCCCGACCGGTACATGTATGCCGACGTATCGCGCGCCTTGGTCGCCGGCTGGATGAGAGCGCCTTCGATGTCCGCCACGAGTTCGCGCGTCGTCACGTACTCGTGAAACGCCAACTGCACGTCGGCCGCGATCTGCGCCTCGCGCGCGGCGATGTGGCGATCGGCCTGCGTACGCTCCGCCGTGGCGCGCGCGATCTCTCCCTGATTGCGGTTCGAGAACGGAAGCGGCGTGCTGAAGAACAAGCCGAGCGAGTTGCCCCGTCCGGCGATGCCCTGCTGGCGCCGGTATTCGGCGCCGACCGTGTAATCAATCGTGCCAAGCGCTTCCTGGAGGCGAAGGTCGGCGACCGAGCGCGCCTGGGCGAGCTGCAGCGCGCGAAGGTCGGGCCGCGCCTGCCTCGCGAGCTCCTGCAGTTGCCGGAGCGCGGGCGCCGGCTCGGCAGCGAACCCCGTCAGCGCGTCGGTGATCTTCAGCGGATCGTCCGGCAGCCGGCCGAGCAGGACGCGGAGCCGTGCGGTCGCCGCGGCCACGTCGAGGTCGGCGCGAACGACGGTCGCGCGGAATTGCAGCATCGCGACTTCCGATCTCGTCGCCTCGAACGGGGCGAGCGACCCGGCCGTGACGCGCGCCCTGTTCACGCGCGCGAGCTCTTCGAACGCATGCAGATTTTCGGCGAGCAGCGTGCGGCTCGCCTGCGCAGCGATGACGTCGATGCACGCGAGCGTGACATCCTGAGTGAGCCCGCGAACCGCGTCGGCGAACTGCGCCTCGGCAGCCGACTTGACGGCCGACGCGAGCGCGATGCGCGCGCTCCGCTTCCCGCCGCGCTCGAGCGGCACGTCGACGCGCCACGCGATTTCGGGCGGCCCGCCGTTGTTGGTTGCGTCGAAGCCGGTGCCGAGCGCATCGAGATGGTCGGCGCTGAAGCTGAAGACCGGATTCGGCCGCAGTCGGGCCGCGATCATCCGCGCCTCCGCAATCGTCAGCGCGGTCTTCTCGGCGAGCAGGCTCAGGTTGTGCTGCAGCGCCTCGTCGACCGCCTGCGCGATGCTCAACGCCTGCGCATCCGCCCGCGCGGCGCAGCCGACCACGAGAACAACGGAAGAAAAAATACGCACAATGCCTCGCACCTCTGCACGGCGGTGATGGAGGCTCCGCCGCGCGAGCCGAAAACGTTCGGCTCGTCGAACTGTCGCTGGCGACTGGCTAGTGCGAGGACGGAGGGGCCCGGGGCGTGGCCGCGCCCCGCGTCGGATCGAGGGCCCGCGCGTCGTTCACCGAATCCGAATGTTCGGCGACCGCCGCCGGCGGCGCGTGCCCACAGGACGTCGCGACCTTCGACGAAGGCGGTTCGTTCTGAATGGTCTGTTCGTCGCAGGCGCCGCCGTGTTCCCACGTGTCGTCCGGGGGACAGCCGTCGACGATCGGCTTGTGCTCGGGTTTCTTCGAGGTCAGCCGTCCGTTGCCGTCGTTGACCCAGACGAGGAATCCGCGGTCGGTCGATGCGACGACGTCGAGGTCGCCGTCGCGGTCGATGTCAGCGGTCAGCGCGCCGCGGACGACGATGTCGTACCGGGTCGCGATCGTGCGCGAGAACGACGCGACGTCGATCGTACGCTCGACGCTCACGAACGCGCCGGCGGGCACGTTCGCGCGTGCTGCGGTCGCCACGGCGAGAGCGATCACCGCCGAAACAATCGCGACGCGGGCGCGCATCACCCGACGATGATAACTCACATCAACTTGCCGATCGGTCCGAGATCGAGATTGAGATCTTCGGGCGACAGTCCGAACCTTACACCGATGTCGCGGATCGTCTCTTCAAGGCGCATCAATGCAATGCCGACGGCTTCAACTTCCTTACGCGTGAGCGTCTTCTGCTCCATGCGGCGGATGGCCTGGCGCTCCATCAGCTTGCGCAGGAACTCGACAATCGTCAGCACCAGCTGCGCGACCGATTTCTGCACATCGTCCGGATCCGGATTCCATCGCGCCGGTGTGGCGCGCCGCTCGATCTCCTTGCGGAGCTGCCGCAGTTCGGCGGCGGTGACGGGCGCTGCTGCCGCGGTCGCGCGCGGATGGCGGCGCCGTTTCGGTTGAGCGCGGCGGCGCGAACGTCGCTTCACGACTTGCGGCGTCTCGTGAAGCGCGGGCCTTGGCGAAGGCGTTTGGACGGGCGGCGGCCGCCCGGCCGAAGCGTCGCGCTCCGCTTCGGCAGCACGCGGTCGGCCGCGCACAACAAGGTCGACAGGCGCAGGTAGATGAGATCGATGCCGGCGACGCCGAGCATCAGCTCGCCGCTCGCCATCACGCCTCTGTTGAGCAGCTCGTCGAACACGTCGAGCAGCGTCGATTGCGGCGTCTCGACGATGTCGCCCGCGACGCGGAGGCGCGACGGTGGTCTCGCAAAGGAGTCCGGCATCGGTTAGTCCTCAACGAATGTGTACGGCGGCCACGGTCCGGTCAGCGTGAGACCGTAACCGTCCTTCGCGAGTGCCCGCGCTTCGCGCGCCGCCTGCGCGCGAAAGGCGCGCGCCCTGGCGCGCGGGACGAGAAACGCGGCGTCGAGCAGCAATGGGCCGTCGGTCGGCAGCTCGGTCGCCGATCGCCGCTTTGCCTGTCGCGATCGCGACGCGAGCCGATCGTACACTGCGGAAACCGTCTCGCGTGCGTGCTCGGCGAGCTCGACCGCGGCGTCGCGCTCGGCTTTCTTACGCGCCAGATAGCCGGCACCCGTCGCGTTCTTGTTCGTGCGCGCGCCGGTCCGGTGGGAGGCGGCGCGGCGGCGCACGGCGGCTGCGCGATCGAGCACGACACGAATCCCGAACTCCTGCTGCCGTGCGACGCGCCTCATGACGCTGCTGATGCGCCGCCGATCTCCGCGAACCTGCTCCACCGCGCGTCGGTCGTTCGTGAAGATCGTGAACAGCTTCATCGGCAGCACCGCGTCCGCTTCGCCGAACGATTCGACGACCGCCTCGTGCGCCACCGCCGCGCGCGACACCCATTCGAGGTCCGAGAGGCGCTTGTTGATGGCCGCTTGGCCGTACTCCTTCGTCGGCACGTCGGTGACGACGAGGTAGAGATGGCGATCGACGTCGAGCACCCGAACAGCACTCGAATGCGGCAGTCGGCGCGCCGCCGCAGGCACGCGCGGACGCCGCGGCGCCGAGACGACACAGTAGACATACGTGGCGTTCATACGATCCAGCGGCGCGCCCACTCGCTCAGCGCGCGGACGCCGCGGGGCGGCGGCGCCGTCAGCGGCGTCTGGATGATAACCCGCCGTTGCGACAATCGCCTCAACGCGGCCAGTTCGCTGCGCTCGGTCGCTGCCGTCGCGCGACACCGGCGGCATCGTCCGGGCGTCAGTGTCATCGCGTTCACGACGAGCGCCGGCGTCGCGAGCTGGAGGCGCCGGAGCCGCTCGAGGAACCGCTCCGTTTCGCTCCGCGGCACCTGCGCCGCGCGCGCGACGACGATGAAACGGGTCGCCTGTCGATCGTGCAGCAGCGCCTGCAGATCACGAATCGACTTCGAGAGATCGACGAGCGCCGCGGCGAGCGGTCCGGCACGTACGACGGATCGATACTTGAGCAGGACCCGCATCAGGACCTGGACCCACGCGCGCGCCGCCTCGGGCATCTCGAGCAGCCGAACCGCGTGTCCGGTCGGCGCAGTATCGATGACGATCGCGTCATAGGCAGTACGCGCGCCCACCACCGAAAGGACCCCGAACAGCTCGTCGATGCCTGGCGGCGCGATTTTCAGGAGCTCCGACCCGCGGCCGCCAATCCGAACGCCGGCCGCGCCGACCGTCGACGCGATCTCTTCGAGCGCCGACTCGAGATCGTGTCGCCGCGCGGCCAGCGCCGCTTCCGCATCGACCTCTCGTGCGACGAGATTCGCAGGACCACCTCCAACGCGACGCGGCCGATCGCTCAGCCGCGCCGAGAACACGTCGCCGAGCGAATGCGCCGGATCGGTGGACAGGAGCAGGATTCGGCGGTCCGGATGCGCATGCGCCAGCGACAACGCCGCCGCCGCTGCGACCGTCGTCTTTCCAACGCCCCCCTTTCCGCCGAAGAACACGAGGCGCGCGTCACCTAACAGTTCTGGCAGCGGCGGACCAGCGTGTCCGCCCCGCTTCGTCGGTACGCCATGTCGTTCGAAGACGACACGGCGGCCGGAGGCGACGCGCCGCCCTGGGCCGACGCGCGGATCGGAGCCGACATGCTGGTCGGGCCCTACGAGTGACCGTCCAATTGCCGCCAGAGCATTCACGCTGCGGGGTTCCTCGAGCTGCGCAGGAATCAGCCGAACACGTCGTCCGCGTCCGATCGTCCGCCGGATGCGCGCGATCGTCCGCGCCTCGTCCGCGATGCGGCGATCGCACAGCGGACACGGACCGAGATCGGTGAGCACATGGTTCACGACGACTTCGGCAATCGGCACGCCGATCGCGTCCAGCGCCGCGAGCGCGTCTTCGCTCTCGGCCACCGACATCGGTTCGGGAAGCGTCACCCAGTGAAAGGCTGTGCGACCGCCGTCGCGCAGCCGCTCGGCGATTTCCGCGGCTTGCGCGCCGATTTCGGCGATGAGGCGGTCGGCAGCTTCAGGACGGCCGACCCGTGCAAGCTGCTGGCGAATCAGCCGATGCTCTTCCTGGAGCGCGTCGAGCACTTCTGCGACTGCCGCCACCAGCTCGGGCGCCCCGAGCAACCGCAAGGTATGCCCGGTCGGCGCCGTGTCGACGACGATGAGATCGTAGGGAGCGCGCTTGCGAATCGGGCGGGCCTCGCCGAGGCTCGCCGAGGCGCCGGAGGCGCGAAGGCGGCGCGCTCCAGAGAGACGATCGATTTCGATCAGACCCACGAGCTCGTCGACGCCCGGGATCGACAAATCGAGCAGCGCGTCGACATCGTCTCGATCGAGCCAGGTGCCGTGCTCGAGCACATCGCCCAGAGCCACCCGGTTCGCGTCCACCCACCGTGCCAATGCCCTCGGCGCGTCGAGCTCGATCGCATCGAACGTGTGGCGCTTCGCGCGGATCCGCGTCGGCCGGACGCCGAGCCTGGTCACCAACGCGTCGCCGAGCGAATGCGCGGGATCGGTGGAGACGACGAGCACCTGCGAGCCCGAGGCTGCTTCAGCGAGAGCTCGCGCGGCAGCGCACGTCGTTTTGCCGACGCCGCCTTTTCCACCGTAAAAAACAAATCTGGGCCGGGGACTGGTCGCTGCAGGCTGGCGGGTCGTCAGACGTCAGCCTTCAGAATTCCAGCTTTCGATCTCGACGCCCGACACCTTGTCCTCGGGCGACATGCTGATGGCGCCCTGCGGCCGCCCTTTGATCTCGCGGATGCGGGCGAGGATGTCGCGCTCGGTCTGATGGAATTCCTTTTCGGAGATCTCGCCGAGCTCGAGCCGCATCTGCGCTTCAAGGAGCTGTTCGCGCAGCGCGGTATCGTCGTTCATCTCGGCCTCGGCCGCGGCAACCACTTGGTCGAGCACGAAGCGCAGGCCACCGATGAGCAGCGAATCGAGGATGAACATCATTCAGCTATCAGCTCTCAGCTTACAGCTATCAGCTATCAGCTGAAAGCTGAAAGCTGATAGCTGAAAGCTGAGTCATGCCCTTTCGAGCTTCAAACGAATGTTGACGAAATTGTACGGAGGCCAGGGGCCGGTGTACTTGAACGTCAGCTTGTCGAACTTGCTTGCGATCGACTTCACCTTCGCGTCGAACGCCTGCTCCTGATCGCGCGAGATCAGGAAGGCCGCGTTCATGATCATCTTGTCGCCGATCGGTTTGTTGATGCGCGACGCCACCGAGACCTCGCGGAGCTGCTCGAGGATGTCGGCGACGTAGCGCTCCGATCGAGACTGCAGCGCCGAATCGATGAGGCGTCCGTACTGCATGCGCGCGAAGTAGGTCGGACCCTTCTGGCCGGAGATTTCCTTCTTCAGCCGGCTGATGTCCTCGTCGTCGCTCTCGACCTCGCGAATCGACTGGTCGCGATCCCACAGCACCTTCAGTCCGAACTCGAGCTTGTTCTGCATCTTGTTCAGCACGTCGCCGAAGGCCTCGGCGGCCGAGCGCAACAGCTCGACGATGTCGTCGCGCGTCTTGAATATCGTGCCGAACGACATCGGAATGACCGTGTGCTCGCGCATGACCGTTTCGTTCACACGCTCGTGCGCGAGCACGTTCTCGCGCGTGGAGTCGAGCACTTCGAGCGGCGCGTCGGACACCACCGCCGCGAGGCTCTTGTAGTGCACCGTGTAGACCTCCGACGGATCGCTGCCGATGCCGATCGGCCCGAATCGCAGCGCGTCGTTCGATTCGATGATGCAGTAGACGTACTTGCCGCGGCTGCCGCCGGACGCGGGCGCCTCCACCGTCGTCGCTTTCCCGCCCTGAACGATCTTCTCGGACGATCGATGCACCGCACGGCCTTCGTGCTTCGACGGCTTCGCCGCGGCCTTCACGGCACCGTTCGCTCTGCCTGCGCGCGCCGGACGCGCCGTCGCCATCTTCTTGCCGCCCGCGCGCAGCGGCGGCGCCACCTCGCGATCGCGCTTGCGGGCGTTAGTTGATGGTGTTCTTGCCATACTTGGCGCTCCTGCGGGTTTTCTTCGTTGAGGCCGACGCGAGATCGTCCAGCACTTTCCGGATTTCCTTCACGAGATCTTCCGGCAGACAGGGCTTGGTGACGAACGCGTCGCAGCCCGCCTTCTTCGCGCCGTCGGAGATGCCGGCGAGCGCGTGCCCGGTCAGCGCGACGACCGGAATCGACGCCGTTCGCTTGTCCGCCTTCAGCCGGCGCGTCGCCTCCCAGCCGTCCATGACCGGCAGCGACAGATCCATCAGGATGATATCGGGCTGCTCATCGACGGCCCGCTGCAGCGCCTCCTGGCCGTTCTGCGCTTCGACGACGTCGAACCCCGAATATTGCAGGTACTCCGAGTACATCTCGCGCGCGTCCGGATAATCGTCGACGATGAGCACACGCGGCCGTTGATCCTTGTTGGTCATTTCCGTCCCTTGATCGGCAGCGTCAGGGTGAACGTCGAGCCCTTGCCGACCTGACTTTGAACTGAGATCCGGCCGTCGAGCATCTGGGCCAGACGGCGGCAAATCGACAGGCCGAGGCCCGTGCCCCCGTATGCGCGCGTCGGCGTGTTGTCGAGCTGTCGAAAGTCTTCGAAGATTCGGTCCTGATCGGCCGCGGAGATGCCGATTCCGGTGTCGGTCACGGCGAGCGCGATCGTGCGGTCTCGCGCGTTGCGTCGCGCAGACAACGTCACCCCGCCGTGATGGGTGAACTTGACCGCATTGCTCAGCAGATTCACGAGGATCTGCTTCACCTTCTGGCGATCGGTCACGAGCTGGGGCAGATCGCGTTCGAGCTGCATCGTCACGGTGAGCTTCGAGCGCAGGATGATCGGGTCGAGCTCGGCCCGTACTTCCGACATCAGGTCGTGGATCTTGAACTTCGAGGCCTGCAGCGGCATGCGGCCGGCCTCGATGCGGGAAATGTCGAGAATCTCGTTGATGATCGTCAGCAGGTGGCGGCCGTTCGATTCGACGCGCGCGAGCTGCCGCTTGACGGGCGCCTCGAGCGGGCCGGCCACGCCCTGCAGCAGCATCGACGTGTAGCCGAGCATCGCGTTGAGCGGCGTGCGGAACTCGTGCGACATGTTCGCGAGGAACTGCGACTTCAACGCCGACGCCTGCTCCAGCTCGATCGCCTGCCGCCGTAGCAGCTCGTTCTGCTGCGCGATATCGGCCGTCGCGGCCTGAATCTTTCGCTCGAGCTCGTCGGCCGCGTGCTGGAGCTGCTCGTAGAGTTCCGCTTTCTCGATCGCTTCGCGCCGGTCGTGCAGGATCGTGACGACGGCGTTCAGCTCGCCGTGTTCCGACAGGATCTTTCCGGCAATCGCCTCGACCGGCATCGGCTCGCCCGCCTTTGCATCGACGAGGCCGATCTCGCCGTTGCGGCGTTGATCCGCGCTGACGAGCATGCCCGCGATGAACGACGAGAAATGCGCGTCGTTGGTCTGCACCCAACGCTGCTCGATCTCGCTGGCGCCCGACGGAATCGTGAAGAGCCGCTCGGCCGGTTCGTTCATCAGCGAGGTCGCGCCAGACGCGTCGGTCACGACGATCGGATCCGCGACCGAATCGATGATCAGGTTCAGACGATCGCTCTCGGCGCGCGCCTGCGCCTCGGCGACGCGCATCTTGCGATAGTTCTCCTCGATCTCCTCGCTTGCGCGGCGCAGGTCGGTGACGTTGCGGAGAATCGAGACGACGCCGCTGCCCTGCCGCGGATCCTCGGTGACGGTGCTGAGCAGCTCGAACACGAGGTCCGAACCGTCGGCCGGGTTGACGAGCAGCAGCTCGCGCCGCCTGGCGCCAGTCTCTTCGATCGCCTTGCTCGAGAGCGCCGACGACAGCAGCATGTTGTTCATCCGTACCGCGCCGCGGCGTCCTTCGCTCTCTTCTTCCGACGCCGTGAACAGCGTCAGCGCGCGCTGGTTCGCGATCAGCAGCCGCCCTTCCGTATCGGTCAGCAGAATCGGATCGCTGACGGCGTTGATGATGCTGTACAGCAGCGATCGCTCGCGGCCCTGTTTGCGGCCTCCTTCGGTGAGCGCCTGCTGCCGCAGAATCTGATCGAGCTTCTGGACGAACACGCTGATGAACCAGTGCAGCTCCGACGTCACCGGCGCGCGGCCGTCGAGCAGCAGCAGGCCAAACGCTTCGTCGCCGACGCCGCTGACGCCGAGCGGCACGACGTGGAACGCCGCGTCGTCGAACGGCGTCGCCGGGCGCCGCTTCCGATCGGCAGCCGAGTGCGCGTCAGGGAAGAAGACTTCTTTGCGGTTGTTCAGCGCGTTGACCAGCGGGTTGCCCCACTCCTCGAGCGAGACGGTGAAGGACGACGCGGCGGGATTGGTGAAGCCGTACTGGCCGGCGGCGAACAGCGCGGGATCGCCCATCGGCCGGACGAGACAAATGGACTTCGAGATGCCGAGCGTCTCGCCGATCCACTGCAGTGCGTGCTGGGCCGTGTCGGAGACGTCGGTACGGCTGATGAACCCTTCGAGCAGCCGCACGCGCGCCGCGAGCTGCTGCTGCTCCTCGTCGCTCAGCGCGGAGGCTTCTTCGACCGCGACGCGAACGCGCGGGACGCCGGTGTAGGGCGTCGAACCGTTACGCCTGCTCGCGGGCCTTCGCGCGGCGTCGACCGCGACGAGTGCGGCCGGCGGCGCCAGGCGTGAGCTTAGCCCTGAGGGCGGCGTTTTCAGCAACGACTTCCTCATATCCCTTGCTCTCGATCGCCGGCTTCGCGACCGGCGCGAGCGACCCGACCGCTTCTGAGTACTTCAAGTATGTCTCGATCGACGCGACGACGATGCGGGCTTCGACGGTGATGAGATCGATGCCGACCAGTGAGACCCTCACCCATGCATCGATGACGATCCCCTTGTCGAGCACTCGGTCGAGGACGTCGATAAGACTTGTGCCGCCTGCTGCACGTTCAACGGGCATCGAACTCTCCTTGCGGCGCGCGCGGCTACCTCATCGTCGCGGTTCGGCGCCGCATCAGCGTCGCGAGTCGACGCTCGAGCACACGCACCTGCTTGCGTAGTTCTTCGTTTTCGGCCGACACCGCCTGCCGCCCCGGCGAGAGGTGGTGGTCGTACTTCCACCAATCGAGTCCGATCTGTTCAGCCTTGTCGATCGAACAGATCAGCAGTCGAATCCTGATCGTCAGGAGCTCGACTTCCGCGAGCGAAACCTTGATATCGCCCGCCACCACGAGACCTTTGTCGAGGACGCGATCGAGGACTTCGACGAGACCCGTGGATCGTCCATGGCCCTCAATCAGTGGCGTCGGCATAAGTTCGGTATTCTACGTGGTCGAACAATCGATTTGTCGCTTGACCTCGGCCGAGGGACGGGGGCTTATCTCAGCAATGGTAGTGCCACTTCATTAGCGAACGATTTCGATTGGCGTATCAATGACGTGCAGCGAAGCCCGACAGTGGAGCGCAAAATCCTGTAGCAAATTCCTACATCGCGAGCAGCGCCAAGGGATCGTCGACGATGCAGTCGTCCGGACTCAGCGCGTCGCGAGGAATTCCTCCGAAACCAAAACCGTAACGCGCAAGGCAGATCGCCGTACCGGCCTGGCGCGCCGTGCGCCAGTCGATCAGCGAGTCGCCAATCAACAGCGTCGACGCGACCGTTGTCGCGGCAATCGCAGCGAGGTGGCGGAGTGCGCTCGGGTCAGGCTTGCGCGGGAACGGACCATCGCCGCCGATCACGAACGACGCGTCGAAATAACCGTTGAGTTGAAGTCCCGCCAGAATGCGGCGCGTGGCGGCAATCGGTTTGTTCGTCAACACGGCGAGCGGCGCCCGCTCGATGAGTCGATCGAGCGTCTCGCGGATTCCGGAATAGGGCCGCGTGTGATTCAGGAGGCGGCCATCGTAAATCGCGAGAAACCGCGCGAGCGCATCCGGCGGCTGCGCGATGCCGCTGGCCGCGAACATGCGGTCGACGAGCACCGCGGCACCGTCGCCCACCATTCGTCCGATGTCTTCTTCGGGCAGCGGCCACGCGCCGGACACGCGCAGCAGCTCGTTGGCCGACTCCGCGAGATCGCGGCGCGAGTCGACGAGGGTTCCGTCGAGATCGAACACGTACAGCGAGAACGGCAAGGCGCGGCGGCTACTGGGTTGCGAACTCGGCGAACGACGTCGGCGTCTCCCACACTTTCACCCGCACGACCGGGAAGCCCTGCTCTTTCGCGTATTCGAAGATGAGACGCGCGATGCGTTCGACGGTCGGATTGCTGTCGAGCAGAAAGACCGGCTCGCCGAGCTGTCGAAGCGGCGGCACGAGCGGATCGTCGTGTCTCAGCAGCATCTTGTGATCGAGCTCCTTGTCGATCCAGCCTTTGATCACGCGTTTGATGTCGCTGAAGTCGCAGACCATGTTGCGATTGTCGAGTGCTCCGGTGCGAACCTCGATCTCGGCTGATGCGTTGTGGCCGTGAGGATGCTTACAGATTCCGTCGTAGTCGAGCAGCCGATGCCCGTAGCAAAAGTCGATGCGCTTCGTAACGGAATACATAATCAAATTCTGTCATAGAATCGCGTCGGCATGAGCGGCACGGCCGTGCTTCTCTCGGGCGGATTGGACAGCGCAGTTCTCCTCGCGGACGAAATCCATCGCAGCCGCGGCGACGTGCAGCCGATCTACATCAGCGTCGGGCTCGCGTGGGAATCGGCCGAGCGCGTGGCGATCGCGCAGCTGCTCGCGTCGCGCCCTTTCGCGTCGCACGTGCGAACTCTCGCGTCGCTGTCGGTCGACGTGCGCGACGTCTACGCCGCGACGCACTGGGCGATCGAAGGGCGGCCTCCGGCGTATCACACGCCGGACGAAGACGTGTATCTCCCTGGCCGCAACATCATCCTGCTCGGCAAGGCGGGCGTGTACTGCGCCGCCGCGAAGCTCGATCGGCTCGTGCTCGGCACGCTCGCGCACAATCCCTTTCCGGACGCGACGCCGCAGTTCCGATCGGCAATGGCTCACGCGCTGTCGCTCGGGCTCGCGCATGAAGTGACGATCGACGCGCCCTACGCCGGCCTGAGCAAAGCCGACGTCGTCCGCCGCGGTCTCGCGCTCGGCGTTCCATTGGAACACACGCTCTCGTGCATGAGCCCGCGAGAGGGTGCGCACTGCGGCATGTGCAGCAAATGCCGCGAACGGCATGATGCCTTCCTCGAGGCGGGCGTCATCGATCCCACGGTATATGCGGACCAACGATACGTACGGGCGTAGCGTCTTCGCCGCCATCGCCGCGACCGCGCTCACTGCGACGGGCACGGCCGCGCAGGCGCCTCTTGATGTACAAGCCGTCCTGACACGCGTTGGCGAGCGCGTGGCTGAATATTACAGGCGAGTCCAAAATGTCATCTGCATCGAGAAAACAACGGTTCAGCCGATTACGCATGACTTCTCTTTGATGGGGTTTTTGCGTGTCACCGAATCGGAATTACACATCGAGCCGGGTACCACCGGCGACGGCGACGGCGCAACTGGTGCCACCGTCGTACGAAGGTTATTGAGAATCAACGGCCGCGCACCGCGCGATAAAGATAAGACCGACCATGCCGGTTGCACAGACCCGAATCCGCTGTCGCCCGAGCCGCTGGCATTCCTGCTGCCAGCCAACCGCGAGGACTACAAATTTTCCTCTGCAGGCTTCGGCAAGGGCAAAGAACGCGACGTCTTGTTTATCGACTTCATGAGTCTGGGCCCAAGCGGTGAAGGTACGCTGGTCGAAGACGTGAATGGGCGGCCGGACTGTTTCAGCTGGACACTCCCGGTCCAGCTGAGAGGGCGCGTCTGGATAGACACGCCGACCTACGATGTCTTACGAGTAGAAATCCATCTCGCAAGCCTTGCGACGATCAAAGTGTCAGCGCGTCAGCAAATAAAGCACGGCTTGCCGACATGGATCGTGATCGACCGCTACGATCGCACCATCCGATACAAAACGATCGCATTCAAGGATCCCGACGACGCGATGCTGTTGCCGGAATCCATTGAAACGCTGCTCATGGTGAGGAGCGCTCTGCAATCGATCCGCAAGCAAGAGCAGTATTCCGGCTACCGACGCTTCGTGACGGGCGGACGGGTCGTCAAAGACTGACTCTGTGCTGGGGACTGGGGGCTGGGCAGTCGCTGGTTGCTGGGGACTGGGCGTGATCCGCAACCAGCAACCTCACGATCTCCGAAGCGTGATCGATCCATCGCCCGTGCGCAGCCGCACGGCGCTGCCGCCCGATCCGAGTCGTCCGCGGACGGTGTTGCGGCGAATTTCGCCGGTCACGTTCGACAGCGTGATCTCGTTCACGTGGATGCGGCCGTCGCCGGTGTGCGCGTCGAGCTCGGCGCCGAAGCCGTCCGGAATTTCGAGCGTGATCGATCCGTCGCCGGTCGAAATATCCCAATCGCTCGCCGCCGTGCTTCCTGGCGCGGCGTGAATCCGCACGCTGCCGTCGCCGGAATGAACTCGAAGCGCGCCGAACTTTCCTTCGAGCGTCATGCTGCCGTCGCCGGTGCTCGCGTTCACCTCGCCCGACAGTTCGCGCGCGCGAATGCTGCCGTCGCCCGAACGCAGGTCGACTTTCCCGGTGATGCGCTCGACGTCGATCGAGCCGTCGCCGCTCTTCGCCGTCACGTCGGACTCCGCTGGCAATGACACGATCAGCTTCGCGGATCGACCGAAGTTCCATGTGAGGTGAAAGCCGCGATCGCCGTGCTTCTCGGCCGTCACGTCGACGACGACCCGGTTGCCCGACTGTTCCGCGTGGACTTCAATCGACGAGATCGCCGCATCGTCGCGCCCTCGCTTCTCGACGATGACCTGCACGTCGGGCTTGTCCCATGGGCGGATTTCGATCGAGCCATCGAAGGTCGACAGCACGACTTCGGGCTTGCCGGTCGTGCTGAAGTGTTTTTGCTCCCGGACGACCTGCTGGATGTCCGCGCCGACGATATCGACGCAGCCCGCTGGGAAGAGTGACAAGAGCGCCAGAAAAATCGCCGCGCGCATGAGAGAACCCTCCATTCCGGTGGTTAGACGACGTCCACCGATCGCGGGTTCGGGCCGAGACAGGCCGGCGTCTACGCGAAGGGGCGCACCGTCGTCTCCGCCGCTCGGTTGTACACCAACTGGCCCGCGATGTAGGTCTGCACGACCGCAAAATTCCCGTCCAGCACCACGACGTCGGCAACCGCCTCGGGGGCCAGCACGCCGTGACCGACGAGCCCGAGCTCGCGGGCCGCGGTCGTCGCGCAGATCGTCGCAGCGTCGACGACCGACAGACCGATAGAGCCTGCCAGCATCTGAAATGCGCGATCCATCGTCAGCGTACTGCCGGCGAGGGTCCCGTCCGTGAGGTGGGCCGCCGATTCGCCCGCCGTAATCGTCCGACCGCCGAGCATCGCCCGAGCGCCCGCGCCGAGGCCTGACAACGCCGTCCCGTCGGTGATCGCGAACACGCGCGACGGCCGCTTCGCCGCGATCGCCGTCCGGACGATCGCCGGATGCACGTGAAACCCGTCGCAGATGATCTCCGCGGCGACTTCGTCGGCCTGCAGGATCGCGCCGGCCAGGCCCGGGCGCCGGTGATTGATCGGCGGCATCCGGTTGAACAAATGGGTCGCGTGACGTGCGCCGGCGGCAATCGCGGCCACAGCTTCGTCGTATGTCGCACCGGAATGCCCGAGCGACACGCGATGACCGCTGGACGTGAGCGATCGAATCAGGTCGAGCGCGCCCTCGAGCTCCGGCGCGAGGGTGACGATTCCGACGTCCGGCGCGGCACGCTCGATCTCGGCGACGATAGCGATTGCGTCGAAGTCAGATCGCTCGGCTGGAGCCTCGCGATCCATCGCGGCCTCGCGCTCCACGGCGGCCGTGCGCTCAACGGCGCTGGAGCGCGAGCCTTCCGCCTCCGCCGAAGGCTTCGGTGGACCGCCGTAGCCTTGGTGAATGCGGTTAGGCGAGCGCAAACACGACAACGGCTGCGCGCCCCTGTATTCAGGGTTGATGAAATTGCTTTCGAGATGCGCCGGCAGCACGCGCGCGGCCCGTGGCGCCGGCGCTTCGCGGGCGCGCCGCACTTGATCGAGCACGCCGCGCAGCGCCTCGGGTCCGCAGGCGACGGTCGTCGGACAGAACGCCGTCACGCCGTACTTCGGAAGTCGTTCGGCAATCGCCGCGATCGAACCTCCCGCTGCGGCGGCATCCAGCGTGTCGATTCCCTCGACGCCGTGAACGTGGACGTCGATGAAGCCGGGCACGATGTAATGTCCGTGGAACGCGAACAGCGGATGCGCGTGGCCGGAAGACGGCGCGTCGGCGCGGATCTCGACGATCCGATCGCCGTCGATGACGAGCGTGCCCGGCGACAGGATGCGGTCAGGCAGCACCAGCGCCGCGCCTGACAGGACGATCATTCAAGCACCCCACCGCGCACATTCCGCGCGATGGGGGCCCCGCCTTCCGGCGCGGCCGCGGCCAGGCGCGCCGCGCCAATCGCGGCGGCGTCGCCGCCGAGCGTCGCCGGCGCAATCGCGAGCTCGTCCATCATCACGCGCGGCAGCCGGCGCGTGATCTCGGCGCGAATCGGCTCGAGCAGCAGATCGGCGGCGCTCGCCATGATGCCGCCGAGCACCAGCATGTCCGGATCGACAACGACAACCAGGTTTGCGGCGGCCATTCCGAGATATTTCGCCGTGTCGCGGACCACCGAGATCGACACGCCGTCGCCGCCGCGCGCCGCGTCGAGCACGTGGTCCAGCGTGATCGCCGACAAGTCGTCGACGGCGTCCTGAATGCGCGATCGATCACCCGCTTTGATGCGCCAGATCAACCGCCGGACGATGCCGGCCGCCGCGGCTTCCGCTTCGAGGCACCCGGTCTTCCGGTAATCCTCGCGCTCGACCGGATTGAGCGACAGCCACGCGACCGATCCCGCGCGTCCGCGGCTGCCGACCACTGGGGCGCCGCCGCGAACGATCCCAGCCGTGGAGCGATCGCCGACGGCAAAATAGACGACCTCGCGGACGCCACGTCCGGCGCCAACCCACGCCTCGGCAACGGCGGCCGCCGTTCCCGACGAAGACACGGCGCGCGGCAGCGCCGACGCCCGCCCGCGCCTCGCCAATCGGTCCGCCACCGCTACGAGAGCCGGCGACGCCGGGTTCGGAGACGCGATGCCGATCGATCCGTCGATCGCCTCGCCCTGCCCGATCTGATCGAGGGCCAATTCGGCGGCGGCGCCGACGCCGGCTTCGTGCTCGGCCGTTGCGCGCGCGAGCACGCGTCCGCCGTCGTCGACAGAGACGGCTACGGCGTACGAATCGAGGAGCTCGACGCCGATCATCAGTCGCGGCCCCAGTCGGTGTTGATCTGCAGCTTGCGTCCTTCGAGAGGCAACGGCACCGGCTCCTCGCCGTTGTCGGAGTGGAACAGGAGGCGATCGACGCGATCGAGCAGCGACGAGAGCTCGCGCTCGTCGGGGGCGTTGATCACGAGCACACCGCCGCTCTCGCCCAACGGGAAGCGGCGATTGTCCAGATAATCGCGATCCATCGTGACGAGCGTGCGCCGAAGCTGCTGCGCGAGCTGATAGTGACGAACGTCCGGCGCGCGCCGCAGCTCGTTGTCCTCGAGGACGAAGAGGACGTCCCACTGCAGACGGAGCCGCATGTGGGCGACGATGCCCGCGGGGACGTTCGCGTCGGCATAGATCCGCGGCCGCGCAGTGAGCCGCTCGGCGTGCGATGCCAGCTCGGACGAGAGTGTTCCCATTACTTTTCAGTTTTCAGTTCGAGTTTCTTGTCCTGCGCGGCCTTGGCTTCGCGCGTCAGCGCCGCGACGAGCTCCGCGCGCTTGTGGACGAGCTCTTTGCGCTGGCGGCGGCCGTTCGGCGCCCCAACGGCGTACTCGCAGAAGAGCGGGAACGCGACGGTCGAGTCGCAGTAGGCGACGACCGTATCCGGCAGGACGCCCGGATTCACCTTGCCCCAGCTGACCGCTTCCGCCGGCGTCGCGCCCGACAATCCACCAAACACGACCTGATCCGTCGTGATCTGGATGAAGTAATCATTGCCGCCCTTCGCAATACCGTAGATCTCCCACAGCGTCGGCTGGGCCTGGAGATAGAAATTCTTCGGCGAGCCGCCGCCGAGGATGACGCAGCCGTTGCGCTTACCGGCCAGCACGATCGCGCAGACCTCGTTGACGTCGAGGTTCGGATCGATCATTAAGCGGCTGCCGTTCATGAGCTCGTGATACGCGATGTTCATGCCAATCGAGCTGTCGCCCGGCGATGAGGTATACAGCGGTACGCCGAGACGCGCCGCGCGGGCGACGACCGAGTGCTCCTCGCAACCCGGAAAACGCTCGAGCAGATCGATCCCGAGCCGGTAGTGAAAGTCGGCCGTCGAGATCGCCTCGTCGAGGCCAGAGCGGACCAGGAAGTCGCGTAGATACGCGTCGGTCTGCAGCAGAACGTCGGCGGGAAACAGGACGTCGTAGATCCGAATGACGCCGTCCTCGTACAGCTCGCGGTCGTCGACGAACGGGGATCCGCGCCGCAGCGTGAAATTCAGCGCATAGTGCAGATCGTGATACAGGTTCGCGCCGGTCGAAATGACGAAGTCGATCAGGCCGCGATCCATCATCTCGATCACGCAGCCGCCGAGTCCCGCAGGCGTCATCGCACCTGCCACAGTCAGCCCGATCGTCGTGTCGTTCTTCGGATCGAGCATCTTCTCGGTGAAGATCGCGCACGCCTCCGACAACCGGCCGGCGTTGAAGGCCTGGAACCCTTCGTCGATCAGATGCCGGATGTCCGCGCTGCCCTTGGGGCGGTAATAATGAATCGGCTTGCCCGACAGGAACTGCTGACGCGAGTGCCCGGGCGAACCGGGAGCGCGATACGGCAACGGATTCTCCTTTTCAGCTCTCGACGCTCGACTCTCACCGTTCGAGAAACGGGTTGAGAGCATTCCTTGAGAATTTGAGCATTGAAAGTTGAGGGTTGAAATAGCTTAACATCTGCGTTTGTGACTGGCGAGCAGGACTGGCTCTGGTGGACGGCCGCTGTGGCATCCGCCGTCGTCGTGGCGCTCGCGTTCTGGGTGTGGATGAAGGGGCGGCCGTTCGCGAGCGGCGACGTGTTTCGCGCGAGCCGCATCAGCCGCGGCAATCATCTGTTTCCGACGCAGGTGCTTATCACGCCGACGAGCGTCGTCCAGCACACGCCGCGCTGGATCGGCAAGCGCGAAGAGACGATTCACATGGCGCACATTTCGTCGGTCCGCATCGACACCGGCCTTCTGTTGTCGAACGTGCTCGTGGAAACGAGCGGCGGATCCGATCCCATCGTCTGCCACGGCCACCGCAAGGGCGACGCCGTGGAGATGAAGACGCTCATCGAGCGATATCAGACCGATTACTACCGCGGCTCTTCGACTCGCCGCTCGCCTGAATCGGCCTAGGCGGCGCGCTGTCGTGATACGGAAATGACCGGCACGGCGGCCGATCGGGCCGTCTTGCGGGTCGGCCACATGCCCTGTCGGTCGGCCCCGGATCGGCCGATATCCTAAGTGCACATAATGGATGACCTGACCTTCAGCGCCCGCCGTGCGAGCACGGCAGCGACCGCGCGGCCCGACGCGGGCGGCGAGCTCGAAACCCGCTTCAAAACGCTGGTGCAGTCGCCACTGCGCGCCGGCATTCTTCGTTATCTCAGCGCGCGGCCCGACGAGAGCTTCGACGTCGAATCGCTGATGCAGACGTTCGGCCGCCTGCGGCTCGACGTGGAAAACTGCGTGCGCGAGCTCGCCGACTTCGGCGTCGCGCGCGTTGTGCCGGGCTCGCCGCCTCGCTACGCGATCGAACGGCCGGCCAACGACACCATCGTCGACCTCCTCGATCAGTTCCTCGAACGGCGCGCGAACGTCTCGACCGAGGATCAGTCGCCGTCGGTGCAGCGGTTCCGCGAGATGATCGGCCGCGACGAGAAGATGCTGATCGTCTTCGAATGGATCCGCACGGCCGCGAAATCCGATATCTCCGTGCTCGTGCTCGGCCCGACCGGATCGGGCAAAGAGCTCGTCGCGCGCATGATTCACGAGCTCAGCCGCCGGAGCGTCGCGAAGTTCCAGGCGGTCAACTGCGCGGCGCTTCCCGATACGCTGTTCGAATCGGAAATCTTCGGGTACGAAAAGGGCGCGTTCACCGGGGCGCACGATCGGAAGCCCGGACGGCTGGAGCTGGCCAACGACGGCACGTTGTTCCTCGACGAAATCGGCGACATGTCGCTCATCGCGCAGGCCAAGCTGTTACGCGTGCTCGAAGAGCGGCGCTTCGAACGTCTCGGCGGGCACAAGTCGATCTCGGTCGACTTCCGACTGATCTCGGCGACCAACCGTCCGCTCGAGCAGTTCGTGCGCGACGGCCGCTTCCGCGAGGACCTCTACTACCGGGTGAATGCGTTCGCGATCCGACTGCCGTCTCTGCGCGAGCGGCAGGTCGACATTCCCGTGCTCGCGCAGCGATTCCTCGCGCGGTACTGCGCCGCGCAGGGGTTGCCGCTCGACAATAAGGCGTTTTCGCGTGAAGCGCTCGATCTCCTCGTGGGCTATCATTGGCCGGGCAACATCCGCGAGCTCGAAAGCACGGTGTCCCGCGCGGCGCTGTCGGCGCCCGGCCGCACGATCCGCGCGTCCGACGTCGAGTTCCTCCACGCCTCGACCTCCGCGCCGCAACCATCGGGCGAGCACATGCCGACGCTCGCCGAATCGGAACGCGCGCACATCGTGCGGGTCCTCGAAGCGGCGCAGTGGAACAAGAAAGAGGCGGCGCGCGTGCTCGACATCAGCCGCGGCACGCTCTATCGAAAGATCGTTGAGTATCAGCTGGAGCCCGAAGCACGGCCGGCGACACGCCGGACGCGCGAAACCGAGGTTTGAACGTCCGATTTCGGGGATGATTCCCGGACTCGGCTCCCCCTAAGCTGAGCATGAAGGATCTGCCCATTGCCGCACGGCTCTATGTCGGAGCCGTTCTGACGGCAGGCGCCCTCACCATCACGATCTTCGCGCCACGCAGCATCGATAACCTCGTGCTGTTTGCGGCGCTCCTCGGCTTCTCATCGCTTGCCTCGGCGCTGAAAGTGAGCCTGCCGCTCGCGAGCAGCGGGTCGACGATGTCGGTGTCGTACGCCGTCGATTTCCTGTCGCTGCTGCTCCTCGGCGCGAACCCGACGATGGTCGTGGGCGCGGCGAGCGCGTGGAGTCAGTGCACGTTCCGGACGCAGTCGCGATCGGCGCCGTACCGCACGCTCTTCAGCATGGCGTCGCTCGTGCTCACCGTCAAAGCGGCCGGCACGGTCTACACATGGCTCGGCGGCACTGCGCCCGGCGTGCAGTTCTCGTTCGTCGACATCCCGAAACCGCTCGTCGGCGCCGCGACGGCGTACTTCGTCTGCAACACCGTGCTCGTCGCGACGGCGATTGGACTATCGACCAAGCAGTCGATCGTCCGCGTGTGGAACGAGAATTTCCTGTGGAGCGCGCCGGGCTATTTCGTCGGCGCCGGCGCCGCGGCGGTCGCGACGACGGTCGTGTATCACGGCGGGTACTGGTTCGCCGCGCTCGCGGCCGCGCCGCCGTATCTGATCTACCGCACCTACAAGGTGTACATGGGCCGCATCCACGATCAGCAGCGGCACGTCGCGCAGGTGTCGGACCTGCACCTCGCGACGATCGAGGCGCTCGCGCTGGCCATCGACGCGAAGGATCAGACGGCGCAGAGCCACATCCGGCGCGTGCAGGTGTACGCCGCCGGACTCGCGCGCGCGCTCGGCATGGCGGAAAACGAGATCCAGGGCGTCAAGACCGCCGCGCTGCTGCATGACATCGGGAAGCTCGCGGTGCCCGAACACATCCTGTCGAAGCCAGGTCCGCTCACTCAGGAAGAATTCCAGAAGATTCGCATCCATCCGCAGGTCGGCGCGGAGATCATCAGTGGAGTGCCCTTCCCGTACCCGGTGGCGCCCCTCATCCTCAGCCATCACGAACGATGGGACGGCAAGGGGTATCCTGCCGGCCTGAAAGGCGACGAGATCCCGCTCGGCGCGCGCATCCTCGCCGTCGTCGACTACTTCGACGCGCTCATGTCGGAGCGCCCCTATCACAAGGCGATGAGCCTCGAGGCTGCGCTCGGCCTCGTCCGGCAGGAAGCCGGCAAGGCGCTCGATCCGCGCGTCGTGCAGACGTTCGTGGACATGTACTCGGCGCTCGCCGCGGAAGCCGAGTCGAGCCAGGAACCGGCGCGCAAGCTGACGCGTGTGGCCGCGCAGCTGCCGACAGCCGAACCGGCAGTAGGGCTGGTGCACGACTCGCCCGGACGAACCAACGTGTTCCAGGACATCGCGCTGGCTCACCGCGAGATCTACGCGCTGTACGAAATCGCGCAGGCCATGGGCAGCAGCCTCGGCGTGTCGGACACGATGGCCCTGATCTCTTCGAAATTGAGCAACATCGTGCCGTTCTCCTGCTGCGCGCTGTTCCTGTACAACGACGACACCGAGACGCTGCGTTGCCGCTTCGCGACCGGCGTCGAGTCGGACACGATTCAGCAGCTCACGATTCGCAACGGCCACGGTCTGACCGGCTGGGTCGCGCGCAATCGCCGCCCGCTCGTCAACGCGCGCCCGAGCGCCGATCTGGAAGCGGCGGGTCAGCCGTCCGATCGCACGACGCTGCACTCGGCGCTCGTGTGCCCGCTGCTCTTCAACGAACGGTTCATAGGCACCATTTCGGTCTATCACACCGAACCGTCGGTCTACACCGACGACCACCGGCGCCTGCTCGATCGCATCTCGGAGCAGGCCGCAGCGGTCATCTACAACTCGATGGTCTTCGAACAGACGCAGGAAGATTCGCTCACCGACCCGCTGACGGGTCTGCCGAACACGCGCTCGATGTTCATGCACCTCACGCGCGAGCTCGCGCGGGCGGAGCGGCTGAAGTCCGAGGTTTCGCTGCTCGTCATGGACCTCGACAACTTCAAGGAGATCAACGACACGTTCGGCCACCATGTCGGCGACCGCGCCCTGCGCGACATCGCTACCGTGCTGCGTGCCGGGATCCGGCCGTACGACGTCTGCGTCCGCTACGCGGGCGACGAATTCATCGTCGTCCTGGCGGGATGCGGCGCCGACGAGGCCGAGCGCAAGCGCCTGGAATTGCAGCGTGCCGTCGATGGCCTGCAGTTCGAGGCGCGGCCCGGACAGATGCTGCCGCTGGCCATCAGCGTCGGCGCGGCCGTGTTCCCGCACGACGGCAATACGTACGAAACGCTGCTGGCGACGGCCGACAGCCGGATGTACCGCGACAAGACTCGCCGCAAGCGCGTCAATGGCGGTCCCGATGCGAGCCGGCACATGCTGCTGCCGATGATCTCCGCCGTGTCCGAATTGGATCTGCAGAGGGCCGCCGTAGGAGTGCTCTGAACCGCGCGCCTACTCGATCCAATCGGGTTTCGTCCCGCTCACACCCGTCCACAACAGCGCCAGGCCCGTCGCGCCGCTAATCAGCGCGAGCCCTTCGATCCACCACGCGCTGGCGCGTCCGCTGAATTCAATCCACGCCCCCGGGACCGCGAGCGCGATCCCGACGGCGGATGCGAGCGCGCGGCGGCGCACGAAGCGCAGCAGCAGTCCTCGCGCCCTGCGGAATAGCATTTTCGTATTCGCGTGGGGCCCATCCCCACGCGCTGATGCCCTCGCGCCGTTGCGCTCGGGCATATCCACGACATAACGTCGCAGCCGGGTAGCATACAAGTTTTGTGATCCTCAATCTGCCGATTCGCGAGGTCCTGCCGGCCACGCCGCGCGCGCACATCGTGCGGCTCGATCTCGACGGTCACCCGTTCGAGTACGCCGCGGGACAGGCGGTGCTCGTCGGCAACCAGGGATCGGAGACGCGAAAACCGTACTCGATCGCGTGCGCGCCCGAGGATGCGCGACGCGACGGCTGGATCGAGCTGCTCGTCGGCATGGACGAAGATCCGCAGGGCGGTCCGCCGTTCACGCTGCGGCGCGGCGTGACGGTTGACGTCGAAGGACCGTTGGGCACCTTCACGTTTCCCGCGGCGCCCGTCGAAGGACGATTCCTCTTCATCGCAGGCGGCAGCGGCATCGCGCCGCTGCGCGCGATGCTGCGGCACGCGCTGCAGATTCCACACGCGAACGTCGGTCTTCTCTACAGCGCGCGCACGCCGGACGATTTCGCGTACGAGAGCGAACTGCGCGCCCTGGCCGACGCGGGGCACATCGAGCTGCGTCAGACGGTCACGCGCGCCGGCGACACGATCGATTGGCGCGGCGCGCGCGGACGCATCGGCCGCGTCGAGCTCGGGCAGCTGGTCCACGACGCGGAGACGCTCTGCTTCGTCTGTGGCCCGCCGGCACTCGTCGACGAGGTGCCGAAGCTGCTCGAGGAGATCGGCGTCTGCCGGTCGCGTATCAGGATTGAGGAATGGAGCTGACCTGCAGCTGCGAGCGGACGTCGCGCACGCCCTGCACACGCCGCGCGAGATCCATCGCGCGCGCCTCGTCGGACTTCGACTTCACCGAGCCGCTCAGCGTCACGACGCCCTGGTTGGAGACCACGTCGATCTTGGTCGCCGCGACCTGCGTGTCGTTCAACAGCACCGTCTTGACTCGCGCGGTAATCGATGCGTCGTCGAGCGCACTGCTCGACTGCACGCGCGCGGCCTGAGCGCATGCGCCGATCGAAGCGGTCAGCATGAGCATGACGAATGAGCGCTTGAGCATGCGGCCTCCCGTTGCCAGTTGGGTAATTGGGCTGCAACCTAAATGCCGCCGTTGACGTGGAAACCCGCGTCAACCATCACGATCTCACCCGTGACAGCCCGTGACGCCTGACTCAGCAGGAATACCGCTGCGTCAGCGACCTCTGACGTATCGACGCCACGCCGCAGCGGCGCCCGATCGCGATACACCTGCAGGATGCTGGAGAATCCGGAAATCCCCGATGCCGCCAGCGTCTTGATCGCGCCCGCCGAGATCGCGTTGACGCGGATGTTTTTCGGCCCGAGATCGCTCGCAAGATAACGGACCGACGATTCGAGCGCCGCTTTCGCCACGCCCATCACGTTGTAATTCGGAAACACGCGCTGGCTGCCGATGTAGGTGAGCGTCAGGATGCTGCCGCCGCCGCGCGGTTCCATGAGCGGCACGACCGCGCGCGTCAGGGCGACGAGCGAATAGACGCTGACGTCGAGCGCCACGCGGAAGCTCTCGCGCGACGTCTCGACGAACGGATGGCTCAACGCGTCGGCGGGCGCGAACGCGGCGCCGTGCACCAGGAAATCGAGGCCGCCGAACTCGTGCTGGAGCGTGGCCGCGAGGTCGCCAATCTGCTGATCGCTGGCGACGTCGCATGGCGCGAGGACGGGATTCTCGAGCGTCGCCGCCAGCTCTCGTACGTTCTCCTCGAGCCGCGCGCTCGGGAATGTGAGTGCCAGGCGCGCTCCCGCCGCCGCCGCCGCCTGCGCGATCGCCCAGGAGATCGATCGTTTGTTGGCGACGCCAACGATGAGACCGTGTTTACCAGAAAGGTCCGACATGCTGATAGCCGAGCGCTGAAAGTTACAGCAGCACCAGCCATCAGCTGTCCGCTGTCACCTATCAGCTCTGGTTACTTGGAACGCTTGCGTCCGCCGCCGCCGTGGCGCTTGGCCGTACGTGAAGGGACGCCCTGCGGCCGCGTGTTGCCGCGCATCGGTCCGCCGAAGCCGCCGTTCGAGCGGTTGTTACCGGAGAAGGACGCGCCGCCTCGCTGATGGCGCGGCCGGAACCGGTTCGGCCGTCCACCAGGTTGACGGATGGTGAATTCTGGAATCGGACGCGCCGGCGGCTGCTGCCCTTCGGGCCGCGGCAGCGAGGCGCGAATCAGCGGTCTGTGCACCGGACCTTCATCGTCGTCGCGCGAAACGTCGTCTTCGTCGCCCGCGGCGACCATCGGTTCCGCCTCCGGCCGTGGATCGATCGGCTCCGACGCCGTTTCCGGTTCCGCGAGCTGCACCGGCTCCGGCAACTCCTTCGACGCGTCCGCGTCGGCCTGGCCGTCGACCGGTTCGTGGACGACGCGCTTGGGCGCGCCCGCCGCAACCTGCGCGTACAGCGCGCTGGGCGTATCGGACTTCTTCCGCTGGCGCGGAACCTTGGCGTGCTTGTATTCGTGCTCGGCGTCGCAGGTCGTACACCGCGTCTGCTTCACATCGGGGCCGACCATCGCAACGACTGCGTGGTTCGTCACGCGGCGTTCGCGAGGACAATAATCGTCCAGAATGTCACCAAGCCGAAGCTGGCGCTGTTGCATCAAATCTCCCGACGAACCGCTGGCTGGGAATGGGGATGCCGAAAGGCGGTGGTCATCTTAGCACAGCAGTGAGCCACACGCGAATTTCACGCAACCGGCCGTCGACCGCGGCCGGCGCTGTCGACTGAGGGGTCCGTTTGGCGGCAACCGATACACGGGGCGTCATCCGCGCGACGATATCCGCCTCGAACCAGTCGCTGGCGGCGCGCCAGTCGTCGAGCGACAAGGACGCGAAATCCCGTTTCTCCGCAGCGAGCTGGCGTACCAGGGCGCCCACGATTTCGTGGGCCCGGCGGAAAGGGACCCCGCGGCCGACCAGGTAATCGGCGACATCGGTCGCGAGGAGCAAGCCCGATGCCGCCGACGCGGCGCGATCGCGGTTCAGCGCCAGCCCGTCGATGACCGATTGCGCCATCGCCAGACAGCCCGTGAGGGTATCTTCGGCGTCGAAGACGCCTTCTTTGTCTTCCTGTAGATCCTTGTTGTAGCCGGTCGGAAGGCCCTTCATCGTGGTCATCAAGGCGATCAGATGGCCAAATGTCCGGCCCGCCTTGCCTCGCACCAGCTCCAGCGGATCCGGATTCTTCTTCTGCGGCATCATGCTGCTGCCGGTGCTCAGGGCGTCGGACATCTCGAAGAACCGGTATTCGTCGCCGCAGAGAATGATGAGGTCTTCGGCGATCCGGCTCAGATGGACCATCGTCATCGCGCACGCGTAGAGAAACGTGGCGGCGAAATCGCGATCCGACGACGCGTCGATGCTGTTGGCCACGACGCGCGAGAACCCGAGCTCGCGCGCAAGGAACTCGACGTCGATCTCGTACGCCGTGCCGGCGACGGCGCCGCTGCCGAGCGGCAGGGCATCGCTTTCCTGCCGGGCCTGGTCGAAGCGCGCGTAATCGCGCTGCAGCGGAGCCGCGTGCGACAGAAGGAAGTGCGAGACGAGGACGGGCTGCGCCGGTCTGAAATGCGTGAACGACGGCATCAACCCGTCGCCGGCAGCTTCGGCCTGCCGCACGAGCGCGCCCACGACGGCGGCGACCGCGCGCTGCAGTTCGGGGATACGGCGACGCAGATAGAGCCGGAGATCGAGCGAGACCTGCTCGTTGCGCGAGCGCCCGGTATGCAGGCGCCGTCCCGCGTCGCCGAGGCGCTCGACGAGCAGCCGTTCGATGAAGCTGTGCACATCTTCGTCCGGGCCGTTCACGAACGACGGATCGGATCGACCCTGTTCGAGAATCGTCTTCAGAGCGTCTTCGATGCGCCGCGCGTCATCGTCGGCGAGCACGCCGGCCTTCGCGAGCGCGCGCGCCCACGCCAGGCTGCCGGTCACGTCGTCTTCGAACAGCCGCCGATCGAACCGAAACGACGCGCCGAACGAGAACGCCGCCGCATCGGGTGCGCCGTCAAACCGGCCCGACCACAATGCTGTCATCGGGACAACCGCGAAGAGGCGAGAAGCTCTGACCTCCGACCTCTGAGCTCCAAGTTGCGCCGCTCGACGATCTCGCACGCACCTCTGAACAGCTTCAGGCGAGCGATGCCGGAAACGCGCTCCTGCGCGCGCGCGACGTTCGCGTCCAGCGCCTCGCGTTCGGAGGTGAACCAGTCCCCGGACTCGATGACGTCGGCGTATCGACGACTCAGATGTTCGTCGGCGGCCTGCGCTTCGACCGCCCGGTGCGCGGCGCTCAGCACGGTGGCAGCCGGCGTTTCCAGGCCGTGACAACGGCCGACGCCGTGCGCGGCGGCGATGATGTCGAGGCTGCCGACCAGATCGAGCAGCGGCATCGGAATGGCATTGATCGCCACGGGCGACCCGCGCTCGAAGGCGAGCTCGACGAACGCCGGCTCGCTCGGGTACTCAGCAGCCGATCGCGAGCGCGCGGGTTGGTCGGCGCGGCCGGCGCGCGGCACGGCCACGACGGCGAAGTGAGGTTTCAGCGCGCGGACGGCGGTGGCGATCCGCGCATCGCTCGCCGCGCACGCGTGCGCGACGGTCGTCGTTTGTTCGATCTCGGCGATCTCGACCAGCTTCCGCGCAAGGAGCGGACGACTCAGCGCGCCGACGAGCGATCGTCCCTCGACCAGCAGCGCATCCGCTCTCAGCGCGCGGAGGAAGTACTCGCGGGCGAACTCTTCGTAGACGTCGAGCACGTGGGCCCGCGACGCGCCCATCCCGAGCGCGCGGTCGCGAACGGCTTCGAGACGCCGCCCCTGCCCGAGGTCGAGCGTCAGCGTGACGACCTCGGCGGCATGAACGTCGGCGAGCCACTCGATCGCGTGCGAAGTATCGGGGCTGCCGGAATACGCGAGCGCGATCCGTGTCATTCGGCGGTGAAATCCTTCAAGCGTCTTGCCAGCGTCGCCGCGCTGCGCGCGCCGCGCGCCACGACGAGAATCGTGTCGTCGCCCCCAATCGTGCCGACGACCTCGGGCAGCTGCGCGCGGTCGAGCGCAATCGCGAGCGGCTGTGCCTGGCCGGCGTCGGTACGGATGACCACGAGCTGCTGCACCCGCTCGACGCGCCGCAGGAACTCGGCGGCAGCCCGCTCGAGCGCCGTCAGCGCCGTCTCCGGATTCGGCGCCTCGACGCCCGGCCGCTGGTACGCGCCGTCGCCGGCGCGCTTCACGAGGCCGAGCTCCTTGATGTCGCGCGAGATCGTCGCCTGCGTCGCCTCGAAGCCGCGCTGATGCAGCCGCTTTCGCAGCGATTCCTGGCTGTGCAGCGCCTCGTGATCGATGAGTTCCAGGAGCACGGTCTGGCGGCGCGCTTTCATGCAGGAGACGATGATGAGTATACATCGATTTTTGTTGATTGAACTGCGATCAGCGTGTATATCTATGCTTTCCGATGCATAGTGTCGCGCACCCCGCGCCAGCCGCTTCCGACGACGCTGCCGGCGCCGCGCTCACGCGGGTCGCCGTCGCCGGCGCGACCGGTTACACCGGCCAGGAGCTGCTGCGCCTGCTGTCGCGCCATCCGACGGTCCGCCTCACGGCCGCCATGTCGTCGGGGACGACCGCCGCGTCGGCGCGCAGGCTGCCGGCGTTGACGCGGCTGTGGAGCGGTTCGGTGACGCCGCTGTCGCCCGAGACCCTCAGGAACGACGCCGACCTGGTGTTCCTCGCGCTGCCCGACACGGCCGCGGCGGAACTCGCGCCGGCGCTCGTCGACGCCGGCGTCCGCGTCGTGGATCTCTCCGGCGCGTTCCGGCTGCGTGCCGACGAAGTGCGCGCGCGGTGGTATCCCGAAACGCATCGGCTTCCCGCCGGCGTCGCGTACGGGCTCACCGAACGCGAGCGCGGCGCCGTCATGCGCGCGCAGCTCGTCGCGAACCCCGGGTGCTATCCGACGGCCGCGCTCCTGGCTATCGCGCCGCTCGTCGAGGCCGGCCTGCTGCTGCCGACCGCCGACGTCATCGTCGACGCGAAATCGGGCGTGTCGGGCGCCGGCAAGACGCCGTCCGAGCGGACGCATTTTTCCGAGTGCCACGCCAGCGTGTCGGCGTACGGCGTGTTCAACCACCGGCACGGCGCCGAAATCGAACAAGGCGTCGGCCGTCAGGTGACGTTCACCCCGCATCTCGTTCCGCTCGACCGCGGCATTCTCGCGACGATCTACCTCCGCGTCGCGCCCGGAACCACCGAAGACGCGCTCGCCGACGTGTACGAACGGGCGTATGCCGGCACGACGTTCGTCAGGCTCGTCGGGTCGTCTCTGCCCGAGATCAAACACGTCGCCCACACGAACTTCTGCGATATCGGATGGCGCGTCGACGACTCGGGCCGCGCGGTTCTCGTGTCGGTCATCGACAACCTGCTGAAGGGCGCATCCGGCCAGGCGGTGCAGAACATGAACGTGATGCTGGGGATCGACGAGAGGACCGGGTTGTTGTGAGGATCGCAGCTCGCCGAAGGCCGCTTGTCCTCAAGTTCGGCGGCGAGCTGCTCGAAGATCGCGCGCTGCTGGCGGGCGTGGTCTCGGCAGTGGCGCGGATGGCGATCGGCGATGGGGACGTTCACGCGCCCCTCGTCATCATTCACGGAGGCGGCAGGGAGATCGATGCCGCGCTGAAACACGCAGGGCTCGAGAAGCGGCAGGTCGATGGACTGCGGATCACCGACGGTGCGACGCTCGAAGTCGTCGTCGCAGTCCTCGGCGCCGTGAACACGCGACTGGTCGCGGCGTTGAATACAGCGGGCGTGCCGGCCGTGGGACTCACGGGCGCCGACGCGAATTGCGGACTGTCGGAGCTCGCGGCGCCGCACCGTGCCGCCGACGGGCGCGCGGTGGACCTTGGCCGCGTTGGCGTTCCGGCGAAGGACGCCGACATGCGGCTGCTGGAATCGCTCGTCGGCGATCGTTTCGTGCCGGTCGTCGCCTGCATTGGCATCGGCCGCGATGGGACGCTGCTCAACGTGAATGCCGATACGCTCGCCGCTCATCTCGCGGCGCGGCTGTCGGCAAAGCGTCTGGTCATCGCCGGCACGACCCCAGGCGTGCTCGGCCGCGACGGCGCGACGCTGCCGCTCCTCGAATCGGCGGCGTTCGCCGAGCTCGTGTCGAGCGGGACGGCGACGGCCGGCATGATCGCGAAGCTCCGCGCCTGCGAGCACGCGCTCGCAGGCGGCGTGGACGACGTCGTGATCGTAGACGGCCGCGACGCCGCTGCGCTCGTCGCCGCGGCGGAAAGCGACACTCCGCCGCGCGCCACGAGGTTGATTGCGGACTGCGACACGAACGCTCGCCTGAAAGTCGGCAGCGCACGGACGCTCGCCTGAAAGGCTCGCGCTACCGCGTCGCAGAGTAGCGCGAGGCTTGAGCCGAGCGAGGACGGGCGTCGGCGACGGTCTGTTCTGGAGACACCCGAGCGCAGCGCCTGCAGCTCGAGCGAGCGCGAAGGCGCGAGCGAGGCGAGCGGGGGGTACAGAGGCCCCGCGAGAATAAAGAATGACTGTCGTGATGGATGACATCGTCACCCGCGAATCGCAATACGTCCTTCAGACGTACCGCCGCAGTCCGGTGACGTTCGTACGCGGCAATGGCGTCCGCGTCTACGACGCCGACGGCCGCGAATACTTGGACTTGCTGTCGGGCATCGGCGTCGCCGCGCTCGGCCACGCCCATCCGGCGCTCGCGCGCGCGGTCGCCGAGCAGGCGCAGACGCTCATCCACACGTCGAACCTCTTTTATCACCCGTATCAGGGCCAGCTCGCGGAGCGGCTTGCCGCCCTCTCGGGGCTGCCGCGCGCCTTCTTCTGCAACAGCGGCACGGAAGCGGTGGAAGCGTGTCTGAAGTTTGCGCGGCGGTACTGGCACAGCAAGGGCGAGCCGCGGGCCGAGTTCATCGCGCTCGATGAATCGTTCCACGGCCGCACGTTCGGCTCGCTCTCGGTCACCTCCGATGCGCATTACCGCGAGCCGTTCGAGCCGCTGCTGCCGACCGTCAGGTTCGTGAAGACCAACGACGCAGCGTCGCTGCTGTCGGCCGCCTCGCGCGCGACGGCGGCAATCATCGCCGAGCCGATTCTCGGCGAAGGCGGCATCCGCCCGCTGACGCCGGCTTTCGCGGCTGCGATCGCGGAAGCGTGCTCGAAGAGCGGCGCGCTGTTCATCGCCGACGAAGTGCAAAGCGGGCTCGGCCGGACCGGCCAGCCGTTTTACTCCCGCGCCCTCGGCCTGCAACCGCATCTCATCTCGATCGGCAAGGCGCTCGGCGGCGGCGTCCCGGTCGGCGCTGCGCTCGTCAGCCAGGAGGTCGCCGACCAGATCAAGTTCGGCGATCACGGCAGTACCTACGGCGGCAATCTGCTCGCCTGTCGCGCCGCTCTGTGCGTCCTCGAGGAGCTCGTCGACCGCGGGCTGATCGCGCAGGTGAACCGCGTCGGACGGCACTTCGAGACCAGGCTCAGAGCGATGGCCTCGAAGCACGCGTTCGTGAGAGACGTGCGCGGCGCGGGTCTGATGTGGGGAGTGGATCTGACGCGCGAGGCGGCGCCGGTCGTCGCCGCCGGCCTCGAACGCGGCGTCATCGTGAATCGAACGGCCGACACCGTCGTGCGGCTGCTGCCGCCGCTCGTCATCACCGAGGCCGAGGCCGATGAGGCGCTCGGCCGTCTCGACGCGGCTCTGACCGCGTTCGGAGCCGCCGCATGATCGAAACGCCACGGCCGCGGGCGTCGTCGGCGAGCCGCATCACGTTGAGGACGGCCGACGCCGCCGAAGCGAAGAAGCTTCACGCGCTGATCACGGCAAACCGGGAGGAAGGGCATCTGCTGCCGCGGACGCTCGGCGAGCTCGCCGTTCACGCGAACCGCTTCGTCGTCGCCGTTCGCGCAAGGCGGATCGTCGGCTGCGCCGAGCTCGCGCCGCTCAGCCCGCACGTCGCCGAGGTGCGGTCGCTGGCCGTCGACCGGCAGGCGCGCGGCGCCCGCGTCGGCGTGATGATCGTCGAAGAGCTGCGGCTGCGCGCGCGCAGGGAAGGCTACGAGAAGCTCTGCGCGTTCACGCACGCGCCCGGATATTTCAGCCAGATGGGATTCTCGATCGTGCCGCATTCATGGCTGCTCGAGAAGATCTTCACCGACTGCGTGAAGTGTCCCCACTTTCGCACGTGCGGGCAGTACGGCATGGTCGTTCCGCTCGACACGGCGCGAGAGAACGCCGTTCACATCGAGCGCAGCGACACCCAGCCGGCGGCGGCGCCGCTCGCGTGATGGCACTGGCCTTCTCGGCGGTCAAGGGGGGCGTGACGACGCCGCGCGGCTTTCGCGCGGCCGGCATCAGCGCCGGGATCAAAGCGAACAAAGGGCTCGACCTGGCGCTGCTCGTCTCCGAGTCGCCGGCGACGGCGGCAGCGGTCTTCACGGTCAATCGCGCCCAGGCGGCGCCGGTCGTCGTGTCACGGCAACATCTCGCGCGCTCGGGCGGGGTCGCCCGCGCGATCGTCGTCAACAGCGGCTGCGCGAACGCCTGCACCGGCGACGAAGGTCTGCAGGCGGCGCGCGACATGGCGGCCGAGACGGCGCGGTTCGTGAACTGTCCGGCCGAGCAGGTGCTCGTCGCGTCGACCGGCGTCATCGGTGTGGCGCTGCCAATCGAGAAGGTCCGCAGCGGTTTGCCGGACGCGATGCGCGCGCTCGGCGCCGATCAGGGCGCGGCGGCTGCGCGCGCGATCATGACGACCGATCCGTTCCCGAAAGAAGCGGCGGCCCAGATCGCCATCGGAGCGCGCGAGGTCGCCATCGGCGGCATGGCCAAGGGGTCCGGCATGATCGAGCCGATGATGGCGACGATGCTCGCGTTCGTGACGACCGACGCGGCGGCGCCGCAGCCACTGCTCGCGCGCGCGCTCCGCGAAGCGGTCGACGACACGTTCAACGCGATCACCGTGGACGGCGAGTGTTCGACGAACGATTGCGTGATGCTGCTCGCCAACGGCGCGAGCGGCGCGGTGGTCGACGAAACGTCCTACGGCGCGTTCGTCGCCGGGCTGCAGGCGGTCTGCCGCGAGCTCGCGCTCGGCATCGTGCGCGGCGGCGAGGGCGCGACCAAGCTGGTGACGGTGACCGTGACGGGCGGCGCGTCGAGCGTCGAGGCGCGCCGTGCCGCGAAGGCGATCGCGAACTCGCCGCTGGTGAAGACGGCGATTCACGGCGGCGACCCGAACTGGGGACGCCTGATTGCCGTCGCCGGCCGCGCAGGCGTGGCGTTCGAGCTCGAGCGCGCCGCCGTGATGATTGGCTCGATCGTCCTGTTCAAGAACGGCAAGCCGCACGACGAAGCCGCGCCGCAGGCCGCGGCGTACCTGAAGGGGAAGGACATTTCCGTGTCGGTCGACCTCGGCGCAGGCACCGTATCGTCGACGGTGTGGACGTGTGATTTGAGTGCGGAGTACGTCCGCATCAACGCCGACTATCGCACCTGATATCCCCATGCCAACAACGGTCGCCCGGAAAAAAGACTTCCTTTCAGTCCTCGACTTCGACGCCGCCGATCTCGAGAACTGCCTGGCGCTCGCGGCGCAGGTGAAGGCCGATCGCTCGCTCGGCCGCCATGCGCCGACCGCCGACGCGCTCGACGGGCGGCACGTCGCGCTGCTCTTCGACAAGCCGTCGCTGCGAACGCGAACGACGTTCGAGATCGCGGTGCGCGAGCTCGGCGGCCACATCGTGCCGCTGCAGCCCGACGTGGCGCTCGGATGCCGCGAGCCGGTCGCCGACGTGGCCCGTAATCTGGAGCGATGGGTCGACGGGGTCGTCATCCGGACGTTCTCGCAGAAGGTGCTCCAGGAATTCGCCGCCTCTGCGCGGCGCCTGCACGTGGTGAACGCGCTCACCGACGAAGAACATCCGTGCCAGGCCATCGCCGACTTCCTCACGCTTCGCGAGCGGCTCGGGCTCGGGACGCTGCGCGGGCGGACGATCGCGTACGTCGGCGACGGCAACAACGTGGCGACGTCGCTCGTCCACGCCGCGGCGATGCTCGGCGTGCACGTGCACGTCGCGAGCCCCGAATCGTACCAGCTGCCGCATTCCGTCGTGCAACAGGCGACGAGCGTCGCGCGGCACGGCGCGCGGTTGCGGCTGTTCAACGAAGCAATCGATGCAGTCGCCGGCGTCGACGCCGTCTACACCGACACGTGGACGTCGATGGGTCAGGAGGCGGAAGCGGATGTCCGGCGCCGCGTGTTCGCGCCGTTCCAGGTGAACGAAGACGTGATGGCAGCCGCAGGGCCGGGCGCACTCTTCATGCACTGCCTGCCCGCACATCGCGGCGAAGAAGTCACCTCCGACGTGTTCGAGTCGGACGTCTCCGTCGTGTTCGATCAGGCGGAGAACCGCCTGCATGGACAGAAGGCGCTGCTGCTGATGCTGCTCGCGACGACCGTCGCGTAGCGCGGGCCTTCAGGCCTGCCCCACGCCGGCAGCCCTGAAGGGCTGCGCGACACCCCTTCCAATCGCGCGCTTGCTCCCGCCGATATAATCGCGCGCGGATGCACGCGCCCTGGTTCGCGCACTACGACGAAGGCGTTCCCCGCACGCTGGCCCCGTACCCCGATCGCACGCTGATCGATTACCTCGCCGACTGGTCGCGCGATCATCCGAACCAACCCGCGCTGCTCTTCAAGGGCGCAGCGATCGGCTACGGCGCGCTCGACCGCCTGAGCGACGCGTGCGCCGCCGCATTCGCCTCGCTCGGCGTCAAGCGCGGCGACCGCGTGGCGCTGCTGTTACCCAACTGCCCTCAGTTCCAGATCGCGCAATTCGGCGCGTGGAAGATCGGCGCGATCGTCGCGCCGCTGAATCCGATCTACACGGAGCACGAGCTCGAGGGTCCGCTTCGCGAGCACGGCATCGAGACCATGGTCACGCTGACGCGGTTTTATCCCCGCGTGAAGCAGGTGCAGCCGCGCACGCCGATCAGGCGGGTGATTGCGACCAACATCAAGGAATACTTTCCGCCGCTGCTGCGGCTGCTGTTCACGATCGCGCGCGAAAAGCGCGACGGCGATCGCGTGACGCTCGCGGCCGGCGACCACGACCTCGCGCATCTGCTCCTCGTCAACAAGGGACGCCGCCCCCCTCGTCCCGACGTCGCCGCCGACGATCCGGCAGTGCTGCTCATGAGCGGCGGCACCACGGGCACGCCGAAAGGCGTTCTCGGCCGACATGGCGCGTACGTCATGGCCGGACTGCAGATCAAGGCATGGAACGCGTCGGCGGCGGGCGGACCGAGCGACATCTGTTTCCTGCCGCTGCCGCTGTTCCACGTGTACGGCAATGTTGGCGTGCAGGCGCTCTCGATCATCTCCGGCAACGCGATTGCGCTCGTCCCGAATCCGCGCGATCTGGACGACGTCGTCGCGACCATCCGGCGCGTCAGGCCGACGTTCTTCAACGGCGTGCCGACGCTGTACATCGCGCTGCTCAACCATCGCGACGTGCAGAAGGGCAGGGTCGACTTCAAGTCCATCCGCCTCTGCTTCTCGGGCGCGTCGGCGCTGATGGCCGACACGAAGATGCGGTTCGAATCGATGACCGGCGGCCGCATCGTCGAAGGCTACGGCCTGACCGAATCGATGATGGCGCTGTCGGTCAACCCGCTGCGCGGACCGAACAAGATTGGATCGGTCGGCATGCCGTTGCCCGACGTGCACGTGCGTGTGTTCGACGGCGAAGAGGGGACGCGCGTCATGCCGGCGAACGAGGTCGGCGAAATCGCGCTGTCGGCGCCGCAGCTCATGACCGGTTACTGGAACCGGCCGAACGAGACCGCGCTCGTCCTGCGCGATCACGTCGACGAGCACGGTACGCGCCGATGGCTGCACACCGGCGACCTCGGATATCTCGACGACGACGGTTACGTGTTCATCGTCGACCGAAAGAAGGACCTGATCAAAACGAGCGGATACCAGGTCTGGCCGCGCGAGATCGAGGAGGCGCTGGCCTCGCATCCCGCGGTCGCGGAAGTCGGCGCTGCAGGGATGCCCGACGCAACCAAAGGCGAGGTGGTGAAAGCCTGGGTCGTGCTGCGCGCCGGCCAGTCGACGACGGAAGCCGATCTCCGTGCGTACTGCCGCGAGAAGCTCGCGCCGTACAAAGTTCCGGCGGCAATCGAATTCCGCGCCGAGCTGCCGAAGACCATGGTGGGCAAGGTGCTGCGCCGCGCGCTGAGGGAGCCGTGAAGAGAACATCGATCGTGCTGCTCGTCTTCGTGTGGTGCGCGATCGTCCTCGCTGAGGCGGACAAGTACGAGGTGTACGCCGTCCGGTACGCGACGCTCGCCAACTTTCCGGTTGCAGGCCTCGTCGCCGGCGCCGAGCGCCAGCGCAGGCTCGACATCGCGATGATGATCTGGGTGTTGAAGGGGACGGACGGACGGATCGCGATCGTCGATTCAGGATTCCACCGCGACAGGTACTTCCGGCAGTTCACCGTGAAGGATTTCGTCAAGCCGTCGGATGCGATCGCGCCGCTCGGACTGAAGCCGGAAGAGGTGACCGACATCTTCCTGACGCACATGCACTGGGACCACGCGGGCGGCATCGATCTCTTCCCGTCGGCGCGCGTGTGGATTCAGAAGGACGAGTACGACTACTACACCGGGGCAGCATGGCAGGCGCCGAATACTCACGGCGGCATCGATGCTGAGGACGTCCTCGAAATCGTGAAGCGCAACACGCAGGGCAAAGTGTCGTTCGTGCGCGGCGACGACGACACGTCGTTGTCGGGGATTGCGTTCGGCGTCGGCGGCCGCCACACGTGGCAGTCGCAGTTCGTCACGGTGCAGGCGCGCAGCGGGCATACCGTGGTGCTCGCGTCGGACAACATGTATTTGTACGAGAATCTGGAAACGCACCAACCCGTCGCGCAGACGCTCGACGCGCCATCGAATCTGCGGACGCAGGATCGCATGCGCAGCCTCGCGAGCGATCCGAAGCTCGTCATCCCCGGACACGACCCGGCCGTCTTCGAGCGGTTCCCGAGAATCGCCGATCGAATCGTCCGAATCGAATGAGAGGTCATCGCGTTCGCTTGAAGGTCATCGGCGCGGCGAACGCCTCGTCCGGGGGCTGCGCGAGCCAGCGGCGGAATTCGGCCGTCGGCGATGCGACGATCGCGTTGCGCCGATCGTCGAGCGCGGCCGTCAGCCTGGCGATCGTCTTTTGCGCCAGCGCGCGCGAGAACCAGTTGTAGTCGAACGGCGTCGCCGTCAGCGTGTTGCCGGCAATCTCCACGCGGAAGACGCCGTGCACCGGGACGAGGTACGGACCCGGATCGACGCCGCGCAGCTCGGTGAGATCGAGGAAGACCGCGGCGCCGATCTTCGTCAGGTTGCCCTGAAAGGTACGAGTCGCGAAGCGATCCTTGTACACAATCCTGTAGGACCGCCACTCGCCGCGCTCGATCGTCGCCTCGGTCTGGTCGTCGGCGTTCGACCAGCCGCCGACGAGCGCATCGTCGGACACGATCGAGTCGTTGTCGTACGCCGGCTGCAGTGAAAGGACGAGGCAGCCCGGCGAGAGCAGCGCGGCAAGAAACAGCGCAAGGTGGCTCGCGCGGCGCACGGCCGCAGTATACTCTCGCCCTCATCAGCGAGCGGAGGCAGCCTCGAGCCCCGCGCGGGGGCGGGCCCCCACGCGAGTAAGAGAAGTTCCCCGCGAGCGAGTGAATAAGGAGTGACTGCGATGGAACGAAAGAAGGCGTCAGACTATCCGCAGGAAGTCCTCGATCTGTTTCACGAGTACCAGCACGGCGATATGAGCCGCCGCGATTTCATCGATCGGCTGGGCAAGTACGCCGTCGGCGGCGTCACCGCGATGGCCATCTACGAAAGCCTCAAGCCGAACTATGCGTGGGCGCAGCAGGTGCCGAAGGACGACAAGCGGCTGAAGACGTCGTACGAAACCGTGCCGTCGCCCGAAGGCAACGGATCGATCAAAGGCTACTTCGTGCGGCCGGCGAGCGCGAGCGGCAAGCTGCCGGCGATCCTGGTAATCCACGAGAACCGCGGACTCAATCCGTACGTCGAAGACGTCGCGCGTCGATTCGCGATCGCGAACTTCATCGCGTTCGCGCCCGACGGCTTGACGTCGGTCGGCGGATATCCCGGCGACGACGAGAAGGGCGCCGCGAAGTTCCGCGAAGTCAACGGGCCCAAGATGTTCGAGGACTTCGTCGCATCAGCGAAGTGGTTGAACGGGCGTCCCGAATCGAGCGGCAAGCTTGGCGCGGTCGGCTTCTGCTTCGGCGGCGGCGTGGTGAATTCCCTCGCGGTGCGCCTCGGCCCGGATCTCTCGGCCGGCGCGCCGTTCTACGGCCGGCAGCCGAGCGCCGAAGACACGGCGAAGATCAAGGCGCCGCTGATGCTGCATTACGCCGGGAACGATCAGGGCATCAACGCCGGCATTCCCGCCTTCGAGGAAGCGCTGAAAGCGAACAACAAGACCTACACGAAGTACGTGTACGAGGGGACACAGCACGGCTTCCACAACGACACGACGCCGCGCTACGACGAAGCGGCTGCGAAACTGGCGTGGCAGCGCACGCTCGAGTTCTTCAATAAGAACGTGCGGGGCTCGGCGACGTAGAAATTTCTGATTGTTGATTGCAGATTGCTGATTGATTGCTGATTGGATGCAATCAGGAATTCAATCAGCAATCAGGAATTCAATCAGCAATCAGAAATCTGCAATCTGCAATCTCACAATTCAGACGAGCTCCCGATTCCGCGTATTCGGGATCCAGATCCAGCAGACCGCGGCGAGGATGAACGCGGCTCCGGTGATCGTGAACGCGACGCCGAAGCCGCGCGTCGCCGCCACCGACCCGATCGAGTACGGCGCCGCGGCGCTGGCGATGCGGCCGAAGTTGTAGCAGAAGCCGGCGGCGGTCGCGCGTACCGCAGTCGGATAGAGCTCCGCGACGACGGCGCCCAGTCCGCTGAAGTACCCGGTGCCGAAGAAGGCGACGAACGGGCCGAGGAACAGCAGCGCGGCCGGCGTTCGCAGCACGCCGTACAGCGGCAGCAGGACGGCCGCGCCGAGCACGTACAACACATACGTCGGCTTGCGGCCGATCGCGTCCGCGATGAAGCCGAAGCTGACGTAGCCGAACCACATCCCGGCCTGCATCGCGATCACGAACAGCGACATCGTCGTCGACGAGAGGCCGATGCCGCCCTGTGCGGGCGAGAGCCGCAGGTACGCCGGGACCCACGCGTTCAGACCCCACCAGGCGAACAGACAGCAGGAGTTCATCAACGCGATCGCGATCGTCACGCCCGCGATCTCCGGCTTGAAGAGCGCGCTGAAGCGGCCGCGTTCGGTCGGCGCCGCCGCTCGCCAGATCTTCGGCTCCTCGATGCGGCGCTGGATCCAGAGCGTGAAGAGCGCAGGCAGGACGCCGACGAAGAACACGCCGCGCCATCCCCACACCGGCAGGACGAGCAGATTGACGAGCGCCGCGAGCCCGTACCCGATCGCCCACGCGCTCTGCACGAACGCGAGCGCCTTGCCGCGATGACGCGCCGGGAACGTTTCCGAGACGAGCGCGGCGCCGGTCGCCCACTCGCCGCCCATGCCGAGACCGAGGCCGACGCGAAACAGCGCGAGCTGCAGGGCCGACTGCGCGAAGCCGCACGCGCCGGTGAAGATCGAGTAGATCAGCACCGCCGCCATCAATGCGCGCTTTCTTCCGATGCGATCGGCGATGACGCCGAACGCGATGCCGCCGCCGGCCGCCGCGATGAGCGTAATCGAGTTGAGAATTCCGGCCGTCTGCAGCGACAGGTGCATCGTCGGATCCTCGACGAGCGCCGCGAGCACGATCGAGTAGAGCATCACGTCGAACGAGTCGAGCATCCACCCGAGCGAGGCCGCGACGAAGGCGTTGCGCGCGCGCGCATCGGCTTCCCGCCACCATCCGAACAGGCCGGCCGCCGCCTCGCCTTCGGCGCGTTGGCCAGCCAGGCCGGCCGTTTCGCTTTCGGTGCTGCGGACGTCCTGAGGAATGGTGCTCATGAGAGGCCAATCGCTTTCACGGTGACGCCGGCCGCATGAAGGCCCGCGCGGATTCTGGCGGCGAGGTCGTCCGATCCCGGCGTGTCGCCGTGAACGCAAATCGTGTCCGCCTCAAGCGCCACGACCGAACCGTCGATGGCGACGACGGTGCGGTCCTTCACCATTCGGACGGCACGCGCGACGACGGCATCGGGATCGTGGATGACCGACCCGGGCTTGCGGCGCGAGGCGAGCGATCCGTCCGGTTCGTACGCGCGATCGGCGAACACCTCGGCGGCAACGCGAAGGCCCGCGGCGCGCCCGGCGTCGAGAATCTCCGATCCGGGGAGGCCGAAGAGGATCAGCGTCTTGTCGAACGCGGCAACCGCGCGCGCGATGGCCGCCGACAGCTCGCGACTGCGCACCGCCATGTTGAACAGCGCGCCGTGCGGCTTCACGTGCTGGATCGGAACGCCTTCTGCCGCCGCGACGCCGGCGACCGCGGCGATCTGATACAGGACGAAGTCCTCCGCTTCCCCGGGCGTCACGTTCAGCTCGCGGCGTCCGAAGCCGACGAGATCGGGGAACCCGGGATGCGCGCCGACGGCGACGCCGTGCGCCTTCGCCAGGCGAATCGTGTCGCGGAGCACCGTCGGATCGCCCGCATGAAATCCCGCCGCCACGTTCGCCGACGTGATCGATTTCATCAGGCCCGCGTCGCGCCCGATCGTGTAGGCGCCGAACGACTCGCCCATATCCGAATTGATGTCGATTCGCATCTTTTACTTTGCGTGGGGCCCCCCCACGCCAGACGGCCTCGCGCCGTAGCGCTCGGGCGTATCCAGAACAGAACGTCGCTGATTCGTCGGCCACGAAATCACGAAGCACTTTATGCCGCAGGACATCTTATTCATTTCGCCGCTGCCCTTCGAATGACCGTGATCACTGCGGCGGCTCGGTCGACGTCTTCTTTTGCGCGTCCGACGGCGGCTTCGGCGGACGCGGGCGGTTCATGCTCAGGCTGACGCCGTTCCAGAACGGCTCGACCTTCCGCTCCACCTCGTGCCTGCCCTGAACCAGGTATTCGAGAATGGCCTTGTCCCATTGCAGGCCGGCGTTGGCCACGAGCTTCATCCAGTCGCCGCGTGCGGTTTCGTCGGGCGCTTCGGTGACGCCGTCCCACACCGTGACGTTGGGATTGCGCGTCATGAAGTCCTGACTCTGCGGATTGGCGCGCGCGCCTTTGATCGACTTGTAGATCAGCACGCCGTTGGTGAAATCGAGCTTGAAGTTCTTCTGATCGAAGTCGAAGCCGTAGCGCTTGTAGCGATCGTACGCCCGCTGATTCAGCGCCACGGTGCCCGGGACCTGCTTCGCGTAGCCGGTGATCATGTTGAGCAGCTTCATCTGCTCGTCTTTGTGCCGCGGATAGCGCGCGTCGTCGAGCCAGCCGAACCCGGGCATCCACCAGCCCCGCATCGTCCAGTAGTCGCGCGTCTCGACGGCGCGCGTGCGCACCCACGCCGCGTATTCCGAGAAGAGCTGAACCCACTCGTGGGACGGATAGCCGTGCGGGTTGAGGAAGATGTCCGGCAGCCACGTCCGCCAGATCTTCGGACGGATGCCCGTCTCGGGATACATCGGATCGCTTTCCCACTGCTGCGACGTCACGTCGACGCCGAGCGCGCCGAGATATCCGGCGTGGAGCATGTAGGTCGGATTGATCTTCTGCAGATCGAATGCGAGCTGCGCGCCGTCGGCGTTCGTGATCGGGTGCACGACGACGTTCACCTTGTTCAACTTCTCGCGGTAGGCGGGATCGGTCAGGAGCAGCTCCGCCATCTTCAGCACGTGGCTCGTCGACGACACCTCGTTCGCATGCTGCCGCGCCGAGTACACGATCGTCGGCTTCATCGTCGTCTGCTTGGCCTGCGACCAGTGGGTCGCCTCGATCGGCGGCATCAGATCCATCGCCCAGACGTCTTTGCCGAGATAGCTCTCGCCGACCTTGTAGACCGTCGCTTCCTTGAACGACGACATCTTCGCGAGGACGCCGTACGCCTCCGGCGGTGGAATCGGCGTGTCCCATTGAAGGTTCGTTGGCGGATATTTCCGGATGTCGGGGAATGGCGCCGCCGCGCCGTTCGGCTCGAGCGTCGCGACGATTTCGGCTGCCGGTCTGCTCTCGTGCTCCCATCCGATCGTCACGCGCAGCGATCCGAGATCGTGGTACGCCAGCGCGTCGCGGTAAAGACCGGCCGCGCGCAGACGACCGAGGGTCGCGAAGGCGGCGTTCACCTGCTCCGCTGAAATCACCGTGCGGTCGACGCGCGTCTCGTCGGATCGCTGCACGAGCGCTTCGCGCTCGTCCTTCTCCGTGTCGACCTTCACGCGCAGATCGAGCCGGCCGATGCCGTCCGTGTCGGTGCGAACGGTCGCCGCCAGAGTCTGCGGCCGATCCACGGCGATCTTCGGAACGTCCAGGCGGACTTCGCCGCGCCGGCCGTTGCGCTCGACGTACTCGACGACGACCGACGGTCGCGGCGCATCGAAGCCGGAGACGGTAATCTTCGCGTGGCCCGTCTTGCCGTCGTCCTTCGGATGCATCACCGGGATGATCCGGCCCGGATAGGTCAGCGGCGCGCCGCGCGAAAAGCGCCCCATGACGTCGAAGAAATGAATGGTGTTGAAGTAGATCTCCTCGTGCAGCGCTTCCATCGACGAGATCTGTTCCTGGTCGATCGGCAGGCGATATTCGGGCTCGCTCAGGCTGAGATCGACGGTGAGCTCGCCGAAAAAGGGCGCATCTTCGGGCCGCGGCTTGCCGCGGCCGAGCGCCATCACGTGCTCGTACAGCGCCGGAAGCGTCGACGACTGGAAGCGATCCCAGAACCGCTCCGGATCGGTCTCGATTCGTTCGTCGATCACCGTTCGGTTCGCCACATCGCCTTTGATCCAGCCGGTCGTCACGCGCACGCGCTCGTAATCGGGGAAGCGATCGAAGAACGCGCGGGTCACGTACTTCGGCTCGAATGTCCGCCGCAGCAGTTCCGATCCGCCCGGCGTCGTCGCAACGACTTCGTACGCCGGCGATCCGATTGGGGTCATCTCGAAGCTGATTTTTCCGACGTCGATGTGCAGCTCGCTCGCGAGCATCTCGTCGATCGGGTACAGCTCGAGCAGCCACCGGGTGGGCGCGAACATGCCCTGCTGCTTCCAGTCGGCTGGCGGTCCGATTTCGCCGAAGCGGATCTTGATCGCGCCGACATCTCTTCCGGCAAGCGCCGGACGCACCGTCTCGTACAGCCAGCTGTAACCCTGCTTGTACGCCGACAGCACCACGACGTTCGACGCCTTGTCGTCGGCGCCCGCCTTCACCAGCTCTTCGCGCGCCTGCTCCTCGATGCGGCGCCGTACTTGCGGCGGCTCGCTGAGACGCGCCTCGACGACGGCCGGCTGTCGTTTCCTGACGGCGGGGAGAACCGTCTTTCGAAACTTCGTCCAGAATTCGTCGACTTCGGACGGAATATCGAACTCGTCGTTGACGAGCGTCCGCGCTTTCAGCACGTCGAGGCTTTGAACGTCGACCGCGATCGATCCCGCTTTGATCGTGTCGGTCGCCTGCTTCCGCGCGACGTCGGCGAGACCGTCGGCGGCCTTCTCGACAAATATTCTGACGTGCGCCGAGGCGAGATCTTTTCCCTGGAGCCGCGCGGCAAGCTTGTCCAGCTTGTACAGGCTCACGGCCGCTTGACCGGACGGCGATCGTCCGGCAACGAACTTCCGGACATCCTCCTCGACGTCCTCCAGCGTCGTTCGATCCTTTCCGCGCGCCCAGATGTGCGGAAACTTCTCCGCGAGCTGAAGAACCGCCCGGTCGACGCCCGCGGCATCGCCGCCGGTGATGATGACCGCGCTCTTCTCGCCGAACGCCTTCCTGACGATTTGAATGAGGCCCTCACCCGGCGCCAGCGGCGGCCGCTCCCATTTGTGGTCGTCGACGAGCCGATCGATCAGCGGATGCGAAGTCCCTATGAGCACGAGGATCGGCTCACCGTCCGGCGACGCGATCGTCTTCGCCGGCTTCGCAATCGGCACCGCCACGCCGGTCGATTCGAGGCCGAGACGGGCCGCCAGGTCGACGGCGGCGTTTCCGCCGTCGGGTTCGGCACTCAGCACGACGTCGACGCGATCCGGAATCAGGTTGTTGTCCGAATCAGCGAGCGCGCCGTCGATGCTGTAGAACGTCGACAGGTCGAAGTTCTCTTTCGTGCCACCGCCGGGCCGCCGGCCCGGCGGCTGCGACGCCGCGGTCTCCGTCGTCGTCACCCGCGGGAGATCGACGGAGACGGGACCGGCGCCGACGCCTCGCACACGCATCCGCACGCTGCGGACGGCGGGGTAGGAGAGGGCGCGCTTCGGATCGCGGCTTCCGATCGCTTTGAACTGATTGAGCGCGACCTGTGACTTGATGACGTCGCCGCCGTTCGCCATCTGGAGATCGATCACGATGCGCTCGACCGCGTCGGTGTTCGGACGCACGACGATCGACGACGCGACGGCCGACGCGGGAGCGATGCCTTTCGTGTTGAGGAGCTCTTTGACCTCTTCGGCAATCTTCTCCGTCGTCGGGCTTTTCTGGTCCCATACGTGCGGCAGACGGCCCGCGAGCATCACCGCCGCGGCCGCCAATCCGTCGTCGTCGCCGCCGAGTACCGCCATGGCCGGCTTATCGTCGACTGTGAACGCCGACACGACACCGTCGCCGGCCTTCAGTCCCGATGCGCCGAGCGAGTCGAGCGAGACGCCGCGCGGCAGCGACCCGGCTCCGATGAACACGGTTGGCAGCGCGAGGCTTTCAGCCGAGCGGCTCTCGATTGTCGTGTCGGGTTCGCTCGCCTGAAAGGCTCGCGCTACAGGCAAGGCTCGCGCTACAGGCAAGGCGCGCGCTGCCGGCAAGGCTCGCACGACTGGCAGATTCATCGCGGACGTTTCGAAGCCGAGGCGCGCCGCGACGTCCGCGGCGGCCGCGAGCTCACCCGCCGTCGGATGGTCCGCGAGCGCGATGCGCGCGTCGACGAAATCGACGGCGCCGTCGCCGTTGCGATCCTGAAACACGATGCCCGGCTTGAAGAAGTCGCCGAGCGCCGGCGGCGCGGTGTCGGTGCGACCGACGCGGCCGGCGCTCAGCGCGAGCAGAACAACCAGAACCACCCGTTTCATGGGATCAGAATTGGAACCTGACGGCGAATTCCGCCTGCCGTGATGGCGCGTTGATGTTCGGCAGCAGCGAGGTCACGGTTCCGAACAACGGCCGGCCGGTCGTCGCGTCGTTGCCCGCGCCGATATTGTTTCCCGGCACGTTGAAGTTCGCGCGGTCGAAGATGTTGAACAGCTGGGCGATCAGCTCCGCTCGCGAGCCGCCGATGCGGAAGAACTTCGAGAAACGGAGATCGACGTTCGCGAAGCCGGGGCAGTCGACCTGCGTGACCGGCGTCAGACTACGCGACGTCCGGAACGCGTTGATGGCGTCCAGATTCAGCGCGCGGCAACCGGACACCGGCAGGACGCCTGCCGGCAGGTCGGAGTTCGCCGGCGCAGACACCGATGTTCCCGACAGCGTGTCGTTGTTGAGATCGAGACCGGACGTGATCGGCCCGAAGGGAAGACTGGAGCGGAAGTCGCCGATCGCCGACAGCTGCATGTCGTAGGGGAGCGCGACGATACCGCTGGCGACGAGACGGTGACGGCGATCGGCCACGCCTGGGCGTCGGACCTTCGTGTAGCCGTAATGGTCTGAGAGGGCGGACGTCAAGGTGTCGTCCTCCGCCTTGCTGAGCGTGTACGACAGCAGCGCCTGATAATGGCGCGACATCCGCTTCTCGATTTTCAGCAGCAGCGCCTTGTAGTAGTTGTCTGCCGTCGGCTGCCAGAAGTTGACGCGCACGAACTGCGGATACGGGCGCTGACGCGTCACCTGATCCGGAATGTTGATCTCTGGCGCGTCGCGGTCGCCGTAACGCGATACTGTCGTGAAATCGGCCGTCACCGCCAGGTCCGGTCGCAGGAGCCGATTCACGCCGACGTTGAACTGATGCGCGTAGGGATTGATCTGCGCGTTGCTGCCGACGGTGATCGTCGGCGGCGTGGCGCTCAGAAACGCTTCACGCGTGCGGCCGCCGAATGGGTCGGGGTACGAGGGATTCTGGATCGTAATCGGCTTGGCCTGCGGCCACGTCAGCTCGTTGAAGTTCGTCAGCGTGCGCACGTTGTCGTAGAACAGGCCATATGCCGCGTGCACATTGGTGATGCCGTTGTTCGCCGGATCCCACGCGAGGCCGACGCGCGGACCGAAGTTGTTGTGATCGCCGCGGCCCGCCGTCGGCTGGGCGATGACCGACACGTCGTACGGGAACGTTCCGTCGCGCCCCAGCTTGTCCTGAATCTTCGCCAGCAGCCCCGGCACGTCCTCGTTGAACGAGCCGACTTGAACGTCGTAGCGAATGCCGAGGTTGAGCGTGAGGCCGTTGGCCGCCTGCCAGTCATCCTGCAGATACGTGCCATAGATCTTCACGGGAATGTTCGCGTAGGTCGGCAGGTTGTTCGTGTACAGCGTCGGCCAGGTGGATCGATCGTTGACGTCGTAGAGCGTATCCTTCGGAAATGTCCAGCTGCCCAGCGGCGAACCGGGAACGTCGATGCGCAGCGCGACCCGTGCGACGCCGCGCTTGTCGCTGTCGACGACGAGCGACGTAATCAGCGCGTCGCCGACGTTGATGCCGCGCGATCGCAGATAGCGAACGGCCTGCTCTTCAATCGCCGGCAGCGCGATGCCGGTCATTCCCCCCACGCGTGGCAGCCGCGCCGCGAGCTCCACGCCTGCGTTCACGGTCCCTTCATCGTCGCCGCCGACCACGACCAGACCATCGCCGCCTCCGAGCGGCGACGCGACGGCCGCAATCAGACCCTGGCCCGGTTTGAGGACAGCGATGTCGATGACGCGGGTGTCGATGAGCTGTTTGATGAACCGATTCTCGCGACCGACGAGAATCGGCGCGGCGACTGCCGACGGCTGTTCGACCTCGTTGTCGCGGACGACGATCGGCAACGACAATGCGGTCGTGTCGTATCCGAGACGCGCCGCGAGGTTCGTGGCCGCCTCGATGTCGGCCAGCGCCGGCGCCGACGGCACGGTGACGCGCGCCGCGACGCTGTCGGGAAGGCCGTCGCCGTAGGTGTCGCGGGTGAGAGCGTTTCGGCCGACGAGCGCGGTCAGAGACGGCGGCCGGCGAGCGTCAGCGCGGACCGGGGTATGGATGGCAGGCGCAAGACACGTCAGCGCGGCCGCGGTCGCGAGGAGCAGCAGGCGCGGCTTCATGGGCCGGGATTGTATCGCGGCCCTAAAAGGGCCGCGCCACATGCCCCGGCGTCGGTGCGGCGCGGGCCTTTCAGATGTGGCGCGGGCCTTCAGATGTGGCGGGGGCCTTTCAGGCAGCCGTACAAACAAAAGGGCATCGCGGAATTGCGGTGCCCCTCTGCTCCATCGGTCTGGCTCCCCCAGCATTCACGGCGCCCTGCCGTAATCAGACCGACGATGTGCTCCATAGAAGGGCAAGTGGCATGCCCTTCAGATTTCTTTGGAAAATAGACAGATCTGAGGGATCGTCAGCCGCCATCCGCCAACGAGTTTGTGCGCGAACTTACAGTTTTGGCAGCCGGTCCATCACGGCAGCCAGCGTGGGGTTCTGTTGATCGCGAGCCGAGAGGATCGGATCGCGCACCGGCCAGCCGATGGCGAGGTCGGGATCGTTCCAGGCGATGCCGATCTCGCCGACAGAGTCGTAAAGATCCGTGCACTTGTACTCGACCTGGGCGACGGGTGTGACGACGCAGAAGCCGTGCGCGAAACCCTGAGGCACGTAACACTGTTTGAAATTGCCGGCCGAGAGCTTCACGCTGACCCAGCGGCCGAAGGTCGGTGAGCCGCGGCGGACGTCGACCGCCACGTCGAACACTTCGCCTTCGACAACTCGAATCAGCTTGCCCTGCGGGCGCGCCAGCTGCAGGTGCAGCCCTCGTAGCGTCCCGCCCGTCGACCGCGAATGGTTGTCCTGCACGAAGGGACCGTGGATGCCGTGTTCGCGATAGCGATCGGCGTGGTAGGTCTCGACGAAAAACCCGCGGCCATCGTGATGCACATCCGGCTCGATGACGAGGACGCCGGGCAAAGCCGTCGCGACGACCCGCACCTCAGAGCTCGTGATCGAGAATGCGAAACAGATACTGGCCGTAGGAGCTCGATTCCATCGCGCGCGCGAGCCGCTGCAGATCCGCAGCGCCGATGTAGCCCATGCGGTAGGCGATTTCCTCGAGGCAGGCCACCATCAGCCCCTGGCGCTCTTCGATCGCCTGAATGTAATTCGACGCCTGGACCAGCGACTCGTGCGTACCGGTGTCGAGCCATGCGATGCCGCGCGCGAGCTTCTCCACGTGGAGCTGTCCGCGCTCCAGGTATGTGCGGTTCACGTCGGTGATTTCGAGCTCGCCTCGCGCCGAGGGCTTCAGCGCCGCCGCGATGTCGACGACCTGGTTGTCGTAGAAATAGAGACCGGTGACGGCGTACGACGACTTCGGCTTCTTGGGCTTCTCTTCCAGATTGACTGCTCGCCCGGCCGCGTCGAACTCGACGACGCCGTAGCGCTCCGGATCTTTCACCTGATAGCCGAACACCGTCGCTCCGGCTGCCCGTCCCGCTGCGCTGCGCAGATAGTCTGAGAAGTGCGCGCCGTAAAAAATGTTGTCGCCGAGCGCGAGCGCCACGCGATCGTATCCGATGAACGCGCGTCCGATGATGAAAGCCTGGGCCAGACCGTCGGGAGTCGGCTGCGCGCCGTAGGAAATCCTGAGACCGATCTCGGTTCCATCGCCGAGCAGACGCCTGAAGCCCTCCTGATCGTGCGGCGTCGTGATGACGAGGATGTCGCGGATGCCCGACAACATCAGCGTCGACAGCGGGTAGTACACCATCGGCTTGTTGTAGATGGGCACGAGCTGTTTGCTGACGGCGCGCGTGAGCGGATGCAATCGCGATCCGGAGCCGCCGGCGAGAATGATCCCCTTCAGCACGGCATCCAAATCCAGCGACGAGAAGCGATGCAACCAGTTTTCGTGCCTGTCTTGATCATCCGAGACCAAGCCGTTGTCTATCGTACCGCCCGGCCTGCACCTGCTCGCACCAGTCGCGATGCTCGAGGTACCAGCGCACGGTCTCTCGCAGGCCGCTCTCGAACGTGTGGCGCGGCGTCCATCCGAGCTCGCGGCGAATCTTCGCCGCGTCGATCGCGTACCGGCGATCGTGGCCCGGACGATCGGGCACGAACGTCTTCAGCCGGCGGCGGCTTTCTGGCTCCGGCTTCAGCTCGTCGACGACATCGCAGATGCGATCGACGACGTCGAGGTTCGTTCGTTCGTTGCCGCCGCCGACATTATACTTTTCGCCCACGCGGCCCCTGTCGAGGACGATCAGCAGTCCTGCGCAGTGATCCTCGACGTGCAGCCAGTCGCGCACGTTGCCGCCGTCGCCGTAGATCGGCAGCGGCCGACCGTCGATCGCGTTGAGGATCATCAGCGGCATCAGTTTTTCAGGAAACTGGTACGGACCGTAGTTGTTCGAGCAGTTGGTGATCAACACCGGCAGCCGATAGGTGTGAAAGTACGCGCGGACGAAATGATCGGCCGATGCCTTGCTCGCGGCGTAGGGCGAGTTGGGCGCGTAAGCTGTCTCTTCGCTGAATAGTCCGGACGCGCCAAGCGTTCCGTAGACTTCGTCTGTCGACACGTGCAGAAAACGAAACGAATCCCGCGCGGGCGCATCAAGCGCGTCGAGGTACTGCCGCGCGGCGTCGAGCAGCACGAGCGTGCCGACGACGTTCGTGTCTGCGAAGGGCATCGGGCTGTCGATCGATCGATCGACGTGCGTCTCGGCCGCGAGATTCAGCACCGCTGCCGGCCGATGCTCCGCGAACGCGCGCGCCATCGCGCCGCGATCGGCGATGTCGGCGTGAACGAATGCGACGCGCGGATCCTTGAGCGGCCGCTCGAGGTTCAGCAGACTTCCGGCGTAGGTCAGCTTGTCGACGATGACGAGGCGATCGGAGGTGTGGTCGAGCGCGTAGTGAACGAGGTTGGAGCCGATGAAGCCGGCGCCGCCGGTGATCAGGAGCGTTGCCATCAGCACCAGCCAACCACGAAACACACGCAATCACGAAACACACGAAAAATGAATTGGCGTTCGTGTGTTTCGTGGTTTCGTGGCTTTCGCGGATTAAACGGCTGCTCCCTCAGGATACTGCAACGCCAGACGCAACTCTTTGGCCAGCGAGTCGACCGTCGTGCCGCTCCGCTTCCACGCGCCCTCCGTCTCGAAACGGAGATCGCCGATGCGCCGCCCCCACGGGGCGATGACGCGGCCGATGGCCCGGAAATCGCCGCGATCCGCGTGCTCCTGATCGAGTCGCCGGATCACGTCGGGGGCGACGCGAACGAACGCGCGCAGCGCCGCCGCGGAGCGGATGCTGTACTTGCGTCCGTTCCACGCGGCGCCGAAGACCAGCGCGATCTGCTTGAAGTAGTTCACGAAAAACTTCTTCGCCTCTTCGTGCACGTCGCCCGCGCGGCGCGTGATGAACACGCCGTCGGGACCGAACAGCTTCTTCAGCTCCTGCGCGAGCGGCGCCTGCGCCACGCGGCCGCGGCCGACGCCGAGCATCTTGATCTCGTCGTAGAGCGGCGAGTCCTCGCGGTCGTTGAGCGCGCGCACGATGTCGTGGCCCGTCGCGAGCGCTTCGTCTCGGTAGAGCTGCCGGCCCGACAGGCTGACCAGGTGCGAGGCGTTCAGTCGCGTGTGCTTCGCATTGATCGTGACGAACATCTGCACGACGTGATCTTCGGGCAGGCGGTCGAAGATGATGGCGGGTACTGCGAATTCTTCGCCTTCGAACCGGTCGATGTCGGCGTGCAGCGCGAGAAGCCGGTGCTGGCCGTCGATCGCGCGGAGAATGCCTTCGCGCTCCGGCACTTTCAGGATGCCGACGCGGCCGTCGCTGTCGGCCGACTGAAACGACAGCTTCTCGTCGCACGAGATGATCACCGCGCCGGGAATCGACGGCAGGTCGCGCGCCTGACGGCACTGCTCGTAGTACTGGACCAGCTCGTCAATTTTCTTGCGAATGATCTGCCGCTGATACGCCTTTTCGCTCGAAGCGATGCGCCGCTCCAGAAAATCCCAATTCACCTTCGACGCGGTGACGCCGGGCGGCATCTTCTTGCCGCCCCGCACCGGCGGCTGCGCGTTCTCCCCATAGCTCAAAACCTCGAAACGCACGAGTTTGTCGATGTCGCTGGCCGTGAGGGAAGCTTGGTAGAATTGCACCCCGAACTGCTGCATCCGAATGGCGGCAACATTGATCATAGGTTTCCACAACTGTCGGGTGGGACCGGATTCACCTGACCTGCCTGACCACCCACGCCATACAAAGAGGCGAATTGTATCGACCGTTCGGTGACCATCTCAACGATTTTTTCCCTGTCCCGAAGTATCTCTTAATCAAGGAGTTCTGTCATGCCCCACCGGCGGCGCCTTGCGCGTCTTCTCGCCCTCGTCTCTTTCGTGGTCCTCGCGTGGGGCGCGGCCACCTCCAGTCAGCAGTCCGACGACCCCGAGTTTGCGCGCCTCGTCAAGGAATGGACGACCCGTCCTGAGTTCATCAGCCCGCTGGTCGATCATCTGCCCAAAATGCCCGGCGTGCCTACTCCGAAGGACGTACTCGGGCACCATGTCGGCGAGCCGAAAAGACTGACGTATTACGCCGACATCCTGAAGTATTACAACGCATTATCCGCAGCGTCGCCTAGAGTCAAGGTCCTGTCGATCGGAAAGAGCAACGAAGGACGCGAGCTCGTCGTCGTCTTCGTCGGATCCGAGGAGTCAATCAGGAACCTCGACACCTACCGCAGTTACCTCGCACAGCTCGCGGACCCGCGAAAAATCACAGAAGCGCAGGCGAAAGAGGTCGTCGCCAGAGCCAAACCGCTCTATCACCTCTCGGGCGGTTTGCACAGCGGCGAAGTCGGACCGTCCGAGATGCTCATGGAGCTCGCCTACCGCGTCGCCACTGAAGATTCGCCACTCGTCAAACAGATTCGCGACAACGTCATTGTCTCGATCACGCCGGTGGCCGATCCCGACGGACGCGATCGCAACGTCGATTGGTACTACAAGTACGGCGTCAACGAAACCGAGGGGCAGCCGACCGGCGCGGGCGTTCCCTACTGGGGCAAATACGTCTTCCACGACGACAATCGCGACATCAACTACTCGCAGGTCGAGATGCGCGCGCTCCTCGACTGGTATCTGCAGTGGCATCCGCCGATCATGCACGACCTCCATCAGGCGCAGACGCTGCTGTACACCTTCAGCGGTCAGGCGCCGCAGAATCCGAATCTCGATCCGATTCTGTACGGCGAGCTGCCGATGATGGCGAACTTCGAGATGTCTCAGATGGCGAAGTACGGCATGCCGGGCGTGTGGACGCACGGATACGTCGACATGTGGTCGCCCGGCTATCTCGCGTTCATGTCGTCGAACCACAACGGCATGATCCGCATGTACGAGATTCAGGGGTTCAGCGGCGCGAACACTCAGAAACTCCGATTGGGTAACGGCGGCCGTGGCGCTCCGCAACCGGACGCGGCGGCGATCACCGCGGGACGCAGCAATCAGAGTCAGCGCGAGTGGTTCCGTCCGTGGCCCGCGACCGGCGACTTCGACTGGTCGCTTCGCAACAACACCAACTACGGCGAAACGGGCGTGCTGACGGCGCTTCAGTACACGTCGCAGTTCTCGAAAGTGATCCTCGAAAACTTCTACGTGAAGTCGCGCAACTCGGTCGAGACGGGCCGCAGGGAAACGGTGGCGGGATACCTCATTCCCGCCGGCCAGCGCGACATGACGCGCGTCGCGGTCGCGGTCAACCTTCTGAGGATGCAGGGTATCGAAGTCGGCAAGGCCGCATCGGAGGTGAAGCTGAAAGAAGGCACGTTCCCGGCCGGCTCCTTCGTCGTCAAGCGCGATCAGCCGTACGCACGGCTCGCCAAGATTCTGCTCGAGAAGCAGGTGTTCCCCGATCCGAATCTTCGCACGTACGACGACGCGTCGTGGACGATAGGGTTGATGAGTCACACAGACGTGAGGGAGATCTCGGACAAGGCGCTGCTCGACGTGCCCGTCGATGCCGTGACCGTGTTGGCGGTCGCGGGCACGGTATCCGGCGCCGGATCGACGTTCGCGGTGGCGCACTACGGATCGAACAACATGATCACGCTGCGCTATCGCCTGAAAGATCTGAAAGTGCAGGCGGCCGAAAAAGAGTTCAAGCAGGGAGACACGATGTTCCCCGCCGGGTCGTTCGTCATCACCGGCGACAGCGCCCGCCTGCGGTCGGCCGTCGAACCGCTCGGTCTCACCGCGGTTGCCATGAGCGGCGCGCCGCAGGTGCCGATGCACGATGTCGATCTCCCGCGTCTCGCCGTCTACAGCACGTGGGGCAGCACGCAGGACGTCGGCTGGGTGCGGTACGCGTTCGACAAGTTCGAGGTGCCGTTCGATCTGATCTACAAGGATCGCGTCCGCCAGGGAGGCCTCAGATCCTCGTACGACGTCATCGTCGTTCCGAATCAGGCGGGCACTGCGAAGCGCCTCGTCTTCGACATCGATTCGCGAGGGACGCCCATCGCGTACAAGAAAAGCGATCGGTTCAGGAATCTCGGGATGTACGGCGAATCGGAGGACATCACTGGCGGCATGGGCCTCGACGGCGTCGCCGAAATCGACAAGTTCGTGAAGAGCGGCGGCGTGCTCGTGACGCTCGGCGTGGCGAGCTTCTTTCCCGCGGAGTTCGGCGTCGCGCCGAACGTCGACGCCACGCGAACGTCTGCGCAGTTCTATTCTCCCGGCGCGATCGTCGACGCCGAGATCCTGCAGCCGAATCATCCGATTTTCTACGGTTACGAGACGAAGACCATTCCGGTCCGGTACGCGAACGGTCCGCTGTTGTCGCTGCAGACCGGTCAGAATCCGTTCGACGCTCCTTCTGTCGCACAGCCAGTGACGCCTGCGGGCGTCCTCATGCGTTATCCCGGCGGCGACGACCACGTGTTGAGCGGGTTGATGCGAGCCGCGAACGAGATACGTAATCGCCCCGCGATCATCGATCGGCCGTCGGGCCGCGGACGCGTGATTCTGTTTGCGATAAACCCGTGCTACCGGTGGCAGAATTTCGGCGAATTCAACCTGCTCTTCAACACTGTCCTCAACTTCAACGATTTCAAAAGCGAGACGAAGACGTCGCAGGATTCAAGTTTTTGAACAGCCGGTCAAAAAAAGCCGTAACGAAGAGCTTCTTCACCGCCCGTGGATGGAAATGCGGCGCCTAGAATCGATCGTTTGATTCAAACGGAGAATTGCACACATGAGACGACTGACGATTTTTCTACTGCTGGGCCTGATGATCTGCGGTTGGCAGGCCACGGCCTTTGCGCAGGGCGTGCAGACCGGGACCATTCGAGGAACTGTCCACGACGAGCAAGGACTTGCCGTTCCGGGCGTCACTGTGACGGCAACGTCGCCGGCGCTCCAAGGTCCGCGCACGGCCGTGAGCGACAACACGGGCGGGTATACCTTTCCGAATCTTCCGCCCGGTCTCTATACCGTGACCTTCGAGCTCTCGGGATTTGCGACCGTCAAGCGCGACACGAACGTCGCGCTCGGCCTCGTCGTCGATCAGAACGTGACGATGCGCGCTGCGGGCCTGGCCGAAACAGTGCAGGTGGTTGCGGAAACGCCGGCGCCAATTGCGACGCCGATCATCGGCACCAACATCAAGCACGACGAGGTCGAGGCGCTAGCGACACCACGCACGCTTCAGGGCATCGCAACACTGGCGCCGTCGGTCAGTGAGAACACGCCGAACGGCGGTCAGCTCGCCATCAACGGCGCCTTCGCCTTCGACAACATCTTCATGATCAATGGCGTCGACGTAAACGACAACCTGTTCGCGAACCCGCAGAACCTGTTCATCGAGGATGCGATCGAAGAGACGCAGGTGCTCACATCGGGCATCTCAGCCGAGTACGGGCGCTTCAGCGGCGGCGTGGTGAACGCGATCACGAAGAGCGGCGGCAACAGGTTCTCGGGAAGCGGCCGCGTCAACCTTCTCAACCCGGCGTGGACCGACGAGACGCCGTTCGAGAAGTCGCGCAACATCACACGTCCGAGCATCAACCAGCAGACATACGAAGGCACCTTCGGCGGCCCGATCGCGAAGGACCATCTGTGGTTCTTCAGCGCCGGTCGGTACGCGGGCGTCGACAATCCGCAAACTATTCAGCAGACTGGCATTCAGGTGATTCAGAACGACAAGAACAAGCGCGGCGAGCTGAAGCTGACCGGAACCTTCGCCAAGAATCACACCATTGCGGGCGGCTACTTGAACAACGCGCGGACAGTATCCAATACATCGGGCCTCTTCGGCCTCGTCGCCGATCCGAGGAGCCTCATCACGCGCAGCCTGCCGAACGCGTACTACTACACGAATTACAAGGGCGTTTTCGGCGCTGATACGCTCGTCGAAGCACAGTACTCACAGCGTCACTTCGAATTCCAGGGCGATGGCGGCGCCACCAGCACGAACATCCTCGATTCGCCGTTCTTCTCCAATTCGCTCGCGCTGGTCTACAACGCGCCGTACTTTTGCGCGTGCGACCCGGAACAGCGGAACAACAAGCAGTTGACCGGTGCGCTGACCAACTTCTGGACCGCCGCCGGCCGCCATCAGACGAAGGCCGGGTTCGAGTGGTTCCGCAGCCAGCGTACGGGCGGCAACTCGCAGTCGGCTACCCAGTACGTCTTCAACACTGATTGGGTTACTGACCCGTCCGGCGCGCCCGCGAAAGACTCGCAGGGCAGGATTATTCCTACCTTCGTCCCTGGTGAGTCGTCGATTGATTTTTATCCTGCGGTGATCGGCGCGACGCTGAACATCGACAATGCGTCGATATACGTGCAGGACCACTGGGCTATCAACGATCGCTGGTCGGCCGACCTCGGCGCGCGATACGAGCACGTGCTCGCCGAATCCACCGGGAACATCGTCGGCGTGAAGACGAACCGGATCGTGCCGCGCCTTGCGGCCAGCTACGACGTCACCGGCAACGGCAATCACATCGTGCACGTGACGTTCGGCCAGTACTCCGGGCGATATCAGGAAGTGCAAGTCGGCGGCAACAGCCCCGTCGGCAACCCGGCCGACATCTTCAGCGTCTACCAGGGTCCCGCCGGTCAGGGCCTCAACTTCGCGCCCGGGCTGAACATCGCCAATTACCCGGTAACGCCTGACAATGCCTCCGTGACCGTGCCGCTCGCTAACGTGTTCGTCGACCCGAACACGAAATCGGCACTCACGAACGAACTCACCGCGTCCTACGGCATCACGATGAACGGAGGCCGCGGTTACGGCGAAGCGGCGTACATTCATCGCACCGTCGGCAGCCTGATCGAGGACTTCATCACGAGGGCGGACGGAGTGACCAACGTGGTGGCGAACGGAATCGACGCCGGTCTCGTGTCGAACCGCGTCTATCGCAACACCGATATCGCCCATCGCGAATACGACGCGATGGTGTTCCAGGGACGGTACGGGCTGGCGAGCCGTTGGACTGTAAACGGGCAGTTCACCTTAGAGCTCCGCAACAACGGTAATTACGAGGGCGAAGGCACGAACACGCCAGGCGCGACGTCGCGCATCGGCGACTTTCCCGAAGCGTTCAACGCGGCGCAGTTCTACCCGGATGGACGTCTCGCCAACTTCGAGCGTGGACGGGTGCGCGCATGGTCGATCTACAACTTCGGACTCGGGCGCGCGGGCGATCTGTCGGCGTCGGGCCTCTGGCGCTACGACACCGGGCAGGTCTACAGCATCCGCGTGCTGAACGTCGCGCCCACCCCACAGCAGCGAACCATCCTGCGCAACGCCGGTTATCCCGACCTGCCGAGTAATTCGAACGTGTACTACGGCGAGCGCGGGTCGCAGACGGCCCCCGGCTACGGGCTGCTCGACTTCGATCTGAGCTACAACATCCCGGTCGTCGGATCCGTGCGGCCGTGGGTGAAGTTCGACGTGTTCAACGTGCTCAACAACGAGAAGTTGATCTTCTTCAACACGACCTACCGGCAGGATCCGAGCACGCCGCTCGACGCGCTCGGCTTGCGGACCGGCGTGATCCCGGGGCCGCTGTTCGGCCAAGCCACGGCGCAGACGCACTTCCCGGCGCCCTTCGGCGGTGCGACCGGCGGACGCACGTTCCGCGTCGCGGTTGGCGTCAGGTTCTAGTTCTCATCGTCAGCGCGCCGACGATAGCGGCCGCTATCGTCGGCGCACCGCACCGCCTTCCTTCGACAGTCCACCACCGAGACACGTCGGCCCGACGAACGCGTTAAGATTCGCCCGATGAGCGACCTTCCCGAGGGCCTGACTCGGGCGCCACGACTCCACGTCGGTCCCGCGACGATCGGGCCGTACCGGATGCTGCAGCGCGTCGGCGAGGGCGGCATGGGCGAAGTATGGCTCGCGGAACAGACACGACCCGTGCACCGCCAGGTCGCACTGAAGATCATCAAGGCCGGTATGGACACGGCGCAGGTCGTCGCTCGTTTCGAGGCCGAGCGGCAGGCCCTGGCGCTGATGGCGCATCCGGCCATCGCACAGGTGTTCGACGCCGGCGCCACTCCCGAAGGGCGACCGTTCTTCGCAATGGAATTCGTGCTGGTGAACCGGTGACCGCGTACTGCAGGCGGAACCGGCTGACGACTCGCCAGCGCATCGATCTCTTTCTGGAGATCTGCGACGGCGTTCACCACACCAGAAAGGCATCATCCGTCGCGATCTGAAGCCGTCGAACATCCTCGTTGCGATTCGAGACGGCCGAGCCGTTCCCAAATCATCGACTTCGGCGTCGCGAAGGCCATCACCCATCATCTGACCGACAAGACGCTCGTGACCGAGTTCGGCGCGTTGATCGGTACGCCCGAGTACACGAGTCCCGAACAGGCGGAGATGACCGGTATCGATGTCGATACGCGAACGGACGTGTACTCGCTCGGGGTCATCCTGTACGAGCTCTTGACGGACACGCAGCCATTCGACAGCAAGACGCTCCGCGAAAAAGGAATCGACGAAATCAGGCGAACCATCCGCGAGGTCGACCCGCTGCGGCCGAGCACGCGCGTGACGACGGTCGGTGCAGGGTGGAACCGCGCTACAGCATCCGGCGCAGGCGCGCCTGCTCGCGCGCGAGCTGCGCGGCGATCTCGATTGGATCACGATGTGCGCCCTCGAGAAAAACCGCACGCGCCGTCATGGTTCGGTGTCGGACCTGGCCGCCGATTTGCGCCGCCATCTCGAAAATCTGCCGATCATTGCGAGTCCACCGAGCACGAGATATCGGATCGGCAAGTTCATTCGCCGACATCGCGTCGGAGTGGCGACTGCCGCAACGCTCGTAGTCCTGCTCGCGGCGTTCGCCACAGCCATGACGCGGCAGGCAAGACGGACGGCGCGCGAAAGGGATCGAGCCAACGTTGAAGCGGCGGCAACCAAGCAGGTCGCCGACTTTCTCGTCGGATTGTTCAACGTCTCGGATCCGAGCGAAGCTCGAGGCAACACCGTGACGGCGCGCGGGATCCTCGACAAGGGAGCGCAGGACATCGAACGAGAGCTGGCGGCGCAGCCGCAAGTTCAGGCCCGTCTTCAAGCGACGATCGGAACGGTATTCACGAAACTCGGACTGTACGCGGCTGCCGAGCCTCTCTTGATACGGGCGGTTGAGACCTCACGTCGTGTGACGGGACCGGACAGTGCCGAAGCACTGTCGGCTGTCAACGCGCTTGCGAATGTGTACTGGTATCTGGGCCGATACAGCGAGGCCGAACCTCTATATCTGGACGTGGTTGAGCGCCGCAGGCGCACATTCGGTGCCCGCCACCGAGACACCCTGCGAGCCAATTTCGATCTCGCCAGTCTATACATCATGGAGAAACGTTGGGACGTAGCCGAACCGCTTCTGAGACAGACACTGGCGGACCAGCAGCGAACGCTCGGCGAGGGTTCACACCGATACTCTCGATTCGATGAACAACCTCGCGAGCTTTTATTGGATGCAACACAGGTACATGGACGCGCATCCGTATTACGTGAAGACTCTCGATCTGTCGCGTCAAATCCTCGGCGAGGATCATCCGAACACGCTGCGCAGCATGCACAATCTCGCGAGCTCGTTCGAGTACCTCGGACAGTCGGCCGAGGCGGAGCGCCTGTACCTGTCCGCCCTGGAGCGAAAGCGGCACGTCTACGGCAAAGCACATCCACTCACGTCGGCCACCGAGTCGGCACTCGTCCGGATGTATGTCAAACAACGCCGCTTTTTCGAGGCGGAGTCCCTGGCGAAAACCGCGTTTCAGTCGTTCAACATGACGTTCGGCCCGACACATCCCCGCACCGTCACTGCTGTCAACGAAATTGCGGCGTTGTACGACTCTTGGGGCAGGCCGCAGCAGGCCGCCGAATGGCGCGCGAGGCTGCCGAAGGAACTGTCGACGAAACCGCCGACGCGTTAGCGGATCGGCAGCGGCCGCAGACGTGGGCGCCGACCTGCGTGCCCATCCGACCCACAAACCCATTCGACCGATCTCACCTAGCTGACTTACCTACCCTGACGTATCAGACGCCCGTCGTCATATATTTCTTGATTGCCGCGACGGTTTTCTCGACGTCTGCGTGGGTGTTGTAGAAATGCGGCGAGAAGCGGATGCCCGGCCGATCCTGGCCGCCGCGGGTCGCGCAGCCGATGCGATCTTTCTGATACAGCGCGGTCGACAGCTTGCGGACGTCGAGGCTGCCGGGCTGGAACGACAGGACCGCGGCCGCGCGCGACGGCTCGGGGCTCGTCCAGATCTTCACGCCGTCGATCTTCTTCAGCCCCTGGACCAAGGCCTGCGTCAGCTCGCGCGAGCGGCGTTCGATCTGCGCGCGGCCGATCTGCGTCTGCAGCTTCAGCGCCTCGCCGAACGCGATCATCGCCGGCTCGTCGCGCTGGCCGAACCCTTCGAAGCTGCGCGACACGCCGACGCGTCCCGGATACGCGCTGTAGATGCTCGCCCAGATCTTCGTCTGCGCGTTCTTGTTGATGTACAGCACGCCGTTCTCTTTGGGACCGCACGGCCACTTGTGCGCGCTGCCGCTGTAGAAGTCGGGCTGGATGTCGCTGAGATCGACATCGAGCAGGCCGAACGTCTGCGCGCCGTCGACGAGCGTCAGGATGCCGCGGTCTCGCGCCAGCTTGCAGATCTCCTTCGCGGGAAACAGATCGCCGACGGTGCTCGTGAGATGCGTGAATGCGATCAGCTTCGTCTTCGGCGTAATTGCCTTGGTGAACACGTCGACGTAGTGGTCGAATCCGGGATGCGGGTTCGGCACGGGCACGTCCCTGACCGTGAAGCCGAATCGCTTCGCCTTCTCCTGCCAGGCGGTGTGATTGCTCGGATGGTTGTCGGCCGTCAGCAGCACCTCGTCGCCGGCCTTGAGGTCGACGCCGGTCGATACGAGGTTGTTCGATTCGCTCGTGTTGCGCGTGATGACGATCTCTTCGGGCGTGACACGCAGGAACTCGGCGAGCAGCTTCCGCGTGTTCTCGCGCCCCTCACCGAGCTTGACGCGATTGTCCATCGACGGATCCTGGTCCATGTCGCGCGTCACCTTGTACAGCGTCTCGAGCACGGGCCCGGACGAAGGACAGAGGTTCGCCGCGTTGAGCATGGTGAGCTCTTTCGGCATCACGAACTGATCGCGGACGCTGAGCCAGAATTTCTCGTCCGGCGAGGCTGGTGTCGGCGGCAGCTTCGCGGCGCGCGCCCACGACAGCTCCGGCGTGACGAAGGGAACTGCGCCTCCGATGGCGAGAAGCCGAGCGAACTCGCGGCGATTCATACTGCCTCCTACGCGATGGCCGGTTGCCGATCGATGCCGCCTTGACGGGCGCGCCACGCAGCGGTCAGCCGGTCTTTTAACACAACTGCGCCAAACATCAACGCGGAAAATGCGGCGCAGCCGATCGCCGTGCCCCATAGCGGCAATCGCCTCCACCACAGCCAGCTCGCGTATCCGTACACGAGCTCGACGTGAATCCAGTATATGAAGAGCGAGCTGCGACCCATCCGCGCGAGAGCATCGATTGCGGCGCTGAAGCCCCGCGCCACACGAAATATGGCGCGGCCCTGTCCACGTGTTGTGGCGCGGCCCTTCAGGGCCGCGTACATCGCGCCGAGCGCCATCATCATGATCCCCACACGAATGGCGAACCAGGTCGGAGAGCTGGTCCAGAACGACGACGCGGCGTAGATTGACGGCCGCGCGGCGGCGGCCAATCCGAGCGCCACGAGCGCTCCGCCCGCGGCGGTCAGGATGACGAGGAGCTGCCGCTCGCGCTGTTCGTCGCGCGCCGCGGCAATCAGCGCGCCGATCGCTCCGCCGGCGAACACGAATCCGATCCACGGGAACAGCGTGAACGTCGTGTGCTCGCCGGCCGGCCGCATGTACCACTGCACCCACGTCGGCAGCCGATCGAACGCGGCGCTGGCGCGCACCACCGGCGTGACCATCGCCGTCGCGGCCGCGATCGCCGCGTAGGCCGCCACGCGCGCGGTCGTCGTTTCCGCGAGCCCCCACACGACCCCGGCACCTACGATCGCCGGTCCCATGACGTTGAGGATATCGACGCGCAAGATCATCACCGAATGGCTGCCCGGGGAGACGACGAACGCCTGCAGGCGGAAGAGAAACGCGAGGATGAAGATCTCGAGGCCGCGCCGGCAGATCGCGGCGACCGCCCGTGTCCGATTGCCGGTGCGCGCCGCCGCCCGCGTCGCCGCGAGCACGACCGCGAGGCCGGCGAGCCACAGGAACAACGGCGCGGCGAAGCCACCGAGAATCGTCGCGTTGCGGTACGCGATCGACGATCGCGAGGCGGCGCGCGTCCACGCGTCGAGCGTGTGCGCTTCGATCATCAGCAGCACGGCGACGCCGCGCGCGCAGTCGATGTAGACGCGTCTATGCACGCTGGTCAAACGTCACCGTGAAAGCGATGTCCTGGCGCATCGAGTGCCACACGGAGCAGTACTTGTCGCGCGAGAGCGCGATCGCGCGCTCAATCGCCTCCCTCGGCACCTGTCCTTCGATCGTGAAGTGCAGCGTCATGCTGACGAAGCGATGGGGATTGGCGGCGGCGCGCTCGGCCACCAGATGCGATTGGAGCGCCGTCAGCGGATGGCGTCCCTTGACGAGGATGTCGACGACGTCGGTCGTCATGCAGCTGGCGACCGCGGCGCCCAGCGCGTCGACCGGCGATGGACCTTCGATTCCGGAGCTGTCCAGAATCAGTCCGGGATCCGAAGTCAGGAGGCGCTCCGGAACGATCGGATAGCGATCCTCGGAATGGTGTCGGCGATTACTGAACGTGGCTGAGAACTTGAGATCGCCGATCCAGGTCAGATCCACGATCGTTGGCGGTTTGGTGGTCACGCAGCAACACCGGCCGCTTCGAGAAGACCGCTTTTGCGAGAAGCCATCCGAGCGGCAGAATCACGAGCAGATACGTCAGGACGTGACCGAACGCGCTGTCGGGACCCCAGGCCTCGGTTCGCGTGTGGATGACTTCGCTGTAGGGAAGATAGTTCTGCTCCGCCATTTCGTGCGCGCCCTGAATGACGAGCTGCACGACGAAGACGAACAGGAAAATTGCGGTCACCTGGAAGAACAGGGACAGGTCGATGCGATGTCCGTACCGCGACCACAGCCACGCGACGCCCGCGGCGCCGACGACGCCTGCCGCCGCGCCGACGGCGAGCGGCAATGTCTCGTGAAGCTGCATCAGCAGCAGCGCCGTTTCCATCCCCTCGCGCGTCACCATCAGCATCGTGAACAGCAGCACTCCGCTGAACGCCGCGATCCCCTGCCGCACCGTCGTCGACTGGAGGCGTCCCTCGATGTCGCGCTTCATGCGGCGGCCGAAGCGCCACATGTGCACGACCATCCACGTCACCGACGCAGCCGCCACCAGGGCGAGCGGACCGTCGAGCCATTCCTGGTTCGCCGCGTGGAAGAGCAGATATCCCGCGACGGTGCTGAGCGCGAGCGACAGCGCGACGCCCCACCGCACGGCGGAGATCAGGGCGCCGCGCCCCGACTTGCGCAGGTACGCCAGAATGATGGCGACGATGAGAAAGGCTTCGAACCCTTCACGCAATGTGATGACGAAGGCCTGGATCATGACGGCAGCCGATCCGTACAAATGAGACCGAATCTCAGAATGTCAGGCCAGTGTACCTCCGGATATCCGACCGGTCAAGTCGCCTTTATTCCGATCCCCGCCGCCTGCCTTGCCACCCGTTGCGCTAAGCTGTTGGCATGCCTGGGCTGAACGCTCCCTTCGCAACGGCCGTGCTTGCCGCGGTCACCACACTCACCCCGATCGCACAGCAGCCGCCCTCGACGCAGGGGCCGACCTTCAGGTCCGGTACGCAGGTCGTGTCGCTGTTCGTGACGGTTCAGGACGCGCAGAAGCGTCTGGTGCCGAGCCTCACGCAGAGCGACTTCGAGGTCTTCGACAACGACAAGCCGCAGCCGATCACCTACTTCGACAACAGCGTGCATCCGATCACGTGCGTCACGATGCTCGACACGAGCGGGAGCATGACGCTGACGATCGATCTGCTGCGCCAGGCCGCCGAGCAGTTCGTCATCCGGCTTCTACCGGACGACAAGGCGCGCGTCGGGGCGTTCAACGACAAGATCCAGTTCGCGGGGCGCTTCACGAACAACCGCGACGAGCTCGTCGGCGCGATCAAAGATCTCGACTACGGCAACGGCACGAGGCTGTGGGATGCGGTCGGCGCGAGCTTTGACGAGCTGAAAGGGATCGAAGGTCGCCGCGTCGTGCTCGTCTTCACCGACGGCGACGACACGGAAAGCAAGATTGGACTCGGCAACGTGGTCGAGCGCGCGCGCGCGGAAGAAGTGATGGTGTACGCGATCGGACTGGAGAGCAACTACTTCAACGGCCAGCACATGGTGCGCAGCAAGCCGGATCGCGGGCTGCGGCGCATCGCGGACGAGACCGGAGGCGGGTACTTCGAGCTCGAAAAGACCGCCGATCTCGCGCCGACCTTCACGCACGTCGCGTACGAGCTTCACAGTCAGTACGTGCTCGGATTCACGCCAGCGCAGCTCGACGGCCGCGTGCACAAGCTGACGGTGAAGGTGAAGCAGCCGGGGATGACGGCGCGGGCGCGCCGGAGTTATGTGGCCGCCGCCGACAAGTTCACGACGGGCGGCTGATTACACGAAGATCGCGGCGACGATTGCAACGACGAGCAACGCACCGACCACCCACTCGGCCGTGTCCGAAAAACTCCAATCACGCATGTCTGTTCTCCTTCCCAAGGTTAGACGGCCGCCTTCGAGGAAAGGTTTAGTACGCGCATGGCGGTCCTGAGCGAGCAGGAATTCCGCGTGAAGAGCGACGAAGCGCTCGAAAACGCACGGCGTACGCTGCTCCCGCTTGCGGACAACGAAGGCTTCGAGGTCGAGCTGCAGAACGGCGTCCTCAACCTCGTGTTCGAGGAGCCGGGCGATGCGAAATTCGTGGTGTCGCCGAACGCGCCGGTCCGGCAAATCTGGGTATCGGCCATGGCGAGAAGCTATAAGCTCGCGTGGGCGCCGGAGCTCGGCGCCTTCGCCCTCGACGGCGAGACCCTGCCCCGATTGCTCGAACGCCTGACGCGCACGTTCCTGGAAGGACAATGAACGGCACGTGCCTTAGATACGGAAGCCACTCTTCAGCGGATCGCGTTCGTCAATCAGGAAGGTGTGCTCGCCGGTAATCCACGCCGACCCTTCGATCTCCGGCACAATCGCCGCGTGCTCGCCGACGGACGTTCGGCCAACCAGTCGTCCGCTGAACGTCGTGCCGATGAGGCTTTCGTGCACGAATGGTCTGTCGTCGGCGAGCAGTCCCATTGCGTCGATGACCGCCATCACGGCTGCGGTGCCGGTCCCGCACGGAGATCGATCGACTTCGGCGTCGGCGAAAATCGTCACGTTGCGGAGATCGGCAGCGCCCTTCCCGGTGGTCTCCGGCGGACCGGTGAAGATCGTTCCGTAGATACCGCGCAGCCCTGGTTCGAGCGGGTGGACGATTTTCTGCTCGCGCTCGATCGCGACTTTGATCTCCATGCCGATGCGACGCAGATCCGGCAGATGCGGTGCGTCGATTGGCAGGCCCACCGCTTCGCTATCCACGATCGCGTAGAACGCGCCACCGAACGCGACGTCTGCGCGAATGTGACGAGTCGCGAGCTTCACCGTCAGGCCGCCGTGCAGCACGAACGACGGCACGTTCTGAAAAGCGACGTTCTCCACCCGTCCCGCCCCTTCTGCCGCTCCCGCCCGTTTCGCTCGCGCGCGGATGGCCCCCGCCGGCGCGTCATACACGATCGAACAGCCATCGCCGCCCGGCACGAGGATGCCGCGCTCGAGCGCGATCGTCGTCACGGCGATGATGCCGTGTCCGCACATCGTGCTGTAGCCTTCGTTGTGCATGAAGAGAACGCCGGCATGCGACCCGGGCATGACCGGCTCGGTGAGCAGGGCGCCGTACATGTCGGCGTGTCCGCGGGGCTCGAGCATCACCGCACGGCGAAGATGATCCGCGTGCCGCTTCAGCCACTCGCGCTTGTCGAGCATCGTCCTGCCATGCGGCGACGGAAAGCCGCCGACGATCAGGCGCAGCGGTTCTCCGGCCGCGTGCGCGTCGATGGTTCGGAGTTCGATCATCGGTTCGCCCGGTTCCGCACGGTTTGCAAGGTTCTATAATCGCAGAACTCAGTGAAGGCGTTTTACTCCGACACGTTCGTGCTGCCGCTGCCGGAGCACCATCGATTCCCGATGGCGAAGTACCGCCTGCTGCGGGAGCGGCTCGTCGTCGAGGGTCTGCTGACCGCCGACGATCTTTACGTACCCGATGCGATCGACCTGGACGATCTGCGACTCGTCCACGATGCGGGTTACGTCGAGGCAGTCGAGAAGGGGACGCTTGCACTCGACATGCAGCGGCGCATCGGTTTTCCCTGGTCGCCGAAGATGGTCGAGCGCGCCCGCCGCTCGGTCGGCGCCACGCTGGCCGCGGCGCGAGAAGTCTGTGGCGCAGCCAGCATCTCCTCCAACCTCGCCGGCGGCACGCACCATGCCTTTCGCGACCGCGGTGAAGCCTACTGCGTTTTCAACGACGTCGCGGTCGCGGCGACGGTTCTGTTGCGCGATCGCGCGATCGTGCGCGCCGCCGTCGTCGATTGCGACGTGCATCAGGGCAACGGCACCGCAGCAATCTTTCACGACGAACCGGCGGTCTTCACGGTCTCTCTGCACGGCGCGAACAATTTTCCATTCCGCAAAGAGCTCAGCGACCTCGACGTCACCTTTGACGACGGCGCCGGCGACGCCGAATACCTGGACGCTCTCGCCGCGCATTTGCCTGATGTGCTCGACCGCCATCGACCAGACATCGTGTTTTATCTCGCCGGCGCCGATCCCTACCAAGCCGACCGGCTGGGCAAACTGAAGCTCACGATCGATGGACTGACCGAACGCGACCGCTTCGTCTTCGCCGAATGCCGCGCCCGCGGCATTCCCGTCGTCATCACGATGAGCGGCGGCTACTGTCCCGACGTCGACGCCATCGTCACAATTCACTGCAACACCATTCGCGAAGCCATCCGCTCATGCCAATCTGCTTTCGCCTCCTGACCGAAGCCGACGTCAAATCCGTTCTGACGATGGACGATCTCATCGAGACGATGACGTCCGCGCTGCAGCGGTTTTCAACCGGCCGCGTCGAACAGCCGGTGCGCCCCGTCATTTCTGTAAAGGGCGACCAGGCCTTCTTCGGCTCCATGCCTGCGCTGGTTCGCGATCCCGACGCGCTCGGAACGAAGCTCGTGACCGTGTTCGCGGGGAACCACGCGCGGGGCCTGCCGTCCCATCTCGCATCCATCCTCCTGCTCGATCCCGAAACAGGGGCGCTTCGCGCGCTGCTCGACGGCCGCTTCATCACTGAGGCGCGCACCGGCGCCGTGTCTGCCGTGTCGTCGCGCCTCCTGGCGCGCAAGACGGCATCGTCGATCGCGATCATCGGCTCGGGTGTCCAGGCGCACAGCCATCTCGAGGCGCTCGGACGTGTGCATCACATCCAGCACGCGGCGGTATGGAGTCCCAATCGCGCGCATCGCGAGTCGTTCGCCGCGTCGCACGGCATCAAAGCGGTCGATCACGCCGGCGAGGCGGTCGTCGGCGCAGACATCATCGTCCTCGTGACCTCGTCTCCCACACCGGTGATCGAAAACGGCTGGGTGAAGCCGGGCGCCCACGTCATCTGCATCGGCGCGTGCCGGCCGACGCAGCGTGAGATGGATCCCGAGCTCGTCGCGCGCGCGCGGCTGTTCGTCGATTCACGCGGCGCCGCCCTCGTCGAATCGGGAGACGTCGTGCTTGGCATTCAGGAAGGGCGATTCAGCGCGGAGCACATCGTCGCCGAGATTGGCGAGCTCGTCGACGGCGCGACCGGCCGCCGCAGCGATACCGAGATAACGATCTTCAAGTCGCTCGGGATGGCCGTAGAAGATGTGACGGCGGCCGATCTGGCCTATCGGCGCGCGGTCGAGCGCAATATCGGACAGCAGCTTACATTGTAGGGGCCGAGCTTGCTCGGCCCCTACAGGCGGCGGTCGGCCGCGGGCGAAGCAAGCTTCCGCTACCGGGCGGGCCGCAGCCCCTTGAGCTCGTCGTCCATCCACTTCCGGTAATCGGCGTCGCTCTGAATGCTGAGGAACCCGCGCATGCGGAAGTGACCGAGACCGCAAAGCTGCGAGCACGCGATGTCGTACTCGCCGATCCGGGTCGGGATGAACCACACGGGGATGCTCATGCCCGGAATCGCGTCCTGCTTCACGCGCATCTCGTACAACCCGAAGCTGTGGATGACGTCCTTGCTCGACAGGTGCACGAGCACCGGACGGTCCACCGGAAGATGCAACTGATTGATCTCGGTGACGTCGTCTTTCGCGACTGGATCCGAGCGATCGAGGCCGATCGGGTTGTCGGCGCTCACGAGCTCCGGCTTGGTACGGCCGAACTTGCCGTCGGGGCCGGGATACTGGATGTTCCATGCGAACTGCTCGGCGATCACGCGAACGACGGTCGCCTCGTTCTCGGGCGGAAACTGTTTCACTCGCTTCGCCCACGCCGGAATCGCGTAGAAGACGAGCAGCACCATCTCGGCGATGACGACGCCGATTTCCAGGCCTTTCGAGATCTTGCCTTTCGCGCCTTCGTAACTGGCTTTCGGATTCGCGCCGCTGCGGTACCGGAACACCACGTAGATGAAGAACGCGCCCCAGCCGACGAACAGCACGGCCATCAACCAATGCACCAGGATAGTCATCTGATCGATCTCGGCGGCGTGCGCCGACGCCTGAATGGGCATGTAACTCAGCATTGAGCGGTCCCTTCGTGGCGCTGCATTCCAGCGGCCTCTTCGGCGGCCGCCTGCTTCGCGCGGCGGATCAGATAGATGAAGAACGATGCGAACGCGGTCAGCATCGCGGCGACAACGCCGAGCATCAACAGGATGCCCGAGTTCATCGCCTGCGCCATCGGCGAGTCGTTCTCACCGAAGCACACGGGGCACGCGAGCGCGACTTTCGGCGCTGCGACGAGGAACGTCGTGACGAATAGACGCCTTACCACGGTTTCTGCCTCACAAACGACGCATTTTCCGTTGAAACATCGTGCCATAGACGGCGAGCACGACGCCGCAGGCGATCGACAGCACGGCGCCGAGCGCATACGCCGAATCGTGCGCCGCCTGATATTGATTCACGCTCCACGCCGTCATGAAGGCGGAGAGGATCACCGAAACCGCGATGAAGAAAAGGTGAAATGCTTTCAGCGACACGTCAATGCCCCGCGTGCTCGATCGGCGTCGCCCGCACCGGAGTGCCGATGGTGTCCATGATCGTGAAAAGCGGGATGCACATCAGAAAGATGAAGAACACGATCGTCAGCAGCAGCGCGCCGTAGATCCATTTCTTCTCGTGGCTGAGGTGCATGAAGACGCTCGCCACCATCGATCCCTTTATGCACGCGATGATGATCGCCACGGTGATCGCGATCGGCACGACGAAGTGAAGCCGATTCGCCATGACGGTGATCGCCGTGAACACCAGGAGCGATACACCGATGGTCACGTAAAGGCGAACCGATTTCCTGACTGCAGCCGGATCCGTATGCATCCGATCTCCTACTTTTTAACGCGTGGGGCCCACGTTTTCGCATCGCGGCGGGGACCCACCCCGGCCGCGGTTGCTCGGCGCCTTCGCGCCTCGCAACGGCTCAAGGCTGGCACGCGCTGACGGTCTCGACTTTCTCAACGCTCGCGGGGCCCCACCCCCGGCTGGTCTCGCTCGCGCCTTCGCGCTCGCTCGAGCCGCAGGCGCCGCGCTCGGGCGTATCCAGAACAGAACGTCACAGCCCTGACGACCGGTAGGCAGCCGCTTTGGGCTGCTTCACAACAAGTACAAAACCGGGAACAGGAAGATCCAGACCAGATCGACGAAGTGCCAGTACAGCCCGGTGTACTCGATGCGGTTCGCGAATTGATCGGGATTCGTCTTCCAGAGCTTCGCGCCGGGTCCGAGAAAATACGCCATCACGATCATCCCGCCGAGGATGTGCAGCCCGTGAAGCCCGGTCATCGTGAAGTAGATCGCGAGAAACGTGCTGTGCCACGGCCCTTCGCCGGTCGCGAAATGCGCCGAGTACTCGAAATACTTGTTGACGAGGAACACCGCCGCCAGCACGAACGTGGCGAGCAGATACAGACGATGCTTGCCCCACTCGTTCATCTTGAGCGAGGCCCAGGCCATCACCATCGTCACCGACGACGAGATCAGGATGACGGTATTGATCGCGCCGAGCGGGATGTTCAGCTCGCCGTGCGGCCACTCGGTCGCGCCGACGCGCAGGATGATATAGGTCGAGAAGAGCGCGCCGAAGAGCATGACTTCCGACGCGAGAAACAGCCAGATGCCGAGTTTGCCGTTGGCGAGCCCGGTATCCGGCCGCTCTTCGACGGTGTACGGAATATTCACAGAAACTCTCCGTTCTTACGCTCTCTCCGGCTCGAACTGCGGCGTGAAGTCCTTCGCCGCGCCCGGAACGCTGTACTCGTACGGCGCGCGATACGCAATCGGTTCGGTCAGGAAGTTTCCGTGCGGCGGCGGCGACGGCGCCGCCCACTCCAGCGTCGTGGCTTCCCACGGATTCCGATCGACCGCCTTGCCCCACTTGATGCTCATGAAGAAGTTGACGATGAAGAACAGCTGGAACAGGCCGAGCGCCCACGCCGCATAGCCCTGGACGACGTTCCAGTACAGCACCGACTTCGTGTGCGCGAACTGCGCGCCACCGTCGTACATGCGGCGGTTCATTCCCGCGAGCCCTTCGATGAACATCGGAAAGAACACGAGGTTGATCGCGACGAGCGATCCCCAGAAGTGCAGCTGTCCGAGCAGATCGTTCATCTTCCGTCCCGTCGCCTTCGGGAACCAGTAATACACGCCGCCGAAGAGCGCGAAGATGGTTCCCGGCGCAACGACGTAATGGAAATGGCCGATCACGTAGTAGGTGTCGTGCAGATGAATGTCGGACGGCGCGAGCCCCAGCGGCAGTCCCGTCAGGCCGCCGATGCCGAACATCGGCAGGAACGCAAGCGCGAAGAGCATCGGTGTCGTGAAGCGTATCGACGCGCCGACCAGCGACATCAGCAGCGCGGTCAGGATGACGACCGACGGAATCGAGATGATCATCGTCGTCGTCTGGAAGAACGCGCTCATCGTCGTCCCCATGCCGGTCATGAACATGTGGTGCGCCCACACGATGAAGGACATGAAGCCAAGGAACACGAGGGAGTACACCAGCGCACGGTAGCCCCAGAGTGGTTTGCGCGTGTTGTTCGCGATGATCTCCGAGACGATGCCCATCGCCGGAAGAATCAGCACGTAGACCTCCGGATGAGCGAGGAACCAGAACAGGTGCTGCCACAGCAGCGGGTTGCCGCCCCCCGACGCCACGCTGCCCTGCGCAATGCCCGTCATGCTCGTCACGATCCGGTTGCTGACGACGAGCCCGCTCGGCATGAAGAAGCTCGTGCCGGCGACCTTGTCCATCAGCTGCAGGATGCCCGCGGCCTCGAGCGGCGGGAACGCGAGGAGCAACAGGAACGACGTGACGAACTGCGCCCACACGAAAAACGGCAGGCGCATCCAGCTCAGACCCTTGGCACGCAGCTGGACCGTCGTCGTGATGAAGTTGAGCGAGCCGAGGAGCGACGATGTGATCAGGAACATCATCCCGATCAGCCACATCGTCTGCTGCCCCTGATTGATGACGGAGAGCGGCGGATAGGACGTCCATCCCGATTGGGCGGCTCCGCCCGGCATGAAGAAGCTCGCGAGCATCGTCACGCCGCCCAGGAAGTACGCCCAGTAACTCATCATGTTGATTTTCGGGAATGCCATGTCGGGCGCGCCGATCTGCAGCGGCAACACGAAATTCCCGAATCCGCCGACTGCCAGCGGCACCACTCCCATGAAAACCATGATCGTGCCGTGCATCGCCCCGAGCTGGTTGTAGAACTCGGGCAGCATGATCCCGCCCGGCGCTTTGTCCTGGCCGAACAAACCGCCGATCAGCGGAATCGGCCGGCCCGGATAGGCCAGCTGCCACCGCATGAGCATCATCAGGGTGAAGCCGAAGAGCAGGAACAGCAGACCAGTGACCGCGTACTGAATGCCGATCCACTTGTGATCGACGGAGAACACGTACGTGCGCCAGAATCCCAGCTCTTCGTGCGCATGTTCGACGTGCGGATGCGCAACCGTCGGGTGGTGCGTCGCGGATTTATCCATAAACGGGTGGATTGTATTCAGAAGGCACAAGCGCACGCAAGCCGCCGTAAGATCGCGATATGCGACGCGGAGCGTCATTTGCCGCCGTCCTGAGCCTCGCGTGCGCCGCCGACGCGCGAGGCAATCCGGAATCGGTCGCGCTGCGCGCGCGCGCAAGCATTCAAATCTACAACCTCGATCGCGATCAGGCGATCGAGACGTTCCGCCAGGCGATTGCCGCGGACTCGCAGGACGCCGCCGCGTACCGGGGACTCGCCACCGGCTTATGGCTGAGCATCACGTTCCGCCGCGGCAACATGACGGTCGACGATTATCTGGGCCGCGTGACGAAGCCCATCGGCCCGAGCTCGGCCGCGCCGTCTGAATCCGCGAAGGCGTTCACCGATGCCGTCGAGCGAGCGCTCGCGATCGCGCGCCAGCGAATCGCCGTAAATCCGCGCGACACTGACGCGCACTATCAACTGGGCGCCGCTGTCGGCCTTCGCGCGTCTTACAGCGCCACGGTCGAGGGCAGCGTCCTCGGCGCGTTCCGCGCGGCGCGCGAGGCGTACGACGAACATGAAAAGGTGCTGGAGCTCGATCCGCGCCGCAAGGACGCCGGCTTGATCGTCGGCACGTACCGTTACATCGTGTCGGCGCTGGCGACGCCGCTCCGGTGGATGGCTTATGTCGTCGGCTTCGGCGGCGGCAAGGAACGCGGCCTCAAGATGGTCGAAGAAGCGGCCGTCTACGGCGGAGACAACCAGGAGGATGCCCGCTTCGCCCTCATCCTTCTGTACAACCGTGAAAGGCGGTATGACGACGCCTTGAGGGAGCTCGCCATCCTGCGCGAGCGATACCCGCGGAATCGGCTCGTCTGGCTCGAAACCGGTTCCACCCAGCTGCGCGCCGGCCGGGCGGCGGAGGCCGAGCGCGTGCTGAACGAAGGGCTTGCCCGATTCGTCAATGATCGGCGTCAGCGAATGTTCGGCGAGGACGCGTTGTGGTTGTACAAGCGCGGAGCGGCCCGCGCGGCGCTGGGTCGGTCGGCGGAGGCGCAGGGCGACTTGAAGCAGGCGCTCTCGACCGAAGGGCGCAAATGGGTGTACGGACGTTCGCATCTCGAGCTTGGCAAGCTCGCGCTCAAGGCCGGCGCTCGCGCGGCGGCGCGCCAGGAACTCGAGACCGCGATCGCCTTGTGCGAGAGCGATAATGATCAGGCGGTGGCAGACGAAGCAAAACGCCTGCTCCGGTAACCATGCGATGCCGTGGTATCGCAGCGCTTCTTGACCGCCGTAGCCTTGGCGAAGGCGGTCAGGGCTGCCTGTTATGGACAACAAGACCAGGAAGACCTGGATCTCGATCGTCATCGCCTCGGTCATCATCATCGGCCTGCTCGCCATAGGCATCGTCGGCGGCACCGCGTTCTTCATCTACTCCCACGTGAACGCGAAGTTCATTCCCCAGGAGTCGGCGGAGCAGGAATTCGCGACCGCCCGCGCCCGATTCGTCAACCAGCAGCCGCTCATAGAGCTGACGGCCGACGAGCCGGTCCTGCACCGGAACACGTCAGGACCGCGGCGCGAGATTCAGTCGCTCCACGCGCTCGTGTACGATGGCCGCGCGCGCAAGCTTACACACCTCGACGTGCCGGGATGGCTGCTCAAGGTCATGTCGGCCGGGGGCCGCATCCGCATTGCGAATCTCGACGTGCTCGACGACGACACGAGCGGCAGAGTGACGCTCGAAGATCTCGAGCGGCACGGCCCGGGCCTCGTGCTCGACATCAAGCGGGCCCGCGGATCTCAACAAGTGCTCCTCTGGACGGAGTAGGTCGCCCGGGTCAAGTGGGTCGGATGGGTCTGGTCGGTTTAGTCCATCCGCCTGTCCTCGTTGACGGACGCAGCTGACCTCTGAACACCTCTGAATTCCTTACGCGACCTGCTCGGCGTGTCCGACCTACACGACTTATTTGGCGTTTTCGGCCGTTCGCACGTGGCATCCAGCTTGATCACTAAGGAAACAGCTAAGGCTGGAGGCCATCATGTCGAGAACTTCACGTTACCTGCCCGCTCTGCTGCTTCTGACCGGCGCGCTGATCGCGACGCCTGCCTGCGCATCCGGGCAGTACATCTATCGTGGCGATCGTCCCTACGGCGGGAATGGCGTCGGACGCGGGATCGAGCGTCGCGCGTACGACAACGGATTTCGCGACGGCATCAGCGCTGGAGAAAAAGACGGGCGCAGGGGCCGTTCGTTCGAGTACGACCGCCACGGCGAATGGCGCGACGCCGACAACGGCTATCACCGCGACTACGGAAACCGCGACTTCTACCGGCGATCGTTCCGCGAGGGATTCCGCGCCGGCTACGCGCAGGGCTACAACCGCTACGCGCGCAATCCCGGGTACTATCGCCGCTAGAACGCGAGCATGTGCGTGTATTTGAGGATCAAACCGCGGCCTGACGTCAGGTCGCGGTTCGTCTGCTGCTGCTCGTTGTAGACGACGAACAGGTCGCTCAGCGGGCGGTGGATGAGATCGAAGCGCACGTTCGCGCTGAACTGTTTCAGATCGGTGTTGTACTGCAGCAACGTATCGAGGAACGTGCGGGTATTGAACGCGTAGCCGACCCTCGACGTCACGAGGTTCGTCACGAAGTCGTGCATCGGAAGTGGCAGGCTGATGTCGTTGCGCTGCAGCGCGGTGTCGAACGACAGGTGATACGACGGCCTGAACACGACGCCCACTTTCGTTGATTTCTGCGTCCCCGTCCAGAACCCGCCTAACGTGATCAACGCGGAGCCGGACAGTCTCCGGCTGTGATTCGTTTCGAGCTCGATCGCGTACTCGTTCCAGCCGTAGCTTCCCGGCGTGAACAACTGATCCGGCCGCACCTTGAACGGCGTGACGATCCGTTCGAACCGTGGATTCCACTGCAGCTCCAGATAGCCGCCGCTCTCGAAGAACCAGGCGTAGGCCACGTGGTTCGTGTGCGACACCTTCGTGTTCGACTGATCGGTGTAGATGTTGTAGCGCGTGTGCGGATGCAGCTCGCGGATGCCGAACCTTCTGATCCACTCGGGCCGCTGGCGGATGCCGAAGTCGACGAAGTGCTTCCGGACGCCGGTTCGCTTGATGAACCCGATGTCGTCGCGGAAATTGTCGCCGACGCTCAGCAGCGAATACTGCGCGTGCAGGCGATTGTCGTTCCACGTGATCGATCCCTTGCCCGCGGCTTCGCCGCCCTGCACGCCCGGCGTGGACGACCGCGTCAGGAAACCGTTGATGCTGAGCGCGCGGACGAACCGGAAATTCGCGTCGACGCCGGCAACGCTGTTGCGATCGCTTGATCGATCCATCGACTGGCGCGACAAAAAGATCGCGCCGACATCGGAGTTGCCGAGGATGTCGTGGCGCGCGCGCAGCACCGTGTAGTTGTCACCCGCGCGGTCGCCTTGCTCGCCGGTCTGAATGGTCATTGCGCCAACGCCGAACCCGCCGGCGCGGCCGGTCAGACGGCCTCCCGCCTCGATCGGTATCTCCTCGCCCTGATCGGTGAGACCAATCCGGCGCGAGAAGAACAGCAGCATCTCCTCCTCGGGCGGCGAGAAGCGCTGGGTGCCGAGCCGCGATTCGCGCGGGATGTCGCCGAAGTAGAACATCCCGGAGTTCTCGAGGAAGAACTCCCGTTTTTCGGGGAAGAAGAGGCTGAATTGCGTGAGGTTGACCTGCTGCTCGTCGGCTTCGGCCTGGGCGAAATCGGGCCGCACGGTCATGTCGAGCGTCAACGACGGCGTCACACCATACTTCGCATCGAGCCCGATCCGCGCGCCATCGTCGAACGTTCCGCCGAGAGCGCGCGTCGAGTTCGCAGAGACCCACGGTTTCACGCGCAGATTGCTTCCCTGCGCCGCATCGGGAAGGCCTTCGAGCGTGCCGCCGAATCCCGCGCGGTACAGGTTGTAGACGCGAGGCACCGGCGACCAATAATCGATTTCGTTCTTGCGGCGGATGCGCCGGCTGAAGTTGACGCCCCAGATGCGCCCTTCGCCGCGCTCGAATCGAAGCGTCTTGAACGGAATCCGGATCTCCGCGGACCAGCCGTCGGCTGTCGCGCTCGTCGCGACCGTCCACACCGCGTCCCAGCTCGTATTGACGTCGCGCCCTTCGTTCGCGATCTGCGTGTCCGACTTCGCGCCGGCCGGGTTGATCGCGAACACGAACCCGTTGCGCCGGTCGGCGAAGGTGTCGAGGATCACTTCGAAGCTGTCCTGCTCGCCCGGCGCGAAATCTTTGCGGATGTCGTTGACGATGACGCCGCCCGCGTTCGAGTCGTGGCAGCGAACGCCCAGATACAGCGCGTCGCGATCGAAGACGATGCGGACCTCCGTTGATTCGCTTGCCGGATCGCCTTCGTGAGGCTCCGCCTGAATGAAATCGGCCGCGGGCTCGGCCGTCCGCCAGACTCCCTCGTCGAGCGCGCCATCGAGCGTGATGGCAGTTGTCGTTTCAATGGCCGTGGCAGTACGTCGGTCGTCGGCCGCCGCAGCGACGCTGCTCATCAGCGTCGCGCTCGCGACGATCAGTCCGGTACACAAGAAAAGCCCCGGCCAACGGCCGGGGCTGCCGTCGAGGAAAATGTATAACTCCTGGTAGCGGTACGGGGATCCGTCGAAGGTTGTAACGTGCCGTTCTCTGGAACCGCCGCGTAATCAGCTGCTCACCAAGGCCAGAATCCTAGCATTTTTGACCGCATCGCTAGAAATGCGGATGCGAGCGGCTGAGGTGGATGATCCTGGCAGTGAGGCTAAGGGTGACAATCCGAAACCGAAAGGGTGACAATCAATGCTTTGAACGAGTACAATGCGCATGTGACTGCAAATGAATCGGTTACGGTTGGGCCTGGGATCGTCGGTCGCGAAAGGGCGAAGGACATTCGCCAGTTCATCATTGACGGACTGGTCGATGACGCATTCCGGGATGTCAGTCGCGAGGCGGCCCGACATTTTGGGGTTCCGCGGCAGGCGATCCATAAACAGTTAAAGAGGCTCGAAGCAAAAGGTCTTATTGAGGGGCACGGTAAAACCAAGGCCCGTGTCCATCGCCTCGCCGTCGAAAAATCACATCAGCGTTTTGACGTCGCCGGTCTTGACGAGGATCGCGTCTGGCGCGAGTTCGCGCTTCCGAGACTGCGCGATTTATCAGATAACGTGCTCGCAATTTGTCGCTACGGTTTTACCGAAATGGTGAACAACGTGACCGACCATTCGGAGTCCGAGACGACAGTCCTCGTTATCGAACGGTCGCCGAAGCACGTCGAGATCGCTGTTCACGATTATGGGGTCGGCATCTTCAAAAAGATTCAAGACGCGATGAAATTGCCGAGCATGCAAGAGGCGCTGTTCGAGTTGACTAAGGGGAAATTCACGACGGATCCGACGCGCCACACCGGTGAAGGAGTTTTTTATACTTCGCGAGCGTTTGACAAGTTCAGACTGCTGTCGGGAGACCTCTTCCTAACGCACGATCGCGAGCAAGACGACTGGCTGCTGGGCTCTGACGATCGTTCGAAGGGTGGCACATCAGTGTTCCTTCGTATCGACCCAGCCTCGACACACACCATCGAAGAGGTTTTTGAGTACTACGCAGCCGCACGCGACGACTATGCGTTTAGTAAGACGAATGTCGTACTTCGATTGCTTGACACTGGCGACGACGCGAGCTTCGTATCTCGTTCGCAGGCAAAACGTGTCCTCGCACGATTGCCGCGTTTTAAGGAAGTGTTATTGGACTTCGAAGGCGTGAAATCAATTGCACCAGCATTTGCCGATGAAATCTTTCGAATCTTCGCCACCGAACACCCGGAAGTCCACATGACACCGGTGCGTGCCGTACCAGATGTCCTGAGGATGATCGACCGAGCGAAGGGCGCGCTACAGGAATCGCACGAATCCTCAAGGTGAATATTGAACATCGGCGGCGCGGGTAGCTCCCGACGATCGATCTCCGCTCGAATCTTGCCATCGATTTCTTTCTTCTCGCGGAGAGCTGTCGCGGAGGCAGCGCATGTCGAAACGTGCACCGCGCGATTTACTGGTACTGCGGCGTGATCGGCCGGTAAGATTTACCAACTCGGCGGCAACGAGATAGCTACTCGGGCCGGTTTCCGCACCGGCCAGCCGCCGACTCTCCCTTGGGGACTGCTGGCGGGGCAGCCATGCCACAACGCGCGAAACCGTTCGACGTCTGGACGATCGCCCCACCCGAGAGCGAGGCCGCGAGAGTCGAGCTCATGACCGACATTCAATGCTTCCTCGTGTGGGCAAACCGAGCACGGACCGGCGAGACGTCGCTCCAGCAAGCCATCGAAGCCGACGCAGTCTTAACCGCAATCTATGAGGGCAAGGCGGTGCGAGTCGCTGAGGGTTCGCCCCATCGCCCCACGAGAGCTCTTGGGCACATCATCGCCCACATCGGCAACGGGCATTGGCATCTCGCGCCATGCCGGTACTGCAACCAGTGGCTACTCGCCTTCCATCAACGCCGTGTGCTCTGCCGCCGCGACGAATGTCTGAAGCAAGCGGCTGCTGAGCGTTCAGAAAGAGTGCTGGATCGGCACGACAATGAGCTTGGACGACAACGCCAGCGGCGACGACGCAGACGTACACGTTAGCGTGAGTTAATTCGTACGCATCTACGCGCATGATGACGCATGCGCGATTCAAAATTCCTCACCAGCGCCCAAGTCGCCAAGATCTGCGGCTGCACGCCCGACAACGTTCGTAAGCTCGCGCGCGAAGGCCGACTGCCTGTCGTGGCGGTCGTCGGTCGCAATCAAAGAATTTTCGAGCGCACCGTTTGTGAGCGGTACGCCGCAGAACATCGTTCGTCAACGCCGGACAACGAGGCCGCGTGAGCGATCGCGAGTTGACGGCAGTCGAGGCCGCGCTCGTGCAGACGCTCGTGCGCGTGATCGTCTCAGCGATCACCGAAACGAAGGCGCCGATCACGCTGCCGACGAGGCGGCGCGCGTGAAGGACCCCGATCACCGTGACCTCATGTTCGCCGAGCTGCTCGCGGAAGTGCGGGCGCTGCGCGCCGAAGTCGCCTTGCTCCGGGAGTTGTTCGATGAGTTTTTCAGCGCGTTTTTGAATTCAAAATTTCAGTTCGGTCAACCCGATGACCGCTGGCGGCGACGGCGGTGAGTAGCCTCGCTCCCGCATCCCAGCCGACGAGCACGGCGCTCGGCACCTTACACCGGACCTTTCTCGAGTGGCTTGGCGACGGGTATGACCTCGACGCGATCAACGTCGTGTTGGCGACGGCCGCCGCAGAACGACTCAATGGCGACCCGTTGTGGCTGCTGCTCATTTCAGGGAGCGGGAACGCGAAGACGGAGACCGTCTGCAGCCTCGCCGGCGCGGGCGCGATCATCACGAGCACGATCGCCTCAGACGGGGCGTTGCTCTCGGCGACGCCGAAGCGGGACAAATCGAAGGACGCGCACGGCGGTCTGCTGCGTCGTCTCGGTAACCGTGGCGTGCTCGTCATCAAAGACGTGACGAGCATTCTCTCGATGAGTCGCGACATGCGCGCCATGGTCCTCGCCGCGCTGCGTGAAATTCATGATCAGCGCTGGGAGCGGAACGTCGGCTCCAATGGCGGGCTGACGTTGACCTGGACTGGCCGGATCGCCGTCATCGGTGCATGTACGACGGCCTGGGACCGTGCCTACGACGTCGTCGCGAGTATGGGCGATCGGTTCGTCGTGCTGCGGATGGACTCCTCCGTGGGGCGCCAGCTCGCCGGCTACAAGGCGATCGCCAACACGGGCGACGAGGCGCGCATGCGGACCGCGCTGTCCGAGGCCGCCGCGGAGGTGCTGCAACGCGTCAGGCCGAACATCGCCATCCGGCCGATGCCGGCCGAGACCGATCAATTGCTCGCGGCGGCGGATGTGGTCGCGCTTTGCCGGACCGGCGTCGACTACGACTACCAAGGCCACATCGTCGACGCGCACGCACCCGAGATGCCGACCCGGCTCGCGAAACAACTGGTGCAAGTGCTGCGTGGGGGCTGCGCCATCGGCCTGGATCGAGACGCCGCGCTGCGGTTGGCGCTTCGCTGCGCGCGGGATTCGATGCCGCCGCTGAGGCTCGCGATTCTCGACGACGTGGCGACGCACCCGCACAGCCGGACGCGCGACATCCGGCAGCGGCTCAACAAGCCGCGGACCACCGTCGACCGTCAACTCCAGGCGTTACACATGCTCGGCGTGCTGACGTGCGACGAGATCGAGGATCCCACGCGGGAGCGCAGTACTTGGTACTACGACGTGAGCCAGGAAGTGAACGTCGGCGCGATCCGTGTTCCGGATTTGTCAGTAGACATACACAGCAACACCAAAGAGAGTGTTCTACCTACTGACAAATCTGGACCACGACGAGGGGTGACCGCGTGACGCCGGTCGCGATCGTGCGATCGGTGTTCGACAGTGCCGTTCGGGAGATCAACGCGCTCGAAGCGCGGATCGTGAAAAGCGAAGACGACGCCGACGCCATGCTCTGGGAGCAGGCGGCGCACGTCGTCGCGCAGCTCGACGCCGGACTCTCGCAGCGGGAACTCGCCGCCCAGTGGATCAACGTCCGAAAAGGGGAGCCGTACTCCAAGACGCACGTCGTCCACACCGCGCAAGCCTATGGTCATTTTAATGACCACCCTCGCCCGCATTTCCGCGACGTCTACAACTCGATCGCCAATTCGACGTCCGGTAAGGTCAACCGGCTCCTGCACCAAACCGGCGACTACGAGTGGTATTCCCCGCGTGAAGTGGTTGAGGCCGCTCGAGACGTGCTCGGCGGGATCGATCTCGATCCGGCCTCGTGTGATGTCGCGAATGACGTTGTTCAAGCGGCGCAGATCTACACCGTCGATGACGACGGCCTTAACCAGCCGTGGCGCGGCCGCGTCTATCTGAACCCGCCGTATTGCCAGCCAGAGATCAACTCGTTCTGCGAGAAGTTCGCGCAGCACGCGAGCGCGAGGGAGATTCACGGCATCGTGCTCGTGAACAACGCGACGGATACCGAATGGTTTAGCAGGCTCGCAGCCGTCGCTGCAGCCTTCTGCTTTCCGTCATTCCGGTTTCGCTACTGGCAACCGCATCGCGAGACGAGCACGGCACTGCAAGGCCAAGTCGTTGTCTATGCCGGACCGGACCGCGACGCGTTCTGCCGGCGGTTTGCCGCGATCGGCCTGGTGCTGGTGCCCGCACTGCCGCACGGGCGCGAGCAGGTGGCGGGATGACCGGTATAGGGGGGTCGTTCTCTTGGAGCTGCAGCGGTGAAACCCGGTGGCTGGTTGCCTCGTGAAAACTAATTCGCGCCTTACAGAAATTCTGGCTTGATTGAACGCATGAAGAAACGGCGACCGATTGAACGGCTTTCAGGACTGTCCGCGAGCTCGAAGCGGCTCTTTCGGACGCTGTGCGCCGAGTACGGGATTGTCGACACCGGCGGCTGCGAGACGTTGCGATCGGGATTGCGATCGCTCGAGCAGGCCGAGGCCGCGGAAGCGATCGTGCGGAAGGACGGCCGCATGCTGCGGGATCGATTCGGCCAGCGGCGCGCGCATCCGATGCTCGTCGTCGCGCGAGACTTTCGATCGCAGTGGTTGACGGCGCTGCGGCAATTGAATCTGGCGATCGGTGAACCGCCGAAGGTCGGCAGACCCGAGGGCGCATGAGAGCGAAGCGGTATCCCGTCCACGTGCAGCAGGGGCTGTCCGAGAACTTCGTCGGCTTGTTGCTCTATGGCTGGGGGTCTCACGAGTGGGAATTGCGCGACCCCGATCCGTTCGAGGTGTTCGTCGACGACGATGAACTGCGCCGGATCTGGCGTGAACATCGCGCGCAGCTGATGACCGAAGCGAAACGCCGCGGCGTCGCGGTGCCGTGGGCGCTGCGGCACTTCGAAGGCGAGGCGTGAAACCCCAGACCCGTAGAGGGAAAAATCCTTCTGCTCAGCGGTTTTTGAAAACGACCGGTTCGGACGAATGGATAGCCCCTCCACTAGGGGGTAAGGGTCATGAACGCAACAAGATGGGGGTCCTGTGTGGTCCTTCGCGCCGGTGAACACACGAACCGTGGCGGAGTCAGGCGCGAACTTTCGCGGAAAGATTTGGGAACTCTCGTGACGACTTGGAGTGAATCCGATGCATGACACAGAACTCGACGACAAACGCGGTCCACTCGAACACGCGACGCTTGAGGGTCGCAGTCCGGCCGCGATGGCCTTTGCGAAGCGCGGGATCCTCCGCGCGTTGCTGCGCGATCGCGGGTTGTCGCCGCTCGATCGCGAGATTGCGCGCCAGCGGCGTCTCTACGCGCGACAACTGGCGCGTGCAGGCCGCTGAAATGGGGTATCAGCAGAGAAACTTTTACGACGTCGATGCCGCGGTCGATCGCCTCGGAGAGCAGATCGATCGTGAGCGGGCCGTCGACGCCGACTGTCGGGAAATCGCGCGCCACGCGGCGATCCTTCATCGCCTTCGCGCGGACGAAACGGAGGCCGTGCGGCTGATGTTGACGTCGCGTCACGTCGATGGCTACAAGCAGTTCATCGACGTGCTGTCGCGCCGGCATCGGTTCACCGTGAGCTGGATCCAGCAGCCAGCAGCGCGCGCCTCGGCGAATTGGCGCACGCGCACGATCCGCATCGCGCCGATCGTCGACCACATCACGTTTGCGATTGCCTTGCACGAGACGGGGCATCTGCTCGCCGGTGAATGTCCTGAAGTCGAACCGCATCGCCGGGATCTCGGCGTGCCGAACTTTTGGAACTGCATGGCCTGCGAGGTTGCGGCGTGGCGGAAGGCGTGGCAGGTGTCACCCGTGCTCACGCGCGACATGCACCGCATATTGTCGGCGGCTCTCCGCACGTATCGGTCAACGCCGGCATCCGCGGTGACTGTGCGCGCGCTCGATCGGCTCGCGTCGCCCACTGGTTACGTTGAGACGTGCGCCGAGCGCTGGAAGCAGGAGGTCTTCTGGCAGAAGCAGCAGCTCATCGAAGCGACGCTTCGTGAAGAGCGGAAGCGCTGGGGATCACGATGACCGAGCGCGAACAGCATCTCGAGGATCTCGTCGACAGCTTGGGCGACGAGCTGCACCGCAAGCGCCTGGAGAACGACATGCTGCGCGAGGCGCTGAAGATCCAAGAGAACCGCATCGCAAAACTAGAGGCGGCGGTCAGACACACGATCGCGATGTTCACTCCGGACCCGACAGAGGTAACCATCGATGAAAGTCACACCTAGCGAGTACGGCTTCGGCACGATTGAAAACGGATTACCCGACGGACCCGCCGACAATTTCACGCCTCCCAATTCGAGCATGTCAGAGGCAGAAGTCAATCGGCTGCTCGATGCGTCGCATCGAGAACTCGCCAGGGCGCGCCTCGGGTTTCCGAAGCCGTATCAGAATTTGAAAATGAAAGCATGGGGGGGCGATCACGTGACCCTCGCCTGGCACCGCGACGAAGTGGGCGCGTGGGTTTCAGCGATGAAAGACATCGCGCCGCTCGTCGTCCGGAATCTCAAGTAAGGCGCGGGCCTTGGCCCGGCCGGTCCGCGCGCCACCGCGGTGTTACTCGGCGCCACGTTGGTAATTCGCCGGTCGGGCATCTTTCTTTTCGCACAGAGGGGAGCCATCGGATGTCGGTCCAAGAATACTTGTCCGAAAACGCCAAGATCACCACTGAGCCGCCGAGCGCGAGCGGCACGACGACGGTTGATACCGCCGCGTACGACAATCTCGCGTTTGCCGCGATCCTGTTTGTCGTAAGGGTCGGTTCGACGGCCGGCAACGTCGACATCCGCGCGCAACAGAGCGCGACGCAAGGCGGCACGTTCAGCGACATTGCGGGCTCGAAGATCGTCGCGACCGTCAACAGCCTCGCCATTGATCTCAAGCGCCAGACCAAACAGTGGTGCCGCGTCCGCATCACGCGCGGCAGCGCGACGACGGTCGACGGGGTCGTGGTCGTTCAATACGGCGCCAAAAATCGCCCGGTCGTGCAACCGGGTTCGGTCAGTCTCAAAGCCATTCACGGCGGCGCGGACGGCGTCGCGTAACAGAAAGCGGAGGATCCGCGATGGACGTCGACCCGCGCGTGCGCGTGCTCGAAGCGGAAGAGACGATCCGCGTGGCGGTATGTCCGCGACGCCTACAAGCGGCACATTGAGAGCGGGGGCGAGCCGGTGGACTTGCGGGGCTTTCGGCGGCTGCACGTGCTGGACAACGACTTCTGCGGGCGCGTGCGACAGGCGCTCTGGCAGGACTGGTATTTGTAACTTGCTAGGTTTACCTATAGGTAGTATTATGAGTAGATGAAGCCAACCGAACTCACATGTCTCCGGTGCGGGCACTCGTGGGTGCCGCGCATGCATGACGTCAGGATCTGCCCGAGCTGCAAGTCTGCACGCTGGGATGAACTAGAAAACATCGACCAAGAGCCGAGCGACCCACCGATGGAGCCTCTAGTTGGATCAGCGGCGTGGTTCGAGAGTGGTCCTAATCCGATTCGCAAAGATCAAGATCTCGCGTTGCTGATCGTCCGAATTGGCATGGCCGGTAACGCGTTGAGCGCGCAGTGGAACGCGGGCGCGGACGCGGGGCGGCGACATGGAGCAGTGAAGATGCGAGACCTGTTGTCCTCGTTTGTGACGGCCGCAGCTGTTACGAACGAAGCACTTCAGCTCGCGCGTGAAGGGATGGCAGCGCTTCGCCCTCTTGCGCTTCATGCTGGTGCTAGCGGGGAACTTCTTGCGCGGCTCGGGAAACTGTGCGCCGGCAAACATCCCGCGTCGGACGTATTGAGTCGCGCCAGAAACAAGGTCGGCTTTCATTGGGATGAACAGGTGGTGCGCCGATCTCTCCGCGAGTATGGCAGGAACAAGAAGATTGTCTGGCTGGAGTCAGATGCGGGCTTTCAGCCCGTGCACCGGCTGGCCGTTGAAGTGCTCGCACATGCGCTATTCCCGGAGTCAGGGGATGCCGTCGCAGATCCGGATGAGGCGCAACGCGCGCTCGTTCAGGCGATGTCGCAGGTGCACGATGCGATGCGTTTGATCATCGAGTTCTTTATCGCCTCGGTCTACGGATACATGCAACGTATCAATGCCATACGGCGAGAGGGTCCGAAAGCTGCGAAGGGAAAAAGGTGAGTCGCATCATGATCGCTGCCATCTACGCCCGCAAGTCCACCGAGCAGAACGGCGTCGCGGACGAGCAGAAATCCGTCGCGCGTCAGATCGAGCACGCGCGCGCGTATGCGATCGCGAAGGGCTGGACCGTCGACGACGCACACGTCTACGTCGACGACGGCATCAGCGGCGCCGAATTCGCGAATCGGCCGGGATTCCTCGGGCTGATGAACGCGCGTACGCGCTGAAACAGCTGTCCGTCGCCGGCGTTCGGTGCTTCTCGTATCTCGAGGACCGCGAGCTGCTGATGGAGAGCGCGACGGATAAGTTCCTGCTCGGTGCGGTGACGTTCGCGGCCGATCTTGAGCGCGAGAAAGCGCGCCAACGCGTGCACGACGCGATGCTCCGCAAGGCTCGGGCCGGGCATGCAACCGGCGGAAAGACCTTCGGATATGACAACTGCCTGATCACCGACGACGCTGGCCGACGATCTCATGTCGAGCGACACATCAACCGAGGTGAGGCTGAAATCGTGCGTCGCATCTTCAGCGTGTGCGCTTGCGGCGCCGGCTACACGCGGATCGCGAAGCTACTGAACGCGGAACACGCGCCGTCGCCGCGGCCGAAATGCGGCCGGCCGGCGACATGGGCGCCGTCGTCGGTGAAGGAGATCCTTGACCGTCGCCTATACCTCGGCGAAGTCGTCTGGAACCGGACTGAGAAGCGCGATTCGTGGGGACAGAAGAATCAGCACGATCGGCCGGAGAGCGATTGGATCCGGACCGCGGCGCCGCAGTTGCGCATCGTGTCCGACGACGAATGGCAGGCGGCGCACGGGCGGATCTCGGCGACACGCGCGAGCATCACGACTCTTTCTCGCGGTCAGCAGCACCAGGCGCCGCGCCGATCGCGTGACATCGAGTCGAACTACCTGCTATCAGGCTTCGCGCGTTGCGCCGTCTGTGGCGGCGGTCTCGGCGTCATGGGTGGCAGCCGCACCAGGGCTCGACCACATTCATACGGCTGCCTGTCGTATCACAAGCGCGGGACCGCCGTGTGCGGGAATGGCTTGAAGATGCCGATCGACCGTGTCGACGACGCGGTGCTTCGAACCCTCGGCGGCGACGTGCTGCGGCCGGCGGTCATCCTCGCGGTCGTCGATGGCGTGCTCGCCGCGCTCGAACCTCGCAACCTCGCGCAGGAGATCGCCCAAATGCGCAGCGAGCGCGAAGCGGTCGAGCGCGAAATGGGCAACCTCGTGAAGGCGATCGCCGCGGGCGGTCCGCTCGAAACGCTCGTCGTTGAGCTGAAGGCACGCGAGACGCGGCGTGGCGAGCTCGTCACGGCGATCACTGGTCGCGAAGCCGTCGACGTCGGACGGTTCAACCGAAAGGCGATCGAACAGGCCGTTCGCGATCAGCTGAACAACTGGCGTACGGTGCTGACCAGGCACGTCGCCGACGCGCGTCAGTTACTGCGAGAAGTGCTCGCGGGGCCGCTCAGGTTTACGCCTGTTGAACGAACGTATCGGTTCGAAGGGGAAGCATCGATCGGACGGCTCGTCGCTGGTACTGCCGGTCTACCAACTTGTGTGGTAGCGGTACGGGGATTCGAACCCCGGTCCCGTGGCTGAGAAACGCAAGTCGGACGTCGGCGGTTTTGGGTTTCGTCGTTTTTGTTCGGAAATTCGTTCGGATCGTCGGGCCGTCCCCGCGGGAGACGGCCCTTTTCGTGGACAAAGTTTCAAGTTTTTTTCAAGTGGTGCAGGCCCTCGATTCGCGGTGTTTTACGACCGCGCTTGCCAGCGGCGCGGGTGCTGTCGGCCATGGACCGCCAGGACGACGATGTCTTCACCGATCATCCGGAAGTAGACAGCGTACGGGAAACGATTGAGGAGCGCTCGCCTCGTGTCTCCGCGTGCGCGCTGAAACAGCAAAGGGTTTTCAACGACGTGTTCAATCGTGTTGTCAAGAGCCGCGCGAAAGGCAGCGCCGAGGCCAGGCTGCCTCGCTTCGTACCACTGTCGCGTTTCGAGTGTTTCCGCTGCAGCCTCAGGTCGAAAACTGACCCGGCGGTTCACTCCCGATCCATCAGCTTCCGACGGACTTCCTCCCACGGAATCGCTAACTCCGGTCGCTGAACGTGCTCCATCCAGCGCCGGTCCAATTCGGCAGCCTGTTCGGGCGTCAGGTCCAATTCGGCCTCGCGTTCGGCGACGGAGAGGCTTTCCCACAACGCCATCGCGAGTTTGGCACGCTCGCCTGCGGGAAGTTTCAGCAGCTCAGAAAGCGAAGGAGACATGGCTCAATCCATTGATACTCACCGAGCAGCAGTGTATGCGCTTCAGTCATCGAGCGCGCGAGTTCAAGAGCCGCGACCGCTTGTTCGCGCGTGACCGACGGAAAGGTTTCGAGAAACTCGTCGAGCGAATCCCCGGCTTCGAGGTAGTCGAAGAGCGACTTGACAGGCACGCGCGTCCCGACGAACACAGGGGTCCCGCCGAGAATCTCGGGATCGCTGAGCACGACTCGCGTTCCGTTGGGCATGACTAGACGACAGTATACCGCCCCGAAACAAGGATTGGGCACGAACCGGTGTCGCGTCGGCGGCGCACCCGATCGGGTGGCCGTGACGCAGGAGACGAACGACAAGAAGCAGTTGATGCCGATGGTCACCACGATCGAGCGGCAGTCGCGCGACACGCCGAACGAGCTGCTCGCCGACGCCGGCTATTGCTCGGACGAGAGCCTGACCGCGATCGCCGCCACCACAATCGATGCGTACATCTCGACGCGGAAGCAGAAACATGGGGAACGGCTTGGCCCGTGTCGGGCGAGGAGCGCTGCCGAAAAACGCGACGGTCGTCGACGGCATGCCCCGGAAGCTGCTCACGAAGGCCGGCGCGGCCGCCTACGCGGCGCGCAAAGGGCTCGTCGAACCGGTCATCGGACAGATCAAGCGGGCGCGCGGCTTCCGGCAATTTCTGCTGCGCGGTTTCGAGAACGTCCAAGGCGAATGGTCGTTGGTGTGCACCACACACAACATTCTCAAGTTCTATCGTCTCTGTGTATGAGCTGGAATCTGCCTTCGCGCGTGACCGCGGCGTGGAACGCGACGCGGCCATCCCCGAGATCGCCGCCTGACCGGGCGAGCGCGCAGCACGAGGCAATGTGACCATCACAGCGATTACTCGGACGGCCTCCTCTAGGCCTGCGCCGCTAGAGAGATGTGCTCCATTCGTCCGGACAAGTCGTCACAGCCGCGATCGTCAGCCACGCGCGGACGCAGACGGCCGACGATGCCGCCCGCGAGTTCGCTGAAAGACGACGAACGGCTCGACTTCATGTCCCTCGTCCGAGTCCTCCTCGTCGGGCGAACCGATCCGGACCGCCACAGCCTCGCGGTCAGTAGCCCCGCGAATCGTCGTCGCGATCCCGCCGCGATTCTCGCCCTCCAGTACGTTGTAGAACGCGAGAAAGCCGGAACGCGGTACCGATCGGATCTCGACGCAGGCCTCCAGATGCACCTCCGTCACGTCCTCGAAGAGCTCACCGTCCGTCTCCCGCAGCGTCGAAATGAGACGATGGAAGTGGGTCAACGCGTCGTCCATCTCGGCGGCCTCGACCACGCACGTGAAGTAGCCATGCCAGGCCTCCGACGACCGCCGGTGCCGCTCGAGACGCTCAAACGAGAAGTGACCAAGATACAGCATGCATCCTCCGACCAGCGCTCACCCTGACGGGTTCGTCACACTTTAAAGACTGCAGAGGTGAGTGTACGCGTCATGACCTGGTCATTGGCATTTCAGGCTCTGCATTTGTACGGGACCACTTGCGAGAACGTCGTCACTCAGGAAGAAGGCTACGTCGTGTTTGGGAAGGCTCACGCGCTCGAGGTTTCCGCTGTCTAACGAGTACACATAGTACAACGACGATCCTGGATCGCCGCGAACGTCGACGAGCAACGCCAGGCTAAACGTTAAGTTGAGATCGATAATGCTAAATGGACTTGGACCGGCTACGGGGCACTTGATCCGGAGCCGTTTTGGTTCGCCACCAGCATCGTCGGACAGCGTCTGCAGAACAAGGTCACGAACATTCTTCTTGGAATCTCGGCTATCTTCATCCTGACCAAACACAAACACTGCGTTGTTCTTGGCAAACAAGGCCTGGGCGTCTCATTTCCGTTCGAATCGACGGGCGCCACGGTTGAGCTATTTGCACAATGTCAGTCTGCGCGGAACTGGACGTTACGAACGCGAATCGTGAGGCAGGATCGATGCCCGACTTAGCGAAAGGAATGTTGCCTCGCAGCGTGGTCCCATGTAGTTGCAAGCCCTTACTAAATCGTCTGACCATGCGATGCATTCGTCTTCATCGTTAATCGCTGCGAACGCGGCCGGCCCGTCTCGGAAGATGGTCGTGCCATCCGGCGAGAAAGTTATCAGCACCGACGTGTGCGGGTTCCGAAAATTCTGACCAAGTCCTTTCCGGAAATTCTGACCACCTGCCGGTAACCCTGCCGGGTCAGACAATCATCGGAAATTTGGCTTCCGACGAGGGAAAGGATGATCGACATGGTGAACCGACACGAGATTTCAGATTCTGCGCCGGGCAGAGCACACGTGGAGCGACATCGCGGCGCTCAGCGGCGTCTCCGAGAAGACGGCTCGATGGATCGCGGCCGAAGCCCCAGTCACCACCGTCGATAACGCGAGCGAGCGGACGCGCCGGCAGGTCGGCCGCCCCTCGAAGGCCGAAGCGTATCGCGAGGTGCTGGTCCAGGCATTGACCGAGGACGCGGGTGTGCGGTCTGTCGAGTTGCTGCGTCGCGCGCGGCGCGAGCTTGCCATTTCCGCGATTACGCTAGCCGAACTCGCGGCGGGTCCGCACGCCACGAGGGATGCGGGCGAACGCGCGCGCCGTCAAGATCGCCTGCAACGCACTGAAGCGACATTCGAACCATTACCTGTGGATGGGAACGCGGCTCGTGCGTACGGGCGCGGATCTGCCGCTATACCGCAATCCAGCTGATTTCTCCGGACTCTCCGCGTTGCTCGACATCGTCGCCGTTTGACGCTTTCCACGCGCACGGAAATCGATCCGGGGTGACGTCTCACCCCGATCAGCCGGTGCCGGTAGGCACCGTCTCCCAATCCGCCCGGCAGCGACCCGCACCGCTGAGATGCCGCATACGGTGGCTGAGCTATTCGGTTCTGTCAGCGATTCGACGAAGGCAGGCCTGTCGCTTCTCGACGAAACACGTCACGCATGCCAGCGTGCTCGAGCGTTAGCCGACCCGCATTGATGCTCCAGTTGAAGGACCGCGTCTGCTGATTCACCGTGAGGTGGAGCTGGGTCTGGTCGGCCCGCCATGTGCCCAGCGTGGTCGAGATCGGCAAACGAAAGAGATAGCGGCCATCCGGTTCGAAGTCCTCATAGGCCGGGCCGCCCGCGGGATGTGGATAGCTCCAGACGCCCACGAGCGCAGGACCGCGGGCGCTCGGCTGACCGACGCGCGTCATCTGACGTTTGTCCGGACCGACCTGCATGGTGAGAGTACCTTCGGAGACAGTTATCATCAGGTCTTCCGTATGGACGCTGGCCCCTGGCCCTTCAGACACCTTCCGAGTCAACCGATCGCCGGTGAGTTGCCACGTGCCATCGACCATTGCTCCGCTGGTTTGCGCACACGTGTGATCGGCCGACAACGTCATCCACGTTCCAAGTCCGCCGCGCGACCGCGCTTCGGCATCCCAGCGGCCCACCAGTGGCTCCGTCATCGGCGCCTGCATAAGCGCGGCGAGAAGCAGTACGTGCTTCACCGCGACCGCCTCGCTGAACCTATGGAGAGTTTGTCACACATCGAAATCTCCTTCGAGCGTGATCGGAATATGGATCGACAGACCACGTTACGGGCTTGGCGTGGATTTCTTTCCACGCTTCAGCAGAGCACCCATTACTGTGCCGACAATCACTACCGGTGATGAGAGAGTTACCCACCAGACAATCTCGATTGGAAAGAGGTTTCTAGCACTTGTCCGGTCTAATGCGACATCCGTAATCACTCCGATAGCAATGCCCACCCACAGACTCGGCACGATCAACCACGTTCTTTCGGACGATGCGGCAGATAACGCAATCACGACTGGGCCAAGTAGCGGCAATGTCAGGAGGAGATGACGCGCCGGCGTCGCGTCTCCCAACCACCCGAACTTGTAACAAGCCGTTGCGTAGAAAAACCCGGCGGCAGCTGCACCGACCTTTGGCAACACTTGCTTCGGCGCCTCGAGAGTTAACGCGGGCACTTTGTGCAACCCGTCGACGACTTGTCGGCCGTGACGATGCACCAAGCCACTCGCATATTACACATTCCGCATGCGCTCGCAGGAATCGTGAGCCAGGACGTCCAGTTGCAGCGGTTCGCTTCGAAGCAGCGATCGTGATCTTCGCAACATTGGACGACACATGGGCGATTGTTCAAGTAAGCTCCAGCGCTGCCGCTCACGTCGCAACCAGGCTGTTGGTCGCGGTAGCCAGGCAAAAGATTGCCGTTCGGAGGATTGAATTTGACCGTACCGGACGGATCGATCCAGCGCAGCGGCTCGTTCAACACATAGGCATAGAGATTCGGCCCATCTTTCATCCCGAGGGGATCCTCGCTAAGCCAGCGGCCCAGATCGGCACTGTATGATCGCCGCTTCATGAGGAACAATCCTGACGGGCTGTGTGCGAGCACGCCGGTAAACGTGAACGGATCGTCCATGTTCCCAGCGATCCTTGCGGTTCGGCCCGAAGGCTCGTACGCGTATCGTGCTTGCAGGCTGCCGGTTGTGTCCGTGACATCGCGCGTACTCGTCAGGTGATCATGCGTTCTGAAATAGGCGACGCCGTCCTGGGTCCACCCATATCGATAGAACTGAGCGGTCACCGCCGTCCCTGACGCATCTCGACGCTGTGCGATCTCTTGCCCGTCCACAGGAGACGCTGATCGCTGACAACAGTTGCATTCTTCTTTTCCACAAACCGCACGCGTCGCTGCTGACCGTCGTAGGCAAATTCGCTCCGGTGCGTGCCCTGATTGATGGCGATCAGTTGGTCTTGCGCATCCCATTCGAAGGTGCGCGTCCCGTCGCCGCTGAGATTGCCATTTGGGTCAATGGGAGCACCTACGGGCGGTTTTGTCACCGAGACGAGGGCATCAGACGGTCGATTCGACTCAAATGTGAGCCGACTATCTGACGAGCCAGATGATGGCTCCCGTCCACGCACCAAGAATCACGGCAAGGGGTCCTAAGAAGACCAGACTCAACGGCCCTTGAGGCGAATTGGTGAAAGCCGTCACCGCAAACACGGCGACGGTCGTCAGAGCCACGGCAATCGCAACACTGGCAGCTAGATGCCGCACATAGCTTGAGACGAGTGCACGCCAGCTTGCATGCCTTCTTTGTGCGCCTATCAAGAAGAGCGCCGCACACACAATCAGTCCGGCACCAAGCCCGACGACGATCAGATTGAGAATCGTCATGATGGCTTCGCTGCGGTTCCTGGCGCGCGTTTGGGCACATGCGCCGATGCTCGATCACTTCCGTGATGCCGTTTGCCGTCAGCACCTCGTATGACGGATACGGAATCGGGCCGGTGTCGGAATGCGGCTCAAGCGTGAGCGGCTCTTTCCCCCGCAAGGTCGCGACGATCTCGCTCAGGGTCTTGCCCTGCTGGGTTCGCAGCGTGACGATTGCCGTCCTCGCAGATCCGACAAGCGGACCGTAATACGATAGCTCCACGGTCACATCACCACGCTGAAGCCCTGCGGGAACCGCAAACCACTTCGGCAGACGCGACTCAGGAGCTAGATCAAATTGCGACTCCGCACACCCGCGGACGGGATGACACGCCGCCAGCAAGACGACGAGCCCGAGCGCGGCTCGGAGGAGGCGCGCACGGCGTTCGGCATCAGAAGTCAGAAGCGTCATCGGATTACTTCTTCTCACACTCACGGCAAGCGTCGGGTCTGGCGTCGGCGTTCAAGATGCACATCACTGCCGTGCGATTGCAGCGGGTGCAGGCGCTGTCATAGGCAATCGTGAGCCACGAGGTCCAATTGCATCGCGACGCCGCGTAGCAATCATCGTGCGCCTGACAGCACTTCTTGATGCACGGCGCGCCGTTGAAGCCGAGGGCACCCATCGGTTGGCTGCAGATGTTGTCCTGACGGTTGTACCAGTCGCCGACGTTGCCGTTCGGTAGCCACGGCAGCGGCATCACGATCCGGGTGCCCTCGGGATCGATCCACCGGAGCGGGTCGTTCACGACATATGCATAGAGATTCGGGCCGGCTTTGAGGCCGATCGGATCTTCACTGAGCCACCGCGCCATCGCCGGGTCGTACGCACGCCGTTTCATCAAGAACAGGCCCGAGGCCTCATGCACGGGCGCACCCGTGTACTCCAAGACATCCGACCCGGAGCCCGTGACCTTCGTCGCTGCACCGAATGGCGCGTAGTCGTACCGCGCCTGAATCGTGCCGCTGTCGTCGGTCGTCTCACGGATGCTCAGGACTTGATCTTGCGTCAGATAGCGTGCCGCCCCGTTGTCCTGCAGCCCAAAGCGGTAGACCCGCGTTGTGCCCGTCGAGCCCGTGACCGTGCGGCGCTCGGCAATCTGGTTGCCGTTCCAGATGAACGGCTGATCGCTGACGATGGTTCCATTCTCTTTCTCGACGATCCGCACGCGCTGATCGAACCCGTCGTAGGTAAATTCGCTCCGATGCGTCCCCACGTTCACCGCCACCAGCCGATCGGCCGCGTCCCACTCGAAGGTCCGCGTGCCATCATTGGTGAGGTTCCCATTCGCGTCGTATGAAAACGTTTTTCCGCTCGCGGCTTGATCGACTTCATACACTGCCGTGGCGGCGTTCCCGCTCGGATCGGTCGCGGTGATGTTCACGGTTGTGGTTCCGACGGCAAGCGTCGCTTTCCCCTCGAACCGGTTGTCGGGGGTGACGGTCGCCGATCGACTGTTGACGGTCACTGTCGCCGGCTCGTTTACAGAGCCTTTGAAGACGACGGGCCCGCCACCCTGCTGCGAACCGAGGTGATTGAGCCGATCGTATGTCGAGCTGGTCACAGCATCGTCGATCTGCTCCGACGTCCGGTTCCCGGCCGGGTCGTACGCGTACGCGTACCGCTGCAGCACCGTCGCCTGTGGATCGGTCGCCTTCTTTACCGCGGCCGTCAACTGGTCTGCCGCGTCGTAGCCGTACTCCCAGACGACGGCCGTGGTATCCGACTGCTGGCGCCACGTGAGGATGTTGCCCACTGCGTTGTACGTGTAATCGAACTTCGATAGTGTGGAGCCATTCGGATATTTGTGGTGGATCGTCTGCAGACGG
>QHWB01000058.1 GCA_003222395.1 Acidobacteriota bacterium
AGAGCTCGAACGCCGGGATGATGTCGCGAATCACGGCCATTGTCGTTATCTCCTCATTCGCGGTTCCGCTCGGCTAAAAGCCTCGCGCTACACGTGCGATTGCGCTCCGCTAAAGGCGTCGCGTTACAGTGACACGGTAGCGCGAGCCTTTCAGGCGAGCGTCCCGCGGACCTCAACCTCTATATATGCGCAGTCAACGGTTCCTGCACGGCGTGGCCCGCTTCGATCGCGGCCATCAACGTTCCAACCATGACCGGCGCGCGCTTGAACGCCTCGTCGCCAACCGCGTCGGCGATCGCGTTCAGCACGGCGCAGCAACCGGCGGCGACCGGCGGTTCGCCGATGCCGCGCGCGCCGACCGGAGTTTCCGGATCGGGGATGTTCAGCGCATCCCACGCCATCTTCTGCGGCGCGTCGAGAATCGACGGCGGCTTGTTGTGATGGAACCGTTTGGCGAGCGGCAGCCCGTAGTGCTGGTCGTACACCCAGTGCTGACCGATGGCGTGGCCGATCCCGAGCATCGATCGACCGAGCACCTGACCGCCGAGCGCGTGCGGGTGGATCACCGTGCCGACGTCAGCGACCGCCACGTAGTCGAGGATGTGGTATTTGCCGGTTTCGACGTCGACCTCGACTTCCGCGAACCCCGCGACGAAGGAATGCGTCGCGCCGTCGTGCGGATACGCGTCGCGCGCCACGCCCATCAGTCCCTGCCCGGCGAGCGCGGTGGCCGATGTCTTCGTGAAGGCGTTGATGTTGTCGGGCAGCTCGTGGCCGTCGTAGCTGCCGCCAAGCTCGATGGCCTTCTGTGCCGCCTGTGCGAGCGTCATGCTGCCGCCCGGCCCGGAGACGCGCTCGTTCGCGACGGTGTACTGCTCCGGCCGTCCGCCGTGCGTCTTGGCCGCGATGTCCTGCAGCTTCTTGATCGCGTAGGTCGCCGCCGCATGCGCCGCGCGCGTATGCGCGTGCGTCGTCTGGCTGCCACCCGAAACACAGCTCCACGGCAGGTTCTGTCCCGTGTTGCCCCACGTGACGACGACTTTCTCCCACGGCACGCCGAGCATTTCAGCGGCGACGCGCTGCGTGTCGCTGAACGACTCGGTGCCGAGGTTGCCGATGCCGGACTGGATGTACATCTTGCCGTCCGGCTTGATCACGAACAGCCCGTCGAAGCCGACCGAGCCGGAGACGAACACGCTCGACGAGACGCCGTAGCCGCGCACTTTCGTTCCCTGGCGTTTGCCGCCCTGCGCCTTGCGCTCGTCCCAGCGGAACAGCTCCGCACCGCGATCGAGCGCCTGTTTCATGAATGCGCTGGTCGCATGCGCCCGCTGCCCGCGCGCGTTGGCCGGGCCGAGCAGCGCCTTGCCTTCGGGTGCGTTGATCCGGTGAATCGCCACTTGATCGACGCCTAGCTTGCGCGATGCCTTGGCGAGGATCGGCTCCATCACCATGATGCCCTGCAGGCCCCCGGGCTGGCTCTGGGCGCGCCGCGGTGGCGTGTTGGTCAGCACCGACACGCCGCGCCACCGCATCGCTGGCGGCTGGTAGAGCAGCGAGACCATCCGGCCGGCTGTTCCCGTGTCGCCGCCGTTCTCGTAGGGGCCGTTCTCGTTGACCACGAACATGTCGAGCGCGGTGATGCGGCCGTCCTTCGCGAAGCCGACTTTCATGCGTCCGTGCTGCGCGGGCCGGGCGCCACCAATGCCGTACTCGGTCTCTATATCGATGCGCATCATCACCGGCGCGTTCAGCTTCTTCGACAGCAGCGCCGGGATGACCGCCGTGATCGTTCCCGTGGCCTTGCTGCCGAAGCCGCCGCCGGTGTACTGGCTGATGAGCACGATGTCCTTCGGCTCGAGGTGCAGCCAGCGCGACATGGATCCGACCGTCTGCACGGCGCTCTGCGTGGAGCAGTGGATGTACAGCTTGCCGTTCTGCCAGTACGCCATCGCCGAGCGCGGCTCGAGCGTCTGGTGGCTCGTGTTCGGCGTGACGAACGTTTCGTCGAGGACGAGCGCCGCCTGCTTGAAGCCCGCGTCGAGATCGCCGTACGACCATTCATCCGGCGTCTTGCCCATCGGCAGCCGTCCCTGTTCGTACTCGGCGAAATCGGCGTCGGTCCATTTCAGCTCTTCGATCGCGGCGGGCTGGCCCGGCTGGCCGGGTGCGCCCGGCTTGGGGACACCCCAGACGTTGCCCTGAAGCCGCGCGTTGGGTCCGCCAGGCCGCAGGCTGACGAGCGGATCGACGACGAAGGGCAGCTGCTCCCACTCGATCTCGATCTTCTCGATTGCCTCCACGGCGGTCAGCTCGTCGACCGCGGCGACAGCGAGCACCGGCTCGCCCTGGTACACCGGCTCGTTGGTCAGCGCCCGCTCGCCCTGCTTGTTCGCGGGAATGCGTTGTCCAAGGTCGGTGACGACGTCGGCGGGCGCCGGCAGTTCGTCGGCGGTCAGGATGCCCTTGACGCCGGGGATGGCGAGCGCCGCGCTCGTGTTCATCCGCTTGACGCGCGCGTGAGGATACGGGCTGAGCAGCAGCTTGCAGAACAGCATGCCGTCGGCGCGGAAATCTTCCGCGTACTTGGCCTGCCCGGTGACCTTCGCGACGAGATCGGGTGTGACGTAGTTCTGGCCGATCAGTTTGTTCGCCATGATGTCAGCCTCGCATCAGCTCTGCGCCGCGCATCAGCGCGGTGAGAATCTTGTCGTAGTCCTGGCAGCGGCACAGATTGCCCGAGACGCCGTGCGCGAGCTCCTGCCGCGTCGGGTTCGGGTTCGTCTTCAGATAACCGGTCGCCGCCATCACGAAGCCGGGCATGCAGAACGCGCACTGGAAGCCCTGCTCCTCGACGACCCCCTGCTGCACCGCGCTCAGTTTGCCGGTGGCCGGATCGGCGAGGCCTTCGATCGTCACGATCTTCTTGCCGCGCGCGCGATGCGCCAGATACGAGCACGAATAGTGCGGCACGTCGTCGACGAGCACCGTGCAGGCGCCGCACTCGGCGCGGTCGCAGCCGATCTTGGTGCCCGTCAACCCGAGCTTGTAGCGGAGCACCATTGCCAGCGTTTCCTGCGGCATCACGTCGACGCGGCGATCCTGGCCGTTGACGTTGAGCGTGATGAGACGCTCGACGCCGCCCGCCACGGGCTGGCCGTGGAGCAGCGTCGAGCGGAACAAGTACGCGGACGATGACGCGACCGCGCCCGCCGCCACGACCCCTTTGATGAAATTGCGCCGTGAGAACCCTGTGGGTGTGTCTTCGCTCATCGCACTACCCTCCATACCCGACGGCCTCTTCGACGGTGAACTTCCAATTCACGTGGTTCGATTCGACCACGACATAAAAGACGTGGGGATCCTGCTGAACGTAGCCGATGCCGCTGCCGGCGCCGGGATGATCGACGATCTGCTGCAGCGGGCGGCCGCTGATCGCGCTGTGGGCGGTCAGACGAAACGCGCCGGGGTCGGTCGACTCGGCCGTCGTTTCCCAGCGCACGCGCAGCGTGCCGGTGTCGCTCGTAAACGATTCGGTCTGCCGGTTGCCGTGGCCCGACCACGATCCGAGCGGACGCCACGCGACGCTGGGCTCCGACGCCTTCGGCGGCTGATCCGCGCGCGCCCCGCAGGACGCGGCAATCAGTGCGGTGAGCAGGATGGCCAAACGCAAGGTGGATATTATAAGTCCGCCGCTCGCACGACACAGAATGATTTGGCATACCTCCGCACGTGCACGGACTCCACCCGACAGCCGATCAGCTGGACACATCGCCACTCAGTTCAGTGTTGAGTGCTTCGTCCGTCGCCGGGCAGCCGGAATGCGATCAGCTCGCCGCTGTAATTCCCGCCGCTGATCGCGAGCACGAGATACTGCTTGCCGTTCACCAGGTAGGTCATCGGCGATCCGCTTTGCGGCGCCGGCATGTACACCGATCCGATTTCGTTTCCGGTTGCCTTGTCGTAGGCGATCAGCTTCGCGCCGCGCTGCCCGTTGGCCTGCGTCGCGAATCCGCCTTCGCCCGCGATGGCCAGCGTCTTGGTGACGAGCACACCGATGCGTCCCTGACGGCCCGTCTTCGGGATGTTGACGCCCTTCAGCGCCGGATGATTCCTGATGTTGTCGGGCGTATCGCCGTGCGCGATCTGCCAGACGATTTCGCCTTTGTTGAGATCGATCGCGGTGATGCGGCCGTACGGCGGCTTGATCAACGGTAGTCCCTGGATCGTGAGACCGCCGCCGCCTTCACCACCGCGCCCGCCGCCTTGTCCCGGCGCGCCGGCTTCACTCAAGGCGGGACCGCCGCGGCCGCCGCCTCCTGCCCGTCCCGCGGCTCCAGCCCCTGCGGCCGGACTAGGGACGGGCGCATTCGGATCGCGCGCCGTCCCCTGCGTGTAATCGAAATCCTGCTTCGCCGGATCCGCTTTCACCAGACCAAGCGCCGTCACGTTCGTGTTCGTGAAGATGTAGAAGATTTTCGTTTCGGGATCGAACGCGCCGCCCTCCCAGTTGGCGCCGCCTGTCGCCGACGGCAGCATCAGCGTCGCGAGCGGGCTCGGCCACGTGCTCACCACGGGCGGCGTGAAGATTGGTCCCAGCTTGTAGCGCGACGCGAGCTTCAGCGCTTCCTGGCGCAGCTCCGGCGTGAAATCGATGAGATCGTCGACCGACACGCCCTGACGCTCGTACGCCGGCGGCCTGGTCACGAACGGCTGCGTCGGCGAATACCACTCGCCCGGCACCGTGCCTTTCTCAACGGGGCGTTCCTCGATCGGCCACACGGGCTTGCCGTTGGTGCGATCGAAGACGTACAGCCATCCTTGCTTCGTCGGTTGCGCGACCGCTTTGATTTGCCGGCCGTTCACGGTGATGTCGGCCAGAATCGGCGCGCACGGGATGTCCATGTCCCAGATGCCGTGGTGCACGAGCTGGAAGTGCCACTTGCGCTGACCCGTCTTCAGATCGAGCGCGACGAGGCTCTCGCCGAAGAGTCCGTTGCCGGGACGATGACCGCCGTAGTAGTCGCCCGTCGGCAGCTCCACAGGCAGGAACACCGTGTTCGTCTCTTCGTCGACGGTCATCTGTGCCCACACGCCCGCGTTGCCGGTGTAGGCCCACGAATCTTTTTCCCACGAGTCGTTGCCGAACTCGCCGGCCTGCGGAATCGTGTGGAAGATCCACAAACGCTTGCCGGTGCGCGCGTCGTAGCCGCGGATGAATCCCTTTTCGTGAATGCGGCTCTTCGGCGATCCGCCGGGCAGGTGCGCGGCGCCGACGACGATGACGTCCTTGGCGATGATCGGCGTCGCGTGCAGACCGATCTCACCCGTCACCGGATCGACTTTCTGGTCGTCGTCCGTTTTCAGATCGACGATGCCGTTCTCGCCGAATCCTTTCACTGGCACGCCGGTCTTCGCGTCGAGCGCGACCATGCGGTAGCCGGGCGTCACGTACACGACGCGCGACTCTTTTCCTCCAGGGCCGTCGGTCCAGTACGCGAGCCCGCGTCCCGAGAGCTGACGCGGCGCCGACTCGCCGCGCTTCCCCTCGTTCTCGCTGTGCATCCACAACAGCTCGCCGGTGGCCGCGTCGAGCGCGACGACGGCGCGGCGCGTGCCGGCGGTCGCGTAGAGAATGCCGTCGATCATCAACGGCGTCCCCTGCAGATTGAACTCGGGACGCGGTCCGAGGAAGTCCGTCTTGAAGCGCCAGGCGACCTCGAGGGTCTTGAAGTTGTCCTTGTTAATCTGATCGAGCGGCGAGTAACGCGTGCTCGCCAGATCGCCGCCGTAGGTCCACCATTCGCCAGGTTTCGGTTTCACCTGACGTCCGGCGTCAGCCGGACTTTGACCAAAGATGCCGGCGTTCATCGAGACGAGCGCGAACGCGAGCGCGAAGAGGGCTGACTTTCGCATAATGCGCGCCATGATATCGCGTTTCGCGCCGGCGCCGACCGGGTTCCTGCACCTCGGTCACGTCGTGAACGCGATTTACGTCTGGGGCAACGCGCGGCGGATTCTTCTTCGGATCGAGGACCACGATCGGCAGCGGAGCCGCCCGGAATTCGAGGCGGCCATCGTCGCCGATCTCGACTGGCTCGGGTTCACGTGGGACGGACCCATCGTGCGGCAGAGCGCACGCAGTGACATCTATTCACAATCGCTCGATCGGCTCAGACGTTCGGGTCTGGTGTACGCGTGCAATTGTTCGCGCGCGGAGATCGCGGCAGATGTGGCGCGGCCCTTTCAGGGCCGCGCCGGCGGGCCTGAAAGGCCCGCCCCACCGTACCCGGGCACGTGTCGCGATCGCGGCGTCATTGAAGGACCCGGCGTCGGCATCCGCGTGCGACTCGAGCCTTCGGTCGAACGCTTCGTCGATCTGCGCCATCGCCTGCAAGAGCAGCGGCCGCACGAGCAATGCGGCGATCTGCTCGTCCGCGATCGCGAGGGCAACTGGACGTATCAGTTCGCGGCGACCGTCGACGATTTCGAGCAGGGCGTCACGCTCGTCGTGCGCGGAGATGATCTGCTGCCGTCGACCGGACGCCAGATTCAGCTCGCGCGGCTTCTTGGACGCACCGAGCCGCCGTCGTTCCTGCATCACCTGTTGATAATGAAGCGACCGGGACAGAAACTGAGCAAATCGGACCACGACACCGGCGTCCGCGACCTGCGCGCGCAGGGGTGGAGCGCGCCGCGCGTCATCGGTCAGGCCGCGTATCTTGCGGGGCTGATTCCAGAACCGCGAGACCTTCGCGCCGACGACGTCTCGTCTATCATGGCGCCATGAAGAAACGCTTCCTGGTCGTACTGACCGTTGTCTTGGTGGCGCGGCCCTTTCAGGGCCGCGCGATCTGCGGGCCTGCAAGGCCCGCCCTATCGGACCACGCCGAATGCTCGCATCTCGTGATGCTGAAATTTCCCGACGTCAAGGTGACCGAAGCGACGGCGGTCCCCGCCGCCCAGGGGGCAACGTCCGGCGCGATTCGGGTGCCGCACTGCAAGGTGAGCGGCGTCATCGGCACCGAGATCAAGTTCACGCTGCTGCTGCCCAACGAGTGGAACGGGAAGTTCTTCATGGGCGGCGGCGGCGGATTCGTCGGCACGGTGCAGAACTCGGCGCAGTCGACGGTCAATCTGGGCTACGCGACGGCGGGCACCGATACCGGCCATCAGGGCGGCGCCGTCGAGGCCGGGTGGGCGCTCAACAACATCGAGCGCCGCGTCAACTTCGGCTACCTCGCCGTGCACCGCACGGCCGACGTCGCGAAGTCCATCGTCCTTAGCTACTACGGATCCGCGTCCACCCGCAGCTATTTCAGCGGCTGTTCGCGCGGCGGCGGTCAGGCGATGATGGAAGCGCTGCGCTATCCCGACGATTTCGACGGGGTCGTGGCAGGCGCGCCGGCGATGGACTGGACGGGCATCGGCGCGCAGTTCATCAAGGACGCGCAGGCGGCGTTTCCCGCCGGCGCCTCGGCGCCGCTCCTCACGCCCGATGTCCTCAAATCGATCGACGCGCAGATCATGGCTGCGTGCGATGCGCTCGACGGCGTGAAAGACGGGACGATGGAGGATCCGCGGCGCTGCACGTTGTCGGTCGACAAAATGACCGGCCTCACCGACGCGCAGCGGATCGCGCTGAAGAAGATCTACTCGGAGACGCGCGCGCGGGACGGCGTCCTGTTCCCCGGCCAGCCGTACGGCGGCGAAGGGGAGCTGCAGGGATGGCCCGCGTGGATTACCGGCGCGCCGCTGCCGGGACAGACGGCGCCGAGCCTCCGGGTCGGCTTCGGTACCGAGCTGTTCAAGTATTTCGTGTTCAACGATCCGGCGTGGGATTACACGAAGTACCAGTTCGCGAACTTCAGGAAGGACACCGAGCTGACCGCCAGCTATCTCAACTCGAACGATCCGAAACTCGACGCGTTCAAGGCGAACAATCACAAAGTGATCATGTGGCACGGCTGGGCGGACGCGGGTCTCTCGCCGCTCGGCACGACAGAGTTCTACGAGCAGGTCGAGGCGCGCGATCCGAACGCGCGCGACTTCTTCCGCCTTTTCATGCTGCCCGGTGTGCTGCACTGCGGCGGCGGTCGCGGCCCCGACACCGTTGATTGGGTCTCCGCGATCGTCGACTGGGTGGAGCATGGCAAGGCGCCCGATCGCCTCGTGGCGCGAAAGGCCGCCACCGCCGGTGGCGCGATCGAGCGCACGCGTCCGCTGTGCCCGTACCCGCAGCACGCGGAGTACACCGGCACCGGCAGCACCGACGAGGAAAAAAACTTCGTGTGCAGGTGATGTACCTCTTCTGGCAGATCGTCATCGGCATCCTCGCCGGCTATCTCGCCGGCAAAATCATGCGGGGCCGCGGCTACGGAGTACTGATCGATTTGCTGCTCGGCATCGTCGGATCGATCCTCGGCGGGATTGTGTTCGGGATTCTCGGCTTGTACGCGGCGGGCCTCATCGGGCGCCTCGTCGTCGCGACCGCCGGCGCCGTCCTGCTGATTTACATCGCGCGGCGGCTCAAATGATCAAAACCTTCGGCCTGACGCACGTGGCGCTCGCGGTGCGCGACGTCGAACGCGCATCGGCGTTCTACCAGCGGATCCTCGGCGCCGTCGAAGTGTACCGGCACGACACGTTCGCGCAGCTGCAGACGCCGGGCGCCCGCGACGTGATCGTCCTCGAGCGGGACGTGAAGCGTGCGGGGACGCGCGGCGGCATCGCCCACTTTGGGTTCCGGCTGCAGCGGCCGAAGGACATAGACGCGGCCGTGCGCGCGGTGAAGAAGGCCGGCGGCCGCGTCAGGGAGCACGGCGAGTTCGTTCCGGGCGAGCCGTACCTCTTCGCGATCGATCCCGACGGCTACGAATTCGAGATCTGGTACGAGCTGCCGACGCCCGTCGATCCGCGGCCGCGGCGCGCGTCGCGGCACACGGCGCGGCGCGCTCGCGCGTAGCGATGAAAAAAATGTACGACGACGAGAGCAGAGACCGGCAGCATCCACAGCGCGGCGGCAAGGACATCTCGCCGGAGGCGCCGGGCGCGCTCGAATGGACGTGCCAGGATCCGGCCGAATCGCTGAAGCGCCTGCTGCAGTACGTCGAAAGCGAAGCCGACAAGGCGATCGCGTGGTACCGGCAGCGCAAGAACAGGAAATGGTCGCGCGCCAACGTCAAGCCGGGTCAGTACAACGTCAGGGTGTCGTCAACCAGCCTCGCAGGCGCCGCGGCGCCGGCAGGGGCCGTTGCCGATTCGACGGTCGTGATCGTCAAGCCGGGCGAGATCGCGAAGGGCGCGATCGAGTTGCCGCTGCCTTAATCTTTGCGCGTGGGCGCGCTCGGGCGTAATCCAGAACGGCGCTGATGGATAATTGGCGCCTTATGACACGCACAACCTCGCTCGTCGTGTTCGCGGCGGCAGTCGCCATCGGCGGCTGCTCGCGCGCCACTCCCGAACAGCAGACCGTCGACGATGCCGCGGCCGCGCTCGGCGGTCGCGATCGCCTGCTCGCCATCAAGACGCTCGTCATCGAAGGCGAAGGAACGAACGGCAACCTCGGGCAGGACGTGACGCCCGAGGCGACTGGCCAGGCCTTCGTCCTGAAGGGCTACAAACGCGCAATCGACGTCGCCGGCGGAGCCGTGCGCGTCGAGCAGACGCGGACGCCGAACTTCGCGTACTTCCAGGGACAGCAGCCGCAGACGCAGGTATTCGGCGTCGACGGCGACGTCGGATACAACGTCGCGCCGAACGGCACCCCCACGCGCGTATCGAACGCCGTGGCAAAGGATCGCCGCGCGGAGATGTACCACCATCCGGTGACCATCGTGCGCGCGGCGCTCGATCCGGGCGCGAAGCTCGCGAACCCGCGCACGGCGAACGGGCAGCGCGCCGTCGACGTGACAACGGCCGCCGGCTTGACGTTGACGCTGGCGATCGACGAGACGACCAAGCTGCCGACACGCGTCGTCTCGATGACCGACAATCCGAATCTCGGCGACGTCGCCGTCGAGACGAGCTTCTCGGACTATCAGGACGTCGCCGGCCTGAAGTTGCCGTCGCACCTGACAACGAAGACCGACAAGTTCACGACCGCGGACATCCGCGTGACGAAACAGAGCGTCGACGCCGATACCGGAAACCTCGCGGCGCCGGCCGCGGTCGCCTCGGCGGCCGCCATTGCCGGTCCGCCGCCGGCAACGGTCACCGCCGAAGAGCTGGCCAGCGGCATCTGGCTTCTGGCGGGGCAGTCGCACCACAGCGTTCTCGTGGAGTTCGCCGATCATCTGATGCTCATCGAGGCGCCCCAGAACGATACGCGCGCCCTCGCCGTCATCGCGAAGGCGCGGGAGCTGCGGCCCAACAAGCCGCTGACGCACGTCGTGAGCACGCATCACCATTTCGATCATTCGGGCGGCGTCCGCGCGGCGGTGTCGGAGGGGCTCACGGTCGTCACGCACAAGGCGAACGCGGCGTTCTATCAGGACGCCGTCAGCCGCGCGCACACGCTGGCGCCCGATGCCCTCGCGAAAAAGCCGAAGCCGATCAAAATCGAAACCGTCGACGACGTGATGCACTTGAAAGATGACACGATGGCGGTCGATCTCTATCCAATCGCCGGCAGCCCTCATGCGGACACGCTCCTGATGGCGTACTTCCCGAAACAGCGTCTCCTCGTCGAAGCCGACGTGTACTCGCCAGCCTCCGCGGTTCAGCCCTATGCCGCGAACCTCCTCGAGAACATCCGCAAGCGGAACCTGGACGTCGATCGCATCGTGCCGATTCATGGAACAGTGGTGCCGTTCAGCGAGCTGCTGAAGACTCAGGCGAAGTCGACGAGCTAATTTTCTCTGCGGGCCGTGCGAGCTCTGCGCGCTTCGTTCACGGGTTCATTGCCGCAGCCACGGTATAGACTGGACGGGCGGGCCTGAAAGGCCCGCCCTACACCTGTGCGGAAGAAGATCTGCGACACCGTGCTCGACGCGATCGGCGACACGCCGATGATCCGCATCAATCAGTTGACGAAAGGCGTCGTGAAAGGCACGGTGCTGGCGAAGGTCGAGACGTTCAACCCCGGCAACTCGATCAAGGACCGCATGGCGGTGAAGATGATCGAGGACGCCGAGCGTGCCGGTCTGTTGAGACCCGGCGGAACGATCGTCGAGGGAACGTCCGGCAACACCGGCATGGGCCTCGCGATCGCCGCCGTCGTCAGGGGCTACAAGTGCGTCTTCACGACGACCGACAAGCAATCCAAGGAGAAGATCGACGCGCTGAAGGCGTTCGGCGCCGAGGTCATCGTCTGTCCCACCAACGTCGATCCCGAGGATCCACGGTCCTACTATTCCGTGTCGTCGCGCCTCGAAAAAGAAGTGCCCAACGCGTGGAAGGCGAACCAGTACGACAACCTGTCGAACACGGCGGCTCACTACGAGCAGACGGGTCCCGAGATTTGGGATCAGACCGACGGCGCGATCACGCAGCTCGTGGTCGGCGTCGGCACGGGAGGCACGGTCTCCGGCGTCAGCAAGTTCCTGAAGGAGAAGAATCCGACGATCAAGGTATGGGGCATCGATACGTACGGCTCCGTGTTCAAGAAGTACAAGGAGACCGGCGTCTTCGACAAACACGAAATCTACCCGTACATCACCGAAGGCATCGGCGAGGACTTCCTGCCGCGCAACGTCGACTTCGGCCTCATCGATCACTTCGAAAAGGTGACCGACAAGGACGCGGCGGTGATGACGCGCCGGATCGCGCGCGAAGAAGGCATCTGGGTCGGCAACTCGGGCGGCGCCGCGATGGCGGGGCTGATGCAGCTCAAGGATCAATTCACCGACCGCGACGTGATCGTCGTCATCTTCCACGACCACGGCTCGCGCTACCTGGGCAAGATGTTCAACGACGACTGGATGCGGGAGAAGGGGTTCATCGAGAAGTACGGGCTGACCGCGCGCGATCTGGTTGCGACGCGGATGGCCGGCGAGCTGTGCGCGGTCGAGTTCAGCGAGCCGGTCGAGAACGCGGTCCGCGTGATGGCCGAGCACGACTTCTCGCAGATCTCCGTCACACGCGACAACCGGCTGATCGGATCGCTTAACGAGACGCAGCTCTACACGCAGCTCGTGAAGAATCCGGGCGTCAAGACGAAGCCGGTCGAGTCGATCATGCAGCCGGCGTTCCCTTTCGTCGACATCTCGACGCCGGTCGATCTGCTCTCGCCGATGATCACGCCCGAAAGCCCGGCGGTCCTCGTCCGCGACTTCAAGACCGACAAGACGTTCATCATCACGAGGAGCGACCTGATTCGTGTCTTGTGACAGAACGCAGAGATTGCGACCTCAGCGATCTCTGCGTTCTATACCGGTGTGATATGGCTGACGACAAGCCTCTACGCGACCACCTCGGAACGCTGCTCGACTGGGGCGACGCGCACGTCGGCTTCGACAGAGCAGTGAAAGGTATTCCGCCGCGCCTGCGCGGCGTCGTGCCGGATCGCCTGGAGCACTCCGCGTGGCAGCTGGTCGAGCACATCCGCCTCGCGCAGGCCGACATCCTCGAGTTCTGCGTCAATCCGAAGTACGCGGAAAAGAAGCGGCCCGACGACTACTGGCCTCGTGACGCGCGGCCGAAGAACGCGATGGCGTGGACGGCGTCGATCGCGGCGTACCGCAATGACCTCAAAGCGCTGCGGCGGCTGGCCCGCGATCGCGCGATCGATCTGTTCGCGGCGGTTCCTCACGGTGACGGCCAGACCTATCTGCGCGAGATCCTGCTCGTCGCCGACCACACGGCGTATCATGTCGGCCAGCTGATCCTCGTCCGCCGCGCGCTCGACATCTGGGGATGAGAGAGAGGAGCCGACCTCGACATGGCTGCAGCTGCAACCGGGCCGGTCAAATCGCCTCGAGACGACGAAATCGAAGACGGCGACCCGCGCGAAGGCCGGATGGGGTTCCTCGAGCATCTCGACGAGTTGCGCACGCGCATCATCCGCTCGTGCATCGCGATCGCCGCCGGTATGGCGGTCGCGTTCTTCTTCGTCGACCGCATCGCCGACTTCGTGCTCGCGCCGACGATTCGCGCGCTGCCGGACGGCGCCACGCTCGTGTTCCTCAGACCGGGCGAAGGATTCTCCTTCGATCTCGACATCGCGCTGATCGGCGGATTGATTCTCGCGGCGCCTTTCGTCACATATCAGGTGTGGCGCTTCGTTGCCCCGGGGCTCTACGCTCGGGAGAAGAAGTTCGTCGTTCCGATCGTCCTGCTGGCGGCAGTCGGCACGCTCGCCGGCGCCGCGTTCAGTCATTACGTCCTCTATCCGGCGATGATGGCGTTCTTCCGCAGCTTCGATTCGCCGCGGATTCGGTTCACGCCGCGGCTCGAAGACACGTTCGATCTGTACAAGAACCTGCTGATCGGGATGGTGGCGGTCTTTCAGATTCCGACGCTGGTGTTCTTCCTGGCGAAGGTGCGTCTCGTCACGGCGCGGTTTCTGTGGCGGCAGATCAAGTACGCCGTGCTGATCAGCTTCATCGTGGCGGCGGTGCTCACGCCGTCGGCCGATCCCTGGAATCAGACCATGTTCGCCGCGCCGATGATCGCGCTGTACGTGATCAGCATCGGGCTGGCGTGGCTGGTCGGTCCGAAGGCCGACGGCGCGGCGGCGAGCCGGAGCGATGTGAAGCTCCCGCTCGTCGCCGCCGCGACGATACTCAAGTTCAGAAGGTAATCCGGCCGCCGACGCGCACGAGCCTGCCCATCACGATCGCCGACGGACGGCCGAGCGATGAGCCGATGGTCGTGACGGCGCTCGTCACCGCGCTGTTGTCGAACACGTTGAAGAGATCGACCGTCGGCTCGAAGCGCGTGCTGCCGCTCCTGACGCTCCACGCCAGTCGCAGATCGACGAGGTTCACCCACGGATAGCGGAAGTCGCCGCGCGGAGCAACCTGAATGTTCTGCGTCACCTGCGTCAGGCCCTGCACGATCGAGGTCGTCACCGGATACACGCGCGACTGCGGCAGGCCCGTCGCCTCGCGGATCGATCCCGACAGCTGCACGTTCGCCGGCAGCCGATAGCTGAAGCCGCCGCGGACCTGGTAGGTGGAATCGAAGCCGACGGCGCCGCGGTTGTTGATGCTCACGTTCGGATTGTTCAGATCGCCGGTGAGCGGCGCCGGGAACGTGTCCTGATCGCCGTAGTCGCTGCCGATGGTCAGCCCGCCGAACACCGTCGCCTGACGCATGCGGGTGTTCATCTGGAACTCGACGCCGTTGTAGTGCTGCTCGAGATTCGGCACCGTGGCCACCACGTTGCGAACGAGGCCGCGGGTCGCCGGATCCTGGTTGTAGACGGTCAACGGCTGATTCGTCAGCGGATTGGTGATTGTGACCGGTGAGTACGCCGAGGATGGCACGGCCGCGTTCACCGTCGTGTACAGATCGCCGAAGCGGCGTCCGTAGTAGCCGACGCTCACCGCGGTGTTCGCGCCGATCTGCCGCTGCACCATCACTGTGTATTCCCACTGGTGCGGCCGCTTGAGATTCGGATCCACGTTGCCCAGCGTCGGCTGCAGCGATCCAGAGCAGCGATCGCGGGCAATCTCGCTAAGCTGCGCCGTCAGATCGTTGTTCGCATCGCTCCACGGGCACAGCTGAAACGAGATGTTCCGCTGATTGAGCGGCTGGATGATCGTGATCCCCTCGAGCCGATCGTAGCGGCTGACGCCGCCCTTCACGGCGGTGCGGCCGTCGCCGCGGACGTCCCACGACGCGCCGACGCGCGGCGAGACGGTGTTCCAGTTGACGATGCCGTCCTGCGCGGCGAAGTCGCGGGGACCGATCCACGTGCCGGCGGGAGCGCTCTGCGCCGGAATCGACATGACGAAGCGCTCGTAGCGGACGCCGGGATTGATCGTCACGCGATTGAGCCGCCACGAGTCCTGCATGTACACGGCGGCGTTGACGCCGGTTTCCTTGTGCCCGCTCGGCGTGTTGACGAGGCGGACGGAATTCGGCACGCCGTTGCTCGTGATCTGCAGGATGTCGCCGCGGATCGTGAACAGCTCCTGCGACCAGCCGGTGCGCACCTGCGCGCCGGCCTTCACGCTGTGCGCGCCGGTGAGGAACGACGCGCTGCCCGCCCATGTGTTCATGCGCGCGCTGTTGGTGTCCATGCGCGGCGACACGCCGCCGATCGTCGAACGGATCTGATCGAAGGTGGCAATGGCGTTCGGCGTTGCGTCGGGCTCGAAGCCGAGCGTGTAGTTGATCGGGAGCGAGAACAGGGCGGCGTCGGCGAAGACGCGGTTGTTGATCGGCGACGACCACTTCACCTCGCCGATGTAATTGAGCTGCGTCGTCTGGACGACGTCGGAAATCGGATCGTTGATGCTGGCCGAGAGCCAGTTGTTGGGACGATGGCCGCGCCACTTGATGCTGCGGTCGTAGTGCGCCGACACCTTGTTCCGCTTGGACGCCTGCCACGTGACGCGGCCGGTCGCGTCGCTGATGTGCTGATCGTCGACCGCCTGGTCGCCCGTGGACGTGAACGTGTTTCCGAGGAAATTGTTCGCGCTCCAGCGCCGGAAGGTGCCGAAGAACCACAAGCGGTCGCGGCGGATCGGACCGCCGAGCGTCGCGTTGACGTCGTAGACGCTCTGCACGCGGTTCTGCGCGCGGAAGCCCAGCGCGATGAGATCGTCGTCGAGGTTGTTCGCCTGCATGCCGTCGTTCGCGCCGGTGGCGAACAACGAGCCGTGAAACGTGTTGCCGCCGTCGTGCGGGATCATGTTGATCTGCACGCCTCCGACGGGCGCCTCGGCCGGCAGCGAGCTGGTCTGATAGCCGATCTCCTCCATCAACCCGTCGTTGAAGTAGAAGCCGGTCTGGTTGCCGCCGAATCCCATGTGCTGAATCTGCACGCCGTCGACCATGAAGACATTGTCGTTGTTCGACGAGCCGTGCACCTGCAGCGTCGGCTGCTGCATGATCTGCGTCCCGCCGACGTCGGGCGTCGTTGTGGTGACGCCGGCAATCAGCTGGCCGACGGCGAACGGATCCTTGCCGGTGGGAATCGTGTCGAGGGTCTCGCGCGTCATCACCGACTGCGAGACCGATCGCTGGACGTCGACGAGCGGCGACGCGCCCGTCACGGTAATCGCTTCTTCGAGCGTCCCGACGGCGAGGTCGGCGTTGATCGTCGCCGTGAACGACGTCGGCAGGACGATCCCCTCGCGCTTGACGGTGCGGAAGCCGGTGAGCGTGAAGGTGACGGCGTACGTGCCGGGTCGCAGATCGACAATGGAATACTGGCCGGTCGCGTCGGTAACCGTCGTGCGCGCGCCTTCGATGAGCGCGGAGCTCGACGCTTCGACGGTGACGCCGGGCAGCACCGCGCCCGACGCGTCGCGCACGAGGCCCGCGATCGCGCTCTGCGCGAACGCGGACGGCGCAAAAGCCGCAAAGATGACGGCGAACAGGGCAGAACGCACGTGCTGGCGCATGGTCTCCCCTCCTGGCGAGCCAGTATACTTTCGCGCCATGCAGACGCTGCTTCGCGCTTTCACGCTTGCTCTGCCGATCGCCGTTCCGATCGGCGCGGTTGGATCGGCGCCGTCGATTCCGGACAGCGGCAAGGTCGCGCTGGCGCGCTTCCTGGCGGCCAGCGTCGATCGCGGTGACGTCCCGGCGGTGGCGGCGATCGTCGTCAATCGCGACTCGATGCTGTACGGCGGCGCGTTCGGCAAGCGCGACGTCGCAGGCAACAAGCCGGCGACGCCGCAGACGATCTTCCGCATCGCGTCGATGACCAAACCGGTGACGTCGCTGGCGATCATGATGCTGAACGAGGAAGGCAGGGTCGGGCTCGACGATCCCGTCACGAAGTACCTGCCCGAGTTCGCGAACATTCGAACGCTCGCGGGCCGGCCGCCGAAGCGTCCCGTCACGGTGCGCGATCTGCTGACGCACACGTCGGGGATTGGGTACGCGTTCTCGGACGAGCGTCTGGCGAAGCTCGATACTGGCGGCAAGCCGGTCGTCGAACTGCCGCTCCTCCACGAACCGGGAGCGAAGTTCACGTACGGTCAGAACACGGCGGTGCTCGGACAGATTGTCGAGAAGGTGTCGGGTCAGTCGCTCGACGCATTTCTCAAAGCGAGAATTTTCGATCCGCTCGGCATGCGCGACACCTCCTACGTCGTGCCGGCCGATCAGCGCGATCGCCTCGTCACGCAGCACAACCGCGGAAGCGACGGCGTGCTGACCGAGCGACCGAACCCGGCGGATATCCGGTCACCGATTCGCGGCGACGGCGGGTTGTTCTCGGACGTGGTCGATTATGCGGCGTTCATGCAGCTGTTCCTCAACGGCGGGCGGCACGGCGAGCGGCGCATCGTCGGCGAGCGCACGCTCGCGACGATGATGTCGAATCAGATCGGACGGCTGACCGTCGTGCAGCAGCCGACCGCCGATCGCGCGCGCGCGAAGCCCTTTCCGATCGGCGCGGGAAAAGACAAGTTCGGCTTCGGCTTTCAGATCGAGACCGAGCCGTCCGATCCGTCGATGCGCAGTCCGGGAAGCGTCAGCTGGGGCGGCATCTACAACACGCACTTCTGGATCGATCCGCGGAAGGGGATCGCCGCCGCCGTCCTGATGCAAGTGTTGCCGTACTACGACGACAAGGCGCTGGCCATCCTGCGCGGGTTTGAAAAAATCACCTATCAGAATTTGGTAATTGGATAATCGGGTAATTGGGTAATCGCGTAATTGAACAATCACTGCGCCTCAATTACCCAATTACCCAATTACCCAATTATCCAATTCACACGTCACACAGCGCGACGGCCTCCCGAAGTGATGTCAGCGGATCGCGCGTCGGAACGAACTCGTGCGCGACGTAGCCGGTGAAGCCGGTCTCGACGATCGCGCGCGCGACGGCCGCCCAGTTCACTTCCTGCGTGTCGTCGAGCTCGTGGCGGCCGGGGACGCCGCCGGTGTGGTAGTGCGCGATGTACTGATGGTTCGCGCGGATCGTCGCGATCAGATCGCCTTCCATGATCTGCATGTGGTAGATGTCGTAGAGCAGCTTCACGCGCGGCGAGTCCACGGCCTTGACGATGTCCACGCCGAACTTCGTTCGATCGCCCTGATAGTCCTTGTGGTTGACGCGGCTGTTCAGCAGCTCGACGCAGATCGTGACGCCGTGATCCTCGGCGATCTTCTTGACGCGATTCAGACCGGTAGCGCAGTTGGCCGTGGCCTCCTCGTCGCTCATGCCGCGCCTGTTGCCGAAGAAGGTGATGACGTTGGGGATCTTCATCGCCGCCGCGCGCGGAATCTTCTGCTCGAAGTTGCGGACGATGGCGTCGTGGTTGGCCGTCACGTTCAACCCGTCGGGAATCGAACCGCCGCCCGCATACGCCATCGAGACGACGAGGCCGTGATCGCGCGCGACCTGCCAGTCGGGCTCTTCGAGGAGATCGATTGCCGGCAATCCCATTTCGGCGATCGCGCGGCAGAATTCCGGCAGCGGAATCTTCGCGTAGGGCCACCGGCTGACGGACTGTTTCAGGCGTCCCTTCTTGACGACGCGGTCGGCAGTCGCGCGCAGGTCGACGCCCGCAACGGCGAGGGAGCCAACCAACGCAATGAGCTGACGCCTGGTCATTATTCTTTATGCTCTCGGGGCCCCACCCCGCTCGCGCTCACTCGGCGGCCCGGCGCCTCGCTCGAGCCGCAGGCGCTCATTTCTTCGGGCTTTCCCAACCGATCACGTAATACGTTGCCGGCGCCGTGCCGACGTTGGTGACGTTGTGCAGCTCGTTCGACGCCTGAAAGATGATCGCGCCGGGACCGGCGCGGCGCGTGGCGCCGTTCTGGAACGTTTCGAGCGTTCCCTCCTTCACGATGAGCAGCTCTTCGTGCTCGTGCTTGTGCGGCGCGTGCGGCGACTGACCGGGCTTCAGCGTCGAGATGTGGATCTCGAGCTCGTCGAGCGTCGGCGTCCGCTCGCGGACGACCTGCCGCACGGCGCCCCACTCGTTCGGCTTCGGGGCCGCCGCATCCCAGTCGAAGACGGTCGAATGGATCGGCGCCTTCTGGGCCGCCATGACGGCCGCACCAAACGCCACACCCACGAGCGCCACTGTCAGATCACGTCTTGTCATCATTTTCTTAATTTGTGCGCGGGACCCCACATTTTTCACTGCGCCTGGGGCCCCACCCCAGGCGCGCTCGCTCGCGCGTTGCGCTCGCTCGGGCTCAAGGCTGCCACGCACCTGTCGCGGCTCGCTCATTTTCTTATGCTCGCGGGGCCCCACCCCCGCTCGCCTCGCTCGCGCGTTCGCGCTCGCGAGAGCCGCAGGCGCTCGCCGCGGTATCCGATACATTTGCTTTTGCGAAATCGGGTCATGACTGTGCGCTCACTCCCAGCTTGCGCAGCGCTTCGTCGGGACATCCGGTCCATTCGCTGACGAACCGGTTGCCCTGGTACCGCAGATCGGCAATCCCCATCTTTGTCGTCCAGAATCCGCTCGCGGTGAGATCGCGAAAGCTGTTGAAGAACACCACGGCGTGTTCGAGTCCCGGCTTGACGGCATCGGTGTACGCGATGTCGTCGAGCAGCTGTCGCCGCTCCGCATCCGAGCACGCGGCGAATCGCTTGTCGAACCGTTTTTCGCAAAGACGATCGACGAGCGCAAGACCGCCGCGCATCGCGGTCTGACGCCGCGGCTGATCGATCATCATGAAATCCATGAATTCGGGCACGCCGGCGTCGGTGGCACTGCCCGATCGCTCGTCCCGCGGGATGATGAGATCGACGAGCAGAATGACCGTCGCGTATTCGTGCGCGGTGAAGAACTGTGGTTGATAGCCCTTCGGCTGCGATGCGGCCTGGCTTCGCGCCCGCTGCGCCTGCCCGCCCGCGCGCTCGGCTTCGGCCGGCGTCCAGACGATGGCCGCGGCGACGGGCGCGGACGTCACGATGCGCAGCGCCTCGCGCCGCGAAATCCCCGATCCGCAATCCGCATTCCGCGATGTCATAGGATTCCCTGATTGCGCTGCTGCGCGATGCGCTCCGACGTCCGCATCGAGAGCGCGAGGATCGTCCACGTGACGTTCTTGTCGGCGTTCGAGACGAACGGGCCGCCGTCGGCGATGAAGAGATTCTTCACGTCGTGCGCCTGACAGTTCGCGTCGACGACCGATGTTTTCGGATCGTTGCCCATCCGTGTGGTCCCGACTTCGTGGATGATGCGGCCGACGTTCTCCAATCCGTACCACGCGTCGCGCGACGGCATCGGCGACAACGGCGTGCCGCCCATGTCGTGGATGATCTCGCGAAACGTTTCCTGCATGTGCTTCGCCTGCCGGTACTCGTGGTCGGTGAACGATGCGTGAAACCGCAGCACCGGGATACCGTAGGTGTCGACGGCGAATGGGTCGATCTCGCAGTACGTCTGATCGTTCGGAAGCATCTCGCCGCGCCCGGAGAAGCTGACGGTGGATCCGTAGTACTTCCGGTAATCGTCCTTCAGTTGTTTCCCGTACCCGCCGCGCCCGTTGAAGCGCTGAATGCCGCCGAGGATGCCGTAGCTCGGAGCGCCGCGGCGTCCGCCGCTGATCTCGACGTGATATCCGCGCGGAAAATCGAGCTTCGCGTTGTCGAGCCACCACGGCATGTAGAGATGCATGCCGCCGACGCCGTCCTCGTTGTGCGGCACGCCGTCGGCCAGCTTCGGAATGTGTCCGGAGACCGTGAGCCCCGTCGAATCGGTGAGATAGCGACCGACCGTGCCGCTCGAGTTCGCGAGGCCATCGGGGAAGCGCGCCGACTTCGAGTTCAGCAGCAGCCGCGCCGTCTCGCACGCGCTCGCCGCCAGCACGACGATGCGCGCGCGGACGGCATAGTCGCGGCGGTCGTTCGTGTCGACGTACGACACGCCGGTGGCTAGCCCGTCCTCGCCAGTCGTCACTTCTCGCGCCATCGCGTTCGCGATGATGCGAAGCCGTCCGGTGGCGAGCGCAGGCGGCAGCAGCACCGAGGGCGACGAGAAGTTCGAATGCGTCGCGCAGCCGCGTCCGCACTGGCCGCAGTAGTGGCACGCCGCGCGGCCGTTGAGCGGCTTCGTCAGAATCGACAGCCGCGCCGGGATGCACGTGATGCCCAGGCGATCGCACGACTGCTTGATCAGCAGCTCGTAGCAGCGCGGCTTGGGCGGCGGCAGGAAGACGCCGTTGGGCTCGTTCGGCAGGTTTTCCATCGATCCGAAGATGCCGACGAGCCGATCGAGCTTGTCGTAATACGGCTTGAGATCGTCGTACGTGATCGGCCACTCGTCGCCGAGGCCGTCGATGCTGCGGCGGCGGAAATCGTCCGGACCGAACCGGAGCGAAATGCGTCCCCAGTGGTTCGTGCGCCCGCCGAGCATCCGCGCCCGAAACCAGTCGAAGGTCGATCCGGGCGCCTGCGTGTACGGCTCGCCCTCGAGGTCCCATCCGCCGACGCAGCCGTCGAATTCGCCGAACGGCCTGCTCGGCGTCGCCGCGCCGCGCCGCGGCGAGTCGTACGCCCACGCCGACATCTTCGAATCTTTTTCGACGTCCCACATGCCGCCGGCTTCGAGCATCACGACGTCGGCGCCCGCCTCGCACAGCACCTTGGCGGCCATGCCGCCGCCGGCGCCCGAGCCGACGATGCAGACGTCGTAGATTCTGGATTGACGGATGACCTGCATAGAGCGCACAGGGTACGCCAACTCACGCGTTTTGGAGTAAGGTTTTGCGCATGGAGCGGGGTCGGGGGTTCGTCTTCTCAGCGATCTTTGCGTGCTCTGCGTTCGCCGTCGGCCCGATGTCGGTTGGTATCCTACGAGCTCAACAATCGGTCCCCGATGCTGCAGCGATCGGGCGGGGCGGCGAGCTGCTCGGCGCGCAGTGCGGCTTCTGCCACGGCACGAACGCGCGCGGCGGATCGAGCGGCCCCGATCTCACGCGCTCGGCGCTCGTCCAGGAGGACGAAGGCGGCAGGCAGCTCGGCGAATTCCTCCGCGTCGGCCGGCCCGATCGCGGCATGCCGAAGTTCGATCAGCTCACCGACGCCCAGATGTCGGACCTCGCGGCGTTTCTGCATGACACCATTCGCCTGGTCGCCAGACGGAACCTGTACAAGATTCTCGATATCCTCGTCGGCGATGCGAAGGCCGGCGAGGCGACGTTCAACGGCGCAGGCCGATGCGCCACGTGTCATTCGCCGACCGGCGATTTCAAGGGGATCGGCGCGAAGTACGAGCCCGAGGTTCTGCAGGGTCGCATGGTGATGCCTCGCGGCCGCGCGGGCCTACCGTCAGGTCCGCCGCGGCCACCATATACCGAACCGACCGCGGTGAAGGCGACCGTTACCACTCCGTCGGGGCCGTCGTTCACCGGCGCCATCGTCCGTCTGACCGACTTCGACGTGGTGCTCTACGACCAATCCACCGGACAGATGCGATCGTGGCTGCGCAACGGCGACGTTCCGAAGGTCGTGGTTTCCGATCCGCTGCAGGCGCACGTCGACATGCTCTCGAAGTGGACCGACGCCGACATGCACAACATGACCGCTTATCTCGCGAGCCTCAAATGAACAAGCGATCGACCGTGGCGCGGGGCTTCAGCGCCGCGAGCCTCATCATCGGCGCTCTCTTGGTCGGCGCGCTGCCGATGATCCTCGCGGGTCAATCGACGACGCTCAGCTCCGATCTGCTCGGAAAGCCGCCGATCGATTCGTGGCCGACGTACCACGGCGACTACTCGGGACGCCGCTACAGCACGCTGAAACAGATCAACGCGAGCAACGTGAAGAATCTGACGCTCGCATGGATGTACCGCGCGAATCTGTCGCGCGGCGGCGCCATCGTGGGCGGCGAAGGACCCGACACGCCGCCGGCCGGCGTGCCGGCGACCGCGAGCATCAAATCGACGCCGCTCGTCGTCAACGGCATTCTCTACTTCTCGGTGCCCGATCACGTCTACGCCGTCGACGCGCGTACGGGACGCGAGGTGTGGCACTTCGCGTGGAAGACCCGCGGCGGCGACCACATCGGCAACCGCGGCGTCGGCATGTACGGCAACTGGCTGTACTTCCTCACGCCCGACAACTACTTCGTCTCGCTCGAGGCCGCGACTGGAAAAGAGCGCTGGCACCACGAGATCGCGAGCATGAAGCGCGAGTATTTTTCCTCGAACGCGCCGATCGTGGTCGGACGTCACGTGATCATCGGCGTCGGCGGCGACGCGCTCGACATCCCTGGCTATCTCGAGTCGCGCGATCCCGAGAGCGGAGAGGTGGTGTGGCGCTGGAACACGACGCCGCGTCCGGGTCAGGCCGGCGCCGAAACGTGGCCCGGCGAGTACGAGATGTCGAGCGGCGGCGGCATGCCGTGGCTGCCCGGCACGTACGATCCCGAGCTGAACCTCTATTACATCGGGACCGGCAATCCGCAGCCGGTGCTGACGGGTCAAAGCCGGCCGGGCGACAATTTGTGGACCTGCTCGATCGTGGCGCTGAACCCCGACACCGGCAAGATGGTGTGGGCCTATCAGGTGACGCCGCACGACACACACGACTGGGACGCCGCGCAGACGCCCGTGTTGATCGACGGCGTCATCGACGGACGTCCGCGCAAGCTCGTCGCGCAGGCGAGTCGCAACGGACATTTCTTCCTGCTCGATCGCGCCAACGGCCAGCACATCCTGACGACGAGGATGATCGACTCGGCGAACTGGACGAAGGAGATCAACGCAAAGGGACAACCGATCCGCAATCCCGCGAAGGATGCGATTGTGGCGGGAACGCTCGTGTCGCCGAGCACGGGTGGCGCCACCAACTGGCCGCCGCCGAGCTTCAACCCCGATACGGGGTTGTTCTACGTCGGCACGTCGCAGACCTACGGTCTCTTCTATCTCACAGATACAGACCCGCGTCCGCAGGGATGGGCCGCGGCCGAACGCAACATGGGCAACGTCGGGAGCGCGCTGAAGGCCATCGATTACCAGACCGGCAAGGTGCGATGGAGCCATCCGCTCGCGATGACGGCGAACGGCAGCACGGGCGGCGCGATGGGGCTGCTCAGCACCGCCGGCGGACTGCTGTTCGGCAACGACGGCGGCAGCAACTTCGTCGCCTACGACCCGCTGAACGGCAAACCGCTGTGGCACGCCGGCCTCGGCGTCAACACGAGCAATGGTCCGCAGACGTATCTGCTCGACGGCCGCCAGTTCGTCGTCGTCGGCGCGGGCGACACGTTGTTCGCGTTCAGCCTGCAATAGCGCGCAACGAAGGATTCGGATCACTGAACTCCCCATCCGCCCTTTGCGCGCAAAAACAGAGGACTGACGCCGCGAGCTCGCCGTCGGTGGATTACGATTTGCTTAGGCCGACCGCGCATGCCAACGCACGTCTTCGACTTTCATCCACACACGGCTGCCATCCTTTCTTCCCCATCGAAGATCCGTGAGATGGAGCCTTTAGTCGCGCAGATGATGCCCGAGCGCGACATCACGCTGGAGCCGCGGTTCTTTCTTGCCTCGGTGTCGTCGGCGTGGACGCCCCGCGCTGTGGTCGTCAGGCGTGACGGGCACGTTGCGGGAATCGTCTACGCAAAAGAACGACGATGGGCGGGCATGCCCACAGGTCTTGTCTGCCTCGACGGGAGACTCGGCAACATGGTCGTTGCCGATCCAGCCGATGTCGAGGACGTGCTCCGCGTCGCGATCCAGGCTTTGTTTGCGAGGCGTCGTGTGGTCGAATTGCGGCTGCTGATTCCGCCGTCCGGGCTCGAAGAGCGAGCCGTCGAGAAAACTCGTGCGTCGATGAATCTGGATTTCGGGTGCTCTGTGCCCGATCCGCACACGCGTCTGTCGCTGCCGGCCGACTACGAGCAGTTCCTGGAAATACTCGGCTACAAGACGCGGCGAAATTTTCGGTATTACCGCCGCAAGTTCGAGGAAGGCGGTCATACCTATCTGGCGGACGTTTCAGCGCCAGACATGCAGCGGGCCGTTGCGGCGCTGCGCTCGAAATGCCGGATTCCGAGCCGGCGCTCCGAGATCCGGCGGGCGTTGAACGTCGTGGCCGCCGTCGATCGGCCGTGGGCCGTCGGTCTCAAGCATGGCAACGGCGAGTGGCTCAGCGTTGCAGCCGGATGGTACAGCGGCGACCGCGCGACGATGTTCTTTCAACTGAACAACGATCGCGAGCACGCCGAGGCGTCTCTGTCCGTCGTGCTTCGCGCAAGGCTCATCGAAACCTTGATCGGCCGCGGCGTCCGGGAATTGGTCTTCTGGTCGGGATCGGCGCCGCCGCTGTCGCGGTACGCCACAGAGATTCCGGCGGTCGCGTTGCATCTCGACTCGCGGACGCCGGCGTGGCGGCTCGCGCGCTTCGCCATCCGAATCGCCGGCCGTCATTTCTCGAATTGGATGGACACGGATCTGCGCGACGCAGGTTCTCCCGCGATTGCCAATCCGCGCGGGCATGCCGTCTGACATCCCGCTGCGCGCGTTGGGCCGCACGGGTCAGATGGTTTCGTGCATCGGCGTCGGCGGCTGGCATCTCGGTCTGAAGCACGTCACCGAAAAACTCGCGATTCGCATCGTTCGCACCGCCATCGACCGCGGCGTCACGTTCCTGGACAACTGCTGGGACTACAACGACGGCGCGAGCGAGAGGCGTATGGGCAAGGCGCTTCGCGACGGCTACCGGCGCCGTGCGTTCGTGATGACGAAGATCGACGGCCGATCGAGGAAAGAGGCGGCCAGACAAGTCAACCAGTCGCTGCGGCGTCTGCAGACCGACACGATCGATCTCGTGCAGCACCACGAGATCCTGCGGTTCGAGGATCCGCATCGCATTCTCGATCCCCAGGGCGCGAACGCGGCGCTCGTCGAGGCGCAGAAGGCCGGAAAGATCCGGTTCATCGGCTTCACCGGCCACAAGGATCCGCACATCCATCTCCACATGCTGCAGGTCGGGCGGGACGCCGGCGTCCGCTTCGACACGGTTCAGATGCCGCTCAACGTGATGGACGCGCACTATCGAAGCTTCGAGAAGCTGGTGCTGCCCGAGCTCGTGAGAGACGGCGTCGGGGTGCTCGGCATGAAGCCGATGGCCAATGGCATCATTCTCAAGTCGGGGACCGTCGCGGCGCTCGAGTGTCTGCAGTACGCGCTGCGGCTGCCGACCTCGGTCGTCATCACCGGCATCGACAGTCTCGAGATTCTGGATCAGGCGCTCGAAGCCGCGCGCACGTACACGTCGCTGACGAAGGCGAAGGTGGATGCGCTGCTCGCGAAGACGGCGAAGGCTGCGTCACGCGGTGAATTCGAGCCGTTCAAGACGTCATCGATCTTCGACGGGACCGCCCAGAATCCCGAATGGCTGGGTGAGGAGCCGGAACGCCTGCAGAACTTGATGCCCGAATGACGTGAAGCGCTTGACCACCCATCGGTGACGTCCTGTTCTAGATACGCGCGCGGGCTACGGCCGCGCGCGTCAGCGCGCGGGGGTGGGGCCCCGCGCGAATTAAGAAAAGTCTGCTGAATGATGCATGTAGTTCGAATCCTCGCGACGAGCATCGCAATCGCGATTGCGCAGAACGCAGGTCACTTCGATTACGACGCGAAAGCGCCGCTCGGGCTGACAGAGGTCGGCGTCGAGCATCGCGCGGCTGCCGACGTGCACGACATCACCTACGCGAGCCCGAGAGGCGGATGCGTTCCGGCGTACCTCGTCGTTCCTAAGGGCCGCGGGCCATTTGCGGCCGTCATCTGGGGCCACTGGTACTGGGAAAACTCTCCGCAGCGCAACCGCACTGAGTTCCTCGAGGAGGCTGCGGCACTGGCGCAGGCCGGCGTCGTGTCGCTGCTGACCGACGGTCCGATTGCGCGGCCCGGGCACGTCGAAGACAAGGATCCGCTCAGCGAACGGCAGGCTGCCGACCTCCAGCAACAGGTGATCGACATGCGGCGCGGAGTCGACGTCCTGCTGACGCGCCGCGACGTGGATCCGAATCGACTTGCGTTCGTCGGGCACAGCTACAACGCCGCGGTCGGCGCGACGCTGAGCGGCGTCGACCGCCGCTTCAGGGCGTTCGTGCTGATGGCGGGCACGATGTCGGACGAGATCGACAGGCGGACGCCGGAATATCTGGAATATCGGCAGAAAATGGGTCCTGAGAAGTTCGACGCGTTCATGGCGAAGTACTCGTGGCTCGATCAAGGGAAGTACGTCTCGCATGCCGCGCCGGCCGTCGTCTTCCTTCAGTATGGAACGCGGGAGAAATATCTGACGCCCGAACGCGCGCGGCAGTACGAGAAGATCGTGAGCGAGCCGAAAAAGTTTCAATTGTACGACGCGCCGCACGCGCTGAACGCCGAAGCGCGCCGCGACCGCATCGCGTTCCTGACCGCGCAGCTGAAACTGAAACCGCTTCCACAAAAGGTGATCGCGAGCATTCCAGATCTCGTCCAACCGCCGGATCCAAAATAGGTCGAATCATCGATCACGACATTCTTTTTAACGCGTGGGGCCGCGCGAGCCCGCCCCAGCGCTAGAACAGGACGTCGCAACGATGACCCCGAAATCAATCGATGCTTCGCGGCGGGGCCGTGCTCGAGCGGATGCTGAGCGTGTGCGGCAGCGTGACTGACTCGGGCGCCGATGCGCCGTCTCCGTGGAGAATCTGCAGGAGGAGCCGAACGGTTCCTTCGCCGATCGCGCGCATCGGCTGCGCGACGGTCGTCAGCGGCGGATCGGTGTAGCGCGCGAAGCGGATGTCGTCGAAGCCGACGACGGAGAGATCGTCGGGGACTCGGACGTGGCGCCGCCGCGCGGTCTCGAGCACCCCCATCGCCATCTCGTCGTTGAAGCAGAAAATCGCCGACGGCGGATCGCGCCGCCCGAGCAGCCGCTCAGCTGCCACCGATCCCGATTCGATCGAGAAATCTCCGTGCATGACGATGAAGTCGCGCTCGGCGCGCGCCTGCTTGGCGCGCGCGGTCGCGCCGCTCAGGCGATCGCGGCTGAGCGGACTGACGAGCGGTCCGGTGACGATGCCGATGCGGCGGTGGCCCAGGCGATACAGATGGTCCATCGCCTCGAACGCCGCCTTCGCATTGTCGATGTGCACGCTCGGGATGCCGAGCCGCGGGCTGAACTCGCAGCCGTTGACGACCGGCGCGCACCGCGGCGCCATCGCGCGGACGAGCATCGCGGCCTGCTTCGGCAGCCGGTGCCCGAGGAAGATGAGCCCATCAGCTTCCTTACGTTTCAGCATCAGCGCGTACCGCTCCTCGCGCTGATCGTCGTGCTGCGTGTCGCCGACGAGCACCGAGTAGCCGCCGCGCTGCGCGGCGTCTTCGATGCCCTGCAGAATGAGTGAGAAAAACGGATTCGAGATGTCGGGCACGGTGACGAGGAGCTTCGCCGTCCTGAGCGTCCGCAGATTCTTCGCCGCGGAGTTCGGCTCGTAGCCGAGGCGTTCGACCGCCTGCATCACGCGCCGTCGCGTGTCGGGCGCGACGACGTCGGGCTGGCTCATCACGCGCGAAACGGTGGCCGTGGAAACCCCGGCCCGCTTCGCCACTTCGTAGATGTTCGCCACGATTCGATCTTTTGGATGGGTCGCTGCGCGGCGCCGATCATACTCCGACCGCCCCTTGCCCCGCGCCGCGCCTCTTGCTAGGATGCGAGCGCTTTGTAACCGATTACATACAGATGAAATCGGTTAACGACTGGAGGAGAGCGGATGTTCAATGCCCGCTGGTGCGCCGGCGTCCTCGTCGTCATCCTCGCGCTTCCCGCCGCGGCCGCCGCTCAGGTGACGACCGCCGACATCGTCGGACGCGTCACCGACAGCAGCGGCGCCGTGCTGCCCGGCGCCACCGTCACGATCGAAAACCTGGCGACGCACGACGTGCGCACCGCGCCGACCAATGAAACCGGCGACTACCTGTTCAATCTGCTGCCGATCGGCACGTACACCGTGAACGTCGAGCTGCAGGGATTCGCGAGCCAGACGACGCGCGTCGTGCTGTCGGCGGGCGATCGCGTTCGCTTCGATCCGAAGCTGCAGCTCGGACAGGTGCAGGAGAGCGTGCTCGTCACGGCTGAATCGCCGCTGCTGCAGACCGATACGGCGACGGTGAGCGCGCTCGTTTCGGAGAAGGCCGTGCAGGATCTTCCTGTCAGCGGACGCAACGTCGTCCGCCTGGTGCAGCTCGTGCCCGGCGCGTTCGAGGGGCTGACGAACTCGCTGGCGACCGGCAACCGGCCCGACGATCGCCGGCAGACCTCCGCCGTGTCGATCAACGGCGCGATGGACAATCAGAACAATCACCTGATCGACGGCATCGACAACAACGAGCGCTCCATCGGCACAGTCGGCGTGAAGCCGTCGATCGACGCCATCGCCGAGGTGAAAGTCCAGACGAGCATGTACACGGCGGAAGTCGGCCGGACGTTCGGCGGCGTCGTGAACATCATCACGAAGTCGGGCGGCAACGCGTTTCACGGATCCGGTTTCGAGTTCTTCCGCAACGATCGGTTCGACGCCCGCAATTTCTTTGCGACGTCGATTCCCAAGCCGAAGCTCAGTCAGAACCAGTACGGCGGCAGCCTCGGCGGACCGCTCATCCGCAACAAGACGTTCTTCTTCGCCGACTTCGAACGCTTCGACGTGACGCAGGGCGTGACGGCTGTCGTGACGGTGCCGACGGCGAAGATGCGCGCCGGCGATTTCTCGGAGCTCTCGACGGTCATCTACGATCCGACGACGACGCCGCGGACGCCGTTTGCGGGAAATATCATCTCGTCAGGCCGTCTGGAGCCGGTCGCGCTGAAATACCTATCGCTCTATCCACTGCCGACGAGCGCCGGCCTGGCGAACAATTACACGGGCGTACGCGACCGGACACAGGTCAATTCGACGACCGACGCCCGTGTCGACCACATCTTCGACGCGCAGAATCGTCTGTTCGTCCGCTACTCGTACAACACGGGCGATACGTTCACGCCGCCGGTCTTTCCAATCGTGAACGGCATCGAAGGCGGCGGCGGCGGTTCGTTCCCCGGCAAGAACGACACGGCGGCGCACAACTTCGGCGCGAGCTATTCGAAGGTATTCAGCCCGTCGCTCGTCGGCGAATTCAGGACCGGATACCTGAACGTGAACATCGCGTCGTACGGCCTCAACTACGGCAGCAACGTCGCCGCGTCGTTCGGGCTGCCCGGCGTGAACATCGACGATCTCACGTCGGGCCTGACGCCGATCACGCTGACCGGATACGCGGGCGCCGGCGACGCGACGTTTCTGCCGCTGATCCAGGTGAATCACACGTGGCAGGGCAGCGGATCGCTGACGAAGATCAAAGGGCCCCACTCGATCAAGGGCGGCGCGGGGTTGATCAACCGCAACTTCAGCCTGTACCAGAGCAACTCTCCGCTCGGCACGATCACGTTCAACACGACGCTCACCGACAACGGCGCCGGATCGGGCGGCAACACGATCGCCTCGTTCGTCCTCGGCTATCCGCAGCAGGTGACGCGCATCGTGTCGCTCTTCTATCCGCACTACAATACGAAGGAACCGTTCGCGTTCGTGCAGGACGACTGGCGCGCGACGTCGAATCTGACGCTGAACCTCGGACTGCGCTACGACGTGTTCACGCCGTACACCGAGCAGGACAACCATCTCGTCAACGTCGACATCGCGCGGTCGGCGATCCTCGTCGCCGGGCAGAACAGCGTCTCCCGAACCGCCGGGATCCAGACCGACTACAGCAATCTCGCGCCGCGCCTCGGGTTCTCGGCGACGCTGCCCGCGCTCACCGTCGTGCGCGGCGGTTACGGCCTGTCGTTCTATCCCGGCAACTACATGTCGCAGTCGTTCCTGAAGAGCGCGCCGTTCACGAGCACGTACGGACCGGTCATCAGCAACGCGGCCTCCGGTGGTGTTCCCAATCTGTTTCTGAGGAATGGTCTGCCGCTTCCGGCTGCGACCGACATCACCGTGCCGTCCGGCACGTTCCAGGCCGAGGAGCTGAACTTCCGCAACACGCGCACGCACCAGTACAACTTGTTCGTCGAAAAAGAAATGAGCGGCAACGTCGTCGGCGCCGGCTACCTCGGATGGAAAGCCGATCACCTCACGCAGTACATCGGGAACGTCGATCTCGCGCCCGCGGGACCCGGCGCGATTCAGCCGCGGCGCGCGTTCGCGGCGACGCTTCCCAACGTCAGCGCGATCCCGTTGGTCGCCAGCGACTTCGAGGGAACCTACAACGCGATGCAGGTGACCTTCCAACGACGCCAGCAGAGCGGCCTGACGCTCTCGTCGAGCTACACGCTCGCGCATGCCGTGCAGACCAACGCCTCGCCGTGGGATGTAACCGTGATCGAGCGATACGATTCGGACTTCGACGTCCGCCACCGCTTCGTGCTGTCGGCGAACTACGAGCTGCCGTTCCTGCGAACGGCGCCGGGGCCGGTGCACGCGGTGTTCGCCGGCTGGCAGGTCAACGGCGTCGCGGTGCTGCAGTCCGGCATCCCGTTCACTGTCGCGAACGGCACCGCGCGGAGCAACACGGGCGGCACCGACCGGCCGAACCAGCTCGGGAATCCGCAGCTCGACAATCCGACCGTCGCGCAGTGGTTTGACGTGACGGCGTTCGCGGCGGAGCCGATCAACACGGCCGGCAACACGGGGCGCAACACGCTTCACGGTCCGCCGATGCGGCGGCTCGATCTGTCGCTGTTCAAGAACGTCGACCTGACGGCGTCGACGCGGCTGCAGCTGCGCGCCGAAGTCTTCAACGTGACGAATACGCCGAGCTTCTCGAACCCGAACGCGAACTTCGGGACGGCCGGGTTCGGGAGCATCACGAGCACGGGGAACAACATCCCGCGGCAGATGCAGTTCGCGGTGAAGGTTCTGTTTTAGGGTAAGGTTTGCGGATGCCTTATTCGGCGTTCTTTGCGCTCTGTATGTTGTTCGTTGCCGTCACGTTGAACGCCCAGCCGCCAACCCCACAAGGCGGCGGCGGACGTGGCCGTGGCCGCGGCGGCGGCGTCGTCACGTCGCCGCGCAACGCGTATCCCGATCGACCGACCGGCGATCCGGCGGCGATCGAGCGGGGCAAGGCGCTGTACAGCGTGAACTGCGCGTTCTGCCACGGCGCCGACACGCGCGGCGGCGACGGCGGACCCAGCCTGCTGCGCTCGGGCGTCGTGCTCGACGACCAGAACGGCGAGCTGATTGCGCCGATCGTGCAGAACGGCCGTCCCGATCGCGGCATGCCGAAGTTCGCGTTCTCGCCCGATCAAATCGCCGACATTGCGACGTTCATCCACACGTTCAGAGCTGCCGGGTACGACGAGTCGCGGCAGAAGCCGCCGAGCATCCTCGTCGGCGACCCGAAAGCCGGCGAGGCGTACTTCAACGCGCGGTGCGCGTCGTGTCACTCGGCGACCGGCGATCTGCGCGGCATCGCGACGAAAATTCCTGACGAGAAAGTGCTGCAGCAGACGTGGCTGATGCCGGGGGGCGGCGGCGGCCGCGGCGGGCCGCCGCCGGTCCTGGCGCCGGTGCCCACCGTCACGGTCACGCTCCCATCGGGCGAGACGGTCGAAGGGAAGCTTCAGCGGATCGACGATTTCAACGTGTCGTTGATAACAGCCGACGGGGCGTACCGATCGTTTCGCACGGAAGGCGACGCGCCGAAAGTGGCGATCCGCGATCCGCTGCAGGGACATCGCGAGCTGCTGCGCGTCTACAGCGACAAGGACATCCACAACGTCACAGCGTTCTTGGTGACATTGAAATGAATTGGCGACACTGCTGCATCGGAAGGGACGTCTGTGACGTTCTGTTCTTGATACGTCCTCGCGCAGCGCCTGCGGCTCGAGCGAGCGCGAACGCGCAAGCGAGGCGCGCGGGGGTGGGGCCCCGCGCGCTTTGGGAAGAGTCGCGAAGGCGTCTGCGCGTGCCAGCCTTGAGCCGTTGCGAGGCGCGCATGCGCCGAGCAACAGCGGCGGGGGTGGGGTCCCCGCCGCGATCGAAAAATGTCGGGCCCCACGCGAAAGTAAAAAGTGTTGATGGCGATACGGGCTTGGTTCGAGGTGGCTTGGCGGCAGGCGCGTTGCTCGCATGCGTCACCGTGCTGGCCGCCACTGATGGCCTCGACCCCGCGCAGATCCTCAAGCCGCTCAGCGACTCGTGGCCGACCTATTCCGGCGATTACACCGGCCGCCGCTACAGCTCGCTGAAACAGATCGATCAATCGAACGTGAAGCACATGACGCTCGCATGGAGCGCGCGGCTCGCGGCCGGCGCGGGTCCCGAAGGCGGAGGGCGGGGCAATGCGCAAGGGCCGCCGTTCGGTCCGGCGCCGACCATCGTCGGCGGCGAAGGCAAAGGCGACGTCGTCGTCGCCGGCGGCATCACGGTCAAGGGCGCGATTCTCGCGGTCGACAACGTCCTGTATGTGACGGCGCCCGATCACGTGTGGGCGCTCGACGCGCACGACGGCCACGAGCTGTGGCATTACTTCTGGCGCACGAAGGGCGGAACGCACATCGGCAACCGCGGCGCGGCGATGTGGGGTCACTATCTGTTCTTCGTCACGCCGGACGATTACTTCGTCTCGATCGACGCGCGCACCGGGAAGGAGCGGTGGCACAAGGAAGCCGCGAGCTTCGCGCAGCAGTATTTTCTGACGTCGGCGCCGGTCACCGTCGGCAACCACATCATCGTCGGCACCGGGAACGATCTCGATTCGCCCGGCTACCTCACGTCATACGATCCGGAGACCGGCGAGCAGCAGTGGCGCTTCTACACCGTGCCGATGAACCCGGGCGATCCCGGGCTCGAGACGTGGAAGAGCCTCGACGCGGCGCGCCACGGCGGCGGGCACCCGTGGCTGCCTGGCGCCTACGATCCGGACACGCACCTCTACATCTTCGGCACCGGCAACCCGACGCCGGCCTACACGGCGCAGGTCCGCGGTGAAGGCGACAATCTGTTCACGTGCGCGATCGTCGCGGTGAACGTCGACACCGGCAAGATGGCGTGGTACTACCAGACATCGCCGCACGATACGCACGACTGGGATTCGGCGCAGACGCCGGTGCTCATCGACGGCGATTTCCGCGGCAGCGGGCCGCGGCGCATGGTGCTCACCGCGAGCCGCAACGGCTACTACTTCACACTCGACCGTCTGACGGGCGAGCACATGGTGACGAGCAAATTCTCCGACACGGTGAACTGGGCGAAGCCGGATCTGAACGCGAAGGGGCAGCCGGTTCGCGAACCGGCCAAGGACCACGACATCGCGGGGGCGCTCGTGTCGTCGGCCAACGGCGGCGCGACCAACTGGCCGCCGCCCGCCTACAGCCCCGACACCGGATTGTTCTACGTGCCGCTTGCCGAGAGCTACGCGATGTACTACCTGAGCGAAACCGATCCGCGCGGCGCGATGGGTCTCGGCGGGAAGGAGGAGATCGGCGTCGGCTCGCTCGGCAGCTACATCATCGCCATCGATCCAAAGACGGGCAGCGCCGCGTGGCGTCACAAATTCCGTACGGCGACGGGCGGAGGCGGCGGCGCGTCGGGTCTTTTGACGACCGCGGGGAAGCTGCTCTTCGGCGGCGACGTGTCGGGCAATTTCGTCGCGTTCGATCCGGCGACTGGAAGGCCGCTCTGGCACACGCAGATCGGCCGCGTGACGAACGCGCCGGAAACGTTCCTCGTCGACGGCCAGCAGCACGTATTGGTTGCCGCCGGCGACACGTTATACGCATTTACTTTGAACCAGTGAGAGTGTCCACGACGTTCTGCCTCGGCGACGTTCCGTTCTAGATACGCCCGAGCGGGGTGGGGCCCCACACGAAATAAGAAATGTTGGCTTGCCGTCAGCGGTCGCCTACGTTCGAGGTGAGTTATGTATACACGACGTGAGTTCGGCACGATGGCACTCGCGGGTCTGGCCGTTCCGCGGTTTCTCGACGCCGCGACGAGCGCGCTCGTCAACGGCGTGCGCCTCGGCGTGCAGACCTACAGCTTCCGCGACCTGCCGCGGACGCCCGGCAGTGACATGGTCGATCCGCTGATCAAAGCGATGCTCGAGTGCGAGCTCGTCGAGTGCGAGCTGTGGGCGCCGCAGCTGGAGCCGCAGTTCGACAGCGGCGCGCGCGGCCGGCGCGGCCAGCCGCCGCCGCCGGAAGCGGTGAAGGCGCGCGAGGATCTCCGCAAGTGGCGGCTCGAGACGCCGCTCGATCACTTCCGCGAAATCGGCACCAGGTTCAAGAAGAACGGCATCACGATTTACGCGTACAACTACAGCCCCAACGCCAGCTACACAGACGCCGAGATCGACCGTGGATTCGAGATGACCAAAGCGCTCGGCGCGGAGATCATCACCGCCTCGACCACGCTCGACGTCGCGAAGCGGATCGCGCCGCTGGCGGAAAAGCACAAGACGATCGTCGCGATGCACGGCCACTCGAACGTGACCGACCCGAACGAGTTCGCGACGCCCGACAGCTTCGCGGCGGCGATGAAGATGTCGAAGTACTTCAAGGTGAACCTCGACATCGGGCATTTCACGTCGGCGGACTTCGATCCGGTCTCGTACATCCGTGAGCATCATGCCGACATCACGAACCTGCATCTGAAGGATCGCAAGAAGCACCAGGGCGACAACACGCCGTGGGGCCAGGGCGAGACGCCGATCAGGGAGGTCCTGCAGCTGTTGAAGCGCGAGAAGTGGCCGATCCGCGCCTATATTGAATACGAGTACAAGGGGCAAGGCACTCCGGTCGAAGAAGTGAAGAAGTGTCTCGCGTACGCCAAGGCGGCGCTCGCCTGAAAGGCTCGCGCTACAGGCGATGATGTGTGTTGGTGGTGACGTTCTGTTCTAGATACGCCCTCGCGCTACGGCGCGAGGGGTCAGCGCGTGACAGCCTTGAGCCGTTGCGAGGCGCGTACGCGCCGAGCAACAGCGGCGGGGGTGGGGCCCGCCGCGATAGGGAAATGCGGGGCCCCACGCGAGAGTAAAAAATGAAACGCATCGGAATGGGCCTCGTCGGCCCCGGCTTCGTCGGCGTCCACCACATCGACGCCGTGCGACGCCTCGGGTTCGTCGACGTCGTTGCGATCGCCGCGAGCACGGAGAAATCGGCGCGAGCGAAAGCCGACGCGCTCGGCGTCCCGAAGGCGCACGGCAGCTACGAACAGCTGATTGCCGACCCCGACGTCCACGTCGTTCACAACACGACGCCGAACTTCCTCCACGTTCCGGTGATCAAGGCTGCGCTCGCGCGTCGCAAGCACGTCGTCTCCGACAAGCCGCTCGCGATGACGGCCAACGACGCGCGCGACCTGTGGCGCGCGGCCGAGCAGGCCGGCGTCGTGCACGCCGTCACGTTCAACTACCGCGGCAACCCGCTCGTCCAGCAGGCGCGCGAGATGATCGCCGCCGGCGACGTCGGGCCGGTGCATTTCATCCACGGCGGCTACCTCCAGGACTGGCTCATCGAGGCGACCGATTTCTCGTGGCGCCTCGAGCCCGAGAAGGGCGGCGCGAGCTCCGCCGTCGCCGACATCGGATCGCACTGGTGCGATCTCGTGCAGCACGTCGCCGGTCAACGCATCGTCGAAGTGCTCGCGGATCTGACGACGGTGATCGGCACGCGGATGAAGCCCTCGGGATCGGTGGAGGCGTTCGCGAAGGGAGCCGGCGATCGCCGCGAACCGTTCACGATGCAGAGCGAGGATCTCGCGACGCTGCTCGTCCGGTTCGACGGCGGCGCGAAAGGGGCCGTGAACGTCGGTCAGGTGTGCGCGGGCCACAAGAACGATCTGTGGTTCGAAATCAACGGCGCGCGCGCGTCGCTCGGATGGCGTCAGGAGCGGCAGAACGAGCTGTGGATCGGACGCCGCGAGTCGGCCAGCGGGATTCTTCCGAAAGATCCGTCGCTGCTGATGCCGGGGGCGCGGAAGTACGCCCATCTGCCCGGCGGACACCAGGAGGCGTGGGCCGACGCATTCTGCAATGTGATGCGCGACATCTACGCGTTCATCGCCGACGGCCGGACGATGAGCGAGTTGCGACCACCGGCGTTTGCGACCTTCGAAGACGGGTATCATGCCGCGTGCATTGTCGACGCCGTACTGGAAAGCCATCGCCGCGGCGGCGCGTGGACGGCGGTGCGCGAGCGAGTCGCGGTGTGAAACGCGATATGAATAGTGACATGCGTTCCAGAGGTTGAAATGAAGCTTGGTCTGTTCACTCCGGTGTTCGGGAAGCTGAATCAGGACGACATGCTCGCGAAGGTGCGCGCGCTCGGAAGGATTCAGGCGATCGAGCTCGGCACCGGCGGCTGGCCCGGCCACGATCATCTCGACGTCGACGCTCTGGTGAACGACGAGCGCGGCACGGACCGGCTCAAAGGCAAGCTGACCGACGCCGGGCTGACGATCAGCGCGCTGTCGTGCCACGGCAACCCGCTCCACCCCGACAAGAAGACCGCCCAGGCGTACGACGACACGTTTCGGAAGACCGTCTGCCTCGCGAAACGCCTCGACGTTCCCGTCGTCGTCACCTTCTCCGGCTGTCCCGGCGACTCCGACGATGCGAAGCATCCGAACTGGATCACGACGCCATGGCCGCCGGAATTCCTCGACGTCCTCGAGTGGCAGTGGGAGAAGAAGGCGATTCCGTACTGGCGCGAGGCCGGGCGCTTCGCGTCCGAGCACGGCGTGAAGGTGGCGCTGGAGGCGCATCCCGGCTTCATCGTCTACAACGTCGAGTCGATGCTGAAGCTGCGGGCGGCGTGCGGAACGAACGTCGGCGTCAACTTCGACCCGAGCCATTTCTTCTGGCAGGGCGTCGACGTGCCGGCCGCGATTCGCGCGCTCGGCGACGCGATCTTCCACGTGCACGCGAAGGACGTGGCGCTCGATCGGCAGAACGTCGCGGTGAACGGCGTGCTCGACACGAAGACGTATCGACGCATGGCGGAGCGATCGTGGCTGTTCCGCAGCGTCGGCTGGGGCCACGACGAGCTCGAGTGGAAGCGTATCGTCAGCGCGCTGCGGCTGGCCGGCTACGACTACGTGATGAGCATCGAGCACGAGGACGCGCTGGCGTCGATCGACGAAGGATTGAACGCGGCGATCGATCTCCTCTCGCGGGTGATACTGACGGAACAGCCTGTTGAAGCGTGGTGGACTTGATTTTATTCGCGTGGGGCCACCCCCACGCGCTGACGCCCTCGCGCCGTAGCGCTCGGGCGTATCTAGAACAGAGCGTCGCAGAGCGGTAGTCGTACGTGGACTTAGCTGGTTACTGGGAGCTCGGGGCTAGGATTGAAACTGTGAACTCCAGAACCCAGAACCCCAGAGCCCCGAACCTCGAACGGGCGACAAGATGTCCCTGACCGTTCGCCTGAAGCTGTCCGTGCTGATGTTCCTCCAGTACTTCGTCTGGGGCGCGTGGTACGTGACGATGGGCACCTGGCTCGGCGGGCGGCTGCATTTTTCCGGGGAGCAGATCGGGCTCGCGGCCGGGACGACCGCGCTGGCGGCGATGATCTCGCCGTTCTTCGTCGGCATGATCGCCGACCGGTTTCTCGCAACCGAGCGAATTCTTGCCGTGCTGCACGTTGCCGGCGGCGTCGTGCTGTTCTACGCGTCGGCGCAGACGCGGTTCGCCCCGTTCTACGCGGTGCTGCTCGTCTACACGCTGTGCTACATGCCGACGCTCGCGCTGAGTAACTCGATTTCTTTTCATCAAATGCAGGATCCAGGGCGCGAGTTCCCGCCGATCCGCGTGCTCGGCACGATCGGCTGGATCGTCGCCGGGCTCATCATCGGCACGCTCGCGCTCGAAGCGACGGAGCGGCCGATGCAGATCGCCGCCGCCGGCTCGATTGTGCTCGGCGTCTTCTGCCTCGTGCTGCCGCACACCCCGCCGGCGCGCCGAACGAAGCCGACGCTCGGCGACGTGCTCGGCCTCGACGCGCTGAAGCTGATGCGCGATCGCTCGTTCGCGATCTTCGTCGTGGGATCGTTCCTGATCTGCATTCCGCTGCAGTTCTACTACGCCTTCGCGAACCTGTTCCTGAACGAACTGAACGTGACCAACGCGGCGGGCAAGATGACGCTCGGCCAGATGTCCGAGATCTTCTTCATGCTCGTCATGCCGTGGTTCTTCCGCCGCCTCGGCGTGAAGTACATGCTGCTCGTCGGCATGGCGGCGTGGACGGCGCGCTACGCGCTCTTCGCGAACGGCGACAACGGATCGCTCGTGTGGATGCTGTATGCCGGCATCCTGCTGCACGGCATCTGCTATGACTTCTTCTTCGTGACCGGCCAGATCTACGTCGACCGCAAAGCGCCGCTGGATCTGCGCGCGGCCGCCCAGGGATTCATCGCGTTCGTCACGCTGGGCGTCGGCATGTTCATCGGCTCGTGGGCGTCGGGTCGCGTCGTCGACGCGTTTCGGGTCGGCGCCGGACACGACTGGGGCCGCATCTGGATGGTGCCGGCGGGCGGCGCGGCGGCGGTGCTGGTGCTGTTCGCGGTGTTCTTCCGATCGGCCGCAGCCGACACGGCGCCCGCGGTCGGCCGAGTGTCAGTGGCAGAAGGATAATTGGAACAGCACAACAATCTTGCGATTCTCGTCGGCGGCGGTCCTGCTCCCGGCATCAACAGCGTCATCGGCGCGGCGACGATCCGTGCGCGGCTCGAAGGGCTCGAGGTCCTCGGCATCCGCGACGGGTTCGAATGGCTCATGCGCGGCGACATCGACCATGTCATGCCGCTCTCGATCGACGCCACGAGCCGCATCCACTTCCGCGGCGGCTCGTACATCGGCATCTCACGCGCGAACCCGACGTCGGATCCCGATCTGCTCGACAACACCATCTCGTCGCTGCTGCGGCTCAACGTATCGCAGCTCATCACGATCGGCGGCGACGACACCGCGTATTCGGCGATGCGGCTCGAGGCGCGCGCGGGCGGGAGCATCCGCGTCGTCCACGTGCCGAAGACCATCGACAACGATCTCGATCTGCCGTCCTACGTCGACACGTTCGGCTACCAGACGGCGCGGCATCACGGCGTCGAGATCGTGAAGAACCTGATGGTCGACGCCAAGACGACGTCGCGGTGGTACTTCGTCGTCGCGATGGGCCGCAAGGCGGGTCACCTCGCGCTCGGCATCGGGAAGGCGGCCGGCGCGACGCTGACGCTCATCACCGAGGAGTTCGAGACGCCGATTCGGCTGAAGACGATCGTCGACAACCTCGTGGCGGCAATCATCAAGCGCATTAGCTACGGGCGGCGTGACGGCGTCGCCGTGATCGCCGAAGGCGTCGTGCTCGACGTGGCGCCGGGAGATCTGGAGGGGCTGCACGAGGTCGAGCGCGATGCGCATGGCCATCTGCGCATCGCCGAGGTGAACATCGGCGAGATTCTCAAGTCGCAGGTGACCTCGCGGCTGAAGGCGCTCGGCATCAAGGCGGCGATTGCCGCGAAGAACATCGGGTACGAGCTGCGCTGCGCCGATCCGATCCCGTTCGACATGGAATATACGCGGGATCTCGGCTACTGCGCGGCGAAGTACCTCATCGCCAACGGCAACGCCGCGATGATTTCAATCCAGGGCGGCCGCTTCGTGCCGATTCCGTTCTCCGACATGATCGATGCGCAGACCGGGCGCACGCGCATCCGGCTCGTCGACGTCGCCTCCACGCGCTACGCCATCGCGCGGCGCTACATGATCCGCGTCCGCAGAGACGACTTCGACGAGCCCCACGAGCTCGCCAAGCTCGCCGCCACGGCGCGGATGTCGCAGGACGATTTCCGCCGCGAGTTCGAGTATCTCGTCGCGAACGAGCCGCCCGGTCTCGCGATAGACATTACTTAACGCGTGGGGCCCGACCTTGTCTTATTGCGGCGGGGACCCCACCCCCGCCGCTGTCGCTCGGCTCGTTCGCGCCTCGCAACGGCTCAGGGCTGTCACGCGCTGACGCCCTCGCAACATTGACTGCGCGCGCCTTTCAGCGTTTCTTCGCGCGACGCTTGCCGGGACGCTTCGCCCACGTGTGCTCGCACGCCGAGCAGAAGAAGACGCGCTCACCGAAGTTTTCGAATGTTTGGATCGTCTGGGTTGATTGACACTTGGGGCAGGATGGCGGGCCGATGCGATCCGGACGAGACGACATGCGCGATGGGTCGAGAGTATCGCGCGTCTTCAGGAAATTGTCACTCGCAACAAATGATGAGCTGCTAACGCGAGCTTGACCGCTGACGCATGAAACGGCGGCCGCCTTCATGCCGCCGCATTTCAACCGCCGCAGGTCGTGCTGCGGGATTCATCGTGCGCATTTCGCGCTCGTGCATTTCGTTGGATCGCGCGTCTGAAACGGTGGCGCGCCGCCTCGCGTGAAACAAATCTCAGTGCAACCGGCTGCATCGATGCGGGATACCCGGGTATAAACACCGTCGCGGGATCATGTGCGAAAAGGAGCTGCATATATGAACAGAGTCCGAATCGTCGTCGCGCTACTCGTAGTACTGGCCACTGCCAGCATGGCACGCGCTGAGCGGATCAAAGCCACGCTCATCGGCTACCAGGAAGTCCCTTCGGTCTCGACGGATGCCCGTGGCGAGTTCCGCGCGGTGATTCATCGCGGCGATGACGCGATCGACTACGAGCTGACGTTTCAAGGCCTCCAGGCGCCAGTGACGCAGTCGCACATCCATTTCGCGCAGAAAAGCGTGAACGGCAGCATCGTCATCTGGCTGTGCGGCACGGCGACCAATCCTGGCCCGGCCGGCACTCAGACGTGCCCGCAGTCGGGCACCATCACCGGAACGATCACGGCGGCGAACGTGATTGCAGCGGCCGCCCCCCAGCAGCTGACAGCAGGAGAATTGGACGAAGTCATCGCCGCGATCCGTGCGGGCGTCGCCTACGTCAACGTGCACACCGCCGTGTCTCCCGGCGGCGAGATTCGCGGCCAGCTGCGCGCGTCCGACCGGGACAAGAATTAGCTCGCCGGAGTAGTCGAGGGCTTCCGCGTTCGCTCACTCTGGGCGCGCTGCGGAAGCTCTTGCTAGAAAGACCATCCTTGCCGCGGCTCGCGGCGCAGGTACTCGTTAGCGTCAGGGACGTTCGTGACGCGCATGTTCGCGCCGTCGTACTCGAGTTTCCTGCCGGCGCGAAGCGATACGACGCCGAGGAGCATCACCTCGGTGAGCCTCGCCGCGTATTCGAACGGACAGGATGTCTCCGTTTTGCCCTTCGCAGCCTCCGCCCAGTTCATCTCGTGGTTCTCGTTCGGAATCCGCGCGAGCTTCTGCGGCGGTCTGCCGAACGCGTCGTGCAGCGACTTCGGGAGCAGCCTCGGCTTCGCGCCGTAGGTCTCGTGCAGCAGCTTCCCCTTGCTGCCGACGAGCAGCGCGCCGCCGCCCTTGTTGAATTCCTCCTCGCCCATCTCGGTCGGCTTGGGCGGCAGCAGCCCGCCGTCGTACCACGTGAGCTTCGACGCCGGCTTGTTGCCGCGCGCCGGGAAGTCGTAGACGGTCATCGTCGCGTGCGGGAAGCTGACGCCGTTGAACGGCGTCGACACGGTCTCGATTGTCGTCGGGTATCCGAGGTCGAGGGCCCACATCGAGTGATCGATCAGGTGCGCGCCCATGTCGCCGATGGCGCCGACGCCCCAGTCGACCCAGCCGCGCCAGTTGAACGGGTGATAGATCGGGTGATAGTCGACGTGCGGCGCCGCGCCCAGGAAGAGATCCCACGCGAGCGACGGCGGAGGCGCGTAGTCGCCGGCGAGCGCGTTGGCAATCCGCGCGATGACGCCGGGCCCGTTCCAGCGCAGCTGATCGAGCGGCGTCCGGCTCCGCTCGGGGCGCGGGACGCCCTGCGGCCAGTAGCCGAGCGGGCGGTTCGTCCAGATGTGGATCTCGCGCACGTCGCCGATCGCGCCGGCCCACACGTACTCCACCGCCGTCCGCGCGTCGTCCCACGAGTGCCCCTGGTTGCCCATCTGCGTCGCGACCTTGGTTTCTCTCGCGCGCTTCGCAAGCGCGCGCGCTTCGGCCACGGACCACGTCAGCGGCTTCTGCACGTAGACGTGCTTGCCGAGATCCATCGCGGCGAGCGCGATCGTCGCGTGCATGTGGTCGGGAGTCGCGATCACGACGGCGTCGATGTCCTTTTGTCTGTCGAGCATCTCGCGGAAGTCCTGATACCGCTTCGCGCCGGGAAGACGCTCTTTCAGTCGCAGCATCGCATCGACCTGCGCCGCCGTCCGGCTGCGCTCGAGCGACGTCATCGCGCGCTTCTGCAGCGGCTGTTCCTCGCCGCGCGCGGATGCCGGCGGACGGAACTCGACCATGTTCTCGTCGAGCCGCGTCTGCTGCGTCTTGATGTCCCTGTCGAGCGACTCGAATCCTCTGTTCGCGTAGTCCCAGTCCACGTCGCACAGGGCGACGATGTTCTGGGTGGAGAGGTTGACGAGATCGCTGCGCCCCTGTCCGCCGACGCCGACGGCCGCGACGTTCAGCGTGTCGCTCGGCGCTTCGAACCCGCGTCCGAGCACGTGCCGCGGCACGACGGTCAGGCCCGCGCCGGTGACAGCCACGTTGGACATGAATTTGCGCCTGGACACTGGCATGCTCGTCTCCTTAATTACACGCGTGGGGCCCCACCCCCACGCGCTGACGCGCTCGCGGCGTAAACCGCTCGCGCGTATCCAGAACAGAACGTCACCAACCTGGTCATGTGGGTTGCACAACCATGTTTTTGGTTCCCACCCGCGGCGACGCGCTCTCGAAGTCGAAACCGTCTTGACCGCTGACCACACGAATGATAACGATTACACGCGGAGCACGGGCAGAAAAAAAGAGAGGCGATCATGCCATCACGCCGCGCGTTTCTGACCGGTCTCGGAACGGTTGCCGCCGCGATCCCGCTCAGCCGCCTCGCGCACGCGCTACCCAGACCGGCTATGTCGTCATTCAAGCTTTCGGTGCTGACCGACGAGATCTCGCAGGACCTCGCCCGCGCCTGCGAAGTGGCGTCGCGCGAGTTCGGCCTCGGGTTGGTCGAGCTTCGTGCGATGCACAACAAGAACGTCATGAGCTGGGACGCGCATGACATCGCCGAAGCCAAGTCCATTCTCGCGAAGTACAACCTGCGCGTCTCGGAGATCGCATCGCCAATCTTCAAGACCGACTGGCCCGGCGCGCCGAAATCGCCGTTCAGCCCCAAGAACCCGCAGTTCGGCGCCGACTTCACCTACGAGCAGCAGGACGAGCTGATCGAGCGCGCCGTGGACCTCGCCAGGGCTCTCGACACGCGATACATTCGCATCTTCGATTTCTGGCGCCTCGACGATCAGACGCCGCACAGAAAAGCGATCGACGATCGCGTGCGCGAGGCGTCGATCAAGGTCGGCAGGAAGGGCGTCACGTTCACGCTCGAGAACGAGCTGGCGTGCAACACGGCGACCGGCGCCGAAGCCGGGCGGCTGCTCGGCGCGATTCGCGAGAAGTCGCTGATGCTCAACTGGGATCCGGGCAACGCGCGGGCGCGCGGCGAGAACGCCTTCCCCGACGGCTACGCCAAAATCCCGAAAGATCGCATCGCGCACATGCACCTGAAGGACGTCGTCGATCTCGGCAACGGCAAGACGGAATGGGCGCCGATGGGGAAAGGCGTGATCGATTACGTCGGGCAGTTCCGTGCGCTGAAGCGAGACGGCTACATCGGCCCGCTGTCGCTCGAGACGCATTGGCGGCTCAAGGGCGGCACGCCCGAGGAATCGACGCGGCAGAGCATGGCCGGCTTGAAAGAGCTGCTGCAACGCGCTGAACAGACGTAGGGGATCGCGGGCGAGCGGGGTGGTTCCCCGCGAGCGTAAAGGAGGGTGGAATGCGTCGCTTCGTGATCACTGCGCTGGCCGTACTCTGCCCGGCCCTCGCCGGCGCGCAGGCGGTGAAGGGCTCGCTCGTCGGCAACGTGACGGACACGTCAGGCGCAGTGCTGCCTGGCGTGACGGTCACGATCACGGAAGTCAACACCAACATCTCGTACTCGACGACGACGAACGAGTCCGGGTACTACACCTTCTCGAATCTGAAGGACGGCACCTACCGCGTCACGTCCGAGCTCTCGGGCTTCAAGCGCTTCGTGCGCGAGGGCGTCGAGGTGCCGGTCAACGCCACGGTGCGCGTCGACTGCAGGATGGACGTCGGCGCGCTCGAAGAATCGGTCACCGTCGTCGGCGCCAGTCCATTGCTGCAGACCGACCGCGCCGACACGGGGCGCATCATCGAGAGCGTCCACCTGCAGGAAGTGCCGCTCGGATTCAACCGCAACTTCCAGGGGATGCTCGTCACCGTACCGGGCGCGACGCGGCCGTTCCGGCCGCACTCGGAATTCTTCAACGCGCAGGACAGCCTCTCGACGAACGTCAACGGGCAGTCGCGGCTCGCCAACAACGTGCAGATCGAAGGGATCGACGACAACCACCGCACCGGTCTGCTGACGACGCTCATTCCGTCGGCGGAAGCGATCGAGACGGTGAACGTCACGACGAGCATGTACGACGCGGAGTTCGGCCGCGCCGGCGGCGCGATCACGAACGTGACGCTGCGGTCCGGCACGAACGATGTCAAGGGGAGCGCATTCGCCTTCGGCAACAACGAGAAGACGAACGCGGCCGGCTACTTCTCGCATTCGAATCCGCCGACCGATTATCTCGAGAGCGGTTTCACGCTCGGCGGACCGATTCAGCGCAACAAGCTGTTCTTCTTCGGCGACTACCGCCACATCACGGACCACGCCGGCCGCACGACGCGCGCGATCATCCCGCCGGCGGCGTTCCGGAACGGCGACTTCACGTCGGCATCGACGAAGATCTACGATCCATCGACCGGCAGCGCCGACGGTACCGGGCGCACGACGTTCGCGAACAACGTCATCCCTGCCGATCGCATCAGCCCGATCGCGAAAGCGATTCTGGCGCACCTGCCCGCGCCGAACATCGATGCGGCGCCGGGCCAGATCAATTTCCAGCAGGACTACGTCCGCACCAAGCTGACGCATTCGTTCGACACCAAGGTGAACGCGCAGCTCAGTCAGGCCGATCAGCTCTCGGCGCGCTTCAGCTTTCTGCGTCCCGACATCACCGATCCGTCGGACTATCCCGGCTTTGGCGGCTCGAAGCAGGGGGGGCCGTCGGGCAACGGGTTCTCGGGCACAGGCATCGACACGACGTACAGTACCGGCCTCAACTACACGCGCACCTTCAGCAACACACTCGTGATGGAAGCGCGCGGCGGCATGAACTACTTCCACAACAAGGCAACGATCGACGGCGTGGCGACCGCAGCGTCGGATGTCGGCATCCGCGGCGCGAACATCGACGAATGGTCGGCGGGCATGACGCAGATCGACTTCGGCACCAATCTGAGTCTCAGCAACCCGATGGTCGGCTTCTCCGGGAGCCTCCCGTGGGATCGCAGCGAGCGCACGGTGCAGTTCGCGAGCGTCTTCACGAAAGTGAAGGGGAACCACACCATCAAGTTCGGCGAGGACCTGCGGCACACGCGCGACTTCCTGCTGCAGACGCAGGACAACGGCGGCCCGCGCGGGCAGTTCCAATTCAGGGCACCGCAGACGTCGATCCCGTCGGATGCGGCCGCCACGGCCGGCTTCGCGAACGCGTTCGCGTCGTTCCTGCTCGATGTTCCCTCGCTCGTCCAGCGCGACCTGAAGGTGACCGATCCGGGCGTCCGCTTCTGGGCGTTCTTCACGTTCATCCAGGACAAGTGGCAGGTGTCGCCGAACCTGACGCTCGACCTCGGACTGCGGCACGAGTACTACACGCCGATGATCGGCCTCGTCGATCAAGGCGGCTTGTCCAACTACGATCCCGCGACCAACACGCTGCAGGTCGCAGGCTACAGCAGCGTGTCGGAGAGCGTTGGTGTCCAGAAGTACTTCAGGAACTTCGGGCCGCGTGTCGGCCTCTCGTATCGCATGAACGACAAGACCGTCCTGCGCGGCGGCTACGGCGTCAGCACGATTCCGTTCCCCGACAACAGCTACGCGTACAACTTCCCGGTCAAACAGAACAACGTCTTCAACGCGCCGAACAACTTCGCCCCCGCCGGGTCGATGAAGAACGGCTTCCCGGATCCGATCGTCACGCAGATCCCTTCTACCGGCGTGATCGACGCGAGTCCAACCGCGCTGCGCAACGCCTCGTATTTCCACGTCCCGTCGAACCTGCACGAGGGCTCGCTGCACTCGTGGAACATCGCGTATCAGCGCGAGCTGCCGAGTCGATTCACCGTGGACATCGCGTACGTCGGCAATCGCGGCCACGACATCCCGACTCAGTTCAACGAGAACGCCGCGACCGTCGTCGGACTGCCGGGCAACGCCGGCCGTCCGCTGTTCGCGCCGTTCAACAAGTCGGCGGACGTGACGACGTGGATTCCGACCAAATCGCTGTACCACTCGCTGCAGACGAAGCTCGATCGGCGATTCACGAACGGATTCCTGTTGACGTCGTCGTATACCCTGGGCCGCGGCTGGAGCTACAACACCGGCGACAGCAACACCAACATCCCGACGCCGGCCGACATCGAGCGCAGCTGGGCGCGCACCGACCAGGATCGGCTGCATACGTGGGTCGAGAGCTTCCTCTATCAGCTGCCAGTTGGTCCGGATCGGCGATGGTTGAAGGAGGGTCCGCTGAGCCAGATCCTCGGTGGCTGGCAGGTCGGCGGCTTCTTCACCGCGCAGTCGGGGCTGCCGATCAATTTCACGATGAGCGCCGCGACGCTGAACGCGCCGGGCAATACGCAGCGTCCGAACGTCAGCGGGACGCCCGCGGTCCTCGGCAACGTCGGTCCGGGTCAGCTGTGGTTCGACACGTCGGTATTCTCATCGCCGGCGGCGAACACGTTTGGCAACGCGCCGAGAAACGGCGTGCTCGACGGCCCGAAGTTCGTCAACCTCGACGCGACGCTCGCCAAACTGTTCTCATTCCCGCACGGGGTGAAGGGTGAGTTCCGCGCCGACGTGTTCAACGTCACGAATACGCCGCATTTCGACCGTCCGAACGGCACGTTCCTCGGCGCCACCTTCGGCCAGATCACGGCCACTGCAGCCGGACTCGATCAGAGGTCGATGCGATTCGGATTCAGGCTGACGTTCTGAGGACCATGTATGGTCCGAACACTCTGTGGGGGCGGCCCTTCAGGGCCGCCCTTCGAGAAGAACCAAGGTGCTCGAAGGACGAGCCGCGGACCTTTCTCACCGCCGGACGAGCGAATGTCACCGCGACTGCGACGGCCACCGACGACACGGACGAGTCGACTCAGCCACGTCACGACGGCGATCGTGCTCCGCGGCTGACGCTGATTGGCGACGCGGGCGCGCCGCCAATTGACACGCCTGCCGCATTGACGCATTGTGTCGTCGATGCGCGAGGCAGCCAGAAAGGCGGTGCGCCGCAGCCGGATCGCTGTCGTTTCGGCGGTCGCCGCATCGATTGCGGGCGTCGGCGCGCAGCAGCCGCCTCGCTTCGGCGAGCGCGTCGAGGTTGCGCGCATCATCGTCGACGCTCGCGTGCTCGACGATCGCGGCAATCCAATTCCCGGACTGACGGCGAACGACTTCAAGGTGAGCATCGACGGCAAGCAGGCGCGCGTGGAGACGGCCACGTGGGTGGGCGGGCGCGACACCGTTGCAGGCGGCGAGCCGTCACGCTCGACGTCGTCCGACGGCGCCGACACACCGGCCGATGTTGGACGTCTGATCGTCTTTCTCTTCCAAAAGGATCTCGAGCCATCGCGCATCGTCGGCTTGATGCGGATGCTCTTGCAGAGTCGTCATCTCGTCGAGACGCTGACGTCGAACGATCGCGTCGCCATCCTGTCGTTCGATTCGCATCTCAAGATCTGGATCGATTTCACGAACGATCGCGAGCGCCTCGATCGCGTGCTGGCGCACGGCATCCTGTTCGAACGGCCTCCCGTTGTGACGGCCTCCTCGACGCCGTCGCTCATCGCGCGCCTTGCTCCCGAAAGCGGACGGCGGACGTACCGCATCGAACGCGCGCTCGAATTGATCGGCGAGGCGCTCGAGCCGCTGCCCGGATCCAAATCGCTCGTGCTCATCGGCCATGGTTTCGGCCGGTTCAGCCGGGACGGCGTGACGATGGAGAATGATTATGCGCCCGCACGTCGGACGCTCGTCGCATCGCGGACGTCAGTGTTCTCGCTCGACGTCACCAATGCCGACTACCACTCGCTCGAAGCCGGCTTGCAGCTCATTTCGGAGCAGACCGGCGGTTTCTATGCACGGACCCACATCTTTCCGGACGCGGCAATGCGGAGGTTGGCGGGCGCGCTCGCCGGGTACTACGTGCTCTTCGTCGAGATGCCGGAGAGCCGGAAGGCCATGCACGACGTAAAGACAGAGCTGACGCACGGCAAGGGTCTCGTGCTCGCGACGAGCAGCATTTCGGAGCGCTGACCTCAGAGTACTTTCAGACTTCTTACTCTTTTTGTGCCGCCGGCGTGCCCTTTCGCAGGTCGCGGCTGTCGACGGTAATCCGCGCCTGCGGCGCGTACATCTCGTCCCAGCTCTGCTCCGACCAGAACACTTCCTTCTCCGGCGCCGGGTTGTACGGGTTCTTTGCGGAGTTGTCGAACAGCGTCACGACGGTCACCTTGCTGCCGGCCGGGATGTGCTTCGGCGTGGCGAGCTCGTAATACAGCTGCCAGTTGAAGTCGTACTTCGGGACGTCGAGCAGAATCTCTTCGCGCCCGTCCGGCCACGTGAGCGTGTACTTCATGCTCCTGCCGCGCAGGTGCAGATGCGGCGTCAGACCGTAGAGCGTGATCGCCTCGCGGATTGAGTGGACGCTCACGACTTTCCAGTTCTCGGCGTACGCAGGGATGTTGGGCAGGTTCACGCCGCCTTCGTCGCGCGTCTGACCGGCGCGCCAGCGCGGCGTGTACTCTTTCCCCTCGACGATGTACGTCGCCGGTCCGGCGGTGCTGAAGCTGTGATAGATCTGGTGGCCGACCTCCTGTCCCGGCTTCGCGAGATACAGTCCGAGCCTGGTCCGATCCTTTCGAGGCGAGCCGTTCGGCTGATAGTGCATGTAGAAGTCGATGTAGGAGCCCGCTTTGATCAGCTGACCGGCGTCGCCCTGGTATTCCTCGTAGCCGCGTCCCGGCACGAACGACAGCAGCTTCTGGATTTCTTCGGTGCTCGATCCGCCGTTGGCGCGCGCGACCTCGTTCCCTCTATCGTCTTTTCCGTTTGGTGTCGATCGGCTGCGGCGGTTCGGTCTCGACGTCGAACGTAGGCACGGACAGCTTGTTCGATTCGGGATCGAGCACGAGCTCCAGGCGGCAGATATGACACCGGTACCGCGCGCCGGGACGCGGTGTCGCTTCAGCCTCGCCGTGATGGATTTGGGTCCCGCATGCGGGACAGCGCCAGGGCACGGAACCGGCGGGATTCTAGGAAACCCGAATTAGGGCGTCAAGTAATTTTGTCGCCGTCGCTGACGGCCGCCCTCATTCGTACCGGAGCGCGATCATCGGATCGACGCGCGCTGCGGTCCGCGCGGGCACGAACGCAGCGAAAGCAGACGCGATCACCATCAGCACCACCGCGAGCGCGATCGTCGCCGGATCGGTCGGCGCGACGCCGAAGAGCAGCGTCGACACGAGGCGGCCGGCGGCGAGCGCCACCGAGCCGCCGATCGCGACGCCGGCGACAACCAGAATCAGCGATTCGCCCATCACCATCCGCGTGACGTCGCGCCGTCGGGCGCCGAGCGCCATGCGAATGCCGATTTCGTTCGTGCGGCGTGCGACGTTGTAGGACATGAGGCCGAACAATCCGATTGAGGCGACCAGCAGCGCAAGGCCGCCGAACAGCGCATAGGCCTGGGCGAAAACTTTTTCCTGCGCGAATCGGCGCTCGATCTGATCCGTTTGCGTCGACACGTTCAGAATCGGAAGGTTCGGATCGATTTGGTGAATCGTCTCGCGGACCGACGACACGACGGTGACAGGATCGGCCGCGGTTCGCAATTCGAACGTCGTCGTCACGTCGAGGCGTCTCTGCTGAAGGTACGATGAGTACATCGTAGGCGGCGCCGCCTCGCGGACGTTGTTGTATTTCGCGTCTTTCACGACGCCGACGATTTCGCGGTCTCCGCGGCTCTCGAACGTCGGACCGACTCGCCGTCCCAGCGGGTTTTCGCCCGGAAAGTACTTGCGCGCCGCGGCTTCGTTGATCACGACGACCCGCGGCGCATTCAGACCGTCGCGCGCCGTGAATCCGCGGCCGGCAACGAGTGGAATATTCATCGCGTCGAAGAAGTTCGGCGCGATCGTCATGACGCTGATCGTGTTCCGGTCCACCGGTCCCGAGCGGCCCTGAATGAATAGGCCGATCCGGCTCATGCTGCCGGTCAGGAGGGCGGGAGTCGACAAGGTCGCGGCCCGCACGCCCGGCACCTGCGGCAGTCGATCGAGCATCTCGCCGTGCAGCCTCGCAATCCGTGCCTGGTCGTACCGATTCAGTCCCGGGTTGACCGGGACGAGCAGCAGGTTGTGCGTATCGAATCCCACGTCGACCCGACGCAGGTTTCGCACCGTGCGCAGGAAGAGGCCGGCGCCAAAGAGCAGCACGATCGAAACGGCCACTTGCGCGATGACGAGCGACTTGCCGAGCCGCGATCGGCGGCGGCTGACAGACCGCCCTTCCTTCAGCGCCGCGCCAACCTTCGTTCCCGACGAGCGCCACGCCGGCGCGATTCCGAACACGATGCCGGTTGCGAGCGTCAGTCCGCCGACGAACCCGATCACGCGCCAGTCGAGCGGCGTGGCGAGCGCCAGATTTCCCGGCAGCAGCCGGCGGCTCCAGTACGCGACAAGCGTCCCGGCGGCTGCACCGATTGACGCGAGGAGCACGCTTTCGGTGAGGAGTTGCCGGATCAGTCGGGCGCGGGTCGCTCCCAGCGAGAGCCGGATCGAGATCTCGCGCTCGCGCGCCGCCGCGCGCGACAGCAAGAGGTTCGCGACGTTCGCGCAGACAATCAAAAGGACGAGCGCGACGACCGCGCTGAGCAGCGTGACTGATTGATAGGTATCGGCCGGAACGTCGTAGATGCCGCGGCTCCCGGATGCGACCCTCAATCGAGGGATCTTCGTGCGGTTCTGGTTCTGGGCAGCCGACCGGCCAGGCTCCGGCAACGATCCCAGGTACGACGTCCACGCCTCGCGCGCGCTGGAGTGGAACAGCCCGTCGAGTTCGCCCTGCACCTGATCGGGGGTCGTGCCTGGTTTCAGCCGGCCCATGATCTGCAGCCACCACCACGCCGGCTGTGAGAGACGCGTCCGATCCGTGGGGGAGTCGAAGTTGAATCGCGGATCGAGCGCGACCGGCAGCGTGATGTCGCGGGCTTCGGTAAGGACCTGCTGTACGCCGGTGAATGCCGGCGGTGTGACGCCAATCACTGTGACCGGCACGGTATTGATTTGGAGTACCGTTCCAATCACGTGCGGATCGGCGCCGAATCGACGCGTCCAGTAGCCGTGACTGAGCACCGCCACCGGCGCCGCACTCGGCCGGTCGTCGTCGGGCGTGAACGTCCGGCCGATGAGGGCACGTACGCCGAGCACGTCGAAATAGTTCCCTGACGCAACGAATCCGGATGCGAGCTCCGCGCGGCCGTTCGCCACGACGTTCAGCTGACCCTCGGGCGCGCAGGCGAACAGATCAACCAGGGTTCGACTGCTGCTCCGGAACGTGTGGAACATGTCGTAGGAGAACGTCGGCGTGATCTGCAGGCCGCCTTCCTTCTCGGAGTAGCCGTAGTCGTTCACGTCCGTCAACATGTCGTTGTCGCCGATCCATCGGAATCGCACGAGCGTCTGCGGATCGGCGACCGGGAGCGTCCGCAGCAGAAGGCCGTTGATGGCGCTGAAGACGGTCGCGTTCGCGCCGATGCCGAGCGCGAGCGACAGCAGGACGACGAGCGTCCATCCTTTGCTCTGCACCAGGAGCCGGATGGCGTGGCGGAGATCGCGGAGCATTACCGCAATTCGCGGATGCGGATATTGCGGAAGGCGAGCGCGCCTTCGTGGTCTCCCTGCATGGCGATGTGGCCGCGCGGGGCGCGGCCGTAGTTCGGCCAGTCGACGAACTTGCTTGCCTTGACCTTCGTCTGCCAGTCTGGACTGCCGAGCTCGTACTCGAGCAGCTTGAATCCGTTCAGCCAGTGCTCGACATGGGCGCCGCGGGCGACGATGCGCGCGGTGTTCCACTCGCCGACCGGCTTCAGATGTCCGGGCGGCGACGGGTAGATCGCGTACGCGGCGCCGGCGCACGTGAGGCGCGTCTTGTTGTCGGACGCCTTGGCGTCGTCAAGGAGCTGGTACTCGGGAGCGCTCCAGTAGATGTGTTCGTACTCCTCGGTGCCGCGGTAGAAGATCCCGGAGTTGCCGGCTTCGCCGATCTTCCAGTCCATCACGAGCTCGAAGTCGCCGAACTCGTCCTTCGACACGATGTCTTCCACGCGTCCGTCTTTCGCGAGCGTGCGATCGACGATCTTCCATCCGACGGGCACCTTGTCGGATTTGTATCCGCGCCACGCGTCGAGCGATGTGCCATCGAACAGCACGCGCCACTTCGCTGCCGATTGCGCCATCGATTGAGGAACGATCGTCGTCAACGCGATCGCGCAGCCACACAAAACCCGAATCATCATGATGGAAGATTATGCATATAATCCGCGCGATGCGTTCGAGATTCACATTGCTTCTAACGGTCGCGCTTCTCGCCGATGCTGGCCACAGGCTCAATCCCGTGATTGACATCCAAATGCGCATGAAGCAGGGCTTCAGCGTGTTCGTCATGAACTGGGGCGACGCTGGTTTCAAGACGATCGAACTGGGTCGCGCTGCCGCCGATCGCAGGAAGTAGACGATGTGGCTCGTGATTGCGGCAATCGCGTTCGGGGCGCAGGCTGACACGGTTCGTAATCCGCTCGCGAACAATCCTTCGGCGGCGGTCGCAGGGCGCCGTCTCTACGATCAGGCGTGCCAGTCGTGTCACGGTTCCGCAGGTCAGGGCGATCGCGGGCCAGCGCTGAACGGCTTCACGTTCACATACGGCGGCGCGGACGCGGACCTGTTCCACACCGTTCGCGCCGGCGTGCCGGGAAGTCAGATGCCGCCGTTCGCCGGCTTCAGCGACGAGCAGGTCTGGCAGCTGGTGTCGTACATCCGCAGCCTCGCGCCGTCGAGCACAGGAGCGAGGCCACAGCCGATCACTGTCACGACGCGCGACGGCGTCGAAGTCCGCGGTCTGCGGTTGAACGAGGACACGTTTACACTGCAGCTCGTCGACGCCGACGGCGCGCTCCACCTGTTCGACAAACTGACGCGGGCCGACGTCCGGGTCGCCGCACGCGGCGCCAGCTTCGATCGCCTCGTGCATGCGGACGCGGAGCCGCAGAACTGGTTCGTGTACTGGGGCAATTTCCAGGGCACGCATTACTCGGCGCTGAAGGACATCGACGCGGCGAACGTGAGCCAGCTGCGGGTGGCGTGGACGTTTCCGATGCCGGGCGATTCGGTGCTCGAAGCGACGCCGCTGGTCGTCGACGGCGTCATGTACACGACGCAGCCGGGACTGGTCGTCGCCCTCGATGCGCGGACCGGACGTCAGATCTGGAGGTACGCGCGGTCGCAGAAGGTTCGAAGTCCGTACGAGATCAACCCGTTCAACCGCGGCGCGGCCATCCTCGGCAACCGGCTGTTCGTCGGCACGCTCGACGCTGCGCTCGTGGCCCTCGACATCGGCACGGGTCTGCCGCTGTGGGAGACGCAGGTCGCCGATCCGATGCTCGGCTACAGCCTTACGAGCGCGCCGCTCGTCGTCAAGGACAGGGTGCTGGTCGGCATCACCGGCGGCGAGTTCGGCGCGCGTGGTTTTCTCGATGCGTACGATGCGGCAACCGGACGCCGTTTGTGGCGATGGTATTCGGTGCCGGGTCCGGGCGAGTTCGGGCACGAGACGTGGCTCGGCGACAGCTGGCAGCAAGGCGGCAGCCCGATGTGGCTCACCGGTTCGTACGATCCGGAACTGAATCTCGTGTACTGGGCCGTCGGCAACCCCGGCCCGCAGATCGATCGCTCGGTGCGCGGCGAGCTCGACAATCTGTTCAGCGATTCGGTCGTCGCCATCGATCCGGATACAGGCGAGCGCAGATGGCACTATCAGTTCACGCCGAATGACGGCCACGACTGGGACTCGTGCCAGGACGTCATCCTGGTCGATCGCACGTGGCGCGGCGAACGGCGGAAGCTCCTGCTGCATGCCGATCGCAACGGCTTGTTCTATGTGATCGATCGCACGAACGGCCGACTGCTCTCGGGAACCCCGTTCGTGCACGCGAACTGGTTCGGCGGCTTCGATCGGGACGGCCGTCCGATCGCGGTGCCCGGATCGAATTCGAGCCGCGAGGGAAGCTTCTTCGTTTACCCGACGCTCGGCGGCGCGACGAACTTCCAGGCGCCGTCGTACAGTCCGCTCACGGGCTGGATGTATCTCGAGTACTCCGAGAACGGGCAGCGATACGTCAGCGAGCCTTCAACGTTCGAAGCGGGGCGTCAGTACATCGGACGCGCCAGGGTCACCGACCCGGCGGCGGCGGGCAGAACGCCGGGCGAGCCGCCCCCCTCGGCGGGAATCAAGGCGATCGATCCGGAGACGGGCAAAACGGTGTGGGACTTCAAGATCGTGCAGGGCTCGCTCACCAACGGCGTGCTCGCCACAGGGGGAAACGTCGTCTTCGGCGCGATCCGCGACGGCAATCTCGTCGCGCTCGACGCGAAGACCGGCGCGCACCTCTGGCATTTCCCGACCGGCGCGAACATGGCCGCCTCGCCGATCAGTTACGCGATCGACGGCAAGCAGTACGTCGCCATCGCAGCGGGCCACACGGTATACGCGTTCACGCTGCCAGACAGGCAGCGCTAATGTTTTTGATTCTTCCCTGAACGCGCGCCGTTCGCGACGAGGAAGTCGACGACAGTCTGGTACTTCAGCGCTGTCGCCGCGTCGAGTGCGGTGCGGCCGTCGACGTTGGCTGCGTTGACGTCGACGCCGAGGTCGACGGCGAGCTTCACCGCTTCGAGGACCAGCGGCTCGCGCTCGCGGCGATCGAGCTCCACCCACGCCTCGCCGCCGCCCATCCCCGTGGCGGCCATGACGGCGGTCGTCACGTCGCCTCGATGTTGAAATCCGACGCCGCGCCCCTCGACGACGTGGTCGCCGTGGTGGACGAACAGCGGATCGGCGCCGTGTTTCAGGAGGAGGCGCATCACGTTCGGCTCGCTGAAACGCGCCGCGAGCCAGAACGGCGTGGCGCCGACGAGCTCGGGCGCGAAGTGAAAGTCTTTCGATGAGCGGCGCGTCGGCGTCCACGTCCGAAGCGGCGCGTTCGCGTCGGCGCCGTGGGCGACGAGCGCCGTCGCCATCCGCTCGTCGCGCCGCATGACCGCCACGTGCAGCGCGGTGAAGCCGGCCTGCGCCGCGTTGGGATCGGCGCCTCGGTCGAGCAGGAATTCGACGACATCCCGATAGCCGGCGTGCGCCGCCATCGTCGTCGCGCTGACGCCCCAGGCGTCGGCATCGTTCACGTGGGCGCCGGCCTCGACGAGCAGCTTCGCCGAGGCGAGATCGCCGGCGCGCGCCGCGAACATGAGCGCCGTGTCGCCGCCATGCGGGATCGCGCGGTTGTAGTCGAGATACCCGTGCGGCGGCACCGCCATTACCTCGTTCCAGACGTTCGATCGCGCCTGCACGTCGGCGCCGTGCGCGAGCAGCACCTTCACCGCGTCCGGATGCTTCTCCGATACCGCCCACATCAGCGCGGTCTGACCGCGCGCGCCGCGCGCGTTCGGGTTGGCGCCTTTTGCGAGCAGTTGTTCGATGACCGAAGGATTGCCGGTGCGGGCGGCGATCATCACGGGCGTCTCGCCGGCCATGAGCGCCGCATTGGGATCGGCGCCCGCCTTCAACAGCCGACGAACCATCGCGTCGCTTCCGTTCAGGCTCGCGGTCCAGAGCGGCGTGACGCCAAGATCCGTGGCCGCGCTCACCTTCGCGCCGGCGCGAATCAGAAGATCCGCGCTCTCGAGATCGTCCAGATACACTGCCCAGTGAAGCGCCGTCGTTCCATCCGCTTCGGCCGCGTTGACGTCCGCCTTCCGCTGCACGAGCGCGCGCAGCCCCTCCTTGTCGGCATTCTTGACCGCGTCAATCACCAGCGGACGGCCGCCGCCTGCGCCGATTAACAGAACGCCAAGCAGTGGAATCAGACTCTTCATCGAATCGCCTCGAGCCCCCAGCCCCGGCCCCAGCAGCCAGCAACCAGCACCCAGCGTCAGACCCCAGACAACGTATCGAGCGGAAGCTTCCCGGTGCTGCCGCCAATGCGCTCCACAGGCACGGCCATCTTGTCCATCAGCGTCACGAGCAGATTCGCCATCGTCGGCTTGTCGGTGAACGCGAGGTGGCGGCCGCCCTTGAGCGTGCCGGCGCCGCCGCCCATGACGAGAATCGGCAGGTTGTCGCCCGAGTGACGCGTGCTGTTGGAGATGCCCGAGCCGTAGAGGATTGTCGTGTGATCGAGCAGCGAGCCGTCGCCGTCGGGCGTCGCGCGCAGCCGCGCGAGATACTTCGAGAACAGCTCGGTGTGGTAGCGGTTGATCTTCGACATGTGCGCGATCAACTCGGGGATGTCGTTGTGGTGCGACAGCGGGTGGTGCGCCTCGGGGACGCCGATTTGCGGATACGGGCGCGCGCTCTGTTCCTTGCTGATCATGAAGGAGATGACGCGGGTGAGATCGGACTGGAACGCCAGGAGCTGCAGATCGAACATCAGGTCCAGATGATCTTCGAAGACCGGAGGCGCGCCCTGCGGCTGCTCGACGGTCGGCAGCTCGAGGTCGGCCTGCTGCTCCGCCTTCTGGATGCGGCGCTCCACGTCGCGGATCGCTTCGGCGTATTCGTCGACCTTGACGCGATCATCCGGCCCGAGATCGCTCTTGAGGCCCGCCAGCTTCGCCGAGACCGAATCGAGAATGCTCTTGTGCTGCCGCAGGCGCGCTTCGCGCGCGTTCCGATCGGTGCTGCCGCTGTCGCCGAAGAGGCGCTCGAACACGACGCGTGGATTCCATTCCATCGGCAGCGGCTGCGTCGGGCTGCGCCACGACAACGTGTGCGTGTAGACGCAACTGAGATTGCCGGTGCACGCACCGGCGTTCGCCGGCGCGTCCATCGAGAGCTCGAGCGAGGCGACCTGCGTCTCGGTTGCGAAGTGCCGCGCGAGCAGCTGGTCCATCGACACGTCGGCGACGATCTCGGTTTCATTCCGGCCGCCGCGCGCGGTGCCGGTCAGAAACGATCCGGACGCGCCCGCGTGAATGTAGTTCCAGTTGGCTTTGAGCCCGGAAAGCACGAGCATCTGGTTTCGGTACGGCGCCAGCGGCTCGAGAATAGGCGAGAGCTCGAAGGCTGTGCCTTCGCCTTTCGGCAGCCAGTGCTCCATCGCCATCCCGTTCGGGACGTAGAACGTCTGGAACCGGTGCGCCGGCTTCGCGGCCGCGCGCCCGCGGACCGAAAACGCCGGAAGCATCGCATCGAGGAACGGCAGCGCGAGCGTCGCGCCCAATCCTCGCAGCACTGTCCGCCGTGGCAGCGACTTCGTCGTCAGGAAAGACATCGTTAGTTTCTCCGCCCCAGGAACGTCGGGCTCTCGACGATTCCTAGAATGAGCGACGACCAGCGGTACTCGTGCGCCGCCGCGTCGCGGACAATCTTTCTCACGGCCGGACGATCGGTGTATTCGAGCGGCCGGCCGAGCGCGTAGGCCAGAAGCTTTTCGGTGACGGTGCGCGGGAACTGATCCGGGCGACCGAGCAGCAGCGCGCGCAATCCGGTGAGGCCGTTTATCTCGACGCCGCTCGTCGTCGTGCCGCGTGCGTCGACCGGTTTCCCCGATTCATCGATCGAGCGCCAGCCGCCGATCACGTCGAAGTTCTCGAGCGCGAACCCGAGAGGATCGATCGCCGAGTGACAGCTGTTGCACGACGGGTTCTTCCGATGTTCGGCCAGCCGCTCGCGTATCGACGTCGGCGGGGCGCCGGGTCTGACGTTCAGGTTCATGTCGACGCCGGGCGGCGGCGGCGGAATAGGCAGGCCGAATATGTTGTTCAGCAGCCATTTGCCGCGCAGCACCGGCGACGTGCGATCGGGATACGACGTCGTGGCCAGAAGCGCGCCCTGCGCGAGCAGGCCGCCGCGCTGATCGTGATTCGGCAGCGACACCCGGCGAAAGCGGCTGCCGTAGATTCCCGGAATCCCGTACTGGCGCGCGAGCCGTTCGTTGACGAACGTGTAGTCCGCATTCAGCAGATCGACGACGCTCCTGTCCTCCCGGATGGTGCTGCCGACGAACAGCTCCGTCTCCCGCTGGAACGCCTGCATCAGGCTCAGGTCGTAGTTCGGATACCGTTCCGGATCGACGACGACTTCCGAGACGCGCCGCAGGTTCAGCCACTGGGCCGCGAAGTCGGTGACGAGGGCGTCGGTCGCGCGCGGATCGGCGAGCATGCGCCGAACCTGCTCGTCGAGCACAGCCGGCTTCGTCAGTTGCCCGCGCTCTGCCAGCGACAAGAGATCGTCATCGGGGATACTGCTCCAGAGAAAGAACGACAGCCGCGACGCGACTTCGAGATCGGTCAGATGATCGGCGCCCGGCCGATGAACGCGCAGCAGGAAGTCGGGATCGACCAGCATCCGTTCGAGCGCGAACTGAATCGCGGTGTCAAAGGAGCCGCCGTCGTTGCGACGGCTCGTGAAGAACTCGAGCAGCGTTTGCACGTCGCCATTGGTCACCGGGCGGCGATAGGCGAGGCGCGCCAGCCTCGAAAGGATCTTCGAAGCGCACGCGGTTTCATCTGCAGCGAGCTTCGGCCGGCAGACGAAAATCGCGCGCCGGCTCGGCGTGTTGTTGGCATCGTTGTGACGCGCGCCTTCTGTGTAGCGCGAGCCTTTCAGGCGAGCGTCATCGCGGTACGGGCCCCCAATCTGCACCGACCCGACGCTCGCGTAGCCCATGTAGACCTGATCGTCGGTAATGACGCGGCCGCGCTGCAGCGGCTGCGGCAAACCTTCGGGCGCCCACAGCTCTCTCACGAACGAGACGCCAACCAGATGCGGTCCGGCGCCGACCGGCACGCGGACTTCGAGTCCCGCGTCTCCGCCGATCTGCATGTACTTTTCCCACGAGTCGTCGCCGGCAAACCCGGGCTCGCCGTCGCCGGCGTAGCTCGATGCGGCGGGCCTGCCGTGCGCTCCACCGCCGACCGTGAAGCGCTTCAGCAGCTTGCCATCGAGACGGACGTCGAGTTGCTGCGGCCATCCCATGCCCTTGATGTAGTCCTGGTACTGCCGCTGCAGACGAACCTTGATCAGGTACTCGCCTTCGACCGGAAAGTCGTGGTGAATCGCAAGGCCGCCGCGCGATCCGAACGGCAGATCCTCGCTCTGGCGCTCGTCCTGCACGACGTGAAGGGGAATCTCGAACGTCTCGACGCGAGGGCTCGACGGCGGAAGACCTATGGCGAGCCGCGTCACCTGACGAGCGACCGACAGATAGCGTTCGAGATGGGCCGTCGAGATCGAGAGCGCATCCGCGAAGTTGTCGAAGCTGCCATCCGCGGTTTCGTCGCCCGGCAGCAGCGACTTCACGTCGAAGCTCAGAGGATCGAGCGCGAACAGGTCGCGCACGGCGTTGCCGTATTCGGTGCGATTGAGGCGGTGGACTGCGCTGATTCTTCCTGGATTCGGATTCGCGATCCACGCGCGATCGATTTCCGTCTCGAGCCAGCCCGCGACGGCGTCATACGTGGCGGCGTCGGGACGCGGCCTCCCCGGCGGCGGCATCGAGCCGGCGCGGAGCTTCGCGATGACGCGCTCCCACACTTCTGCGTTTGCAGCCGGTCTCGTGACGTCGACCGCGTCGAGCATCATCCCGGCGGTGCGAAGCTTCTGGTTGTGGCAGGTGATGCAGTACTGATCGAGGACGGCCTGCGGTGATGCGGGGCTCGTCTGACCGCCCGACAGCGAGGCGACGCCGCCGCCGATCAGCAGCGCGAAGATCGTGGCGCGCGCCGCCTGCGCACGCCACGACGGTCGCCGCGCTCCATGTCCCGCAACCGGCATTCGCGCACGCCCTCCGAACGGCATTTTACGTCCGCCCCGAGGGCGATGGCGCGTTTTGTGTTAAAGCAGGTCGATCCGGTAAATGTAGCTGTGCGTCTTGCTTTTGTTCTCGGGCCAGCCCGGATGGATGCCGGCGTCGCAGCTGTAGAGCGCGCCGTCGTGCCATGCGAGGCCATGCGGATCGGGATCGGTTTCAGAAAACTGGACCGTCTCGAGCGGCCGGCCCGTTTCAGCGTCGTACTTGATCAATCCCGCGCCCTCATCGGTTCCCGTCACCATCCAGATCGCGCCGTCGTGCCAGGCCGTGCCGTGCGCGCGCGGCACGTTGTAGGGGATGAGGAATTCGGGCTCCCATGTTTTGGCGTCGACGCGGAGGATGCCGCGCAGGCGCAGCGCCGCGATCCACAGCTTGCCGTCGACGTACTCGACGCCGTGGCAGCCGCCGCCGCCGAGCGGGATCTGCCGATGGCTGATCGTCTTCGAGTTCATGTCGGTCTGGAAGATGCCGTTCGGCGCGGCGTTCGCGCCCATCCAGATGTAGCCGCCGCCGACGCCCATGCCGCTGGTGTTCTTCGATTCGGTCTTGACCGTCTTCAACAGCTTGCCGTTCCAGTCGACGAGGTGCGCGTTGTCGGATTTCTGCTCGGCGATCCACAGACCGTCCTGCGTCGCAGTGATTGCGTTGGGATAACCTTCCGGGCTCTTGAAGAGCACGGTCGTTTTCACCTTGCGCGTCGGGATCGTGGGCCGCGCCGGCGGCTGCGCCGTCTGCGCGCGCGCGAACCGCGCGCCGAGAAGCGCTATACCCGCGCTCGCGAGAAATGTTCTGCGTTCCATATCCCTGCCCCTTTTCTCAGACAGGCCTAAAGCCTGCGCCACCATGACCCTTGTCACAACTCGGGACGGACGCGACGCTTCGTCGCCTGCTCGAACGCGTACGCGAGCTCGATGAGGCGCGGCTCGCTGCACGATGCGCCGGTGAATCCTACGCCGAACGGCGCCGGTCTCGCGTTGAATCCTGACGGCAACGCGGGCGTCGGGGCATTCGGCACCAGACCGAATGGAACGACGATGATCGGATAGCCGGCGCGCGCGGCCAGTCCGGCGCCGGCGCCGCCTGGCGTCAGGATCGCGTCTAATTTCATACCGCTCGATTGACTCGCGGCGCTCGATTGACTCGCGGCGCTCGATTGACTCGCGGTCCCCTTCAAGACACCATCGATTCCCTGGTCGCGGCTCAGAGCCTTGTCCTTCTCGACGTCCGCTTCGTTGCGTGCCTTGTCGGCGTCGAGGTCCATCTCGTCGGAGATGTCGAGCCGCGACTGACCGTATCTGACTGCGCCACCCTTCATGTGCGTGATGTTCCATTGCCGCAGCTCGGTGAGCGTTTTCACGGGCGCGGATGGACCGAGGCTCTTCAGCCACAGGTTGAAGTCGCGCTTCATCCCGTACTTGAAGTTCACCGAGCAGTTCGCATCCCTGCCCTTCGCCTGCTCCGCGCCCGAGCAGTAGTCCCACGCGAGGAAGTTCTTCTGCGGATCCCTGTCGACGAAGCTCGGTACGTCGGCGGGATCGACGACGATGGCGCCCTGCTGTTTCAGGACGGCGATCGCGTCGGTCATCGCTTTCGCTTGTTCGGCGTTGAGACCGCCTCTGGGCGACGCTTCACCGGGAACGGTGATGCGGTCGTAGTAGAACGCGCGCGGGATGCCGATGCGCGCGCCCTTCAACGCGTCGGCCCGCAGGAACTTCGTGTAGTCGCGCCCCGGCGGCGGCGTGCACGTCGTCGTCGCCGGATCGTGCGGATCGGGCGACGCGCCTTCGAGCGCGCCGAGCAGAATCGCGGCGTCCGCCACGGTCCGCGTCATCGGGCCCGCCGTGTCGTGGTCGGCTGTTATCGGAATGACGCCATAGCGGCTGATGCGGCCGATCGTCGGGCGGATGCCGACGAGCATGTTCGCGTTCGACGGGCTGATGACCGATCCGCCCGTGTCGCTGCCGACGTTGGCGGCCCAGAGGCTCGCCGTCGTTCCGATGCCGGAGCTCGATCCGCCGGTCTGCAGGACCGGTCGGCCGTCGGCGGTGCCTTCTCGCGGGTCGGGACGCGGATCGTACGGATTGAATCCGAATCCGCCGACCGCGTTGTAGTTGCCCGGCATCGGCGTCGGGTTGCCGGCCACCCAGTTGGCGAGCTCGGTCAGTCCCGTCTTCGCGATGATGATCGCGCCCGCGTCGCGCAGGTTCTTGGTGAGCGTCGCTTCGTAGGGCGGCGCGTAGCCGGCGAAGGCGAGCGCGCCGCCGGTCGTCGGCAGATGCGTCGTGTGAATGTTGTCCTTCAGCGCGATCGGAATGCCGTGCAGCGGACCGCGCACGCGTCCCTGCGCGCGCTCGCGATCGAGCGCGTCGGCTTCTTCGAGCGCGTGGGCGTTGACCGCGAGCGTGGCGTGCAGCCGGTTCTCGTACATCGCGATCCGCATCAAGTACTGGGTGGCGAGCTCGCGCGACGTGAGGCGCCCGTCTTTCATCGCCGCCTGCATGTCCGGAATGGTCGCCTCCACGACGGAAAACGTCGGCGTGGAAGGCGCGGTCGAGACGGCCACGCCGCCGAAGACTGCGAAGGCAAGGAGCAGCTGCCAGCGTCGCATCAGCGACCACCTCGCGAAATGCGGGCGGCCCGAAAAATTCCTTCCAGGCTCCGCTCGTTGCCCTCGTGACACGCGTACTCGTACATGCGATCGTCGGTGCCGCGGAGCGGAAACGAGGCCGTCCACGGACGCGTCCACACCGTCGGATCGTCGACCGTGAACCGGTACTCGATCGTCTTCGCGTCGAGGCGCGTGAAGCGCTCGACGAGGTGCAGGCTCTCATCCGCGCCGCGGAAACTGGTCTTGTCGGTGAAGCCGATCGTGTCGACGACGAGCGTCCGCCCATCCCATCGTCCGCGCGAGTCGCCCATCCATCTTCGGATCGTGCCGTGCGGCGCGCCGTTCATCGGCACGATGCGCCCCTCGTGAATCATCTCGTTGACGATGACGACGAAGTCGCGCGTCTGCACGAACTGGACGGTGTTGTTGTAGACGCCGGGCAGCATCGGCGGTCCGGCGGTCGACCAGTTGAGACAGCGCACGTTCAACCCGAGCTCCTCGACGTTCTCCGGAGTATCGGCGAGGCGTCTCGTTTGCGCGCGCGCGGCGGCGCGTGCTTCGGCGGCGGGCGTCAACGGCGGCAGGTGTCCGTCAGGCGGATCGACGATCAAAGATGTGCGTCCCGCGAGGAGCCGGCGCGTTCCCGGATCCCACCAATCGGGACCCGCGGTGTTGTTCCCGCGGGCCTGCCGGTCATTCGTCTGCTTCTCGTACGCCGCAGCCTCATCGTCGGTCAGCGTCGCCTTGTCGCCGAAGTCGCGCGGCCGCTCGAGCGGCGTCATCGTCGCGTAAATCCACGTGCCCTGCAGATCGGGATCGCCCCACAGCGTCTGCGGGAGCGTTATCGCGGCGGGCTTGCGCTGCCCCGCAGCCGCGAGCGACGCGGCCGCGGCGACGACTCCGAGCAACGACCAGAACCAGCGCGGCATGAGGCGGTATTCTACAGGCGATTCATCCCATGGAGATCGCGGGGTTCCAACGTGCCGCGCCGATTCATCGGACGTCGAGGCGATCGCTGCGGCGCATCGTGACTCGATTCTCTCGACTGGTGCCGCATTTTACCCACCGAATGTCGTGGCGGATTGGCAGGCCGGCATCTCGCGCGACCTGTACCTCGACGCGATGGAACGGGAGAGAGGTCTTCTTCATTGCAGCCGGATCGCTGCAGGACCGGCCGATCGTCCTCGGCTTTGCGACATCACGGAGCGTGGGTGGCGTTGAGCTCGGGACAGGTCGAAACCGCGAAGGCGGCCGGATAGGATCGCGGACGTAAAAAGCCCGCTGGAGGGTAAACCTCTCCACCACGGAGGGCGGAAGCCTCGCTACGCCCGAACCTCCGCGTTCTCCGCGCTCCGTGGTGGACGGGTCTTCGCCGTTTATTGCTTCGATTTCCCGCTCGTCGCGCTGCTGCAGTTGGCGGCGACGTCCTGCACCGACATCACGTCGACCTTCGCCAGATCGGACGTCCCGACGTCGCGTCCGCTGTTCGCGTCCTTGTCGTCGACCCGCTTGCCACTCGCCAGGTCGCCGCGATCCGCGAGCGTTCCGGAAACGGTGATCTTGTGTCCGACCAGATCCTTCAGCTGATCCGATTCGCCGCTCAACCGGTAGGAACGCTCCGCCGCGTTGAGCTGACGCTGCCCGACCGCGTCGTTCGATTCGGCCGAGCCGCTCGTGCCGACCGGAGCGTTACCTTTTCCAGTCGTTGCTTGCGCCAGGATGTAGTCGCCAGTGATCCCACCGGTCTTCTGAAGACAACCGGTGAGCGTGAGCGGCGCCTTGTCGCTCGTCGCCCGCGTGTCAGCGGGTGTGCCGGCGGTTCCGGCGGCCGGCGTGCTCGTACCGCCGGTCTTGGTCACGCCCTCGTCTCGGGTGCACCCGAACGACAAGGCCGCGACAACCGCGCATCCCATCAGCATCGTTCTGTTCAGCTTCATCATCATGCTCCTCCGATTCAGCCACTTGTGATCAGCGATCGAGGTGCACGCTGTGTGCCGGTTTGCGGCGCGTGTAGAGGTTCTGCGAGGCGTGCAGCGATTAGGGATTCGCGAGCGGGGAATGGCCGTACGGCCGAGTGGAAGGCACGGCCTAAAGGCCGTGCCCTACCGGACGATCGCTGGAACCCGACTGTGAGTCAGAGTCCCAGCAAACCAGCAACCAGTTAGAACCCGACGACGACGCCGACGCGGAAGATGCGCGGGCTCAGGTTCTGTCCGATCTGGTTGAACGTCGTCGACAGGATGTTGTTGTTGCGCACGAGCACGGTGTTCGCATTGAACACGTTGAACACGTCGCCGATGACGCGCAGTGACAGCGACTGCACCTTGAACGTCCGCGCGGCGCGCACGTCCGTATCCCACACGTTGTCGTAGCGGAAGTAGTCGATCGCCGGTGTGACCAGCACGCTCAGCGATTCGCCGCCGAGCGCCTGCGAGCGGAACAGCGGGAACGGATAACCATGGCGGCCGAACACGTTCGCGCTCGTCTCGATGCCGAGCGGCGCGACGTACAGCGCATTGGCGTTGAATTGCCACTTCGCGTTGACGAACACGCTGCCCGATCCGCTGGTCGCGCTGCTGACCGGAGCGAACTGACCGCCGTCGACGAGCGGCTCGGCGAACGTCGGCGTCGGATTGCCGTTCGTATCGTAGCGTCCCTCGGCGAGCGCGAAGTGTTCCCGCGCGTTGTTGTACGAGAATGCGACGCGGCCCATCCAGCGATCCGACATCCGCTTGAGGAGCGCGATCTCGAGGCCGTGATAGTCGGTCGAATAGCCGGGAACCGTGGTTGTCAGGAATCCGAGACCGCCGGCGACGACTTTCGCGCCGTTCGCGACGTAGGTCGGAACGCTGTAGGCCGTGCCATCGGGCAGCGTACCCGTCAGCACCGGTCCCGCCGAGTAATCGGCAAGCGTCACACCCGTGCGCGGCGTGATATTCGCCGACAGATTGCCGAAGAGATCCGTTGTCTTCGTGTAGCTGTAGTTGACCTGCAGCGCGAAGTGCGCCCGCAGCTCACGATCAATCCCCGTCACGAAGCTGTGGGTGACCGGCGGCTTCAGGTTGGCGTCGAGCTGATTCGCTGACGTGACCGCCGTCGGGTTGGTCGGGCTGAAGCCGCCGCCGGATGTGAGGGCTCCCGGGGCGGTCAGCACTTCGTCGGCCTGCGCGAAATGATCGCCGTTGGTGTCGACCCAGCGATAGGTTGCGAACCCGACGCCGGCGCTCGGATTGATGGACCCGATTGTCGTCGGGCTGAGCTGACCCGCGTAGCGACTGTAGGCCGTGCGCGCGATCGTACGGCGGCTCTCGTCGAGCGCGAAGGTGAAGCCGGCTCGCGGCGAGAACGTGTTCCACGAGAACGGCGAATCGTAGCCGGCGAACGTCAGGCCCGGCACCAGGTTCGGGAACGCCTTGCTCGCCGCGATCGTGCTGGCGAGCGCCTTGCCCGACTGATGGTCGTAGCGGAGGCCGAGGTTGACGGTCGCGCGGCCCCTCGTGATCGTGTCGCCGACATGAAGGTCGAAGTAGTTCGCGCGGTTGATGCCGTTGCCCTGGCGGAACACCTGCGCGCGCAGGTCGGTCGGTGTGTTCTCGATCGCCAGAATGCCGTTGCCCGGCCATGCGCTCAGCGTCTGCGAATCAGTCGTGCGGAAGCCCGATCCGAATTCGACGTCGTGCATCGCGCCGAACGCCTGCGCGAAGGTGTGCACGTCGACGTTCGCGGTCTGCTGGGGCCGCCGGTTGATGCTCTCGCTGAACGATCCGTACGAGCGGCCCGTCGTCAGGCTCCGGCCGGCCTGCATGTCCATCCCGCCTTCGGGCGTCAGCGCGTTGCCGGTGTTGTAGTACGCATACTTCGCCGACACGAACAGGTTCGGGTTGATCGCGCGATCGTCGGCGACCTTCCAGAGGCCGTGAAGCGGGAAATCGCTGTACGCGTTGTCCTGATGGAACGTCGCCGTCGGCGCGTCGAACAGGATGCCGGCGGTCGCCGGGCTGCGATAGTCCTTGACCTTCGAGCCGTTGAAGAACAGGAAGCTGAGCATGTCCTTGCGGTTCGCCTGCCAGTTCAACTTGATCTCGGGATCCTTCAGCTGCGTGCGATCGATGAGCGCTCCCGCGCGCCGCGCAAGACGGATGTCCTGCGACGAGTAGGAGCCGTAGAACCACGCGCGATCGACGAGAATCGGTCCGCCGATATCCGCGCCGTAGTCCGAGAGCTGCTGATTGTGATCGGCCGTCTGCGCCGTCACCGGCGTCGCGCCCAGCTTCAATTCGTCGGGCACATTCGACGCTTCCAGATTGTGATCGGCATAGTACCCGCGCGCCGTGCCGTGGAACTGATTCGTGCCCCGCCGCGTGATCAGGTTGATGCCGACGCCGCCAGTCTGCTGCTTGATGTCCTGCCCGGCCGTCGACACGTGAATCTCTTCGAAGTTGTCGAAGTTGAAATAGGTCGGCGGCAGGCCCGCCGCAGCCATGTCGGTGATGACGATGCCGTCGAGCGTCCACACCGTGTCCTGGGGCCGCGTGCCTTTCGAAACGACCGTCGGCGCCTGACCGGTTTCGTTCCCGCCGATGTTGACGCGATCGAGCAGAACGCCAGGCACGCCGCGCACCAGCGCGAACGGATCGCGTGACGTCGGCACGTTCGCCAGCTCGTCGCGCGAGAACGTGGTCGAGGTGCCGGTGGCCTTTGCGTCGAGAATCGGCGCCGGCGCCGACACGGTCACCGACTCGGTCACCGCAGCGATGCGCAGCGTCAGCGGCGCGTCGGCGTTCCGGCCGGCCGCGACGATGACGTCGCGCTGCGCCGTCTTGAATCCGGCGAGCGACGCCGCGAGCTTGTACAGGCCCGGCTCGAGGCTCAGGAAACGGAACGTGCCGTCGCGATCGGTCACGAACGGATAGCTCGCGTCGGATCCCTGGAGCGAGACGTCGGCGCCGGGAATGACGCCGCCCTGCTCATCTTTAACAATGCCTGTGACACTCCCGCCATGCGCTTGTGCAACGGCCGGGATGGCGAGCGCGAGTCCGCACGCACATATATAGAGGATGGAGCGGATGTGCTTCATAACTGGACTATTCCTTACCTCGATATATGACTTAGTGTGACAGGAAAGTCAAATGTGTCGCGAAATAAAACGCAGCAGCGTGCAAAGCCGCGGAGAAAACTAAACGGTCCGACAGGTTTCTCGGCGCCAACGTGGCAAAAGTGTAGAGCCGCAGCCCTCAGGGCCGTGCCCTGCCACGATGGATGTTCGATCAGAACCCGATTCGGAACCCGAGCTGGGCCTCGCGCGGCACGTAGGCGTTGCCGTCGGTCTGCTGCGGCTGGCCGAAGAGCGCGGTCGCAGCAGCGTTCGTCGCGCTTCAACGACGTCGCGTAGCTGCCGTAGTTCGCGTGGTTGAAGACGTTGAACACCTCGGCGATGAGCGTCGCCTTGCGCGAACCGCCCAACGTCAGATCTTTCGTCATCCGCAGATCGACTCTGTGCAGCGGCAGTCCGAGCAGCGCGTTGCGCGGAATCACCGTGCCCGACGCGATCGTCGGCGGCCCGTCGACGCGATCCGCGACGCCAGCGGGGATGACGATCGGGTTTGCTGTCCCACCGGCGTTCGTCAGGTTGAGGCGGTTCGTGCCCACTTTGCCGTACGGCGTGCCGGAGATGCTCGCGTTGAAGCGGTTCCCCGAGCCGTAGGAGTAGGTGATGCTCGTCGCGATTCCCCACTTCAACTGGTACAGCGCGTAAGTACGGACCGTGTTGCGCTGGAACGCCGCCGACGTCGCGTACTCGCCGTCGACGAAGTCGAATGGGTTGTTCGCCCGGCGCCGTGTATCCGATGCCTCCGTCGTCGTGCATCGAGAACATCAGCGTATACGTCGCGCCGGCCTGCAGGCGGTTCTTCAGACGGCGCGTGAGCCCCATCGCGAGCTGCGTCTGATCGCGATGGCCGTTCGAGACGAACGTCAGCACCTGGCCGTACGCCGGGTTCGGCCGTCCGGCCGACGGATTCTTGTTGTAGCCGGTGGCGGTATTTCTCCTCTACCCATTGGTAGCGCGAGCTCTACCCATTGGTAGCGCGAGGCTTTCAGCCGAGCGACAGCCGAGCGGCTCAACCGACCGAGCGTCGCTCTCTGCTGCAGCCGTCGCGCTGTCGATGCGCTCGCCTAAAAGGCGCGCGCTACCTGTCTGTCTCTTACCAACCGAATATGTAGCGTTCCCGACGTGGATCGGCGCCGCCGCGCAGCGTGCCCGTTTTCGGGTTGACGCCGACGGCGACGACGCCCGTGCTCATGGAGTAGGGACCGAGCACGCGGAGCACGTGGCCGCGCGAACGCAGGTCGTCGAGCACCTTCGCCGGCACGCGCCCTTCGATCTCGAGCTGGCCCGGCGTGCTGTCGTGGTTGTCGAACGAGCTGTGCGGGTGATCCGAGTTGAAGCGCGGCGCCTCGATTGCCGCCTGCACGTCCATGTCGAAGACGAGCATGTTGAGCAGCACGTTCAGGACCTGCTGATCCTGGCTGTCGCCGCCCGGCGTGCTGATGGCGAGGAACGGCTTGTCGTCCTTCAGGATGATCGTCGGCGTGAGGGTCGTGCGCGGCCGCTTGCCGCCCACGAGGACGTTGGGGCTGGCCGGATCGAGGTCGAACACCTGCATGCGGTTCGACAGCGGCACGCCGGTGTCGCCCGCGATGAACGCGCCGCCGAGCAGCCAGCCCGAGCTGGGCGTCGCGCTGAACAGGTTCCCGTCCTTGTCGACGACGTCGACGCACGTCGTGTCGCCGCTCGTGTTCGATCCTTTCGGCCCCTGCGAGTGCGGCTGGTACCGGACTGCCGGCGCCTTCACGTCGGGATCGAACTCGAACGGATCGCCGGGACGATGATCGAGAAAAGCGCGCGGCGAGATCAGGAAGCGGCGCTTCGTCGCGTAATCCTTCGAGAGCAGACCCTTGATCGGCACTTTTGCGAACGCCGGATCGCCGAGGTACGCGTTGCGGTCGTCGTACGCCAGCTTGATCGCTTCGTGCGTCGTGTGGATGTAGTCGGCCGATCCCCGCCCCATCGCTTTGAGATCGATCCCTTCCAGGATGTTCAGCGTCTCGAGAAGGACCGGGCCCTGGTTCCACGTGCCGGCCTTGTAGATCTGATACCCGTGGAAGGAAGTCGTGGTCGGCTCTTCGATGGATCCGTGGAAGTTGGCGAGATCCTCGTACGCGAACACGCCGCCTTCGGCGCGATCGGCCTCGGCGATCCGCCTCGCGATATCGCCTTTGTAGAACGCGTCGCGGCCGGCGCGAATCGCCGATTTGCGATCGTGCGTCTTCTCGAACGCGTCGTGCTCCGTCCCGACGATCGCTCGGAACGTGCGCGCGAGGTTCGGCTGCCTGAACACCTCCCCGACTTCGGGCGCCTTGCCGTCGACGTAATAGAGGTGGCCCCATTTGTACGCTTCAGTGCGCTGGCGGTTGCTGATGAGGAAGTCGCGCAGGAAGGCGTACATCGGGAAGCCGTCGGCCAGCTCGATGGCCGGCTGCATCACCTGCTCGAGACGCATCGTCCCGAAGTTCTCGAGCGCGATTGCCATCGCGTCCATCACTGCCGGCAGCGTCGCGCCGAGCGGACCGTTCGAGTCGACCTTGCCCTTGGCCTTGAACAGGTCGGGCGTCGCTGCTTTCGGCGCCGGACCCTGACCGTTGATGACGACGACGCGCTTCGTCCTCGCGTCGTAGATCATCGTCGGCGCCTCTCCGCCGAAGCCGAAATGCGAGATCTCGACGACCGAGGCCGCGAACACCGTCGCCACGCCGGCGTCGATGGCGTTGCCGCCCTGTTCGAGGATGCGCGTGCCTGCGTGCACCGAGTAGTGGCGGCCGCCGGCGACGATGCCCCGCTGTCCGACGATTTCGGGCCGCATCGTGGCTTCGCGCCGCGGCGCCACACGCGTCGGCTCGAGCTGCTGCGCGGCGGTGACGGGGACGAGCAGCACGCAGAAGAGCAGACCGACCAGTCTTTTCATTGCGTCGGGCCTCGCGTCTTGAAAACGTGAAGATGCTGCGCGATTGTCGGGCGGCAGTACCCGTCTGTCAAGGGACTATGATACGGGCGGAGCCGCGAGAGATGGAGCATCCCTTTACCCTCGGCGTCGAAGAGGAATTCCAGATTGTCGATCCCGAGACGTGGCAGCTCCGCTCGCATGTCTCGGAGCTGCTCGCGTCGACCGCCGCGACGTTCGGCGACCAGGTCAAGCGGGAGCTGCACCAGTCGATCGTCGAGGTCGGGACAAAGATCTGCGTCAGCGTCGCGGAGCTGGCCGAGGAGATCATCCGCTGCCGCCGCGGCCTGGCCGACGCGGCCGAACGTGTCGGGCTTCGCGTCGCCGCCGCGGGCACGCATCCGTTTTCGTCGTGGACCGATCAGGTACTCTCGCCGGGCGAGCGCTACGACACGATCGTCGAGGAGCTCCAGCTGCTCGCGCGCTCGCTGCTCATCTTCGGCCTGCACGTGCACGTCGGCATTCCCGATCGCGCGCTGACGATCGAGCTCATGAACGAGGCGCGATACTTCCTGCCGCACCTGCTCGCACTGTCGACGAGCTCGCCGTTCTGGATGGGGCACAACACCGGGTTGAAGTCGTATCGCACGACGGTGTTTCGCCGCTTCCCGCGCACCGGCATCCCCGATCGGTTCCAGTCGTGGAGCGAGTACCAGGACTACGTCAATCTGCTCATCGAGCTGCATTGCCTCGACAACGCCAGGAAAATCTGGTGGGACATCCGTCCGCACCCGACGTTCGGCACGCTGGAGTTTCGCGTGTGCGACGTGCCGACGGCGCCGCGCGCGACGATCGCCATCGCCGCCCTCGCGCAGGCGGTCATCGTCAAGTTGTACAAGCTGCGCAGGCGCAACCTCGGGTTCCGCCTGTATCACCGCCGTCTGCTCGAAGAGAACAAGTGGCGCGCCGCGCGCTGGGGGCTCGACGGCAAGCTGATCGACTTCGGCAGACGCCAGGAAGTGCCGATGCGCGACCTCGCGCTCGAGCTGCTGGAGTTCGTCGACGACGTCGTCGACGAGCTCGACAGCCGGCGCGAGGTGCAGTACGTGCGGGACATTCTGCGCGACGGCACGAGCGCCGATCGGCAACTCGCGGTCTACCGCGAGACCGGCGATCTGCGGGCGGTGGTGCAGGCGATCGTGCGCGAGACGAGCGAGAGCGTCGACGAGTCGGCGCGAACGTACCGCGTCTCGTGAGCCACGGCGACGCCGCGAAATTACCTCTCCACCACGGAGGACGCGGAGGTGGTCGAGAGCTTAAGACGGCAAGGAGTTCTCGATGAAGGTGGGCCTGCTCTGCGGGCGTGAGCATGCATTTCCGCCCGCGTTTCTCGAGCGCGTCAACCGGCTCGGGCGGCCGCACGGCGTTACCGCGGAATTCGTGAAACTTGCCGGCACCCGCATGGGCGAGCCCGCCGAATACCGCGTCATCGTCGATCGCATTTCACACGAGATCGAGTACTTCCGTGCGTATCTGAAGCACGCGGTGCTTGCGGGCACGTACGTCGTCAACAACCCGTTCTGGTGGACGGCCGACGACAAGTTCTTCAACTACTCGGTCGCCGAGCGCCTCGGCGTCGCGGTGCCGAAGACGATCGTGCTGCCGCAGAAATCGTATCCGCGCGAGTACGATCTCACGAGCGAATCGCTGCACAACCTCGGATACCCGATCGACTGGGAAGCGCTGCTCGATTACGTCGGCCGGCCGGCGATCCTCAAGCCGTATTCCGGTGGCGGATGGAAGCACGTCTACAAGGTGCACGACGTCTCCGAGCTGGTCGCCGCGTACGACGGCACCGGTCCCTACTGCATGACGCTGCAGGCATTCATCGACTTCGATCAGTACGTGCGCTGCTTCACGTTCGGTAAGACCGACATCGTGCCGGTCGCCTACGATCCGCGCGAGCGCCGGTATCTGGTCGAGCACGAGTATCTGTCGGCCGATCTGGGTGCGAGGATCGTCCGCGACGCGCAGACGCTGAACACCGCACTCGGCTACGAGATGAACACGATCGAGTTCGCGGTGAGCGGCGGCGTGCCGTACGCGATCGATTTCCTGAATCCGGCGCCCGACTTCGAGCGGGATCGGATCACGGAGTTCTATTTCGAGATGGTCGTCCAGCGGATGGCGGATCTGGTCATCGATCGAGCGTTGCACGGCCAGCCGCAGCAGATGTGGCCGCGATGGGCGGAGATGCTCGAGATCGCGGCGGGGCCGGTCTGACTGGTTGCTGAGGGCTGGGGCTGGTCGTTGGCGGCTGGTTGCTGGTTAATGGACTGGTGGCTAAGTGGGGATGGGCGTTGTGGATCCGGTACAACGATGGAACGAGCTGCTCGAAGAGGAGCAGCGTACGACAGCAACCAGTCACGACCAACCAGCAACCAGATTGTGCGCATCGCTCGCCGAAGAGATGCGCGCGCGACGGCTGACGTTCGGCGGACGCCTGCTGTGTCCGTTCCTGCGTCCCTTCTTTCTCGATTCACGCGATGAAGGACGCGTCAAAGACGCAGCCGAGACCCTCTGGATACTCGGCGAGCGCGTTGCGCAGGCGGCGCTCTCCGACGACACGCTGCTCGCCGACCTGGCGCTGAGTCCGGACGAGATCCGGCTGGCGCGGATCGATCCCGGCTATGCCACCGTCAGCACCGCGGCGCGGGCCGACGCCTTCGTGTTGCCCGACTCGCTGCAGTTCGCCGAGTACAACGGCGAGTCGCCGGCCGGCGCCGGCTACGCGCAGGGGCTCGCGGAGGTCTTCGGCGAGCTGGCGCTGATGCGCCGTCTGCGGGAGGATGTCGACGCGCGCATGTATCGGCCGGTCGACGTTCTTCTCGACGCGCTCGTCGCCTCGTATCGGGAGTGGGGCGGAACGGCGCGGCCGCCGCAGATCGCGATCGTCGACTGGAAGGAAGTGCCGACCTTCAGCGAGTTCGAGCTGCTGCGCGACGCGTTCGCGGCCCGCGGCGTACCGACAATCGTTTGCGACCCGCGCGACCTCGATTTCGCTTCGGCACGCCTGACGGCCAACGACGTGCGCATCGATCTCGTCTACCGCCGCGTGCTCATCAACGACATCGTGTCGCGCGCCGAGGAGTGCCGCGCGCTCCTTGCGGCGTACGAGGCGGGCGCCGTGTGCGTGGCGAACTCGCTGCGCTGCAAGATTCCCCACAAGAAGGCGTTCTTCGCCGTGCTGACCGACGAGCGCCGATCGCAGCTGTTCAGCGAGCGCGAGCGCGCCGTCATTCGCCGCCACGTGCCGTGGACCGCGCTCGTACGCCAAGGCAACGTTCGGCTCGAAGGCGGCGAGATCGATCTCATCCCGCACCTGCGCCGCCATCGCAATCGCTTCGTCATCAAGCCGAACGACGAGTACGGCGGCACCGGCGTCACGCTCGGATGGGAGACCAGCGAGGCGCAATGGGACGGCGCGATCGCACGCGCGCTCGCCGAGCGCGAGCGCGGATGGATCGCGCAGGAGAAAATCGCCGTGCGCCGCGAGATCTTCCCTATGTGCGCCAACGGCGGCGTCGAAATGCGCGACATGCTGGTCGACTTCGCGCCGTACCTCTTTCGCGGCGCGCTCGCCGGATTTCTCACGCGACTCAGCGCGACCGGCCTCGCCAACGTCACCTCCGGCGGCGGTCAGGTTCCGGCCTTTGTCGTGACAGGTAAAATGGACTGATGGGCTCGTCTCCGTTCGGATCGGCGCCGACGGATCTTCACCCGGGCGCGCGAAACGCCGTCGAGGTCTGCCTCGCGATCGCACCCGGCGAGCGCGTGGCGCTCATCGGCGATCTTGCGAGCGCCGAAGTGGCCGCGAGCCTCGCCGGCGCGCTCGACGAGGCGGGGGCTCGCACCGACGCGGTCGTCCTCGAGCGCCTCGCCGAGCGGCCGATGCGCCAGGCGCCCGCAGCCGTCGTCGCCGCGCTCGAACGCGCCGACGCCGGCATCCTGTGCGTGCAGCCTCACGAGGGCGAGCTCGCCGCCCGCATGGCCATCGTCGCCGTCGTCGAACGTCGCGTCATCCGCTACGCGCACATGATTGGCGTGACGCCCGAGATCATGCGCCAGGGGATGCGCGCCGACTACCGGCGCGTCGACGCGCTGAGCCAGCGGCTGTGCCAGCGGATGCGCAGCGCCGGCCGCCTCCGCGTGGAAACGCCCGAAGGGACCTCGTTCACTGCGGCGTTCGATCCGGCGCTCGCCTGGATCAAGACGAGCGGGCTCATCAGCACGCGCTACTGGTCGAATCTGCCGGCGGGCGAGGTCTTCACGACGCCGGCGACCGTCGACGGCACGTTCGTCTGCAACGCCACGGCGGGCGACTACTTCGGACCGAAATACGGCGATCTGTCCGCGACGCCGCTGACGCTCGAGATGTCGGGCGGCCGCCTGACCGCGGCGCGTTCCGATCGCGCCGGCCTGGAGCGCGAGTTCTGGGCGTACTGCCACACCGATCAGTACAGCGACCGCGTCGGCGAGCTCGCGTTCGGCACCAACATCGCGCTCGATTCGATGATCGGCGTCCTGCTGCAGGATGAAAAGGTGCCCGGCGTCCACCTCGCGTTCGGTGATCCGTACGGCAGCCAGACCGGGGCGCCCTGGAAGTCGCGGACGCACGTCGACGTCCTGACGCGCAACTGCGATGTGTGGATCGACGACGAGCAGGTGATCGCCGGCGGGAAGTACCTGATGGCGCGGCTGGGACTTTGATGGCAGCCCTAAGGGCGCAGGCCTTCAGGCCTGCCCGTGTCGATCAAAGATACCCGCGCAGCTGATGCTTCCAGTACGGCCAGTCGTGGCCGCCCATCGGTCCCCAGTCGTCGAGGTGATGCCTGATGCCGCGGCTCGCGAGGATGTGCGACAGCCGGTACGACTCGCCGCTCTGTTCCCACGGCCCGCTGCCGGTCGCGATACGGATGTCGCACGAGGCGAGGTGGCCGAGCGCCCACGGATCGGAAAGGTTCGACAGATAATCGACCGGGTTGTTGAAGTAGAAGTTGTCGTCGTACGCGCCGTCCATGAAGCGCTTCATGTCGTACACGCCCGACAGCGCGAGGCAGCGCTTGACGACGTCGGGATGCTTGAAGAGCGTATTGGCCGCATGGTACGCGCCGAGCGAGGCGCCGATCGTCCCGACGCCGATGTCCTCGGAGCGGCAGTCGGATCGCACGAACGGAATCACCTCGTGCCGAATGTACTCGTCGTACTGGTGCTGCATCCAGCTTCGATGAAACGGATGCGCGCCGCGGTTCGCGAACGAGTCGCCGTGGTTGACGTTGACGCAGTACAGCTTGACGCGCCCGGCTTCGATCGGATCGCCGAGCCCGTCGATCATGCCCTGCCGATCGAACTCCCACTCGTCGCCGCCGCTGGTCGGGAACACGATCATCGGCGGCCCCCAGCGTCCGTAGACGACGACGCCGAACTCGCGGCCGAGGCGGTGGGAATACCAGCGGTGATAGTCGCGCCGCACGACGCCATCCTAACGCGATGACGATTCTCTGTATCGCCACCTACTTCAAGGGCGAGGCCTTCCTGCGCGAATGCCGTCGCCAGGGCTGCACCGTGCTGCTGCTGACGGCCGAGACGCACGCCTCGGCGGCGTGGCCGCACGATGCGATCGCGGAGATGCACACGATCGCGCGCGGCGCCAGCGACGCCGACATCCGCCGCCTCGTCTCGTCAGTCGCGAGGCGGCACCGCATCGAGCGGGCCGCCGCGCTCGACGATTTCGACGTCGAGATGGGCGCGATGGTGCGCGAATTCCTTCAGCTGCCCGGCTTCGGCCGAACCGTGGCCGCGCGGTTCCGCGACAAGCTCACGATGCGGACGACCGCTCGACGCCTCGGCATCTCGGTGCCGGAATTCACCGGTGTGTTCAACGACGAGGAGGTCGACGCCTGGACCTCGCGTGTGTCGCCCCCCTGGGTCCTGAAGCCGCGATCGTCGGCGGCGGCGACCGGCATCAAGACCATCGCGGGCCGCGACGCCTTGTGGCCGGCGCTCGAGAATCCGATCGACGGCCGCGGCGCGTACCTGCTCGAGCAGTTCGTGAAGGGTGACGTCTACCACGTCGACTCGATCGTGCATCACGGCGAGGTCGTGTTCTCGGTCGCGTCGCGGTACGGCCGGCCGCCGATGCAGATCGCGCACGAAGGCGGCATCTTCATCACGCGGCGGCTCCCGAACGATTCCGTGGAGGCGGCTCGGCTCCTCGAGACGAACCGGCGGCTGCTGACCGGATTCGGCCTGGTCCACGGCGTGTCGCACAGCGAGTTCATCGGCTCGGAGGACGGCGTCGTGTTTCTCGAGACGTCCGCGCGCGTCGGCGGCGCCTACATCGTCGACGTGGTCGAAGCGGCGACGGGCGTCAACCTGTGGGCCGAATGGGCGAAGGTCGCGATTGCCGGCGACGACACCCGGTACGAGCCGCCGGCCGCGCGATCCGACAGCGCCGGCCTCGCGCTCTGCCTGGCGCGCCAGGAGGAACCCGATTTGTCCGGCTACACCGATCCCGACATCGTGACGCGCATCCGCAAGCCGCATCACGCCGGCCTCATCGTCCGCTCGCCCGACCCGCGGCGCGTCGAGTCGCTGCTCGACGACTACGCGCATCGCTTCTCGCGCGACTTCCTCGCGACGATGCCCGCGCCGGAACGCCCAGTCGAATGACGCTTCGCAACGTCTGGTCTCCGCAGCGGCGCAACCGTCGCGACGTGGACGTCTATCTGCCGCCGTCGTATGCGCGCGGGCGCCGCCGGTATCCGGTCGTCTACATGCAGGACGGCCAGAACCTGTCCGATCCGTCAATCGCCTTCGCGGGTACGTGGGACCTGCATCGCGTGCTGGCCCGGCTCGCCTTGCGCGGCATCGAGCCGATCGTCGTCGGCGTTCACAACGTGGAGACGCGTCTCGCCGAATACAGCCCGTTCCCCGACCGCAAACACGGCGGCGGCGAGGCCGACGCGTATCTTGCCTTCCTGATCGACACGCTGAAGCCGCGCATCGATCGCATGTTTCGCACGCGGCGCCGGGCGTCGCACACCGCGATTCTCGGATCGTCCATGGGCGGTCTCGTCAGTCTGTATGCCTGGTTCCGCGCCCCGGAGGCGTTCGGCGCGGCCGGCGCAATGAGTCCGGCGCTGTGGTACGGCCGGGAGCGGCTGTTCGACTTCTTCGAATCGGCGGGAGTGCCGCGCGGTCGACTGTATGTCGACGTCGGGACCGCCGAGGGGGCGACTACGCTTGCCGACGCGCGAGCCTTCCGCTCGCTCGCCGCCGCAAAGGGGTTGCGCGTCGGCGATCGCTTCTCGTATGTCGAGGAAAGCGGCGCGCGTCACCAGGAGGCGTACTGGAGCGCGCGACTCGGCGAGGCGCTGGCGTTCTTGCTCCGTCCGCGGGCCTGAAAGGCCCCGCCACACCGTCCGGCTCGCAGCGAGAAATTTCAGAAATTCGCGGCGTGCGGTGAGATTGGTGCGCGCCATGGTTGGTGATTCTAGCGCCGCTCGTATTATGCTCACCGCGAAATACGCAGCAGGAGGGTACGCGATGAGAGCAGCGATATCGGGTCTCGCGGTGGCGTTCGCGCTGACGCTGCACGCTGATGCGCAGCAGCCGGACTTCAGCCAGGTGCAGATCAAGACGACGAGGATCGCCGGCAACTTCTATACGCTCGAGGGACAGGGCGGCACGATTGGCGTGCTGTCGGGACCCGACGGCGTGCTGATGGTCGACGCGCAGTTCGCGCCGCTCGGCGACAAGATCGTCGCGGCGATCAAGCAGATTTCCGACGGCCGCATCCGCCTGCTCGTGAACACCCACGTGCACGGCGATCATACCGGCGGCAACGAGAACATCGCGAAGCAGGGCGCCATCATCATGGCGCGCGAGAACCTGCGTGCGCGTCTCGCCAAGCCGGCCCCGCAGGCCAACGGTCAGCCGGGCGTGCCGGCGCCGCCGCTCGCGCTGCCGATCATCACCTACGACGCGCCGGTGACGGTTCACATGAACGGCGAGGACGTGCAGCTCGTGCCGGTGCCGGTCGCACATACCGATGGCGACACGATGGTGTACTTTCCGAACGCGAACGTGATCATGACCGGCGATTTCTATCGCTCCACCGGCTATCCGAACATCGACCGCGGGAACGGCGGGACGATGAACGGCATGCTCGCGGGGTTCGACGCGATTCTCAAGCTCGGGCGGGCGGACACGAAGATCATCCCGGGCCACGGCGCGATCGTCGACAAGGCGGCGGTGGCCGCGCATCGCGACATGATGATCGCCGTCCGCGACAAGGTCGCCGCGCTCGTGCGGCAGAACAAGACGCAGGAAGAGGTCATCGCCGCCAAGCCGACGACGGATTTCGATACGAAGGTGACCGGCGCGACGCCCATGACGGCGGACCGCTTCGTCGGCCAGCTGTATCAGGAGATCAAGACGACACGGTGACCGCGGTCGGCCGTGGTTCCGCTCGCCTGAAGGGCTCGCGCTACATGTACGGGTGCGGCGGAGCGCGAACCTTTCAGGCGAGCGATCTCTCGTCCTACGATGGCTTCCTCGCGGGCCAGACCACGCCCTGATCTTTCTTCGTGACCGGACCAAGCCCTTTGTAGACGAACTTCTGCACGCGCTGCCCGCGGTACGTCTCAGTCGTGTAGATGTTGCCCTTCGAGTCGGTCGCGATGCTGTGCACGCCGTAGAACTCGCCCGGCTGACGCCCGCCTTCGCCGAACGTCGTCAGCATCTCCAGCGATTGCCGATCGAGGATGTGGACGCGGTCGTTCTCGCCGTCCGCGAGGTAGATGTACTTCTGCTGCGCATCCTTCGAGAACGTGATGTCCCACGTCGAGCCGGAGCCGCGCGTCTCCTTTTCAATGAAGGCTTCCTTCACGAACGTGCCGTCCGGCTTGAAGACCTGGATGCGATCGTTCACGCGGTCGCAGACATAGAGGAGCCGATCGACGGAGAGCTCGGCGCAGTGGACCGGATTCCTGAACTGCTGCGCGGGCGGCGCGGCCGGATCGTAGTTGCCGAGGTTCACGTCCTCCGGCTTGTGGCCGTAGGCGCCCCAGTGCCGCTTGTACTTGCCCGTGTCCGCGTCGTAGACGATGACGCGATGGTTGCCGTAGCCGTCCGCGACGTACACCTCGTTCTCGGTCTTGTCGATGAACAGTTTCGCCGGCAGCCGCAGATTGTCCGTATCGTTGCTTCCTTTGCTCTGACCGGGCTTGCCAATCTGCATCAGGAACTTTCCGTCGCGCGTGAACTTCAGGACCATGCTGTCGTTGAAGTAGCCCTGCACGCCGCCGGTCTGGCTCTCGTCGAGCACCGTTGGTGCTGGCGCGCCTCCCGCCTGCGGTGAGCCTGTCGAACCGCGGCCGCGTCCACCGGTTCCGCGCGCGGCGCCGGGCGGCTGGCCGCGGCCGTTGCCGCCGATCCACACGTTCCCCTTGTAGTCGACGGTGACGCCGTGGTTCGACTCCGGCCAGTCGTAACCCTCGCCTTTGCCGCCCCAGTGGCCGGCGAGATTTCCCTCGGCGTCGAATTCGAGAATCGGCGGTGCCGGGGCGCAGCACTGCGCGGTCGGCGGATTGGTCGTCGCATGCTGTTCGCCCGGCTCGAGCGAGCCGGCGCGATGGATGATCCAGATGTGGTCGCGGCCGTCGACCGATACGCCGATGGTCTGCCCGAGGATCCAGTGGTTGGGCAGCGGCTTCGGCCACAGCGGATCGACCTCGAAGCGCGGCGCCGTCGGCGCGCCCGCCGCCGCGGCCGCTGCCCGCTTCTCGAGCAGATGGCTGCCGATGCCGAACGCGATGACGAGCGACACGAACAACACGCCGATCGAAAAGTGGCGTTTCATCATGCCGCGCATTGTAGCGCCGGAGCAGTGCCAGTGACGTTCGCTTCTAATCCATAATACCGGCACGATGCGATTGCTTCTGTTGTACGCATTGTTCGCGGTCAATCCACTCATCCACGCGAGCGTCGAGATCGTGCTCGACGAGACGGTCATTCAGGTCGATCCGTGGAGCGCCGGCGACTTGTCGCGCGCCCGCGTCGCCGACCTGATTCTGGTGACCGACGACCCCATCCATCACCTCGATCCGAAGGCTATCCGCCAGCTGCGCAAACCGGACGGCGTCGTCCTGATTCCGGCGGCCTCGCACGCGAAGTTTCCCGAAGGCACCGCCATCGCGAACGGCGAGCGGAAAACGATCCGCGGCCTGACCGTCGAAGCGATTCCGGCGTACGACATCAAGCCCGGAGGGCCGTCGCATCCGAAAGGAAAGGGGAACGGAATGTGTTCCTGAAATCCGCGCCCTGCGCGACATCGACATCGCGTTCGTGCCGATGAACCTCCCGCTCGAACGGATGACTCCGGAAGCGGCGGCTGAGTGCGTCAATGCCTTCAAGCCGAAAATTGTCTACGTTTATCACTACGACCAGACATTTGCGTCATCCGGGCGTCCGGGGAGCGGCATCGCCGAATCGCTCGAGAAATTTCGTCACGCGCTCGTGCCGGGAACGGTAGAATTCAGGCCGGCCCCGTGGTATCCGCGCTAAAATCAATGTTTCAGGAGGGGTTCATGTTTGCTCGTCTGGTGTCTCTCGGCGTCGTTCTGGGGATGGCAGCGCCGGTTCTGGCAGCGGACACCCCCGCGAAGCCCGTGACGTTCTCCAAAGACGTCGCACCCATCTTCCAGGCCAAGTGTCAGCAGTGCCATCAGCCGAATTCGATCGCGCCGATGTCGCTGATCACGTATCAGGACGCGCGGCCGTGGGCGCGGTCGATCAAGGAGCGCGTGGCATCGCACCAGATGCCGCCGTGGCATATCGACAAGACGGTCGGCGTGCAGAAGTTCAAGAACGACATGTCGCTGAGCGACGATCAGATCGACACGATCGTCCGCTGGGTCGACGGCGGCGCGCCGCAAGGCGACCCGAAGGACATGCCGCCGCCCAAGCCGCTCGTCACCGACAACGAATGGCAGGGCGTCCGCGACGGCTTCGGCCCGCCGGATCTCGTGATCAAGTCGGCCGACTACACGATGCCGGCGCAGCATCAGGACGTCTGGTGGCGCCCGATGTCGGACATCCCGCTGACCGAGCCGCGCTGGGTGAGGATGGTCGAGATTCGTCCGTCCAATCTGAAGGCGCGCAAGATCATTCATCACTCGATCGCGTATCTCGTGCTGAACAACGATCCGGAAGCCGTCAACACGCTCATCGCGAGCGGACCGAATCGCGGTCGCTTCGACGACGACGATCTCGTCAACCGTCGTCCGCAGCTGATGGAGTGGGCGATCGGCAAGGGCTACGACCTCTATCGTCCCGGAACGGGCAAGCTGATGGTGCCGGGCGAGAAGATCGCATGGGATCAGCACATCCACGCCGTCGGTGAAGAGATCACCGGTGGATCGGAAGTCGGCGTCTGGTTCTACAAGAAGGGCGAAGAGCCGAAGAAGCGCAGCTATCTCGTTGGCTTTACGGGCATCGATCGCTCGAAGATGCTCGACATCCCGCCGAACTCGATGGCGATGACCGAAGGCTTCAGCGTGCTGAAGGAAAACGCGATCATCGAGAACTTCCAGCCGCACTTCCATCTGCGCGGGAAGGCGATGCAGGTCGAGGCGATTCTGCCGGATGGCAGCCGCCAGACCATCAGCTACGTCGGCAACTTCAACTTCAACTGGATGACGAACTACATCTACGACGACGACGCGGCGCCGCTGCTGCCGAAGGGCACCGTCATCCACGTGTCCGCGTGGTACGACAATACGCGCGCGAACAAGAACAATCCGGATCCGGATCAGTGGGTCGGCTACGGCGACCGCACCGTCGATGAGATGGCGCACGCCTGGATGAATGTCGTGTTCTTCAACGATGACGAATACAAGGCGCTGCAGGCCGAGCGCAAGGCGAAGACGGCGAAGCCGACCAACGACAACGAGAAACAGCAGTGAACCGATTCGGGCTCTTCTGCGCCGCCGGCCTGATGGCCGGCGGCGTTCTTGTGTCTGCGCAGGTTCCAGCCGCGATTCCCGAGCCGCGCCGCGGCGCCGGCGCCAGTGTCACGGGCGCGTTCGAGGGCTGGTACTACAACCCTGACGGCACGCGCTCGTTCCTGATCGGTTACTACAATCGCAATCAGCAGCAGGAGCTCGACATCCCGATCGGGCCCAACAATCACATCGATCCCGGCGGTCCCGACATGGGGCAGCCGACGCATTTCCTCACCGGGCGGCAGTGGGGGATGTTCAGCGTTCCGGTGCCGCGTGCTTTCAAGGATACCGACAGCTACTTCTGGGAGATCACGGCGAACGGTCAGACGACGAAGATTCCGCTGCGCGTGCATTCGGACTACGTGATGAGCCCGTTCACCGAGATCTCGGTCGGCAACACGCCGCCGTCGATCCGGTTCGAGGAGAACGGCAAGTCGACGCAGGGTCCGCTGGCGAACCTGGCGACGGCGGTGTCGCGCACCGCGTCGCTCGCCGCGCCGTTCGTGCTGACGTTCTGGGCGGTCGACGACATGAAGTACACGACCGGGACGGGCGCGCCGATGTCGAAGCCGCGCCCGCCCGTCACCTCGCGCTGGTCCAAGTACCGCGGTCCGGGCACCGTTACGTTCGACAAGTCGAACCCCGACGTCGAGAAGCTGGAGACCGGCGAGGGCGCGTTCAGCGGCCGCGCAACGACGAACGTGAAGTTCAGCGAGGCCGGCGACTACGTGCTGCATCTCATCGCGAACGATTACTCGGGCGACGGCGGCGGCGGCTTCGGCTGCTGCTGGTCGACGGCGCTGGTCAAAGTCAGCGTCAAATAAAACGCGTGGGGCCCCACCTTCTTTCATCGCGGCGGAGCGACACCATCCCCGCCGCGGTCGCTCGGCGCATGCGCCACTCGCAACGGCTCGAGGCTGTCCACGGGCTGAATGCGCTGCCGGCGTAAACCGCTCGCGCGTATCCAGAACAGAACGTCACCAATTCTGCCGCTCATGAAAATCGTGTAAGGCGATCTCCGATTCTGAATAGTCGGATACCGTAATAATCAGGTCGGTCGCTCCTTCCGATCGAGTTCGATTGCCGAGATCGCGCGCCGGCGAGCCTGCAGCCAATGACCGGAGTTGCGTTGCCCGATCACGTCGCGACTCCGTTTATGATCATTCGATGACCGACCGCGGTAACGCACGTCCCGTTTATTCGGCGGCCGCGGGACGCCTGTGCCCGCGCTGCGGCTGGCCGGAACGAGACTGCAAGTGCAGTGAGCGAAGCGCCATCGAGTCGGTCCCGTCGAAGATCGTCGCGAAGCTGCTCACGTGCACTGCTGCCGCGCGGCGTACCGCACGACACAGTATCGCGCCGAGCGTCCACGTCGATCGTGGGGCAAGAGCGCGCTCATCGTTGGCGCATCGGCCGGGACCGGCGCCGGCATCGCTGGGATCGTGGCCGGCAGAAGGGGCGTGCTAATCGGCGTGGCGCTCGGCGGCGGCGTCGGCACCCTCTATGAAGGCGCCAAGCGCCGGTGACGGCAACGGTTAACCTGCCGTGCCGCTCCAGCCGATACGTCAGAGGACCGGTCCCCTGATCGAAGAGGAGCTCTATGTTCATTTCTGCACGCGTTCACAACGCTGGCGTTGCGGCGGCCGCGATCGTCGTCGCCGCCGCCGCGCCGGCGGCGGCGCAGTCGGAAGCGGCGCTGAAGACGTTCTTCGAAGGGCAGCACGTGACGCTGCGCATCGACATGCCGGGGACGTCGGACGGCGTCGACGTGCACGCCGACGCGCCGCGCGCCGTCGATTTCAGCGAGTACCGCGACGACCTGAAGAAGTACGGCACCGCGATTCGTGCCGGCGACACGGTTACCGTGACGCTCGTCAAGGTGAAGAAGGATCTGATCGAATTCCAGCTCGCCGGCGGCGGGTTCGGAACCTTCGGCGACGACACGAGCACCTCGGTCTACATCCCGCACGTGGACAAGAGCGAGCGCGAGAAGGGTCTCGAGAAGCGCGTGAAGGAAGAGACCGATCGCGACCGCCGGCGCGAGCTGCAGCGCGATCTCGACGAGCTGCGCGAACGGCGCGAGCGCGAGAACCGCCGCATCGACATCGAGCGCGAGCGGGCGGAGGAGAAGAAGAAGGAGCGGATCGCGCAGAAGCGCCTCGAGGGCGGGTCGCGCTTCAACATCCGCTACGACGATCGCATGCCGCCCGGCATGCGTCCCGACGATGTGATGGCGGCGCTCGCCGAGTACGTCGACTTCACGCGCCAGGCCTTCCGAGCCGAGGTCGCCCCCTCGGGAGAGGGGCCCGCGCCGGCGGGCGACATCACGATGCTGCGCAAAGGGATGACGCGCGGCGACGCGGAACGTGCGTTCGGCCGCGCCATCGAAGCGTCGCAGCGCACTGCGGCCGAGGTGTCGATCACGACGCTCGTCTTCGTGGTCGGCGATCAGCGCGTGAGCGCGGATTTCGTGGAGGATGTTCTCGTCCGGTATACGATCACGTCGAAATGATCCAGCTGATATGCCTCGCAATCACGCTGGCGGCGCTGACGACGTCGGCGCCGCCGCCCCTGGCGCAGCCACGACCCATAATCCAGGTGGCGATCGACGTGCAAGGCGTCGGTCCAGCGGCGAGCGACGCCGCCGCGAAACTGTTCGGTGACATCCGCACCCTGTCGCGCAGCCCTTTAGGGCGGCCCGATCCGTTCGATCAATAGCCAACGGCTTTCCCCGCCGCCGATCGGCCGTCCGATCCCCCCTGCAGCCATCCGCCGTCGCTGACGATCGCAGCGACCTGCGCGAGCACGACACCGGGCGCGTAGTCGACGTCGTAGCCGCGCGACTGCAGCAGCGCCACCGTGTCCGGCGAGATGCCGCGTTCGAGCGACAGCTTGTCCGGCAGCCACTGATGATGGAAGCGCGGCGCGTCCACGGCCTCCTGGACGTTCATCCCGAAGTCGATCACGTTCAGGATCACCTGCATCACCGCCGTCGAAATCCGCGAGCCGCCGGGGGCGCCGACGGTCATGAACAGCTTGCCGTCCCTGACGATGATCGTCGGCGTCATCGAAGAGAGCGGCCGCTTGCCCGGTTGAATCGCGTTCGTCTCGCCCTGCACGAGCCCGAACATGTTGGGCGTTCCCGGCTTCGAGGCGAAGTCGTCCATCTCGTTGTTGAGGAGGAATCCAAGTCCCGGCACGGTGATGCCGTTGCCGTAGCCGCCGTTCAGCGTGTAGGTGACGGCGACTGCGTTGCCGTCGGCGTCGACGACGGAGTAATGCGTCGTTTCCGGGTGTTCGGTGCCGGCGGGTCGACCCGGGCGGACGGCATCGCTCGGCGTCGCGCGCGCGGGATCGATCGACGCGCGGAGCTTCGCGAGATACGCGCGATCGAGCAGACCCGCAATCGGCACCTTCACGAAATCGGGATCGCCGACGTACTCGTTGCGATCGGCGTAAGCGCGCCGCATCGCTTCGGCCGCATGGTGAATCGCCGACGCGGATCCGGCGCCGCCCTTCTCGTATCCCGTGCCTTCGAGGATGCCGAGCATCTCGAGCAGCGCGAGGCCGCCGGAGCTCGACGGCGGCGCCGTGATGATCGTGTAGTCGTGGTACTTGCCTTCGAGCGGCGTGCGCTCGATCGCCCTGTAGCCTTTGAGATCCGACAGCGTGATGATGCCGCCGTTCGTCGCCATCTCTTGGGCAAACCGCCTCGCCGTGTCGCCCTCGTAGAATTCGTTCGCGCCGTTGGTCGAGATCCTGTCCAGCGTGCGCGCCAGTTCGGGCTGAGCGAGCGTCTCGCCGACGTCGAAGAACGCGCCGTTCTTCTGGAAGATGCGCTTTGACTCGGGCGATGCCGCGAGGCCCTTCGATCCCTTGAGCGATTCGGCGAACGCGTAGGAAACGGGAAATCCCTTCGACGCCAGCTCGATGGCCGGCGCGACCAGGTCGGCCCACTTCCGCCGTCCGTACTTGGACAGCGCGAGCTCGAAGCCGCGCACCGTGCCGGGAACGCCTGACGATCGCCATCCCTCGATGCTGTCGCGCGTGAGATTGCCGCTCGCGTCGAGATACATGTTGCGCGACGCCTTCTCCGGCGCGCGCTCGCGGAAATCGATGAACGTCGACCGGCCGTCGGCGAGCCGAATCAGCATATAGCCGCCGCCCCCCAGATTGCCGGCAAATGGATGCGTCACCGCGAGCGCGAAGCCGACTGCCACGGCGGCGTCGACGGCGTTGCCGCCCTTCTGCAGCACCGAGACGCCGACGTCGGCCGCGATCGACTCCATCGCGACGACCATGCCGTGCCGCGCGCGCACCGGCTGTCGAGCAGCGCTCGCCGGAACGATGAGAACGAGGAGCAGGAACCCAGTGACTGTGCGTCGCATAGCACTAGATTCTGCCATCTTTTCGCATTACTCCGCGCGAAGCGCGTCCGCAGGATCGATCGTCGCGGCGCGCAGCGCGGGAAGATAGC
>QHWB01000011.1 GCA_003222395.1 Acidobacteriota bacterium
CCCATCACGATCGGCACGACCAGCACAATCAAAGCCATCGCGTCGCGCGCCGGGTGGGTGGACAGTGACAGTGCGGCGGCGAGCTACTGGTTCACGCAGGGCACCGTGGCGACGCCCACGTTCACGCCCGGCGCCGGTTCTTACAGCGGTTCGGCCTTCGTCAGCATCACGACATCGACGAGCGGCGCGACGATTCGCTACACCCTCGACGGCACGGATCCCACGCTCACCTCCGCGCGGTATCAGTGGCCGATCACGATCGCGGCGACCACGACCGTCAAGGCGCGGGCGTACAAGGATTCGTTCACGCCGAGCGCCGTCGCCACGGCCTCCTTCGCCGTGGACGCGGCCGGCGCAGTCGATACGCCGCTCATCGTGCCGGCCGGCGGACGTTTTACCGCGGGGGTGACCGCCGTCGTCACGGTGCAGGCGTCCGGGGCCACGCTTCGGTACACGACAACCGGTGTCGATCCCACGGCAAGCGACCCTGTCGTACCCGGCGGCGGCATCACCGTCGATCGGTCGATGGTCGTGAAGGTGAAAGCGTGGAGCGGCACGGCGTCGCCCAGCGCGGTGCGCCGCGCCGATTTCGTGATCACTGGCGCCCTGGCAGCCGGCGGGACGACGACCCACGCGTTGAAAAGCGACGGCACGATGTGGGGGTGGGGCTCGAACGGATCCGGACAGATCGGCAACGGCACCACGACCACCCAGACGTCGCCCGTGGCCGTGACTGGTCTCACCGGCACCGTCGCGATGGCGCAGGGTCCGTCGCACACGCTCGCCGTGAAAGCGGACGGCACGGTGTGGAGTTGGGGCAGCAATCTCAATTATCGCCTCGGCGATACGTCAGCTGGCCGAACCTCACCCGCCCAGGTCTCGGGTCTGAGCGGCATCATCGCCGTCGCGGCGGGCGAAACGCACACCCTCGCGCTGAAGAGCGATGGGACCGTGTGGACGTTTGGTGGCAACGGGGCCGGGCAGCTGGGCGACGGCACGACAGCGGATCGCGCGGCACCGGCGATGGTGCCCGGTCTGAGCGGTGTATCGCGCATCGCTGCGGGCCGCGATTTCTCGTTCGCGATCGAAAGCGATGGGACGACCGGCGGGCGCATCTGGGCCTGGGGCAACAACACGTCCGGCGCACTCGGCGAGGGGTCGCGCCTCGCGCGAGCCAGACCCGTGCAGGTGCACACGCTCGCGAACGCGATCGCGATCGCCGGCGGCTGGGATTTCGCGCTGGCCGCGACCGCCGATGGCAGCGTCTGGGCGTGGGGTCATAACGATCACGGTCAGATCGGCGACGGCACGACGACCGATCGTCTCGAACCCGTCGTGGTCGCCCCGCTCGCTGGGGCGTACGCCGTCGCAGCCGGCGAGGCGTTCTCCATGGCGGTCACGAACGACGGTTATCTCTGGACGTGGGGCAGCCAGGGAAGCACCCAGTATTCGGGACAGCTCGGCGACGGCCTCGGCTTCGATCGGAGCTATGCGATGCCGATCGTCGGGCCCGCCGGCGAACTCGTGATGACCACCGGCTCGAACTATGCGCTGTCGGAGCATCCCGATGGATCGCTGCTCGCGTGGGGGAGCAATAGTTACGGACAACTCGGCTTTGCGAACCCGTCACAACAACTCACGCCGACGACGGTTCCTGGCTTCACGTTGGTCGCCAACGCGTGGCTGGTCGGCGATCAGGATCAGGATTCGCTGCCCACCTGGCGCGAATACCTGCTCGGCACCGATCCTCTGAATGCGGACACGAGCGGCACCGGCGTCGGCGACCGCGTGCTCATCTCGAGCCTGCAGAACGCGGCGAACTCCGACACCGATGGCGACGGCGTGTCGAATGCCGCCGAAGTCGCGCTCGGCACTGATCCCTTCAATCCCGACACCGATGGCGACGGCGTCGCTGACGGCGCGGACTGTTTTCCGCTCGATCCCACGCGATCAGCGTGTCTGCCGTCGAACCCGAATGATCACACGCCGCCAGTGATCACGTTGATCGAGCCGACCAACGCGCGACGGATTCAGTAGGGTCCTCATGATGATCAGGAGACATTGTCGTATGTCGGTGCACTCGTCTTTCGCGCGCGCGATCGCGTCGATACTTGTCGTCGGTCAACTATTCGTGGGCATGCCGTTGACCGCCGCTCCAGCGGCGCCAGTCGCAGCCACGCCGGCGTCGCAGTCATCGGCCACCTCGCCGACGATCACGCCGAACCGGACCATACCGGAGGTTACGTCACCCGCGACGACGTTCACGCTGTCGGCGACGCCGACCGACGCGGAGCTCTCGAGCGCACACGCGTTCCCGGAACCGCTCGTCCCGATGTCGCGACCGACGACGGATGCGGAGAATGGTGCGCTGGCGGCCGCGTTGACCGAATACGCAGGCGTCGGGCAGAGCGAACTGGTTGCACCGCTGACGCGATTTCTCTCGATCTTTCCTCGTTCTGCGTGGCGGGCCTCGTTGCTCGCGAATATCGGGGCCGTCTATCGGACGAATGGATTCTATGCGTCGGCGCTCAACGCATGGCGCCTCGCCTGGGCGGATGCGCGCGACGAAGTCAATCCGCGCGCGAAAGCCGTGGCGGATATGGCGCTGGGCGAATGGCTCGACCTCAGCATCCAGGTAGGCCATAGCGACGAGGTTTCCGGCCGCTTAGCGGAGCTCCTCGGCCGTCCGCTTAGCGGTCGGGCGGCGCAGAAGGTCGCGTCGGCGCGCGAGCAGCTCTGGCTCGTGAGGAATCGTCCGGAGCAGGTCCATCCGTCAGGAGCTGCGGCGCTGGGCGCGGTGCTCGCGTATGCGGCACGCGTCGCCGGGAACCCCTTTGTGCCAAGCGACGTGCTCCGCACCTATCGCATGACGGCAACAGACACGACGCTGAACGAGCTCCGCACCTTGGCTCAACGGGTCGGTTTGTCCTGGAACATGGTTCTGCGGCCGCGAGACGCCGACATTCCGGTGCCGTCCGTCATGCACTGGCGCCTCGGGCATTTCACGGCGGTCCTGAAGCACGAGGGCGATCGGTATCTGCTGGTCGATTCGATTCTCGGCGGTGCCAGGTGGGTCAGCCGCGACATGCTGGATCAGGAATCGTCGGGCTATTTCCTCGCACCGCCCAGTACGCTGACCGCCGCGTGGCCGCAGGTGACGCAGGCCGACGCGGCGACCGTCATTGGCCGCTGTCCGCCGAACACGCCCGACGATAGCGATCCGTGTGGACCGTGCGGCAGTGGTTCCAGTGGTGGCCCGGGGATGGCAACCTACTCTCTGCAGATGATGCCAGCCAACCTGCGCGTAACCGATCTGCCGCTCACGTACGTCCCCACGATCGGGCCCGCAGTGTCGTTCCGTCTCACGTACAACCAACGCGAGAGCCTTCAGCCGCAGATCTTCTCTTACGGCAACATCGGGCCGATGTGGACCTTCGATTGGTTGTCAGCGGTGATCGACGACCCGACGCATCCCGCTTGGTCGGCCGACGTCGTGCTGCGGGGTGGCGGCGCGGAGCACTACTTCAACATGAACGCGACGGGAACGTTTCCCGCGCACTGGCGATCGCGGGCCGTGCTGGTGCAGGTCTCGTCGAATCCGATTCGCTATGAGCGCCGGCTGCGCGACGGCGGCGTCGAGGTCTTCGCGCAATCGGATGGCACGGTGACGGCCGGCCGTCGCGTGTATCTCACGGACATCATGGACCCGCAGGGACAGACCGCCCACTTGACCTACGACTCGAGTCTGCGAGTGGTCGCGATTACGGATGCGACGGGTTTGGTCACCACGCTGTCGTATGAGCTGGCGACCGATCCGCTCAAGATCACGCGCGTGACGGATCCGTATGGGCGGTTCGCGACCTTGACCTACAACGACGCCGGTCTGCTCAAACGCATCACCGATGGCATCGGTCTCACCTCGGACTTCACGTATGGTCCGGCCAATTTCCTCGTGAGCCTCACGACCCCGTACGGGACCACGTTGTTCAAGCATGAGACCGACCCGAGTCAGGATTTCTACTACCGCTTCATTCAAGCGACCGACCCGCTGGGTGGAACCGAGCGCGCGGAATTTCACTGGTCGACGACGGCCCTTCCCAGCACGGCGCCGACCGCCGAGGTGCCGACGGGCTTCAGCGCGTACAACCACGACCTCGATCTGTTCAACACGTTCTATTGGGACAAGCGAGCGATGGCGACGGCGCCCGGCGACGTGTCCGCCGCGACGATTACGCATTGGCTCGCGTCGGATTGGGCCGACATCAGCCTAATCACGGGGAACTACTTCGTGCAGGTCTACTCGTCCGCGGTCCCGCATAGCATGAAACGCCCACTCGAACGCCGCGTCTGGTACACGTACCCCGGGCAGACGACGCCGTTCGATGCCGTCGGCACCTGGATGGAGCCGACGCAGACGGCGCGCGTGCTCGACGACGGGACTGCACAGATCGCCCAAGCCACATACAACGATCAAGGGAACGTGACCAGTCGCATCGATCCGCTCGGCCGCCAGACGACCTATGACTACGCCAACAATGGCATGGATCTGCTCCAGATACGCCAAACCTCGAACGGCGTGAACGATCTGCTGGCGAGCAGTTCGGATTACACGAGTCAGCACCGGGCGCAAACGACGACCGACGCCTCTGGGCAATCAACGACGTACACCTACAACAGTGTCGGCCAACCGCTGACCGTGACGAACGCGAAGAACGAGACGACTACGTTCGCATACGACGCGGATCATCGTCTGCGGACGGTCACCGCGCCGATGAACGGCGCGGTGACGACCTACACGTACGACGACTACGGGCGCATGCGCACGGTCACGGATGCGGACGGTTACACGGCGACGACCGATTACGACGCATTCGATCGGCCGACGCGGGTGACGTATCCGGGCGGGACGACGCAGACGACCACCTACGATCGCTTGGACGTGGCGGCGCGCACCGACCGGATCGGACGAACGACGCGATACTTCTACGATCCGCTGCGGCGACTCGTGTCGACCCGTGATCTGCTTGGCCGGATCGTCGCGCAAGAATGGTGTACGTGTGGGAGTCTGAGCAAACTGATCGATGCCAATGGGCGCGCCACGAGTTGGGACCGCGATGTGCAAGGGCGCGTGACGCGCGAGCTGCGGGCCGACGGGACTACCGCCACGACCTACACGTACGACGCGACCACCAGTCGGCTCAAGACGGTCACCGATCCGAAAGGACAGGTGACGACGTATACCTACACTCTCGACGACGCGATTCAACAAGTCGCCTATTCGAATTCGCAGATTGCGACGCCCTCGGTCAGCTACACCTATGATCCGACATACGCGCGGGCCGCGACGATGGCCGACGGCACCGGGACGACCGCCTACGCCTACCACCCGGTGGGAGAGTTGGGCGCGGGGCATGTGGCGAGCGTCGATGGACCGTTCAGCAATGACACGATCACCTACGCGTACGACGAGCTGGGGCGAGTGGCGAGCCGGGCGATCAACGGTGTTGCGATGACGCAAGGATATGATCCGCTGGGGCGTGTGACCACCGAAGCGAACGTGCTCGGCACCTTTACCTATGCCTACGACGGCGTCACGAACCGACTGGCGGCGGTCACGTATCCGAACGGGCAGACGAGCGTGTACAGCTACTTCGATAACGCGGGCGATCGTCGGTTACAGACGATCCATCATAAATATCCGAGCGGCTCGACGCTGTCGAAGTTCGATTACACGTACGATGCGGTTGGGAACATTCTGACGTGGCGGCAGCAAGCCGACAGCTCCGCTGTCATCTGGGAGTATGGCTACGACGCCGCCGACCAGCTAACGGCGGCCGTGAAGAACGCCACGGATCCGCAGGCGACTGTGCTGAAGCGGTACGCGTATGGCTACGATCCGGCAGGCAACCGCACGTCGGAGCAAATCGATGACGCGGCCACGGCTGCCACGTTTGATGGATTGAATCGGCTGGTGGGGCGGAACGGCGGTGGGCCGGTCATGTTCAAAGGGCAACTCGACGAGCCGGCAACGGTGACGATCAACGGGACTCGAGCGGTCGTGCTCGCCGACAACCGTTTCCAAGGCACGGCGGCACTCGCGGCCGGTACCACCACGGTGAACCTGACAGCGACTGATCCCAGCGGAAACACGGCAACCGCAGTCTACGAAGTCGATCAGTCTGCGGCGGCGAATGTGTTAACGTACGACGCGAATGGTAATCTTACCTTCGATGGGACCCGCACGTTTGAATGGGATGCCGAAGATCGACTCACGGCAGTGACACAAGGCGTGAGGCGAAGCGAGTTTAGCTATGATGGACTGGGACGCCGAGTGGCGATCGTGGAAAAAGACGGATCCAACGTACTGCAGACGCGCGATTTCGTTTGGGCTGATGGTCGCATTCACGAAGAACGTGACGCCAACAACATCGTCATAAAGCGCTTCCTGCAACGCGGTGTCCAGCAGGCTGGTTCGGTGCTTTTTGCAGTTGCGGATCATTTGGACAGCACGCGTGAACTAACCGACACCGGTGGCGCGATTCGCGCTGCATATGACTACGATTCATGGGGGAATCGTACAAAGATTTCCGGAGACCTCGACAGCGATTTTGGGTTTGGTGGGTATCTCATTCACTCGCCGTCGGCGCTGTACTTCTCGCAGTCTCGTGCGATGGACCCTTCGCTTGGTAGGTGGCTCAGTGAAGATCCAAGCGGAATCGAAAGTGGGGCCAACTTGTTCGCCTATGTTGAAGATTCTCCGATCAACATGGTTGATCCGTCCGGGCGAGTTCAGATCAGCTGGGATGTTCACTGGCATTTTGGCGATCCGGATTCCCAATGCCCAACGTTGCCTGATCCGAACACGGGTAGACGACGCCTGAGTGCGGGAGCGTGCACAAGAAATCCGGGTGGCGCCGCGTCAGGCTACTGTGAGGGCGGATGTGATGGCCTGTATCATGCCAAGACGCGGTTCATCGTCGTTGGTGAGATCATTGTGTCGCCTACGTTTCCGTACAAGAATAGGCGTCCGTTAGACCCGAATGTGACCGGACCGCAGAGCGCGCTCGCTCACGAATACTATGCTCACATCCTGCCGGCCGTGAACGCTGCAGTCGGCGTACTTGAAGCTTTGGAGCGACGCGCATTCAGCTCCAAACCCTTGTGCGACCAAGCTCTGTCACGTGGGCTTCGGGACGCGAACAGAGCGTTTCGCGACAGCATCAGGAATAACCTTGCCTTCTAGAAGTAGGGTCTCGTTCGTGCTAGCTGTGGCACTGCTAGCCACGCGACCCCCGTATGCCGCTACTCGTTGCCTGAACGGCGCAGAGGTCGCGAGACTGCTTCGGAATGTGATTGCGCCGAATTGGGGTACGGTGACCAAGGAGCAATTAGTGCGTCGTTGGCCTGGCCTGAAGGAGCATACAGGAATTCCAGCTTGGCCAGCTGAGCTCGGCTTAATTGAAGAGACGCCATCCGGTGAAGTGGTCTGTGAATTTTCCTTTCTCATCAGAGAGGACGGAGGCATTAAGTCATTCTCAATCGTGCTATCTGGCACACGCGGCCAAGCGAATCGCCTGGGACGTGAGTTGATTTCCGCTTTAGGTTTCGCGCTGACGCCTGAGGACCGTCTCGATTATGAACGGAAGCATTCGGTTATCCTGCGTCGAATGAACAACACTACACCAGTCGGCATCGACGTCGATGTCACAGGAACGGACCGACGGTCTTACGTTACTGTCCAAGGCTACAACTTTGATGTTGGAGTCCGAAATTAGGTTTGGGCAACTGTAGCAGCGGACGGGACAACCCCGTCCCGTGAGCTGGAGCTCGCTCGAGGCCGCCGTCCGAAACGGACGATGCGTTGTTTCTGCGCTCCAATCCGACCCCGTAGTGTCCCTCCAGTTAGCCGAGTGAAACCTCAGAGATTTGAAGCTCGGTCGTTCGTGTAGACTCGCGCCGTGATTGACCTCGCCCCGGTCCGGATTTTTCTAGCCGCGTTGTCTGGTTGGTTGGATCACCAACGGCAGGACGGCTTACGCCTACCACCCGGTGGGAGAGTTGGGCGCGGGGCAGGTGGCGAGCGTGGATGGACCGCTGACCAACGATACGATCACGTACGCCTATGATGAGCTGGGCCGTGTTGTGAGCCGAGCGATCAACGGCGTCGCGATGACGCAAGGATATGACCCGCTGGGAAGGTGTGACTACTGAAACGAACGTCTCGGCACGTTCACGTACGACTATGACGGCGTGACGTCCCGTCTGGCGGCCGTCACGAATCTCCACGGCCAGACGAGCGCGTATACGTATCTGGACAATCTGGGCGATCACCGTCTGCAGACGATCCACCACAAATATCCGAATGGCTCCACACTATCGAAGTTCGATTACACGTACAACGCAGTGGGCAACATCCTCACGTGGCGCCAGCAGTCGGATACCACGGCCGTCGT
>QHWB01000100.1 GCA_003222395.1 Acidobacteriota bacterium
TCTGACACCCGAGGACGGGAACGATTCGCGCAACACCTGCAGCCGCTCGTCGAAGCAGGCGGCGGCGTCTGGCGAGTGGGCAAGGCCTAGCTGCGCGCCGTCACGCCGTGAGCTCGAGCCCGGCCTGCCAGGACGCCCACAGCTCCGCGTAGCGCTCACCCTGCTCGACGAGCTCGTCGTGCGAGGCGACCTCGACCACCCGCCCGTGCTCCATGACGACGACGCGATCGGCGCGCTCTGCCGTCGAGAGACGGTGCGCGATCGTGACGACCGTGCGACCTGCGACGACGGCCGCGAGCGCCCGCTCGACCGCGGCCTCGGTCGCGGGGTCGAGGCTCGACGTCGCCTCGTCGAGCACGATCACGGCGGGGTCGGCCAGCGCGACACGGGCGATGCCGACGAGTTGGCGCTCGCCGGCCGAGAGCCGTAGCCCGCGCGTCTGGACATCGGTTTGCAAGCCGTTCGGCAGCGATTCGAACCGTTCCCGGGCGCCGATGCGATCGAGCGCTCGCGCGACCCGCTCGTCGGACGCGTTCGGGTCGGCGAGGCGGACGTTCTCCGCGATCGTGCCGCTGAACAGGTGGCCCTCCTGCGGCAGCATCACGATCCGGCGATGCAACGAGTCGAGCGTCGCAGAGCGCAGGTCGACGCGGCCGAAGGCGATCTCGCCGCGCTGCGGGTCGTACTGGCGCGTTAGCAGCTTCGCCAGCGTCGACTTACCGGCCCCGGTCGCGCCGACGAGGGCGACGTGCTCGCCCGGCTCAAACTCGACCGAGACACCTTCGACCGCCGGGCGCTCCCCGTCGTAACCGAACGTGACGTCGTGCAGCGTCAGGGATCCGGTGTGCGGAAGCTCCGCGGCTGCGGGCTGCTCGACGATCGAATTGGGTGTCCCGAGCAGGCTGACGATCTTCCCGAGCGCGGCCAGGCCTTGGCGGAACTCGCCCAGCCACTCGCTGAAGCGCGCGATCGGATCGAACAGCTGCACCAGATAGAGGACGTACGCCGCGATCGTCCCCTTGGAGATCGAGCCGTGGCGGTACATCGACGCCGCGACGAGCAGCACGGCGAGCAGCGCCACCGTCTGCGCGAGCGGAATCATCGTGAAGAGCCGGATGTTCACGAAGGACGCGCGGCGCCAAGCGCGCACCTGTGCCTGGCTGCGCGGGTTGTACGCCTCCAGCGTCCGCCGCTCGCGGCGAAAGGCCTGCACGACGCGGATACCCGCCAGCCCTTCCTGGAGCGCCGTCAGCGTGTCGGCGACCCGGTCTCGGATCGCGTGGTAGACGCGCCCGACGCTGTGGTGGAAGGTCCAGCTCGAGACGATCAGGATCGGAAGCGCGACGAGCGAGACTGCCGCGAGCGTCTGAGCGCGGACGGCGAAGGGCTTCACCGCCGCGAGGCAGAGGAACGCGACCGCGGCGATGTCGAGCGGACCGCGGTTGTGCTTCGAAATTCCCGCGTCGACCGCGTAGCGGACGAGCGCGGGGCCGGCGAGCGTGATCAGCGTCGAGACGATCACCGCCAGGGCGGCGCCCAGGTAGCGTGCGCGCACCGGCCGGAGCAGCCCGCGGGTCTCGCGCCAGACCTCCTTCAACGTTGCCCGTTCCGTCACGCGGCCTCGCTCTCCAGCGCGAGCAGCCCGCGGTAGCGCGCGGAGAGCCGTAGCAGCTCTTGGTGCGTGCCCTGCTCGACGATCCGCCCGTCCTCGAGCAGCGCGACGCGGTCGGCCAACGCGATCGTCGCCGGCCTGTGCGCGATCACCAGCGTCGTCCGGCCGCGCATGACGGTGGCGAGCGCCGCTCGGATCTCGTGCTCCTTCGTCGCATCCACCGCGGAGGTGGCGTCGTCGAGGACGAGGACAGCCGGGTCGGCGAGGATCGCCCGCGCAATCGCGATCCGCTGGCGCTGGCCGCCCGACAGCGAGAGACCCCGCTCGCCGAGCACCGTCTCGTAGCGGTCGGGCAGAGCCTCGATGAACTCCGCCGCTCCTGCCAGCGCTGCCGCACCGACAACCGCCTCGTCGTCGGCCTCGGGTCGGCCCAGGCGAATGTTCTCGCGAACGCTTTCCGTGAACAGGAAGGTCTCTTCGAAGACGAGCGCGACCGCCCGGCGCACGTCGGTGAGCCGCAGCTCACGGACGTCGTGGCCGTCGAGCAGGACGCGTCCGTCGTCCGGGTCGTAGAGCCGCGCGAGCAGGCCGGCGACGGTGCTCTTGCCCGAGCCGGTCGCACCGACGAGCGCGACCGAGTCGCCTGCGGCGAGCTCCAAGTCGAGCCCGTCCAGCACCGGCCGGTCGCCCGCGTGGCCGAAGCGGACGTTCTCGAGCCGCACGTCCCCACGGACCCGCCGCTCGAGCTTGCGTGCGTGCCGCTGCTCGCGCAGCTGCGGCTCAATCTCGAGCACCTCGGCGATCCTCGCGCTCGCGGCGAGCGCCTTCTGCAGCGTCGAGACCCGCTGGCCGAGCACGCGGAGCGGCCAGACGAGCATGACGACGTAGGCGTTGAAAGCGACGAACGAGCCGAGGCTGAGGCTGCCGGAGATCACCTGGCGGCCGCCGATGCGAAAGCGGCCGGAGAGCGCTCCGCCGGCCCCGAGCCCCTTGACGACGCGGATGCCGCTGACCGTCTCCTCGACCAGCGTCGCCGCCGCCGCCCACGCCTCCTGTAGTCGCCGCGTGCGCTCGTCGTAGCGACGTGAGTACGCCCACGCGGCGAGGCTGACGAGCGGCAATGGCACGAGCACCAGCAGCGCAAGCTTGAAATCCATCGCGAGCATCACGATCGCGACGGCGACGACCGTCAGCGCGTAGCCGATTGTGTGGCCGATTGCGTCCATCATCCGCGCGACGTGCTCCGAGTCCGAGGAGGCCCGGCTCATCAGCTCCCCGGGGCCGACGCGGTCGTGGTAGGAGGCGTCGAGCCGCAGCGCATGCGCGAAGATCGCATCGCGGACGCGCGCGTCGGTCGCCGACCGATTGCGGATCGCGTAGATGTGGCGCATGCCGCCTGCGACCACCTCGAGTAGGCCGACGCCGAGGAGCGCCAGGAGCCAGACGAGCAGCGCGTGACGGTCGCGCGGCACGATTCCGTGGTCGATCGTGTAGCGGACGATCAACGGTGCCGAGATCGCGCCGGTCTGCCAGAGCAGGCCGGAGACGACCGCGCCGGCGACACCGCCGGCCTGTGACCGGACGACGGCGCGCACGAAGCGCCACGCCGCCCGGCGACGAGCCTCGACCTCTCCCATCCGGCCAATCTAGCCATGGGCACGCGATTAGGCTCCCGGTCATGAATGCGCCTCTCGAGCAGCGGTTTCCCCGCTCGTCGGTGATGGGCGTCGTCAACGTGACGCCGGACTCCTTCTCCGATGGGGGCCTGAACCTGAGTCCCGCCGACGCCGTCGCCTCGGCTCGGCGGATGCTCGCCGAAGGCGCGGCGATCGTCGACATCGGCGGCGAGTCGACGCGTCCCGGCGCCGAAGCGGTCTCGCTCGACGAGGAGCTCCGCCGTGTGGTGCCGGTGCTAGAGGCGCTGCAGGGAGTGGCTGTCTCGATCGATACGGCGAAGTCAGGGGTGGCTGCGCGGGCGCTCGACCTCGGCGCCGAGCTGGTCAACGACGTCACGGCCCTGCGCGGCGACCCCGATCTCGCCGGCGTCGTCGCCGACCGCGATGCCTTCCTCTGCCTGATGCACATGCAGGGCGAGCCGCGGACGATGCAGCACGCCCCGCGCTACGGGGACGTCGTGGCCGAGGTCGCCCGTTTCCTCGACGAGCGCCTCACATTCGCCGTTGCGCAGGGAATCCGGGAGGAGGCGATCTGCCTGGACCCGGGGATCGGCTTCGGCAAGACGGTCGAGCACAACTTCGAGCTGCTGCGCCGGCTCGACGAGCTGACCGCGATCGGGCGCCCGATTCTCGTCAGGATCTCTCGGAAGAGCTCGCTCGGAAAGATCATGGGAGATCCCGACGCCAAGACCGGCACCACCGCGGCGAGCGTCGGCGCCGCGGTTCTCGCCTACGAGCGCGGCGCTTCGATCTTCCGCGTCCACGACGTGCGCGAGCATGTCGAGGCGCTCGCGGCCGCCGGTGCCGTCATCGCCGGATGAGCGTCACCGTCGAGCTCTACGGCCTCGAAGTTCCGGGCGCGCACGGGGTCGAGGCGGCCGAGCGCCAAACCCCGCAGACGTTCCTCTACGACCTGCGGCTCGAGGTCCCGGACGCCGCCGCATCAGACCGCCTCGAGGACACGGTCGACTACCGGGAGGTGGTTCGCTGCGTGCAAGGCGTCCTCGACGGCCGTCAATTCCAG
>QHWB01000012.1 GCA_003222395.1 Acidobacteriota bacterium
GTCCGTAGAAGCAGCAACATCGCGTCGGACGTTGCTCGGTTACTGTGCCATGGTGAAGTCGTAGGCTGGTTCGACGGACGGTCTGAGCTTGGTCCTCGAGCGCTTGGGCAACGAACGATATTGTACGACCCACGGCGTTCAGACGGAAAGGAAATACTGAACCGTCGAGTGAAACACCGCGAGATGTTTCGACCTTTTGCGCCGGTGATACTACGCGACCACGCTCAAGACTGGTTCGACGTCGCGCCAGAAGAGCAGGATAGCCCGTTCATGCTCCGCGTATGGACATTCTTAGGGTCGAAGGCGACACTTGTACCGGCCGTCGCTCACGTCGACAATACGGCGAGAGTACAGACAATTACTAGAGACGTTCAACCGTTGTTATTCGATGTCTTGAGCGCCTTTTTTGCCGAGACAGGAGTTCCGTTGCTACTGAACACGTCTTATAACGTGGCCGGCGAACCGATCGTAGAGACGCCGGAGGACGCTCTCTTTTGCTTGATGTCTACTGGCATTGACTGCTGCATATTCGACGATAGGATCGTGCGAAAGCAGGAGGGCTTCAAATCACTGCTAGACTTGCGGCCAAGAATATCGGCTAAGGCTATCATGGCGGATCTACCGGTGGTCGCCGGGTGCGTTATGGCATCGGCGGATGATGCCGCCGTCGCACCGTCACCGTGGCAGGATGCTCTTATACCATTCGAGCCGAGCGCCATGTGGCACGTTCGTGACGCGGTTCGAAGTCGATCTGGAAGCGGCAGTCGGATGGCCTATGGGCTGGTTCAGACCGAATGGGGCGACGTCGCTGTACTCATTCCTGAGCAGTATTTCAGGCTGCTCACGAAGATTGACGGCATATGCGATGGACACGCACTTCTTGATACCACCTGCGGATGGAGTGAAAAATGGCTCTTGACTGCGCTGGCCGGACTTTACCGCGCATCGTTGATTCGGTTTTCTTGTGCATCGCTCTCGGCGACCGAAGGGAAGAGTACGGATTGAGGTTTAATAGCGTGTCCTGTCGGTCGCCAAAACAGCGTCGGTGTCTACCGGCGAGAGAATCCGGTCCAGGCTCTGATGCGATGCGCGGGTTGCATACAGTCGGATCGCGTTGAATTCGACATCAGCTCGCACCGAACGCCCGATTCGATTGACGGAACGAGCTGCGTACGATGCGTGCTGACGCCGCACTGATGTCCAGTACGGCCGCGCCGGCAGGTCTGGCGCTTACGCTGCCTGCCGTTCGTAGCGGTGATGAAGGCCGCCGACTTCCGGAATCGCGATGATCGGCCCCGTAGACGTTGCCGAGACTGGGCGGGAATCTGGCGCATCCTTCTTGAGCCCGAGATGCGTTCGACTCTGATGATAGTACCGGCTATAGATCGTGAGGACGCGTCGCAAATGTGCCTGATTGAGCACGATCACGTGATCCAGGCATTCGCGAGGGATTGATCGGATCACGCGTTCCGCGTACGGATTCTGCCAAGGACTCGCTGGAGCTGAGATTACTTCGGCGATGCCGTAATGTCCCACAAGTCTGCCGACAGAGCTGAGAGGCCCGAAGCCCGGTCGCCAATGTAGACCGCCAGTGTAGACTCTGCACCGTGATTGACCGCGTGTTCATCCGGGTTGTTCTGGCCGCCTTGGCCGGCTGGCTGGATACCCAACAGCAGGACGTCATCGCCTATCTGATCGATGAGAACCGCATCCTGCGGAGTCAACTCGCGGGCCGAAGACTCCGACTGAGCGACGACGACCGGTGCCGTCTGGCGCGGCGCGGAAGACATCTCGGCCGTCGTCTGTTGAGGCAGGTGGCGACGATTGTGACGCCCGATACGATTCTGCGCTGGCATCGACAGCTGATCGCGCGCAAGTGGACGTACGCCGCGAAACGATCGGGCCGTCCGATCGTGGCCGCGGAGATCCGACGCCTGATCGTGCGGATGGCGGAGGAGAATCCGCGCTGGGGTTACACCCGAATCCGGGGCGCCTTGAAGAACCTTGGGCATCGCGTTGGCCGTTCGACGATTGCGCGAACACTGAAGGCCCAGGGAATCCCGCCAGTGCCCGAGCGGCCGACGTCGTGGCGCACATTCCTGCGGGCGCACTGGGGCGCGATCAGCGGGGCAGATTTCTTCACGACGGAAGTATGGACGTGGCAAGGCTTGGTGACCTTGTGGTTCGCCAGAACTCCATCCGCCGTCATTGCGGTTGATATTCGCGGGCGGGCCCGACACGATCGGAGCGTGTTGGAGATGATCGTATTGACGGTTCGCGCGCTGGCCTTGGCCTTGGGTAGACGGACAAAGAGGACGATTCGGCTACCTGAGCGGTGAGGAGAACGTCACTGTTAAGGCCGGCACAGTGATCAACTCGAGGATTGCTGAACCGGCTGGGTGGACAAATCTCCACGCGTTCGAACCATGTGACAGTGCACCAACTATCACGAACAATCTGATCACCGGTTACACGACACTGCACACAGGTATCACACCAGTTTGGGCTGATGGCCTTAGCATATCTTGCAACGGCAGTTATGTCGCCGGGAACAACGTCATTGACGCGACTGACGTCGGTATAGTGCTCTTTTCACAGGGTAACGGCAGCGGCCAAAACATCATCGTTGAAAACAACACGATTCTCGCCGCTGGCCGGTCCGCGTACGGAGGCTCAGTTGTATGCGATGCGACCGGTGGGAACTTTAACGTCCCGTGCGACGGCTCCGTCTCGCGCTTCAACACGCTCTGGACATCGGAATTCCAGCATTTCGACATCGGTATTTCCGTTGGGACCTACCCGTGGAACCCTGGGACGGCGATCGGTGGACGCGCGGAGAGTAATGCGACGCCCACAAGCCTGTTTATGCGTGTCAAAGACGGCATCGTGGCCGACGGCGTCCTCAGTACGTCTGTACAGAGCAACAATCTCTCGACTATTCAGGTTGAAACCGGTAATGGCTGCCCCATGGACGGTGCCGTAAGTGCGCACGTCAGCGGCGGTCATGCGAGCGGTTCCATCCAGCCGTACACCGACCGTATGGTGCATACAGCTACGGGGGGATGTGTAGGGCATCAATGACGTAACCAGAGTCGTTCACAGGCGCGCCGGTGGCCGAGCGCTTGCGACGCCGGATTCGGGTGAAATCGTAGCCCAACATCGAATCTCATATCGTAATGCGATTCGGCTGCCACATCGGGCGCCGACTCGCGCTCTGCTATGTTTAACGAGGGGGGCACTAACATATGCAACCAAACATTAACCGGGCGTTGATACTAGCCGTTGTAGGCTCGTGTGTGGTATGCGCTAGCAACTCACCTATAGAAGCGACATCGGCCCCTGCCACCCTCGCAATCGTGTACCATCAGGCAAGTCCGCCGCCGCCTGAGGCGCGCGGAACAGGATGTACCCATCATTTTGCGCCGATCGACTTGCAAGTGAATACCGACTGGGGTGCGACCGCTAAACTTCAGCGCGTTCAGGAGGGCGTATTTCAGGGGACGTTCTCAAGCCCACCTGCAGGAGACCATTGGATCACGGTGGTCGACGTTACACTCTGCCGGTCGCAACACAGTGCGTCGAGGGGGCACAAGTCCTTCGATCCATATGCGATAGCAGGTGTCTCGGTTAACAATGTGGAGCTGCGGCGGGCATTTCAGTTATTTGAACCACCTCGTCACGGGCTGGCGTTTACGGTGACATCTGCCGGTACAATCGAGCCCTGACGCTGGCCATAGAAGCGGCGCTAAGGCACTGTCAGTAAATAAGTGCTTGTACTCGCGATGCGTGGGTGGTACGGTGCTGCGCGATGCACGTGGCCACGCTACGCGCGAAGTACGCCGCACTCGTGCCGGTGCTGACGGAGCGTTCGCGCCGGGTATGGGCCGCGACGGAAGCACGCGCGATCGGCTACGGCGGCATTGCTGCGGTGGCGCGAGCCACCGGGATCGCTGAGTCGACGATCCAGCGCGGCCTGCGCGATCTCGACGCGCGCGAGCCGTTGCCGCTGGCCCGTAGTCGCCGGCCGGGCGGTGGGCGGAAACGCGCGACCGAGACCGACCGCACTCTCCTGCGAGATTTGGACGCGTTGGTGGAACCGACGGCGCCGGGCGATCCCGAGTCGCCACTGCGCTGGACGAGCAAGAGCGCGCGGACGTTGGCAGTGGCCCTGGAAGGGCTGGGGCATCACGTTAGCCACACGGTGGTCGCCGACCTGCTGCACGCGCTGGGTTACAGCCTCCAGAGCAACGTCAAGACGCGTGAGGGCCGGCAACATCCCGATCGGGACGCCCAGTTTCGCTATATCGCGCAGGCGGTGCGCCGGTGGCAACGACGCGGGCAGCCGACAATCTCCGTCGACACGAAAAAGAAAGAGTTGGTCGGCGACTTCAAGAATGGCGGGCGGACGTGGCGGCCGGTGAAGACGCCACACCGCGTGCGCGTGCACGACTTCGTGATCCCCGCGACCGCCACGCGGGGCGGCAAGGCGATTCCGTACGGCGTCTACGATCTTCAACGTGACGAAGGCTGGGTGAGCGTGGGGATCGACCATGACACGGCCAGCTTCGCGGTCCACACGATTCGACGATGGTGGCGCGTGATGGGTCGGCCGGCCTACGGCCGTGCCCGCTCGTTGTTGATTACCGCGGATGCCGGCGGGAGCAACGGCGCGCGCCTGCGACTCTGGAAGTGGGAGCTGCAGCGCTTGGCGAATCGCACCGGCCTCGCAATCACGGTGTGTCACTTCCCCCCCGGCACGAGCAAGTGGAACAAGATCGAACACCGCCTGTTCTCCTACATCGCGATGAACTGGCGGGGCACCCCACTCGTGAACCTGGCAACCGTCATCAGTCTGATCGGTGCGACGCGGAGTCGGTCGGGCCTCCGCATACGATCAGAACTGGATCGCGGGCGCTACCCCGGTGGCGTGACCGTGACCGACGGACAGCTCGCCACCGTGCGCCTTGAACGGCATCACTTTCACGGCGATTGGAACTACACGGTTCACCCTTCTACTACACGGCGACATCGAGTACTTATTTCCTGACGGCTCCTAATGCGCATTCGCGCGCTGGTGCCTAGGCTTAGGCTACTTCGCGGTGAAGAAATGACCAGTTGCGATTCGATTCTTCGTGCGATTCCGCGTTCGAGTCGGTGACCGATCGTGTGAGTTCATCGGTATTTCTTACGCCGCTGCACGCGCACGACCGTGCGTCGCGATGCTGACTAAGTTACTTCGCGGTGAAGAAATGACCGCGCAGAAGCTTGTCTGGTCTGCATTCGGCGGCCGGCTTGCTGTTCGATCGTGTCATTTCACCGCCTTTGCTATGCGATCGCACGCGCGCTGGTGAATCGCGCGATGGTGATCAGATTATCCGCGATGACGCCGAGCCCGACCCAGCGATGCATCCCGTCGCGGCCATGGTAGCGGCAGCGAGTCAGACCGTGGCGCCGTTTCAGCACACTAATCCGTCCTTCGGAGCCGACGCGCCAGCGGCGTCCGCGTCGGAACCATTGTTGATGTTCATACGCGCGGCGGGCGGCCGTTTTCCGTCCAGGATGCGGCAACACGACACGCCGCACGCCTCTGATGGTCGCTTCGCGTTCATTCGCGGCGGACGAGAACCCCCGATCGGCCGTCGCCAAGAATGGTGCGCGACCAAAGATCTGCTGATGTCGGTCAAGCGCCGGGGCCCAGAGCGTGCGATCGGCAGGACGGCCGTCGTGAATGGCGTACGCGGCAATGATCTGATGCTCCGCTTCCTGAATGGTGATCAGATTGCCGAATTCCGTTGGCTTCGCCTTCTTGCCTTTGCGAATGACCGCGGTGTGCGGTTCAAACACGCTCACCACCTTGTCCGCCAGGTAGACATCCCCGCCCACTACGCGGGCGCGCGTCTGGTGCAGAACCTGTTCGACAATCGGCCGCAGCTCGCACAGGCGTCGGTGCACGCGCTGCAACTGCGCGGCGGTCGTCGCCGTCGCCGTGCGCACGCGTTGTCCCAATCGGCGAACCATCGTGACCGATTCGCGCACCACCGCTCGGGTGATGCGCATCAGCCGCCGATAGCTGCGGACCAGAGCCGGGCGGCTCTCTTCCCGACGCGACTGCAGCCGAATCGCGATACACCGGCGCGCGACACTGCGCGCGCGATTGCGAATCTGGCTTTGCGGCTCACCGAGCGCGACACATCCGTGGTGCATCGTTCGCGTCAGTGCGCGGACGCTGTCCTGCAGCAGGGTGCTATCGGTCGGGTAGTGCACGTTGGTTTCTACGACCGTGGTGTCGACGCGAAATCGACGCCCGTGCGTGACCCCGGCACGCTTCGCGACCTCGACCACTTGTCGATGCAGTTGCTCGATGACCTGCGGTCCCAACGCTCGCGCGATCTTGAGGATCGTCTTCGCATCGGGGACGTCGCCAGCATCGATGCGCGTGAATGCCCGGTATACCAAGTTCGCCCTGACCTCATGCTCCAGGTCGTCATAACTCCAATCAAACAAGTGCTTCAAAATGAGCATGCGGATGACGACTTCGGCCGGCGTCCCGAGTCGTCCGCGGCGGCGACTCTGCGGCCACCGCTTCTCGAGTCCCTGCGCCACCACGTCAATCACGGCTTCATCTTCGAGCGCGGTGTCGATTCGTCGCAACCAGTCGGGCCACAATTTGTGGCCATCGGGCAACAGAATTTCGAACAGACTTCGTTCGTGCTGTCGACGTTGAACCATGCCCGCTCCTTTGATGAATCACGCGCGGGCAGTTTAGTACGAGAGATCGATCGTCGCAATCGTCGAATCGACCATTTGGTCACGGCCGGCCGCTGGTCGTCCGTACAACTCAGCGAGTTACACGGTCATTTCTTCACCGCGAAGTAAGTTATTCGCCATGACCCCGAGCCCGACCCATCGGTGCATCCCGTCGAGACCGTGATAACGACAACGAATCAGTCCATGACGGCGTTTCAACACACTGATGCGACCTTCAGAGCCGACACGCCACCGTTGGCCACGACGAAACCAGTGTTGCCGTTCGTAAGCCCGCCGCGCCGCCGATTTCGGGCCACGCCAAGGCAATACGATTCGTCGGACGCCGCGGTCGCGCGCCGCCTGCTCGTTCTTCGCCGAGCTGAAGCCCCGATCCGCCGTTGCGAGATCCGGCGCCCGCCCAAAGATGGTGCGATGCCGATCGAGCGCAGCCGTCCACAAGGTGACGTCCGCCGGCCGCTTGGCGTGGACCTCGTAGGCCGAGATGATCTGGTGATCCGCTTCTTGAATGGTGATCAGTTTGCCAAACTCGGTGGGCTTTACCATCTTGCCCTTGCGAATGGCTTCGGTGTGGGGTTCAAACACACTGAGCACTTTGTCAGCGACGTGGGTGTCGCCGCCCAGCACGCGCGCATCCGTTTGCTCCAAGACTCGTTCGACGATCGGCCGCAGCTCCTGCAACCGGCGTTGGACTCGCTGCACGCGCGCGGCCGCGTTGGCCGTCATGGTTCGAACGCGCTGACCCAGCCGCCGAATCATCGTGCTGGCATCTCGCACGACGGCGTGCGTCGTGCTCATCAACCGGCGATAACTGCGGACCAGCGCCGGCCGGTGCCGCTCGCCACGCGATTGCAGCCGGATTGCGATACAGCGGCGGGCGACACTCCGAAGTCGACTGCGCACCTGCGACGTCGGTTCGCCCAACGCGGCACAGCCCTGATGCATCGTCCGCGTCAGCGCGCGTACGCCATCCTGCAACAACGTGCTGTCTGTCGGATAGTGCACATTCGTTTCTACAACCGTGGTGTCGATGCGAAATCGACGCCCGTGCGTGACCCCGGCACGCTTCGCCACCTCGACCACCTGCCGATTCAATTGCTCAATCACCTCCGGTCCCAACACTCGTGCGATCTTCAGGATCGTCTTCGCGTCGGGCACATCCCCGGCATCGATACGCGTAAACGCGCGATACACCAAGTTGGCCCGCACTTCGTGCTCCAAGTCGTCATAGCTCCAATCAAACAGGTGCTTCAGAATCAATATTCGGATGACGATCTCCGCCGGCGTTCCCAACCGTCCGCGCCGTCGACTGTGGGGCCAACGTTTCTCGAGCGCCTGGGCCACGACGTCAATCACGCGGTCGTCCTCGAGCGCCGTATCGATGCGTCGCAACCAATCGGGCCACAGCTTGTGGCCATCGGGCAACAACACTTCGAAGAGACTGCGCTCGCGTTGTCGGCGTTGGACCATGCGCGCTCCTTTGCTGAAGGATCAGATGCGCGCAGTTTAGTACGATCCAATCGATCGCAACAGCCCCTACTCACTCATTCGCACAAGCAGCGTCGCGATCGATTACGGCGAGTCAATCATTTCGGTGCCGATTTCTGCACCGGAAAGTAGTCTAAGTCTAGCGTGAGGGGAGGTACCTTGACTCGAAAAATGACGTGCGCTTCGCTCGGCGTGCGGATGGTAAAGAGCCCTGTGCTTCTGCTGACCACGTTCATTTTTGCGGTTACTGCATGCGACGAGCGCAGCTCACCATCCGCGCCAGACATCCGTTTTTCCGCCATCGCCATCGAAAACACCGGTGTGACGGCGGCTATGGACGTTGCCGCGCTGGCGTTCACCTACCAACTATCTTTAACGCTGCACGAGACGGCTGGCGTCCGCGCGACGATTTCGCAGGTTACTGTAACGCTTACCGACGTCTCCGGCGGTACGACGACGAATCGACTCTCCTCGCTGCAAGCATTCGGGACGACGCAGATGCCAGCCAACGGGACGCTTGTGTCCAGTGGCGTCGCCGTAACAGGTCAACTACCAACGGCTAAAGAGATCACCGTGCAAGTAGCGTTCGTCGACGAGCACGGCAAGTCGGACTCGGCCCAGATGTCAACAGCTGTCAAAGCCGAATTCACGGGCGACTGGGTTGGTAGCAGCACAATCACGCAGCCGCCGGGAGATTGGTCCCTTATACGAATATCGCTCATACAGCGCGACGACGTCCTGACGGGTGAGCTCGTTACACGTGACGGCCGCGGCTTTCCTTTGTCCGGTTGTGTCACCTGCGAAGGAGCGCCATGGGTGTCTGTCGGCGGCTTACCCGGAGGTAGTGGCGGATGTCGCATTGGTCTGTTTTTCCAGCAGTTCGAGTTCAGGAGCGGCCAAATGCTGCGAATGTCTAGTCGTTTAGGGGGCCGGTGTCCAGGGACGGCCATCGGTACTGCTGATCTGCAACGCAGCACCTAGTTCTCTTTCCCGTGGTGTGCGAAAACTCGGCCGTTGGGTTACGCGGCCGCGCGGTAGTAGAACTTGAGCACGCCGCCGAGCCGCTCACGGCACCGCAGTGGGCCCCGTCCGCGTAAGGCAGCCTTCGCCGCGATAAGTTCGTTGCCCAAACCCTGGTGCGCGTTTTGTCCCACTGATCGGCCGGGACGATGAACGGTTGATCACGCGGCGCCCCTGTAATAGTTGAGCAGCCCACCCAGGCGTTGCTGTCGATGGACTCGACCAGCAGCGATTGTCGGCGTGCCCTCGATCAGCGCATTCTCCAGACCTTGATGATTCCTCTCGCGGTGGTAATGCGCAACGAACTCGGTCACGGCTCGTCGGAAATGCTGTTCGCCCAACGGAATCAGTCGGTCGAGACATTCTTCCTTTATCGAGCGCACAAATCGCTCGGCGTACGCATTCGCATTTGGGGATTGATACGGGGTCTGCACCACGCGAATGCCGGACTCCTCGAGTCGTTCGCGCACGGACGCGCTCCATTTCGCATCCCGATCGCAGAGCAGCACACGACACGGCTCCGCATCCGCCATCGTGAGCGTCCGCACGATCTGTCGCATGAACGCTTCATCCGGATGAAGGGTCATCCCAAGCACCTGCACGCGGCGAGTCGCCAGGTCAATGACGAACACGGTGTAGAACGTCACGAGGCCGCGCCACGTCCACACCTCGGTGGTGAAGAAGTCGGCCGCCGCGATCGCGCCCCAGTGCGCCCGCAGAAAAGTCTGCCATGACGTCGGCCGTGTCGGTGCGGGCTGGAGATGTCAGTTAACGCCCTATAGTAGGCCACTTGTTGTCGCCCATCGGGGGCCAGACGTTTTCGCTCGAAAGGGGGCCACCTGTTTTCGGGCGATTGGGGGCCACCTGTTTTCACTCGATCGGGGGCCATGCGTTTACGCTCGATCGGGGGCCACTCCACCGTGCTTGCCGTTCTCCACCGTGCCGAGTACTGCTGCCTCTTTTGTCGAGAGGAGGCGGTGCCTTGGCGGGAAGGAGAGCGGACGTGTTGGAAATTCGAGAGCTGATTCGACGCGTGCAGTTGGGCGAGACCGATCGGCGGATCGCCCGTGATCTGCAGGTCAGTCGCAAGACGGTCAGCAAGTATCGCGCGTGGGCGCAGCAGCAGGCGCTCACGAGCGGACCGCTACCGGACGCCGCGACGTTGCAGGCGCAATTAAGAACGACGCTGCCGGTGAGTCCGCCGCCAGTGACGCCGTCGAAAGTGGCGCCGTTTCGCGATCAGGTCATCGCGTTACGGCAACGCGGGGTGGAGTGTCAGGCGATCTTCGACATCCTCCGCGAGCAGCATGCCTTCGCCGGCAGCTACGGCGCGGTGTATCGCTTCGTGCGGCATCTCGAGCCGCGGAGCCCGGACGCGTACGTGCGCGTCGAGCGGGATCCTGGCGAGGAGGGACAAGTCGATTTCGGCTATGCCGGCCTGCTGCGCGATCCGACGAGTGACACGCTCCGCAAGGCGTGGGCGTTCGTGATGACGTTGTCGTTCAGTCGGCACAGCTACGTCGAATTCGTGTTCGACCAGGAGGTTGACACGTGGCTGCGCTGCCATCGGCGCGCGTTCGAGTGGTTCGGTGGCGTGCCGCGCCGGATCGTCCTCGACAATCTGAAAGCCGCGGTTGTGCAGGCCGCGCTCTACGATCCGGTCGTCCAGCGTGCCTATCGCGAGTGTGCGGAGCACTACGGCTTTCTCATCTCGCCGTGTCGGCCGCGCACCCCCGAGCACAAAGGGAAAGTGGAGCAAGGCGGCGTGCATTACGTCAAACGCAATTTCTTGGCGGGCCGAGCGTTTCGAGACGTGCACGACGCCAATGAGCGGGTCTGGGTGTGGTGTGTCGAGACCGCAGGCCGACGGATCCATGGCACCACGAAGGAGCCGCCGCTCGCCCGCTTCGACACCCTCGAGCGTGCGGCGTTGCTTCCGCTGCCCGCGGCGCCGTATGCGCTCGCGACTTGGAAGCACGCCAAGCATCATCCCGATTGCCACGTGGTCTTCGATCACGCGTTCTATTCGGCGCCGCATCGCTTGATCGGCCAGAAGCTGTGGGTACGCGGGGCCGACACGAGCGTGCGCATTTTCTATCAGCACGAGCTCGTGGCCACGCACCCACGAGCGACGCGCCGCGGGCAGCGGCTGACGAATGCCGATCACTTGCCGCCTGCGAAAGTGGCGGGCCTGCTGGCGACGCCGGCGAGCTGCCTGCGCCGGGCCAAGGAGATTGGCCTGGCGACCAGCGACGTGATCGGTCGACTGCTCGGTGAGCGCCCGCTCGACCGACTGCGCACCGCACGACATCAGCTACGGCACGCTCAAACGCATTCTCGACCGGGGACTCGATCAGACGGCTGTGCCGTCGGTGGCGTCGTTGACGGTGACCCCAGCCCTGCCGCTCTTCGCCCGACCGGTGACCGATTTCTTTCCGCCGACGGGAGGTGGGTCGTGCAACTGAATCACCAGCTCGTGCCGAAACTGAAAAATCTGCGGCTGTCGGGCATCCTGGCGACGCTCGAGGTGCGCACGCAGCAGGCGATCGCCGAGAAGCTGTCGTACGTCGATTTCCTCGAGCGGCTCGTCGAGGACGAAGTCGAACGGCGCGCACAGAAGCAGTTGCAGCTCCGGTTGCGGCGCGCCACGGTCGATCTGGGCAAGACCCTTGAAGGTTTCGATTTCTCGTTTAACCCCTCGATCAATCGTCAACAGATCTTCGATCTGGCGACGTGCCGATTCGTGGAGCGCCACGAGACCGTGCTTATTCAAGGTCCCGCCGGCGTCGGCAAATCGCACCTGGCGCAGGCGCTCGGACACGAAGCCTGTCGCCGCGGCTTCGACGTCGTCTTTGTCTCCGCCGCGCGAATGCTCGGCCATCTCCACGGCGGCCGAGCCGATGGAACCTACGAGCGCCGGTTGCTCACCTACACGCGACCGGACGTGCTGATCCTGGACGACTTCGGCCTCAAGCCGCTGCCTGCGGCCGGGCCCGAAGATTTCTACGAAGTGATCAATGAGCGGTACGAACGGGGCGCGCTCATCATCACGTCGAACCGGGCGTTCACCGAATGGCCCGATCTGTTTCAGAGTCCATTGCTCGCCTCCGCCTCGCTCGATCGACTCGCACATCACGCGCACCAGATCGTGATCACCGGCGATAGTTTCCGCGCCAAAGGGCGCCGGCGCGACAACAGAAAGGAGTGAGTGTGCACCGCATCGGTCGGCGATCGAGGGGGTATCTGCGGTATGGGCGACCTCGCGTTCGTCGGTCCTGGGGCATCCTACGCGGTCGATTCTCAGAGTGCAGGCCTATGGATCCTGCCGGACCTATGCAAAACGCACAGAACGCGTTTCGCACAGGTCCTTGGACGGCGCTGAAGAACGCGCCGCCCACAGGCTCCACAGGCCCTCATGTCAGTGCTGATCAAGAAGAAGAACAAACCGGAGAACGGTAGGCGCGACGTGGCTGCAGTGGCCCCCCATCAGGCGAAAACGAGTGGCTCCCTACGGGCGATATTTGACAGGAGACCCTGCGCCTTCAAAATGCGGGCAACGGTCGATCGCCCGACCTTGTGCCCGAGATTCTTGAGGGCGCCCTGAATTCGCGTGTACCCCCACGTCGGGTTTTCCTCCGCCATGCGCACCACGAGCTGTCGGATCTGGGCAAGCACACCGCGCCGACCCGTTCGCCCGCTCAGGTACGTCCACTTGTGCGCGACCAACTGGCGGTGCCATCGCAGTAGTGTGTCCGGTGTCACGATTGTCGCGACCTCCCGCAAGGCCTCCCGTCGCCGACGGTACGCTCGTATGGCGAGTCGCCGCCGGTCGCCATCGGTCAACCGCAGACGGCGCCTACCGATCTGTCGGCGGAGAAGGCGATTCTCTTCGATCAGATACGCGAGCGCCTCCCGCTCGCGGCGATCCAGCCAGCCGGTGATGGTGAGGAGCAGCAACTGGAAGACCGAAACGTCGATCACGGGCGGGAGCTTATATCACAGTCCGAAAAACGGTTCGCTAGGCCATAGATCGTGGACTGGGACAGTACGGGGTCACGCAGCAAGCGCGTCAGGGTGACGTGGACACTCGCCGAGCGCCCGGAATCGGTTCGTCTACTGCTGCGCGATCACGACCGCAAATTCACGCGGAGCTTCGATGAGGTATTGCAGGGCGCGGGCATTCGTATCGTCCGCACACCGATTCAGGCGCCGCAGGCGAACGGGATCGCGGAACGATTTGTGCGGACCGTTCGTTCCGAGTGCCTCGATTCGCTGCTGATCCTCAACACGCGTCACCTTGAGCGCGTCCTCTCCGTGTTCATTGATTATTACAACCGACATTGGGCACACCGAAGCCTAACAGGCCACTGAAAAAGTGACTTCCAGCAGCCGACCTCTATTCGTTGATGAAGCGAACTGTTCCATCCTTACGTCGTTACGTGCCGATGCGCTGTGCTCGTCCTCATGGTCAGACCGGCTGGGCGAGCAATCGTCGGAGCCGGACCAGGTTGTAGGCCGCCGCGTGGAACGTAAAGATCCATTCGACGAGCGGACCACCGCGATGATGAAGCTTGCGCAAGAGGCCGACGGTCTTCATCCAACCAAACGCTTGCTCGACGAGTTTCCGCTTCCGTTGACTGATCTCGTAGCCGGGATGCCGAGTGGTGCGCGCATCGATCGCGCTGCCCCGGTGCGTGGTCTCTGGATACTGCGTCACGTGGGGCGTAATGCCCATCTGGCGCGTGTGACGGACCAAGTCGCGCGTGTCGTAGTTGGCATCGCCGCCGACCGTGAGGCGGCCGCCATCCGGCAGCTCGCCGAGCATCGTCAGCGCCGCGTCGCGTTCGGCCGTGCCAGTCGCCGCGGTCACCATCGCATCGACGATGAGCCCGTTGCGGTTCTCCATGAGCAGATGGCCCAGATAGGCGAGCTTCGCCTCGGCGCCCGTCGACTTCTTATACAGCCGCGCATCCGGGTCGGTCGTCGACTGATGCGTGTCGTTCTTGCGCTGTTCGCCACGAAAATTGATGGTCGGATTCCCCGGGTCATCCGGTGTCTCGGGCGGCGTGTCGCGGCGGCGAAAACTCTTCTGACTCGCCCACGCCTCCAGCAGCGTGCCGTCCACCGTGAAATGCTCGTCCGAGACCAAGCCGGCCGCTTTTGCCTCGTCGAGGACTTCCGTGAAGAACGCTGTCGCGATGTCGCCCTCGAGCAGACGATCCCGATTCTTCGTGAAGACCGTCGGGTCCCAGACCGGATCGTCCATGCTCAGGCCGACGAACCAGCGAAACAGCAAGTTGTACTGCAGTTGCTCCATCAGCAGGCGCTCGCTCCTGACGGTGTAGAGACCCTGCAGCAACAGCGCGCGAAGCAATTTCTCGGGCGGAATCGACGGGCGGCCGATGTCCGAGTACAGCCGATCAAATCGTGGCGACAACCGCTCCAAGATCGCATCCGTCATACGACGGATGGCGCGCAGCGGGTGGTTCGTCGGCACGCGTTCCTCGGGCGAGACGTAACTGAACATGCAGCCGGTCTGTCGGTCATCACCGCGCATCGCCACGCTCCCTTCGACAATGTCGGGAGCATCGTAGTACGCCGGGATCATAATTCGACGGGATCGTCTCGGCGGCTTGTTGCACGAATATCGGCGTGCCGCGTGAGCTGCAACGAATTTACGCACCCTACAGGCGGTCCTCTTCAATAACTGCCGTCTTTTTCACGTTTCCGCACAGGTCCGCGAGATGATGCGTCCTCGGAGTTGCGCTCGGGCGACGTTCCGGATGACAATCTTCTCGCCTCCACGCCCCTGCGGAGCGCCTTACGAATGATAATCGTCTTGCCTTCATACTCCGATTGTGATGTTGGCACCACATCCATCCTGTACACCGACTCGAACGTTGTGGCATTATGTTCCGTCGCGTGCGGTCACAGGTTGCTCATTGCGGACAGATCGTCATTTGAGGAGAGCGCGGTTTCCCAGTCGAGGTGGACCGCACGATCTGTACGCGGTGTCAACACGCGATGATACTCATCATCGAGGATGATGACACAAGCCGAGAGCTAACTGCGACACTGCTCCGGTTAGACGGTCATGAGGTCGTCACAGCGACAGACGGTGTGCATGCACTTCAGATCTTGGACGGACACCGTCCGTCACTCATTCTTTCAGACCTGAAAATGCCCAGGATGGACGGTTGGGAGTTTCGCCGCCGCCAACTGCATTCGACGGAACTCGCGGAGATTCCGTACGTCATTGTGTCAGCGGTGATGAACCTCGAGGATGAGGGTCAGTTATTGGCAGCGGCGGCCACGATCGCAAAGCCAGCGGACATCGATGATATTTTGCGATACGCGAAGAAGTACGACTCGTAGATGCAATAGTAATTGATTAGGTTTAGCGGGTCTTGTACCGGACGATGAATTCTGGCATAACTGGCACGTGCCGGAATCGTCGAAGTGGCGGATCGCCGATCGCTGCAGTTGGTCGCGCGCACATCGCAACGCGTCACGCTCGCGTTCGGCTTCCTCGGCACGCTTGCGCCAGTCAGTGTCGTCCGCGAGAGACCGAGCGACTCCGACATCGGATCGATCACCTGAAACGGCAACTGGACGAAGCACGGCGGGCGGGGTTCCGCCAGGCGGCGCCTTTTGGGAAACCGCTGAAGCCAGATCCGAAGCGGCCAGGCCGAAAGGCGGGGGCGCGCGTATGGCCCGAAGGCGCGTCGACGGTCGCCGCCCCGCGTGGACGAGCGATACGATGTCCCGCTGCCAGCGCGCTGTCCCGACTGCGCCGGGTCGATCAGGCGGACAGGCATCGCCACCCAATATCAGGAAGAATTGCCGGTTACGCGCGTGGTCGTCCGGCGGTTTGACATTCACGTGGGACGCTGCAATCGGTGCCGCCGTCGCGTGCAAGGTCGCCATCCGTTGCAAACCTCCGACGCGCTCGGCGCGGCCGCCGCGCAGCTCGGCGCGCACGTGCTCGCGCTGGTCGTCGTCCTCAACAAACAACTGTGCCTGTCGTTCGGCAAGATCGTGACGCCGTTGCAGCAACAGTACAGTCTGACTGTGACGCGCAGCGGACTCCTGCACGCGGTTGTGGAGTGTTTTAATCCGGTCGGCGTAGAATAGCGGCCCTTTTCGGCTGTTTTCGAGGAGGTGCCGTGATTTCCCTGGTAAGCGTCCGATGAAGACCGTTCCCTAGCGACGAGGCGCATGTCGACGGTTTTGATCGACGTATCCTGATCTAGCCTGAACTCTCATCAGGAATGACGAAGGAAGGTGACCTTCGCCAACTCGACGTCGGACGCCCCCGCGCGCAGCAGACTGACGAGCTTTTTCATTTCGGCGTCCTGCATCGCGCGATAGGTGGGATCCTGTTCCCGAATGTCGACATCGGCGAGATAGTGCTCGAGGTTCGGCCAGATGATACTTGGCAGTCCAGGGACTACGTCCACCGGCCAGTTCGCTCGAAACTCCCGGGGTGAGAGGCCCCCAGTCCGAAGCGATTCCAGATCATCCGCCAAGCGGCTCATCTCTTCTCTGCTCATATCACACCCTAGAAGGAAGGCGGATTACCTTCCGCCGCGGACCCAGTGCCGATACGCGTCGAGCCGGTGGTGGTGAGGGTAGCGGCAGGTTGAGCAGAGGGATCAGCTGTCGTGCGCGTCCGCGCCGACAGATCGCCACGATCTCATCGGCGTCGTTGAGATCCACACGTTCGACACGGACGGCCGTCCCGAGAATCTCCGTGGCAAACGGGACGGCGAGGTGCTCCTCGAGCATCGTGAGGAATCCGACGCGTTGTTCGGACTCGCCGTACGCGTCGATGATCGCTTCTTCAATCAGCGCCTCGAGCTGACGCTTGCCGAGGCGGCGCCGCGGACTCGCCGCACGCGTTCGTTGGGTCTTCACCGGTGACACTCTCGACAGGACGTAGGTGAGGGCTACGCGGCGGCTTCGCGACGGAAGGTTGACGCCCACCCTTTCGGCGTGAGCTGGCCGATGAGTCGTTGGGGATGGGTGGCAACACGGAGGAGCACGTCTTTCAGATAGTCGAACGGCGGAATGTCGATCAGCTTGCAGCTTTGGACGAGTGAATACAAGAGCGCGGCCCGACGCGCACCTTCGAAACTCCCGGCAAAGAGCCAGTTCTTGCGGCCGACCGCGACGACGCGCAGCTGATTCTCGGCTCGGTTGTTGTCGATCGCAAGCCGGCCATCGTCGACGAAGCGTTGCAGCGCCGTCCATTGGTTGGTCAGATATCGCACGGCGTCGCCGAGTGGCGACTTCGGCAGCACCGTCCGCGCAAGATCCTGGCGCACGGCATCGATCTGGGCGAGCACGGGCACGGACTGATCGCGTCGAAGCGCGCCGCGGGCCTGCGGATCGAGATCGGCGCCAGCGTGCTCCACTTGGTAGAGTTGCTGGATGCGCGCCACCATCAACGTCGCCTGCGCGTCCGACATCAGCGCTTCGACAAAGCGCCGCCGCGCCTGGGCCCAGCATCCGATCTCCAGGATGCGGCCTGTCCGATAGAGCCCGTCATATCCCGAATAGGCGTCGGCTTGCAGTGCCCCCTGAAACGCGGCAAGAACCGTCTCGGGCCCGTCCCGCTCATGCGTCGGCGTCGCGTCGAACACCACCTGCTGCCCGAGCGGATCCAGATAGGTCCAGAGCCGGCCTTTGTAACTGCCGCCGCGCTCGTCGAGGACGGTGACCGGCGTGTCGTCGGTCTGCAGGTACGTCGCCGCGGTGATCTCGCGGCGCAGCTGCTCGCCGATCGGCGCGAGGGCCAGCGCGACCTCGGCGACCCAGTCACAGAGCGTGCTCCGGGAGAGCTCGACGCCCTGTCGCGCGAAGATGCCCGCCAGGCGGTGCAACGGGAGATGGTCGAGGTATTTCGAGATGACGACGTGCGCGAGCAGCCCTTCGCCGCCAGCGCCTTCTCGACCGCTTGGGGCGGCGCCGGCGCTTCGACCACCCCCTCGTGACAGTGGGGGCACGCGTATTTCGCCCGCACCGTCTCGATCACGACGAAACTGGCCGGTTCGTACTCAAGCTTCTCGGCGACCGATTCGCCCATCCATGTCTTCACGTGCCCGCAGCGGCATTGCCGATCGGCGTCGGGCACGTCGATCTCGGCGCGGCAGGTGCGCGGGCAGCGGTCGCCGCCCCGTGGAGCGTCGCCGCTGATGCTCACGCACAGGCGTGTCTCCCGAGTCCATCTCGATCGGCTCGGTGACCGGCCCCGGCTCGTTGGCGAGTTGCTCCAAGGCGAGCTGCAGCTGGCGCGGGTCGACACGCTCGGATTTCTTGCCGAACAGCCGCTGGCACAGCACGTCGAGCTGATGGCGGAGGGAGGCATTCTCACGCTGGGCCTTCGTGAGCTCGTCGCGCAGCGTGGTGATGAGCGCGCGAGCGGTGGCGAGATCCTCGACGTCAGTGACCACACGGTCGTCAGCTACGCGAGCACTATACGCGAAGGTGATCGGTCGTACAACGCCTCGGGTCAGGTCACGCGCTCGTACCACCGGCGGCGTCGGGTCTGCGCCACATCGACGCCCGACAGCAGCAGCGCGAGGTCCGTGCTTCGCATCTCGACCGGGTCTGGCGGCGCGTCCGCTGGCCAGGCAAACGTGCCTTGCTCGAGTCGCTTGTAGAGAATCCAAAACCCGGATCGATCCCACGCGAGGATCTTGAGACGGTCGTCGCGCTGATTCCGAAACAGAAACAAATGACCGGACAGCGGATCCAGCGTGAAGCGCTCATGGACGAGTGCCGACAAGCCGTCGATGGACCGCCGCAGGTCAGTCGCGCCCGTCGCGAGATAAATCCGGACCGCAGGCGACAGCGTCAGCACGACGATCGCAGCGCCGTCACCACTGCCCGCACCAGATCGGCCGACGCGCTGGGCCGGACGTGCAGGCGCTCTCCACCGCTCAGCACGATCTCAATCACGGCCGCGTCCGGTTCCACGGCGATGCGCACCGGCACGAAGGCCGCCGGTGGAGTGTCATCGGATTCGGTCCGGGGCTCGGCCGACAGCTTGCGGCACCAATACCAGAAGGTCCAGGCGTGCAGGTGATGGCGACGCGCAAAGCCAGCCCGCGATTCCCCGCTCGTACGCCACTGCGCCACCAAGCGCGCCATCCGCACCGGGGTTCGTTTGCTCGTCATCGCCAATCCTCCGGCCCAAGGATCGTCGACGGTCAGGCAGCACTCAAGACGAGGTTCGTCGAACGCTTACTTTCCCTGTGCTACGTCGTGCTCCAGCGTGTCTTCCAGTTGGTCTGCCTTCGGTTTCGGTCGACTGCGTCGAAAGAACTCGAGATCGTCGTGCTGCGCGACGAGCTCGCGGTCCTGCGCCGGCAGGTTCGGCGGCCGGCGTTTCGATCAGCCGACCGACTGTTCTTGGCAGCGGCAAGCCGGATGTTGCTGAGGGGCAGCTCGTGGTCGTTTCTCGTCACGCCGGCCACGCTTCTGCGCTGGCACCCTCGTCTGGTGGCGAATCACTGGACGCACACGCGCCGCGCCGGTCGTCCGCCGATCAGTCGGGAAGTTCGGGCATTGATCGTCCGGTTGGCACGCGAAAATCCACGATGGCGCTACTTCCGCATCGTGGGCGAGCTGAAGGGCCTGGGCGTGATGGTGTCAGCGACGACTGTGAAGACGGGTCCTGCGCGAGGAGCAGCTCGGTCCCGCAGGCAAGCGCCAGGGTCCGTCGTGGCGTGAGTTCCTGCACGCGCACGCGAAGAGCATCATTGCCGTGGATTTCTTCACCGTCGACACCGTCCGGCTCCAGCGGTTGTACGTGCTGTTCTTCATCGAAATCGCCAGTCGTCGCGTGTACCTGGCCGGCTGCACGGCACATCCCGACGGCGAATGGGTGACGCAGCAGGCGCGGCACGTCGCATGGACGCTCTCCGAGCGTGCCGACCCAGTCCGATTCCTGATTCGCGACCATGATCAAAGTTCACGAGCCGTTTCGATGTCGTCTTTGAGGCGCAAGGCACGCGCATTGTTCGTACGCCGATTCAGGTCCCTGAGGCGAATGGGATCGCGGAGCGGTTCGTTCGCACGGTTTGGTCTGAATGCCTGGACTGGTTGCTGATCCTGAACGCAGGGCACCTCATGCGAACGCTGACTGTATTTATCGATCATTACAATGGTTGTAGGCCCCATCGCAGCTTGAGACTCAAGCCTCCGAATGGTCGGACGCCGATTGAGAACTGGGAGGGCATGCAACCGATAACCGTGAAACGTCGCGACCGTGTCGGCGGCCTCTTACGCGAGCATGAGCGCGCTGCGTGACTGGATCGAATTTATTTACCTACAACCTCCATTGCGCTGTGACGACGCTGCATTGTGGCCTCACGGCAACAGGCGTTGATGGCCTAAGGCGAATATCCACATATTGGAGTAGCGAATTACGTGTCGATGCGTCCTTTAGCGACTACGCTACTGGTTCATTCACCTGGTGCTCATCTACCAGAAACGGCTAATATGTTCAGCTGTGGCACGAACGCGCGTCGCAACCTGTCTTCGATGTCAGGGGATTTGTGGCGCGTTGGAGGCCCGTCCACCGACGCGTTGATGGTTCGTCTGTCCAGGCCGGCGACCCTTGTGATCCCGTCAACTTCGAAGCTCGATTTCGACGGTGATGGTCTTCCCGACTACTCCACCGTAGTCACCGCGCACGTTCAAAAGCGTCCACGAGAACTGGTTTGTGTTCTCAGCGGTCGCCGCAGCCACGAGTGTGTGCTTCAGCGCCTCATCGATCGTCGCGTTCCCACCAGATGAACTGCCGCTGTACTTTCTTGATCCGTTAGACATAAAGCCTCAGAAGATGGAGCTGAATTCGTTCAGGCAAATTCATTTTCCGCAGAAACCGTTCTTTTTCACGATTGTCGGCGTTTTAGCGATTGGTACGCGGCCCGAGCGTCCAGCAGTGGTGGGAGAATCGCAGTGGATCGGGTCGCAACATTCTGTGTCACGGCTACCTTCACTTCAGCCACACTGGCCTTTGGGAATACCGACAGTAGGAGGGCAATCGTTCCCGTAACAAAGGCTGCGGCGGCACTGGATCCACCTGACGCAACCAAACTCCCGTCTGAGCCTAAACTAGTAATACCCTCACCTGGAGCTCTCAGGCCACGTCTTCCGACGGAGGGGCTAAGGGTTGACGACTGCGAGGGATGGCCCTCAAGGTCGCAAGACACAACCGGAATGACCCAACGATGTTGGGTGATGACGGAACTCTGCACGGTTCCCAGGTTACCCGCCGCTGCTACGATCATCGTCCGGCGCTGGGCCGCAAAATTGATCGCTTGTTCCAATTCCCGCTGTCGGCGCCAGTCGGGCCGAACAAGATACGCGCTAAGGTTTACGATATGTGCGCCTTCGGCAACGCAGTCGATAAGCGCGGCCGTGAGTTCTTCCGGCAGGGCGCTCGGTGTCAGTTCGTTCTGGCCTATGGTCTCCGTAAAGATAGGGCGCACTAGCAACGTGCAGTTTGGGCACAGGCCAGGCGCGCCAGACGTTCGACGAGCAGAGAGAATGCCGGCCACGAACGTCCCGTGATTGCAGGCTGTGCTATCCGTGTCACGGCATGTTCCGGGGGACTTGTCAGAAAGTTCACGGATGTGTGCGTCGACAAGCTCTGGATGTGCAATAGCAACCGGCCCGTCAACTAAACCGACTAGAACTTCAGGGCTACCTCGTGTCACTTCCAACAACGGCGGCAGCCTAGCCAGATTTAGCGCGCGCACGGTAGTATCATCGAACGGACCGACATGCAACATCAGGCCCCAACAACGAGTCCGCCGTGTCATTAAGGGGCAGCGCAGACAGGTCTACTATTGTTGTAGGTGATACTCTTCAGTGACATCGACTCGTACGAACCACCGTTCGCTGATGTCTGCTGTTTGCCTATTGGTAAATGAGAAGATGACATCAACAATCTTGCGAACGCCGCTTAGCCGAGACGGGCGCGTCTCCACGGCGGTCAGTGGCGCATCTTGGGCGAGAAGTTCGGCTGCTTTTCCATAAATGGCCGGATAACGAACGGCCACATAATTCACTGCCCGATGATCGTCGGTCGCGCCGGCATTATCCGCCATCTGCATGATCGTCTCGAATACCGTACCTGCGGTCGCCGCAAACCGTTTGTCTTGCTTTTCGGGGAGATCCTTTGGCCGCGGAATGCTCTTGACCAGCGCGTCGCGATCGAAGGAATAGATTTGGTCCACTGCCACCATCGGAATCGTAAGTCCATTACACATCGCCGGAGGTGCCAGAGAGCCTAGCCGACCGATGACCAGGTCGACATCCCACGGAGTGGGCGCAGGACGTAGCGCATTCAGCAGAAGATCCAAGTCCGCCGTTTCTCGAGGAATCAGCATATACGTCTCGAGTCCCTCAATGGCCATAATCCAGCACAGCTGACGAACAAGGTAGCGGTTCTGAGGATCTGACAGAACCTTTTGGTCTACCTCTGTCTTTATGAGCCCGGCCGTACCGCCTCCCTTTTGGATCTGTCTATACTCCTTTTCAAGCCCCACATTTGGAAATCGAAAGTCGATTCTGCCAAGCGCATACACGAAGCGCGGATTAGCCAGTGGTGAGCATGTGGGACAATCCGTTGTCGGTACGGAACCGAGCGGCTGATCTGCCCGGTCGATTGTGGCGGAAGTCGCCGACTCCGCTGGCGGTCCTGCGTTGTCGTTCATTACGTTCTCCTCTCAAGCGGAACAAACGCCCCGTAAAGCTGCCGCCGTGGTTCACTTGGTGCGTGAGCGGGAAAACAGAAGCCAACGGTTAAGCATTGCCGCGCGACGCAAGCAACCTGCGCAGGGCTTCAAGCCAACGGCGGACGTAGCCCGTTTGAGGACGTCGCCGAGACCGATATCTTCGTGGGCGACAAAACCCGGGACATGCACACGGTACGGTGTTTGGCCCAGGCTGCTTTGGTTGACAGCGTTCGTTGTGCGCCGTGTGTTGGGCCTACCGCGTAGCGTCATTACTGGACGCGAGTCAGCACGTGTGCCATGTTTGTGCGAAACCATTACAAAGATCCCTTACGCATATTTGACACCGAGGATCAGTTGATGCGGGATCGTCGTGACAGACAGTTCTCGGCACGCAAGGTGGATTCTGTCGTGTGCATGTATCACGGCATTCCGACGCTCTTTCTCGGCACTCCACAACACACTGCGGTTTTGAAAACGGATTCATGCTGAAACAGCGATTCAGGCAATTGTTATAGCAGGCTCGGTAGCAGCTGGTGTAATCGGCCGGGTATACGCCGCTGCTAATCGGCTGAACGGCTTCACCGCTGATGACAGTCCTGTAGGTGCCATAGAGCGATGCGTCGGCTGTAAAACCAGGCGTTCCCATTTGCACTTCCTTTCAACGATCACCATGCATAAATCGTTTCGAACCTGGCCGCGAGCTAACCCTTGATTGTGGGGATCACACTCGTTCTGCAAAGTGCGAAGATTACACGGAGCCTGAAGCATTCAGGCCTCTCGACAGTTGCGCTCGCTCTCGGCGCAACGGCGACCATACACCTTGCACCGCATGGGTCAAGCTGGTCCATAAACCTCGCGGTACTCCTGGTCGCGCAGCACGCCGCCTCGCCACCGTGGGATGATCGTTGGCGTCGTTGCCAACTGTGCCCCCGGGCAGTGCTTGATCCGTGCGTCAAGGCGTCGCCTTAGGAACACTAACCGCCCAGCTTGACTGGCGCAGCAGTGAGTGTATCGTCCGCACTGGGTTGATAAAGAACGGGCAGCGTACGGCGCGTGGTCGTCTTCCTTTGGTCTGGCACCGTCGCCGCGCGTCAGCCAAGCTGTTGCGGCCATAGACCAACTTCTGAATTTTGCGAGAAGGAGAAAATCAATGGGCCTCCCTGGTTTTAGCGCGGCTGCGTCGCTGCACCACGCCCACAACTTGTGGAAACGTGGTGAACACATCCACACGGTTATTTCTGATGCCGCCAGCGTCGGAGTTCGCGGCTCGGTAGTACCACAGCTGTGCCCTCCCCCGGGCACATGCGCCAAGGCCTTTCGCTTGTGCCGCGATCCGACGGCCGGTCAGGATGACTGGATAATGTCGCGGCCACCAACTGGCAACTGGTGCGCGATCGCGGCCCGTTGCTTTGAATGCTACGAGTTTTGATTGCGGCGGCCACCGAGTTGTCTGAAATGGGCACTGGTCGAAGGGCTCAAACATCAACACTCGTGCGCGGGGCGCGATGCTCAGCGTACGAAGGGACTTAACAACCCCTCTAGCGGTAAGCCGTCAAAAGTCTCTGCCCTAGCAGGGTGATGAAAAAGTGACTCGTGAGGGATCGACATCATGATCCTGTCGTACTACGATGCTCCAACGTTTCGGAAGGGAGCGACGACATGCGTGGACCCGACGAGCAGACCAGCCACATGTTCAGTTACCTGTCGCCCGAGCAGCGCGTGCGCGCCGATCATCCGCTGCGCGCGATTCGGGTGATGACGGACCGGGTGTTCGCCGAC
>QHWB01000033.1 GCA_003222395.1 Acidobacteriota bacterium
TCAACGATACGCAGACGCCATGGCGCGCGTCCACACGCAGTTCCCAGACGATGCGGACATCGCGTCGTTTTATGCGCTCGCGCTCCTTGGTACCGCGTCGCGCAGCCTGATCGGCAACATGGACGCGCACGATCGCGCGCTCGCCGGCAGCGAGACGCAGCGGCGAGTCGCCGCCGTGCTGCAGCGCGTGCTCGCATCGCATCCGAATCATCCCGGCGCGCTTCATTACCTGATTCACGACTACGACGATCCGGATCACGCGCGCCTCGCGCTCGCCGCCGCGCGCGCGTACGCGAAGATCGCCTCCGCGTCGTCTCACGCGCGGCACATGCCGGCGCACGTCTTCCTGCAGCTCGGTTTCTGGCGCGACGCGGCTGCATCCGATCGCGCCGCGTACGCGGCGTCCAACGATTGGATCGAGCGGAAACAGCTCGGTCCTGCGATGCGCAATTACCACGCGCTCGAGTGGCTGCAGTACGAGCTGCTGCAGCTCGGGCGCTACCGCGAGGCGGCATCCCTCATCGACGATCTGAAATGGGTCGTCGACGCGAAGGGGCCACTGCCCTTGCTCAGCGACTGGTCGTCCATGCGAGGCCGCTTCGTCGTCGAGACGCGGCGCTGGAAAGATTTGGCGGGCGAGGACAATTTCGGCAACGTCGACGATCTGTTTGCGATCGGCGTCAGCACGGCCCGAACCGGAGCGCTCGATCGCGCGGAGCGCGTCCGCCAGACGCTCGCCGGGCGGGCGGCCGCCGAGCAGGAAGGCGATCTGCGGCCGGCGATTGCGATCATGGAGCGCCAGGTTGCGGGGTTGATTGCGCTTGGCAGCGGACGGCGCGACGAAGCGATCGCGATCCTGCGTTCGGCAGCGGATTCCGAGGTGCGCCTGCCCGCGCCACTCGGCCTGCCACAGCCCGTCAAGCCGGCGCCGGAACTGCTCGGAGAAGTGCTGCTCGAAGCCGGCCGGCCAGCCGACGCGCAGAAGGCGTTCGAGCAGGCGCTCCGGCGCAACGCGAACCGGTCATTGTCGGTGCTCGGTCTCGCGCGCGCGGCCGTCGCGCTCGGGCAACCCCTCGCAGCGCGCAAACAGTATCAGCAGCTGCTCGCGAATTTCGATCGGGCGGATTCGGATCTGCCGGAGGTGAAAGAGGCTCGCGCAGCCGTGCGGGCATCGCCTGGAAGGCGGCCCTGAAAGGGCCGCCCCACCAAGCGTCTGAGACGTTCCGGCGCAAGAATCGCTATAGCCACGATTGCAGGTGGCGCGGGCCTTTCAGGCCCGCGATCCTCAGAATCGGTACCTGAAACTCAACTGCCAGATCCTCATGAATCCGGCCTGCGTGCTGATGCGGCCGAATGCCGAGGAGTCGATCGACGTCGAGTCAATCCCGTTGAACTTCGCCGTGTTCGTCAGGTTGAGAATCTCGAATCGAATCTCTCCCGACTGGTTCCCCGTCAACCGCGTCGCCTTCGACACGACCAGGTCGATGTTCTTCCGGAACTGATAGCGCGCGCTGCCATCAGTGCGCGGCGCGTTGCCGTACTGTCCGACGCCAGGATTCGCGAACGCGCCGGCGTTGAAGTACTTGGCGTCCGGGTTGACCGTCGTCGCGACGCGTTCGTCGTCGCTGCCGGAAGTATTGGGATCGCCGACGAGGTTTGGCCGCTGGCGGCCGCCGAACAAGCCAAGGTTAGCGTCGGACGCGCCTCCGCTCATCACCTCGTTCAGCGGCGCGCCGCTCACGAGCTCGACGACCGCTGATGCCGTCCATCCGCCCCCGAGCAGGTAGGCCATGCTGTTCCGGTTCATCGGCGCGGGGATGTTCACGATGGGCGCCAGAATGATTCGGTGCGGTGAGTCATAGACGCTGTACGAGTACTCGGCCGCCAGGTCGTAGTTGTTCTGCGGTCCGTTGAAGCGGCTCGAGTAGGTGTTGCTCTCGCCCCACTGATTGTCTTTCGAGACGCTGTACGTGTAGCTCAACCGGCCGCCCCACGTACCTGCGCCGACCCGCTTGTCGAGTTCTACCGACAGTGCGTTGTACTGCCGCTTCGAACCGGCCGTCGACTCGTGCATCAACACGTTGCCGAACTCGGGGAACGGCCGCAGCAGCTGGCCACGCTGAATCGTCGGCGAGGTGCCGAGTTCGCCGGCCTGGGCGATCCCGAAGAACGGGTTCGGGATCGACTGACGGAGCGCGCCCGCGTCCCATCCGGAGCCGAGCGGGAACATCTGGCGAGCGAGCGCCGGGTCGATCTGATTGATGTTGATCGAGCAGTCGTTCGTGCCGCAGAAGCTGATGTCGCGCCCGGTGGCGCCGATGTACCCGATCGTGACGGCCATGTGGCCTGGGAGCTCGCGCTGGATGTCGGCCGAGTACTGGTGAACCTTCGGGTTTCCTTTGTTCTGATCGACAAAGTCGACCTGTCCGCCGACGCCGGTCAAAAGGCCAAGCGAGCTTCCGATCGGCGCTTGCAGTCCGGACGGGTATGGGTTGTCGAGCACCGTTAGCGGCACTTCGCTTTCCGCGGATGACTGATTGAGCGACGTCGATCGCGCGAACCCGATCTGCCCGTGCTGGGACGTGTTGTAATTCCACGGCGCCCAGTACAGTCCATACCCGCCGCGAAGCACGGTGTTCGCGTCGATCGCGTACGTCGCGCCGACGCGCGGCGCCGGCTTGATCTTCTTCGGATTGCCTTGCTCGGTCGGTGCGCCGTTCACGCCGGCGTAGATCAAGCCGCCTTTGAGTGTGCGGCCGGCGAGCAAGCCGGTTTTCGGAACGAACGCGTCGATGGGGTTCGTGACGTTCTGATCGAACGCGACCGTCTGTTGGTTGTCGACTTCGCGCAACCCGTCCTCGTGTTCGAGGCGGATGCCGTAGTTCAGCGTGAACTTGGACGTGACGCGCCAGTCGTCCTGAACGTAACCGCCCCAGTACCGCGTATACCATTCGCCAAGACCAGGGTTGGCCGGAGCGGATCCCGTGAATGGCAAGCCTAACAGGAGGCTTGCGATCGGGTCACCGCCGACGCCATTCCGACTGGTGAACCGCCTGTCGAACTGGAAACATCCACCGAGCGCCGGCTCTTCATTCGGGCACTCACTTGCGGTGGACAGCGACACGCCAAGTTTTCTGAAGTCGGCGCCGATTTTTACGCTGTGGCTGCCGAACAGCTTGGTCAATGCGCCGTTGATCGCGTACGGACCCTTCCAGCGAACCGGAATTCCGCCCCAGCCGCCGACGCTCTCCACATCGCCGTCGGGGAAGGAAATCGACGGGAATGTATCTTTCCCTCCCGGACCGAGGGCGTTCACGTAGGTCGGACTGAACCCCAGCGACTGAATTCCCGGTGTGAACGCCTGCTTGTCGCATGAGTCCTGCCACGTCGTCCAGCCGTATCGCAGCGTCAGAACGGTGGTGTTGTTCAACACGTTCGTGTTGTTGAAGACGAGCACGTGCGGTCGCCGCCGCAGCGGGCCGAACCACTGATCCTGATCGGCCATGAACAGCTTGTCCGGCTTCATGATCGTGCTGCCCGGCTCGTCGGTCTTGTTGTAGATGTAAAGACCGCTCAGCGACCACTTGTCGGTGAACTTGTGCTCGGCCTTCCACGTGTACATCCCTGCCTTGTCGACGATGAACGCGGTGCCGTTCGCATTGGTGTTGTAGTCTTCGTTCTGGGCCATGGGCCCCTGGATTGTGTCAGTCGGCCAGATCTTGAGAATGTTCAGACCGGTCTGACTCACCGCCGGGTGACTCAACGGGATGATGGCGCCGGTGAACTCGCCGTTGGTCGCGATCGAGCCCGTACCCGTTGCCAGGCAGCGGGAGTTCGGCACGCCGCCGCGGCACCACGGATTGAAGAGCAGCACGGGCACGCGGGCTATGGTGGTGTGGGAGAAGTCGCCGTTGCGCTGATTCGCCGTCGGCCAGACTTCCGACTCGTTGCGCGTCGTGCCCGATCGATATCCTTCGGTGGCGAACCAGAAAAACGTCCGGTCCTTGACGATCGGTCCGCCGATGCCGCCGCCGTACAAGCGGTAGTACGCGTCGGAAAGGCCGGTCTCCTTCTTACTGAGACCGGCTTTCTCATTGAAGAAATTCTCCGACTGTCCCCAGACGGGCCGCGTCTGGTAGAAGCCGCTGCCGTGATAATTATTTGTGCCAGACTTCGCGGTGACGTTGAACACACCGCCGCCGGTCCGCCCCATCTCGGCGTCGTAAGTGTGGACCTGGACCTTCACTTCTTCGAGCGCCTCGATGGTCGGGTTCAGCACGGCGCGGCCGCGCAATTCCGTGATGGGAACACCATCGATCAAGTAGTTGTTCGCGCGGATCCCTCCGCCTCCAAGCGACAGGCGCGAGGCGTTCGTCTGGTCCTGCTGCCTGTTGAACTGCGGATCGCCGACCGGCATGACGGTCGGGACCGTGACGCCGATCATGAACGCGTTTCTGCCGGGCGCGGGAAGCGCTTCGAGCGCTTCGCGGTCGAGCGACGCCGCGTGCGACGCGTTGGCGGTGTTGATGAGCGGCGACTGACCGGTGACCGTAATCGACTCTTCGAGTGCGCCAACCTGCAGAACGACGTCGAGCGTGATGAACTGCTGCGTTCCGACGGTCAGCCCCTTCGATTCGTATGTCTTGTATCCCGTCAGCTGAGTCTTCAGCGTGTACGTGCCGGGTGGCACCGCCGGGAAGTTGTATTGCCCCACCTCGTTCGTGACGGTGTCGCGAGAGATGTTCGTCGCTTCGTTCGTCAGCGTCACCGTCACGCCCGGAATGACGCCGTTGGGATCCCGCACCTCGCCGCGAACACCGCCCGTGAACTGTTGTGCGCTGACCGATGCTGCCGCTGCTGCCAGAAGTACCGCGCTCAGAAGAACGCCGGCAAGACGCCTCATAGTTCCCTCCCCGACGAAAAGGTCACCAGGACACGATCGTGCGAACAGATATCAAAGCAACAGGTATGTCAAGATGCGGGGCGATTCTAGGGGCAGCGGCGGGGCGGGCGCAACCGACAATTCACGGGAAATGGAGGCTTCGGACGAAACCTCCATTCCTGTGGATTTCTTTAGTTTCCGTTCTTCTTCGACTCGAACTTGATCCCCTTGAGGATCATCGCTTCCTTCGGCAGCTCGGTCGTTCCCGTAGGAAACTTGTTCGCCTCGAGCAGGAACGCGAGGATGTCGGCGTTCTGCTGACCGCTCAGGCTGCCGGGCGCGTTCTGCGGCATCGAGATTCGTATCCGCTCGAAGAGATCGCCGACGCTCAGACCGTTCCAGTCGGCCTGGAAATCGCCGCCGACCAGCGGCGGCGCCATCTCGCCGCCCGTCAGCTCCGGCCCGTGGCACGACGCGCACGCGTCGGAGTACAGCTGCTTGCCGCGCTCGGACTGTTCGTGCGTGTAGATGCCGTCCCACACCGATTTGTCCTGCGCGTGGATCGGCACGGTCGCGCGAAGCACGAAGACCATTGCGAGAGGAATCAACGCGATCGCTGCAAACTTAAGCTTCATGGCTCTCCATTGTACAAAACCGCTCGCCTGAAAGGCTCGCGCTACGCGGTATTTGTAACGCCCTACCGGTGTTTGTAACGCCCTACCGGTTTTGTAGCGCCCTACCGGTTTTGTAGCGCGAGGCTTTCAGCCGAGCGTTCCAGTTCAGCCGACCCTCATCGCAGTTGACTCGTCGGGCGTGTTTCCCCGCCCGGCAGCGCGAACGACAGGTACTCGCCCGAGTACGCGCCGCCGCTCACCGCGACGACGATGTACTGACGGCCGTCCGGACCTTTGTAGGTCATCGGCGAACCGCTCTGCTGCGCCGGCATCCACATCGCACCGACTTCGGCGCCCGTGTCCTTGTTGTACGCGCGCAGCATCGCGCCGCGCGGATGCTCCGGCGTCGTCGTCACCTGCGGATCGCCGAGCACGACGAGTGTTTTCGTGACGAGAAGGCCGACGCTCCCCTGCTGACCCGTCTTGGGAATGTTGAGCCCTTTGAGCGCCGGATGATTGCGAACGACGTCGGGCGTGTCGCCGTGCGGTACCTGCCACTTCAGCTCGCCCTTGTCGAGATCGATCGCGTTCAGTACGCCGTACGGCGGTTTGAGCAGCGGCAGTCCCTGCACCGTCAAGCCACCGCCGCCGCCCTGTGGAGGCGTCTGACCACCGCGTCCACCCGCGGCGGGCGTTGGCTGCGCCGCCTGCCCTGAGCCTGTAGAAGGGCGTCCGCCGCGCGCTTCCTGCTGCGCCGTTTCGACCTGACGCTGCAGCGCGCCGCCGCGCAGCGGTGAATCGGCCGCGCTGCCGAAGCCCGGACCTTCGCGCTCGACGAACGGCTGTCCTGCTGTGCCTGCGACGTACCGGATGTCCGAGAATCCAGCCGGCGGCTCCACGAGTCCGATCGGCGCGACACCCGTGTTCGCGGCTTGCGCGTAGACGACGTGCGTTTCCGGATCGGCGCCGGCGCCCGGCCAGTTCGTGCCGCCGCCGGTCGTCCCGATCGTCAACGCGGCGATCGGACCTTCTGTCTTACTGACGACGCCCGGCAGGAACATCGGACCGAGCCGGTACCGCGACACGAGCTGCTTCGCCTGCTCGTTCAGTTCCGGCGTGAAGTTGATCAACTCATCAACCGTGACCGCCTGGCGCGCGTACGCCGGCGGCTTGGTCGGGAACGGCTGCGTCGGCGACGTCTTCTCCATCGGCACGTCGCTCTGCGGGACCGGTTTTTCTTCGATCGGCCACACCGGCTGTCCCGTGATGCGATCGAACACGTAGAGAAACGCTTCCTTGCTCGGCTGTGCGACGGCTTTGATCGCCTTGCCGTTCACCGTGATGTCCATGAGGATTGGCGCAGACGACAGGTCGTAGTCCCAGATCGGATGATGCGCGACCTGGAAGTGCCACTTGCGCTGTCCCGTCTTCACGTCGACACAGACGAGGCTGTCGCCGAACAGATTGTTGCCCGGACGATGGCCGCCGTAGAAATCCGACGTCGGATCTTCGACCGGCAGATACACGAGGCCGGCGTCTTCGTCAGCAGTCATCTGCGTCCACACACCGGTGTTGCCGTTGATCGCCCACGACTCGTTCTCCCAGGTGTCGTTTCCGAATTCGCCGGGACGCGGAATCGTGTTGAACGTCCACAGCAGCTTCCCGGTCTTCACATCGAACGCGCGGACGAGCCCCTTCGTGTTGTTGTGCGTCTTCACCGTCATCCCTTCCTTGAACGAAGAGCCGACGACGACGACGTCCTTGACGACGAGCGGCGTCGAGTGAAGACCGATCTCGCCTTGCTCCAGATCGATCTGCTGTCCCTTGCCGAACACGGCGCCTCTCTTCAAATCGACGAGCCCGCCCTCGCCGAACGACTGCACCATCGAGCCGTTCTTCGCGTTCAGCTCGATGAGGCGGTAGCCGGTCGTCACGTAGACGATGCGCTCGTCGCCTTTGCCGTCGGTCCAGTACGCGACGCCGCGGCCTGAGAGCTGGCGCGGCGCGATGGCGGCGCGATTTCCCTCGCGGTAGCTGTGCGACCAGATCAGCTCGCCCGTTTTTCCGTCGAGTGCGATCACCGATCGACGCGTGCCGGCCGTCGTGTAGAGCACGCCGTTGATGGCGAGCGGCGTCCCTTCGAGCTTGTACTCGGGACGCGTGCCGAGGTTGTCGGTCTTGAAACGCCACGCCACTTCGAGGTTCTTGAAGTTGCCCGCGTTGATTTGATCGAGCGGCGAGTACTTCGTCCCGCGAATATCCGCGGTGTAGTACGGCCAGTCGCCGTTCTTCGTGCTCGGCACCGGACGCGGCTGACCCGCCGTCGTCGCGGTCCAGAGCACCACTCCGGTCGCGACGACAGCTAGCGCCGGCGCGAGACGTTTCACCCAGTTGTGCATATTGGCTGTCTCCACAAACGAAGAACGCAGAGACCGCGGAGCGATCTCTGCGTTCAAGATTCCCTGGCTGACTTCTGGCTTCTACGCTGCCGCAGTCGAGGTCTTCTTACCGAGCACTTCGCCGAACACCTGGACCGCCTTCTGCATTTCGGCCATCGTGCCGAGTGTGATGCGGGCGTGGGTCTTCTCGAACGGCGGGAAGTCGCGCGCAACGAGGACGCCCTTGGCGCGACAGGCCTCGCGGAATTCCTTCGCCGGCGTGCCGATGTCGACGAACATGAAGTTCGCCTGGCCGTCGGTCGGCTTCATGCCGCGATCCTTGAACCACTTGGTCACGAAGTCGCGGACCTGCTTGTTGCGATTCCGCTCGTTCGTGGTGAAGCTGGCGTCCTGCTGAATCGCCACGGTGGCAGCCGACATCCCGAACAGGTTGAGCGATCCGGTGCCGCCAGACGCGGTCCACATGCGCAGCTTCTTGATCGTCTCCGGATGCGCGATGGCGTAGCCCTGGCGCAGGCCGGCCATTCCGTACGCCTTCGAGAAGGTGCGCGCGACGATCACCTGCGGGTGCTCGATGGCGAACGGCACGTGCGTCTCGTGATCCGGATCGGTCACGTAGTCGAAGTACGCCTCGTCGACGAGGACCGTCGTGTCGGGCGACGCGGCGATCAGCTTCGTGAGGAAGTCGCGGGTCGCCCTCGCGCCGACGTACGTCGCCGTCGGGTTGTTCGGGTTGCAGTAGAACACGAGCCCCGCGCCTTTCGCCGCGTTGAGCATCATGTCCAAATCGATCTTGAACTCCGAATTGAGCTTCACGCCGACGACCTTGTTGCCAATCAGTTCGGCGTAGCCGGCGCACTCTTCGTAGGTCGGAATCGTGCCGACCAGCGGTTTGGTCTTGGCCGTGAAGACCTGCGTGGCGGCGCGGAGGACTTCGGTGGATCCTTCGCTGAGGAGCACGTTCTCGGTCTTCACCTTGAAGTGGCCGGCGATCGCGTCCGTGAGGTCGCCCATCTGACCCGAGTAGCGGCCCGGCTTCTTGCCGCCCTCGAGCAGCGTGCGCAGCGAGTCGAGCACTCTCTGCCCCGGTCCGACCGGGTTCTCGTTGCTCGCGATGCAGATGACGCCGCGCTCGACGGCCTGCAGATCCGGTTCGATGGCCGACCAGATGGCGTTCTCGCGGCCCCGGCCCCAGATCTGGCTCGTGAGGGCCGCGCCGGCGCCAATCCCGACAGTCTGAACGAAGTGACGTCGTGACAGTGTCATGGCTCGACTCCTCCTACTGCGCCTTCCCGGCCGTCGTCGTCGACGGGCGGAGCACTTTGCGGAACACTTCAGTGGCCTTCTGCATCTCTTCCATCGTGCCGAGCGAGATGCGCGCCCACTGCTTCTCCAGTGGCGGGAAGTCGCGGCCGACCAGCACGCCCTCCTTCGCACATGCGTCGCGGAACGCCGCGGCGGTCATCGTCTTGCCGATGTCGGTGAAGATGAAGTTCGTCTGCGAATCGGTGGACGGATAGCCCAGATCCGCCAGCGCTTTCACGGTAAAGTCGCGCACGCCTTTGTTGCGCGCGCTCTCTTCCTTGATGTGCGCCGGATCCTTGAGCGAGGCCACCGCTGCGGCGACGCCGAACGTGTTCACGTTGTACGGCATGCGCCAGCGCGCCATCTTGCGGATCGATTCGACGTGGCCGATCGCGTAGCCGATGCGGACGCCCGCCATGCCGTACGCCTTCGAGAAGGTGCGCGCGACGATGACGTTCGGCGTGGCCAGCGCGAGCGGAATCGCTGTCTGGAACGACGAGTCGGTGACGTAATCACAGTACGCCTCGTCGATCAGGATCGCGGTCGTCGGCGACGCCTTACGCACTTCGGCGGCGAAGTCGCTGATTTCCTTGGCGCTGTTGATCGTGGCGGTCGGATTGTTCGGGTTGCACAGGTATACGAGGCCCGCGCCCTTGACGAGCGGCACGAGCGCGCTCAGATCGGTGCGCAACGTCTTCGCGTCGACCGGCGCCGTCTTGAGGGGTACTTTGAGCATGTGCTCCGCAAAGCCCGCCGGGTCGCCGTAGGTCGGAGACGGGATGACGAGATGCTTGGTCGGCGACAGGAAGACGCGCGCTGCGTTCTTCAGGATCTCCTGCGACCCGACGCCGAGGACGACGTTCTCGCGCTTGCCGTTGTTCAGCTTCGCAATGAGGATCTCGAGATCCGCATCGAGCGGCGTGCTGTTGAACGGATATCGATTGGCCTCGGGAAACTTGCCGAGGATGGCGTCGATCGCGGCTTTACCGGGACCGAGCGGGTTCTCGTTGCTGCTGATGCGGATGGCCTCCACTCCGGGCGGGAGATTGGGGCGGTTCACGCCGCGGCCGGGTTGACGGCCCTGCTGCATGAGCTCGGCCACGAACTCTTCGTGGCCGCGAGCCGCCAGCCACTGACTTGCCTGGCTGGCGTTCCCCACTCTCAGACCCTGAAGGAAACCGCGGCGCGACACCGACATGAGCTCCTCCTTCAGTTACCGACGACTACTTGACGTGTGGATGATGACCGAGAAAACACGTTGACAGGCGATTCCGCGAATTTTACGCCCGCGCTTACGGGGGTGTCAACGAAGGGTCATGTCTCCAAGTGTCACAGCTGCCGATGGTTATGTTATTCTGAGGAGGCCTTCCCAGCGGCTGTCCTACATCAGCTACCAGCGTGAGTTGCGCGCGGTAGCACCGGCTTTCGTCGGATTGATCACTGCAATGAGGGTTATGCACAAATCTGCTCTTCGACTGTACATCGCCGCGCTCGCCTCGGCCGCGACTATTCTGCTGGTGGCCGCGCCCGCTCACGCCCAGTACAAACCTCGCCCCATCGACGATCCCGCGACGGGCGAGTCGTATCACATCGAAGGCGCCGTCGGTTTCTGGTTTCCGACGGCCGACATGACCGTCACAAGTGGCGGATCCGGATCGCTCGCCGGCATCACGGGAACCTCGATCAACGCCGAGCGCGATCTCGGCATGCCGGCCGATAAGAAGCTGCCCGATTTCGAGCTGATCCTGCGGCCGGCGCGCGCGCACAAGTTCCGCCTGAACTACGTGCCGATCCAGTACGACGGCAGCGCGACCGTCACCAGGGACATCGTCTTCAACGGGCAACGGTACCGGCTCGGTTTGCCGGTGAACTCGACGCTCGACTGGAAGTCGGCGCGCTTCGCGTACGAGTTCGATTTCATCTCGAGGAACCGCGGCTTCGGAGGCTTGATCGTCGAAGCGAAGTATACCGACGTGCAGGTCAATCTCACGGCGGCGCCGCTCATCAACGAGTTCGCCCGGGCGCGCGCGCCCATTCCGGCGCTCGGCGGCATCGGCCGCGTCTACGTCGTGCCGAACATCTCCATCACCGGCGAGGTCACCGGCTTCAAGCTGCCCGACAGCATCGACAGCCGCTACGGCGGGCATTACGTCGACGTCGACGTCTATGGCACCGTCAACTTCACGAACAACATCGGCGTGAAGGGCGGCTACCGGTCGCTCGACATGGGGTACCTCGTCAAGCAGGACAACGGATCGTTCACGTTGAAGGGGATGTACTTCGCGGGCGTCTTCAGGTACTGAACGGCGGACACATTGATCCGCGGCGGACACACTGGTCCGCCGCTACCTTTCACCGATCCAACATTGCGACAGGCAGGGGCCGACCAATATGTCGGCCCTGTGCGGCGTTCTTGGCCCCTGCGCCGGTTCTTAATGCAGATGTATGCCGACCGCGACGAGCTTCTCCAGCCGCCGATCCGCATCCTGCAGCGTCTCGTCGCGCTTGCAGAAACAGAATCGCAGCTTCGTGCGGCCGTTCGCCGAATTCTTGTAGAAGCTGCTCCCCGGCACGGCGGCCACGCCGATGTCCTTCACCAGATACCGCGCGAACTCGACGTCGTCGCGGAAGCCGAACTTACCGATGTCGGTCATGATGTAGTACGCGCCGAGCGGCTTGTAGACCGTGAAGTGATGCCGCTCGAGGATGTCGAGCAGCACGTCGCGCCGACGCTGGTAGTCGGCCGCGAGCCTCCCGTAGTAGTCGTCCGGAATCGCGAGCGCAACGGCGCCGGCCTCCTGCAGCGGCGCCGCGGCGCCGACCGTCAGGAAGTCGTGGACCTTGCGGATCGCGCCGGTCAGTGACGGCGGAGAAATCGTCCAGCCGACGCGCCATCCCGTGACGCTGTAGGTTTTCGACAACCCGTTGATCGTCACGGTGCGATCGGCCATTCCTTCGATCGTCGCAATCGGGACGTGAAGCTGGCCGTCGTAGATGATGTGCTCGTAGATCTCGTCCGAGATGGCAATCGCGTCCCACTTGCGGCAGAGCGCGGCGATCGTTTCCAGCTCCTCGCGCGAGAAGACTTTTCCCGTCGGATTGTTCGGCGTGTTGATGATGATCGCCTTTGTCTTCTCGTTGAACGCCGCTGCGAGCTCGTCCGGATCGAACGTCCAGTCCGCCCTGGGCGAGCCGGGGCGAGCCGAAGGGTCCGGCTCGCGCAGCGTGACGTAGCGCGGCGTCGCGCCGGAGAGAATCGCGTCGGGTCCGTAGTTCTCGTAAAACGGCTCGAAGATCACGACTTCGTCGCCCGGATCGATGATGGCCAGCATGGTCGACATCATCGCCTCGGTCGATCCGCAGCAGACCGTGACCTGCTCGTCCGCGACGACGCGGACGCCGTAGCGCCGTGAGAACTCACGCGCGACCGCTTCGCGCAGCGGCCGCGCGCCCCACGTGACCGCGTACTGATTGACATCCGCGTTGATCGCCGCGCACGCGGCCTCTTTGATTGCGGAAGGGGCGGGGAAGTCCGGGAATCCCTGCGACAGATTGACGCCGCCGTACATCTCGTTGAGCCGGGTCATCTCGCGGATAACCGACTCGGTGAATTGGGTGGCTTTCTTCGATCCGGTGAGTTTGCTCATACCTCGCACATCATCCACGAAACACACGAAAACACGAAATACACGAAATGATCTAGAGATCTTTTTCGCGGCTTTCGTGTTTTCGCGAGTTTCGTGGCTACGCTGCCTTGCGGGTTCTCTTCGCTGACGCCTTCTTCTTTGCCGGCGTCGCTTTCTTCGCCGGAGCCGGCGCGTTCGCCGTCGCCTTTTTCGCGGGCGGCGGCGCCGCCTTGTGCGACACCGCCGGCTGCGCGTCGACGTCGTCGGCGTTGAAAGCGCCGCTCCCGGTGCCGCCGTAGAGGCGGCGATAGTCTTCGGCGGTGCCGAGGATTCGCTTCACGTAGTTCTGCGTTTCAGGGAACGGGATGTCGTCGATGAACTCGTCCTGGTCGATGCCGGGCCGCTCCGAAATCCAGCGCGCGACCCGGTTCTCGCCTGCGTTGTAGCTGGCGAGCGCGTAATGGGCGCCGCCGAACTGCCGGACGAGATCCGCGAAAAGCGCCGTCCCCATGCGAACGTTCGTCTCCGCCGTCGTCAACATGCTGACGCTGAAGCGTCGCGGAAGGCGCAGCGACCGGGCGTACTGGCGTCCCGTCGATGGCAGCAGCTGCATGAGGCCGTATGCGTTCGCCGCCGACCGAACGTCGACAGTGAACGTCGATTCCTGCGCGATCAACGCGGCGATCATGAACGGATCGAGCTGATGCTCTTCCGAATAACGCCGGATCAGCGGCCAGTAATTCACGGGGAAGAGCACCTTCATCAATGGCGTCGGAAGTTTTTCGCCGCCGGCCGCCATGTACTGCGGGTAGGCGCGCTTCATCGCGTTGATGCCCGCTCGCAAATCGCCGCGCCGGTTGTAGATCCACGCGAGCGTCGCCTGGATCGCCGGCACGTCGCCCCACGCTTTCTGCGCGTAGTGCAGCTCGTCGATCGCCTGGTCGTAGAGCTCGAGGCCGAGCAGCGCGCGAACGATGTGCTCGTTCGGCGGCAGCGGCGCGTCGGGCAGCGGCGCGTCATCGGCCGGCGTGTCGACGATCAGGCGGCGCTGCGGCGCGCGCCCGTCGAGGTGCTTCAACGCCAGGCGGCCGTAGTAGCTGTTCAAGTAGTCAGTCGCGACCAGCGTATATCGCGCCTCTGCGAGCGCCGGCTCGTTCAGCCGGCCATGCGCGCGCCCGCACCAGTACAACCAAGACGGCCGGTAATCCGAGCGCGGGAAATGGGCCGCGGCCGATTCGAACAACCGGATCGTCTCTGCGTACGATCCGTTCTTGTACGCCCACCAGCCGATCTTCCATGCCGCGCGCTCCGCATAGTGACCGGTCGGATACTTTTCGTACATCTCGCGGAAAGTCGCATCCGCGGCCTCGTCGTCGTTGCGGACGATGTAGTGGCTCGCCAGGTTGTTGAGCGCTTCTTCCGCCCAGCTCTGGTCGGGGAACTCGGCGACGATCCGGCGGACCGTGCGCATGTATTCGGCATCGTCGCCGAGCTCGCGCGTCGCGACGGCGTAGAAGAACAGCGCTTCGCCCTGCCGCGACGCCCTGTCGATGTATGGCCTGACGCCGTCGCGCGCGTTGCGCTGGCGCTTCAGGTAGTAGTCGCATTCGGCGAGCCGCAGGTTGATCAGCTCGCGATCGTCGATCGCGGCGGTGCGCCGCAGCGTTTCGTACAACGGGCGCGCCTGCGAATAGCGCTTCGCGCCGAAGAGGCGCTCGGCGCGGCCGATTTCGAGCTTGTACCGGTTCGTGCCCGGTTCGATCGGGGCGACGGGTAGAACTTCGAGCTCGCTCGCCGCGGTCGACGCCAGATCGCTGAACGGGAATTCGTAGACGACGCGCGAGAACGCCTCGGTCGCCTTGTCGGTGCGGCCGACGGCTTTCGCCGCGCGCGCCAGGCGCATCAACACGTCGTCGGGCGCCGTCGTCTTCGCTTGCGACAGTCGATCGTAGACGGCCAGCGCGGCCGCCTGATCGCCGAGCGCTTCGTCGCTTTCGGCCTCGCGCATCGAAGCCGCTTCGTTCAGGTATCCGATTGGTGCCCTGGTCTGCAGCGTCTGAAACGTCTGGCGCGCATCGGACGCGCGTCCCAGGCGCAGTTCGGCGAGGCCGCGGTAATACTCGGCGTAGTGTCCGAGCGTTCCCTGTTGTACCGCCGGCTGCGAAAGGATCAGGAGCGCCTGCGCGAAATTCGAATCGACCTCCAGCTTCACCGCCTCGGCCAGCTGCGCGAGCGGCCCGGTGCGTGCGCCTCCACCACTCGCCCCTCGACCCTGCTCAGCGCGACCCTGAGGCTCTCGAAGGGCCGACGTATCGGGCGCCATCCACAGCTTCGACGGATCGGCCGACAGGCGCGGATGATTCGTCGGCTGAAGCGGATCAGCGGCAGGTTGCTGCGCGCGCGGCGTCGATACAACAAGAAGGGCGAAGCCCGCTGCCACCCATGCGGTCCTGGTCATAATCGTCTATCGTCCCGCCTTCGTCCTTCGTGACTTCGTACTTCCCACTTCGTACTTCCTACTTCGTACTTCCCACTTCGTACTTCCTGGTTTCCACCAGGCTTGCATCGCCCTCGGCGAGCGTCCTCACGAGCTCGTCATTGAAATAATCGGCGCGCCGGCGTACGTGCGATGGAACGCGCTGGTCGTACAACACGCGAGCGCGTGTGATTTCGCCGCCCAGACGTGACATCAGGTCGCGCTCACGGCGGCCGGCGACGACCTCAGCTTCGTGGTACAGCTTGATCTCGGACACGAGCAATCGCGCATATCGCCGCGCCGACACCTCCTCGTCGCTACCGGTCTCGTCGCCCGGATGCTGATCCTCGCGTGCGAGCGCGCGTGCGGTCTTGAACGCGGTCATCGATTCGAGGCACCGCGCGGCGTGGCGCACGAGGATCTCCAGCGCGGTCACCCGTCCGTCTTCCGCGTAGAGCGCGCCAACGGTCTCTCCGCTGATCGCAAGCGGCAGGCGCACGCGTCCGCGCGAATCGTGGCTGGCGTCGGCCGCCACCGCGGCAAGGGTTGCGACGTCCGGCTCCTGATCGAATCCGCTCGTGCGCCACGCCCGCCACTCTCCTCCGCTGGTAAGCAAGACGGCCACGCGAGACGCGTCGCGGGCCGCGGCGCTCGCCAGCGCATCGAGGATCTCGCTCAGCGAGCGGGCGTTGTCGATCGACCGGATGCCTTCAACGAGCCGTTCGTCGGCTTCGGCGCCGCGCGCGGACGGCGCCGCTTCTTCTTCCTTCGGCGGCGGTGGCGGGGGTGGCGGCGGAGCCGCAGCGGCCAGCACGGCCTTCGCGGCGTCGATCTGCCGCTCCAGCTCGGTCTGCAGGCGCGCGGTCAGCGCCTCGAACGCGTGTTTCAGTTCGTCGTCGAACGTCATGCGTATCGTTCCTGGACGTCCTCGGATGTGAAGGGATGGATTGGGGGCATTATACGGCAATATCGGTGCGGGCCGTCGCCAACTTCATGGTACAGAAGGGTTTGACGGTTCAAGACCGCGAAACTACAATAGGACTGCACCAACGCGCGTACGTCGCGGCCCATCCTTATATATAGGGGGCGACACGGTTTCGACGGGGGTAAGGACTCGCGGGATGCATGCCGAGCGCCATCGCCTCGTAAATCCGGTGGACACAACGTAACTGCGAACACGCAGCTCGCTCTCGCTGCTTAATTAAGTAGCGACGTCCTCTCCGTCTTCGCCTTCGGGGCGGAGAAGGATGTCATAACAGAAGGCTGGTCGTCACTGGCGGTTCCGACGGGTGACGGCGAGATTCATCGGAGCTAGCGACCGCCGGTTTCCGTCGCTCTTCGACGGCGGTCGCGAACCTTCAAGGGCGGCTACGCATGTAGATTCCTGCGACGGCGTACTCTCGGACGCGGGTTCGACTCCCGCCGCCTCCACCACTCTTCATCAATGAACATGGGCCTTCGGGCCCTCCGTTCCCGCCGCCTCCACCGGGCGGCTTGGCTCGAAGTTTTTGCAACACTTTCCGCGCGAGATCGCGGCCGTTATGGTGGAGTCGTGCCGCTCGAAGCGCTCCGTCAGTTCCGGCGTGAAATTCTCGATCTTGCCGCGCGCCACGGCGCGCGCAATGTGCGCGTGTTCGGGTCAGTCGGCGATGTATGCGGTCGACGCCGACGACCTCACCGTCGCCCACGACGCGCATCCGGAATACGCATCGACGGCGTTCGCACAGAGCGTCCGCTCACCGCGTGCCATTGCCGTCCAGCATCATCGCGCCCACGTGGCGAGCGTGGGGCGGAGAGTTTTTCGTCGGCAGCCTTCGAGAGGGCTTCACGCGCGTCGCGCACCTGACGCCGGCGGTTCTCGACGGCGGCGATGCCGCGGCGAAACATCCGGTTCAAGCCGCGGCGGGCTTCGTCGTCCAGGTGGAATTCGTGCCGGACCTCACCTAGCCGCCGTTTTGTTTTTCAGGAAAGTACCGCGATGCTCTCGCCCTCGTGCGCAGCCGCGTCCGCGTCTATCCGACGACGTCGGCGGGCCGGTTGTTCGATACCGTCGCGGCGCTCCTCGGCTTCACGCGCGCGATCAAGTTCGAGGGCCAGGCGGCGATGTGACTCGAGCATCTCGCCGCGCGGCGCAGCCGCGGATCGAGTCGATCTGCCGTGTGAGTTCACCGGAACCGCGTTTTTCAACAGTCTGCTAAAACGACAGGCGGAATCCGATCTGTCCCGTTCGCGTCGATGCGACGCTCGTAATCTGGCCGAAGTTGGGCGCCACGACGTTCAGGACAGGGTTGTTGTATTGCGGCCAGTTGAAAACGTTGAATGACTCAAAGCGGACCTGAAGCTGCGTCTGGCTGGGCAGGGTGAACGCCTTCGCAACCGTCAGGTCCACTCGCCGGCGGCCCGGCCCCTGCACCTGAGAGGAGTTCTGGTTGCCCGGTCGAATCGTCGCCCGCGTACTCGGGGAAGTCGGAACCAGCGTGTAGGCACTGCGGTCGAGATACTGCAGCGTGTCGCGCCAGTTGTCGAACACCTGGTTCCCGCCGTTGTAATCCGGCCGGCTGTTGCCAATGCCCGACGCCTGGGTGATGCGCAGCGGTTCGCCCGTTCGGAAGTTGAGCACGCTCGAAAGCTGCCACCCGCCCAACACGCCGCCGACGGCGTCCTTGCGGTCGCGCAGCCACGGGATGTCGTAGATCGCTGTGCCGACGACGCGATGACGCACCTCGCCGGCCAGCGGCGAGTAGTCGACGTCCAGGAAAGGATTGAAGAAGTCCTGCGTATTGTTGTAGGTGTCAGCACCGATTGAGCTGTTGAAGTTCCCTATCAGGTTGGCTCCCTGCTGCGACCAGCCTTTCGACAACGTGTAGTGCAGCGCCACGTCGGCACCATGGAATCGACCGAGTTTAGCCGGTCACTCGATCGTACGCGAGCGCAGAGTTCAGCAGGATAGGAAGGTTTTTCCCGCTGGTGTGGACGTACCCAGCCGAGACCGACGCCAGTCTTCCAATTTGCCGCTGCACGTCGAAGGTGGCCTGCACGGTTTCGGGACTCTTCATGTCGGTCTGAAACAGGTAGTAGAGGTTCTTCTTGCCGCCCGAGTCGCGGATCGCGATCTCATTCGCATCCTCCGGATAGGTCGGCCAGCCGATGCCGCGTGCCTTGAGCTCCGTGCGGTTCCAGCCCTGGCGCACCGGGGTGAAGGGGCGCGCCACCGCATTCTGGAACAACGCCATGAGGTTGCCGGTGGTGAACATTCCGACGCCACCGCGAATGACAGTCGCGCCTGCGCGATCGATGGTCCAGGCAAATCCGGCGCGCGGGGCGAAGTTCACCCTGTCGTCGTCAATAGGCTTGTCGAGAGGGCGCGGCGCGCCGAAATCCATCTTGCGAATGTCGGTCGGATTGCTCAGATTGTTGACTTCCGCCGGGTCGGTCGGATCCACCGATTTGTAGCCAAACCCGGGGTAATAGTCGTAGCGCAGACCCAGGTTGAGCACGAATCGATCGCTGGCCCGCCAGTCGTCCTGGATGAAGCCACCGAACTGGTCCACCCACGCGCGATGCGGTGGGTTGCCCATCGCGAGCAGGAAGTCGCTCGGCTTGTTCGCGAGGAAGTCATCGAGGTTGGGGAACGTAAACCGGTTCGACTGCGGATTCGACTTGTAGCCAATCTCGCGCGCCCAGCGGAACCCGAACTTCACCGTGTGCGCTCCCATGAGCCTGGTTACCTTCTGGTCGAGGTTGTACGCGTCGTAGGTCAACGCGAGGATTTCGGTATCCCCGGTATTGAAGAGGCCTGACACATTGATACTTCCAATCCGCTTGCGAACGTTGTAGAGGTCCGCTTGGGGCCCTCGCGTGGGCGATTCCGCGAGCCAGAACCCGTCGAAGCGATCGAGCGTATTGCGATTCCATCCGAACCGGCTCTCAGAGAGCCACGTATTGCTCGTCCGCACGTAGTTGGTCGAGAGGCGCTTCGAGCCGTTCGTGAACTGCTGATCGTTGTCGATCTGGACTCGCGGAACGGAGGCAAACGGCCGCATCCGGGAGGCAGTCACCGACAATCTGCCAGCGCCAGCCTCGAAATCCACTTTCCCCAGGAACGTGTTGTCGCGCCGAATCACATTCTTTGCGTCCGTGTAACGTCCGACGACGTCGTTTATTGGCTGGTTCGGCAGCGGCATGTTGTCGAGCACGAGTCTCGTTTCGGGATACGGCAGCGCGGCCAGAATACGATTGCGCGTCGCCTGCGTCGCCACATTGTCCGACACCGTCCGGCCCGCCTCCTCCCGATAGCCTTCATAGGTGCTGAAGAACAGGACGCGGTTCCGCAGGACGGGTCCGCCGAGCGATCCGCCGAACTGGTTGAATCTGATTTTGGCCTTGGGCGTAGTCGCCGGCAGGAACGGATCGCGCGACGAGAACGCGTCGCTCTGGAAGTTTTCCAGCAGCGATCCGTGGAACTGATTGGTCCCCGATCGCGTGATCATGTTGACTTGCCCGCCGATCGAGCCACCGTACTCCGCCGCCAGGACACCCTTGATGACCTGCACCTCGGCAACCGACTCGACGCTCAAGATCTCGATCTGGTTCTGGCCGCCGTAGTTGCCGAAGCCGCGGTTTTCCGGGTTGGTTTGGGCGCTGCTGCCATCGACTGTGATTGCGCTGCCGCCATCGCCGACGCCGTTCACGCGAAATGCCCGGCCGCCTCCGACTGCGTTGTCCGGCGAATTCACACCAGGCGCGAGCAGGACGACGTTCTGCAGATTTCGCCGCGAAACCGGGATCTCTTGCACTTCCGTTCCGATCGTCTGCATCTGGGCCGTAGACGACGTCTGCACGAGCGGCGAGGTCTCGGTGACCGTCACCGATTCCTCGATGTTGCCGACTTCGAGCACGTAGGTCTGGCGGACGGTCTGTCCGGCGCCGAGATTCAGCCCCTGGCTGTTGTAGGTCTTGAATCCGGCGAGCTCGATCTTGATCGCATACGGTCCGGCCGGCAGCGCCGGCAGCGCGAACTCGCCGCGCTCGTCGGACACGGTTTCGCGCACGAGGTTGGTCCCCTGATGCGTCACGACGACGGTGACGCCCGGCAGGATCGCGCCGGTGCCGTCGTGCACGACGCCGTAGAGCGTCGCGGTGATCACCTGCGCGCGCGCAGGCGACGACGCGAGCACGATTGTGACGATCAGCAGGAGAACGGCGGCGCCAAGCCGCCACAGATTCCTCATAGAGACCTCCTCGTGGCTGTCATCCTGAATGGCGGGTCGAGCGTGATCTCGAAGTAGAGCGTCAGTAGATCTGCTGCGTCTTCGCGACGACGACCTTCGGCGGCGTGACGCCGGCGGCGATCATCACGTCACGAATGGACGCCTCGGTATCGGGTGACGGCTTGAAGTTGCCGAACCGGTACCCGACCGCGATCGCCAGCGGCGTCCAGCCGTACTTGTCAGGCTTGTTCCAGACGCCGATCTTCGCGCCCTTCGACGCGAGGAGCTTCACGACCAGCGGAAGATTCTTGTAGGCGGCCGCGTGCATCGCGGTTTCGCCGTTATTGTCGACGGCGTCGATGTCGTTGCCGAGCTCGAGCGCGACCTGAACCGCTTCGAGCACTTCGCTCTCGGTGCCGGCGTCTTCACCGGGCGATCGGGTGGCGAGGCCGGCCGCAGCCATCAACGGCGTGCTGTTGTCGGCGTTGGGAATGGATGGATCGGCGCCGAGCTTGGCGAGCTCGCGCATCAACTCGGCATCCGCGGTGAGCGCCGCCATCATGAAGGGCGTGGCGCCGACTTCGTTGAGACGCGTGTTGCACAAATTCGCGCGCCTGGTCATGCGCGCGTTGACGTCGGCGCCGGCGGCCACGAGCTTCCTCACCAGCTCGAGGCTGCTCATGCTCCCCGATCCTTCCGGCGCCGGATCGTTGTCGCCGACGCCCGGCTTGCGGACCGGGACGATCGCGTGGAGCACGGTGTAGCCCGGCAGATTCGCGTTGGGATTCGCGCCGGCGTCGAGGAGCTGCGCAGCCAGCTCGAAATGCGCGTTCATCACCGCCGTCAAGAGCGGCGTGGCGCCGGGCGGCAGCGCTCGTCCGCCGACCGCGCGGCGGCGTCCGCCTTCGACCGGCACCGGCTCGTTCACGTCGACGCCCGCCTTCAACAGCGCGCGCACGACGTCGCTGTGTCCTTCGCGGGACGCGAAGAGCAGCGGCGTCATCCCTGACGCGAGCCGCGCCTTGAAGTCGGCGCCGACTTCGATCAGCATCTCGACGACCGGCGCGTGGCCTTCGGCGGCCGCCCACATCAATGCCGTCTGTCCGTGTTTTTCGTCCTTGCTGTCGACCGTCGCGCCGCGCGCGACGAGCGCCTTGACCGAGGCGAGCGTGCCGACGCGCGCCGCGGTCATCAAGGCCGTTTCGCCGCCCGGCAGCGTCGTATTCGGATCGGCCCCGGCCTTCAGCAGCGCCTCGACCATCGCGCTGTCGCCGTTGGTGATCGCCAGCGTCAGCGGCGTGATCCCGTAGCGGTTCGCGGCCTTGGCGTTCGCGCCCGCGCGGACGAGCAGCTCCACGCTCTCGAGATCGTCCTGGTACGCGGCCCAGTGGAGCGCCGTCATGCCGTCGACCTGCGGCGCGTTGATGTCGGCCTTGCGCCGCAGCAGCGCGCGGACTGCCGCGCGGTCCATCTTCTCCATCGCGTCGGCCACAGGCGCGTCGGCGGAGGCGGCGGAAAGGTTGACGGCCGACAGCAACAACGCGGCCGCGGACAGGCCAAACGATGTCGAACCGATCATGATGTCAGCCCCGTGCGTCAGAGAGCGAGCAGCTCGTCGATCTTTCCCTGGCTGTCGGCGAACTTGTCGAGCCGCACGCCGACCTTCTCGAGCAGCGTCAGGTGCAGGTTCGCCAGTGGCGTCGGTTCCGCGTAGCTGATGTGCCGTCCGCCCTTCATCCGGCCCGCGCCGCCGCCGGCGACGATGGTCGGCAGGTTCACGTGATCGTGGACGTTCGGGTTGCCCATGCCGCTGCCGTAGAGGACCATCGAGTGATCCAGCAGCGTGCCGTCGCCGTCGGGCGTCGACTTCAGCTTCTCGAGGTAATACGCGAAGAGCGACACATGGAACGCGTTGATCTTCGCCATGCGCGCGATCTTTTCCGGATTGTTGCCGTGGTGCGTCAGCGGGTGATGCGGATCCGCCACGCCGATCTCGGGATACGTGCGCGTGCTCGTTTCCCGCGCGAGCTGGAACGTGATCACACGCGTGACGTCGCCCTGCATCGCCAGCGCCTGCAGATCGAACATCAGCTTCGCGTGCTCGGCGTACGACGTCGGGACGCCGACGGGACGATCCAGGTCCGGCAGTTGATCCGCGCCCGCGTCGCTTTCCGCCTTCTGAATCCGGCGCTCGACCTCGCGGATGCTGTCCAGATACTGGCCGACGCGGCGGCGGTCATCGGCGCCGAGGGTGCCCTGGAGGCGCGAGATGTCGTCACGGACCCAGTCGAGCAGGCTCGCCCGGCGCTTCAGCGCCGCGCGCCGATCGGCGGAACTGCCGCCTTCTCCGAAGAGACGCTCGAACACGATCCGCGGATGCGCCTCGGACGGCAGCGGCGTCGTCGGCGACGACCACGAGAGGTTGTTCTGGTAGACGCACGCGTAGCCGTTGTCGCACTGGCCGACGGTCTGGAGCAGGTCCATCGACAGCTCGAGCGACGGCAGCACGGTCTCGTGGCCGATTTGCTGCGCGGCAATCTGATCGGCCGTCGTGCCGAGGTAGTAGTCGGTGCTCTCGGTCCACTTCGCTTTCGCGGCGCTGAGGAACGCGGCGTTCGACGTGGCGTGCGTGCCCGGATACGCGTTCTTCAGCTCCATGTTGCTCATGACCGTCATCTGATCGATGAACGGTTCGAGCGACTGGAGCGTGGGCGACAGGACCTTCAGCGTCCCGTCCGTGCTGCCGGGAGTCCAGCGCGTGATGTCGCACCCCATCGGCATGTAGATGAACCCGAGCCGGCGCACGGGCGCGGCGCCCGTTCTGGCGATCGCCGTCATCGACGGCACCATGGCGTCGAGCACCGGGAGCGCCAGGGTCGCACCCATTCCCCGGAGGAACGTCCGTCGCAGCAGGGCCTTCTTGGTGATGATCATCGTGACATCCTCATCTGAAACGGCGCGCTCTTGACGATGCCCAGGATGAGCGAGGAGACGCGGAAATCCTGCGCCCGCGAATCGCGCACGATCGCGCGGATGGTCGGCGCATCGTAGTACTCGACGCCGCGTCCGAGCGCGTACGTCAGCAGCTTCTCGGCAAACGTTCCGACGAAAATCTCCGGACGGTTCAGCAACGCGTTCTCGAGACCGGCGACGTCCTCGAACCGGCTGCCGTCGGGAAGCCCGCCCGAGGCGTCGATCGGCACGCCGGCTTCGTCGATTCGCCGGCGGCCGATCGCGTCGAACTTCTCCATCGACAGTCCGACCGGATCCATCAGGTTGTGGCACGCCGCGCAGACCGCGTTGGTGCGATGCTCGGCCAGCCGCTTGCGGACGGTCAGATTGCCGTCGACCGTGTTGTCCTTCAGCGCGGGGACATCGGGCAGCGGCGGCGGCGGCGGCACGCCCAGCAGGTTGTCGAGGACGAACTTGCCCCTGATCACCGGCGAGGTGCGCGTCGCGTACGACGTGACCATCAGAATGCTCGCCTGGCGCAGCAGGCCGCCGCGTCCGGTGTCTTCGTCGAGATCGATGCGTCGGAAGCGGCTGCCGTACACGTGCGGGATGCCGTAGTGCTTCGCGAGCCGTTCGTTCACGTAGGTGTAGTTCGCGTGCAGCAGATCGAGCGCGCTGCGATCCTCGCGCAGGATGCTCTCGAAGAACAGCTCCGTCTCCTGCCGGAACGCCTGACGGAGGTTGTCGTCGAAGTCGGGGAAGAGGCGCATGTCCGGCGTGATCGATTCTAGATTCCGGAGATGCAGCCACTGCGACGCGAAGTTGGTGACGAGCGAGCGCGAACGGCTGTCGACGAGCATCCGCTTCACCTGCCGCTCGAGCACGGCGGGCTCGTGGAGTTTGCCCGTGACTGCCGCATCGAGCAGCTCGTCGTCGGGGACGCTGCTCCAGAGGAAGAAAGACAGCCGCGACGCGAGCTGGAGATCCGTGATGCGGTATGGCGTGTTCGACGCGAGCCCGGGCGGATCCCGCTCCACGCGGAACAGGAACTCCGGACTCACCAGGACGCCCGACAGCGCCATCTCGATGCCGGCGTTGAATCCGTCGGTCGCCGCTTCGGCGCGCGCCTGCTTGTACAGATCGAACGCACCTTGTACGTCGCGGTCGGTGACCGGCCGGCGGTAGGCCCGCCGCATGAGCGACGTCAGGATTTTTCTTGCCGCGGCGTCTTCGTCGCTGGGACCAGTCGGCTCCGCGACGAAGAGCCGCCGCCGCGTCGGCGTGTCGCCCGGTCCCTTCGCGCCGTACGGCCCGACGATCGAAATCGAATAAACGGCTGGCTGGATGCGCGGATGCCGGTATGAGTTGAAGTGCGCCTGGTACGGCTGGCGTGCCGTTTCGAGGAGCGCCGTCGGATTCTTCAGGAACGCCACGCCGACCGCATGCGGACCGGCCTTCACCGGAATCCGGATCTTCAGATCGCGATCCACGTTGTCGTGGTTCGGCTGATAGTCCTCGGAGAATCCCGCCTCGCGCGCCGGCGGCTTCACCGTGAACACCTTGACGCGCTCGCGATCGAGGAACAGCTCGAGATCCGCGGCGTCGTTCAGGCCTTCGACGTGCTCGTTGCGATCGCGCGTCAGGCGGATCTGGAACTCGTACTCGCCGTCCATCGGGAACGTGTACTTGACGAGCGCGCCGCCGCGCGTGCCGATGGGCAGCCCTTCGAGGTGCTCTTCCTGCGTGAGGTCGGCCGGCGTCCGGATCGTGTCGCCGTCGGGCGATACGCTCGGCCGTCCGACGGCCACGCGGCTGATTTTCTCGGCCGCCGAGATGTAGCGATCGAGCAATGTCGGCGAGAGATCGCCGACCGTCACGTTGTCGAAGCCGTAGCTCGATTCGTCGGGCGGCAGCAGCGACGCGACGTCGATGTCGAGCGCCAGCAGATCGCGGATCGCGTTCTGGTACTCCGTGCGGGTCAGGCGCCGCAGCGTGGCGGTCCGCCCCGGGTTCGGCGACGCGGCCGCGGCGCGATCGAGCGCGGTCTCCAGCGTCGCGATCTCGGCGTTGTACGCCGCCTCGTCGGGCCGCGGCAGTCCGATCGGGGGCATCTGACGCGCCCGGACTTTTCTGACAACCTTCTCCCACACCTCCGGCGTCTGCCCGATGTCCTGTGAGACCGCCGCATCGAGCGTCAGGCCGCCGCGCTTGAGGCGGTCGTTGTGGCACGACGCGCAATAGCGTGTGACGAAGGTTTTGTGCGCGGCTGCGGGCGCGGGCGGTGGACTGGCGGGCGGCTGCTGCGCGTCGAGCGTCAGCAGAAACCCGCTGGCCAGCAGGAACGTCGCCACGGAGCCGGTGAACGAAACGCTCAAGGCGTTCAACATATATATATGCCGCGCGACTATATATATGCCGCGCGACCAGCCGGCTCATGATACGACATCTTTATTTGACGCAACACTTCTATCCCACTGAATTTCAACCAGTTCGACCTCTTCTATCGCAAGATTTGTCACGAATTGTCGCAGCACGGCAGCAAGCCCTGACGACAGGAAACACTAGCCCGCGTGGGATGAGCCTCGGAGGTCGAGACGCACGGCCTCGTATTTCTCACGAAGCACCTGAATGAGATTGGCTCCGGGCGCGACCGCGGCAACGTCGTCACGATCAATAACCACGATCACGACGCCTCGGTCTTGAAACACCTTGAGTTGCTCGCGAGTAGCAAATGCCGAGTGGTTCATACGCGTACGTGAACGCAAACTCGATAGCTTGCGATTGGGGCGGCGGCTGGTGCCGCAGGATTGCGGGCTCGAGGTCGAGAAGAGCGACGATGAATTCCCCGCGATCGTTCAGCGTTGCGACGCCAATGAGGTCAGCCTGAAACCACACAAAAGCTTCGCCGTTGCTGTATCCGGAAACTTACCGGACACGCGACGGCGCTCTGCGGCGTGAGAAACGGCTCAAAGGCGCTCCATCGTTACTTCAACTCGACGGCGATTCGGTCGGCCGGTTGTCCGGAAGCGTTCTCTTCCGCGTGCTTCGCTGCGCCAGCCATGCGAACGTCGTCCGCCTTCGCGTTTGGCTGGTCATTCAGGTAGACGACCACCCGGTTCAGGATGTGCTCGTGCGTCTGGCCCTTCTCATGAGCGTCGTAGTGGATGCGAAGGACGCGCACGTAGTCGTTCTCGAACGCGACTTTGTAGTGCTGGGGATCGACCTTCGCCGGATCCAGTGGAGTTTCCGGTGCTTTGCCTGCAGGCGGGCCTTTCAGGTCGATCTCGAGAATGCGAATCGGGTGATCGCTGATGTTCTCGGCGGTGTAGGCGCCGCTCGCCGGCCGCCAGCGAACATCGCCGCGGCGGAATTCGATCCTGGCCGACTGCTCGCCTTCCTTGCGGGTCATCACGCCGTCGTCAAGGTAGATCAGCACACGATTCGTGGCATGTCCGTTCTTCGCGATGGCCGGCGTCCGCGGCTGGAGTGTCGCCACGATCACGCGCGCCTGCGCCGTATCGAGTCGCGGCGCAATGGCGGGCGCCGAAAGATCCTGAGCCTGCAGGACAGACACGCCTACGAGCGCGAATGGACCGACGAGCCGCGTGCATCGCATGAGGCAGTTCATTCGAGACCTCCGATTAGAAGTCCAACGTGTGGCGCCATCCTACACCCGGCGTCGCCTTTGTCACCTTGACGTTGTCGGCCGCTTGCGCGAGGCTTGCGTGTACTTTGCTTCCAAATATCAGTCGGAGACGAGCATGGAGTCTTCACGCAAGCGACACTCGTGCGCGGTGCCGCTCGTACTGATCGGATCGCTGACTGGCTGCGGTTCGCCAAGCGCCCAACCGGCGCAGTCGACACGCCAGCAGCCTGCTGCCGCGGTGAGTCCGATCACCGTCGATTCCACAGAGGAGCAGATTCGGCAAGCAGTCGGGACCGCGAGGGTCGGCAGGAAGCTCACGCCCGAGACCTGGCCCAACGGGGCGTGGGTCGCCGTCTGTCTTTCCTTCGATGTCGACAATGAACTGCTGCAACGAGCGAATCCTCTTCCCGTGGCGTTGTCAGTCGGTGAATACGGCGCCACGACGTCCGTGCCGAGGATTCTCGATCTCCTCGATCGGCATCAGGTGCCGGCGACGTTCTTCATTCCCGCGATGGGCGTCATGCTCCATCCCGAGATGGTGCCGGCGATTCTGGCGCGGCGACGTCATGAAATCGGCGTCCACGGATGGATCCATGAGTTCTGGCCGGGTATCGGAGACGCGGCGAAGGAGCAGCGACTGCTCGCCGAATCCATCGAGTATCTGACGAAAGCGACGGGGAAGCGTCCGGTCGGGGTCCGTGCGCCAAGCTCTGGATTCAGCCCGCAGACGTTCGATCTGATCCGCAAGGCCGGGTTCCTCTACGACAGCAGTCTGCTCGCCGCAGACGAACCCTACGAGATCATCTCGAATGGGCGGCCGAGCGGTGTGATCGAACTTCCGATCAGCGAAGTCGGCAACGACTACGTGTATTACGGCGAGACCGCGAACGGGTCGCTCCCGTCACCGGATGCGGTGTTCGAGATCTACAAGGCCGAGTTCGATCTCGCCTTTCAAGAACGGACGATGTTCATCCTCACGCAGCATCCGCATGTCGGCGGACGCCGGTCGCGGATCGTGCAACTGGATCGGCTGATCACGTACATCAAGTCCAAACCCGGCGTATGGTTTGCGACGATGGAGCAGGTCGCGAATTACGTCAAACAGACGCGGTTCAGCCGGTAGCATCTGGTAGTTGGGTAATTGGGTAATCGGGTGATTGATTGAGAAATTGGCCGACAATCCGGCCAATTTCCCGATCAATTACGTTACTCGATTACCAATTACGTTACCCGATTACCCAATTACCCGATTACCCGATTACCCGATTACGTTACCCGATTACTTTACTCGATTACCCGATTACCAAATTTAGCGTTGCGCGTTTGCCAGCTCACCGACCGCCGCTGACAGCAGACGGACCTTCTTCGCGTCGCGAGCCGAATCCGTCGCGCCAGACAGCCGTGTGGCCAGCTCCGTCAGCGCCGTCTTGCGCTGCGCGCCCGAGCGCCGCTCCGCCGTATCCAGCGCCGCGCGCGCCGACGCAATCGTTTCCGTGGCGAGTCCGTTCGATCGCGCGAGCTGATCGAGGTACGCGCGCGCGAGCGCGAAGCTCGGCGCCCAGACCAGCTTCTGCTGGTCCTGCGTGTTCCAGTACGCCATCTTCACGCTCTTCGCCGCGGCCAGCTCGTTCTCGGTGATGAGTCCGCTCGGCAGGAGCTCGTAGATGTCGAGGCCGCGCGCGATCTCGGAGCTGACGATGACGCCGTTGTACCAGTAGGCGGACCACGAGCCGCCCATGGCCATGCGCGTCGCGTCGACCGGACCGCGATCGTAATACGCGATCTCCTGCGGATGGTCGATGTCCGTCCAGTCGAACACCGACAAGCCGCCCTGATACCACGCCTGCACCATCACGTCCCTGCCGGGAATCGGGATGAGCGATCCGTTGTGCGCGACGCAGTTCTCCTGGGACGTTTGCGGGGCGGGCAGCTTGTAGTAGCTGTGGAACGTCAACTTGTTGTTGTCGATCGTGAAGAGCGCGTCTGCGCCCCACTCCTTTTTGTCCGTCTCACGGCAACGCGGCTGACCGCCGCCTCCCCATTCATCGCTGAACAGAAGCTTCGTGCCGTCGTTGTTGAACGTCGCCGAGTGCCAGAACGACATGTTCGCGTCGGCCGCCGCGTCGAGGCGAACCGGATGCTCCGGGTCGTGAATGTCGAGCAGAAGACCGAGGCCGGCGCAGGCGCCGCCCGCGAGGCCGATCTCAGGGTAGACCGTGATGTCGTGACACTGATTCGGACCCGTCGGTGGACCCTGATTGCCGCGCCCCTGTCCGCCGGCCGCGCCCGCGGCGCCGCCTCGCCCGCGCTCTCCGCGCGCCGCCGCGGCAGCCGCAGCGGCCTCTCGGTCGCGCTGATCCTGCGCGGCACGCTCGGCGTTGGTCGGCGGCACCGGCAGACCCTGGAAGATGCGCGGCGAGCTCACGATCGCCGCGTGATCCGGCGTGCGCACCGGGACCTTGATCACTTCCAGCCGGAAACGCGCGGTATTCGGATCGTCGATGCCGCCGTCCGTGCATCCCGCCACTTCCTCGGTCGACCGCACCGCCGCCGTGCCCGACACGTAGATGAACACGTTGGCATCGTCGCCCTGCTTGGTCACGACGGTGTGCGTGTGCGATCCGCGGCAGGTCTGCACCGTCGTCACGAGCTTCGGACGCTTGACGTCCGAGATGTCGAATACGCGGATGCCGCGCACCCGCAGCTTGCTGACCGGCTCGGGCACGCCCTCGAAGCCGCAGTCGGCGCGGCTGTTGATCGCCTCCGACGACATGAAGAGCAGGTTGCGGTAGACCGACACGTCGTTCTGCGATGCCGGACACAGGTACGTCTGCATGAGCACCGGCTTGGACGGATTGGAGATGTCGTAGATGTCGAAGCCGTTGTAGTTCCCTTGAATCACGAGGTTGCCCGAGAACGCGAGATCCGAATGCGTCGCCCCGAGCGTCCGCCCCTTCGGAGGCGTCGTCGAGAGCATGCGCATGTTCCACGCGGCCTGCGCAGCATCCCAGCGCCCGGCCTTCAACCCGACACGCGGATCGGGTGCCGGCGCAGTCGCCGACACGATGGGCGCAACAGGCGGTGGCATCACCGCGGGCGGCGGCGGTGGCGGCGGCGGCGGCGTGCCTCGTCCGCCGCGTCCGCCGGCGGCGTCGCCTGCGGGCGGCATGGCAGACGTCTCGCTCGGCGGCGATGGCGCAGCCGCTGGCGGTTCGCCTGACGGCGGTGTCGCCGCCGGCGGCGCGGCAGGCGGTGGGGCGCTCGGCGCCGGCGGCGACACGGCGGGCGGCGCGCCCGGAGTCGTCGCGGGCGGCGACGTCTTCTTCCCGGAACTCGCGCACCCGGGTACGCCGAACGCGCCGGCCGCGAACAGAGCTGTCGCGAGCAGGCCGTTGACGAGCAGCAATCGCATCTTTGTCATTGGTGGTTTCCCAGCATTTCGTTCATCCGACTGATCTCGGTCGACTGATCCGCGTACACGTCCGACGCGAACTTGAAGATGGTCTCGTCCTGCGCCGCGCCGTACGACTTGAAGAGCACGTCGACCATGTCGATCGCGCCCTGGTGATGCTTGATCATGCCGAGGAGGAAGAGCCGGTCGAATTCCGCCCCGCGCGCGCGATCCAGTTCGGCCATTTCCCCGTCGGTCAACATCCCCGGCATCAGCATCTCGTGTGTCATGCCGTTCATCGTCATCTTGTGGCGCGTCGACGTCGCGTCGGGAACCGGCAGGCCGCGATCGCGGAGCCAGGTCTGCATGGTGGCAATCTCGTCGCGCTGTCCGACGACGATGCGCTCGCAGAGGACCGCGACGTCGGGACGCGCGCCGTGCGAAGGCGCCCAACCGGCCATGATCACGGCCTGGGCGTGATGCGGAATCATACCGGACATGAACTCGACGTCGGCGTCGCTGTACGGGAGCAGCCCGAGCCCGGGCGGCGTTGGGTGGAGATGAGACGAGGGTGCGCTTGCGCAGCCGCCGCCGACGGCCGCTGCGGCCAGGCATGTCGCAATCGCGAGCCGCCACTGTTTACTCATGACGGCGTATGGTAATCGATTCGCGTCGGGATTGACCTCGAATGAGCCGTCCTTCGCTTCGAAGGCAAGGGGTCTCGGCATTGCGAGATCGTTAGCGCAGCCCTGGGCGCCGATCGTGCGCGATCCGCACACGTGACCACGTCATCCACTTCGATCGCGATGCCAAATTTTTGAGTCGATGACGTCACAACAATTATTCGAGCCGACCGGGCGTTGCCCAATGTCGGAGTATCATCGACTGTCGTAATGTTACGCAGCGATCCCGTGTTTCATGTATTTTTCGAGATCAACGACCTGGATCACTTCCCGCAGGCATATGTCGCCGGCGACCCCATTTTCAAGGGCATCTTCGAAGACAACGATCGGCGTAAGCGGCTGATGGCCATCATCAACTACAACACCGATGTGTCGCAGTTTTGGGAGTGGTCCGGCCGCGGCCTCCGCCCGTTCGATCAGACCAATGAAGCGTACAAGCTCGGTGTGAATTACCTGATCTACGGCCTCACACACTGATTGGTCCCATGGCGGTTGGCGTCGGAGACTGGGGCGACGGCGGGGCCGGCACCCCCGCTCGCATTCAAGAGTGCCTGGCCGTACCCGTGATAAAACGCGCCGAAAGGATGACCGATCCCTGCGGTGGCATCCGACGGACGGCTCACGACTTGTCCAGGATTTGATTGCGATGTCGCTCGGACCTCCTGTGCGACTCTGATACCCATTGACGTGTTATCTTGCTGGCTGCCGGCGACGTGCAAGATTTGACCGGATGTTCGATTGGAGGTCCTGTATGAAGCGCATTGCCCGGGTTATCCTCGTGGTCATGGCGGTTTCGACGAGCGCGTTGGCACAGGGAGGGCGCGGCGCGCCGCCTCCGCCCGCGCCGCTGGAGACGGGGGCGTCACAGGCTGATGTCGACAAGGCAGTGCTCGCTCTGCCCGAAAACCTGCGCAACCAGGCGACGGTCATCAAATGGAAGCCCGACTTCATGTACGACACGCTGAGGAAAGGCACGAACGGACTGGTCTGCTACGACCGCTCGGGCTTTCCTTTACAGCAGCCGTTCTCGGTTGAGTGCACCAGCGTCGCCAATCTGGACCGACAGGCGCAGAACCTGAAGGCCGAAGCACTCGGCGACAGGACCAAGACACAGGCGATGCTCAACGACCAGGAAACGAACGGAACGCGCGTAAAGCCCGCGTTCGGCTCGGTGTGGTATCACCTAGCGGGTGCCGATCGAGAGCATAGTCGCCCGCACATGACCATCGCTGTGCCGGGCGCCACGGCGCAATCACTCGGGCTGCCGGACAAACCCACGCAGAATGGCATATGGATTATGAATGCGGGTACGACGACGGCTCACCTCATGGTCCCCGGCGAATAACCGCCCGCATGACGCATCCGACCTGGAGTCTGCTTGCTGTCGCTGCTCTTTCCGCAGCTCCAGGCAAGCAGACGTTCACCGGCATCATTACGGACGACGTGTGCGGGAAAGCCGGTCATTCCCAAATGCGAATGGGACCGACCGATGCCGAATGCACCATTGCCTGCATCAGTGCCCATGGTGCCACGTACGTGCTATACGACGGCGAGGAGGTCTACACGCTGAGCGACCAGCGCATGCCGGAACAATTCGCCGCACGGAAAGTGACGGTCACAGGCACGCTGGACGCCAAGACAAAGACGATCCAGGTCGAGTCGATTCGCGCAGCAAAGTAAGCTGCGCATTTGGAAGATAGGTGCCCGCCGCTTGCCCCAGGCAAAGGGATCGGCGAGTCAGTAGTAGAAGAACTGCAGCTGCAGCGTGAACTCGTTCTGTGTGGCCGCGCCGGTCGGATCGATGTGCATGAACGCGATCTTTATGTTCGCGTTGTGCGCCGCCCACCAGTAATTCGCGCCAAACGACCAGCGCTTCTCGTCGCCTCTCGTCGCGTCGACGACGTCGCGCGTGGCCACCTGCAGCACCGGCGTGAGCTTGAGCGCTGTGATCAGATATCCGAGCTCGAGCAGCAGATCGTTCTGCTTCGGCACCGTCGTGAGCGTCGTGCCGCCGTCGAACCGGTTGTAGTCGACCTGCAGCGTCACGGCGCCCGGACCCGCCGGATAGTCGACATAGAGGTCGCCGTCGTACGCGTGATAGTCGCTCTGGGAGTCGAATGCCGCGGCCACGGCGGCGACTCTTCGTTTGCCGACGTACGTGCCGGTATAGAAGAACCCGACCTCCGTCTCGAGGAAGTTGTACATCGCGCGCCCGGCGTAGCGGAACGCCCGGTGGGAGCGCGCGTCGCGCATGCCCTGGAACACGCCGAGACGATATTCGAAATGGTTCTTCGCGAAGTACCCCTTCGCCTGGAATCCGGTGTCGCGGCCCGTGGACGACTGCGTCGGCCCGCTCGCCGTGAACGTGTACGCGCCGTAGTCGATCGGCAGGAGCGTCGCCGCGCTCTGCACGCTGTTCCGCGAAAACGGCACGAACATCAACCCCGCGTCGACGGCGAACGCATCGCTCGCTTTGAATTCACCGTACGCGTCCTGGATGATCGTCGTCGACGGAGTGTTCTTCACGCCGTTCACCGTCCGGCCGAGATTCGCCGAATCGGTCTCGACGAAGAACGTCACGTTCTTCGCCACCTGGCCGCCGAACAACAGGCGGACGCGCCGGATGAAGAGGTTGTTGGTCTGGGCGTCGGTACCTGGATCTTCGAGGCTGTCGGCCTGAACCTGTCCGAGCACGCCGAATCGAAGGTTGACGTCGTCGCTGACTTTGATGGTGGCCTGGGCGGCGGCGGGCGCGGCGGCGAAGATTCCGATGGCAGCGGTGAGCGCGCCGCTGGCGAGACGAGCGGTTGGGCGTCTCACAGCGTTACTCGTGCGGCCGGCGATCGCCGCTCGCGCCCTGAGGCTGACGCGCGCGAGCGCGCTCGGAATCGGTGTGCGCGTCACGGCCGGCCGCGCGGCGGTACCACGCCGGATGATGCGTCCAGGCCCACCGCTGCTCCACCGTTCCACGCGTCATCGCCTGGAACGTTCCGGGCTGCGCAGCGGTCCCTTCGTACAGGTGTACGATGAACCCGATCAGCATCACAATCGCCGCGATGTCGTGCAGCACGTAGCCGATGTCGACGGCCGGCCGCCCGAACGTTTTCGGGAACCACATCGGAATGCCGGAGATGACGAAGACGATCGCGCTGATCACGATCGCCCAGAAGTACACTTTCTGCCCGGCGTTGAAGAAGTCGACGTAATCCGGCTCGACCGCGTCGCTGTTCGTAACGTACTCCCGCACACGCCGCGTCCAGCGGCGGTCGTCGGCGTTCCAGATCATCGGCCCGAGCCAGTTCAGGAACTGAAACGCGAAGACCGCAACGAACCCGAGGCTGAACCACGGATGCAGCAGGCGCGTGTTTGCGCCGCCGCCAAAGAGCGGTGTCAACCAGTGGTACAGCCAGGGCGAGTAGATCGCGAAGCCGGACAGCAGCGCGAGGATGAAGAAGACCGCCACCGACCAGTGCAGCACTCGCGTGTAAACGGGGTGGCGCACCAGCTCGCCGGCGCGCACGACCGTTCGCCCGTACGCGCCGACGCGGCGCCGAACCGACTCGTCGAACCGTTCAATCGCCGTGTTCATCGAGACACCTCGCAACAACTTCTGAGACGGTTGCGAAATCGATGCTGAAAGGGCTCAGTGTCCTCCGTCGTGACGCGTTATTCCGAAACGCGGTCAGCACCGCCCGGCGCCGGCTTCGCGCCAATGCCTGGCGAAGGGCCGGGCCCACCGAGGCCCGGCGGCGGCTGCGGCTCCTTCGGACCCTGGCTCACGTAATGGAAGAACGCGACCGGCGCGGCGAACAGGCTCAGCACCAGCGCGATTGGTTTGGCGAACCGCTTCCATACCGTGAAGGTCGGCGGAATTTGCGGATTCGCCGGCAGGCCGCCGTACAGCTCCGGCTTCGTGATGTCGTGCAGCACGTAGATCACATGAGTGCCGCCAATCGACGGCGGATCGTACACGCCTGCATTCGGAAACCCTGAATGATCCCGCAGTTGCTTCGCACGCGCGTCCGCGAGCGCGCGCATGTCGCTCTTCGTCCCGAACTTCAGACAGCCGGTGGGACACGATTTGATGCACGCGGGCTCGAGTCCCTGACCGACGCGGTCCGAACACAAGGTGCACTTGTAGACCTTCTTCGTCGCGCTGTTGAACTTCGGGATGTCGAAGGGACAGCCCGAGACGCAGTACTGGCACCCGATGCAGTTTTCCTGCTGAAAATCGACGATGCCATTGGTGTACTGAACGATCGCGCCGTCCGCCGGACATGCGCGCAGGCACCCGGGATCCTCGCAGTGCATGCACTGGTCCTTGCGCATCAACCACATCTGCGTGCCGTCGTCGCGCTGATGCTCGTGGAACTTGATCAGGTTCCAGTAGTTCCACTGAGTGGCCGGCATCGTCTGGTACGTGTTGTCGAAGGTGGTCTGCTGGAACGGCATGTCGTTCCATTCGACGCACGCGACTTCGCAGGCCTTGCAGCCGATGCAGGTCGTCACGTCGATGTACTTGCAGACTTCTTCTTCGCGCTGCACGCCGCGGCCCGGAACGCCGCCGGGATGCGCCGAGATGGCTCTGATTTGAAGCATGCCGGTCGGCATGATGCGCCTCCTAAGCCTTCTCGAGCTTCACCAGGAAGCCCTTGAATTCGGGCGTGTATGCGTTGGGATCGACCACGGTTGGCGACAGCAGATTGACACCGGTGAGCGCGGTGATTCCCTCGTCTTCCGCGATGCCGCGATACCCCCAGTGGATCGGGATGCCGATCTGGTACGTCTTCTTGCCGTCGATCAGCATCGGCTTGATGCGCTGTGTGACCATCGCCTTGGCGACGTACGACGCACGCGCGCTTGTCACCTTGACCTTGTCGCCGCCTTTGATGCCGAGATCGTTGGCGAGGTCGTGCGGGATCTCGACGAACGGCTCCGGCACGAGCTGGACGTTCATCGGGTTGTTCTTTGTCCAGTAGTGGTAGTGCTCGGTAAGCCGATACGTCGTGCAGACGATGGTGAAGCCCTGGTCGGGCGCGCCGAACTTGTCGAGATCCGTTTTCATCCGACGGACCACAGGGTTGTTCGACTGCTTCGGATGGAGCGGATTGAGCAGCGGGCTTTCGATCGGCTCGTAGTGCTCGGGGAAAGGACCTTCAGCGAATGCGGCGAGAGGCGCGAACAGCCGGCCGATTCCTTCGGGATTCATGATGAAGGGTCCCATGTGATCGGACGGCTTCGAATCGACCTTGAAGTCCGGCACATCGTTGCCGACCCACCGGCCGCCCGCTTCGTTCCACCAGATTTGGCGCCGCTCGGCGTCCCAGGGCTTGCCGGACGGATCGCACGAGGCGCGGTTGTACATCACGCGGCGGTTCGCCGGCCACGACCACCCCCAGTTCGGATAGATGCCGAGGCCGGATGGATCCTCGGTGCCGCGGCGGGCCGTCATGTTGCCGGCCTCCGTCCACGAGCCGCTGTACAGCCAATTGCCGCACAAGGTCGAGCCATCGTCGCGCAGGAACGCGAATCCCGGAAGCTGCTGTCCCGCCTTGATCACGGTACCCGTCGCCGGATCGGTGACGTCTGCGAGCGCCTGACCGTTGATCTCGCGCGCGACCTCTGCGAGCGACGGATTGCGCGGCTGCGTGTACGGCCAGCGCGCGTTGAGAATGGGATCCGGGAACTTGCCGCCCTCCTTCTGGTACAGCTCGCGCACCTTCAAAAAGACTTGCGCGAGGATGTCCTGATCGAGCCGCGCCTCGCCCGGCGGCGGCAGCGCGACGTTCTTCCATTGCAGCCAGCGCGCCGAGTTGACGAAGTTGCCATCCTTCTCGGCGAAGCCGGCGCACGGCAGCCGATAGACGGTCGTCTGAATCTTCTTCATCTCGTCGCCGGTCGTGCCCGGCGCCTTCCAGAATTCGCTCGTTTCGTCGGGGTAAATCTCGCCGACGACGAGCCAGTCGGCCTTCTTCAGCGCCTCGATGTTCTTCTTCGTGTTCGGACCAATCTGCACGCCGTTCATGCCAATCGCGAACATGCCCTTGATGTGGCCCGCGTACATGTCGTCCCAGATCTGGGTCCACGCGTGATTGCGATCGATCTTCGGCAGGTAGTGGAACGCCCAGTCGTTCTCCTTCTTCGCCGCGTCGCCGTACATGGCTTTGAGGAACGAGACCGCGAACTTCGGCGTGTTCGACCAGTAGTTGTACGAATCCCATTCGCCCGGCTTCGACGACGTCGGTGTGGTTCGCTTCAGGAACGTCGCGAGGTCGGCGTCGTCCGGGTTCGGCATCTTGAGATAGCCGGGCAGGATGTCGAACACGCCCGCCATGTCGGTGGCGCCCTGGATGTTCGAATGGCCGCGCAGCGCGTTGACGCCGCCGCCGGCGCGCCCGACGTTGCCGAGCAGCAGCTGCAGCATCGCCGCCGTTCGAATGATCTGCGTGCCGAATGTATGCTGGGTCCAGCCGACCGCGTAGATGATCGTGCCGGCTTTCGTCATGTCGCCGTCCTTGCGGATCGACGTGAAGAGATCGGCGGCCTTCAGGAACTGATCCTTCGGGATGCCCGTGATCCGCTCGACCATCTCAGGCGTGTACCTCGAGTACTGCGTTTTGAGGAGCTGGAATACGGACCGGGGATGCTGGAGCGACAAGTCGTAGGCGACGTTCGGCGGAAGGATCGCCGGCGCCGCTGGTTTGCTCGCAGCCGTTCCGGCGCCGTTGACGCCGGCCGGACCCTGCGCCGCGTACCCGAGGTTCGCAGCCGAGCCGGCGGACGCGCCGGCCGTGCCGGTCGACGCCTCGGTGCCGGCGTGCCCAGTCATGTTGCCGCCTTCCTGATAATTCCAGGTCGACTTGTCGTAGATCTGTGTCGACGGATCGAACCCGGAATACAGGCCGTCATCGGGAAGCTTGAAGCCTTCCTTCACGATGAACGCGGCGTTCGTGTAGTTGACGACGTAGTCGTGCGCGATCCGGCCGTTCTCGATCGCGTAGTTGATCAGGCCGCCAAGAAACGCAATGTCGGCGCCCGCCCGAATCTGCAAAAACAGGTCGGCGCTCGCGGCCGTCCGCGTGAAGCGCGGATCGACCACGATCATCTTCGCGTTGCGCTGGAGCTTCGCTTCAATCGGCCACTTGAAGCCGCACGGGTGGTTCTCGGCCGGATTCCCGCCCATGATCAACATCATGTCGGTGTTCTTGATGTCGATCCAGCCGTTCGTCATCGCGCCGCGTCCGAATGTGGGCCCCAAACTGGAGACCGTTGGCCCGTGTCAAACCCGGGCCTGGTTCTCCAGGTACACCACCCCCAGACTGCGCATCGTCTTGACGACGAGATAATTGAACTCGTTCGTGTCGGTGCAGCCGCCGGTGAACGCAATCCCTTCGCAGCGATTGACCGTCCGCCCGCGCTGATCCTTCTCGACGAACGTCGCGTCGCGCGTCTTCTTGACGCGGTCGGCGATCTCGGCGATCGCCTGATCCCAGGAAATGTCTTCCCAGCGATCCGATCCCGGCCGCCGCACAGCCGGCTTGAGCAGCCGCCGCTCGTTCACGATGTCCTGCTCGAGCGACGCGCCCTTCGGACAAAGCGTGCCGCGATTGATCGGATGGTCGGGATCGCCTTCGACGTGGACCACCTGAGGGATGGCGTTCTTCGCCCGGTCGCCGAGCGTGTGGATGATCACACCGCAGCTGACCGAACAGTAGGGGCACGTGCTGCGCGTCTCGGTTGTGCGCTGAATCTTGAGCGTCTTCGCTTGCGCGTAGGCGGGTCCGACATCGAATCCGAACGCCGACAGGCCCGCTCCTCCGATGACGGTGGTCTGGATGAACGCTCTTCGGGAGATGTGCATGAGCAGCCTCCCAACTTAGGCAACCCGGTAGATGCTCTCGAGCGACGACACCTTGCAGAGTGCAATCATCGCGCCGACGTGCGCGTGTTTCAACTCTTTCCTTTACACGTACGCGCAGGCGCCGATCTGGTCACCGTTTTCGTTCACGCCAACTCACTCGTACGGCGTTGCTGACAGGCCGTGCGCGCTTGTCATCGGCACGCGAACGCCGCCGACCAGCATCACTAGCGCGGCCGGCGTCAGGCGCACGTATCCGGCGTCGGCGGCCGCCCGGCCGAATGTGGCCGGAAATCACAGCCCGATGGTGCCGTCGCCGTGCTGGTGCTCGCGGAACTTGATGAGGTTCCAGTAGCTCCACCACGTGCGGCATTCGGCGCTCTGTCGCGTTTCATCAACGGCGCGCTGTTTCGCTTTGCTTCACGAGCAGGCGTCCCATCGGGCGCTCGATCGGTTGTCCCCGGTGGAAGATCACATTTCCGCGAAGGTAGACGCGAACGACGACGCCGCGGAGGGAACAGCCGGCGTACGGGCTCGATGCCCGGCCATCGACCACCGTCGCGGCATCAACCTTGAACTCCGCGTCAGGGTCCCAGATGACGAGATCGGCGTCATAGCCAACATCAATCTCGCCTTTTCTTTCAAGACCGACGATGCGGGCGGGGGCGCGACACATCCACGCGGCAAGCTGACTGACGGTGTGGCCGCGCGCCGACGCGATGGTCCACGCGGCCGGCAGACTCAACGGCAGCGACGCGATGCCGCTCCACGCGCGTGAAAAGTCGCGCGACTTGATGCGGTTGAATTCTGCGCGTGGCGGCGAGTGATCCGACGCGATCATCTGGATGAGACCGCCCGATAGCGCGCCCCACAGCAGCTCGCGGTTGACCCGCTCGCGAATCGGCGGGACGCATTTGAACGCCGTCGCGCCGTCCGGCACTTGCTCCGCCACGAAAAACAAATAATGCGGACATGTCTCCACGGTGACCGGCAGCCGCGCCGCCCGCGCATGGAAGATCGGCGTAAGCGCGTCGGATGACGACAGACTGAGGATGTGCGTTCTCGTTCTGTGCTCGCGACACAACTCGAGGAGCTGCAGAATTGCCTCGGTTTCCGCTTCTTTGGGGTGCGTTTCCAGGAACCGGATGTACTTGCGGCCGCCGCGAAGAGACCGCGTCAGTCGATCGAACAGTCCCATCGACGAGTTCTGGCCGTCCACGGCTCGTTCAATCGGCCCGGGAAGCTCGCCCTGGACCATGAGCATGGCGCCGATCCGCGTGAGCGCCGGCATCGCCGTCCGCAGATCCGTTTCTGTGACGGCTGCGGCGCCGTCGACTGCAGCAGACCCGAACGCGCACGCGAAACCGAACACACCCTCTTTCGCGAGTCGCCCGAGCTCATGGCTGTTTCCAGGAGCGATGCCGCCGCAGAAGCCGACGTCGACGGCACAACGTCCCTGGGCGGCGCACCGTTTCTGTTCGAGCGCCGCGACGCTCGCTGTCGGACGGCCTGCCGAGCCCAGATCGACGATCGTCGTGATGCCGCCCGCCGCGGCTGCCCTCGTCGTCTGCTCGAACACATGACCATCCGCCGCGGCCGACGCGTTCACGTGCACGTGGGTATCGACGGCTCCTGGCATGACGACGAGATCGCCGGCATCGTCCAGGGGACACCTCTCCGGCACGTTCTCGAAATCGAGCACGCCTATGACACGCCCGCCGCGTATGTGCAGCGCCGCCGGCGTGACGCCGTCGCGCGTGACGACGCGGCGGCTGCGAACGACGAGGTCAGGCCGATACATTGCGGCCGATGGATGGAAGACTCATATCAGATGCGCAGCTGCCACACGTCCCGCATGGCGCGCATCATACGCGCACCACGAGATCTTGTGGCGCGATGATCGTGGCTGCCGATCAGGAGCGCGTGGCGGAGAGCTTCCACGCGTCGAGGTACGACGCGAGCGCGTTCGCCGTGGGTCTGCCGCGATCCGCCAGCGCGACGTAGCCATCGGGGCGCACGAGGTACACCGCGTTCGGCCGCAAGCCGTTCCGGCGCATCGCTGGTTGCCACGCGAACACGTGCAGCGGCAGTCGTCGTTGCTCGCAGACGACCCGGACCTCGGGCGCGGCCTCGCCGTACACGTGCACCTGCCAGTCGATCGACGTCAGCGGCGCGAAGTTATCGGCGCGGTCGTCGCCGGCGTTCGTCTTCACCCAGGGCAACCGGTCGCCGCCCTGCACTGGTCCGGCGGCTCCCCGACTCAACGCACTCCCGCGATAGTTCACCGCCGTCTGCGACACGGTGCGAAACGCGAGGCGCCGAATCGCTCGGAATGCGAACAGCGACGGGATCAAAACCGGCACGATGCGCAATCGCAGCGCGCGGGCGAATGCGCTGGAGCTCGTGACGCCGGTGAAGGCTTGATCGGTCGTGGCGACAAGCCGCCGCGCGAAGGCGATCCGTTCCGTCTCGTACGTGTCGAGGATCGCCTGGTCTGCATCGCCCCGCACGACGGCAGCCAGTTTCCACGCGAGATTCACGGCGTCGCCGATCCCCGTATTCATGCCCTGCCCGCCGACGGGACTGTGGATATGGGCGGCGTCGCCGGCGAGAAACGCTCGACCGGAACGGAACTGATCGGCGACGCGATGATGCACGCGATACGTCGAGAACCAGTTCACCCGCGCGATGTCGAGCGGCATCCAGTCGATGACGCGCTTGCTGACGTCGCTCCACGTCAAGTTGTCGTGCTGATGCTCGGCCTCCTCGCGAACCGTGCCGACGAGCCGCCCGCGGCGATCGCCTCGCAGCGGGAACACAGCAAGAAAATCGGTCGCGTCGAGCGCGACGTGCAGCTCTCCGTTCATCACCGCGCCTCCGCCGTCCACGTCGGCGACGTAGAACAGGTGCGCGTAGGTGCCGCCGGTGAATCCGATGTTCAGCGTCTCGCGGACAGCGGAGTGCGCGCCGTCGCAGCCCGCCACGTACGCGGCCGCGCACCGGGTCACAGCTCCATCGGATCCCTTCAGCCGCGCGACGACGCAACCTCCCGCCTGCTCGAAATCCAGCAGTTCCGTGCGGCGCTCGATCTCGACGCCGATCTGGTGCAGACGAGCGATCAACAACCGCTCGTGTTCGTCCTGCGAGAAGATCAGCAAGTACGGATATGGACTGATTCCCGCGCCCATGTCGCCGAAGACCGCGCGGGCCACGTGCCTGCCGGACACCCAGACGTTGGCGGCGACCGCCCGACGTCCGCGGGCGACCACGTCATCGGCCAGGCCGATCTGCCGGTATAGCTCGAGCGTGCGCGCCTGGACGCCGATGGCGCGTGACGTCGTGCCCGGCTCAGGGGTTTTGTCGATGATCCTGACGCGCACGCCGCATCGCGTGAGCCAGAGGGCCAGCACCAGACCGGTCGGCCCGGCGCCGGCGATCAGGACGTCGGTATTAGTCGAGGAAGTCTGCATCGTTCACAGAGGCGGCAGGCGACCGTCCGCACGGATGCCCGCCTCGATGCAAGACTAGATTGGATTTCAGCGACGTGTTCGAAGATTTTCAGCGAGAGATCACTGGATCGCGGTGCCCCAGATGATCGTCGACCCCCACACGGTCGCCGGCGACCACGCGGGCTCGTTCACGTAGACAGCGGTTCCCCAGATGATCGTGGTGCCCCAGATGATCGTCTGCGACCACACATCGTGCTCGCCTTCGATCGTCGTCACCGGCGTCGGCATCTGCGGCGCGGACCATTCGCCAGTCGGATAGGACGGATCGATGGAAGCGGCAAGGTCGAGCGCGCCGCCGCCGTTCAGCGCACCGGCGCCACGGGTGAGCGGGTCGCCCGGGATGGATAAGGAAGAAAACTGCAGCATCGCCTTCGCGAGATTCGGCGTGAGCCGCGCGTCCGACTCGCGGCGATTCTGCTCGACGAGCAGCGCGACGACGCCGCTCGTGACGGCGGCCGCCATGCTGGTGCCGCTCAACCGGAACAGCCGCGCGCGCCCGCGTTCGTCGAGCACTTGCCGTTCCGGATATTGGGTGTAGAGCACGCTGTCGACCGCGGCCGTTGACACGAGATCGTTACCCGGGGCGACGATCTCGGGCTTCTGGAATCCGTCGAACGGCGTCGGACCGTGCGCGCTGTACTCGGTGACGTCGTCGTCGAGCCGCGTCGACGTGTGATGCGTATCCAACGCCCCCACCGTGATGGCGGACGGGGCGGTTCCCGGCGACGAGATTTCGGCGAACCGCGTGCCGTCCGGAGGCGCCACGGCGTTTCCAGCCGACGTCACGACGATCAGACCCGCGCGCGTGGCGCACTCCACCGCCTCCACGAGCGGATCGTCGGCGGCGCGTTCGGTGGCGAGGTGGCCAAGCGACAAATTGACGACGTCGATGCCCAGCCGTTGGCGGTTGACGATCGCGAACTCGAGCGCCTGCAGCACCGTGCTGATCGTGCCCTGGCCGTGAGCGTCAAGCACCTTGAGGCCGATCACGCGGGCCGAGGGGGCGACGCCCGACGATCGGCCGGCGATCAGACCGCTCACATGCGTGCCGTGGCCGTAGTCGTCGTACGGTTCGGACCTGCGCCCGCCGCGTGTGAAGTCATAGAACGCGTCGGGGGTAAGTTCCGCACTCGGCGCGATACCCGAATCGAGGACCGCTACACCCGCACCTTTGCCGGACACGGTTGCAGTCGCGAGACCGAGTGTCGTGACGAGCGCCTGTCTGGCCGCGGTGCCACGACCGCCCGTCGAATCGCTCCCATCGGCGTGGGCGGCGACGATCGCGTTTGCCGAAATGTGCAGAACGGACGGGTCGGCCTCGAGGTCGCGGAGGTCGGCGCCGTGCAGAGCAACCGCGAACGCACTGACGCTCGGATGCTCGTTGATGATGCGATGGCCGCGCGCTTCGAGCCGCGTCCGCATGGCAGCGAGATCGGCGCCGTTGACGCGAACGATTACCTCGATCACGTCGGTGTTGGCCGGCAGATCGGCTGCCTGCCACAGTGCCCGATCGAGCTTCGGCCGGTCAGGTTGCGACGCCGCGCCCGCATTGCGGGTCGCGGCGATTATCGCGGCGGCGATCGCTAACGCGCGGGCGCCGCGTTGTGCATACACCGCTGCACGAACAGCGCGATTTCGAAATTTCAATGGGCCCTTGCCTTCGTCGGGGATGAGCGTCGAAGCCAAAGGCAAAAGCGGGGCCGCCGGATCGTCGTTACAAAAGTCGTTAGAAGATGTGAGTAGCGGCGAGCTTGCACGTCGAATGCGGCTCGGCCGGTTTCAAAAATCGTACGCTGGTTACAATGGTGAATTCGGCGATGAATTCAACGATGAGCTGAGCTGTATTGATGATTCTTCCGACTTCTGCGGGCACGCGACGAGCAGCTGCGGCCGATCGCACCCTTCGGACGCCGTTGATGGCGATTGCTGTCGCCGGCGCCGCCACCATCGTTCATTCGCTCCCCGGACTGCCGCCCGTCGTGGTCGACCGCTCCTATCTTCTGCTCGTCGGCCTGACCGTCGCGAGCGGCCTCGCGAATTTCCGCATGCTGGGCGCGCGCTTCACCTTCTCCGTGTCCGACAGCTTCACGATGACCGCAGCGGTGTTGTTCGGCCCGGCAGCGGCCACGGTCCTCGTCGCCTTCGATGCATTCACGATGTCGCTGCGGCTGACCCGCGAGAACCGGACCGCGAGCCGTCTTTTCTACAATGCGACCGCTCCCGCGCTCGCCATGTGGATCGCGGCGCGCGCGTTCGACGCTCTGGCGCCGGTCGCGTTCCGTGCCCGGCCGACGCCGGGCGCTCAGCTCGTCATTCCGTTGATGGTCTTCGCGGCGCTGTACTTCGTGCTGAACTCCGGATTCATCGCGATGGCCGTCGCGGGAGAACAACACGAGTCGCTCCCTCACGTCTGGGCTGCGTATTTCGCCAAACTCTGGTTCACGTTCTTCGTCGGGGCCTCGGTGGCGGGGCTGCTGGTGTTGCTCGCCGGGGTCGGCAGCGGCAACAGCATGGTCATCGTGCTGCTCCTGCCGGTCGTCATCGTGTTGTACGCGGCGGCGCACGGCGCCGTCGAACAGTTGCGCGAGCGCCGTGAGCACCTGGCCGAACGCGAGCTATTCGCGACCGCGCTGGGGAGCACAGCCGACGCCGTGCTGCTGACCGATCCGGACCGGCGGGTCACGTTCATGAATCCGGCGGCTGAACGGCTGACCGGGTGGTCTGACGAAGCCGCTCGCGGCCGCGCCGACATCGACGTGTTCCGCGTGTGCGATCCGACGACGCGCGAGCCGAAGCTCGATGCCGCGGCGCGCGAGGGCGCGGTGATTGCCGACTACATTCTGGTCCGCCCTGATAGAACCGAATGCGCGATCGAGGAGATGCACGCCCCGATCCGCGACGAGTCCGGACAACTCCGCGGTCTCGTCTGGACGTTCAGGGACATCGCCGAGCGGAAGGCCATCGAAGCCAAACGCGAAGCGCTGCTCCTCATGGAGCAGGAAGCGCATGCCGCGGCGGTGACAGCCAACCGGATGAAGGACGAGTTCCTCGCCGCCGTCTCTCACGAATTGCGCACGCCGGCCACCTCCATCCTCGGCTGGGCGCGTTTGCTGCGGGGCGGGCGTCTGGACGAACAAGGCGTGAAAAAGGCGCTGGACGCTCTCGAGCGGAGCGCGCACGCTCAGGCGACGGTACTGAACGACCTGGTCGACACGTCCCGGATCGTCCGCGGCGCGCTGCGCCTCGAGCTGCGGCGGACCGCCGTGATGACGCCGGTCGGCGAGGCCATCGAGACGCTCGAACCGGCGATCAAGGCGAAAGAGCTGCGCCTGGGCGTCACCGTCGAGAACGCGCTGCCGATCATCGATGCGGACCCGGATCGCCTCCGCCAGGTGTTCTGGAACCTGCTGTCGAACGCGATCAAGTTCACGCCCGCTGGCGGTCGGATCGACGTCTCCGCGCGCCACGAGGACAACCACGTCGTCGTCGACGTCCGTGATAACGGTCAGGGCATCGATTCGTCGTTTCTACCGTTCGTGTTCGACAAATTCCGGCAGGCGGACGGTTCCTATACCCGCGTCCACGGCGGATTGGGGCTTGGCCTCACGATCGTGAGGTACGTGGTCGAGTCGCACGGCGGCGCCGTCGAGGCCTTGAGCGAAGGCGTTGGTCGAGGCGCGCGGTTCACCGTACGTCTGCCGATCACCCCGCCCGGCTTACAGTCGGACCAAATCGACGACTCTCCTGCCGCCCGATTGCCGTGATGTCGCGAGTGTTCGTCAGCTGCAACGATCTGACGCCTCGAACATCACGCGCTCGAGCGCAAGCGACGCCGCAATCACGCAGTTGCCGCGCGACGTCGCCGCTGCCGTGTTCGGGCGGCACGACGCGCCGCGGCACGCCGCACTCGCGGCCCCTTGGTCTGCACCGCTCGCCGCGCGGACGCGCGGCGTGATGCCGCCGACCGTCGCCGCGCCGACGTGCGCGCCTGACGCGCGAGCGACTTGCGCGACGCCGCAGTTCGGTCTTCGCGCCGCAGCGCCCTTCTGACCGCACGGGAGCGCCGGGGCGAGGCACGCCGGGTTCCATGTCTTCCGGCGCGCGACGCGTACGCGGCGCTCTCCTTCGTTTTCCCCTTTGCGCTCGAAGGCGGGCGGCCTAACTTGACGCCCGCACGTCGCGCTTTCGAAAGACCGATCGCGATCGCCTGCTTCGTCGATCGGGCGCCATGCTTGCCTTCCCGGATGTGGTGCATCTCCTCGCGCACGAATTCGCCCGCTTGCGTCGTCGCGGCTTTTCCGGCGCGCTTGTCTCGACGAGCTCGTTTCACCGTCGCCTTCTCGGCCATATGCAATTCTCCGTTCGAGGAGGCGAGCCGCAAGCTGGATGCCATTTCGACACGCGTCGCTGCGATCATCTCGACTTCGTGCCGGCTTGAATCCATCGCTTCATGACATGCGAGGCACGCGCATTGCTATGCACGAGCGGTCGACATTTCTTCAGAGGAAACTTATGGCCAAGCTCGCGCGCGACGTGATGACGCCCGACCCGGCGTGTTGTTCGCCGAATACAACGCTCGATCTAGTCGCCAAAATGATGGTCCAGAACAACTGTGGAGAGATTCCGATCGTCGACAGCTCCAATCGCCCCGTCGGCGTCGTCACCGATCGTGACATCGTCTGCCGCATCGTCGCGGAAGGAAAGAACCCCTCGGGCCACACGGCCGAGTCGTGCATGACGACAGGGGTCGTAGCGGTCCGCGCCGACGCTCCGCTGGACGAGGTGATCTCGACAATGGAGGCGCATCAGATCCGGCGTGTGCCGGTGGTCGACGACGGCGGATGCTGCAGCGGCATCATCTCCCAGGCGGATATCGCGATGGTCGGCGCGCCGGAGAAAACATCGGAGTTGGTCTCCGAGATATCTCGCTCGGGCCGTCCATCGAAGTAGAGTCGTACAGCCAGTCGAAGACCTGTTCAGTTCGGCGTTCAACTTGCACGGCACGTGCTCGGACAACGTCGCCGTGCATCGTTCTTTTGCTCTGCTTGTCGTCGCCTCCACAAGCTGGGCCATTGCGTGCACGCTCAGCCGGCCTGTCGCGCCTGAGCAGCCAATCGATTTCAGCCATCGCGATCACGTTCGCGGCTCCGACCAGCTCGACTGCGCGCTATGCCACAGCGGCGCCCGTCGGTCGGCGTTCGCCGGCATCGCACCGGTCGAACGCTGCATGGGCTGCCATCGCTACGTGCTGACCAGCAATCCTGAGATCACGAAGCTCCGTCGCGCGTGGGACGCCGGCAAGACGATCGAATGGGTGAAGGTCTACGCGCTCCCGCAGTTCGTCCGCTTCAATCACGGAGCGCATGCACTCGCCAGCGTTTCGTGTGACGCGTGTCACGGAGACGTTGGCTCGATGAATCGAGTGGTACGCTCGACCGATCTCAACATGGGTTGGTGCGTCACGTGCCATCGCGATCGCGGCGCATCGATCGACTGCATCGCCTGCCACCACTGATGGCCGGGATCGACTCGATTGAGCGGCGCCGCTTCCTGAAGGTGATCGGGCTCACGAGTTCAGCCGCCCTGTTCGATCAGTGCAGCCCGACCGGATCCGAAAACGTCATTCCGTACTTCGTCTCTCCCGACGACGTGACGCCTGGCGTCGGAGCGTATTACGCCACGATCTGCCGTCAATGCCCGGCCGGATGCGGGATGGTCGTGAAGACGATCAACGGGCGCATCACCAAGGCGGAAGGCAACCCGAAACATCCGATCAATCAGGGACGGCTCTGCGGACGCGGCCAGGCGGCCGTTCAAGCGGTCTACAACCCGGATCGGTTCAGGCAGCCGCTCTTCCGCCAGCAGAACGGAACGATGGCGCCGATCTCGTGGCCCGACGCGGAGACCATGCTCGCCGACAAGCTCGGCGAATCGAAGCGGCGTGGACCGAATCGTATTGCCTGGATCGGCGAGCTCCAGACCGATTCGCTCGACGAGTTGACCGCAATCTGGCTGCACGCGCTCCACAGCGATCGGCGGCTGTTCTACGAGAGCTTCGACTACGAGCCGCTGCGTCAGGCCGGCGCCATCGCCTTCGGCCGCGCTGAAGTTCCCAGGTACCTGTTCGATCGCGCGAACTTCATCATGTCGTTCGGCGCCGAATTCGTCGAGACGTGGATTTCGAACGTGGAGTTCACCGCCGGATACAGCACGACGCGGCAGCGTCGCATTCGCGATGCATCCGGCACCTTCGCGTGCGTCTCGCCGCGCCGTTCGCTCACCGGATTGAATGCTGATGTCTGGGTTCCCGCGCGGCCGGGATCCGAGGTGCTGGTCGCGCTCGCAACCGCGCACGCCATCGTCGACCAAGGCCTCGTCCATCCATCGGCGGGCGCGCATGCGGGTTGGCTGCGTCCGGCGCTGGCGCGGTTTGCCGCCGGACGGACCGCCGCGTTGACGGACGTGTCGCCCGATTCGATCGGCGCCCTTGCACGGCAGTTCACGGCGGCTGCACCGTCGCTCGCGATCGGGGGCGGTGTCGGCGGCACGGGACTGCGACACGCCGCGTCGCTCGAGATCGCAGCGCTCCTCCTGAACGTGCTCGCCGGCAACGTCGGCGAGTCGCTCACGTACGGCGCCGGTTATGCGCTGGATCGGCTTGCGACTCGCGACGATCTGGATCAACTCATTCAGAGCACGACGCGAGGAGATGTCGACGTCCTGCTCGTGCACAAGGCCAATCCGGTTCTCACGCTGCCGACGACCGCCCTGACCAGCGCGCTGTCGCATGTGCCGTTCGTCGTCAGCTTCGCAAGCGGACCGGACGAAACGACCGATTACGCGCATCTGATCCTGCCCGATCATCACTTCCTCGAAGCGTGGGGCGACTACACGCCGCGCGCAGGGGTCAACGGTGTCATGCAGCCGGTCGCCGAACGGCTCTTCGACACGAGGGCAACCGGCGACGTGTTAATCGACGTTGCCAATCAGATCGACGACGAGTGCGCGAGGGCGTGCGGTCACGCGGCGTGGCGCGACTACGTGCGATCCCGCTGGCTGGGAGACGGGGCGGCCGCGCGTGGAGGAGAAAGCGATCTGCGATGGTCCGAGACGCTTCGAACGGGTGGCCGCTTTGCCGCCGACGCCGCGCCGGCGCCTGTCGCTCTTCGCGATATCTCGTCGACGTTGAACTCGATTCGACCGGACGAGATCGAACCGATCGACGGATTCGCGCTGGTCGTCAGCCCTTCGATGCATTTCTACGACGGCCGGTCGGCGAACGAGTCGTGGCTGCAGGAAGTGCCCGATCCGATCACGAGCACCGTCTGGAATGGATACGTGGCGCTCCATCCTGACGCGGCGGGACGCCTTGGCGTCGGTGAAGGAGACGGTGTTCGGGTGATCTCGCCGTACGGCCGGCTCGAAGCCGCGGCACACATCACGCGCGACACGCGCGCCGACACGATCGCGATGCCGCTCGGGTACGGCCGCTCGCCTTCCCTTCACGTGGGCGGCAGGCGCGGCGCCAATCCGGCCGCGCTTCTGCCGCCGCGTGCCGCGGATGGCGCGCACGCGTGCTGGCGGATCAACGGCGTTCGTCTCGAACGAGCGACCGGGCGCGTCCTGCTTCCCGTCCTCGATGCGACGATGACTGCGGCCGCGGAGTCGACGAGGCAGGCGCTCGCCACGATGGTGCGCCCCGATCGCGTCGATCGCCCCGAAGCGCAGCCGCATCCGCCGGTTGATTTCTACCCTGCGCACTCACACCCGGAACACCGCTGGGGCATGGCGATCGACCTGAATGCCTGCACCGGGTGTCACGCGTGCGTGGTCGCGTGCTACGGGGAAAACAACATCGCGGTCGTGGGCGAACAGTTCTGCGCGCAGGGTCGGGAGATGTCGTGGATCCGCATCGAGCGCCAGTCGCACGCCGTGCCGGCCGACCGCGGACTGCAGCGGGACGCACACGTGTTCATGCCGATGCTCTGCCAGCAGTGCGATGAGGCGCCGTGCGAATCGGTCTGTCCCGTCTACGCGACGTATCACAATCCGGAAGGATTGAACGCACAGGTCTACGTCCGCTGCATCGGCACGCGGTTCTGCTCGAACAATTGTCCGTACAAGGTGCGCCGGTTCAATTGGGCGCGCTACGGCTGGCCGGCGCCGCTCGGCGAGCAGCTCAACCCCGACGTCACCGTCCGCAGCGCGGGCGTGATGGAGAAATGCACCTTCTGCGTGCAGCGGATCCAGGCGGGCAAGTTCGAGGCGAAGCGTGAAGGACGCGCCGTTCGTGACGGCGATATCACGCCCGCCTGCGCCCAGACGTGTCCTGCGGACGCGATCGTCTTCGGCGATCTTCACGACCCGAACAGCCGCGTGTCGCGTCTCTCGGGCGCAGCGCGCGGCTATCACGCGCTCGAAGAGCTCAATACGCGGCCGGCCATCACATACCTGCGACGCAGTGTGCCGGGAGCGCCGGATGGCGGCGACTGATCCCGACGTTCCGTCCGTATCGGCGCTGCCGCTTCCCGTCGCGCTTCGTCGCGTCACACGGGACATTCTGGCGACGCTCGAGTGGCACACGCCGGGGTGGCTCGCGTACTGGGGAGCGGTCGGGCTCTGCTTCTTCCTGTGGTCGCTCGCGCTGCTGGTATGGACGTATCAGATTTACAGCGGCCTTCACATCACGGGACTGCTGCACCCGGTCATGTGGGGTGCATACATCGCAACGTTCGTCTTCTGGATCGGCATCGCGCATTCCGGCACGCTCATCTCCGCCATCCTGTTTCTGTTTCGTGCGCGGTGGCGCACGTCGATCGCGCGCGCCGCCGAGACGATGACGATCGTGGCGATCGCGACGGCCGGTCTGTTTCCAATCCTCCACCTGGGCCGCGCATGGCGCTTCTACTGGCTGATTCCGTATCCGAACGAGCGCGGTCTGTGGGTGAACTTCAGCTCGCCGCTCATCTGGGACGCGGTCGCGGTCGGCACCTATTTCGTCGCCAGCGTCCTGTTCTGGTTTCTCGGGTTGATTCCCGACTTTGCGTCGGTTCGCGATCACACGGCCGGGTGGCGCGGCTGGATCTTCGGACGGCTTGCGGTCGGTTGGCGCGGCAGCGCTCACGAGTGGCGTCACTTCCGGTCGGCCTACGCGGTCCTGGCCGGTCTGATCACCGCGCTCGTGATCTCCGTGCACAGCATCGTGTCGTGGGACTTCGCCGTGGCGATCGTCCCGGGGTGGCACAGCACGATCTTCGCGCCGTATTTCGTCGCCGGGGCGGTCTTCTCAGGCCTGGCGATGATTCTGACGCTCCTCGTTCCGGGTCGCGTGCTCCTCGGCATCCGCGAGTACGTCACCGACGATCACCTCGAGCAGGTCGCGAAGCTGATCGTCGCCGTCTCGCTCATCGTGACGTATTCGTACGCAAGCGAGCTGTTCTTCGCCTGGTATCGCGGTGAGCCCGCCGAACGAAGTCAATTCCTGTTCCGGGCTGCGGGCGCGTATGCGCCGCTCGTCTGGCTTGCGATCGTCTGCAACTCGATTGTGCCGCTGGCGTTCCTGCGACGCGCGGCACGACGGAGCCCGGCCGTCCTGTTCGCGATCTCGATCGCGATCAACATCGGCATGTGGACCGAGCGCTTCGTCATCGTCGTCGCCTCGCTCGCGCACGAGTACGACAGCTATTCGTGGGGCCGATACTGGCCGACGGCGTTCGAGTGGACGGTTCTTCTCGGCAGCGTGGGGTGGTTCCTGTTCTGGTTCCTCCTGATCATCGGACACATTCCGAGCGTGCCGATGGCGGAAACGAAGGAGCATCTGATCACGCCGGCATCCGCGGAGGCGGCCGACTCATGATCGGAGTGGTGGCCCTGTTCGAGGTGCGTGACGCCCTGCTCGATGCGATCGCGGCCGCCAGGGCGCAGCAGCTCACGATCGTCACGGCGTTCTCGCCGGCCTACGATCCGCGAATCGAGGCGGCCGTCGGTGTTCCGAGATCTGCCGTGTCGGCGTGGACGTTTGCCGGCGGCGTCGCCGGTGCGATCGGCGGAATGGCGTTTACCATCTGGACCGTTCGACAATGGCCGATCCTGATCCTTGGCGGCAAGCCGCTGGTGGCGCTGCCGTCGTTCCTGATCGTCGCGTTCGAGTCGACCATCCTGATCGCAGTCTGCGCCGCGCTCGCCGGTTTCTTCGCCGGAGGCCGCGCAATGCGTCGCGTCGCGCGGGCTGCGTACGAGCCCTCGTTGAGCGAGGAACGCTTTGGACTCCTCGTCGCCTGCGTATCCGCCGACGCCCCATTGATCGGAGAACTGATGACGCGCAGCGGAGCAACGGCATGGCGCGTGGTTCGATCCTGAGTCGACTGGTCGCATTCGCGGCGGTGACCGTGCTCGCTCAGACCGCATGCGACTGGCCGTGGCAACACGACATGGCCGACCAGCCGTCGCGCCCGGCATCCGCTGGTCCGCGGTCGCCAGCCGCCGGCGCAGTCGCGACCGGTGGCTCGCTTCCGATCCGCCCTGAGGTTGCCGAGCGCCAGCTTCGCGCCGACATCGCAGCGCGGTCGGCGGTCGAAGCGGGATCGAAGCTCTACGCGGCGTATTGCGCGCCCTGCCACGGTCCCCACGGCCGCGGCGACGGACCTGTCGCACGCGAGTTCGCGCCGCCAATGGGCGACTTGACGGGAGACCTGACGGCTCCCGACGTGCAACGCCACGCGGACGGCTGGTTCTATGCGGTGATCACGAACGGCACTGAACATATGCCGCGCTCGGCCCACGAGCTCGATCCATCTGAACGCTGGCAGATCGTCCGCTTCGTGCGCACGTTGGGAACGTATCGACAGTGATTGCAGCCTGGACGGCCTTCCTCGTGAATTTCCTCTTCTGGACCGGAACGGCGGCCGGCAGCATGGCGTTCGCCGCGCTGCTCGACGTCACGGGCGCCGAATGGGCGGCGCCGCTGCGTGCGACCGCCATCCGATTCCACCGCTTCCTGCCGGTCTCCGTGGTCCTCTACGTCGTGCTGCTGATTGGCGCGCGCAGGGTCTACCCATGGATCGCGCATCCGATCGACGTCGCGTGGCTGCGGTTCTGGCCCTTCGTCATCCGCGATCTCGCCGCGCTCGGGACGGTGGCGGCCGCTGCCGCATGGTTCAGTTCACGTCCCGTTGCAACGACGAAAGCGACCGTGGTCTTCCTCATCACCTACGCCGTCGCCTTCAGCATCCTCGCCATCGACCTCGTCATGTCGCTCGCGGCACCGTGGGGCAGCACGCTCTTTCCGGCGTATCTGTTGCTCGCAAATCTGTATGCGGCGATCGCCGCGGTTGCTCTGGTGAGCGCGTGGAGCAGCCGCGATCGTGACGAGACGCTGACCGCAGATCGCGCAGCGGATCTTGCGAAGATCCTCCTCGGATTTTCCCTGCTGTGGATGTATCTCGTGTGGTCGCAGTTTCTCGTGATTTGGTACGGAAACGTCAGCGACGAGGTGAGATATCTGATACCGCTTCTCTACGGCCGGTGGCAGAGGCTGGCGTGGACGATCTGGGCGGCGCGATTCGCGCTGCCGTTCGTCGTCCTTCTGCCCCGTATCGGCAAACGGCGCGCGCCCGTGCTCGTCGTGGCATCGTTCGTCGCCGCCGGCTTCTGGGCCGAGTGCTTTCTACTCGTCACTCCGGCGGCGTCCGGGCTGCCCTCCACATGGACAGCGATCGCGGTAACGGCGGCGTTCCTCGTGCTGTTCGCTGCGGTCACGGCGCCGCGGCCGGCGCGAGCACGCCGTTTGCGTAACGCACCTTGACGGAGGACTCATGAACACCACTTTTACGCTCACCCCGCCGCTGTTCGGATTCGTCGTCGCCACGCGAGCAGCTCTGGCATTCGGTCTCGGCCTGCTGCTGGCGGATCGCATCCCCGAGGATCGACGCCGCACTGTCGGTTTGACGCTCGTCGCGATAGGCGCCGCGACGACGATTCCTGCGGTCATGTCGGTGCTCGGCAGCCGCCGTCAGGAGCGATTGGATCGCTGACCCGAAAAGAGCGCCCGATACAGGATGACGCGCGGGCTGCGACAGATGCTCTCGATTGTGCATCGTCACGAAACAGTCGCTGATTGAAAGATCGGCTCGCCTGTCGCCGTTCACGCGGTCTGCTCGCGAATACGTCCGCGTCGCGATGCATTTCCGTGGCTTGACGTTTGCATTTTACCCACGCTCGAGCAATTTCGAACATTTGAACAGCAGCACAGCAGGAGGTGTGTATGGCTGAGAAGACGACGGCGATCACAACACGCGAGGGACAGCGAGTCGGCCGGCGCGAGCTCGGTCGCATCGACCATCCGTTTGCCGTGCTCGATCGGTTTGCCGACGAAGTGGAGCGCGTGTTCGACGACTTCGGATTCGGTCGGAGCTGGCTCGCGCCGCGCTGGGGTCAGAACTGGTCGAATGCGCCGCGTCGGACGGGCGGTGCGATGTGGACGCCCGCGATCGAGGTCTATCAACGCAACAACGAGCTTATCGTCCGCGCCGATTTGCCCGGCATGAAGAAGGACGATGTCAGCATCGAGGTCACCGAGAACGACATCACGATTTCGGGCGAGCGGCGTCAGGAACAGGAGACGGAGCGCGAAGGCGTCTATCGATCGGAGCGAACGTACGGAAGCTTCTCACGCACGATTCCGCTTCCCGAAGGCGCCATCACCGATCAGGCGAAAGCATCGTTCCGCGACGGCGTGCTCGAGATCATCGTGCCGGCGCCGCCCCAGACGACTCGCGGCCGTCGGCTGGAAATCAAGGAGACGGCCGAACCGAAGAAGTGAAGTGATGTGAGCGTTCAGCCGCGCCGGACTTTTTCAGCGGCCGGATCGATCAACGCGACACCCGACGCCGGGTCGAAGCGGCGGTGAAGCGGGCGAGGGGTTTCCGTCACGACGATCTCGAGCGTCGGCCGCACCGACGCTTCGATCAGATGGCCGCCGTGCGCGGTCGCGTCCGCTTTGCCCAGCACGACATGTGCATGGACCTTGGGCTTGCCGTCCTCGATGGTGACGTCGCCCATCAGCGAGAGAACCTCGACCTGTTCGTCAATCGAAATGTGCCGGTACTGTTTGGCTGACCAGTCGAAGTACGCGACGACGGCGCGCGAGAAGGCACCGATCGCCGTGAAGTGACTCGCCGCGAGGCGTTGATTCACGGCGAACGACGTCAGCGACTTCACGGCTTCATCGTCGGTCGCCAGCACGATCACGAACGTCCGAAGCCCGCCTCGTTCGTCGAGCAATGCCGTCTTCATCGTCGCCACCATTGCCATGCGCCGAGCGCGCCTAACGTCACGCCGGCGCCAATCAGGACTGTTGCCGCGAGTTCGACTGGAAACGTTCGCCGGGCGACAGCTGGCAGCATCTGCTCTTCCGCCGGTCGATCTTTCTGCACGGCAGACTCGCGACCCGCAGCCTTCAGGGCGTGTGCCAGGTGGACCGCACGGCGGCCGGTACACTGCTCCACCTGCTCCCGACAACTGAATCCATCGGCGACGATCAGCGTGTCGGGCGAGGCTGCTCGCACGGCGGGCAGCAGCACCAACTCACCGACGTTGATCGACACGTCGTAGTGATTCGCCTCGAAGCCGAAGCTGCCGGCCATGCCGCAGCACCCCGAGTCGGACACCGTCACGGTCGCGCCCATTTCCTTGAGCAGACACTCCTCGTGACCGACGCCGCCGAGCGCCTTCTGATGACAATGCCCATGGAGCAGGATCGATTGCGAAAGGCGTGGCGCCGAATAGCCTTGCACCCGCGTCATCAGGAACTCGGCCAGAGAACAGGATTGCTGAGCAAGACGCTTTGCGAGCGCGTCGTCGGGGAACAGGTTGAGGAGCTCGTCATGAAATACCGCCAGGCAGCTTGGCTCGAGCACGACTACGGACGCGTTGTCTTCGAGGTGCGGCTGCAGGTCGGCGAGAATCTCGAGCAGCATCCGCCTGGCCCGACGGAGAAAGCCGTAATCGTAGAGCGGACGTCCGCAGCAGAGCGATCGAGCCGGCAGCACGACCTCGCAACCCGCTCTTTCGAGGATCTCAGTCGCCGCGATCGCTGTGTCCGGATGGAAATAGTTGTTGAACGTGTCCGGCCACAGCAGCACCTTCTGCGCCGGCAAACGAGCGGCGTCGGGATGTACGGTCCGCGAACGGAACCATTGAACGAAGGTGCGATCCGCGAAGCTGGGGATCGACCGCTGCTGCGCGATGCCGGCGACCGCCTTGGCCAGATTGGACGTCAGCGGCGCGCGGGCGATCGCGTTCACGATCCGCGGAGCATACGACGCCAATCGCGCCCAGCGATGGATGAACCCCATCGCATAGGCCGACCTTGGTCGAATCCGCTTCTCGTAGTAGTGCGAGAGGAACTCGGCCTTGTAGGTGGCCATGTCGACCTTGACGGGGCAATCGCCCTTGCATCCTTTGCACGCGAGACAGAGATCCAACGCCTCCCTCACGTGGTCGTCGCGCCAGCCGCGCGTCAGCGGCTCGCCTTCGAGCATCTCGAAGAGCAGCCGCGCGCGTCCGCGGGTCGAGTGCTCCTCGTCGTGCGTGACGCGATAGCTCGGGCACATCGTGCCATCGTGGTCGCGGCGGCACTCGCCGATGCCGACGCAACGGGCCGTCGCAAACGCAAAGCTGCGGCGATCGTCGGGGAACGTGAAGTGCGTCGCCAGCCGCGGCGGCCGGTAGCTCGCGCCGAGCCGCAGGTTCTGATCGATGCGGTACGGGTTGACGACCTTGCCCGGATTCATCCTGCCGCGAGGATCCCAGATCGTCTTGAACTCGCGAAACGCCTCCACCAGCTCAGGGCCGAACATCTTCGACAGGAACTGCGCCTTCGATTGACCGTCCCCGTGCTCACCGGACAGCGAGCCGCCCAGCGACACGACCAGATCGGTCGCGTCGTCCATGAACGCTTTGTACCGATCGATGCCGCTCTGACTCTCCAGATCGAAATCGATTCGCGTGTGGACGCACCCTTGACCGAAGTGCCCGTACAAGGAACACGCGTACTGGTACCGGTCGAACAGCCGCCGGAGCTCGCGGAGATATCGGCCAAGACTCGCGGGCGGCACCGCCGAATCCTCCCAGCCTTCCCAGGTCGGTGCCTGTCCGGGAACACGCGCGGTTGCGCCAAGGCCGGACTCGCGAATCTTCCAAATCAATTTTTCCGTCCTGCGATCGTCGTACAGCTTCATCGTCGGCGCGGCGGGAGACGCCTTCAGAGCGGCGATCGCCGCTCGTGCTTTGTCGTCGCTCTCGGCCTTCGAGTCGCCGCCGAATTCCACGACCAGCCAGCCGCCGCCTTCCGGCAGCAGCCGCAAATCCTGCGGGTGCATGTTCAGCTTCTTCATCCCGTCGATGAGGCGATCGTCGAGGCCCTCGAGGCCCGTCGGGCCGCAGGCCATCAATTCGACGACGTGGTCGGCCGCGCGGTAGACGTCCGGATAGCCGAGGACGAGCAGCGATTTATATGGCGGGCTGTGGACCAGTCGAGTGGTCGCCTCGATCACGGTGACGCACGTGCCCTCCGTGCCGACGAGCGCACGCGCGACGTGAAACCCGTTCTCGGGCAGCAGCTGATCCAGGTTGTAGCCGGAAATGCGACGCGGGATCTTCGGATAGCGACTTCGAATCAGATCCGCGTACTTGTCGCGCAGGCTCTTCAGTGCCGCGTAGATTTGGCCTCGTCGTCCTCCGGCGTGAACGATCGCTTCGAGCTCGCTGTCGCTCGTCGCGCCCACACGCAGACGCGAGCCGTCATAGGTGAGAATCTCGAGCTCTTCGACGTTGTCGACGGTATTGCCGCCCATGACCGAGTGGACGCCGCAGGCGTTGTTGCCGATCATTCCGCCGAACGTGCAGTGATTGTGCGTCGACGGATCCGGTGCGAACGTCAGGTGATGCCGCTCGGCGGCGTCGCGAAGGGTATCGAGCACGAGCCCAGGCTCGACCCGCGCGCGGCGTCGTTCCGGATCGAGCACGACCAAGCGCCGCATGTACTTCGTGAAGTCGAAGACGACGGCCACATTGCAGCATTGACCGGCCAGGCTCGTGCCGCCACCGCGTGGAAGCACCGGCGCATCGTGCTGGCGACACACGTCCATCGCCGCCACGACATCGGCCGCATCGCGAGGCAGAACGACGCCAATCGGAACCTGACGGTAATTCGAGGCGTCGGTGGCGTACGCGGCTCGACTCCCGCGATCGAACCGAACGTCGCCGCGCATCACACGCCGAAGGTCTTTCGCGATATCTCCCATCAGGCCGCGAAACCCATCACGGACGCTAACGATGACTCTGCTGAAAGGTCCGACTCGCGGAGCCGTGAACGGCGAAGCGGTCGAGCGCTGCGTCGTCGAACTGAATGCCGTGACCCGGCTCTTCGAACGGAAGCGCGAACTCGCCCTGTCGGCGGATGGGGCGTCTCAGAACGATCTCCATTTGCGGGATGTACTCGACGAACACGCTGTTTGCCACAGCGCACGCCACCGTCACGCTCAGCTCCGGCGAGACATGAGGCGCGACCGGTAGATTCGCAGCCGCGGCGAGGTGACAGGCGGCGATGGCGTTCGTGATTCCGCCGATGCGGGCGACGTCGGGCTGAAGCACGTCGAGCGCACCGCGCCTGATGCACTCGTGAAACGCCGCAACGCTGTAGAGACTCTCGCCCCCGGCGCGCGCGAGCGCCGTATGTTGCCCAAGTCGGGCGAATCCATCGAGATCGGTCGCTTCCAATGGCTCTTCGATCCAGTACAAGTCGTATGCCTCGAGCCGTCGGATGCGCGTGATGGCCGTATCGATCGACCACGACTGGTTCGCATCGACCATGAGCGTCGTGTGCGGACCGACGGCCTCGCGAACCTTGGCGACGCGCTCGCAGTCCTCATCGATGTCAGGTTTGCCGACCTTCAGCTTCAACGCTTGAAACCCGTCGCGCCGGACGGCTTCGTCGGACAACGCCACGAGCTCTTCGAGCGGACGGTTCAACCAGCCGACGTGGGTGTTGTACAGACGGACACGGTCGGTTGCGCCGCCAAGCAGTAGGTACAGCGGAGTGCCGGCCCGCACGCCGGCCAAATCCCACAGCGCGACGTCAATCGCGGCGAGCGCGGTGGAGCTGATGCAGCCCGGCGTCAGCGCGTGAATCCGCTTGGTGAGCTGGCGCATCAGCCCGACTGTTCGACGGGCGTCTTGTTCGAGAACGGCCGGAAGTAATTCGTCGCGCAGCAGTGAATGGATTGCGGTGCCGCCGTTGCCGATCGTGTAGCCGAATCCGATACCGCGCCGGCCGGCCGCGTCGGTCAGTTCGACAATCGGAAGCTCCAGCGCGGCGAACTGCTGGATCGCATCGCCGCGCGGCGGGTCGACGGGTATCCGGATCAGACGGGCTTCGGCGCCGACGATGAGGGCGCCGTGATCTGCCATAACGTACGGCACGTCGATGCAATCGGCGCGCCGCGCGGTGTCGTTTACGTCCCGTTACTTCTCGCGCCGCGCGTTCTGGTCCGTCGTCATCCGCGTCGCATTCAGCCACACGGGCTGCACGAATGCGCCGTTGCCCGCAGTGTCCCACACCGCGAACCTCACCCACGCTTTGCCCGTGGCGTCGAACGGAATCGAGAAGTGCTGCGTGCCGAATGCGCCGAGATCGGTGATCGAGATCACCTGCCGGTCGATCTTCCTGCCGTCGCCCCAGACGACTTCGACGAACGACGGCGGGAACGTCCACTCGACGTCGGCGCCGATCGTTCGTTGGGCGCCGGTGCCGACGATCCTGTACTTGGTGATCAGAATCTCACCGGTCGAGACGAAGAAATCGCCGTCACGGAGCGCCTTCAGCACCGGACTCATGTCCTCGTCGGCGCCCGGCGTCTTGTCGATCTTCAGATAGTTCACGGGGAAGTTCGCGTACGTATCATCTTCCGGACCTTTTCTATATGTGTCGATGTCGGCGATGATGTACTTCGGCTTCAGGCCCGAGCTCGCGTAGAGGTTGTTCATGGTGTCGGTGACGTCGAAGCACCGCCACTCGCACAGTCTGGCCTCGGACAGATCCATTCCCATACCGGGCTTGAACGCGACGCCGAGATAGCGATCGTTCTTCACATACGGCTTGTCGAAGATCAGATCGGGATAGCCGGTCGTTCCCTTCGTGCGCGGATGTGCGTGATACCAGTACGCGCCTTCCGCATCCATCATCTGCTGCACTTCTGCCGCGTTGCCCGTGTGGTAGACCTTTCCGTACACAGGATCGTTCTCTGTGAACGGCTGTCCCGGCTGGCGCACCTTCGACCAGTACACATTCCGCTTCGGGAAGATGATGTTGTAGTGGCCGCCGAAGTACGCGCTCGGCTCCTCCCACGGCGTCACCAGGAAATCCGTGTCCGACGCGCGCCGCGTCGCTTCGAAGTAATCCGTCTGATCCTTGAATCGCAGCGGCCCCGGATCGTTCGGGTGCATGTCTCCGTGGAAATCGCTCAGGCCGATGATGTTGAGGCCGAGCGCTTTCATCGCCGCCAGATCCTGCATCGGCGTGTCGAACGATCCCGATGCGCGGACGCGGTCCGTGAACCGCAGGTGGAAGTGGTTCACGAACGTCTTGTATCCCGGCAGCGGCTTGAACTCGTCGCCGTGCGTGAACCGAAGGACTGCCTGCCGCGTTCCTTCCGCGGTCTCAGGACTCGCGTAGAAATACACACCCATGCGCTGCACTGTGCCCGGAGGCGCGTTGAACAGGGCGAAGTTGTCGACGTATTGCGGATTCTCCTCCGCGTCGGCCTGGCGGATGCCGAAGCCGAATGTCGTCGCCGAATCCTTGCGGTACCACACGTAACCGAGATTGGTGTCGACCTCGCGCGTGAAGAAGAAGGTGTGCGGCGGCGTGAAGGTGGCGAGCGATGCGCCCTTGCCCTCGGCCACGAGCAGGCGGTTCTGCGCCCTGACCGGCGCGAAGGTCTTGTGAACGACGCCGCCGAACGCGTACTGCTGCGGCTGTCCGCCGGTGTCGCGCCACACGACGCGCGGCGTCAGGTCCGTCGAGAACCCCTTCAGGCCCGCCTCATACTTATAGGCAATCCACTCTTCCTTCGTCGTCGCGAGCGCGTCCATGCGAAGGAGATTCGCGCCGCGATACGCGGTGAATCGCAGATCGCCGGAGAAGATGCCCATCGACAAGCCGGGAAACGTCACCTCGAGCGCCGCGCCGTCGCTCTTCACGCGGCACGACGTGGTATGAAACGAGGCGCTCGCGCGCCTGATATCGGACTCGCTGCGCGGCGGCCCGATGATCTCGCGCCCCGGCTTCATCACGAGCGGCGCGTCCCAGAACGCGTACCAGCGATTCTTCGCAATCACGTCAGGCGTCAGTTCGACGCCCGCGTCCTTGAGCGGTTCGGCCTGCTGCGTCGACATGCGGCGGATGCCGCTGACGACGTGATATTCGGGCGTCAGGTTCTGACCGAGCGTCACCCATGCCGCGCCAGCCTTGCGCACCGACAGATCGCGAACGATCGGCTGCCCGCCGTCGATCGCGTACCGCACGCGCATCTCCGATCCGTTCTGGCCGGGCCACGTGACGGTCAGCACGTTTGGATCGATCGACGCGGTGACGCCCGAGCCGCCCGCCATGAGGCCCGAGCCCGATCGATACTGCGTCATATCGCACGACAACGCGTCGGTGAACGCGGCGGCTGCGCCCTTGACGGACACAGGCGAAGCGATCCAGACGGCTGCGGCCAGTCCGATCACGACGGCCAGAAAGAGAAGCCACTTCAGTTTGCTCGGTGTCATCGCTCGCCTTCTGTTCTCTTGAGTGCAACCACTGTTTCGCTTACTTCTTCTTCTGACCGTCTTCGTCGGTCGTCGCTCTCGTCGCGTTCACCCATACCGGCTGAACGAACGCTCCGTTTCCGGCCGAGTCCCACACGGCAAAGCGCACCCACGCCTTCCCGGACGCGTCGAATGGAATCGCGAAATGCTTCGTGCCGAACGGCGCCAGGTCGGTGGCGGAAATCGTCTGGCGATCGATTTTTCTGCCGTCGCTCCAGACGACTTCGACGAAATTCAACGGGAACGTCCAGTCGACGTCGGCGGTCACGGTCCGTTGATTGCCAGTCCCTGCCACGCCGTAGTTCCTGATCAGAATCTCGCCCGTCGTCACGAAGAAATTGCCGTCGCGAAGCGCTTTCAGGGTCGGGCTGTAGTCGTCTTCCGGCCCCGGCGTCCTGTCGATCTTCAGATAGTTGACCGGGAAGTTCGCGTAGAGATCGTCCTCGGGTCCTTTCTTGTATGTATCGATGTCGGCGATGGCGTACTTGGGCCTGAGGCCCTGGCCCGCGTACATGTTGTTCATCGTGTCAATCGCGTCGAAGCAGCGCCAGTCGCACATGCGGACTTCCGAGTTGTCCTGACCCATGCCCGGCTTGAACGCGACGCCAAGGTAGCGATCGTTCTTCACGTACGGCTTGTCCCAGATCAGATCGGGGTATCCGGTGGTGCTCTTCGTGCGTGGATGCGCGTGATACCAGTACGCGCCCTCGGCATCCATCATCTTCTGAACGTCCTCGGCGCTGCCGGTGTGATACACCTTGCCGTATCCAGGCACTTCCTCGACGAACGGCTGTCCCGGCTGCCGCACCTTGCTCCAGTAGACATCCCTGGGCCAGATGATGTTGTAGTGGCCGCCGAAGAACGCGCTCGGCTCTTCCCACGGCACGACCAGGAAGTCCTTGTCCGACGCGCGCCGGGACGCTTCGAAATAATCCTTCTGATCGGCGAGGCGCAGCGCGCCGGCGTCGTTCGCGTGAAGCTCGAAATGGAAGTCGCTCAGACCGATCACGTTCAGCCCCAGCGACTTCATCGCGATCAGATCCTGGAATGGCGTATCGAGCGATCCTGACGCGCGCTGGCGTCCGGTGAAGTCGAGATGGAAGTGGTTGACGAACGTCTTGTACCCCGCGACTGGTTTGAACGTATCGCCGTGCGTGAACGCGAGCACCGCCTGACGCGCCGGCTCGCCGGCATCCGGGCTCGCGTAGAAATAGACGCCCATCTTCTGCACGGTTCCGGGCGGCGCGTTGTACAACGCGAAATTCTGCACGTACTGCGGATCCTCTTCGCGCTCCGGCATGCCGACTCCGATGGCGAACCGCCCTTCCGCATCTTTCCGGTACCACACGTAGCCCAGATTCGTGTCCTTCTCGCGAGTGAAGAAGAACGTGTGCGGCGGAGGGAAGGCGGCCAGCGCGCCGCCGCTGGACTCGGCCACGATGAGCCGATTCTGCGCCTTCACGCGCGAGAGCGTTTGGTTCACGACACCGCCGAACTGGTGAGCCTGCGGATGGCCGCCGGTGTCGCGCCAGGTGACGCGCGCCGTGAGGTCGGTCGAAAATCCCTTCAGGCCCGCGTCGTACTTGTACGCAACCCACTGCTCGCTGGTCTTCGCCGCCGCATCCATCCGCAAAAGGTTGGTGCCCTTGTAAACCGTGAACTGGAGATCGCCGGAGAAGATGCCCATCGACAATCCGGGGAACGTCACGATGAGGCTGGCGCCGTCGGTCTTCACGCTGCACGTGGTCGTGTGGAACGACGAGTCGGCGCGTCGAATTTCCGAGGGCGTACGCTGCGCACCCACGGTCCGGTTCGGCTGTAAGACGGCTTGGGGATCCTGACCGCGTCCGCCGCCTCGTCCCGCGCCGTTCCCGCCGCCCTGCCGCGAGCGTTGCCACGCCGCTTCGTCCTGCAGCTCCTGCGATCCCGGCATCACCAGCGGCGCATCCCAGAACGCATACCACCGGTTCTTGTTGATCACCTCTTCGGTCAGCTCGATGCCGGCCGCGCGAAGCGGATTGGCCTGGTCGAGCGCCATCCGGCGGACGCCGCTGACGACGTGGTATTCCGGCGTGAGATTCCTGCCGAGCGTCGTCCATGCGCCGCCGGCCTTCTTGATCGCCAGCTCGCGGAGGATCGGCTGACCGTTGTCGACTCCGTACTGCGCGCGCAGGTCGGCGCCGTTCTGGCCGGACCACGACACGACGAGCAGGTTCTGCTCCATTGCGGCCGTGAGGCCCTGCGCCGCTTTGTACTGCGACAGATTGCAGCTCGTCGAATCAGCGAGCAACGCCGGGATCGGCGACAGGCGCGACGACGGCAGCACGAGTGCCATCGCGAGCGCCGCAGCCGCAGCCGTCAAGCCGGCGGAAAGGATCGTTTTATTCATGCTCATCTCCCCTCTAGAACCGGAAACGCACGCCGAGGCGCGCGATGCGAGCCGGGATGACGTTCGTCACGTACGCGAACGACGGACCCGACTGGAAATTCGCCTGCGTCGGCGTCGCGACGTTCAGCACGTTGAAGACGTCGAAATCGACGTCGATCCGTCGCGCGCCGCCGAGCGCGAAAACCTTGCTCGCGCGCAGGTTCAGAATGTTCTGCGCCGCGAGCCGCCGCGTTCCGTACGGCTCGACGCGAATCTCCGTGTTGCCGTTCTGCGCGATCGCGGGTCCGCCATCCGGATCGGCCTGCCGGAAGATGTACGTCCGCTGTCCCGTCACGCCGTTCCTGCTCTGAAGGAATCCCGACACCGAAACATCGCCCGGAAAACGGTACGTGCCGGTGACGTTGCCCGCCCAGGACCAGGTTTCGTCGATCGGGAAGAACTGGTCGTCGGGGCTGTTGAACACCGACGCGAGCCACCGGTGATTCTTCACCGCGAAATACGACACCTGGCCCGTCCACCTCGACGAGAACCGCTTGATCAGCGTGCCCTCGATCGAATCGTACCGATCGGCGTTGGTGGCATTGACGATTTGGGTATTCACGAACGCGGCGCCCCTGAACGCGCTGGCGTAATCGTAGAGCGTCACCGTTCCCGCGTCGTCCGCGTTGCCGAGGATACCGTCGGGGCCCGGATCGCGGCGAATAATTGGTACGCTCCAGGCGCTGTAGGGGCGCAGCGTATTGATAACAACGAGGGAGTTCGTGCTGGTATGCGCCGGGTTGAAGATCGAATCGGAGATCCGCTTGTGGACGTACATCACACGGAGGCCCATGTTGGCCGCCAGCTCGCGCTCGAAGCTCGCGGTGGTTTCCCACGTGTTCGGCGACTTCAGATTCGGATTGAGGATCTGGTTGCTGGCGGCCGTGATGCTCTTGAAGTCGGGACCGTTCAGATCGAGGTTCACTTCGCCCGGCTGATACAGCTTGTCGCCGTTCAGATCGTGCCAGTTGAACACGGCGTTCGCGGTTGCGTTCCGGTTGAACGCGTCGGCGTACGTGTCGCCGAGCATGTAGTTGTAAAGGCCGAACGTCGCCTTCACGACCGATTTCCCGCCGATGTTCCACGCGAGGCCGGTCCGAGGCACCGCACGCGTGAGCTTCTGCACTTCGATTTGAGGGAACGATCCTGCCGGAAAGACCGTCGACCAGTCACGCGCGCCGCCGTACGACTGCGCCGGCAGGAACGAGTGCTGTCGCTCCCAGCGCAGGCCGAGATTGATCGTCACCCTGTCGGCCGGACGCCAGCTGTCCTTGATGTACCAGGCATACGTGTTGTCGTGATCGGCGGGAACGACCGGCGTGTTGTAGACCCGGATTTGCGACGGCGTGTTCGGAACGCCGGCGATCGTGTCGGTGTACAGAATGCAGTTGCAGGCGAGATTGTTCGAATACCCGTCCGAGCTCTGATCGAGATAGATGCTGATGCCGGTCTTCAGCTCGTGCTTGCCGGCGAACGAACGATCCGGGAAAAACGTGATGCTGTCTTCTGTTTGGTAGCGATCGCGCGTTTTGTTCTGGTGCAGCGGCGCCGAACCGGTGTTCAACCTCGTCGCGAGGTCCTGCCGCGGCGGCGCGTCCGCACGCGCGTAGGAGCGCGCCGCGTCGTAATCAGTGACGTACCCGCTGTACCCGCCGACGGCATTCACCAGCACACGCGCGCTGATCATGCTCTGCAGCTCGGTCTTCTGAACCGCGGTCGGGTTCTTGTAGTCTCTCGTCGATTCGAGCGGCGTGAAGCGGCCGGCGTTGTTCTGCGGCTGCGCCTTGGTGCCGCGTTGCCACGCGTAGACCAGCCGATTGTTCTTCGAGAGCTGGTACGACAGCTTGACGGAGTACTGCTCGAGCGACGTCTCGAAGTCGGCGAGCGGATCGTCGGCGGTCAGGTATTTGCCGTCGGCGCCGGGACCGGAGGCGAAGCCGAGCACGCCTTCCTTCTTTGCCTGACGCCCGTAGGCTCCGTAGAACCACAGCTTGTCTCGCACGATTCGGCCGCCGAGATCGCCCGAGACGTCGTAGAAGGTCTTGAGCGGCGACGTGGCCGTGAGACCCTGCGCGCGCAGCGCGCTGTCCAGATTGTCCGCCTGGGCCTTCGGCGATTCGGTGGACGCCTGATACGTGCCGTGAAACGCGTTGCCGCCCGACTTCATGATCGCCACCATCGAAATACCCGGCACCGAAACCTCGGCGTCGTTACCCGACGTCTTGATCTGCACCTCTTCGAGGGTGCTGTCGTTGAAGTAGATGGCGGTGTTCTGGTCCGCGCCCATCGTGATGTTCATGCCTTCGACCTGCAGCTTCGGCTGCGACAACACGCCGTAGCTGGACAGGTTCTGCCGCTGCGCCATCGTGCTGCCGCCGACGTCGGCGATCGCCTGCGTCACGCCGGGCGCCATGGCAAAGATGTTCTGCAGATCGCGGCCGCGCGGAATCGAATCGAGAACTTCCTTCGTGAACGCGACGCTGGCAGCCGTGCTGGTGACGTCGACGACCGGGCTCTGCCCGCTGACGGTGATCGCTTCTTCCATCGCGCCGAGCTTCAACGTGAGATCGACGCGCGCGTTGAAGCCGACGGTCAGTCGCAGATCCTCGCGAACCGACGTCGAGAATCCGGTGAGCTCGGCCCGCAGCCGATACGTTCCGGCTGGCAGGTCGACGAACTTGTAGTTGCCGGCCGCGTCGGACACTTGAACGAGCTGCCCGACCTGCAGCTGAGGACTGGTGACGGTGACCGTCACGCCGGGAAGGACGCTGTTCGATTCGTCCTTGACGGTGCCTTCGATCGTGCCGGACGACACGCTCTGCGCGAATGCCTGGCCGACTCCGGCCAGCGACATCAGCAGCACGATGCCGAAGGTCAACCATTGCCGCACCAACGCACGTCGAGAGCACCTGTGTATCGTTATCATCGCCACGACTCCCCTTCGTCGAGGACCCGGCCAACCGGCCGGTTTGCCTGCCGCGGATGATACGGGAAAGATGGCGCTTACCGCGCCGTGTTTTTCATCCAGTTCACCCACACGACGATCGGTGCGCTGGGGCTCTCGAGCGCTGTGTTGAGCAGGAACCGGCCGTCGCGAGAGACCGCGTACTGCGGCTTGATGCCGAGGACGTTGGTGCCGGTGGCAAGGTGCGTCTGAAACAGCGGCACCGGCACCTTCACGTCCGGCGACGCGGCGCCGAACGCGACGGAGACGGCCATCATCTTGCCGTCCGGCGCCACGTAGAAGATCTCTCGCCCGTCACCCGACCAGCGCACCTGCGTCCCGCCTGCGGTCGACACCTGCGTGCGCGCGCGCCCTTCGGGGAACGACTGGACGAACACTTCAGGACGGCCGCTTTCGTTGGATACGAATGCCACCTGCTTTCCGTCCGGCGAGAACTGTCCTTCCGTCTCGTCGTACTGCGACTGCGCCACGACCACTTCATTCCGCTCGGCTCCGGTCGCCACGGCGACCAGGTCCGAGCCGCTTTTCGCGCCGTCGCGACGGATCAGAACGTACTGTCGATCGCGCGTCCACGACACAGGCAAACCACTCTCGCCGTTCGCGAACAGCGGTTCCGCCTGTCCCCCGATTACCGCCTGTCGCGCCGGGCCACCGCCGCCGAATCGCCGCGACGAGAAGACGACATGCTGGCCGTCGGGATCCCAGAGCGGATGCGCGTCGGCCGGCGGGCCGTCGGTGACGCGACGCGCCAGGTTGCGCCCGAGCTCGATCACCCAGATGTCGTTGTCGCCGGTGCGCTGAAGAAACACGACCACCGACTGCTCGTCCGAGCTCAGCTCCGGCGATGCGATGAAATCGGTTGACGGCTCGCCAATCGCGCGCAGCACGGCGCCCTGCCGATTGACCCACGCGAGCTGCCGGCGCTGCACCGTGCCGACACGATACGCCAGCACACCGGTGTCGGAGGTGGAGAAGACGGCGCTCGCGGCGCCGCCGACAAATCCCTGCGCGAGCACGACGGGTTGACCCTGCACGACGCCGGACGCGGCGTCGAACTTGTACGCCTGCAGCGCTCCCTGCCTGATCGTCAGCAGCGTGTCGGCCGCGGCGAAGCGGCCGCCGATGTCGCCGGGCAGCAAACGCACTGGCGGCGTCTTGTCCAAGGAGCCGAGGTAGACGCCGTTGGTGTCCTCGGTGCCGAGCGCCGAGGAGAACAGGAATCGTTTGCCGTCCGGCAGGAACTGCGGCAGGCGATGAGCGGGACCGCTGCCCGAATTCAATTGCGTCACGCTCTCGGACGGTCCGCCGCGCGCCGACACGCGCTTGATTGGCGCGATGGCGCCGGGCACGAACAGGATCACGCCCTCGCGGTTCCACGCGCCCCCGCGGCCGTTTGGGACGTCTGCGATCTCGATTGGCGTGCCGCCGGCGACGTCGATGCGCTTCAACTTGTCGCCCGCGAAGAACCCGATGGTGCGACCGTCCGGCGACCAGAACGGAAAGCTGGCGCCTTCGGTGCCGGACAGCGCGCGGTTCTCGACCGCGTCGAGCGAACGGACCCAGAGGATCGGCACGCGATCCCGGTTCGCGACGAAGGCGATCCCGCTGCCGTCGGGTGACAGCGCCACCGAGGAATCATCGGTTGGCGGCGTGGCGATCTCGAGTCGGAGCGTGGGCAGGCTCGGCGCGGCTCTCCGTCCGCGCAGGGCGCGCCTGCCAGCGTCAAGGGCGCCAGCGACGAGGACGAGCGCGATCACGATCGCGGTTCGGCCGATGCGGCGGGCTCGCGCCGGCGTGGCGGCGACCACGGAAGTCGCAATCGGATGATCGACAATCCAGCGCAGCTCCGCGGCAACGTCGCGGATGCTCTGCCAGCGCGCCTCGCGATCCTTCTCGAGACAGCGCCTCATCACGTGGTCGAGCAACGGATGGGCCGACTGGAGCGCGGCGATCGGCGCTGGCTCGCTGCGCACGATTGCCGAAATCACTCCGACCGCGCTGGCGCCCTCGAATGCCTTCCGTCCCGCGAGCATCTCGTAGAGCACCGAGCCGAAGGCGAAGATGTCGGCACGGTGATCGCCGATGTCGCCCTCGAGCTGCTCGGGCGCCATGTACTGCACGGTGCCGCTGATGCCGCTCGGCGCCGCCGCGCTCGGCAACCGAGTCGCTGTCAGCGGACGTTCGATTGTCGCCGTCAGCGAGGCGTCGATCGCCGGCATCCGGACGGACGTCCGTGCGGCCACGCCGAAGTCGAGCAGCTTGACGTCGGGCGAGCTCGACGGCCGGCTGCGCCGCACCAGCATCACGTTGCCCGGCTTCAGATCGCGATGGACGATGCCGGCGCGGTGCGCGCGGTCGAGCGCCTCCGCGATTTGAATCGCGATCGCGAGCGCTTCGTCGATCGGCAGCCCCGGCGATCGGTGCAACCGGTCGGCGAGCGTCTCGCCGTCGAGATATTCGAGGACCAGGTAGTCGAGATCGGCGTGGCGGCCGACGTCGTGGATGGTGCAGATGTGGGGGTCGTTCAGCGCCGCGATGGCGCGCGCTTCGTGCTCGAAGCGCTGCCGCGCTTCCGAGTCGGCCGCGAGCGCGCCGGCGAGCACTTTGATGGCGACAGTGCGATCGAGACGACTATCACGCGCGCGGTAGACCTCGCCCATGCCTCCGGCGGCCAGCGGCGCGATGATTTCGTACGGTCCCAGGCGCGTGCCCGCTTCGAACGCCATGTCGACGTGTGCATTGTAGCCGCGCCGCCGCGATTATTTCTGGCCGCTCGTCGCGCGGGCGCGCGGGAGCGAGTGGTAATCGGGCATGTACACCTTCAAGCCGTGGCTCGGCGTGTTCTTCGAGTAGCCGGCCACGAGCTGTTCGTTGTAGCGCTCCTGGAAGAAATCGAACGGGTCGGCAGGATGCGGATCGATGAGCTCCATGTCGGTGTCGGTCATCGTCAGCTTGCCGAACCGCAGCAGGCCGCCGCGGTAGTACATGTAGTTCGTCTTCGGCTCGGGCGGCTGCAGCGGAGCAGCCTTCCCCGGTCCGAAGATCTGGACGACGGTGCCCTGCTCCACGCGGATCGATTGCAGCCGTCCTTCGATTTTCGGCGGCGGCAGCAGGCCGCTCGGGATGAGCACGAAGTCATTGCCGTCGATCTTGACCCCGTGTCCCGGCTTCACCTTCACCAGCTTGTCCATCTCGAGGCCGAAGAACGACATCAGTCCCGCCGCCGGCAGACCCAGGGCCTTGATCGACGCCGGCTTCAATCGCAGATTGCCGCTCTCGTCGACGCGCGGATCGGCGACGATCGTGAACGGTACGTCGACCCCCTTCTTGATCGTGCCCTTCACTTTCAGCTGACGCCCTTCGGTGGTGACGTCGAGATGCCGCAGCGGCGATCCGTCGTAGGCGAAGACATAGCGGTTCAACAGCTGCGACAGTCCTGCGTCGGTGATCGCAATCTCGGCGCTGTCGATGCGCACGACGAACGAGTTCTTGTCGTCGAAGACCGGCGGCGCGCCCGGGTGCGTGCTGATCAGCTCGCCGCGCAGTTGCCGGATGGACAGGATGGTGTCGGCGTCGACGTGCAGCGCGACGTTGCGCATCTGCACCTGGACGGGTGTGTCGGGCGGGGCGGCCGCCGCGAGCGCCATAACGAAAGCCACTGCAGTTGCCGGGCTGGCCATGTGCCCCAGCGTCGCAACGACTGTGCCACGCGCGCGTATACTACGGCTGCCCGCGACGCGCTGACGATACGAGCGCCCGCGGCCGCGAGCATAAGAAAGAAAAAGAGGGTTCGATGCAGGCCAGACTCGCGTGGCTGATCCCCGTGGCAGGCGCTGCGCTCATCCTGCTCCAGATACCTTCCAAACCTTTACGCGCGCAGGCGCAACAGCCGGCCGCGCTGACCGGTGTGGTCTCTTCGTCTGAAGAAGGTCCGATGGAAGGGGTGGTGGTCCGCGCCAAAGGATCCGGCGGCACCGTGACGATCGCGGTCGTCACCGATCGCGAGGGACGCTATCGATTTCCGCAGGCACGGCTCGAGCCGGGTCAGTACTCGCTGCGCATCAGAGCGGTCGGGTACGACCTCGAGAGCGATGCGACGGCGTCGGTCGTGGCGGAGAGGACCACGATGGCCGATCTGAAGCTGCGCAGGACGCGCGACCTCGCGGCGCAGCTGACCAACACCGAGTGGCTTGCGAGCTTTCCCGGCACCGACGATCAGAAGGCGTCGATCCGCGGCTGCGCGCACTGCCATTCGCTGGAGCTCATGACGCGGTCGCGTCACGACGCCGACGAATTCGTCGCGGTCGTCGAGCGGATGTCCGGCTACCCGCCGCTGGCGTTTCCGTTGATGCCGCAGCGCACGCCGTCGCCCCGCATCGGCGGCGGACCGGTGTCCACCGAGCGTCAGCGGGAGGCATGGCGGCGTCAGGCCGAGTACCTGAGCACTCTCAACCTGAGCGGCGGACCCGAGTGGCGGTATACGTTCAAGACGCTGCCCCGTCCGAAAGGCGATGCGACGCACGTGATCTACACCGAATACGATCTGCCGAAGCGCACGCGGCAGCCGCACGACGTCATCGTCGATTCGGCAGGAACCGTCTGGTACAACGCCTTCGGCGAACAGCTGCTCGGCAGGCTCGATCCCAAAACAGGGAAGACGACCGAATATCCGATTCCGCTGCTGAAGCCGTCCGCTCCGACGGGAACGCTCGGCATGCGCTTCGACGAAGACGAGAACATCTGGCTCGGCATGCAGTTCCAGGGCGGCATCGCGAAGTTCGACAGGAAGACGGAAAAGCTTCAGACGTGGAGCCTGCCGAAGGAACTGAACGGCGATCACGTGCAGATCAACCAGGTGAGCCCGAATCGACATCACGTCGACGGCAAGGTGTGGCTGCAGGATGCGGGCACCTATACGGTGCTGCGTCTCGACACGGCGGACGGCAGGTTCGACGTCTTCGAGCCGTACAAGATTCCGCGTCCGAACGTCTACGACGTCGTTCCCGACTCGAAGAACAACGGCTACTTCCTTCCGCTCGGCAGCGACGAGATCGGCCGCATCGACGCGAAGACCGGTGCGATCACGATGTTCAAGACGCCGACGCGGGCCTCGGGTCCCCGGCGCGGCATGATGGACGGCCAGGATCGCCTCTGGTTCGGCGAGAACCGCGCCGATCAAATCGCGATGTTCGACACGCGAACCGGGCGCTTCCAGGAATGGCCCGTGCCGACGCCGGGCGCGTGGCCCTACGACGCGACGGTCGACAGGAACGGCGAGGTGTGGTCGGGCGGCGAATACAACGACCGCATCCTGCGGCTCGATCCGAAAAGCGGGAAGTTCACCGAGTATCTCCTGCCGGCGCACACGAACGTCCGCCGCGTGTTTGTCGACAACGCCACGACGCCGGTGACGTTCTGGGTGGGAAGCAACCACGCCGCGTCGATCGTGAAGGTCGAACCGATCGACTACGGCGCGAATGCGAGCAGCACGTTGCCCGGACGCAGGCCGAACGTGCCGTAACCCGAGCTGACGTACACCATCCCGCCGGCCACCACCGGCGCCGGCCCGTTCATCGATCCGCCCCTCGCGCGCACGCCGTTGAGCGTCGCGAAGTCGCGGTTCGTGTCGAACGTCCAGACGATCTCGCCGTTTGCCGTCGAGTACGCGCGCACCGCTCCATCGTTGGACGGCGAGAAGACGATGCCGGGAATGACGGTGACGGCGGAAAACTGCGCGCCGCTGCAGCTGCGACCCGCCCTGCCGCAGATCGGCGCCGGCGGCGGCATGTACCACGCGCGCGCTCCGTCGGCGAGCGCGACCGCGTGGAGGCCGCCGGGCATGTCGCTGTAGATGTCCGCGACCGGGAAATACGCGCGCTCGGTGTCCGCGGCGATGCCCCACTGGATGCCGCCGAGACCGCTTCCACCGCCGGCGCGATATCGCCAGACCTGTTCGCCTTTGCGATCCGGATCGAGCGCGTACGCGACGCCGGATTTCTGTCCGGCCACGATCAGCTCGCGGCCATTCGACAGCCTGACGAGCGCTGGCGACGCGCCGAAATCGAAATCGGGACCGGATCTGGCGCCGCAGTTCACCTCGCCGGGCGTGCAGCCGAACACGTCGCGCTCGCCCGGATACATCTGCCGCGCCCACCGCACGGCGCCCGTCTTCAGGTCGATCGCCGCGACGCCATCGGTCGCCGGCTGCGGCGCGCCGCTGTACGTGTTGCCGACGCCGACGTAGAGCGCGCCGCGCCCGGGATCGATCGTCGGCGCCGACCAGACGGCGCCGCCCGACGGCCCCCACACTTCGGTTCCGTCCGCGTAGCTGCGGATCAACGCCGGCGGCTCGGCGATCGTGTACGCGCGCCACACCGTGTTGCCGGTGCGCGCGTCGAGCGCGATGACGCCTCCCCGAAACGTGCAGCACGCATAGCCGGGTGGCTTGCCGCCTTCCTCGTACGAAGACAGCGGCACGTACAGCCGTCCTTCGAACAGCACCGGCGATCCCGTGAGCCGCACGAGCGGATGTTCGTCGGCCTTGCGGCGCCAGATCTCCCGTCCCGTCGCCGCGTCGACCGCGTACACGTAACCGTTCTGATCGGCGAAGTACGCGGTGTAGCCGCTCCTTCCTCTGTAGCGCGAGGCGTTAGCCGAGCGATCGGCCGAGCGTTCTCCGATCACGATCGACGTCCGTACGCCGGCCCGCGCGACGAACGTCCACGCGACGCACCCGCTCTTCGCGTCGAGCGAATACACGATTCCGTTCTGACTGCCGACGAACAGACGTCCGCCGGCAATCGTCGGCTGCGCCCATGCGGAGGTCGCGTCGGGAAACCCGAACGCCCACTTCAAGCGGAGCTGCGGCACACGGTCGCCGGTCAGCCCGGCCTGTTCCGCATTCTGGAAATGCGTGTTCGCGATCGTCGGACTCCAGCCGTTCCACGACGGACCGGCAAACGGATCGTCCAACGGAGACGGCTTGCCGCAGCGGCCGATCGTCGCGCCGGCGACGGTGCCGCGCACTCTGCGTCCGGCGACGAACTCGGCGACCGCGCGCCGCTCTCCGCCGCTGAGGTGAAGTCCCTGATAGCGCATCGATCCCGACGTCAGCGCGTCGACGATTGCCTGCGGCGAACGGCCGCGCATCGCGGCGAGCGACGGCGCGCGCGCGTCGTTGCCGTCGTGGCACGCGCGGCACTGCGTATCGAAGAGGCGCTGGCCGTCGGATGGCTCGCCGGCGCCGGCGCGAAGCAGTCGCGCGCCGAGCGCGGCAGCCATGGCGGCCGCGACGCACACCGCGACCGCGCGACGAAGCGGGGCCGGAGTTTCTGACGACAAATTCAGGAAGTTTTCAGATGCAGCCGGCCGGGCGGCTCGGGTACCATTCTCTCAAAGTTTCGCAGGAGGAATCGTGAAACGTCTTCTGCTCGGTCTCGTCGGCGGGCTCCTCGTCACAGGCGCGACGACGTACGCCCATCACTCCTTTGCGGCCACCTACGTCGTCGACAAGGAGATCAAGATCGAGGGGAACATGGTCTCGTTCATGTTCCGCAACCCGCACTCGTTCGTCCACGTCGAGGCGCCGGACGACAACGGCCAGGTGCAGCGCTGGGCGATCGAATGGGCCGCGGCCGGTCAGCTCACGGGCATCACGCGCGATACGCTCAAGGCCGGCGACCACGTCATCATCACCGGCAACCCGGGCCGCACCGCCGAGGATCACCGCATCCGCATGCGCAGCATCTTCCGTCCGAAGGACGGCTTCAAGTGGAGCGGCGATTTTCAGTAGCTCCATCGGGTAGTCAGTAGCTCCATTGGGTAATTGGATAATCGGGTAATTGGGTAATTGGGTAATTGGGTAATTGATTGTCTAATTGCCGGTATTCAATTACCGAATTACTCGATTATCCAATTATCCAATTACCCAATTACCCAATTCCCCGATTCTCGTTTCAGAATGCATTGCCGATAAAGGGCAGCATTCGTCCCCAGTACATCACTCCGACCCACAAGAACAGCGATGCCGCGGCGATCAGTTTGGCCGCCACCGGAACGTCCTGGCCGGCGCCGACGTTGTCGACGTGGCGGTACAGTCCGCTCACGTAGAACACGATCACGTTGACGCCCGCGAGGCCGATGAAGAGCAGCTTCATCCCGAACGCGACGTTGTGAATGTACTGAAACGGATCGCCGGCGAAGAACATGAAGCCGGTCGTCAGGTTGATCACGAAGCCGAGAATCGCCCACGGCATCAGCCGCTGCAGCGGGCCGAGCGGCAGCCCCTTCGCCATCCCGAGCATCCGCAGATCGAAGACCGAGACGACGCCCATCAGCAGCGCGAGGCCCATGAAGTGCAGCGTCTCGCACAGCGGCCAGATCCATGGCACGCCGCCGGCAACGGCCCACCCGAGCCGCGTGCTGTGCAACCACGTTGAGAACGCTTGTACGACCGACATGATCTCCCGTTCCTGAAAGGCTGCATCTCTACGGGATTCGATTTTGCAGCCCCGGCGCCCCCGATACGGGCCCGAAGTACGCCATGAGGCGGCCGGCGGTAATCGCGCCGCCCCAGAACACCAGCGACGTCGCCGCGAGCAGACGGCCGAATCGACCGATCGGGCGCGCGTCGACGTCGAGCGCCGGATCGCGAAAGATGCGACGCCGGATCAGCACCATGTTGACGACGCCCAGCGCGATGAATCCCAGCTTGATGTAGAAGACGGTGTTCGTCAGCTTCGTCGTCGCGTCGGCGACGAGCAGCATCGTGCCCGAGACGGCGTTCACCCAGAACGCGGCCCACATGATTCCGAAAAATCTCTCCATCGGCGCGAGCGGCATGCGGCGCGCGAAGCCGAGGATCCGCAGATCGATCGCGGCGTTGAGGCCGACCAGAAATCCGAGGCCGACCGTGTGCATGAACAGGATCGTCGGATACGCCCAGAGCGAGCTGGACTCGCGGACCCAGATGCTGAACCGCGTGTTCTCGACCGACGCGAGAAACTGCATCATCGGCAGATGAAGCTCGCGGCCTCGTCGATGCTGCCGGCGCCTGTGTAGGTCGCGACCTGCGGATACGGACACAGCGGCCGCGTGCGATCGACGGCGCCGCCGATCGAGTGCGACGCGACGATCTGATCCGGCGTCTTGCCGCGTTCGACCCACTGCTCGAGCGCGCCGAGCATGTCGAACGTGTTCGGCCCTTCACCGCCGCCGCAGTGGCCCATGCCGGGGACGATGAAGAGACGGACGGAGTCATCGATGCGGCCCAAAGCGTTCGCAACGCTCTTGTAGTAGTCGACGCTGGTCAGCGGACCAACGAGCGGATCGCTCCACCCGTGATACATCAGCAGCTTGCCGCCGTGGGCGACGAACGGCTTGAGGTTCGCGTTCGCCGGCAGCCACACCTCGACCTTGATATCGGAGTCGCTCGTTGGCGTGAGCGTCGCGGCGACGCGGCAGAACGGCGGCAGATCCTTGAACGGATTCGCGCCTCGTCCGGCGCGGCCGCCTGATGGGGGCACGAACTCGCCAGCCGCCACGACCTGCGCGCTCGTGATTGTCGCGTCGGGCAGCGACAGCGACGCGAGGCTTTCGCAGGTGGCGGCGGCTGCGCCGTCTGCACATGCCATTACCAGAGACAGACCGAGAACGAATCGCATATGTCGCTCCTACTGATTCACATCGCAATGGCACGTGCGTTCATTGGCGAGCTCCGGGCAGCGCGATGCGGAACGTGCTTCCGCCGCCGGTCGCCGGCTCGAGCGTCAAATGTCCTCCGCTCACTTCGACGGCCCACTTCGCAATCGCGAGCCCGAGACCGCTGCCGGCGCGCGCGTCGCCGCGCGCGTCGCAGCTCGCCTCGGGGCCGCGATCGAACCGGTTGAAGATGCGCGTCGCCGCTTCGGCCGCGACGCCAGGACCGGTGTCGATGACGTCGACGGTCGGACCGTCCGGCGATTCCGAGATGCGGATGCGGATCTGTCCGCCTTCCGGCGTGTACTTGATCGCGTTGTCGACGAGGTTGATCAGCGCCTGCCGCAGAACGACGCGGTCGCCGATGCCACGGGCGTTCCCCGAAGGCTCGATCGTCAGCGATTGATGCTTTTCCTCGGCGAGGACGCCCAGGTGCGACGCCACTTCTTCCGCGAGCATGCGCAGATCGACGATGTCCACCGAGGGTTTCGTCAGCCCCGCTTCCGCGCGCGACAGCGTCAGCAGCCGATCGACGAGATACGACAGTCGATCGGCCTCTTCGAGCATGCTGCCGATCGTCGACCGGTACGTGGCTTCGTCGTGGCGATCGCGCAGCGCCACTTCGCCGACGCTGCGCATCGCCGTCAGCGGCGTTCTCAGCTCGTGAGAAACGTCGGCCGTGAACCGGCGCATCTGCGCGAACGACGATTCGAGGCGGCCGAGCATCTGGTTGATCACGAGCGCGAGCCGTCCGAGCTCGTCCCGCGGGTTGTCGACCGGCAGGCGATCGCTCAGCCGATCGGCGGTAATCGAGCGAGCGCGCTCCGCGATGCGATCGACGGGAGCGAGCGCGCGCCGCGCGAGCGAGTACCCGCCGACGCCGGCGGCGAACACCGCGAGCGGCAGACCGAGCAGCAGCGTGATGATCAGATCGCGAATCGTCCGCCGCATCCCCGCTTCCGATCGCGCCACCTGCAGCACGACGGGACGTCCGGAAACCTTCGAATGTCCGCTCAGGACGCGAAAGGGAACCGTCCGCGTCGGCACGATCACGATCCGGTTGTCCGCGCGCCTCGCCAGATCGCCGCTCGTCGCAATCGGCTGTCGCTCGGCGACCGCCGTGCGGTACAGGAGCTCGCCGTCGGGGCTCCAGACCTGCAGCCACGGGCTCTCCTCGTCGTCGCCCGTCGCCCCCTCGAACCACGTCAGCGATCCGTCCGGCTTCTGTTCCGCCATTTCGGTCGCCCAGCGGAAGTCGCCGCGCAAACGGTTGTCGAGCGATCGCGAGGCGCCCTGGTTCACGAACCAGAGCAGGCATCCGGCGTAGATCGCGAGGACGACGACCATCGCGGCCGCGTACCAGAGCGTGAGCCGAAGTCGGATGCCCGGCTGCGTCATGGCTCGCCCGGCTCCCCTTCGCGCAGCATGAAGCCGACGCCGCGCACGGTGTGAATCAGCTTGACGGGATGATCGACGTCGAGCTTGCGGCGCAGCCGCGCGATGTGCACGTCGATGACGTTGTCGAGTGGCGCGCTGCGCACCGGCTCGTTCCACACGTCGTGGACGAGCGTGTCGCGCGAAACGACCTGGCGCTCGTGGCGGAGCAGATACTGCAAGAGCTCGAACTCGCGCGCCGTCAGCTCGACGAGGCGGCCGCCGCGCGTCACCTTGCGCGTGACGATGTCCATTTCGAGGTCGCCGGCCGCGAGCCGGAGGGCGTCGCCGCCGCGTCCGCGCCGCAGCAAGGCGCGGATGCGCGCGAGGAGCTCAGCGAAGGCGAACGGCTTGACAAGGTAGTCGTCGGCGCCGCTGTCGAGACCCTTCACGCGATCGTCGAGCGTGTCGCGCGCGGTGAGGACGAGCACCGGCGTCTTCAGGCCGCGCTCGCGCAGCCGCGTCAGGATCTCCAGGCCGTCGCGTCCCGGCAGCATCACGTCGAGAAGGATCACGTCGAACGTCTCGGTGGTCGCGCGGAAGAACGCGCCTTCGCCCGTGTGCTCCAGCGCGACGAGGTAACCCTCACCCTCGAGCCCTTCGCGCAGCGCGTGCGCCACCTTCTGTTCGTCTTCGACGACAAGGACGGCCGACACCCCCGCACTCCTACGACGCTCGACACGCGTCGGGATGCCAGGCGGCGCCGTCGGGCAGCTTCTTGAAGTGCGAGCTCGTGAAGAAGCGCCCGTTCAGGTACTGCGGGTCCTGCACGATCGTCGTCACGACGAGCCAGATGTCGCCGTTGTCCTCGGGTCCGAGGACGTTGAAGTACTCCGTCAGCATCGCATTGGCACTGTAAGGAACGCCGTTCTTGCGCAGATAGCCCGCTTTCAGGTTGGTCGTCACAACTTTCAGGGCTCCGCTCGGCCTGGGTGGCGATCCGCCAAACATCCCGCCGCCTCGTCCGCTCAATTCCCACTGCGCCACCGATCGCCCCTGCCAACTGGCGTTGTCGGCGGCTGACACGGGTCCGACACCTGTCGGACCCCGGTCCGCCACCGATCCGACACCGATCCGACCCGTGTTGGATCCGAACCGCAGCAGGCGCGTCTGCGTTCCGGCTTCAGTGTCGATGCGAAGCGTCGTGTCGTTCTCCCACGTGATGTGGATGCGGCCGGGGACGCGCATGATCGCGGGCGCGCCGTACGAGCGGCACTGGTCGCCGGCCGCCTCGTCGCGCTTCGGATCCCACGTGTCCGCCGTGCGCCGCCCATCCGCGTTCAGCGGAACGCTGTCGTAGTCCCCCTTGGCCGGCGTCACCATCCGCCAGCGCCAGTCCTCGGTGACGATCGACATCCAGTAGCCGGTGAAATCGCGCGGCGCGATCGCACGCGGCGACGCCGGCGGCTGCTGACCGCGCTGCCCGCGCTGCGCCGCGAGCGGCATCGCCGCGACGACGCCGGCCGCGACGGCGAACGCCGCGACGCGGGATGTCATCGCTGCGCGGCGATGCACTTCGAGGTAATCGCGCCGATCTTGGCGCGGAAATCGGGGTACATGGTTTCGGCGCCGCCGCGCGTCGCTTCGACCGGCAGTCCGCAGCGGTTCGCAAAATCGGTGACGGCGTTGTTGGTTCCGGGCAGGCTGTGCGGCACCACGCCGCGCGGTCGATCGACTTCCTCGACGACCTGACACGGATACGGCGGCACCCACTGATGCAGATCCAGCTCGTAGTCGGTCGTGCGGATGAACGGCTCGGTGAGATACACGGGATCGTTGACGATGGCCGCGACTGTCAACACGTCGCCGCGCAGCATCCAGTGCTCGGTGAGCGTCGCGGCGTCGCTGCGCGGCAGCCCGTTGCGGCGCACGTATCCTTCTTTCAGATGCGTCGTCCTGATCGTGAGGACGTCGCCTTCCCACTTGCCGGTCGAGAAGCCCGCCCACGTGTGCGGCGCGTTCGGTGACGGATGCGGGCGGCCGTCCATGTAGATCGATCGATCGACGGATCGCAGCCACTCGGCGTGCCACGCCGTCACCTGGCGCGACACCGGATCGACTTCTTTCCAGACGCGCAGCGGCGAGGGACCGCGCCAGATGTAGTCGGCCGAGTGCGGACGGCACTGCCACTCCGGCAGCGTCTGAATCGAGGCTTCCCACGTCATGGCGCGCATCCGCGCGGCTTCATTGATTGGAATGCCGAGGTAGTCGCCGAGCTCGGGGCCGGGAACGCGCTCGGGCTCGTCTTCGTGAAATCGCGGCGCCCATTCACCGGTGAAGTCGACGCCGTTCGGCGCCGCGCGCTGCACTTCGTCGTCGTACTCGACGAGCGACTGCGATTGTTGCGGCGGGCCCTGAACCGGCGAAGCGGAGGGCGCAGGCGACTGTTGAGCCACCAGCGGAATCGTCAGCGCTGCGGCGAGCGCGAACAACAGGCTCGTGCGGGTGAGCGACATGCGGGCGAACCGCTGGCGAGTATACTTGGCGCTCCACAATTGTCAAAGTCTGATATGTCACGTCAGTCGCCATCGGCGTGGTGGACGATCGTCCTGTGCGGCGTCGTCATCGTCCTTGATGGTTTCGATACGCAGTGCATCGGCTTTCTCGTGCCGGTCATGTCCGAGAGCCTCGGCATTCCGCTGCCGGCGTTCGGCGCCGTCCTCTCGGCGGCGCTGTTCGGTCTGATGATCGCGGCGATGGGGAGCGGCCCGATTGCCGATCGGTACGGACGCCGATGGGTCGTCATCGTCTCGGTCGTGATCTTCGCGTTCTTCGCGCTCATGACGGCGCGCGCGAATACCATCCGCGAGCTCATCCTGCTGCGTTTCCTCACCGGACTCGGACTCGGCGGCGCGATGCCGAATGCCGTGGCGCTCACCGCCGAGTACACGCCGCCGCGGCTGCAGCCGACCGTCGTCAGCGCGATTTTCGTCGGCATGCCGGCCGGCGCGCTGATTTCGGCCCAGGCCGCGTCGGTTCTGATTCCATTGTGGGGATGGCGATCGGTGTTCGTGCTCGGCGGCCTCCTGCCGCTCGCGCTCGCGTTGGTGTTGATCAGGTTCCTGCCGGAATCGATCGTGTGGCGGCAATCGGCGCTCACGAAATCGGCGGTCCGCCGCGACGAGGTGCCGGTGAAGCTGTTGTTCACCGACGGCCGCGGCGCGGGCACGCTGCTGCTGTGGATCCCGTTCTTCATGAACCTGCTGATTCTGTATTTCATTCTCGGCTGGCTGCCGGCGCTGCTGCGCCAGTCGGGGATGCCGGTCTCCGCCGGCTATACGGCGATCGCGTACTTCAGCACCGGCGGGATCATCGGCACGTTGACGCAGGGTCACGTGATGACGTTCCTCGGCACGCGCACGGCGCTGCTCGTCGACTTCGTCGCGTGCATCTTCGGCATCGCCTCGCTCGCGCTGAACGCGTCGACGATGCCGATCATGCTCGGCGCGACGCTGCTCCTCGGCATCACGGTGCAGGGCGCGCAGTCCGGATTGAATGCTCTGGCCGCGAGCTTCTATCCGACGACCATCCGGGCGACGGGCATCGGATGGGCGCTCGGCATCGGCCGCATCGGATCGATCGTGGGGCCGTCGGTCGGCGGCGTTCTGCTGTCGCTGCGATGGACGCCCGACCAAATCTTCATGGCCGGCGTCGGACCGGCGCTCGTGGCCGCGCTGGCGATCGTCGGCGCGAGCGCGCTGCCGCAGAATGCGAATGCGTTCCGCACGGCCAACTGATTCGTAGCGCAGGCCTACAAATGCGGAAGGATCATGAAACTCTGTCGGTTCGGTGAAGGACGTCTCGGTCTCGTCGACGACGGACAGATCCGCGACGTGACCGCGGCGCTCGACGTGCTGCCGGCGTACCGCTATCCGCTGCCCGCCTTCGATCCGTTGATTGCGAATCTCGACAAGGTGATGAGCCGCGTCGAGTCGATTGCCCCTTCCGCATCGCCGATGCCGGTCAGCAGCGTGACGCTCCTGAGCCCGGTCGCGAATCCGGGCAAGATCGTGTGCGCGCCGGTCAATTACCAGAAGCATCTCGACGAGGTACGCGACGACGCCGCGCTCCATCACCACAACACGGCGACGATGGCGCCGATTCACTCCGCGGGCTTGTTTCTGAAAGCGACGAGCGCGCTGGTCGGTCCCGGCGAGGGAATCGCCCTGCGCAAAATCGATCGCCGCAACGATCACGAAGTGGAGCTCGCCGTCGTCATCGGCCGGACCGCGAACGACGTGGCGCCGGGCGACGGGTTCAAGTATGTCGCCGGCTACGCGATCGGCCTCGACATCACGATCCGCGGACCGGAAGAGCGCAGCCTGCGCAAGTCGCCGGACAGCTATGCCGTGCTCGGCCCATGGCTCGTCACAGCGGATGAGATCCCGAATCCCGGCGAGTTGAACCTGCGCATTGCGGTGAACGGCGAAGAGCGTCAGAACTCGAACACGAAATACCTGATCCTCGGCGTCCCCGAGCTGATCGAGTACGCGTCGTCGTTTTACACGCTGAACCCAGGCGACATCATCATCACCGGCACGCCGGAAGGCGTCAGCCCCATCCAGCCGGGCGACGTCATCAGCGCATGCATCGAGAGGATCGGCACCATGGAGGTAAAGGTGCGGGCGGCATCATGAGCACAGTCTTTCACTCCAAGCCAGACGCGTCGCCCGAGCTGAAGGCGCTCTACGAACGGCTCGGACAGAAGAACACGGCACCGTTGTGGGAGGTACTCGGCGAGATCGTCACGCCGCAGCCGAAGGCCGGCTGCGTGCCGGCGCTGTGGAAGTACGACGAGGTGCGCGCGCTGCTGATGGAAGCGGGCGGATTGATTTCCGCGCAGGAGGCGGAGCGGCGCGTCCTCGTGCTCGAAAACCCGTCGCTGCGCGGCCAGTCGCAAATCACGCCGACGCTCTATGCCGGCGTCCAGCTGGTGATGCCGGGCGAAACGGCGCCGACGCATCGCCACTCCGCATCTGCGCTGCGCTTCGTCCTCGAAAGCGGCGAGGGTGCGTACACCGCCGTCGACGGCGAGCGCACGACGATGCGCGCGGGCGATTTCATCCTGACGCCGTCGTGGACCTATCACGATCACGGCAACCCGAGCGACGCGCCCGCGATCTGGATGGATGGCCTCGATATCCCCATGGTGAACATGTTCAGCGCGAGCTTCGCTGAACATCATCCGGACGAAACGCAGCCGGTGACGCGGCCGGAAGGCGACGCGCTCAATCGATACGGGGCGGCGCTGCTGCCGATCGACTTCACGCCGGGACGCCGATCGCCGATGCTCTCGTATCCGTTCGCGCGCAGCCGCGAGACGCTGAATCGTTTGTCGCGCAGCGGACCGGTGCATCCGTCGCACGGCGTGAAGATGCAGTACGTGAATCCGGCGACGGGCGGCTACCCGATGCCGACCATCGCCGCCTTCCTGCAGCTGCTTCCTGCCGGCTTCGACGGCAAGTCGTACCGCTCGACCGACGCGACGGTGTTCTGCGTCGCCGAAGGACGCGGCACGAGCCGCATCGCCGATCAGACGTTCGCGTGGGGTCCGCGCGACATGTTCGTCGTGCCGTCGTGGACGCCGGTGTCGCATCAGACGCACAGCGAAGCGGTGCTCTTCAGCTTTTCGGATCGACCCGCGCAAAAAGCACTCGGACTGTGGCGAGAACATTCATGACGCCGCCGTTCAAAGCCGACCAGGTCGGCAGCCTGCTGCGGCCGGCGAACCTGCTCGAAGCTCGCGAGCGGCGCAAGCGTGGCGAGCTTCCGGCCGCCGAGCTGCGCAGGATCGAGGACGAGGCGATCCGCAGCGTCGTCAGGATGCAGGAAGACCTCGGCATGCAGTCGATCACCGACGGCGAGTTCCGGCGCGGGCTGTGGCACATGGACTTCATCTGCGACTTCGCGAACGTGCAGCAGGCGCCGGGGATTCCGATCAAGTTTCACTCGGACGAGGGTGAAATCGAATGGGCGCCGCCGGGCGTGAAGATCACGGGCAAGCTCGCGCGGCCGCATCCGATCTTCGTCGAGGATTTCAAATTCCTGAAGTCGATCGCGAAGGCGACGCCGAAGATCACGATCCCGTCGCCCAGCGTCCTGCACTTCCGCGGCGGCCGAAAAGCCATCGACACGACCGCGTATCCCGACATGGACGAGTTCTACGCCGACCTCGCGCGCGTCTACCGCGAGGAGATCCGCGACCTCGTCGACGCCGGCTGCCGGTATCTGCAGGTCGACGAGGTGAACATGGCGTTTCTGTGCGACCCGAGCATCCGCGATTTCGTGCGCGGCCTCGGCGAGGATCCGGAGAAGCTGCCGCACACCTACGCGAAGCTGATCAACGAGGCGACGGCCGCGCGTCACAAGGACATGACCGTCTGCATGCACCTGTGCCGCGGCAACGCGCGCAGCCACTGGGTGGCCGACGGCGGCTACGAGCCGGTCGCGGAGACGCTGTTCAACGAGTTCGATGTCAACGGCTACTTCCTCGAGTACGACAGCTCGCGCGCGGGCGATTTCAGGCCGCTCCGCTTCGTGCCCAAGGGCAAGATCGTCGTCCTCGGCCTGGTCACCACGAAGAAGGGAGCGCTGGAGAAGAAGGACGACATCAAGCGGCGGATCGACGAGGCGTCGAGGTTCGTGCCGATCGATCAGCTCGCGCTCAGCCCTCAGTGCGGCTTCGCGAGCAACGCCGAAGGCAACATGCTGACGGTCGATCAGGAGAAGGCGAAGCTGCAGCTGATCGTCGAGATCGCGCGCGAGGTCTGGGGATAGTAACATTCGGTCGGCGTTCGGACTGTCAACCCTCGGCCTGCCCTCACCGTCCAAACCCGGGAGCGATGTGGGCCCGCGTCTGCCATCGCTTAACACGTTCGACAGACGCGACTGCACCCACATGAGATCGGTCATGAAACGAGCATCGGTCAGAATCCTCGCGCTCTTGTGCCTCTGCGCCACAATCATCGCGCCACCTTCGACGCGAGTAAGCGCGGGAGCTGTCACTCAGACCGCTGCCGACGTCCAGAAGTTGGATGCCACGGACGTCCAGAGGCTGGATGCCGCGACGGCGTTCGTGCGCGAGCGAAACGCGCGCGATTACGCCATTGCGCCCGACGGGATCAATGAAGGCCGCTACGTCATGATTGGCGGCATCGAGCAGTGGATCACGATTCGCGGCGAAGATCGCCGCAATCCCGTGCTTCTCTTTCTGCACGGCGGCCCGGGCGACGCCACCAATCCATGGGGCTATGCCGCATTCCGTTCGTGGCTGAAGGCCTTCACGGTCGTTCAGTGGGATCAGCGGGGCGCAGGCAGAACGCTCGGAAAGAGCGGACCTTCGGTGGCTGCGACGATCACGATCGATCGCTTGACTCAGGACGGAATCGAGCTCGCGGAGACGCTCCGCCGAACCCTGCAGAAGGACAAGATCATCCTCGTCGGTCATTCGTGGGGTTCGATTCTTGGTGTCTTCATGGCGAAGGCGCGGCCCGACCTTTTTTCCGCGTTCGTCGGCACCGGTCAAGTGGCGGACCCGCAAAGAAACTATGAGGTGGCCTACCACGCACTGCTCGAGAAGGCGACGAGACTCGGAGAGCCGCGCGCCATCCGCGAGCTCAAAGACGTTGGACCTCCGCCGTACGCCGATGGCCGTGGATACGCCGTACAACGCAGGTGGTCGAATTTGTTCGAGGGCGCCGATTTCTTTATCGCGTCCATGGTCGGCCTCGCACTCAATGCTCCCGACTACAGACCGCACGATATCAACGACTGGTTCGACGGCCAGGTGTTGAGCGCCGAGCGCCTGGTTCCGCAGACGAGCGCAACGGGCGCACTGACCGCGAAGGCACTCGGCGGCGACTTTGCGGTGCCTGTCTTCGTCTTCCAGGGTGCCGACGATTTCACCACGCCAACGAGTCTCGCCAGAACCTTCGTTGAATCCATCCACGCGCCCCGCAAGGCGTTCGTCACGATCCCGGAGGGCGGCCACTTCGCCGTGTTCATGAAACGGGACGCCTTTCTGCACGAGCTCGTCGCGAGATTGCTTCCGGCGATAAGAGTCCGCGGCTCGAGCCGAACGCCCGGCTCAACCAGTCGTCTGTGATGGCGAGCTTTTCGGTTTGTTTGCCGGGCAGCGTGTCGTTCTCTACCGTGGCTCACGACTCGCGGCGCGATTTCTCGAAGCTGCGGGCGTTCTTCCTGCGCGCCATGAATTACTTGGCTGCAATCTTCAGATTGGAGAAGTAGCCCTCGGTGCCAGGTCCGACCCACAATGCCACTCCTCCTTCTCGCGGTTCGAGCTTCAGATCGTTGACGATGAGGCAGGGTTGCTCCGCTCCGTGCACGTAGAGCCGCGCTTTACGGCCTTCCACCTCAATCTTGTACTTGGTCCACACTCCGGGCTGCAAATCAACGTACGACTCATACTTTTCAGGAGCCTCCTGCCGCGATCGGGCGAAGTCAAAATTCGGGTGCGAACTGTATTGGGTGGAGTGATTCCGTCTGATTTGATCGTCGGCTCGGCCATTGGTGGGTCTGAGATAGATGTACTCGTAGCTGCCTTCGCCTTGGAGCCGAAAAGCGATGCCAATGAACCCGCGCGCGCCACCGCCTGCACCAGCGGCCGGTTGGCCGGCCAAATCCACTTCGATCGTGCCGTCACGAAACAACACGTCTTTGACCACGGCATACGAAGCGGCATTTGGGGCCTCTGGCGTGGCTACGACTTGGATCGCATTCCGGCCTTTATAGGTGGTCTGTGCGATCGACACGTTCTTTCCTGCCAGTCGATCAGCACTTTGGGCTGCAAGCGGGACGGCAAGCAGCGCCGATACAGACGCGCGTGTCACGGTCATCGCTGACGGGAAGGGTATGTTCATTTCGGGTCTCCGGGCTGAAGGTCCGCGGCGTATGCGCTTCGGCGATCCATCACAATCAACATTAAATCGTCGACACGCACCGCGTGAAGCATTGGCGAAGCTCCCACTGTGTTCCGATCGCAGAGTTCCATTTGGGCAGCCATTCGTCGTCTCCTACATGCCGCCGGACCGCAGCTGCCGCATCAGGCGCAGAAAATCGAGCTCGGCCCACGACTCGGCGATTCGTCCAGCGGCGATGCGGTAGATCACGATGCCGGTGAATTCGACGCGCTGTCCTGTCGGAGCGATGCCCTCGAACTCGCCTCGATGCGTGCCTCCGGATATGACGCGCAGCGCCACGCGATCGTTCTCGGCGACGAGGTCCTCGATGGCGTACTGCATGTCCGGAAACGAGCGGGCGAACGCCCGCTCCGCCCGCTCGAGCGCGGCCAAATCCATTTGTACTTCGCCGAGATGCCCGAGGTAATCGGTCGCGATGAACTCGTCGAAAGGGCCTGGAAAGCCGCCGTCGGCGAACGCGATCCACTTCCGAATCAGCTCTTTGTTCTCCTCGGTTCCCACACGAGCTCCCTGCTCTGCTCCATCAAAAAGCGACCGCAGAGCACGCAGAGTTCGCGGAATCCTATGGACGTTTTTCTCTGCGTGTTCTCCGCTCTCAGCGGTTGCTTCCTGCCAGTCCGTCACTTTCCCGGATGGTACTGCCGCTCTACGTGCTGCTCGACGTCCGGCCGGTAGAAATACACCTCGCGCAGATCGCCGGTCGCGTATCGCGTGGCCTGATCGCCGAAGTGCGCCGACTTCGGATCGCCGCTCTCACCGCCGGCCGTGACCGCTCGCGCGCGCACGCGGTCGCCGAATTCGACGACGGCCACGAAGCTGTTGCCGCTCGTGCCATACATCTTCTTCGTGCCCGGATAGGTGCGCGCGCCGAACGACGCCAGCGATCCCCATCGCGCCGACGTGAACATGACCGGCGTGCTCGGCGCCGCATCGTCGAACTTCTGGACGATGTCGCCGTTGTTGCGCTGATAGCGGTTGATGATTCCCCACGGTGTCTTCCACGATCCGAAATCGTTCGTGAGCTTCTCCGACGCCGCCGACAGCGCCTGCAGCATCTGATCCGGCGTCGCCTTCGTCGCGATGTACTCGTCGGTGGAGATGCCGGCCTTGCGCGCATCGGCCGCCACCTGGCGTCCGAGCTCCTCGCTCCAATAAACGGCGATCGAGTTCGGAACGGACGCGGCCGACCAGCGGTAATCCCAGTCGCGCAGCATTGCAATCTGCTCGCCGACCTTTCCCTTGAGGGGACTCGATGCAGGCGTCGCATCCCACGCTTTCAGCAGCGCCGGGATCTGCGCTTCGAACCCTGGCTGGTAGCTGTCGTACGCAGCGGCGACAAGGCTGTCGAGCGTGAAGTCCTTCCTGTTCTGCAGCACGCGGATCGCGTGGAGGCCGCGCGGGTTCTCGCCGCCGCGCTCGACGTAGGCCGGAAAGTCCGCCTTCTTCGGGCTGTCGGGACCGGCCGCCGACCACGGGTGGTTGTTCGTGTTGTAGAGCCATCCGCCCTTCGGGTTCAGCAAGCCTGGCGTCTCGTCGATCGACAGCACCCCCTTCCACTCCGTCGCCGGATCGCTACCATCCACAGGTTTGGTCCAGTCGAACTTCGGGTCGCGGCGCGGGATGAAGTTGGAATGGAAGTACGCGATGTTCCCTTCGGCGTCGGCGAAGATCGTGTTGTTCGACGAGTTGGTGTGGAGCTCCATCGTGTCGCGGAACGTTCTGTAGTTCTTCGCCTTGGTCCGCGAGTAGGACTGCATCAACGCCTTCATCGGCTCCTGCATCAGGCGGACGCTCACCCATTTGCTGTCTGCCTCGCGCACCACCGGGCCGTGATGCGTGCGGTACACGGTGAACTCCTTGCGAGCCATTCCCGTTCCGCTCTTGTACGGGACGACGATCTTGCCGGTCTTCAGCGCGCGCTCCTCGTTCGCGTATTTGTAATAGAAGGTGTCGCCCTTCCTGACGACGGTTTCCAGGTACTCGTCGATGTTGTCGACGCCGCTCGACGTGTGCATCCAGCCGGCGCGATCGTTGAAGCCCTGATAGATGAAGAACTGGCCCCACGTCAGGGCGCCGTACGCGTTCAGCCCTTCGTCGCTGACCATCTGCGCTTCGGAGCGGAAGAAGAACGACGTGTGCGGATTGATCAGCAGCAGCGCGTGATGCGCGGTCGTGTTCGACGGCGCGACCGCGGCGCCGTTCGATCCGGCCGGTTCCACGTACGCCGGTTCAACTTCCTTGTCCCGCCGAAACGCCGGAGGCGCGAAGGCGGAGGCCGTTTGGGTCCTGGGCCCGTGTCCGTAGAATTTCTCGAGCTCCGTCAGGTTGACGCGCTCGATGTCTCCGCCGATGCTTCCTTCGCTGAAGGTGAGCGCCATCCACGGCTCGAAGCGATTGATCACCCTGGCCTTCACGTTCGGGTGCGTATGCAGGTAGTAGTTCAACCCGTCGGCCCACGCGTTCATCAGCTTCTTCAGCCAGTCGGGACTCTTCTGGTACTGCGCTTTCATGTCATCCGGATCGATGAAGATCTTCATGCGCAGGTCGCGGTAGATCTCGCCCTCGCCCTGCGCTTCCGCCAGCCGTCCCATCGAGTTGAGGAAGTTGGTCTCGACGCGATTGAAATCGTCCTCGGCCTGCGCGTAGATGACGCCGAACACGGCGTCGGCGTCCGTCCTGCCGTAGACGTGCGCGATGCCCCAGGTATCGCGGACGATCGTGATGTTCTGCGCCTGCCGCTCCCACGCGGCGGCGTCGTTGCCGGCCGCGCCCCGCAACACGCACGACGAGCAGGCGGCTGCTAGGATGAGCGCGAGTTTGTTCATGAGTCCCTCGTCAAAAGGTCGCGATAAGTTACCACGATGCGCGATCGCGCCGGCCACGAGGACCGAGAATCCGCGTTATCATCCCTTCCGATGAAGTTTCTTCGATTCGCCGTCGCCATCGCGATCCTCGTCGCGCCTCTGACTGCGCAGAAGCGATTGCGAGCGCCGGACGTGAAGTACGTCCCGAGCCCGCAGAGCGTCGTCGACGCGATGCTCGAGCTCGCGCACGTGACCGCCGCCGACATCGTCTACGACCTCGGCTCCGGCGACGGACGGATTCCGATCAGGGCGGCGCAGCGCTACGGCGCGCGCGCGGTCGGTGTCGAGCTCGAGCCGCGGCTCGTGGCCGAGGCCAGCGACAACGCGAAGAGAGCCGGCGTCGCGGGCCGCGTCTGGTTCGTGAATCAGGATCTGTTCGAAACCGATTTCAGCGACGCGACCGTCGTCACGCTCTTCCTGATGCCGCGGCTGAATCAACAGCTGATTCCGAAGCTGAAGGCGCTTCGTCCCGGCGCGCGCGTCGTCTCGCACATGTGGGACATGGGACCCGACTGGCCGCCGGAGCAGACGCAGGACGTCAGCGGACTGATGATCTACCTGTGGACGATCCGGTAGCGCTGTCGTAGTATCCGGCGCATGACGCTGCTGCTGCTCGTGTCCATTCTGTTCGCGACGGCCGCGCAGAATGCGCCAGGCGCCGCGAACGACATCAGGGAAGGCAAGAAGCTGTTCGACGGCATGTGCGCGCGGTGCCACGGCGTCGACGGCACCGGCGACGAAGGTCCGAGCCTCAATCGTCCGACGCTGACGCGCGCCCCGGACGACGAGTCGCTGCGGACGGTGATTCGCGACGGGATCCCCGACCGCGGCATGCCACGCGTGCGCCGCCTCACCGACACCGAGCTCGAACAGGTCGTCGCCTATGTGCGATCGCTCGGCCGTCGGTCGACCGGCACAGCCTCGGGAGACGCGCAGCGCGGGCGCGAGATCTACACGCGACTCGGCTGCGCCTCCTGCCACATTGTCTCCGGTCAGGGGAGCAGCTTCGGTCCCGATCTGACCGAGATTGGACTGCAGCGCGGCGGAGCGTACCTTCGTCAGTCGGTTGTCGGTCCGGCCGAGGCGCTGCCGCGCGGCCTGTCGCTCGTCCCGGGCCGCGGCTTCGTCGAGTTCCTTCCGGTTCGCGTCGTGACGGGCGATGGCCGCGAGGTGCGTGGCGTGCGCATCAACGAGGACCCGTTCACCATTCAGCTGCGCGACACGACGAACCAGTTTCACTCGTACCGCAAGAGCGATCTGAAGCAACTCGACAAGGAGTTCGGCAAGAGCCTGATGCCGAGCTTCCGCGGACGGATCACCGACGCGGAACTGAACGACCTGGTCGCCTATCTGTCGGGCCTCAGAGGTGCGCTGTGAAGGCGCGCGCGTTCCTCGCCGCCGCATCGATCGCGCTCGCGGCGATTCATGCGTCGGCCCAAGTGTCGTATCAGCGGATCGTGAAAGCTGAGAGCGAACCATCGAACTGGCTCACCTACTCCGGCAATTACCAGTCGCACCGCTTCTCGCCGCTCACCGAGATCAACCGGCAGAACGTCGGCCAGCTGAAGCCCGCGTGGGTATATCAGGTGCGGCGCACCGGCATCGTCGAAACCTCGCCGATCGTCGCCGACGGCGTCATGTATCTCACCGAGCCGCCGAGCACGGTGACGGCGCTCGACGTGCGCACCGGACGTCCGCTGTGGACGTACACGCCCGCAATCCCGACCGACGTCATCGTCATCGGATCGCCGCCGGTCAACCGCGGCGTCGCGATCCTCGACGACACGATTTTCTTCGGCACGGTGCACGGACATCTGATCGCGCTCGACGCGAAATCGGGCGCCGTGCGATGGGACACCATCGTCGACGACAACAAGCTTGGCCATTACCTGACCAACGCGCCGCTCGCGCTCGCCGATCGGATCATCGTCGGCGTCTCGGGCGCGGAAGCTGGCATCCGCGGGTTTCTCGACGCGTACGATCCGAAAACGGGCAAGCGCGTGTGGCGCACGTACACCGTGCCCGGGCCCGGCGAGCCGGGGTTCGAGACCTGGGGCGGCGACAGCTGGAAGAACGGCGGCGGCTCGTCGTGGCTGACCGGTTCGTACGACCCTGCGCTCAATCTCGTGTACTGGGGCACAGGCAATCCCGGTCCCGACTGGAACGGCGACGTGAGGCCGGGCGACAACTTGTACACGTGCTCGCTGCTGGCGCTCAGCCCGGTGGACGGCAAGATCAAGTGGCACTTCCAGTTCACCCCGCACGACGTGCACGACTGGGACTCGAACGAAATCCCGATCCTCTTCGACGCGACGGTGAACGGCCGCGCGCGCAGGCTCGTCGCGATGGCGAATCGCAACGCGTTCTACTACGTGCTTGATCGCGAAACCGGCGAGTTCCTCACCGCCACGCCGTACGCGAAGCAGACGTGGGCGGATGGGATCGATGCGAAAGGACGCCCGCGCCTTCGCGCCGGCACCGATCCGAGCCTCGAGGGGACGCTCGTCTTCCCGAACATTCAAGGCGCGTCGAACTGGCCGAGTCCCTCGTACAGCCCGCTCACGCGCCTGTTCTATCAGCCGGCGCGCGAGATGGGCACGTACTTCTACAAGGGCGAGTCGAAGTACAAAGCCGGCGAGCCGTTCGTCGCTGGCGGCGGACGCGCCGTCAACGGCGACGACGCGTGGGGCGCGGTGCGCGCAATCGAGGCGACGACGGGAAAGCTGAAATGGGAGTTCAAGCTGCTGTCGCCGCCATGGACCGGTCTGCTGTCCACGGCCGGCGGTCTCGTGTTCGGCGGAACGGAAGAAGGCAATTTCTTCGCGCTCGACGCCGAAACGGGAAAGCCTCTGTGGGACTTGCAGCTCGGCGGCGCGGTCAAAGCGAATCCGATCTCGTTCGGCGTCGACGGCAAGCAGTACATCGCCATCGCCGCCGGCTACGCGATTTTCGTCTTCGGCCTGTAACGGGGGCAGCCCTAAAGGGCTGCGCTACGAGTCGATAGCGCACTACGGATCGATAACGCACCACAGCCCTAACCTAGTAGGCTAAAGGGCTGCGCTGCGGGTCGATAACGCACTACGGATCGATAACGCACGATTACGGATCGGTAGCGCAGGCCTTTAGGCCTGCTTCAGGAGATCGACCACGTCGTTGAGGAACGCCGCGCCGCGGGCGCCGTCGACGACGCGGTGATCGCACGAGAGCGTCAGCGTCATCATCGGACGGACCGCCGGCTGACCGTTCACCGCGACGACGCGATCCGCGATGGCGCCCACGGCGAGGATGCCGGCCTGCGGCGGCACGATGATCGCCGTGAACGCGTCGACGCGATACATCCCGAGATTGCTGATAGTGAACGTCGCGCCGGAGATGTCGGCCGGCTGCAGCGTTCCCGCGCGCGCCCGCTCCGACAATTCCTTCCGGCGCGAGGCGATGCCGGCAAGCGAGCTCGCATCGGCGCGGTGAATGACGCCGGTGACGACGGCGTCCTCGACGGCAATCGCAATCGCGACGTTCACGTCGGCGCTGCCGCTGTTCAAGCGCGGATGCTTCCTGAGAGCGCGCGCGACGAGCGCGACCAGCAGGTCGGTGTGCGTGATGCCCGTCATCGCTTCGCGCATCGCGTTCAGCGCCGTGGCGTCGACGTCGCGCGAGAGGAAGAAATGAGGAACCGTCGTCCAGCTCTGCGTCGTGCGCTCGGCCATCAATCGAGCGGCCGACGATGACCCCGTAGGGGCGGAGCTTGCTCCGCCCGGTGCGGCTGAAGATCGTTGTGGCGCGGGGCCTTCACGTGGCGCGGGGCTTTCAGCCTCGCGATCCGGAATGTCATCCGCGACGATCTCGCCTCCGGGACCGGAGCCTTTGATCGTCGTCAGATCGACACCGCGTTCCTTCGCGAGCCGTCGCGCCTTCGGTGAAACGCGGATTTCGATGTTCGGGTTCGGGGCTGCAGGGTCCAGGTTCGCAGTTCCGTGGTTCGGGGGTTCGGCGTCGGAAGTGCCTGGAGCCTGCGAACCCGGAACCATGAACCCCGAACCCGGAACGCCGAACCCGGAACCTGTGGCGGACGCATCCGGCGCCGTCTCGCCCGGCTGCAGCAGCCATGCGATGGTGTGTCCGACGGGGATGACTGCGCCCTCGCGCGCAGTCACGGCCGAGAGGATGCCGTCGCCAGGCGCTTCGACCTCGACGACGGCTTTGTCGGTTTCGATCTCGGCGAGCGGTTCCCCTTTCCTTACGGTCTCCCCTTCCTTCTTCCGCCACGACAGAAGTTTTCCCGTGTCCTGCGCCAACTCCAACGCGGGCATAACTACGCTTAAAGCCATATTCGAATTGCACCATTGAAGTACGAAGTCTGAAGTACGAAGTCTGAGGTACGAAATCGATCGGACTCCTTCTTACTTCAGACTTCGTACTACAGACTTCCAACTTCCTGTGCACTCTTCGCGATGAGATCGACGACGTCGCGGTTCGGCACGCCTTCGAGCTCGCGCGTCGTCTTCAACGGCCCGTCGACGGTGACGTAAGTGGCGCCGGCGACGAGCAGCTGTTCGGCGGGAAAGCGCGTGATGACTTCGTGTCCGCTCGGCGTCACCACGATTTCTTCTTCGATGCGCGCGGCGCTCCAGCCGTCCTTCGACGGCCAGAAGGTCTCGAGCGCGAACACCATGCCGGGCTTGATCTCGTGAGGATGCTCGAGCGACACGAGCCGGCTGATGACCGGCTTCTCCCAGATCGCCAGGCCGACGCCGTGGCCGAACTGCAGCGCGAACGCCGCTTCCTCGTTCGCGAAGCCGAAGTCCTGCGCCCGGGGCCACACCGACGCGACCTCCGCGGTCGAGCGGCCGGGACGAATCAGCTCGATCGCCGCGTCGAGATAGTCGCGGCAGCGCTTGTACGCGTCGATGAGCGCGTGCGACGCGAAGTTGATCGCGAAGCAACGGTAGTAGCACGTGCGATAGCCCATGTACGAGTGGAGGACGTCGTAATACACCGGATCGCCGGGACGCAGCACGCGATCCGAGAAGACGTGCGGATGCGGACTGCACCGCTCGCCGGAAATCGCGTTCACGCCTTCGACGTACTCGGATCCGAGGTCGTACAGAACCTTGCTCACGAGCCCGACCGCTTCGTTCTCGCGCATGCCCGGCTTCATCGCCATGTACAGCTCGTGGTACGCGGCATCGACCATCATCGCCGAGTGCGTGAGCAGCGAGATCTCGTCCTCGGTCTTGATCTCGCGGGCATCGGACAGGAGCTGCTGACCGTCGACGACGGTCACGCCCTCCTTCTGCAGCGCGAACAGAATCGGCGGCTCGACGACGTCGATGCCGACCGGTTCCTTCAGAAGGCCGCGCGATTCGAGCTCGACGCGGAGTTTCTTCGCGACGTCCTCGGCGCGTCCCATCTCGGGCGTCATCGCTCCGCGCAGCAGCGCGATGCCGGCGCGCGACCGCTCGCCGAGCCACGGGCAATTGAGCTGGTGATGCCGCGCCGCCGAGCCGAAGTCCCACAGAATCGGGTCGTCGTTCTGCGGCAGCAGCGTGAAGCGGCTGATCTTGTCCTGCGCCCACGTGCCGATGTGGGTGGCGGTGATGTAGCGGACGTTGTTCATGTCGAAGCAGACGAGCGCGCCCAGCTCCGACTTCGCCAGCAGCTCTTTGATGCGCGCAAGGCGCTCGCGGCGCAGGCGATCGAAATCGATCCGCCGCTCCCAGTCGACGCCCATCGTGCCGTAGGTGCGAATCGCCATAAGGTCTCACTAATCCTGTTTCGTGTTCTTGGTTTTCGCGGCTTTCGTGGATCTCATGAGGCTCACTTACCACACAGCCGTTTCGCAGTGTCGAAGACGGCCTTCTCGGTCGGAATCGTCGCGTCCTCGAGCGGCGGCGAGAACGGAATCGGCACGTGCATCGCGGCGACGCGCGTCACCGGCGCGTCGAGATTGTAGAAGGCACCTTCGGCGATGACCGACGCGATTTCCGACGCGACGCCGTAGCGGCCGTAGCCCTCGTCCACCACGATCGCCCGCGACGTCTTCTTCACCGAATCCACGATCGTCTTCTCGTCGAGCGGCCATGTGGTCCGCGGATCGACGACCTCGGCGTCGATGCCGATCGCCTCCAGCATCCTGGCCGCGCCGACCGCCACCTGCACCATGCTGCTGGTCGCGACGATGGTGATGTCGCGTCCCTCGCGCTTCACCTCCGCGACGCCGAGCGGAATCGTGTACTCCTCGGACGGCACGTCGCCCTTCACCTTGTATTGCATCTTGTCTTCGAAGAAGACCACCGGGTTGTCGTCGCGGATCGCGCTCTTCATCAATCCCTTTGCGTCGTAGGGCGTCGAGGGCACGACGACTTTCAGACCGGGGATGTGGCTCGGCCAGGCGTGCAGCGACTGCGAGTGCTGCGCCGCCGACCGGCGCGACGCGCCAAGCGTGGCGCGGACGACGAGCGGCACTCTCCATTTGCCGCCCGACATGTAGTGAATCTTCGCGGCTTGATTGGCGAGCTGGTCCATCACGAGCGCGAGGAAGTCGCCGAACATGATGTCGACGATCGGCCGCATGCCGGTCATCGCGGCGCCGACGCCGATGCCGGTGAAGCCCGCCTCCGAAATCGGCGTGTCGACGACGCGCTTCGGTCCGAATTCCTGCACGAGACCGGTCAGGACCTTGAACGCCGTGCCGGCTTCCGCGACGTCTTCGCCGAGCAGCACGACGCGCTCGTCGCGCCGCATCTCCTCGGCGATCGCTTCCTTCACGGCCTCGCCGAAGGTGAGCTCACGCGACACGGTCACCGCAGGGGCGTCGGTGGTGTCTGTCGTTTCATGCATACACGTCTTCTCCGACTTCCTCCACTGCCGGGTACGGCGCGTCGATCGCCCACTGCATCGCGCGGTCCATCTCGGCCGCCAGCCCGTCCTGCACGCGATCGAGCTCCGCCTGCTCGACGATGTGGTCGCCGGTCAGGTACGCCCCGAGGATCTTGATCGGATCCCGCTCCTCCATCCAGCGCTGCTCTTCCTGTTTCGTGCGGTAGTAGTCGCGGCTGATGTCGCCGACATGATGGCCGCGGAACCGGTACGTATTCGCCAGCACGAACGCCGGCCCTTCGCCCTTCCGCGCGCGATCGACGAGCTTCGAGCCGACGTCGTACACCGCCCGCACGTTCTGGCCGTCGACCGTCGCCGACTGAATCCCGAATGCCGCAGGACGCGCCACGATTTCGCCGGCCGTCGTCTCGGTGAAGTGCGTGTACTCGTTGTACAGATTGTTCTCGCACACGTAGACGACCGGCAGCTTCCAGAGCTGCGCCAGGTTCATCGACTCGTACAGCACGCCCTGCCCGAGCGCGCCTTCACCGAAGAAGCAGACGACGACGCGGCCCTGATTCAGGTATTTCGACGAGTACGCAGCGCCGGTCGCCAGCGCCGCGCTGCCGCCGACGATCGCGTTCGCGCCGAGGTTGCCCGTCTCCGGGTCGGCGATGTGCATCGATCCGCCCTTGCCTTTGCAGTATCCGGCTTTCTTCCCGAGCAGCTCGGCGAACATCAGGTCTGGCGAGGCGCCTTTCGCGAGGCAATGGCCGTGGCCGCGATGCGTGCTCGTGATGTAGTCGTCCTTTCGCAGCGCCTCGCAGACGCCGACCGCCACCGCTTCCTCGCCGATGTACAAGTGCGCGAGTCCAGGCATCAGCGCGCGCGTATAGAGATCGTTGACCCGCTCCTCGAACAGCCGGATCGCGAGCATCCGGCGGTACATCTGCAAATAGGCTTCGTTATTTGGCATGTCGCTCTTGTCGCAGGGGACGGCCGCAAGGCCGTCCCCTACACGTCGACTCCCGATACGCGGGCCAGTGCCTGGAACACCGCCGCGAAATCTCTACCGCCCAGTCCCATCGCCCGCGCGGCGGTCAGCCATTCGTTCACCGCCGCCGTCGTGGGCAGCGGTACTTCGAGCTGACGCCCCATCTCGAGCGCAAGCTGCACGTCCTTCTGCATCATCGTGACATCGAACCACGCTTCGTCGGGCATCCTGACAACGAACGGTCCGCGGTACTGGATCATCGGCGATCCGGCGACGCTCGTCGCGATCACGTCCACGGCGGTCTCGCGCGCGATGCCGCTCTTCTCGGCGAGGAGCACGCCCTCGGAAAACGCGAGCATCTGCACGGCAAGGCTCAGGTTGGTCGCGATCTTCATCGAGACCGCGAGGCCGTTTCCTCCGACGTAGGTGACTTTCGGTCCGACGTCCTCGAGCAGCAGCGGTCTGACGCGATCGAACGTCGCCCGTTCGCCGCCGACCATGATCGAGAGCTTGCCGGCCTCCAGCGTCGAGACGCTGCCCGACACCGGCGCGTCGACCATGTCCGCGCCCTGCTCGCGCACCTTCGCCGCGACGGCGCGGCTGAGCGCCGGGCTGACCGTGCTCATGTCGATGACGATCTTCTCCGGCGCGAGGCCCGCCACGAATCCATTCGGTCCGTTCGCGACCGCGCCAAGCGCGTTCGAGTTCGCCACCATCACGAACACGACGTCGGCGCGCTCGGCGACTTCTCTCGGCGTGTCGGCGAGCATGAGCCCTTTGTCGACGAGCCACTGCGCTTTCGCGCGCGTGCGGTTGTAGCCGACGAGGCGGTGGCCCTTCGCCATCAGGCGGCTCGCCATCCGTCCGCCCATCACGCCAAGGCCGATGTACCCGAGGTTCGCCATCGCAGCGTCGTGTTTTATACACCAAACGGTACGGGGACCTGAGCGACAATGCCGGCGTGAGCTCGGCAGAAGCATCGAGCGACGATCTCGATTCCGAACGACTCGCCATCCGCACCGTCGTCGACAACTGGGTGCTGTGGCGCGACTCCGGCGATTGGGATCGCTTCGCGACCGTGTGGCACGACGGCTGGATGAGCGCGACGTGGTTTCAGGGGTCGGCGCGCGAGTTCATCGCCGCGAGCCGCGAGGCGTTCGAGCGCGGCGTGCGGATTCTGCACGTGCTCGGCGGATCGACGTGCGACATTGCCGGCAACCGCGCAATCGCGCAGACGCGGATGACGATCAATCAGCGCGCGCCCGTCGACGGCGTGCTCGTCGACGTCGCGTGCATCGGACGGTTCTACGATTTCTTCGAGAAGCGCGCGGGCCGGTGGGCCATCGTGCGGCGACAGCCGGTCTACGAGATGGATCGCCTCGATCCGGTCGACCCGTCCGCGCGGATCACGCTCGACGGTGCGCTCCTGAACCGGTTTCCCGAAGGGTACCGGCATCTGGCGTATCTGCAAACGAAGAACGGGTTCGATGTCAGGGGCGGCCTCCCGGGACTGCGCGGCGAGGCGGTCGAGAAGCTATACGCCGAAGGCCGCGCATGGCTCGCCGGCGCGAATCAACCGGTTGGCAAAATCGTGTGATTACTCACGACTTTGCCGAAAGCTTCTGCTCGATCCAGCCGCGGATGGCGTCGAAGACCTGGCGGCGGTTGTTCTCGAGCATCATGAAATGTCCGTTGCCGAGGATGCCGCGATCCTTCAGTTGAAGATCTTCGGCGTCGCAGCCAGCCTGTCTGAGCGACGCGACGAGCACCGGCCCCTGCGTCCGTCCCGATTTCTCCGCGGTGACGTACGCGATCGGAATGCCCTGGAGATTTTTCGGGTCGGGCGGCGCGCCGCCCCCTTCGACGCACACGATCGCCTTGACGAGCTTCGGCCGCTCGTTCGCGGTGAGCCAGCCGAAGGGACCGCCCGCCGAGTGCGTCTGCACGATCGCCGGACCGATCTTGTCGACGAGCTCCGCGCCGCGGCTCGCCCACAGCCGCTGCGCCAGCGCCTGATCCTGCGGTGCGCCGTTCTGGTTCGCCATCAGCTGATCGACGATCGGATCGCCGATGTCGCCGGTGCCGGACCATTGACGATTCGGTCCGACCGTCGCCCGCTTCAAATCCCCTACGAGTCCCGAGTACGTCGGCTGAGGACCGATCGGCCCGAGCGCGTCGGGATGATACGGGGATCGCCCGTGACCCGGACGATCGACGAGGTACACGCGATATCCTTCCTGCGCGTAATAGTGCGCCCACCCGGCGAGCCCGTCACCCGATCCCATGTAGTGCAGCATCTGTCCGGTGCCGCCGTGCACGAGGATGACAGGGTACGGATGCCGGACTTGCGCCGGCACGAGGTACTGCACGTACATCTGTCCGCTGATGATCGTCCCGTACGGCATCGTCTTGTGCTCGGTGCCGACCCAGAAGAAGCCCTGGTCGGCGAGGTTCATCGCCGTCGAGTCTCTCTTCTTCGCGCCGTCCGGCGCGGCGCTCGCGCGCGCGGCGGACTCCGGCACGTTCTTCTGAATCCACTCGAGGATCGGCTGAAGCACCTGCCGGTTGTTCTTCTCGATCATCATCATGTGGCCGTTGCCGTGGATACCGTGATCGACGAGCCGCAGCTCCTCCGCCTTGCAGCCCGCCTGTTTCAGAAATGCGACGGCGCCGGGATTTCCCGGGGATGCGAACGATGCTTCGGCCGTGACGATCGCGATCGGAATCGTCTGAAGGTTTTTGAGTTTTCGGGCAGGTTCCTCCTGCAGCCGGTACGGCTGCACGCCCGCCTCGGTCGGCGTGACGACGCGCGTTTTGATCTCCGACGGATCCAACACCGGCGGCTCGTACGCGACGGGGATAGACGAGAGACCCCAGATGTTCTGACCGTTGAACGGCGTGCCGCCGCCTTCGATGCAGACAATGCCTTTCACGAGGTTCGGTCGAACTTCGGCCACGAGCCAGCCAAATGGCCCGCCGGCGGAGTGCGTCATGATGATTGCCGGACCGATCTTGTCCAGCAGCATCGCGCCGCGCTGTCGCCACACCATGTGCGCCGTTTCCGCTCCGGCCGCAACGCCGCCGTCAACCGGTGGCGGCGGCGGTGGGGCTGGCGGCGGCGCACCCGGCACGCCGCTGCCGCCCGCATAGCTGCCGCCCTGCGACGCAACCATCTGATCGAGATCCGGCGATCCCACTTCGCCGCTGCCCGGCCACTGATTGTGAAGCTGGCGATATGCGTTGACGGCAGGCCGCGCTCGGTTGGGCGGCGTGAACTGTCCCGACATCGCTTCGAGCGTCAACGTCTGCTGCGGGAACGGGCCGTCGAGATCGGGATGAAACGGCGAACGGCCGTGTCCCGGACGATCGACGACGTACACGCGGAACCCCGCCTGAAGCAGATACGTGACCCAGCCCGGACGTCCGTCTGGCGTGCCCATCCAATCGGTGCCCTGGCCGCCGCCGCCGTGGACGAGCACCATCGCGTACGGATGCCGCACCCGCGTCGGAACCCAGTACTCGACGTACATCTGCCTGCCGCTGACGACGGTGCCGCGCGCGAGACGAGCCTGCTCGACGCCGACCCAGAAATAGCTCCACTCGGCGAGATCGAGCACACGATCGGACGGCGCGTCGCTCTGCGCGAAGAGTGAAGAGGCTTCGCCGGCAACTGTGACGCGACGAAGCAAAGTGGATGCTGATGCACCGAGGATGGCGGTGCGCCGCAGGAAGTCGCGCCGTTCCATTGAGACGCCTCCCGTCGAAGGACCGCGGTCGGGGGGAATGCCGCGGGGCCGCCGAGTCTAACATACAATGGCGCGCACCACGGACCGCGGAGAACGCGCATGGCCATCACGTCCACGCATCGAAGCACGACCGAAGAGGACATCACCGCTGAAGTGCTGCGGCGGTTCGAGAGCACGCCCGACGCGCGCCTGCGCGAGATCATGCTCGCGCTCGTCCGACACCTGCACCGCTTCGTCAAAGAGGTGAACCTGACGGAGCGCGAGTGGTTCGACGCCGTTCAGTTCCTCACCGAAACGGGCCGCATGTGCGACGACAAGCGGCAGGAATTCATCCTGCTGTCCGACACGCTCGGCGTCTCGATGGTGGTGGACCTGATCAACCATCGCAAGCCGGAAGGCGCGACCGAATCGACGGTGTTCGGACCGTTTCACCGCGAGGGCGCGCCGGAGATGGCGGCGGGCGGCAACATCGCGCCGCGCGATTCAGGCGGCACGCCGATGCTCGTCAGCGGACGCGTGCGCGATCTCGGCGGGCGGCCGATCGCCGGTGCGAAGCTCGACGTGTGGCAGGCCGACTCGAGCGGCTTGTACGACTCGCAGTACGTCGACGGCGGTGAGCTGCACATGCGGGGCGTGTTTCACACCGATGACGAGGGACGTTACCTCGTGCGAACCGTCCGTCCCGTGTATTACGCCATCCCGCACGACGGTCCCGTTGGACGGATGCTGCGCGCGACCGGTCGCCATCCGTGGCGGCCGGCGCACGTTCATTTCGTCGTCTCGGCGGATGGCTGCGAGCCGGTGACGACGCACATCTTCGACGACAGCGATCCGTATCTGGAGTCGGACACCGTGTTTGCCGTGAAGGATTCGCTGATTTGCCACTTCGTGCGGCACGAGGAGACGGACGATCGGGCCCGGGCGCTCGCGATCGATCCGCCGTTCTACTCCGTCGAATTCGATTTCGTGTTGAAGCCGCGCAGCTGATACGAGCGAGTCGATGCATTACGTCGGGAAGTTCGAGGACAGCGCGCTTGCGCCGCATTCGCGCTACGCGGGGCGCAGCGACGGCTACGCCGAAGCCGCCCTCGTGAACGACCGGACCGGCTCCGTCCACACCGGTCTCGACGTCAGCGCGCTCGCGGTCAACGGTCACGTGTCCCCTCATGTGCACTCGTTCGAAGAAGGGTTCTACGTCCTCGCAGGCCGCGCTGAGTTGACCATCGAAGGCAGAACGTATCGTCTGGGTCCGGGCGACTTCGGCGCGCTGAAGGTCGGCACACAGCACGCCTGGCGGAACAGGGGCAACGAACCAGCACGATGGCTGCAGATGGCGGCGCCGCAGCCGAAGCCCATCGGCCGCGAACGTGACACATTTTTTCCGACGCCGACCTCGACTCCGATACCCGCGCCGACACCGACTCTGACACCGGCCGACGCGGCGGCGCACGGCGATTTGCTCGGCCACTTCGACTCGAGCCAGATTCCGCGGACAGACGAGGGACGCCAGACGAGCGGCGGCCTGCAGGGCGTGTTCCTCAAGTGGATGATCGACGAGAAGCTGGGCGCGCGCCATCACCGCATGCTGTTCATCGAGTATCAGCCCGGCGTCAGCATCGGCCTCCACGATCACACGTTCGAGGAGTCGTACTTCATCCTGAGCGGTGAAGTCGAAGCCACGCTCGACGGCCGCACATATCTGGCGAAGGCGGGCAGCGTGCTGTGGACCGGCGTCGGCTGCGTCCACGCGTTCGCGAACGTCGGCCGCGAGCCGGTGCGCTGGCTGGAAACGTTCTCGCCCCAGCCGCCGGCGGAGAACGTGTTTCGATTCGTCGCCGAATGGGAGCAACGAGCCAAAGAGCTGGAAGGACAACCATCATGACGGTTCAAGGCGCGGCGCGGACGCGACCGCTCACCGGCGCGGAATACCTCGAGAGCCTGCGCGACGGCCGCGAGATCTGGATCTACGGCGAACGCGTCAAGGACGTCACCACGCATCCGGCGTTTCGAAACACGGTGCGGATGATCGCCCGGCTGTACGACGCGCTCCACGATCCCGCGCGCAAGCCGATTCTCACGACCGGCACCGATACGGGCAGCGGCGGCTACACACACCGCTTCTACCAGGGCTCCAGGAACGCCGACGATCTCGTCGCCGCCCGCGACGCCATCGCCGAGTGGGCGCGTGTCTCGTACGGATGGATTGGCCGCAGCCCCGACTACAAGGCGGCGTTCATGGCGACGCTCGGCGCGAACTCCGCGTTCTATGCGCCGTACGAGGCCAACGCGAAGCGCTGGTACACGGAGGCTCAGGAACAGGTCGCCTTCGTCAACCACGCCATCGTCAACCCACCGGTCGATCGCGATCGGCCGCTCGACGAAGTCAAAGACGTCTACATGCACGTCGAGGAGGAAACCGACGCCGGTCTGGTAGTGAGCGGCGCGAAAGTCGTCGCGACGACCTCGACCCTGACGCACCTGAACTTCATCGCGAACAACGGCGCACTGCCGATCAGGACGAAGCCGTTCGCGTTCGTGTGCATCGTGCCGACCGCCGCGCCCGGCGTAAAGCTGTTCTGCCGGCCATCCTACGAGATGACCGCGGAGGTGATGGGCACGCCGTTCGACTATCCGCTGTCGAGCCGCATGGACGAGAACGACTCGATCCTCGTCTTCGACAAGGTGTTCGTGCCGTGGGAGAACGTGTTCGCGTACGCCGACATCGACAAGGTGAACAACTTCTTCCCGCGATCGGGTTTCCTGCCGCGCTTCATGTTCCAGGGGTGCACGCGGCTCGCGGTGAAGATGGACTTCCTCGCGGGGCTGCTGCTGAAGGCGGTCGAAGCGACCGGCGCCAAGGACTTCCGCGGCGTGCAGGCGCAGGTCGGCGAAGTGCTCGCATGGCGGAATCTGTTCTGGGCGCTCACCGACGCGATGGCGCGCAACCCGATGCCGTGGACCGAAGGCTACGTGCTGCCGAACATCGAGGCCGGACTCGCCTACCGCGTGATGGCGAGCCTTGCGTACCCGAAAGTCAAAGAGATCATCGAGAACACGCTGGCCAGCGCGCTCATCTACCTGCCGTCGAGCGCGCTCGACTTCAAGGTGCCGGCGCTCCGTCCGTACCTCGATCAGTTCGTGCGCGGCTCCGGCGGCTATACGGCCGAACAGCGCGTGAAGCTGATCAAACTGCTGTGGGACGCGATCGGCAGCGAGTTCGGCGGCCGCCACGAGCTGTACGAGCGGAACTACTTCGGCAACCACGAAAGCATCCGCTTCGAGGTGCTGATGGCGGCGGAGATGATGGGCGCGGCCGCGCGCTACAAGGGCTTCGCGGAGACGTGCATGGCCGAGTACGACCTGGACGGATGGCGCGTGCCGGATCTGATCAACGCGACCGACGTCAGCGTCATCATGAAGAGCTTCCTGCAGCAGCAGTAGGCCGATGGCGATGGACAAGCGCGAGTTTCGCCAGACGGCCGGCCGCTTCGTCACCGGCGTCGCCGTCATCGTCACCGAAATCGACGGCGAGATTCGCGCGATGACCGCGAACTCGTTCACGTCGCTGTCGCTCGAACCGCCGCTCGTGCTCTTCTGCGTCGGCCAGGCGACGAAGACCGGCCAGGTGATTCACTCCGCGTCCGGATTCTCGGTCAACATCCTCAGCCACGATCAACAGGCGCTGTCGACGTACTTCGCGGGTGGATGGACAGAAGCGCAGCCGCCGTACTTCCGCTTCGTCCGCTGGACCGGGGGGCCGCGGCTCGAAGGATGCGCCGCCGCGCTCGGCTGCGGCATCCATTCGATTCAGGAAGGCGGCGACCACTTCATCGTGATCGGGCGCGTGCTCGAACTGCATCGGGGCGACGAATCGTGTCCGCCGCTCGTGTTCTTCGGCGGCCGCTACACGACGATTCGCGCGCCGACCCACGCCGAAAACGTCGACCTCACGTACTTGATCAGCGGGTTCTGACAGTGCGAACGCACGCGGTCGCGTACATCTGCCTCGCCGCGCTGTTTCTCCTCTCGATCACGCACTGGACGCGAGACGCGGTCGACCGTATCGACGCCATACGCCACGGCGACGAATATGTCCGCGATCCGTTCGAATTGATCGAGCCCGATCGCGTCGCAATCAACGTCGAACCCGAAGCCCGCGCCGCAGGACTCAAGGCAGGCGACGTCGTGCGCGCGGCGAACGGTAGACCGCTCGACGGCCTCGTCGTCTACTACGGCGCGCTGCGCCGCGCGAGAGCGGGCGATCGACTGCGCGTGGAGGTCGAGTCCGGTGCGACGGGCGGCGCCTCAGTGAAAGATCTCTCGATCGTGTTGCGGCCGATGTGGGACGACCTGCAATTCAGCACTGCACCTTCTACCGTGTACATCTACACGGTGGTCAACATGATCTTGATGCCCATTGTGTGCATCGCCCTCGGCTTCTGGGTCGCTGCCGTGCGCATCCAGGATCGCGCGGCCTGGTTCCTGCTCATGCTGTTGCTGAGCCTCGCAGCGTTCATCGGCAGTGGCAGCTATCAATCGATGTTCGGACGGGAAGACATCCTTCAGCCTCTGTTGACCGGGTTTCACGTGTTCTTCGCGAACATCGCATCGTTCGCGCTCATGCTCTTCGGCATCGAGTTTCCAGACCGTCTCGGCTTCGATCGTCGCGTCCCCTGGTTGAAATGGGTGGTGCTCGGCCCGCTCGCGGTGTTCGTCACCGCCGTGGCGATCATGTTCGCGCTCCAGGGGCGCGACGTGGCGCTGGCGCTCGAAGCGGGGCGCCTGGCCGACCTTCTCAACAGCTCGACATGGACGCTCCATACCATTGCCGTCATCGTGGCCTTCGCCTCGCTGGGATACAAAACGGCGACCGCCTCCAGCCGCGACGCGCGCCGCCGACTGCTCCTGCTCGATACAGGCGCCGTGTTCAGTGTCGCGGCGCTGATCCTCTTCCTCATCGTGATCCGGCGAAACGTTCTCTTGTCGGGTTGGTCAACTGCGCTGCTGAGCATGATGATGCTGACGTTCCCACTGACGATGGCGTACGTCGTCGTCGTCCACCGCGCGATGGACGTGCGGGTCGTCATCCGCCAGGGCGTGCAGTACGTGCTCGCCCGCGGCGGCATCCGCGTGATTCAGATCGCGCTCGTCGCCGCCGCCAGTATTGCGGCCACTTCGTTGCTGTCCGGCGACCCCGGGATGCTGCGCGTTTCGGTCGTCATCGCGGGCACGGCGGCCATCGTGGCGATCGGCGGCCGATTTGCCGATCGCCTTCGCGGCTGGGTGGACCGTCGCTTCTTCCGCGAAGCCTACGAGGCGGACGCCATCCTCAGCGATCTGGCAATCAAGGTCCGGACGATCGTGGAGACGAAGCCGCTGCTCGAGACCGTCGCCGGCCGGATCGCTGAATCGCTGCATGTCCCGCGCATCACTATCCTGCTGAATGAGGACGGCGCCTTCACGCCCGCGTATGCGTTCGGCTACCGAGTACCTCCGGACGCGACGATCTCGGAACAGAGTTCGACGGTCACGCGGCTGCGAAAGCAGCAGCACGCGCTCGTCGAGCTCGACAACCCCGACTCCTGGGTGCAGCTGGCGGATGACGATGAGCGCGCGTCGCTGGAACGGCTGCAGCCCGAGCTGCTGCTGCCGCTGTCGTTCAACGAGAAGCTGCTCGGCATCATGAGCCTGGGACCGAAGCTGTCGGAAGAGCCATTTTCGAGAACCGACATCCGGCTGCTCGACTCGGTGGCCGCGCAGACCGGGCTCGCGCTGGAGAACGGACGCCTGACCGAAGCGATCAAAGCCGAGGTCGCAGCCCGTGAGAAGCAGAAACGCGAGCTGGAGATCGCGCATGAAGTGCAGGAACGCCTGTTCCCACAGGAATATCCGCCTGTTGCAGGACTCGATTACGCCGGCGCCTGCCGTCCTGCGCTCGGCGTGGGCGGCGACTACTACGATTTCATCCTCCTGTCGAAGACCGAACTGGGCATCGCGATCGGCGACGTCTCGGGCAAGGGCATTCCCGCGGCATTGCTGATGGCGACGCTGCGCGCGTACGTCCGCGGCCAGATCATTCACCATCAGACGGATCTCACTACCGTCATGGGAAACCTGAACAAGCTCGTGTACGAAAGCTCGGCGGCCAATCGGTACGCGACGTTTTTCTACGCGGAATTCGACGCGGGATCGCGCGTGCTGAACTACGTCAACGCTGGTCACAACCCGCCGATGGTGTTCCGGCAGAGTGCCGGCCGGGAAGTGCTGCGCCTCGATCGAGGCGGCCCGGTGATTGGCCTGATGGAAGACTGCCGTTATCGCCAGGGATGCGTCGCACTCGAAGCGGGCGACGTGCTCGTCGCCTATACCGACGGCGTCAGCGAAGCCATGAACGCACGCGACGAGGAATGGGGTGAGGAGCGGCTGATGAACGCGGTCGCGGCGCACCGGATGGCGCCGGCGCGTGCGCTGATCGACTGCCTCATGACTTCGGCCGACGCATTCGTCGCAGGCGCGCCGCAGCACGACGACATGACGCTCATCGTCGTGCGGATGATTTAATCGTTACCCTTGCGCAGCCGACCACGCCGATCCTGTCGCCGCTTGAGCAGCGAGCATGGGCGGCAGTTCAATCACAAACGTCGAGCCTCTTCCAACGCCCGCGCTTTCCGCCGTTATGCGGCCACCGTGTAATTCGACAAGGTGCCGAACGATAGCAAGTCCCAGTCCGATGCCCCGCTGGGAGGTCGGAGCATTCGTAGCCTGTCGAAACCGCTCGAACACATGGGGCAAGAAATCGGGATCAATGCCGATCCCGGTATCGCTCACTTCGAGCCGGAAGCCACGATCCGTCGCCGTCAACACGACCGTGACATGTCCGCCCGCCGGAGTGAACTTGATCGCGTTGGCGAGGACATTCCACACGACTTGTTTCAATCGGCCGGCGTCGCCTTGCATCAAGAGCGGATGGTCTTGTGCGACAGAGTCAGTGAGGATCACGCCTTTGTTGTCGGCGCTCAAACGCACGGCGTCGATAGCGTCGCGAATTACGTCGCCCAGATCGACGGGGCCGACCGCCAGCCGCATCCGTCCCGATACGAGTTGACTCGTATCCATCAGGTCGTCAATCAACTGCCGAAGCGAATCCGCGTTGCGATTGATGGCGGAAATCGCGGCCTCGATGCGGTCGGGCCTCATCGTGTGCTGTTCGAGCATGCGCGCCCACCCGACTATCGTGGCCGTCGGCGTGCGAAGTTCGTGTGAGACAAGGGCAACGAACTCATCCTTGAGCTGTAAGGCTTCACGCAGTTCGCCGTGTTTGCCCTCCAACGCCCGCGTCGCGCGCAGTCGGTCGATACCGTACCGCAGCGTGACGACGAACAGGCCGATTGCCGCGAGAAGGCCCGCGCCAATAGCAACCAACCGTGTCAGCTGCGCCGAGCGGTAGCTTCGAGCGGCGTCAGCGCTACGCACGGCCAGAAGCGCATCTTCACGCGCTTCCATTCGAGCGACGATCACTCGCATCTCGTCCATCAGCTGCTTACCGACGTTGTCCGCGACCTTTGCTTGTGCCGCTGGGAAGCCGGATTCCCGCCGAGCGCTGACCGCTTTCGAAAGCTCCTCAAACTTGCGGTCCGAGAGCGTCGACAAGCGGTCGAGGTCAACCTGCTGGTCACGGTTGTCGGCGATCAGAGTGCGCGTCTCTGCAAAGCTCGTCGAGATCGTCATGCGCGCCGGCTCGTAGGGTTCCAGATGCTTCCCGTCGCCGGTGATCATGAACCCGCGCTCTCCCGTCTCTGCATCGACGATCTTCGAGAGTAGCTGCTCGAGCGCCGCCTTGACCGCATAAGTGTGGGCGACAGCTTCGGTCGTTCCGTAGACGTCATGGAGATTGCCGAGGCCGACGAAGAGCATTGCGAGTAGGACGACAATGGCACCCACGAACCCGATCACGAGTCCTGGAGTCAGGACGCGAGACCAATCGCCCGCGCGAGAGCGAGGATCATCCGAAGGGTGTCGCTCGTGGGACATAGCACTCAGCGATGAAATCTGTCCTGCACTGGTTTGCGAACGACGGATCCGATTCGGAGCAGGTCCGATGAGCCAAGGTGCGACGGCTAAGGGGCAAGCTTGGAAAGGGAACTTTCACTCTACGCCCGACGCCGAGTTTGGTGTTGAACTAAATGCGAGCGTAGCGAAAGCGGACACATTGCGACACGCAAGCGATCTGCATTAATGTCGGTTGACAGGCGGAACCGCTCGCAGCACGATTTGGCGTTCCGTCGTTTCCATCAGACAGAGAAACAGAGTGGCAGAGCCGCGAGAACCGTTGCGGCGGATTCGGAAGGCTCGACGCCTGTCTCCGTCGCCGCTTAGCCGGAAAGATGTCACGCGCGGTGAATACAACCGCATCATCGACATCCTGAACGAGCGCGCCGTCATCCTGAACGACTTCCGAGACGCGATCAACGAGTTGAAGCGCGCGAACGATGTTCAGTTCAAGCGCGTCGCTCAAGTACAAGCAGACTTGGATGTGATCAAACAGGCGTGGAACCGCATGAAGATGCTTGTATAGGCTGCGCTACGAAGGCCTCGCCGGACGCGTGCCGTTGTACGCCTCCTCGAGGAGCTGACGCACGCCTTCGTACTCCACCGGTCGCGGGTTCTCGTAGGGATTCTCGGTAGCCAGCCGCGCGGCGCGATCGAGGTCTTTTTGCCGCATGCCGATTTCGCTGAGCGACGATGGTGCGCCGAGCCGGATCGCCAGGTCGTAAATGCCCTGCGCCGCATCGGGCGCGTCCAGCTCCCCGGCGATTCGGCGCATCGCCTCGGGCGCCGCATCGCGATTGAACGCCGTCGCGTGCGGCAGGACGACGGCGTGCACCTCGGCGTGCGGCAGATTGAACGACCCGCCGAGCGTGTGGCACAGCCTGTGATGGATGCCCATGGTCGCCTCGTTCAGCGCGCTGCCCGCGAGCCAGGCGCCTTTGAGCGCATGGCTGCGGGCATCGAGGTTTGCGGGCGCTTCAACGACGATCGGCAGGGAGCGCGCGAGCGCACGGATGCCCAGAGCTGCGAAATGCGATCTAACGCGGTGCAGATCGCGCGTGTACAACGCTTCCACGCAATGCGCCATCGCGTTCAGGCCTGAGGTTGCGGAAACACGCGGCGGCAGGCTCACGGTGAGCGTCGGATCGTAGACGACGGTCTTCGGCAGCACGCGCAGGTCGCGGCCGGTTTTCTTTACGCCCCCATCTGTCAGTCCGTAGATCGACGTCATCTCCGACCCCGAGTACGTCGTCGGGATCGCCACGATCGGCAACCCGGTCTCGAGCGCGATCGCCTTGGCGAGTCCGATCGTCGAGCCGCCGCCGACGGCGATCAGCGAGTCTGCGTTGAGTCGGGCGGCCGACTCGCGGCCCGCCCGAACGGTTTCGATCGGCACGTGCATGACCGCTTCGGCATACACGCCGGCCGCCAGGCTGCGGAGGACCGTCGCCGCCTCGTCGGCGATCCGCCGCTGACCGGGAGTCGCGAGCACGAGCGCCCGCTCTGCGCCCAGCCGCCGAACTTCATCGCTGAGGCGATCGAGCGAGCCGACGCCGAAGACGACGCGGACCGACCGCCACTGGAGCACGAACGCGCCCACGACGTCACACCGTACGCGCGGTTCGCGACCGTGTCAATCACGTCGAACGTCAACCGCATCGAGCATGGACCTCCGAGGTGATATTGCAGTTGATCACTGCCGTCGAAACGGTATAGGCTCGGCCCGCCATGCGCCCCCTTCTCGCGGCGGCGTCTATCGCCATCGCGATCGTGCTCACGCCGCTCGACCCGCGAGCGCAGGTGGATCTCACCGGCAGCTGGGGACCGCGGTACCACGAGGATTTTCTCGAGCGCATTCCCGGGCCGGATCTGGTCGACTATCTCGGACTGCCGATCAACGAAGCGGCGCGCCAGTGGGCGCTGAGCTGGGACCCGTCGCGGCTCACGCTCTTCGAGCATCAATGTCAGGTGCACGTGGCGCCGTACATCTACCGCGGTCCGCTGCAGCTGCGGATTTGGGAAGAGCGCGATCCGAAGACCGAAGCGCTCGTCGCGATCAAGAACTACATCAGCACGTACGAGCAGACGCGAACGATCTGGATGGACGGGCGTCCGCATCCGCCCGAGTACGCCGCTCACACCTGGGAAGGCTTCTCCACTGGCCGGTGGGAAGGCGACATGCTCACGGTGGCGACGACGCATATCAAACAGGGATGGATCCGGCGCAACGGGCTGCCCGAGAGCGACCGCGCCACGCTGACCGAGCACTTCGTTCGCCATGGTGAATATCTCACGCACATCAGCATCGTCATCGACCCCGTGTACCTCACCGAACCGCTGATCAAGACGCAGAACTTCGTGTTGAACACGCGCGTGCTGCCGCCGCAGGCGTGGTTGTGGCCGTGCGTCGCGGTCGTCGAGGTGGCGAACCATCCGCTCGGCGAGATGCAGGTGGAAGTGCCGCATTACCTGCCCGGAAAGAATCCGTTCGCCGAAGAGTTCGCGCGGCGGTTCGGGATTCCGCTCGATGCGGTTCTGGGCGGCGCCGAAACGATGTATCCGGAATACGCGCTGAAGCTGCGCGCGCTGCCGCGGCCCGGTACTGCGCCCAAGTAACCTCTCCGGCGCTCGTAGTTCGCTGAAACGGAGGGTTCGACATGCGTGAGAACGTGACCCTGCGCTCGACGAGTTGGCTGTTCGTGATCGGCATCTCCCTCCTGTGCGCCGTGCCCGGCGCCACACGCGTCGAAGCGCAGGCCGTCAGAGCCGCCATTCTCGGAACGGTACGAGACGGCACGGGCGCGGCGCTGCCCGGCGTCACGATTGACGCGCGGAACACCGGAACCGGCGTGTCGCAGTCGGTCACGACCAACGGCCAGGGACGGTTCAACCTGCCGGACCTGCCGCTCGGCACCTACGACGTGCAGGCGTCGCTCGCGGGATTTCAGAGCGTGGTTCACAAGGGATTGACGCTGACCGTCGGCAGCCAGAATGTCGTCGACTTCGCGCTGCCGCTCGGCCAGGTTGCGGAAACGGTCCTGGTCACCGGCGCGAGCCCGATCGTCGACACGACGTCGGCGGCATTCGCGACGACGATTTCCCAGAAGCAGATCGCGGATTTGCCGCTGAACGGACGCAACTACGCGCAGCTGATCACGCTTTCGCCCGGCGTCACGACGGTGCAGTTTCAGGGCTCGTTGTTCGGCCGCCAGCAGGTGTATTCGGTCGCCGGCGGACGACCTGAAGGCCAGGCGTTTCTCCTCGACAGCACGAACGTCGCGAATTTCTGGAATCGCGCCGCCGGATCGGGGGTGCTCGGCACCACGCTCGGCGTCGAGGCGATCGCCGAATTCCAGACGCTGACCAACACCTACAGCGCGCAGTTCGGCGGCGGCGGCGCCGCGATCAACGCCATCACCCGATCGGGCGCGAACGTCGTGCACGGCTCCGCGTTCGAATTCGTCCGCGACAGCGCGTTCGACGCACGGCAGTTCTTCGACGATCCGTCGCGGCCCAAACCGCCGTTCAGCAAGAATCAGTACGGCGGCAGCGCCGGCGGTCCGATCCGGAAGGACAAGGCGTTCTTCTTCCTGAACTACGAAGGCATCACGCAGAGCCTCGGCGAGACGAGAATCGCGACGGTGCCGGACGCCAACGCCCGCAACGGCCTCATTCCGATCGGCGGCGCGCTGACCAGCGTCGGCGTGGCGGCCGCGATCAAACCGGTGCTGGATCTCTATCCGCTGCCGACGACGCCGCTCGGCGGCGGCGTCGGACAGGTGAACGAAGTCGATACGACGCGCGGTCACGAGAACTACTTCCTCGGCCGCTTCGATTACGTGCTGTCGTCGAAGCAGTCGTTCTTCGCGCGCTACGTGTCGGACACGGCGGATCTCTTCGAGCCGTTCAGCGGATCGAACATCCCGCTCTGGTCGGCCACGAACAAGACGAACAATCAGATCTTCACCGGCGAAGCGCGCCGGATCGTCTCGGGCAGCGTGATCAATCAGGCGCGGATCGGTGTCGTGCGGACGCGGGAACTGGCCGACAACACCGGTGAGGTGCCGGCGCTCACGTTCTTCCCCGGACGGATGAACGGAACGGTCACGCCCGGCAGCGGCATCACGACGGTCGGCGCGAACCAGCTGAACCCCTTCGACATCCTTCAGCGGAAGTACTCCGTCGCCGACGATCTCTACTGGAACACGGGCGCGCACGCGATCAAGTTCGGCGGGTCGTTCGAACGTCAGGAAACCGACATCAACGCGCCTTTCCAGTGGGGCGGCGTGTGGACGTTCACCAGCCTTCAGACGTTCCTGCTGAACCAGCCGACTTCAATCGTCGGCGCGTTGCCGGGCCAGGACAACGCGTACCGCGAGTTCCGCGAGAGCGACGTCACGGCGTACTTCCAGGACGACTGGCGGGCAGCGCAGAAACTGACGTTGAACCTCGGCGTGCGGTATGCGCCGACGACGAACGCGACCGTCACGCCAGGCATCACGCTCGTCAGCCCGCCGCAGTCGCCCGCCTTCACGCCGGTCGACACGGTGTTCGTCCGGAACGTCTCATTGAAGAACGTCGACCCGAGGCTGGGCGCGGTATTCGATCCGTTCTCGGATCACAAGACGTCGATTCGCGCCGGCTACGGCATCTTCCACAACATCGTCGCGCCGCGCGTGTACGCGTCGGCCTACTACCTGAATCCGCCGTTCACGATCGGCCGCCAGGATTTGTCGGTGGTCCCGCCGGTGTTTCCGACGCCGTTCACGTCGGTCGCCGCGGCGCTTCCGACGCAGAGCCAGGGCATCGACTATCAGACGCGAAACACACCGTACCAGCAGCAGTGGAACATCAACCTGCAGCGCGAAATCCTCGACGAAACGCTGGTGACGGTCGGCTACGTCGGTTCGCACAGCAACAATCTGTTCAAGCAGCGCGACCTGAATCCGGTCACGCCAAGGACGCTGGCGAATGGAACGGTCGTGTACGGCGTGCCGCGCGGCGCCGCTGCCGGCATCACGCCAAATCCTCGCGTCAACCCGACCTTCTCCGTCCTCAACACCGGTACCTCGTTCGCGACTTCGAGCTACGATTCGCTGCAACTCAGCTTCAACCGGCGCTTCCATCGCAACGTGCAGTCGCAGGTCGCTTACACCCTGGCAAAGTGTCGCGATCTGAGCTCAGGAAACTTCGGCGGCGAAGGCGGAACCGCGTCGACCAATCCCTACGACGCGACGTATGACGAAGGCGCGTGCGGATTCAATCGCACGCACACCTTCAGAGTGAGCGGCGTGGTGGCGCTTCCGTTCCACGGCAATCGAATCGTCGAGGGGTGGCAGATCAGCGGCATCCTGAACTGGACGAGCGGCGCCCCGTTCACGCCGGCCATCGGCTTCGATCAATCCGGTCTCGGCACGGGCAATCAGCGCCCGAGCCTGGCCGCCGGCCGCGATCTCGACAGCGTCGTCACCAATAACATCAACCAGTGGTTCGATCCGACCGCGTTTACGTTGCCTGCGGCAGGGACGCTCGGCAGCGTCGGTCGAAACAGTCTGACGGGCCCCGATTTCATGACGCTCGACCTCGCGGCGCTGAAGAGCGTCGCGCTCACGGGCGGATCGTCGGTGCAGCTGCGCGCCGAGGTGTTCAACCTCACGAATCGTCCGAACTTCGGCCAGCCAACCGCCAACATTTTCGTTCAGACCCCGAACGGCGGCGGCGCATACAGTCCGACGGCCGGGCGCATCACCACGCTCGCGGGCACGTCGCGTCAGATTCAGTTTGCGGTGAAGTTGATCTTCTGAAAGGCTTAGGCTCGGAGGGACGCATGTCGAACCCGGTCATTCGCGGCATCCACCACATCACGCTCTGCGCCAGCGGCGCGCAGGAAGACGTCGACTTCCTCTCGCAGGTGCTCGGCCTTCGGCTGATCAAACAGACCGTCCTGTTCGACGGCCGATACGCGCACTACCATCTGTATTACGCGAACGCCAACGCGGAAATCGGATCGGTTCTGACGACGTTCCCCTACCGAAGGATTCCGGGACGGCCAGGCACCGGACAAATCTCGGCGACCGCCTACACGGTGCCGAAAGGTTCGCTGCCGTTCTGGATTGATCACCTGACGCGCCACAACGTCGATCACGGCGGCATCCAGGAGCGCTTCGGCCAGTCGTTCATCCGCTTCCGGCATCCGTCGGGTCTGTTCATGGAAGTCATCGAAGACCGCGACGATACGCGAGACGGCTGGACGACGAAAGAAATCAGTGCCGACGTGGCGGCGCGCGGATTCCACGGACCGGTGTTGTCGGTGCGGGAGATCGTGGAGCAGGAGCGCTTCTTCGTCGACGCGCTCGGATTCCGCAAGACCGGCACCGACGGTGCCTATCATCGGTTCGAAGTCGGATCGGGCGGCGCCGCGAAGACGCTCGTGCTGTATCACGAGCCCGATCGGCCCGCCGGCAGCTGGGGATTCGGCGCCGGCACCGGACATCATCTCGCGCTCGACGTCGGCACCGACGATGCGCTCGCCGCGCAGAAAAATCTGTACGAAGAGCTCGGCTACACCGACTGCTCCGAGATCAAGGACCGGAATTACTTCCACTCGATCTACGTGCGTTCTCCGGGCGGCATCCTCACCGAATGCGCGGCGTCCGTGCCCGAGGGTTTCGGCAAGGACGAACCGATCGATCAGCTCGGCATGGAGCTTCTGCTGCCGCCGTGGTTCGAGGATCGTCGCGCCGAGATCGTCGCGATGCTCGAGCCGATTACGGTTCCGGAAGCGAATCGCCCCGCCGGTGCATCGACCGCGCGGAGCGCCCGGCCCCTCCAGGCGGCCGAAGCCGCGGTCGGCGCTGGCGGCGTCGCGCCGTCGAGACGAACCACCGCGGAATTCATCGGCGGCGACGTGCCGTCGAATTGAAGATCGGGGGGTCAGACTCGGGTTCTGAACCCAGAGGCGTCAAAACATGAAGGTGAGCACCGATCGTATTCTCACGACTCACATCGGCAGCCTGCCGCGTCCGCAGGAGGTGTTCGACTTCCTGTTCGCGCAGGATCGCGGCGATTCGTACGATCCGGTGGCCTTCGAGGACGCGCTGGCGCGCGCGGTCGCCGTATGAGGGTGGTCGCCGTTGTCCTCGTGATGGCAGCCGCGGCGGCGGGTCCACCTGTCCTCGCGCAGGTGCAGCGCGGCATTGGAATGGACCTGACCGGTGAATGGGCCCCGCGGTTTCACGAAGATCAGCCCGAGCGCATTCCGGGTCCGGAAATCGGCGATTACCTCGGTATTCCAATCAACGAAGCGGCACGCCTCCATGCCGACAGCTGGGACGCGTCGATCCTCACGCTGCCCGAGCATCAGTGCAAACCGCACCCGTCCGACTACTCGCCCCGCGGTCCGGCGAACCTGCGAATCTGGAAAGAGATCGATACCGTCTCGCAACAGCTGATCGCGTATCACACGCACATTTCGTGGCAGGCGCCGGAACGAACGATCTGGATGGACGGCCGTCCGCATCCGCCCGACTATGCCGCGCATACGTGGCAGGGCTTCTCCACCGGCAAGTGGGAAGGCGACATGCTCACGATCACGACCACGCATCTGAAGCTGGGATGGATTCGCCGCAACGGCATTCCGCGCAGCGACAAGGCGGTCGTCACCGAGCACATGGTTCGCCACGGCGACTACCTGACGTGGATCATCGTGATCGACGATCCGGTGTACCTCACCGAGCCGTTCATCCGGACGACGAACTTCGTCGCCGATCCGCATCAGCAGATCGCGCCGTATCCCTGTCAGATCGTCGAAGAGATCGAACGCCCGCAAGGCTTCGTGCCGCATCATCTGCCTGGGAAGAATCCGTTTCTCGTCGAGTTCCCCGCGAAGTCCGGCGTTCCGCCCGACGCCGCGCGCGGCGGCGCGGAAACGATGTATCCCGAATACCAGGACAAGATCAAAGCCGATCGCGCGAAGATGACCGGGTCCAAACAGTGAGAAACGTTCTAATCGCGTTGATCTGCGCCGGCGCGCTGGGATCGCACGGCCTCGCGCAGCAATCGCGGCCCGGAGACGAAGCCGAGGTCCACGTGCTGCCGGTCCAGGGCAACATCTACATGCTCGTCGGCGCAGAGGGCGGCAACGTTACCCTTCAGGCCGGCGACGACGGCGTGCTGCTCGTCGATACATCCGTCGAACGTTTGAGCGACAGCGTCGTCAAAGCCATTCGCACGGTCACGAACAAGCCGATCCGCTACATCATCAACACCCACGTGCACGCCGATCACGTCGGCGGCAACGCGGCGATTGCGAAGCAGGGCGCGATGATCACCGGCGGCAACATGGGGAACGTCTACAGCGGCGCCGCGATCATCGCCCACGAAAAAGTGTTGAACCGGATGAGCGCGCCGACCGGCGAGAAGGCGCCGTACCCCGACGCCGCGCTGCCCACCGACACGTACTTCACGAAGAAGAAGGAGCTGTATTTCAACGGAGAGGCGATCGAGATCATCCACCAGCCGGCCGCTCACACCGACGGCGACAGCATCGTGTTCTTCCGCCGCTCCGACGTCGTCAGCGCCGGCGATCTGTTCCTCACGACCACCTATCCGGTGATCGATCTGGAGCGTGGAGGCCGCATTCAGGGGATCATCGACGCGCTGAATCACCTCCTCGACATCGCCATCCCGAAGGACAAGCAGGAGGGGGGCACGTACGTCATCCCCGGACATGGGCGCTTGTGCGACGAAGCAGACGTCCTCGAATATCGCGACATGGTCACGATCATCCGCGATCGCATCCAGGACATGATCAAGCGCGGTCTGACGCTGCAGCAGGTCAAAGCGGCGCGGCCGACGCTCGATTACGACGGCCGGTACGGCGCGAAATCGGGACCGTGGACGACGGACATGTTCATCGAAGCGGTGTACCGCAGCTTGAACCAAAAAACGAAGAGTCAATGAAAGCACGTCGGCACACAGAAAAAGAGTCGGGACTTCGTGTGTTCGTGGTTTTCGTGGCGCTGCTGTGCGGTCTGGTTCCGTCGCTGCGCGCGCAAGGCGGACGCGGCGGCGCGCAGGGTCCACCGCAGGCGCCGAGGGCGGCCGCCCCGATCGACCTCACCGGTTACTGGGTGTCAATCGTGACCGAGGACTGGCGGTTCCGCATGATGACGCCGCCCAAAGGCGACTTCGCGAGCGTTCCGTTGAACGACGAGGGGCGCAAGGTCGTTCAGGCGTGGGATCCGGCGGCTGACGAAGCCGGCGGCAACGCGTGCAAGTCGTACGGGGCGGCGAACATCATGCGCGTACCCGGGCGCCTGCACATCACCTGGCGCGACGACACCACGCTCGAGATCGACACCGACGCCGGCACGCAGACGCGGCTGTTTCACTTCGGCGAACCGCAGCCGCCGGCCGCCGACGCCGGCTGGCAGGGATATTCAGTCGCGCAGTGGGAATTCGCGGGCGCTCCTCAGCGTGGCGGCGGCGGTGGCGGCGGCGCCGTGGGCGCCATCGTCGCGCCCGGAGCGACGGCAGGCGCCGCGACGGGCGCTGCCGCACGAGGCGACTCAGGGCGCGGCGCGCCGCCGCGGCCGCAGGGTGGTTCGCTGAAAGTCGTCACCACGCACCTGAAGGGCGGCTACCTGCGCAAGAACGGCGTGCCGTACAGCGAGAACACCGTCGTCACCGAGTACTTCGATCGGCACAACGAGACGAACGGCGATCAGTGGTTCACCGTGACGACGATCGTCGAGGATGCCAAATACCTCCAACAGCCCTTCATCACCAGCACACATTTCAAGAAAGAACCCGACGGCGCGAAATGGCGGCCGACGGCTTGCAGCGCGAGCTGATCGGGATTCGGAGTCCGGGTTTCGGTCAGAGCTTTGGAACCGTCAGATGAAAGAGTTTCAGCGGTGTCGATCCGGTGTGTGAGATGCGCGCCGTTTCGGAGGGACCAAGATACACACCCGCGCCTTTGGCGACGCGATGCTCGGCGCCGTTCAAGTCGATTGTGGCTTCACCTTCCATCAGATACACGAGGTGGTGGAAGTCGGGCGCGCCCGCGTCGAGATGATCGCCGCGATTCAGCCAGTGCAGCGTGGCGACGACATTCTTCGCACCGGCGAGCTGATTGTTGAGAATCTCGGACACTTCGCCTGCGCCGGCGAGCTTCCTGCGCGGAATCCGGTTCGTATCGAGGTAGGTGTTCGCCATCAGCTCTGCACCCAGACGCTGCCATCCACGCGCTCCCACCGCAGCTCTTCAGGCGTGCCGTCGAGGATGTGCGTCTTGAACCGGTTCGGCGCCTGGAATTCGAAGTAGAACAGCTCGTTGTCGGGATTCGATCGAAGCCGGTGCTTCGTCTCGGCCGGGATGAACACCATCGTGCCCGGACCGACCGGCTCGATCCCTTCAGGCGTCTCGACCGTCCCTCGCCCTTCCATGATGAAGTAAAAGTGCTCGCAGATCTCGTGGTAGTGGTACGGCGACGCGACGTTCGGCTGATAGCGCATCACGCCCGCGAGCATGTCGTCCATCTTCGTCAGTTCCCTGTTGACGAAGAAGGTGCGCTCGCGTCCGGGCACGACCGAGACGAGCCGGGGCAGTTGATCTTCGTGAAAGATGTAGGCCATGGTCCCCGCTCGCCTAAAAGGCTCGCGCTACCGCGCGTCGCATGCCGTCGGATGCCAGCCTTTATTATCAGCCTGTTTCTTGAACTGCACGCTGCGGACGTACGGCTGCGCGAGGTACTGCGGATCCTCGAGGATGTTCGTCACGACGAGGTAATCGACGCCTTCGTCCTGCAGTGTGGTCCAGTACTCCGTGAGCACCGCGTTCGCGCTGTACGGCACGCCGTTGCGGCGGAAATAGCCCGGCCGCATCCTGGTCGTCACCGTCCTCAACGATCCGTGAACCGGCTTCACGTTCGACGGCCGACCGCGCCGTCCGGGGCCCGCGCCGTCGTTCTCCCACTGTGCGACGGAGTATCCCTGCCACGACGGCTGGACATTGTTTCCAGGTGCTGCGCCAGTCTGCGCGTTGGGACCGAAGTGCATGACGCGCGTCTGCGTGCCGGCGTCCGCTTCGACGACGAGCGTCGCGTCGTCCTGCCAGAAGATGTGGAGGCGTCCGGGCAGATGCATCAGCCCGCCGGCGCCATATGCGCGGCACTGCTCGCCCGCGGCTTCGTCCTTCGCCGGATCCCAGGCGTCGGCCGCGCGGCGCCCTTCGGCGTTGACCGGCACATAGAGCACGTCGCCTTTCGGCGGCGTCACCATGCGCCACCGCCAGTCGTCGGTGACGAGCGACACCCAGTAGCCGGTGAGATCGATCGGCGCCGCCAGGCGCGGAACCGGCGGCGGTCCCTGCGGCGCGCCGCCGCGCCCGCGTTGCGCGTTCAGCGGAACGAATGCGCCTCCGACAACCGCGAAAAGCACGAACACACGAAACACACGAAAGCCGTCGATCACTACTGACTCTTCTTCTTCGTCGTCGTCGCGGCTCCAGGCTTGGCCGGCGCCTTCGGCTGGAGCGTCTTGTACACGGCCTCGACGAACTTCTCCGTCGTCCAGAAACCGCTGTCGGCACCCCAACGCGGATCGTAGTCTGCGGTGACTCTCGCGGCCTTCACCTGCTCGAGCGTCTTCCCCTGCTTGATCAGCGCCTGCACGCGGTCGCGGATGATCGTGAGCATGTCGCGGTAGTACCCGACGTCGCCGCCGTCGCTCAACCGTCCGTGTCCCGGCACGACCATCGTGCCGCCTTCCATGCGGAACTCGGGGATGACGATGTCGAGAATCCTGTTCGCGCCTTCGATCACGCCGTTGATCGTTCCGCCGTGCTCGACGTCGATGAACGGATACGTCGTCATCTGAAAGAGATCGCCGCTCGCGACGACGTCCGATCCGCGGAAGTAGACGATGACGTCGCCGTCGGTGTGGGCGCTCGGGACGTGGATGATCTGAACGCCGTCGCCGTTGAAGAAGTGACTCAGCTTCATCGACTCCATGTGAAAGGTGTCGGTCGGCCACGCGTCCTCCGGCAGCATTGCCTGCTGACCTGTCGGCGCGCTCAGATGGTTCAGCGTGTTCTCGTAGGCGATGATCGACGCGCCCTGGCCGGCGTCGGCGATGTCGCCGGCGACGTTGCCGCCGGTGAACGTCCGGCCGGCTTTCGCCAGCCTTTCGTTCCCGCCGACGTGGTCGGGATGGAAGTGCGTATTAATAATGTAGCGAATCGGCTTCGCCGGACCGAACGGATTCAGCGAATTCTGGAGCGTTCCGCGCGTTTCCGCACCCCATCGCAAGTCCATCGGCGGCTCTTTCGCCTGCGCCATGCGCTGCAGCTGCCGAACCGCGTCCAGCACCTTGTCGCTCATGCTGGCGAGGCCGGTGTCGACGAGCAGCACGCCGTCCTTGCCGACTGACGCGGTGATGTTGCCGCCAGCGCCGGCGATCATGTAGATGCCGCCGTGGACCGGGAGGATCTCGACGTCCTGCGCCGCGGGCCGCGATTGCTGCGCGAGTAGAGGCATCGCAAGCACGCTCGCGCAGGTCGACGCGATGAGAATTGTTTTCATGACATTTTCTTAACGCGTGGGGCCCGCTTTTCTTAGTTACGCGCGGGGCCCCCCCGCGCGCTGACGCCCTCGCGCCGTTGCGCTCGGGCGTATCTAGAACAGAACATCACCATCTCTGTTACTGTTTGTTCGTCGCCGTGATTTTTGCTCGACCCGCTTTGATTTTTTCCTGAATCTCCGGATACATCGTCTCGGCGCCCGCCGTGATGACGTCCCAGGGGATGTTGTAGCGGTTCGCGAAATCCTTCACGTCATCGACGTACTGCGGCGTGCCCGGCAGGTTGTGCGGCACGATCCCTTTCGGGCGGTCGACTTCCTCGACCACGTTGCACGGGTACGGCGGCATGTTCTGGTGCGCGTCGAGCTGATATTCGGTGCTGCGAATCAGCGGCTCGGTGAGATAGGCCGGATCGTACTCGACGAGGATGAAGGTGAGGTAGTTGCCGCGTCGAATGAGGAACTGATTCACCCTGATCCGATCGCTGTGGAACACGCCGTCGCGCTTCAAGTACTCCTCCTTGATGTGCGTCGTCGTGATCTTCAGCATGTCGCCGATCCACTCGCCGGTCGAGAAGCCGCCCCACGTGTGCGACGCGTACTGCGATGGATGCGGACGGCGGTCCATGTAGACCGCCTTGTCGATCGAGCGGAGCCATTCCATGTGCCAGGCGGTGACCTCGCGCGACACCGGATCGACTTCCTTCGAGATGCGCAGCTGCGACGGCCCGCGCGAGATGTAGGACACGGCGTGCGGCCGGCACTGCCACTCGGGGAGCGTCTGAATCGACGCCACCCATGCCATGGCGCGGAGCCGCGCCGCTTCGTTCATCGGAATGCCGACCCAGTCGCCGAGCTCGGTGTTGCCCGTGTTGTCTTCCTCGCGAACCGGCGTCCACTCGCCGGAGAGGTCGACGCCGCGCGCGGCGGTGTTGACCTCGTCTTCCTGCGCGCGCCCGCGCAGGCCGCCGGCGCCGATCAGCGTCGCCGCGAGAATGCCGGCAACGATCGACGCCCGTGAGATACGGTGCATGTCAACTCCCAGCAACCGGCCCCCAGCAACCAGTTAGAACGCGTATTTGACGCCGAACTGCAGAATGCGCGGATCGCCCGCCTGCAGGATCTGACCGAACGTCGCGTTCCCGATATTCTGGATCGGATTGTTGCGGATGAAGTTGTTCGTCACGTTGAACGCTTCGAGGCGCACCTCGACGTTTTGCGTCGGCGCGAAGCGGACCAGGCGCGCCAGCACCATGTCAATCTGCCAGCGCGACGGCCCGTAAAGACTGTTGCGCACGTAGTTGCCCAGCGTGCCGAACGCCGGTTGCGCGAACGCCGCAGGATTCAGGTAATTCGTGATCGACGAGGTATCGCCGTATCCGTTGTCGAGCACCGGGTTCGCGCGCTGGTTCGTCCCGCTGATCCCGGTGAGTGCGCGATCCTGTCCCGACACGACGTTCAGCGGGCTGCCCGACAGACCGCGGAACAGACCGGAGATCCGCCAGGTGGACAGCAGCGCCGCGGCTTTGCCCGTCAGCGTCGGCGTCTGATAGCTCGCAGTGACGTTCGCCACGTGGCGGCGATCGACGTCGCACGCGCCTTCATCGAACGACGGGTTGTTCGGATCGGTCCAGCCGGACTGCACGTTCGGCAGTTGCTGACTGGGAAGCCCGCTGCATTTCGACAACGTGTAATTCGCGCTGTAGCTGACGCGCGATCCACGGCGCTCCACCGAGAGCAGCACGCCGTTGTAACGCTCCCACCCGCTGTCGTCGTGCGCGTCGAGGTTCGCGATCAACACGCCGTTGACCGGATCGATCTGGCTGAGCACGCGGCGCTGCTGCAGGATGCTGTTCATGCAGGTGCCGAAGTTGGCCGCCGACGGCACGCACGTGACGAGGCTGCCGTTCAGAACGGCGGAGGTGACGCTCGTCAGCCCGTAGTTGAGCGCCTTCATGTTCCACAGGTGCGTGGTGTAGGCGCCGATGTAGCTCGCCGACGCGACCCAGTTGCTGCCGATCTGCCGCTGCACGCTCGCGTTGTACGACTGTACGGTCGTCGGATGAATGTTCGGATCGATCGCCAGGTAGTTCGCGCCCGCGGAGAAGCGCGCTTGGGCCGGCGCCTGCGCGCCCGCGTTGCTGTCGAACGGCAGCGGGAAGGGATTCCCGCCCGGATAGCCGAGGAACGGGTTGTCGAAGCCGCCGACCGGGCTCTGGATGCGCACGTCCGATCCCCAGGGCGGCGCGATCGCGGTATTCAGATGGTACTGGCCGTTGACGAAGTCGTACGACACGCCGTAGGACGAACGCAACGACATCCGGCCGTCGCCGCTCGGATCCCACGCGACGCCGATGCGCGGCGCAAAGTCGCTCCAGCGCCTGTTCATACCGGCGAAGCCGTTCGGGAATCCCGAATCACCCGGGTACGTGAATCCTGGCGGCGCGTTGTTGAACACGCTCGTGTGCCGGCCCGATTTGAACCCGTCGAGGCTGAAGTTGTAGATCGCGCCGTTGGTGATCTGCTGCGGGAAGTACGGTTCCCACCGCAACCCGTAATTGAGCGTCGTCCGGTCGTTGACCTTCCAGCTGTCCTGCGCGTAGAGGCCGAGATACCACTCGGTCATGAACAGGTTGTTCGGACCGGAAGCGGTGAACTGGTTCGGCCGGCCGACCATGAAATCGGCCAGGCCCGCACCGACGGCCGATCCATCGAAGTTGAAGGTGCCGGGGCTGCGGACGTTCGCGAGCGAGGTCGATTTCCAGTACGCCGCGCTGCCGCCGAACGCGAACTGATGATTGCCCTTGATGATTTGCAGATCGTCGCCGAATTGATATGTGTTGGTTCGGAACGTCGATTCGCTTTCAGTGCCGCCGCCCAGATTGAATCCGCCGGTCATCGTCAGCAGCAGATAGTGCGGCATGTAGCTGAACGTGTTGACGCCGACGTCCGGATAGGAGAAGAAGTCCTGGCTCGTGCGGTGGATCGCCGTCCGATTGAACGCGAAGCGGAACGCGTTCACCGCGTGGGTGCTGAGGATGTAGTTGTCGCCCAACGTGAACGACTGCGCCAGGTTGTCGCGGCCGCCGACGGTCGTCGTCAGCACGTTGTCGATCAGGCTGAACGGCGGCGGCTGACGATAAGACGTCGCCATGTAGCGGCCGAACAGCGAATGATTGCTGCTCCACTGGTAATCGAGCTTGCCGACGGTCTGACCCTCGTCGATTTCGGTACGCGACGCGTAGTTGACGCGGCCGCACGGATCGGTCGTCGTCGGCAGGTGGCTCACGATCGCGAGCGACGCCTTGTCGTACAGCGCAGGGCTGATCGTGTTGTTCGCGAATGGCGTGCGAAGGGTGAGCGTCCGGCCTCCGTTGCAGGCAGGCGACGCAAACGCCGACCAGTCGCCCGCGAGCATCTGCGCCGTCGGAACGAACGAGATGTTGTCCGACGGCGTCTGGCGCGTGTTGGTGCCCTGATATCCTGCGAAGAAGAACAACTTGTCGTGGCGGATCGGACCGCCCAGCACGCCGCCGTACTGGTTCCGGTTCAATCCGTCGTCCTTGCGCGTGCCGTCGGCGTTCTTCGCCGCGAACGGATTGGTCGCATTGAAATTGTGATTGCGCAGGAACTCGAACGCGTCGCCGTGCACCTGGTTGGTTCCCGAACGCGTGACCGCGTTGACGGCCGCGCCCGAGTGCATGCCGTTCTGCGCGCTGAGCGCGCTCGTCTCGACCTTGAATTCCTGCAGCGCGTCGGGGAACGGCAGCGGCAGGTTGGCGTTGTCGTACGGATTGTTGTGCGTCGCGCCGTCAAGCAGATATGCCACGCCCGCAGACTGTCCCCCGGCGATCGAGATCAGCTTCCCGCCCTGCATGCTGCGACTCGACGAGATGCCCGCCGCGCCGTCCGGCTGCACGGCCGCTCCCGTGAGCGCGATCAAATCTACGGGATTCCTGCCGTTGAGCGGCAGCGCGAGAATGCGCTCGTTCTCCATCACCTGTCCGAGACCGGTGTTGCGCGTTTCGACGAGCGGCGACGCCGCCTGCACCGAGACCGTCTCCTCGACGGCGCCGAGCGACAGGTCCACGTTGATGACCGGCGCATCGTTGACCTGCAGGACGACGCCCGTGCGCACGTACGATTTGAAGCCCGGCAGGTTCACGTCGAGTCGATACGGTCCAACCGGCAGGTTCGGCAGTGTGTACGATCCCTTTGCGTCCGTGACGGTCGTTCGCTTCAAACCAGTATCGGTTTGCGTCGCGGTCACGTCGGCGCCAGGCAGCACGCCGCCGCTGGTGTCCTTCACGACGCCGGTGATTTGAGCCGTCGATCCGGCTTGCGCGTGGAGCATCACGCTGGAGAGTACGATCGCGAGACAGCCGCCAAGCACACCGCGCAGGACGCGCTTCATCAGACCTCCTCCGACCGGAGTCAAATGTCGGGCGAGTATAACCGCCGGCCTTGGCCTGTCAAACGCTCTGATATCGCACTTTAGCGTGCTTCTGATCGGCGGGAACAATTCCTTGGAGTCGCTGCTTCCGCTCGCTGCGGACGAACGTCTCGCGGTGGACGCGGCGGAGGCGGAAGTACGGCTCGAGCGTCTCGAGCGTGCGCTCCAGACCGACGGCGATGTGCTCGCGCGTCGCCTGCGCCGCCTCTTCCGGCGTGCCGGCGGTCAGCGCGGCCGCGAGCTCCTGATGCCGTCTCGGCGGATCGGTGGGCGCCGCCTGCCGCAGCAGGCTGAACCAGATCGACGACAGCGCGTGCGTCTTCTCGATGACGTCGGTGAGCGACGAGCATCGCGCGCATTCCGCGATGCGCCGGTGCAGTTTGTGATGGAGCACCGTGTACAGCGTGCGGTCCGGCCTCGACGCGAGCGCGTCGACGCGCGCCGCCAGCTTGCGCAAGTCGGTCCGCTCGCCGGCGGTGGCGACGCGCGCGAACAGCATCGCCGCCTGAACCTCCAGCGCCTCGCGGACGACGAAGTGTCCGCGCACGTCGTCACGCGTCGGGATGCGGACGCGCGTGCCGGCGCGAGGGCGGCTCTCGAGCAGCCCTTCGACCTCGAGCCGCTGCAGTGCTTCCGACACGGGCAGGAAGCTCATGCCGAGCTCGGTGGCGAGCTTGCGGCGCGAGATGACCTGCCCGAGCGACAGCTCGCCGCGCAGAATTCGCTGACGCACGACGCGGTACGCCTCCGCCGCGAGGCTCGGCGTCGCGTTACTCATCGGTCCGCCGCGCCGGCTGGCTTCGAGCAACGGCCAGACGCTCCTCCCGGTACGGATCGTTCATGGCGCGGCATTCGGTGTTGAAGATCATCGTCGCGCGCCTGTCGCTCGTGAACGGATCCCATTTCGGCAGCCCTTTGTGGTTCGGATTGCCGTTGCGCGCGAAGGCGACCCACGCGCTGCTCATCTTGTCGGCCAGCGCGGAGCGATCGGGTCCATCGCCGACGACCGACTGGCTGATATCGACGTTCTCGAACACGAACGGGATGTCCATGCAGTGCATCGCGCGCAGGCGTCCGCCGCTGACGGGCGAGTACCACTGGAACCGATACACGTAAACGGGCGCCCTGCCGAGCGCCGCCTTGCGTTCCGCCTGCGTATCGGTGCCGCTTCGGAACGGCGATGCGTCGGTCTCGAGAATGAGAGCCAAATCGAGGTTGCTCGCCTTCGGCCGGTCTTTCCGGTAGATCGCGATCACTCCGTCGATTTGCGCATCGTCGGCCGATCGCAGCGTCTTCCTGATCCGCTCGCGCAGCGCCGCATCATCGACTGGCGGCGTGTAGTCGGTGTTAACGTTCCACGTCACTTCGGTTTCGGTGGAGCCGATGAGGAGCGGAACGTTCGCGGAGATGTCGGTCGCCGTCGGATCGAACACGTTGCGCGGCAGCGACTTGCCATCGACGACCGGCGCGGCGTTGAACCCGGCGCCAGGACCACCACGGCCACGCCCGCCGCGTTCGCCACCACGGTTCGGAGCCGGTATCGCGTCGAGCAGCTGCTGCATCGGCAGCCTCTGCAGGTCGTCGACCTGATTGCGTTTCAGCCCCAGGCGCGACATGAGCGCCTCCGCGCTTTCGGTCGCGGCGCTCGCAGGCATGCTCGTAACCGCCGACCCGCTTTGCGCAATCGCGCGGTGGAACAGGCCCTGCGCCGCCGGCATGCCGAGAAGCGTGCTCACTTTCCCGGCGCCGCCCGACTGACCGAAGATCGTGACGTTGCCCGGATCGCCGCCGAAGCTGGCGACGTTGTCGCGAATCCACTCGAGGCCGGCAATGATGTCCTTCATGCCGGCGTTGCTCGCATCGGCGTACTTTTCTCCGCCGAGCTCAGCGAGATACGCGAACCCGAACACGTTGAGCCGATGCGTGAGGCCGACGACGACCACATCGTGCTTGCGTGCGAGATTGGCGCCGTCGTACGGAATCATGTTCGGCGACCCGGCGGAGTATCCGCCGCCGTGCAGCCAGACCATCACCGGCCGCTTGTCGACTCTGGTCGCGCCCGGCGTCCAGAGATTGAGGTTTAGGCAGTCCTCGCCCATCGGCTCGCGAAGGTTCAGCGGCGCCCACTCGGGCACGAGCACCGAGTCGATCAGCGGAGACCGCAGGCCGATTTCGAACGCGTCGCGCACGCCGGGCCACGGCTGCACCTTCACCGGCGGCAGGAATCGGCGGGCGCCGGCAGTCGATGCGCCGTACGGCACGCCTTTGAACGCCTGGATCTTTTCGATGACGAGGCCACGCACCTTGCCGGCCGTCGTCTCGACCGTCGCGCCAGGAACGCCTTTCCCGCGCTGCGCCCACACGTCGCGCCAGTCGAGCAACAACGCTCCCGCGGCGGCAACCGTGGTCGTTCCGATGAACGCACGACGATTCATATCAGCGCCTCCAGACTCAGCGGACTAATATATCAGTTCAACCAACAACTGCAGCGCGAGCCTTTCAGGCGAGCGCGGCGATCAGAACTTCAGTTTCGCGCCGAACTGCACTTGTCGCGGGTTGAACACGTCGCGCGGCGTGCCGAAGCCGAGCTGCGGCGGCGGCGGCGTGTTCGGGTAATCGATGCTGCCCCACACGGTGTTGATGTCCTTCACGTTGATCCGGTTGAAGAGGTTGAACGCGTCGAGCGAGAGATCGAGACGCGTTCGTCCGTTCACCGGCACCTCGCGCCCGATGCGGACGTCGACGCTCGCGTACGCCGGCCCCTCGTACGCGTTGCGGCCGATGAGCGCCGGACGATCCGAATTCGGATTGCCGTCGAGATTGAAATCGCGTCCCGCGAAGATGTTGAACGGACGTCCGCTTTCCACCGACACGAGCGAGCTGACCTTCAGGCCGCCGGCGCGCGAGGGCAGCTCGGTCAGCGCCGTGATCGTGAGGCGGTGCGTCACGTCCTGCCGCGATCGCGCCATCTCGCCCGTGATGTCCTGACCCTCGGGAAGATCGGCGAGGTTCGCCAGCGAATCGACGTTGTTGCGGACGCGCGACAGCGTGTAGCTGCCGTGGAACGCCAACCCGCGATCGAATCGCTTTTCCACTTCGAAGGTGACGCCGTGATAGTTCGAGATGCCGGTGTTGGTTTGCACGAACAGATCGCCGACTTCCGGATACTTCCGGCCACCGAAGATCGGCTTGCCGCTCGCCAGCACGCCGGTCTGAACGGCGTTGAGATTTCCTGTGTGACCCGGGATCTGCCGGGCGCCGAGGAACAGGTATCCCGCAGACAAGGCGATACCGCGGCCGATCTCGTGCGAAATCTGGACGCTCGCCTGGTGGCTGTACGGCGTCTGGATGGCGCCGTCGAGCGTGTCGGCGAGCCCGAGGCTGCTCGTCGCCGGAACCTGCCCGGTGGTCAGAAACGTTCGCGCGGCGGCCGGCGCCAGAGCGCCGCCGACGGTGCGCTGCTGAAAGCGTCCCTGCAGCGGCGCGATCGTCGGGAAGAGCAGCTGCGCATTGGCGAGCGACCCGGCGCTCGACCACTGCGTCGCGTTGAACAACTGGCCGACGCTGCTGGCGAGCCGGTCGAAGAACACGCCGTAGCCGCCGCGGACGACGCCATGCGCGCTGTACGCGAACGCGCCGCCGATTCGCGGCTGCACGTTGTTCAGATCCCTCTTGACGATGAAGGCCGATGGATACGCTTCGATGTCGTACCGCAGCCCGTAGGTCAGCGAGAGGCGATCGGCGGCCTGCCAGTGATCCTGCGCGAAGAATCCGTACGAGCTGTGGTTCAGCGTGAACCGCGTCGCGTCCGCCCACGCCGGCGGCACGTCGTCGGTCCACGCCGGGCTGACGCCCGGATGGCTCGACGCAGTAATCAAGTACGGCCACCAGAAGACTGCCGGTGTGAACGTCTGGAATGCGGCGAGCGATGGAAAGATGATCCGCGCCGGGAAGAACAGATCCCATCGCGACTCGTTCCGCAGATAGTTCACGTCGACGCCCGCCTTCATCTGATGTCCGCCGGCGCTGCGCGTCACGCTGTCGGCGAACTGGAGTCGAGTCTCGCCGTAGAAATCGACGTCCGACGTGCTCTTGCCCATGATGATGAAATTCGAGAGCTCGAGCGCCGGCTCCTTCAGCACCGACGTGAAATCGAACGTGCGGCGCGCCGCCTGGAATCGCGCTTCGTTGATCAGCGTCGGCGACAGGATTGACACGACGCTCGCGACGCCGGCCTGATCTCTCGTGAGGTTGTCGCGAGCGGTGCTGGAAGTCGGCGACGCGCGGCCGCCGCCGCCGAGGAAGTTGTCGGTGGCCGAATCGAGGAAGTTGTACCGAACCGCCACGGTGTGATTGAGCGTCGGATGGTGATCCACCTTCAGCATGAACGAGTTGTAATGGTTCTTCTGCAGCTGATTCGTCGTCTCCGGCTTCAGGTTGAACTGCGCGCGGACGTCGTTCAGCGCCGCCAGATTGTCGAGCACCACCTGTGAGAACCGGTTCGATTGCCGGCGCACCTGGCCTTCGTAGTTGCCGAAGAAGAACGTGCGATCGGCAACGATCGGCGCGCCGAGCGTCAGACCGAACTGGTGCTGATGAAGCACGTCGGCGTCCGGCGTGTTCAGCACCGATCGCGCGCTCAGCCGGTCGTCCATCCCGAAGTAGTAGAGCGATCCGTCGCGGCGATTCGTCCCGGACTTGGTGACGATGTTCACGAAGCCGCCGAGCGCGCGGCCGTATTCGGCCAGGTAGGTCGAGTTCAGCACGCGAAATTCCTTGGCGGCTTCCTGCGACGGCGTCGCGCGCGGCAGGCCGGTGAAGGTTTGCACGTTGTCGGCGCCGTCGACCTGAATCATCGTGTTCAGCTCGGGTTGTCCGGCGAAGGACAACCGCGGCGCCGCGGCGGAGCCGACGCCGACGTCGGGTTCCTTGAACGCTCCGCCGCCGACGTTCTCGCGTCCGCTCGCCACCCCGCTCGACAGTTTCACGAAGTCGACGAAATTGCGGCCGCTGATCGGCAGCGATTCGATTTCCTTCGTGGTCACGACGCGGCTCAACTCCGCTTTGGCCGGCTCGATGAGCGGGGCGTCGGTGGCAACGCTTACCTGCTCGGCAATCGGACCGAGGCTCATCCGAATGTCCGCGTCGGTCGAGCCGCCGACCGTCAGCACGATGCCGCTGCGAATCGCGGTCTTGAAGTTGGCGAGCTCGGCGCGCAGCTCGTACTCGCCGGGATCGAGCGCTGACAGCCGGTAGCGGCCTTCTGCGTCACTCGTGGTCGCGCGGGTCGCGCCCGTGGCGACGTTTCGCGCCGTCAACGTGACGCCGGGCAGCGATGCGCCCGTTTCGTCGCGGATCGTCCCGAACACGCTCGCCGTGGCGATTTGCGCGGCGGCGTTCGCCGCGCTGCCGAGCGCGAGCACGGTGAGCCACGCCGCTGTGAACAACGCCCAGGGCCTGATCGTTCCGCTCAGCATCGGCACACTCCTTCGATGACGAGGTGAGCGCGATGCTACGGACGCCGCCGGGTCGCGTCAACGGGTTCTGACGAAAACTTCGTGAATTTTTCAGATGCCGAGACGCCGTAAGATCGATAGGCTCCCGGGCATGCGTACCACTGCTCTGCTGATCGCCGCCGCCGCCCTGGGCGGCTGTTCCTCCTCCCGCGCGCCGATTGACAAGAATCAGTTCACGATTCAGCGGATCGCTTCGCCGGCGGCTGCCGGAGGCAGCAGCGAGCCCCAGCTGACCGTGACCGGCGATCGCGCGATTCTGAGCTGGGTCGAGACCACCGGCGCGTCCGCGACGCTCAAGTTCGCGGAACGGACCGGAGGCGGATGGTCGCCGCCGCATCAGGCCGCCGCTGGAGACGACTGGTTCCTCAGCTGGGCCGACGTGCCGTCCGTGGCGAGCCTCGAAGACGGGACGCTGGTCGCGCAGTGGCTGCAGTCCACCGATCCGCACGTCGAAGCCTATGACGTGCGCCTCGCCTTCTCGTACGATGAAGGGCGCACGTGGTCGCATGCCACGACACCGCATCACGATGGGACGAAAACGCAGCACGGCTTCGTGTCGATGTTCCCGCTGCCGGCCAACCGGATTGGCCTGGTGTGGCTCGATGGCCGCAACACGGCGGTCCCTGAGAACGACAACATGACCGTTCGTGCCGCGACATTCGATCGCGACGGCCGCCAGGCTGGCGAGACGCTCGTCGACGACCGCGTGTGCGACTGCTGTCCGACCGCCGTCGCCCTGACGTCGGATGGTCCGATCGCCGCCTTTCGCGATCGAAGTCCCAAGGAAGTCCGCGACATCTCGGTGTCGCGCCTCGTGAACGGCGCGTGGACGCCGTCGGCTTCGGTTCACGACGACGGGTGGACGATCGACGCGTGTCCGATCAACGGCCCTGCTGTGGCCGCGCGTGGACGCGACGTCGTCGTGGCGTGGTTCACGGCGAAACAGGATCAGGGGCAGGCGTTCGCCGCGTTCTCGCGCGACGGCGGCCGAACGTTTGGCGCGCCGGTGCGGCTCGACGACGGCAGCTCGCTCGGCCGAGTGGCGATCGCGATGCTCGACGAGGGCGCCGCCGCGATGTGGGTCGAGTTCGTCGACGGCCGCGCGGAATTGAAAGTGCGCCGCGTCGATTCGTCCGGCCGGCGGAGCCCGACCCAGACGGTGGCCGGCATCAATCGCGATCGTGCCAGCGGCAACGCCCGAATGGCACGTCGCGGACGGGAACTGTTGCTCGCGTGGACCGAGACGGCGGGCGGGAATTCCGCGATCAAGACGGCCGTCATCCCGCGTCCGTGACCCTTTTCGTTACAGGCTGGTCCGTTTTGCGACACAATCGGAGCACGATCGCGATCTGAGACGCGCCCGCCTCCCGCCTCGCGCAGCCCTGACAGCTCCTTCTCCTGGAGCATCTTGCCGGGATCGGTCCTTCCCGCCTCCATTCCCGACTGACATCGGCACTTGAGTTGCGTTAAGGTCTGCCTAGTGATACTACAGTCGTCTCGTGTCGCAAACAGTCTCGACCGACACACGACGCGTGTGCCGAGCCAGGACAACGCGAATCTGATGGTCGAGGCGCTGTCGCGCGCACTGGCGGCCCGCGACGGCTCGACGCACGAGCACTCGCAACGGGTGCAGCGCTACGCGCTGGCGCTCGCGCGCGAGATCGGTATCACCGACGCGCTGACGATCGACGCGATTTGGATCGCCGCGCTGCTGCACGACATCGGCAAGCTGGGCATCCCCGACGACCTGCTGCGCAAGCCGGGACCGCTGACGAAAGAGGAGTACGACCAGGTCAAGCAGCACGTCGTCATTGGCGCCGACATCCTGTCGGCGGTCTCCTTTCCTGCGCCGCTCGCGCTCATCGTCCGGCATCACCACGAGAATTGGGACGGGACCGGGTATCCCGACGGCCTCCGCGGCGAAGGCATTCCCCTCGGCGCGCGCGTGCTCGCGATCGTCGACTGCTACGACGCGCTCACCTCTGATCGTCCGTACCGCCGCGCGCTGTCGCATGGCTGCGCGGTTGCGATGATCCACGACGGCCGCTCGAGCCTGTACGACGCGACTATCGTCGACGCGTTCCTCGGCATCGTGCAGCGGCTGCGCAGCGGGTCCGCCAAAGAGGCGGGCGGCAGACCGCAGACGCGAGTCAGCTCGCGCTGGCTGCACGCGAGGGCCGTATGAACCGCCGGCGATCGGACAATCCGACGTTTCTGACGCTGCCGGCGCCCGCGAGGGCGTACGTGGCCGCGGTCGTCGCCGGCGGGGCGGCGTGTCTGGTCGCGGCGGCGCTCGACGTGAGCTTGCGGCACGCCGGCCTGTTCGCCGTGCTGCTCGGGCTCGCGCTTGCCACGTCGGCGGCAAAGATCGAGCTGCCGCTCGGCCGACGAAGCCAATCGAATCTGTCGCTGTCGCACGCGGTCAATTTCTGGGCGTTGTTCGCGCTCGGCCCGGCCGATGCCGTGTGCATCGCCACGGTGAGCGCATGGGCGCAGTGCACGCTGCGCGCGGGCGGACGCAATCCGCTTCACCGCATCGTGTTCAGCGTGGCGTCGTTGACGGCGACGGCATGGGTTGCCGGCGTGCCGCTCCGGTTCATCCTCGGCTCCGACACCGCCGCGTTCGCCTCGCTGGTTCGCGCGGCCGCGCTCGTCGCGCCGCTCTACTTCTTCATCAACACGGGACTGGTCGCGGGCGCCATTGCGTTTTCCACGCGTCAGCCCTGGACGCGCGTGTGGCACCGCAACTTCATGTGGAGCGCGCCGAGCTACCTCGCCGGCGCCACGCTCGCGGCGGTCGCGACCGCTGCGTCGGCGCGCGGATGGTTCGGATGGCTCGCGCTGCTGGCCGTACCGCTCTATCTCGTGTTCCGCAGCTATCACACCGTCGTGTCGCGGCTGCGCGAGGAACAGGACGAAACGCGCCGCGCGATGGACGTGCAGATCGCGACGATCGAAGCGCTGGCGCTCGCCATTGAAGCGAAGGCCGGCTCCACCCCCGAGCACGTCCGATCGATTCAGCAGTACGCCGCGACGCTGGCGGAGGCGGTCGGGATGTCCGACGCCGACGTGCAGGCCGTCCGCACGGCTGCGCTGCTGCACGACATCGGCAACATGGCGGTGCCCGAACACATCCTGTCGAAGCCCGAAGCGCTGACGCCCGAGGAGTTCGAGCGCGTCAAGATTCATCCGCGCGTCGGCGCCGAGATTCTGCGCAACGTGCAATTCGGCGCGCCCGTGAGCGACCTGGTGCTCTGCCACCACGAGCGATGGGACGGGCTCGGCTATCCCGCGGGGATTCGAGGCGAGGACATCCCGCTCGGCGCGCGGATTCTCGCGATCGCCGACTGCTACAGCACGCTGCAGGCCGATCGTCCGTACCGGCCGGCGCGCACGGAAGACGAAGCGATCGCGGTCCTGCGCGAATACGCAGGTACCTCTTTCGATCCGTCGCTCGTCGAACTGCTGATCGCCGGGCTCGACCTGTCGACGCCGTCCGCCGCCGACGCGCCCGTCGAGAGCGCGTGGACCGGACAGGAAGCGCTCGCGCTGCAGGACATCGCCGGCGCGCACCGCGAGGAACAGACGCTCTACGAGATCGCGCAGGCGCTCGGATCGAGCCTCGGCATCTCCGAGGCGATGGCGCTGATTCGCGAGAAGGTCAGCCGCCTCGTGCCGTTCACGACGTGCGCCCTCTTCCTTGGCGACGACAACGAAGGGTACGTCTGCCGCTACGCGCACGGACCCGGCACCGAGGCCTTGTTCAAGTCGTTGCCGAAGTCGTGGAGCGACCTGTCGCTGCGCCTGCCCTCGTGCGCCGACGGCCGCGGCGCGCACGGCGAAGATCTGACGGCGCTGCTGCCCTGCCCGCTCGTCTTCGAAGGACGTCTGATTGGCGGCCTGGTCATCTACCACACCGTTGCGGGCTGCTTCACCGACGAGCACCGGCGCGTCCTCGGCCGCGTCAGCGAGCAGGCCGCGGCGGTGATCTACAACTCCACGCGCTTCGAGCAGACGCAGCACGAATCGCACACCGATCCACTGACGGGTCTGCCGAATCGGCGATCGCTCGACCGCGAGTTCGAAGCGGGCCTCGCACGCGTCGCGCGCGCGCGCGGCAACGTGAGCGTCGTGGTGCTCGACATGGACCGGCTGAAGGAAATCAACGACACCTACGGTCACGAAGCCGGCGATCGGGCGCTGCGCGCCATCGGCAGCGTGCTGCGATCGACCGTGCGCCAGACCGATTTGTGCGCGCGCTTCGCCGGCGACGAATTCATCGTCGTGCTGTGGGACTGCAGTCCCGAGCACGAGGCGCGGCGCGTCGCGGACGTGCAGAACGCGGTCGCCGCGCACCCGTTCGAGCCGCGTCCCGGCGTCCGCGTGTCGCTGTCGATCAGCGCGGGCGCAGCCCGCTTCCCCGACGACGGCTCGACGTTCGAGGAACTGCTGGCGGCCGCCGACGAGCGGATGTATCGCGACAAGGCCGGCCGCCGGTCGCGCAACTCGAGCCGTCACGCGCTCGCCCAGGTCGAGCGCGCTTAAAGGAGTCCCTGGAGAAGCCCATGAGCGAACGCTTCCACATCGTGGTCGAGGGCATCGATGATCCGGCGGCCGTCGACGACATCCAGAAATCGATTCGCCAGTCGTTCTTCGACATGGCGTTGCCGGGCGCCTGGCGCGTCGTCGTGAAGCCGTCGTGCGTGAATGGCCGATGGGATTTCAGCATCCACGGCCTCGACGTGCGCCACACGCTGTCGATTGCAGTACCTCCCAATCTTCTGCCGACGCTGATCCCACGCCGGTTCCGCGAGTCGCTCGATACGCACGATTCGCATCGTCTTCGCATCGTTTCCTGAGAGAGCGCCATGCGCATATTCCAACATCCGCACCTGACCAGAGGAATCGTCACGACGGCCAAGGGCTCGTTCATCGTCACGAGAGGTCTCGTCGAAATGCCCGACGAGATCGGCGAGGCGCTCGGGTGGCGGCCGGTCGATGCCGACACCGATGCCGACGCTGCCGCACAGCAGCTGCACACGCCGGATCAGCCGGAGGCCGCGGCGCCGCGGCATCACAAATGAGCGCCGGCAAACAAGCCGCGCTCGTGTCCGAGGGGGGTCATCCGCGCCAGTGTCCGTGGTGCGGCCAGAGCCGCATCCGCGGCGTCATGCCTTCGCCGGACGGCAATCGCTGGTATCGCTGCGCCGCCTGCGCGACGACGTTCTTCATCCACTTCGTCGCGGCAAGCCGTCCGGCGATGAAGAACGAGCGCCGCCGAACCGACGGCCCGCACAACTGAACAGCTATCAGCTATCAGCTATCAGCTATCAGCTATCAGCTATCAGCTATCAGCTGAAAGCTGAAAGCTGAAAGCTGAAAGCTGAAAGCCGATCGCGCGCGCTATCATGCGCGCATGCCAGACGTCGTCTACACATCACACGTCCACATCGAGCGCATCAAGGGACCGTTGCGCAAGGCTACGCTCCCGGGCGAGGCGCAGCCCGTGAGGTTCAGCGTCCATGGCGCAATCGCCGAGCACTACAAAGTCAATCCTGCCGCGCTGACCGAGTCGCACGCCGCCACGATCGACTACGTCATCGCCGCCACGGCCGGCTGAATGCTCGGCACCTTTGGAGGCGCGCTGGAGGCGCGCCAGATCGACGCCAGCAGCGGCAGACTCACGGCCGACGTCACCGGTGAAGTCGAATCGGAAGATGGCGTCCTGGTGATCAAACGGATTCACGTCGCGATGCGGCTTGCGGCGCCCGAGGACACGCGCGCGACCGTCGAGCGCGTTCATGGCGTCTATGCGATGCGCTGTCCCTTGTACCGCACGCTGCACAGCGCAATCGCGCTGAGCTCGTCGTTCACGCTCACAGCCGCCGCGTCGTGAGCGTTACGGCGATTCGGCTCGATCGCCTCGGCAAGCGGTACGGACGGCTCCCCGCGTTGAGAGACGTATCGCTCGACGTTCCTGTGGGCGATGTCTTCGGATTCCTCGGGCTGAACGGCGCCGGCAAGACCACCACGATCAGAATCCTGCTCGATCTCGTGCGGCCTACGACCGGCCGCGCGACGGTGTTCGACCGCGACTGCCAGACGCAGGGGCTCGCAGTGCGCGCGCAACTCGGGTATCTGCCCGGCGAGCCTGGCTTCTACGGCGACATGGCCGGTGAAGCCACCCTCGATTTGCTCGGACGATTGTCGGCTCACCGTATCGATCCCGCCTGGCGCCGCACGTTGCTCGATCGACTCGAATTCGCGGCAAGTGATCTGCGACGGCCGGTGCGCGAGTACAGCACCGGCATGAAGCGGAAGCTCGGGATCGTCCAGGCGTTCCAGGCGGACGCGCCGCTCCTGGTGCTCGACGAGCCGACCGAAGGGCTCGATCCGCTGATGCAGGAAGCGTTCTACGAACTGCTGGGCGAGGTGCGCCGGCGCGGGCGCACGGTCTTCATGTCGTCGCACGTCGTGCCCGAAGTCGAGCGGGTGTGCGATCGCCTTGCGCTGCTGCGCGAGGGCCGGCTCGCGCTGATCTCGACGATCGAAGAGTTGCGCAGCCTTGCCGGACGCCGCGTGCGCGCGTCGTTCGCCGCCGACGTCGATCCACCCGCCGCCTGGCCGCCCGACTGCGAGGTCATCAGCGTGGCGCCGCGCCTCTGGGACATGCGCGTCCGCGGATCGATCGCTTCCTTCGTGTCGCTCGTCGCGGCGAGGCCACTTGCAGACCTCGACGTGCAGACGCCTCGCCTCGAAGACGTGCTGCGCAAGTACTACGCCGCGCAGTCATGATGCGGACGACGGCGGTCCTCGCGATGCAGTCGCTGCGGCGCCTGCGCGCCGTCATCGTCGGCATCGGCCTCATCCTCGCCGCGTTTCAGTTCCTGCTGACCCAGGTCGCCGTGTTCCTGCAGCGGAGCCAGGCGTTCGGCATGTTGTCGTCGCTCGTGCCGGAATTCATTCGATCGCTTGCCGGGCCGGGCATGCTCGCGTTCATGTCGTTCACCGGCGTCGTCTCGCTCGGCTACTTCCATCCGATCGTGCTGGCCGCCCTCCTCGGCCTCACGATCTCGATTGCCACCGAACCGGCCGCCGAAGTCGAGACCCGATTCGTCGACCTGACGCTCGCGCGGCCGGTTGCGCGCACCCAGCTCATCGCGCGAACGGTGATCGTCCTCGTCGTTTCCGGCGCGTTCGTCCTCGGAATGATGGCGGCGGGGACATGGACCGGGCTCGCATGCTGCACGCCGTCGAATGCCCCGCGGCCGTCGCCGGCGATTGTGCGATCGCTGGCGCTGAATCTCGCCGGGGTCGCGTGGTGCTGGGGAGGAATCGCGCTGGCGATCGCCGTCTCCGCCAGGAGGCGCGCCGTCGCAGGCGGATGGAGCGGCCTCGCCGCGCTCGCGGCGTACCTCGTCGATTATCTCGGTCGCGTGTGGGATCCGGCGCGCGGAGTCAGCAGGCTCTCGCCGTTTCACTACTTCGAGCCGATGTCGGTGATCACCGGAGGCCGGTTGAGTGGAACGAACGTCGCGACGCTGCTCGCGATCGGCCTCGTCGGCGCGATCGCGAGCGCGATCATTTTTTCGCGAAGGGATCTCTGAAACAGAATTGGGTAATTGGGTAATTGGGTAATTGGATAATCGGGTAACGTAATTGATTGGGTAATCGGGAATCGCCGAGGGCGGCGCTCCAATTACCAATCAATTACCCGATTACCCGATTACCCGATTATCCAATCGTTCACCGCTGGCTCTTGGTGATCGTGATGTCGCTGAGTGTCTGGCTGTCGACCGAATATTCGGTGAACGGCTGGTACATCTCGTCCCAGCTTTGCTCCGACCAGTACACTTCCTTCTCCGGCGCCGGGTTCCACTTGTTCTTCGGCGAGTTGTCGTAGTACCCGATGCCGAGAATCTTGCTGCCGGCCGGAATGTGGAGCGGCTCTTCGAGCTCGTACTGGATCTGCCAGTTGAAGTCGAAATGCGGGACGTCGAGAATCGTCTGCTCGTGGCCGTCCGGATAGACGATGACCCACTTCAGGCTCTTGCCGCGCAGATGCATGTGCGGCGACATCGCGTACAGCGTGATGTCCTCGGTCACCGGCGTGATGCCCGTCAGCGACCAGCTTTCAGCGTAGGGCGGGATGTTCGGCGTCTTGCTTCGGCGCCGCGTGGTTCCCTCGTCTGCCGTGTACTCGACCTCTTTTCCTTCCGCGCGGTACAGCGACAGCCCGCCTCTCGTCGTCGCCAGCGGATCGCCGGCCTGACGGATCAGCAGCTCGTGCGTCACGGGAACCTTGTTGAACCAGATCCCGAGCTTCGTCCGATCCTTTTCAGGCCTGCCGGTCGGGTTGTAGTGCACCTGCCAGTTGATGTACTTGCCGGCGGGAATGCGCTTGCCGATGTCGGCGCGATGACGATCGACACCTCGGCCCGGCACCCACGACAGCAGCTTCGACGACCCCGGCAGCGCGCCCACTCCGTTGCGCGGCGCGCCCCCGGCGCCGCGATCGGTCGAGGCCTTGCCGTCGGACATGATCAGGCGGCCGTCGACGATTTTCGCGCCCTCGGGGATGTCGACGACGAAGACGCCGGCGTGATGGACCACGGCGCGATTGCCCGGATGCAGCTCGAGAATCTCGGCGAACTTGTCTTCCTTGAACGGCACCGGCGCGTAGAACATCTGGACGCCGAGCTCGCCTTCTGCAGGGATGCTGAACTCGACCGGCATCTCGAGCACGACGTCGGGCTGTGTGCCGACGGTCCATCCGTCAGCGAATTTCGGCACCGGCGGCAAATCCGCGTCGTTGCCGCGCGGCGCACCGCCGTCCACCCATGCCGCGATCGTTTCGATCTGCTGCCGGGTGAGGCTGCGATCGTTGCGCATCTTCAAACTGTGATCGGGATCGGCGCCCCACGGCGGCATCTCGCGCGACTGGACCTTGTTCTTGATCACCTTCGCCCACGGCCGCACGTCTTCGTACGACAGCAGCGACATCGGCGCCACTTCACCCGGTCGATGGCACGTCGCACAGTTGTTGAAGACGATCGGCGCGATATCTTTCGAGAACGTCGGCACGTTCGCGGACGCCGGCGACGTGTGAACAGTCGTGGAAACCGCCACGGCGACGGTCGCGGCGATCACAAGCGCGCGTTTCATGAAGTCCCCTCTTCAGGTCAGGTAAATCAGGTCGCGCCCGGCGTGAGCGCGCCAGTCTAGCTCATTTCGCCGCTGGGCACGACGTGCCGATGGTCGTCACGGAAGTCATGTTGAGGCGATCAGTCGGCTGCGCCTTGATGTGCAGCCCCTTCACGATGACCGCATGATCCTTGTGCTGGGGCAGGTTGAACTCCGACACGCCAATCAATCTGAACTGATGCGTGCCGACCGGGGGCGTTGCTGGAATCTCATCCTTCGACGGCGCGTTCGCAATGCTGGGCACCGGGTCGGTCGCGTTGACCACCATCCACGTGCCCGGCCGGGTCTCCTTCAGGCATCCTGCCACGCTGACGATATCGACTTTCTGAGACGGCGCAGCCTGCAGCGCGAAAACCAGAAGGATCCCAGCCCTGATCATGGCGCGTATGATAGCGCCATGGTGCGTCGGATTGTCGCCGTTGTCATCGGCTGCAGTTGTGCCGCCGCCGCGGCGGCCGCCGAGCCCGATCGCGTGAGCTTCAATCGCGACGTGCGGCCGATCATGTCGGATACCTGCTTCCGCTGCCACGGGCCCGACAGGAACGCGCGGAAAGCGGAGATGCGCCTCGACATCCGCGAAGAGGCCACCAGGCCCACTCGCACGGGACGCCTGCCGATCGTTCCCGGCGATCCGGACAAGAGCGAGATCATCGAGCGCATTTTCGCAACCGGCGCCAACGTGATGCCGCCCAAGTACGCGCACAAGGATCTGACCGACGCGCAGAAGAACACGATCCGCCGGTGGGTCGCCGAAGGGGCGATCTACGAGGGACATTGGGCGTATCAACCGGTGAAGCGTCCGCCGCTGCCTGCCGCCGTCGAGACCTGGAGCGTCAGGAATCCGATCGATCTCTTCGTTCAGGATCGCCTGCGGCGCGAGCGACTCGCTCCGTCTCATGAGGCCGACAAACGGACGCTGCTCCGCCGCGTGACGCTCGATCTGACCGGCCTGCTGCCGACACCCGACGAGATGCGCGCGTTCGTCGCCGACACGGCGCCCGACGCGTACGAAACAGCCGTCGACCGGCTTCTGGCCTCGCCGCACTACGCCGAGCAGCGCACGATGCACTGGCTCGATGGCGTCCGCTACGCGGATACCGCCGGATTCCACGGCGACAACCCGATTCCCGCGTGGCCGTATCGCGATTACGTGCTGCGGGCGTTTCGAAGCAACAAGCCGTTCGATCAGTTCACGCGCGAGCAGATCGCCGGCGACCTGCTGCCGAACGCGACGACCGAGCAACGCGTCGCGACGGCGTACAACCGGCTGAATCGCACGTCGGCCGAAGGCGGCCTTCAGCCCAAGGAGTACCTCGCGAAGTACGGCGCCGATCGCGTGCGCACGCTGAGCGCCGTGTGGCTCGGCAGCACGCTCGGCTGCGCCGAATGCCACGACCACAAATTCGATCCGTTCCTCACGAGGGACTTCTACGCGATGAAGGCGTTCTTCGCCGACGTCCAGGAGACAGGACTCGTTCCCGATCGCGGCATACGCGCGTGGGGCGCGAAGCTCGCGTTGCCAACCGACGCGCAGAGAGCCGAGCTCGCGCGCCTCGACGCCGAGATCGCCGCGGCGAAGACGCGCCTCGACGACGCCGCCGCGGCGTCGGCGGCCGATACCGAGGCGCACGAAATCGAATTGAAGACCCGCTGGGAGGCAGGCGAGCTGACGTGGACGTGGCAGCACCCGATTGCCGCGCGGGCGCTCAACGGCGCCACGTTGGCCATCTACGACAAGGAACCAATCGAAAGCAATTTCTATCTCGATGGCAGCCTGAAGACGGATACGAAACCGGGCGACGGTCTCGTGGTGGCGAGCGGCGCCAACCCCGATCGCGAGACCTACGTCGTCACGCTCAAACCGGGCGCCGGAAGCTGGAATCAGCTCGGCATCGAAGTGGTGCAGGACGAGAGCCTGCCGGGGGCGCGCTACGCACGCGGCGCCGATCGATTCCTTCTGACCGAGGTCGAGGCCGAGCTCGTGGACACCGGGCAGGCTGCGCGCAGGATGCCGTTCACCATGGCCACGGTGAACGACACGCCGCCGTCAGTGCCGTCGAGCACGACCGATCCGAGCATGCCGCCGCTGGCGGCGATCGACGGCAACCCGAAAACCGCGTGGGGCATTCGTTTCGGCGAGGCGCGGAATCCGTTCCTGGCGCTGCGATTCGCCGGACCCGTGAGCACGACAGCGGACTCGACGATCGTCGTCACGCTGCGGCACGATTCGGAGCTGCGCCGCGCGTCCATCGGACGCTTCCGGCTGGTGCTCGCAGCCGATCCGTTCGCGTGGCCGCCGATCGCGGGCGCGGGCGCGCGCGTGCGCAGCAAGGATCCCAGCGGCAGAACGACATGGGCGAGCGGGCTTCCCGAAGACGTGATGAAAGCGCTTCGGCGCCCGTCCGAGGATCGCGACGAAGCCGAGCGCACGGCGCTGCACGAATACCTGATCTTCTCGAGTCCGAAGCTCGTGGACTTCAATCGCGAACTGCAGCGGCTCGAAACCGAGCGCGGTCTCCTCGAAGCATCGATTCCGCAGGTGGTGACGACCGTTTCGACCGAGCCGACCGTGACGCGCATTCTGCCGCGCGCGAACTGGATGGACGAGACGTCGCCGATCGTCGAGCCGTCGATTCCCTTGTTTCTCGGACGGCTCGACACGAAGGGCGCGCGCGCGACGCGCCTCGATCTCGCGAACTGGCTCGTGTCGCATGACAACCCGCTGACCGCCCGAACGTTCGTCAACCGGACGTGGCGCGAGCTCTTCGGCGCGGGTCTGTCGAAAGTGCTCGACGATCTCGGGTCGCAGGGCGAGTGGCCGACGCATCCGGAGCTGCTGGACTGGCTCGCGTCAGAGTTCATGCATCCTGAGTACAACGCGGCGTCGGCGCATGATTGGGACGTGAAGCACGTCATCCGTCTCCTGGTCACGAGCGCCACGTACCGCCAGGAAGCAGTTTCCAATGCGAGCGGGGCCCCACCCCCGCTCGCTCCGGCGCTGCGGCGCGCGTCGTCATCGGCCGCGGGCGCCGACTCGCAGTCCTCGCGCGGGCCGCAGGCGCACCGGACTGCGGACAAGGATCCTGAGAACCGTCTGTTCGCGCGTCAGAACCGATTCCGCGTCGACGCCGAGAACGTCCGCGACGTCGCGCTGGAGATCTCGGGACTGCTGGCCGACACGTTCGGCGGCCCCAGCGTGAGCCCCGTCGAGCCCGACGGCTATCTCGGCGCGTTGAATTTTCCGAAGCGCGAGTACTCGGCGAGCCATGGCGACGATCTGTATCGCCGCGGGCTGTACACGATGTGGCAGCGCACGTTCCTGCATCCGAGCCTGTTGAACTTCGACGCGCCGACGCGTGAGGAATGCGCGGTGAATCGCGGCACGTCGAACACGCCGCTCCAGGCACTCGACCTGCTGAACGATCCGATCTACGTCGAAGCGGCGCGCGTGTTCGCGCAGAACGCGCTCGCGCAGGGCGGCGGCAGCTTCAACGCGCAGCTCGAGTGGATCTTCGATCGCGCGCTCAATCGCCGGCCGCAACCCGAGGAACGACGGCTCCTGCGCGGCCTCTACGACCGGAGTCTGAAGCGGTTTGCCTCTGACGCCGCGTCGGCGCGTGCCTTCGGCGCCGAAGGCGAAGCGCCGCTGCCGCCGCACGTCAACGCCGCACGCCTCGCGGCGCTCGCGACCGTTACGAGGGCCATGCTGAATCTGCACGAGCTGATTACCAGGAATTGAAACCCATGAACGAAGTATTCGTACGCGAGATGAGCCGGCGGACGTTTCTCGGCTGCGGCGCCGCAGGACTCGGCGTCGTCGCCTTGAATTCGCTGCTCGGCCCGCGGCTGATGGCGGCGGCGCAGGCGGCGAACCTTCAGTCGAACGGCGTCGTGAACCCGCTCGACTTTCCGCCGAAGGCCAAGCGCGTCATCTTCCTGTATCAGGCCGGCGGACCGTCGCATCTCGAGACGTTCGACTACAAGCCGAAGCTCGCCGAGATGAGCGGCAGACCGATGCCCGAATCGCTGACGAAGGGTCAGCAGATCGCGCAGCTCCAGGGACAGAAGCTCACGTGCATGGGCCCGACTCACGGGTTCAAGCCGTTCGGTCGATCGGGACAGATGGTCTGCGAGCTCTTCCCGCACATTGGCGGCATCGTCGACGAGACGTGCATCATCCGTTCGATGTGGACCGAACAAATCAATCACGATCCGGCGCACACGTTCATGAACAGCGGATCGATCATCACGGGTCGTCCGAGCTTTGGATCGTGGGTGCTCTACGGGCTGGGTGCGGAAACCGACAACCTTCCCGGCTTCGTGGTGCTCGTGTCGCAGGGCAACGGCGGCCAGATGCAGCCGATTGCGGCGCGGCAATGGTCTGCCGGAATCCTGCCGAGCCGCTTTCAGGGCGTGCGCTTCAATTCCGTCGGCGATCCCGTGCTCTACATCACGAACCCGCGCGGCGTGAGCCGCGACATGCAGAAGGATTCGATCGACACCATCAACGCGCTGAACGCCTTCGGGGATCGCACGCTTCACGATCCGGAAATCCAGACGCGCATCGCGCAGTACGAGATGGCGTTCAGGATGCAGACGAGCGTCCCCGGACTGCTCGACATGAGCAGCGAGCCGCCGGACATCCTCGAGATGTATGGCGCGAAGCCGGGCGACGGCTCCTTCGCGTCGAACTGCCTGCTGGCGCGCCGCCTCGCCGAGCGCGGCGTGCGATTCATCCAGCTGTACCACCGCGACTGGGATCATCACAGCGACGTGAAGAACAACCTCGTGTTCAAGGCGCAGGAAGTCGACAAGGCGACGGCGGCGCTGATCCTCGATCTGAAGCAGCGGGGCATGCTCGACGACACGCTGGTCATCTGGGGTGGCGAGTTCGGCCGGACGCCGATGTCACAGGGACGCGGCGGCCGCGACCACCACATCAAGGGTTTTTCGTTCATGGTCGCGGGCGGCGGCATCAAGAGAGGGCTCGCATACGGCGCCACCGACGATCTCGGCTACGCCGCGGTCGAGCATCCGGTGAGCGTCCACGACTTCCACGCGACGATGCTGTATCTGCTCGGGATCGACGCGATGAAGCTCGCCGTGAAATATCAGGGACTCGACGTACGTTTGATTGGTCCCGAGGGCGGCACTGTCGTCCGCGACATCATCGCGTAGCGACAGTTTCAGGCAGTCTTGAAGGGCTGCGAATTTCAGGCAGTTCTGAAGGGCTGCGCTACGTTGCGAGAACGTCTTATGGCTCTTTCGAAATGCGCTGCCATCTGGGCAGGCGCCCTGGTTGTCCTGCAATCGACAGGCTTCGGCGCGGTGCAGCCGTCCCAACGAGTTCCGCAGCCGCCCGTGTCGCTCCAGCCGCTCGCCCAGCACGCGCGGCGCGTCGAAACGACGCTCGGCTATCTGGGACAGCCGCTGGCGCCGGTCGATCACAAGCTGATCGACGACGCCATGGCCGTCAGCGATGAAGAAGAAGGCGGCCGGCAGATCCAGACGGCACTGGACAAGTACGCGCTCGCGATTGTGCGCATCAATCCCGAGAGCCGCGTCAGCGTGGATCCGGGGCCGGCCGCGCCGGAGCTGGTCGAGGGCGGCACGCGTGTGTTTCTCGTGAAGGTACTCAACGAGGCCGGCGTGACCGCGCCGCTCCGTGTCGAGAGCCCGAACAGCGGCGACGTGTTCATCAAGTCCAATGGTTTGCCGGCGCCGGCGCACACGTTGACGACGCGCGAGATCCGCGAGCGGTGGGCCAGCATTTCGCTCTACAACAGACCGCCGATGCCGCGGCGGCTCTCCGGTCTCGCGGTCGAATACGTCATCCTCGAGATCTTCAGCCGCGACAGCGGTCAGCGATCGGCGCAGATCGCGTTCGACGTCGGCCAGGGGACGCAGGATGTCGGCTATCGGAACGACGTGTCGATCCTGTTTACCGCTGTCCCGGCGCGGCTCGTCCCGCTTCGCGTGCGCGACGAGCGCGGGAATCCGGCCGTCGCATCGTTCCTGATTCGAGACCGCTTCGGCCGCATCTATCCGAATCAGTCGAAACGGCTCGCGCCCGACTTTCCGTTCCAGCCGCAGGTGTACCGATCCGATGGCGAAGTCATCCGCCTGCCCGACGGCACTTACACGGTGACGACGAGCGGCGGACCGGAGTACGTCGCGCAAACGACGGAGCTCCGGGTCGACGCCACCGGTCCCCGCGAGCTCGCGATCGGGCTCGAGCGATGGATCGATCCGCCGCGGCTCGGCTGGTACTCCGGCGATCACCACATTCACGCGGCGGGCTGCTCGCATTATCAGAATCCCACCGAGGGCGTGCTGCCGGAAGACATGATGCGGCAGATCCTCGGCGAGTCGCTCAACATCGGATCGGTGCTGACATGGGGGCCCTGCTACTACTACCAGAAGCAATTTTTTTCGGGGCAGGACAATCCACTCTCGAAGCCCGAGCGTCGGATGCACTACGACCTCGAAGTGTCCGGCTTCCCCTCGAGTCACACCGGCCATCTGGTGCTGCTCGGACTGAAGGACCAGGACTATCCGAAGACGCATCGAATCCAGGACTGGCCATCATGGGACCTGCCGATTCTCAGGTGGGCGAGATCGCAGGGCGCGGTCGTCGGATTCGCGCATTCAGGCTGGGGACTTCAGGTGCAGGATCAGCAGATCCCCAGCTTCGAGATGCCGGCATTCGACGGCATCGGCGCCAACGAATACATCGTCGACGTGACACACCCGAACACCGTCGACTTCATCTCGACGGTCGATACGCCGACCGTCGCCGAGCTGAGCATCTGGTATCACACACTGAACGTCGGTTTCCGCACACGGATCAGCGGCGAAACGGACTTCCCGTGCATCTATGACGGCCGCGTCGGCATCGGCCGGACCTACGCGCAGATCGATGGCGGGCTGACATTCGCGGGATGGCTGAACGGGCTGCGCAGCGGCCGCAGCTATGTATCCGACGGAAAGAGTCACCTGCTCGATCTCAGGGTCGACGATGCACAGGTCGGCCGCGGGAACAGCGAGCTCAGGATCAGCGCACCGCGCACCGTGAAGGCACAACTGCGGGCTGCCGCGTATCTCGATCCGCTGCCCAACGAAGGGATTCGCAGCCGGCCGCCGGATCAGCAGCCGTACTGGGATGTCGAGCGCGCGCGCATCGGCACGACGCGCGAGGTCGCGGTCGAGCTCGTCGTCAACGGCAACGTCGTGGCAACCCGCAGGGTGCCGGCGGACGGTCAGCTGCGCGACATCGCGTTCGACGTGTCGATCGACAAGAGCAGCTGGATTGCCGCACGCATTCTTCCCTCGTCGCACACCAATCCGGTGTTCGTGCTGGTTGGCGAAAACCCGATTCGCGCGTCACGGCGGAGCGCGGAATGGTGTCTGACCGCGGTCAATCAGTGCTGGACGCAGAAAGCGCCCGCGATCAGGACATCCGAACAGGCGGAAGCGCGGGCCGCGTACGATCACGCGCGCGAGGTATACAAGCGGCTGATCGCCGAATCGTCCGATCGCTGAGATCGCCTTTTTGGAAAAATCGCCTCACGAATTCGCCAGGGCACCCGGCGGGTACTGCTCGAGGTCGAGCACGCTGCCGGTGACGCACCCACTCTCGTCCGACGCGAAGTAGGCCGCCGCGTAGGCGATATCGATCGGCGCGAGCAGCCGGCCGAACGGGCGCGTCGCGATCGCCTGCGCGATCCAGTCGTCGTTCTTTCCCTCCTCTTCACGTTTGACGCGCCGCTCGCCTTCGGTCAGCGTCCACCCGACATTGATCTGGTTGACGCGAATGCGATCGCGGTTCAGCAGCGACGCCGCGTTCTTCGTCAGCGTCATCAGGCCGCCCTTCGACACCGAATAGGCGCCGAGCTTCGGCTCGCCGACGTACGCGAGCACCGACCCGATATTGACGATCGATCCGCCGCCGCGCGCCCGCATCGGCGCAATCGATTCCTGCAGCAGGATGAACGGCGCGCGCAGATTCACCGCCATGATCGTGTCCCAGCGCGCGACGGGGATGTGCTCCAGATCGCCGCGTCCGGTATCGGCGGCGTTGTTGACGAGAATGTCGAGGCCGCCGAACCGCTCGACGGCAAAGCGGATCAGAGATCGGCAGACGTCCTCGCGCGTCAGGTCGCCGTCGACGTACTCCGCGTCGCGGCCGGCCGCCTTGACGCGCCGGACGGTTTCCAACCCGTCGGCGCGGTCGCGTCCATGCACGACGACGTTCGATCCGAGGCTGGCGAAGTGCTCGGCGATGCCGCGGCCGATCCCCGACGTCGATCCGGTGACGACCGACACTTTGTCGGCGAGGGTGCTCATGTCGCGGTCTTCGACGCGATTCGCTCCACGCGGTACCCGCCCCGCAGCCGATCCATCAGATAGATGGCGGTGAAGATCGCCACGAGCACCGCCGGCAGCGCGGCCCACATCGACAGCACACGGTTCGCGCCGTAGTGATCGTTGATCCAGCCCATGACGGGTCCGGCAATGGCCGTGGAAATCGAGCCGGTCGCGCCAATGATCGCCAGCAGCAGCGCGCCGCCGCGCGGAAACCGCTCGGACGTGATGCCGAGCATCGTCGGCCACCAGAACGCGACACCGGCGGCGAAGAGCGCCGCGGCCGCAAACGCCGTGAGCGGCGTGCGCGCCATGGCGAAGAGGAACAATCCGGCCGCGGCGGCAACCGCCGTGGAGGCGATGAGCGCGACCGGCGACACGCGATGAGCGGCGCCGCCGAGAAACTGCCGCATCAGGTACATGATGCCGTTCACCCACACCAGCACCAGGATGCCCGCCTGCGTCGCGCTCTTCATGACGTCGTTGAAAATGTTGCTCACCCACTGGCCGGGGCCGAGCTCCGTCGCGGCCGTCAGCCACATGCACAACCAGAGGACCACGAACAGCGGCCGCAGTATCTCCTTGAACATGTCGCCGAAGGACACGCCGGCCGCCGCGCGCTCGGTCGGCGGGAACCGCTGACCGGCGAACAGCGCCGCGTACATCACCGACGGCACGAGCAGCAGCAGCATCTTCGCCTGCCAGCCGGTGTACGGCGCGAGCGCGGGCGCCTGGAGCCCGACCTGCGTGAACACGAAGCTCAGAACACCGCCGATGACGATTCCGCCCGGAAACCACGCGTGCAGCGCGACGAGCCGCCGCGTCTTGTCGTCGGAGTAGATCGTCGCGACCAGCGGATTGACGGCGGCTTCGACGAGGCCGTTCGCGATGCCGATGACGAGCGTGGCGGCAAAGAGGATGGCGAAATTCGGCGCCGCGATCGTCGCGATCGTCCCGATGATGTGGCCGGCCGCGGCGAGCCGGAGAAGCGTGCCCATCCCGAGGAGATCGCAAAGAGGACCGCCGAGCAGGATCGACAGGCCGAAGCCCCAGAACGCGGCGCCCGCAATCCAGCCGACGTCGGTTTTGTTCAACGCGAACAGCCGCTCGAAGTCGCCCATGATGTCACCGCGAATCGCGAACGACATGGCCGTCGCGACGAGTGCGACACAGCCCGCGATGAACAATCGCCGGTTGGTCGCATCGGCTCGCGCCGCAGACGAACGCCCGCTGTCGATTCCCGTCATGAAGCGCAATACTATACGCGGCAGGGCCGTTGACGATGCGATTCTGTCTGCGGATTCTGTGCGTCGCGTGCGCGGCCGCGACGAGCGCGGCTTCGCCGGCGCGCGCGCACGATCTCGAGCGGACGCAGGTGTCGCTGACGTTCGCCCGCGACGGATCGTTCGTGCTCGATGTGTCGAACGATCCGAGCTGGCTGACGCTGCGGATGGAGCCGTTTCTTCGCGGCCCTCAAAGGGCCGCGCCAGGAGAAAGGGCCGTGCCACAGGAAGCGGCCGCGCCGCGCCAGGCGTTCATCGATCGCGTCGTGCTGTGGGTCGATGGGCGCGAGGTGAGGCCCGAGTCGGCCGAGCTCCTTCCACCGCGCATCGAGAACGGGCTGGCGACGTATCGGCTGCGCGGGCACATGCCGCTCGACGCCCGCACGCTTCGGTGGTACTACGGCCTCGTCGTCGATCCCTATCCGCTCACGATTCGACGCGCCGATCGCCGGATCGTCGTCGAAGAGATCGCCGGCGACGCATGGAGCCGATCCATCGACCTCTCGGCACAGTTCGCCTCGCCGCTGCGCCTCCGGCTCGAGCGCCAGCTGCCGACCGCGTCCCTGTTTGCTCTCTTCGCCCTTGGGTTGAGCCTTCGTCGTTTCAGCCGGCGGAGAGATCGATCGGCACAACTGTTGCCACACGTTTGACGTGGCGATCCCGACGCGCGACCTCGAGAAGACGCTGCGCCGCGTCTTCCGCGTCAGCAGCTTCCGTCCCGGCCAGGAAGACGTCGTCCGATCGGTGCTGAGCCGCCGCGACACGGTCGCCATCATGCCGACCGGCAGCGGCAAATCGCTCTGCTATCAGCTGCCCGGCCTGCACCTGCACGGCACGACCGTCGTCATCTCACCGCTCATCTCGCTGATGAAGGATCAGACCGACAAGCTGTCGGAGCTGGGCCTCGACGCCTCGCAGTTGAACAGCGCGTTGACGCCGCGCGAGGAGACGGCGTCACTCGACGCAATCCGCAGCCGCGATTCCGAGTTCGTGCTGACCACGCCCGAACGGCTGGCGAGCGATCCCGACTTCGTCAGCGCGCTTCGCCGCAATCCCATCGACTTCATCGTGGTCGACGAGGCGCACTGCGTCTCGCAGTGGGGAAACGATTTCCGGCCTGCGTATCTGGCGCTGAAACCGGTCATCGACCGGCTCGGCCACCCGCCGATTGTCGCGCTGACGGCGACCGCGACCGGATCGGTGGTGGACGACATCGTGAAGGCGCTCGGCCTTCGATCGCCGCACATCGTCAACACCGGCATCTTCAGGTCCAACCTGAAACTCGAGGTGTTGCGCACCGCGAGCGAAGACGACAAGCGGCTGCGGCTCGTGGAGCTGCTGCGCGACCTCGACGGAACCGGCATTGTCTACGCCGCGACGATCACGCAGGTGGATACGATCTGCACCGAGCTCAACGCCGTGGACTTCGAGGTGGCGCCCTACACGGGACGGCTTGGCCGGCGCGAACGCCAGGATAATCAGGAGCGCTTCATGTCGGGCGATGTGAAGGCGATCGTGGCGACCAACGCGTTCGGGATGGGGATCGACAAGGCGGACATCCGGTTCGTGATCCACTACGCGATTCCGGGATCGCCCGAATCGTATTACCAGGAAGCGGGCCGCGCGGGCCGCGACGGCAGCGAGGCGCGATGCATCCTGCTCTTCCGACTGGAGGATCGCCGCATCCAGCGCTACTTCATCGCCGGCCGCCACCGCGGCGCCCGGACGCGTCTCTCGCGCAAAGGACTCTCCGCGGCGCAGCTCGACGCGAAGCTGCGCGAGGAGGAGGCGCGCCGCCAGGGCGACGAGGACAAGCTCGAACGGATGATGCTGTACGCGCAGTCGCCCGAATGCCGATGGAAGTTCCTGCTGCAGCATTTCGGCGACGGCGGCGATTTCACGGAGTTCGCGTGCGGGGCGTGCGACAACTGTCTCCATCCGCCCGAATCGCAGATAGCGCCGCCGCGAAATGGCCTTCCGAGCGTCAACGCGTGAGGAAGCGTCCGACTCCTGAAAGGGCCGCCTCCATGCAACCGTCACCTGTCGCTCGTGCCGCCGCCGAGCGGCGGCGTCGTCTGCGGCGGCTTGCGATGATGTGTTCCCCGTTCGTATGCGTACGCGAGGCGGAACAGCGTCGGCTCTGCGAACGCACGAGCCATGAACTCGAGGCCGACGGGCAGACCGTCGGGCGTGAAGCCGGCCGGGACCGTCATCGCCGGAAACCCGATCGCCGGGCTCAGGCGCCGATTGTTGCCCGGTCCTGTAGCGTCCACGACCGCGCGCGTCGTCGCGTCTGAAGGAATGCGAACCGGCGGCTGATCGAATGTGGCGTACACGAGCGCATCGAGGCGCTGATCCGCCATGGCCTTGAGCACGTCCTGCCTCAATTCCTCCCTGGTCAACAGGTGCTGCAGGTACCCGGCCTCGTCGATCGACCGGCCGACGACGCTCATCAGCGTGCGGGCGCGCGAGGGGACGACTTTTCCCGTCAGCAGAATCTCGCTCAGCGTCTTCACCGGCGCGTTGGGATGCTGCGACAGGTACCTGTTCATCGCCGCTTCCGTCTCGAACACGTTGCCGTCGTACACCTTCATCGATCGGCTCGCGAGATCGCGGACCGTCACCGGATCGACGAGCACGGCGCCCAGACGCGTCAGATCCGCGAGCGCGCGGTCGACGATCGTTCGCACCTGTTTGTATTCGGCCGATGCCGGATCGGCTCTGGAGTCGAGCGGCTCGCGAATGACGCCGATGCGCGCGCCTTTCAATCCGTCGGCGACGAGAAACTGCGTGTAGCTGGATGGCACGTGTCCGACGGCGTCCGCCGTTACCGGATCGTTCGCGTCGTATCCTGCAATCGCGTCGAGGACGATTGCGGCGTCTTTCACCGAGCGCGCGATCGGCCCGAGCGTGTCGGTGGTCGGGCGGGCGGGCATCATCCCGAAGCGGCTGACCAGCGGCAGCGTCGGCCGAAGACCGACGAGATTGTTCACCGATGCCGGACCGCGCACCGAGCCGCCCGTGTCTTCTCCAATTCCCACCGTCGCGAAGTTCGCCGCGACGCCGGATCCCGTGCCCCCGGACGAACCGCTGGCGCTTCGCGCCGGATCGTACGCGTTGCGCACCGCGCCGAACGCCGATCCGAGATATCCCGACGCGAATTCGCCCATCGTCGTCTTGGCGACGATCACCGCGCCGGCTGTCCTCAGGCGCGCGACGATCGTCGCGTCGCGCCGAGGAACGAAATCCTTGAACACGGCCGACCCGTAGGTCGTCGGCATGTCGCTCGTCTCGACCTGATCCTTGACGAGCATCGGCACACAATGCAGCGGACCGACCGGACCGCTGGACGCAAGCGCCGTGTCGAGACGGTCGGCATCCTGCAGCGCTCGCGGATTGATTGTCTGCACGGTGTTCAGCGACGGACCGGATTTGTCGTACGCGTTGATGCGGGCGAAGTACTGCTCGACGAGCGCGCGGCACGTGATCTGTTTCGACGCGAGCGCGTCCCGCACGTCGTCGATCGTCGCTTCGACCAGTTGAAAGCGCGCCGCCGGGGAAGACGGACGCTGAAGCGGCGCGGAGAGTATGAACAGAAGCGCTGCGAGCTTTCGCATGTCGGCGGTCACATTTCTACGTGGCGGCCTGAACGCCGTGCCCTACCTGCGAGCCTGAGTCGATCCGGTTGCAGGCGGAACGAACTTCTGCAGCCGCTGGCCGTACGTGTCCGCCGCGTACACCGCGCCCTTCGAGTCGACGACGATGCCGTGGACCCAGTCGAACTCGCCGGGTCCCCAGCCCTGCTTGCCCCACGTCGCGAGGATCCGGCCGTCCTTCAGATTGAACTTCACCACGCGCTCGTCCTTGTGATCGGCAATCCAGCCGATCCCGTCGGTGCCCTTGCGCGAGATGTTCACGTCCCAAGGATTCCAGTCGTTGCGAATCTCGCGGATGTAGTTCAGGTTCCTGTCGAACACCTCGAGCCGGTGCCCTTCGCGATCGATGATGTACAGGTTCTCGTCCGCATCGACCGCGAGCTTGTGCGGAAGATTCCATTCGCCGGGTCCGGTGCCCTTGTCGGCCGGACCCCCGGCGCCTCTGGCAACCTGCTTGATGAACTTTCCGTTCTTGTCAAACATCACGACGCGATTGTTGCCGTACCCGTCGGTGACGATCATGTTGCCGTTGTGCAGAATCGCGATTCCCGACGGCAGATTCAGATGCGTGGCATCGTTGCCCTTCTCGTTCGTCTTTCCCACCTGCAGTAGAAACTTGTCGAGCTTCGGCGACAGCTTCACGATGCGATGCGCGTCGCGCTCGATGACGTAGACGCTGCCGTCCCAGTCGACGCCGCCCGAATGCTGCCACGAGGGGTTGATCGTCTTGCCGTTGATCTCCTGATCGGCGCCCGACAGGACAAGATTGCCGCCGGTGTCGAACACCATCACCGGCTTCACGCCGCGGTTGAAGACGTAAATGCGATCGTGCTGATCGATCGCGAGCCCCGAGATGCCGGGTTGATTCGCTGGTCCGCCCGCCTGCGCGTTCCGGCCCCCGCCGGCTGCCTGTGGTGAGCTCGCCGAACCACCTCTCGCGCGCCGCGCGGCCGCCTGCGCCTCGCGTTCGGCGGGAGGCGGCGGAGCGTCTTTCAGTCCGAAGTACATTCCGGCCGGCAGTTGCGGCCAGTCAGGGACGAGGCGATATCCGCCGTCGCCGGGCTGTGCGGAAATGCGGCCACTGATAAAGGATGCGCCGGACAGGACTACGAGCAGCGTGATCAAAGGGCGTTTCATGAGGCGCAGTGTAACGCAGGGGGGCCGGCGATCGATTGTAGGGGATGCTCTCGAGACCGTCCCTACCGCGAGGTCGTCGGGTCGTCGTCGTCATCGTCGTCGAGGAGCTCGGTCGGCGCTCGCTTGCCGCGTCGGCGGCCGAGCGGCGCCGTACCGGACTCGAGCCCAAGATTCCGATCGAGGAAGGCTTCGAGCTCGCGCAGCGTGGCGGGACTGGTCAGCGCCACGATCTGGAGCTTGTCGACCATCGCGCGGGCGCGGGTCGCTCCGATTTGCTCGAACAGCCGAAGGTAACGCTTCGTGCCGAACAGGTCGGTCATCGCAGCCCTCCGGTGAGAGCCGCCAGTATAACGGTCGCCATCCAACCGGGCGCACTTCTTTTGAACAAACTGCATTCACGTAGCGCGAGGCTTTCAGCCGAGCGGGGGTGCAGCCGCAGCTGGACGCTCGCCTAAAAGGCTCGCGCTACCGCGAAGCCTCGAGCTACCGCGAAGGCTCGAGCTACCGCGAAGGCTCGAGCTACCGCGCAGGCTCGCGTTCCAGATGAGCGCACAGCTCGCGGCTATAATGCCGCCGTTCCGAAAGGGAGCCGCCATGCTGCGCCTGGTCGTCATTCTCGCCGCGCTGATCCAGATCGCTCCGCTGCCTCCCGCGTATCCGCGCGTCGGCGCCACGAAAATCCTCGACAACCCTCGCGTGCAGGTGTGGAACATCGCGTGGCTGAAAGGACAGCCCTCGCCGCTGCACCGTCACGTGTACGATCTCGTCGGCGTCTACTACGAGCCGGGCGATCGCATGATCATCTCGCCGGAAGGAAACAAGCGGCCGGTCTCGACGAAGGCCGGCGACATTGCGTTTCAACGAAAAGGCGTGACGCACATCGAAGAGGGCATCAGCGATTCGCCGCTCCGCGCGGTCTTCATCGAGATGAAAGACGACGGTCCGACGGGCCGCACGGCCGCGCCGAGCGAGGAGGCGCCGCCGATGAGCGGCATCGGCGGGAAGCAGCTGCTCGACAACGATCGCGTCACGGTCTGGGCCTACGCGTGGGGCCTCGGGATGGATGGACCGCGCCATCGCCACGACCGCGACACCGTCGTCGTGTGGATTCAGGATCGTACGCCGCACGCCGTGTGGGTTCCGGCCGGCACCGTTCATTCGGAAGAACAAACGGGCGTCATCTCTGAAGCAACCATCTTCGAGCTGAAATGACGGGAGACGGCTCATGAAACATCTTGCGATCGTCATCGGACTCGCCGCGCTGTTCCAGACGCCTCCGCCGGGCACGGCGGCGCCGACGATTCCGTTCGACTCGTCGATCGACTTCCTGAAGTACTCGCCCGACATGAACCTGGGCGAGGTGCTCGCCGTCGCGGTCAATTCCAAAGGTCACATCGTCGTCCTGAATCATCCGGGCAGCGCGACATCCGGGCCGCTCTACGGCAACGCGTCGACGCAGCTGCTCGAATTCGATCAGACCGGCAAGTTCGTGCGCGAGATCGGCAAAGGCGTGTACGGGCTCGGCTACTCACACAGCGTTCGCTTCGACAGGTACGACAACCTCTGGGTCGTCGACAAGGGGACGAACGCCGTCGTCAAGTTCAATCCCGCCGGCTACGTCACGATGAATCTCGGCCGGCGTCCGGAGGGACCCGACGATCCCGCGGAGTCGTACTATCGCGGCGGACGCGGGCAGGCCGCCGCCGTGCACGTCGACGGATCCTTCCGCCAGCCGACCGACATCGCCTGGGACTCGGACGACAACATCTACGTCAGCGACGGCTACACGAATTCACGCGTGGCGAAATTCGACAAGCGCGGCGCCTGGATCAAATCGTGGGGCTCGCGCGGCAGCGGCGGCCAGCACGCCGACGAGAACCCGGGTCAGTTCAACACGCCGCACAACATCGGCGTCGATCGGCAGAACAACGTGTACGTCGCCGATCGCGGCAACCGCCGCATTCAGGTCTTCGACACGGACGGCAGGTTCCTGCGCATGATCCATCTCAACGTGCCGTACGACAAGAAACGGCATCCGGTGCTCGGCAACCTCGCGGCGAACCCGCCCGACGAAACGGCGCCGTGGACGATCTGCATCACCAACGGCGCGACGCAGTTTCTCTACACGACCGATCAGGAACCTGGACGGCTCTACAAACTGACGCTCGAGGGCAGAATCGTCGGGATGCTCGGCGAGTCTGGACGCGACGCGAAGCAGTTCAACTGGGTGCACGGCATCGCGTGTCCCTCCGACGATGTCCTCTATCTGGCCGACATGAACAACTGGCGAGTGCAGAAGATAACGCTCCACCCCGAGCGCATGACGAAGACTGCGACGGGATCCAGATGATCTGGGCGCTGCTCGTCTTCGCGACACTCACCGGCGGTGCGCGATCCGCCACGCCGCGTGGAAGATGGTCGTGACGCAGCCGACGACCGGCCGGCCGTGAGCGACGAGTCGCTCTGCTTCGACAGCGCGCGTGGGATCGCGAGGCGCATCCGCACGCGCGAGATCTCCGCGCGCGAGGTGATGGCGGCCTTCCTGGATCGCATCGTCCGCTGCAATCCCACGCTCAATGCGATCGTCGCCAGGCGCGAAGACGAAGCGTGCCTCGCGCTCGCGGACGAAGCGGATCGCGCCGTCGCGAGCGGCGCCGCGTCCGGCGCGCTGCACGGCCTGCCGATCGCGTTCAAGGATCTCGAGCCGGCAACGGGCTTCCCGTGGACCCGGGGCTGCCCGTTCCTTCGCGACGCATACCCCGCCGACGACTCGATCCTCGTGCAGCGTTTGAAGCATGCGGGCGCGGTTCCAATCGGCAAGACGAACGTGCCGCAGTTCGGCATGGGATCGCACACGTATAACGAGGTCTACGGCACGACGCGCAATCCCTACGACGTGACGAAGAGCGCCGGCGGATCGAGCGGCGGCGCGGCGGCGGCGATCGCCGCCGGTCTCCTTCCGATTGCCGACGGCAGCGATTTCGGCGGCTCGCTCAGAAATCCTGCCAACTTCACGAACATCGTCGGCTTCAGGCCGTCGTTCGGCCTGGTGCCGGATGCGCCGAATCCGCTGCCGTCGCTCGGCTTCGGCGTCAAAGGCCCGATGGCGCGATCGGTCGACGATGTCTCGTTCCTGCTGGCCGTGATGACCGGGCGATACGCGGAATCCGATCTCGCGCGAGACTTCGCTGGCGTCCGCGTGGCCTGGTCGCCGGATCTCGACGGCCTCCCGCTCGACCGGCGGGTTCGTCGCGTGCTCGATGGGCAGCGCCGCACGTTCGAGGATCTGGGGTGCCGCGTCGAAGAGGCATGCCCCGATTTCAGCGGCGTCGACGATTTCTTCCTGACGATCCGCGCGGCGCGATCGTGGCAGACGCTCGCCCCGCTTCTCGCCGGTCACCGCGACGAGATCAAGCCGGAAGCCGTCGCGGAAATCGAAGCGGGATCGCGCGTCACCGCCGCGCAGCTCGCCGAGGCGATCGACCGGCACGAGGCATTCCTCGACCAGATGCGCCGCTTCCACGAGCGGTTCGAGTTTCTGATCTGCGCGGTGAACCAGGTGCCGCCGTTCGATGCCTCGATCGACTGGCCGCATGACATCGACGGCGTGCGGATGGAACACTACATCGCGTGGATGAAGTCGGCGTACTGGATCAGCGCGACATTCGATCCGGCGATTTCGGTCCCCGCCGGCTTCACGGCGGACGGTCTTCCCGTCGGTGTCCAGATCGCCGGCCGGCGCGGAGACGATCGCGGCGTCCTGCAGCTGGCGTACGCGTTCGAGCAGGCCACGGGCTGTGGGCGAAGACGCCCGCCGCTCGCCTGAAAGGCTCGCGCTACCGGCGATTCGTGCGCTCGCCTGAAAGGCTCGCGCTACCGGTGTAGCGCGAGGCTTTCAGCCGAGCGAACCGCCACCGGCGTCAACTTCACGCCTTTCGTCTCCGGCAGCGCCCACACGCTCGCGCCCGCGAGCAGCGCGAACGGCGCGGCGAGCGCGATGCCGGCGCCGAAGCTCGATCGCGCCGCGACGAACGTGATGGCGACCGGCGCGAGAAACTGCACGCCGCGCGAGACGTTGTAGATGATTCCGAGCGCCGCGGCGCGCACCGGAGTCGGAAACACTTCGTTCAGCAGCGGACCGATGCAGCCCCAGTTCCCTTCGCCGACGCCGACGAGAAACATGAAGGCGAAGAGCGTCGGCGAATAGCCGCTCGTGAGGCCCCAGCCCAGCGTCACCATGATCAGGCCGACCGCCTTGACGATCGAAAACGCGGTGAAGCTCGGACGGCGGCCGAAGAAATCGCTGGCGTAGCCGAAACCGACGTATCCGACGACCGACCCGAGTTGATCCACGAACAGCAGCAATGCGGACTGATCGAGCGAGAGTCCGCGGAGATCATCAGCAGCGGCTTGCGCCCGAACCGATCCGCCAGCGCGCCGCCGGCAAGGCCGCCGACAGCGGTGAACGCGAGCGCGGTACCGAGCAGCACCGAGACGTCGTAGGCCGACAGCGCGAGATCCTTCGTCAGCGACGTCGACGCGACGACAAAGCTCAGAAGGAGGAGATCGTAGAAATCGAAAATCCACCCGATGAACGAGAACGCGAGAATCCTGCGATGGATCGGCTGAACGTCCTCGTACTCGCTCAGCAGGTGCGGGGGCGCGCTCATGATTTATTCGACGATCCGATCGCCGCCCACGGCACCACGGGTCGCTGGCTGACGCCCGGTTTCGGGAAGTCGCAGACGCCGGCGGCGAAGATCGTCTTCAGCCGCGCCACTTCGTCAGCCGTGAACGTCAACGCGTAGTCGTGCGCATCGATTGGCTTCAGCTGACACTTCAGCACGTTCGCCGCCAGCGGTCCCCCCGCCTCCTTCCGCGGGTTCGAGTACACGGGATACAGCTCGCTGCACTTCGATACCGGTCGGCTGGTGAACACGAGCTCTTCGGCGATGAACGACGGCGCCGCCGACTTGTCGAAGCAGCCATCGACGAAGGCTCTCGGCCTGGCGCGCAGCACCTTCACGCGCTGCGGATCGGCCGACGCGTCCGATTTGTACGCCGCCATCCATCGGTCGAACTGCTCCTGCGCCGCACCGGCGTTCCCGGCGCGCCACATCACGAAGTTGTCCGGCGCGCCGCCGGCTCCCTGACGGATACGTTCACGCACGGCGAAATGGAACCACGCGTAGTGGTAGCCGCCGGTCTCGTTCGACATCGCGTTGTCGAAGATCGGAATCGACGTCAGGCCGCCGTTGCCGCCGAGCGTCAGCCCATGCTGATACGCACGCGCGATCGCGCCGGCGTCGCCAACGGTCCGCGACGCGACGTAGTTCGAGTCGCGATCGATGCCGCCGATCCGATTCGTCATCTCGTGGACTCCGTGTCTGTTTTCTCGTTGCTTCGCGTCCTTCGTGTTTTCGCGGTTTGAAACAGCGGTCAATCCGACTGCGCTCTCATCCGACCGCGAAGGTCTGTCGACGAGTGTGCGTATGTTAACGTAGCCGCCGTGCTCGCCCGCCTCGCTCTTGCGCTCACGGACTGGACCGAGCGCTGGGTGCCCGACGCCTTCATCTTCGCGCTGATCGCCACGTTTCTGGTCGTCGCCGGCGCGCTCGCCGCCACTTCGTCTTCGCTGCCGCAGATCGTCGACGCGTGGGGCCGCGGCTTCTGGGAGCTCATTCCGTTCACGCTTCAAATGGCGCTCATCATCATCACCGGCCACGTGCTCGCCACTTCCGCGCCGATGCAGCGCGTGATTCGCGCTGCCGCCTCGTGGCCGCGGACGCCGAAGTCGGCCGTCGCGCTGGTTACCGTCTTCGCGCTCGTCAGCTCGTGGTTCAACTGGGGCTTCAGTCTCATTTTCAGCGCCGTGCTCGCGCGGGAGATCGCGCGGCGTGTGGAAGGCGTGGACTATCGCGCGCTGGCGGCGGCGAGCTTCCTCGGGATCGGCAGCATCTGGGCGCAGGGACTCAGCGGATCCGCCGCGCTGCAGATGGCGACGCCGGGCGCGCTGCAGCCGCAGATCCGCGACATCGTGTCGCACGGCGGGCTCGTGGCTGGCGGTCTCATTCCGTTCCGCCACACGATCTTTCTCTGGCAGAGCCTGCTGTCGGTGCCAATCGAGATCGTCGTCGTCACCGCCGTGATGTGGCTCGCGACGCCGCCGGCCGGCGCCGGCAAGACCGCCCGCGACCTCGGAATCAGCCTTGATGACGGTCCGACTCCGACGTCGACTCTTACCTCGACTCTGACACCGACTCCGACCGCGACTCCGACCCCCGGCCAATATCTCGAACACTCTCCGCTGCTGACGTGGCTCGTCGTCGGCCTCGGCGTCTGGTACCTGACGCGCTATTTCATGCAGGCAGGTGAGCCGCTCAACGCGATCAACCTGAACATCCTCAACCTCGCGTTCCTGCTCCTGGGATTTCTGCTGCATCGCACGCCGGCCGGTCTCATGCGGGCGGTGCAGAACGCGACGCCGGCCGTGTGGGGCGTCATCCTGCAGTTTCCGTTCTACGCGGGGATTGCCGGCATCATCACGGCGACGCACCTGAGCGACGCGCTCGCCGGCGCCTTCGTCCGTTTCTCGACGCAGACGACGTTCCCGCCGATCGTCGCGATCTATTCCGCGGTGCTCGGGGTGTTCGTGCCGTCGGGCGGATCGAAGTGGGTGATCATCGCGCCCTACGTGATGCAGGCGGCGCACACGCTCCACGTCCACCTCGGGTGGTGCGTGTCGGCCTACGATCTCGGCGAGGCGCTGGCGAATCTGGTGCAGCCGTTCTGGATGCTGCCGATTCTCGGCCTCTTCCACCTCGGCGCGCGCGACGTCATGGGCTACACGATCGTCGTCTTTTTTGCGCTGACGCCGGTCGTCATCGTCCTCGTCACGCTGCTCGGCATGACGCTGCCGTATCCGCTCTGACTAGCGCTCGCGCCTGCGGTACCGTTCGGCTCGAGCACGCAGATCGGATGCGAGCGGCTCGGGCGGCGAGAGCCGCAGCGCGGCGTCGACGGTTTCTGCCGCGCGATCGAAGGCGCCGGCGGCGGCGTATGCGCCTGCCAGGTTTGCGAGCGCGCCGGCCGACTTCGGATCGAGCCCGACGACTGCCGTGAACTCCTGGATGGCCGGCTCGAACTTCCCCTGCGCGAGCCACACGTTGCCCAGGTTGTTGTGCGCTTTCGCGTACGACGGATCCGCCTTGATCGCCTGCTGATACTCGTACGCCGCTTCGTCGAAACGGCGCGCGATCGTCAGGGCCGTGCCGAGGTTGTAGAACGCGGGCGCCGACGGACCTTTCAGCGCCAGCGAACGTGTGAAGTGCGCGACGGCGCGATCCGGCTGCCCCACTTCGAGGTACAACAGCGCCGCATCGTCGTGCAGCCCGGCTTCGTCGGGATGCCGTTCGAGCTCGGTCTCGTACCCGATCACGTCCTCGGCGGCGACTTTTGCGCGAAAGGCATGCGTGAGCGTGACGAGGTCCGGCTCGTTCTTCGTCAGCACCTGAATCCACAGGTCGCCCATCTCGTCCGACGAGCGCTGTCCCCATCGCGCGCGCTTCGGCGGATGCTCGGGGTTGCGGACGTTCGCGGCCGAGTTGTCGTACACCCATCGCATGGAGAGCGTCGTGCCTTTCGGCAGCGTGAACGGCTTCGCGAATCGATAGACGTGCTGCCAGCGGAAGTCCCAGTCGCCGACGTGAATCAGCTCTTCGACCGTCCCGTCCGGCAGACGCGCCTCGCCGCGGACGTCGCGCGCGCGGTAGTGCGCGTGCGGCTGCACCGCCTGCACCTCGACGTCGACCGGCAGCACATACGAATCGGTCACGACATAGTTGCTCTCGCCGGCCGGAATGTCGATGTTCTGATGGCCGAGGCGCAGCATCGCCGGAATCCTCGTGGGCGGCTGGTCGCTGAAGTACAGGCCGACCGACGGCTGCACCGCCTCGGCCTTCCCGCTCGGCTGCATGTGGATCTCGACAACGAGATCGGTGCGGGGATCGAGGCGCCACGAGTAATCGTTCGGCAGCAGCGGCGCGACCTGGCCCGGCGTCCAGGCGAGGAAGTGTCCTTCGGGGTAATCGGCGGAACGAAGAATCAAGCCGCTGTACCCAGGGGCCGGATCGGCGTCGTCCATCTGTCGCGACGCGGCCGTCCGATCGACGCGGATGTTCGCGTGGTGCACGACTTTCGGATTGCCGGGACGAAATTCGAGTCCGCGCACGAATCGAGTTGCGTTCACCGGCAGCGGGATCACGAAGATGCGGAACACGTCGGCGCCGCCGGCCGGCAGCATGTACGGTTCCGGCAGCGAGACGACGAGATCGGGTGTGCCGAGCTGCCAGCCTGCGCTCCACCGCTGCCGGCCCGGAAGCGGCGGCAAATCGCGTGCGTCCCCTTCCGGCGCGCCGTCGCCGGCCCACTGCTGAAAGAGCGCGATCTCGGCGTCGGTCAACGGATGCTGACCGACGAACGGCCCATCGGCTGGATCAGCCTTCCACGGCGGCATGTAACGCCGGCTCGTGACGAGCGCGATCTGCGTCGCGCGGCGCTTGACGTCGGAGTATGTGAGAAGGCTGAACGGCGCGGCGCCGTTCTCGTGGTGGCACATCGCGCAGCGATCGGCGATGAGCGGCGCGATGTCTTTCGAATAGGTGACGGTCGTGAACGCCGGCGCGATGTCTTTCAGTTGCGTGGTTGGTAGCGCGAGGCTTTCAGCCGAGCGAGCGGGATCGGCGGATCGGCCCGCCTGGACGGCTCGCCCTACAACGAGCGTCGAGATCAGCGCGAACGCTGCAGCTTTCATCGCGCGAAGTCGGCGATGAAGCAGCCGACTGCCTGCGTGGCGGGATGCGCGATGGGAACGCCCGCGACGACGGCCGTCAGCGCGTCGGCGAGATCGTGCACGGTCGGCGCCGGCCGCTCGAGCCCGAGATCGACGAAGCGATCGTCGATCCGGCCATGGTAGACGAGGCGCTGCCCGGTGAAGATCGCGGCTTCAGGCGTGACCGTGGCGCTGGCCAGCTTTGCGAGCTCCTGCTTCGGATCGCGCAGCGCGTCGGCCGCGTAGCCGAACGACTTCGCGTGGACGCGAATCGCGTCCGGGGTGTCAGCGGGATTTGGATACACGAGGAAGAATCGGACGCCCTTCGGCGCGAACGCGCGATACACGCGCTGCACTTCGGGCGCGTAGCGATTGGAGATCGGACAGTCGGTGGCGGTGAAGAGAAAGACCGTCGCCCTGGCGCCGGCTGCCGCTTTGAACGGGTCAATCGCGCGGTTGTCGAGGTCGAAGACCGTCAGCGACGAGAAGGCGAGGACAGTGAACCAGTGCATCCAGAAAACGATAACACGAAGAAAAAAGAGCGGGCCCCCATGGACCCGCCCCAGCAACCAGCGACCAGCTGCTTACCAGTTGATCACAGCCGCAACCCGCAGCAGCCGTCCCTGGAGGATGCTGCCGGGGAACATGTAAGTACCGGCCGACGTCCCCGCCGTGGCGGTCGGCGTGAACGACGTCGTCCGCACCGAGAAATAGTCGCTCGAGTTGAACGCGTTGAACAGATCGACCTTCGGATCGAACCGGATGCCGCGAAACGTGATCCGCTTCGCAAGTGAGAAATCGACCTGATTCAGCCGCGGCGTCAGCTCGACACCAGGCGGCGCCAACGGAACGAGCAGCGACGAGCTGACGAGCCCCGGCGCCATCAGCGCGCCGACCACGCATCCTTGCGAAGCCGAGTTGCCCGGACACACGGTGTAGCGCGTCGTCGCCGTGACCGTCATGTTCGTACCGCGGCCGCTCACGATATCGAAGTCCGGCGTTCCGGAACCGCCAGAGGCGAGGCCGTTGAGAGACTGCGTACCGAGCTGATAGCCGGGAAGCCCCTGGTACGATCCGCTCACGATGAGCCCGTACCACGGCAGCGGCACGGTGCCGGCCAACTTGAACTGCGTGCGCCACGGAATGCCGCTGTTGGCCTGATCGCAGTAGTTCACGCCGCCAATCGTGACGAGGAAGTTCGGGTTCGTCGTCGCCGCCGTGCACGAGTACGCGATCGCCCGATCCGTTGCGCTTCCGCCGAAGATCCGCGCGCCGTGTGGCAGCCGCGCGTTGAAGTTGAATTCGAACGCGTTGTAGCTCTGCGACAGATCGGTGTCGTTCGAGTCGATCTGGACGACGGCGCGATTCACCGTGGCGTTGATCGGGTCGTACATCGTGATCGGCGTTCCGTCGATCGGGCTGAAGATCGTCACCGCGCGATAGCTCGGGTTGTTCACGGCGCCGTTGGCAAATGTGCCCGGCCGGGCAACGTTGTTCCGCTCCCAGATGTTCTTGGCTTGATTGTGGAACCACTCGAACGAGAGCGACACGCCGCGGACCACTTCGTGAGTGCCACCGACGTTGAACTGGTCGACGTACGGGCGTTTGAGGTTCGGATCAGGATTCGCCAGCGAGACCACGCCGAAGCTGGTCGGCACCTGCGTGAAATTGATTTCGCATCCCGCCGTCAGGTAGACGCATCCAGGTGTTCCCTGTGCGATGTCGTCCCTGTTGAGATCCGTCCACGCTGCCGACGCCGTGGTGACCGCCGACGGGTTGTAGAGCGAAGCCAGCGTCGTGGTGGCGGCCTGCTCGAACCGGTTGAAGCCGACGCGCAGCGCCGTCCTGCCGTTGCCGAACACGTCCAACACGGCAGCCGTTCGCGGTGAGAACGCTTTCCATGTCGGCATGTCGACGTCGCCGAACGCCTTCACGTCGCCGAAGCGGCCGATTTGCTCCGGCTGTCCAACGATCGACTCCTTCACGTATTCCCATCGGCCGCCGATCGTGACCGTCACGCGCTTTGCGGTCCAGACGTCCTGGCCGTAGAGGCCAAGGTTGGCGTTGAGCCGCTCGGCCGACCAGATTGGCGTGTTGTAGAGCGTCACCGTCGCCGGCGCGACATTGACGTAGTTCTGATAGAGGTCGGCGTTCGCACGATACGTGTGGTTGAAGACGCCCCACGAATCCTGGAATCCGAACTTGATGCTGTGCGTCCCCGTGATGTACGACGCGGATCCCTGCGCGTTGTACCGATCCGGATACTGACCCGTTTCGCGGTCGGACGTGACCCAGCGGCGGCCGAACGTGCTGTCGTAGTGCCGCGCGGTCGCAAGCCATTCGGCCGATCCGTACGGCTTCTCCACGCCTTCGGCATAGAGATTGTTGTACCGCTCGATGTTGGTCGAGTAGCCGCCTTCGACGAGCATCTTGTTGCTGACCGCCGATGTCCATTTCACGGTCGCCGTTGTGTAGTTCGGCGAGTTCCACCGGACCGAGGACGTCGCCTGATCGTCGCCAGGCGACATCGCGGCGCCGCGTACTTTGTGGATCCGATCCATGTAGGCGGACAGCTTGTTGCGCGGGCTGACCTGCCACGTGAGGCGCGCGAGCGCGCTGTACTGGTGCTGCGCGTCGACGCCCTGCGAACACGTTCCGGGATTGTTGTAGCAGCGGAGCGCGCCGGCCGACGTGCCGTCGGAGTTGATCGTGCTCGCGATCGGTTTGTTCACCGTGAACAGACGGCCCGAGCCGAAGAACCACAGCTTGTCTTTTTGAATCGGTCCGCCCTGCGTGACGTCGGTGTCGCTGTATGCGCCGATTTGGTCCAGCGACGTGACGCCGTGCGAGTACAGGAAATCGTTGCCGTTGCTCGCCTGCAGGCTCTTCGTCTCGTAGCCTTCGAACAGCGATCCGCTGAAGCGGTTGCCGCCCTCTTTCGGAATGAGATTGATCTTGACGCCGCCGGTCGGCGAATCGACGTTGCCGCCGCCGGTCTGGTACACCATTTCCTGGTTCGCGCCTTCGTTCAGGTAGCTCTGAATTGCGCCGTCGCCCTGCAGCCCGTTGACGATCATGCCGTCGATGAGCACCGAGGTCTGCGCCGCGCCGAGACCGTGAACGGTGAAGTAAGTCTGCTGCATCGCCTGCGATCCGCCGACGTCGGGCGCCGTCAGCGTGACACCGACGACGAGCTGTCCGACCGACTGGATGGTGTGCGCCGAAGGCACGGCGTCGAGCACGTCGCGCGAGAGCACCTGCGCCTTCGCGTTGCTCTGCACGTCGACGATCGGCGATTCGCCGGCAACCGTCACCGTTTCCTCCACCGCGCCCACCTTGAGGTCCGCGTTGATCGTCGCGGTGAAATTCGACTGCAGCTCGACCGCCTCTTTCTTCACGGTCGCGAACCCGGGTAGCGAAAACGTCAACGTATAAGTGCCTGGCCGCAGGTTCTCAATCCGATATGCGCCGTTGGCGTCGGTCGTCACCGAGCGCACCTGCTCGATGAGCGCGGGGCTGGCGGCTTCCACCGTGACACCCGGCAGCACCGCGCCGGTCGCATCCTTCACGACGCCGGCAAACGCGCTCTGGGCGCGCGCGATGCTCGGTAACAGGAGCACCGCCGCCACTACGAGCGCCGAACTCAAGATCCGGCTTTTTGTCATGCCCGTCCCTCCTCGAACGTTGAAGAGCCTCTCCGTCCCAATCGCCGCAGGCTAAGCCGTGCGCAATGTCGAGTCAATTACGAATTATGGCAATCGAACCAAATCCGTTCTGATATTACAAAAAGTTGGATTGTCGGTAGGGTTGACGGCGCTGATAGAGGATCAGGCGCTGCCGGAGTTCGGCGGCGGCCGCGTCGAGGCCGCCGGCGGTTGCCAAATTGATACCGCTCTCGACGATCGCGACAGCGTCGTCAAAGCGACCTGCTGAGGCATATGCAGCGGCGAGTGCGTCGAGCACCGAGAGATCGCGTCTGCCCGTCGCCGCCGCGGCGCGCTCCGCGAAGGTGACGGCCTGCTCGGAATTGCGCAACGACGGATCGGCGACAGTCGCCCGAATCCACGCGATGCCGGCCAGCGCCTGCGCACTGTCGCCGCGCAGCGTGAGCGCCGCCTCGAAATGGTCGAGCGCTTCGCGCGCGCGTCCCTGCGCCGACAGGAGCTGCGCGAGGTTGATCTGCGCATCCACGTTGTCGGGCCTCAGCGCGACGGCGCGGCGGAAATGATCGAGCGCTTCGCCGGCGCGGCCGGCGAGCTGCAGCATCGCGCCCAGGTTGTTGTGCGCCTGCGCGTACTCGGGGTCGAGGCGCAGCGCCTGCTCGAACGCGCCGCGCGCCTCGTCGCGGCGGCCGCGCATCGACAGCGCGAACCCGAGGTTGTAGTGCGTCGGCGCCGAATCGGCGTTGAGCGACAGCGAGGCGCGATATTCCGCAATCGCGTCGTCGTACCGCGCGTCCTCGAGATACAGATTGCCGACCGCGTCGTGTCGCAGCGGATTGCCGGGATCCTCGCGCAGCAGCTTGACGTACGCCGCGAGATCCTCTGCGTGCGATTTCCGCCGGATGTCGTCGGCGAGCACGGCGGCGTCGCCCGCCGATCGTGCGACGATCTGAATCCAGAGGTCGCCCATCTCGTCGCTCGTGTTCTGTCCCCAGACGACGCGCGCCGGCGGATGGTGCGGATTGCGCGCGTTGCCATCGCTGTTGTCGTACGTGTAGCGCATGGCGATCGCCGTGCCCTTTGGCAGCGCGACCGGATTCTTGTAGCGGTAGACGTCCTGCCAGCGGAAATCCCAGTCGTCGATCGCGATCAGCCACCGCGTCGTGCCGTCGGGCAGCGTCGCCCCGGCTTCCATGCGCCGCGCGAGGTTGTGCGCGTGAGGCTGTACCGCGAGCACGTCGGCGTCGACCGGCAGCACGTAGCGATCGGCGACGACGTAGTCGCGGGCGCCCGGCGGGATGTCGATCGTCTCGCTGCCCAGCCGCAGGCCGAGCGGTGTGCGCGAGGGCGCCTCGTCGGTGAAGTAGAAGCCAACGCTGACCTGCAGCGTCTCCGGCTTTCCGGTCGGCTGCATGTGGAGCTGCACGACCAGATCGCTGCCCGGCTCGAGGCGCCATGCGGTACCGGGAGGCACGGGGTGCGCCGCCTGACCCGGCGTCCAGCCAAGGAGCTGTCCCTCGGGATAGCGCGCATCGGGAACCATGCCGCCGACGTAGCCGGGTTCCGGATCTTTGAGATCGAGTTGTCGCGACGAACGCGTGCGATCGACGCCGATGTTCGCGTGATGGACCACGCGCGCGGTACCCGGCCGGAACTCGAGCGCGCGCACGAACCGCGCGCGCGGCAGCGCGATCGGCAGCACGAACGTGCGGAACACGTCGGTTCCGCCGGCCGCGACGGTGTAGGCCTCGGGCATCCGCACGACGAGATCGGGCGTACCGAGCTGCCACGCCTCCGCTGCCGGCTGCGCCGGCATCGGCGGCAGATCTTTGCTGTCGCCTTCGATCGCGCCGTCGGCGATCCAGCGCTGGATCTGCTCGAGCTCGGAGTCGGTCAGCCGGCGTTCCGATTCGAAGTCGCCTTTGCCCGGCTCCGGCTTCCACGGCGGCATGATGCGGCGCGCGGTGACGATCTTGATTTGCGTCGCGCGGCGCTTCACGTCCTCGTACGTCGCGAGGCTGAACGGACCGATCGCGCCGGGACGATGGCAGGTCGTACAGCGACGCCACACGATCGGTGCGATATCGTTGAAACTCACCCGCGCCTCGACCGTCAGCGCCGCCGCGGCGATCAGCGCGATCATCATCCTGGGCTAGCATACCCCGTTGGCGAAACACCACGATCCGTTGGAACGCGGAGATCGCAAAGTTCACGGAGAACATTCGATCTCTGCAGCCTCTGCGGACTCTGCGTTGAGTATCGGCGCAGGCGCGGCGATCTTTCTCGTCGCGCTGACGATTCGCCTGATCCACGTCTGGCAGATCCGCCGCGCGCCGTTCTTCACGATCCTCATGGGCGACGCGCACGGCTACGACGTGTGGGCGCGGGAAATCGCGAAGGGCGACTGGATCGGCCACGACGTGTTCTATCAGGCGCCGTTGTATCCGTACTTCCTCGGCGTCATCTACTCGACGCTCGGACCGAACCTCGTCGCCGTCCGCGTCTGCCAGGCCGTCATCGGATCGTGCTCCTGCGTGCTGCTCGCATCGGCCGCGTGCCGTTTCTTCCCGGCGCGCGCCGGCATCGTTGCCGGCCTGATGCTCGCGGTGTACGCGCCGGCGATCTTCTTCGATGGGCTGTTGCAGAAGTCGGTCCTGGACGTGTTCTTCGTATGTCTTGCGCTGTGGTTGATTGCACGGATCACGGGGCGGACACATGGGTCCGCCCCCGCCCGTCCATGGTTGTCGCTGGGTCTCGCGCTCGGGGGTCTGAGCCTCACCCGCGAGAACGCGCTCGTCTTCGTCGTCGTCATCGTCGCGTGGATTCTCGTCACGGTCCGCGATCGCGTGAAGGCGGCGGGCGCGTTCGCGCTGGGCCTCGCCATCGTGCTCGTACCGGTGGCCGCGCGCAACAGCGTCATCGGCGGCGGCTTCTACGTCACGACGTCGCAGTTCGGTCCCAACTTCTTCATCGGCAATCATCCGGGCGCGGACGGCACCTATCAGTCGCTGCGCTACGGGCGCGGCGCGCCGGAGTACGAGCGGCAGGACGCCACCGACCTCGCCGAACACGCGCTTCATCGCAGGCTGGCGCCGGCGGAGGTGTCGGAGTACTGGACCGATCGCGCGCTCCACTTCATCACGTCGCAGCCGGGCGCGTGGGCGAAGCTGATGGCGCGAAAGGTCGCGCTGATCTGGAACGCGACGGAGATGGTCGACACGGAAGATCAGTCGACGCATGCCGACTGGTCGTGGCCGCTGCGGATCGCGAGCCCGATCGGCCACTTCGGCGTGCTCGTGCCGCTGGCGACGTTCGGCGTCGTCGTCACGTGGCGCGACCGCCGCCGCCTCGCCGTCCTGTACGCGCTCATCGTCGCCTATGCCGCAAGCGTCGTCCTGTTCTACGTCTTCGCGCGCTACCGTTATCCGCTCGTGCCGCTGCTCATCCCGTTCGCCGCGGCCGGCGGAATCGGGATTTGGGATTTGGGATTCGGGATTCGAATAACTGGGATTCGGGATTCGGGATTCGGGATTCGAGGGCCAAATCCCAACCGAATCCCAAATCCCACATCCCAAATCCCGATCGTGATAGTCGTCGCAGTCTTCACCAATTGGCCGATCGAATCACAGGCCGCGATGCGCGCCGTCACAGAGACGAATCTCGGCGTCGCGCTGCAGACCGATCGAAAGCTCGACGAAGCGATCGCTCACTATCGCCGCGCCATCGCGGCGCGTCCGGATTATGCGCCCGCTTACAGCAACCTCGCGACCGCGCTGCGCGATGCGAAGCGCCTCGACGAGGCGGTCGCCACGTATCAGCAGGCGCTGAAGCTGCAGCCCGACTTCGCCGCCGCGCATTACAACTTCGCGAACCTGCTGCTCGACGAAGGAGACGCAGCGGCAGCCGCGGATCATTTTCAGCGCGCGCTTCGTACCGAACCGGCGTCCGCCGAAGTCCACAACAACCTCGGGATCGCGCTCGCCGGCCTCGGCCGCGTCGACGATGCGATTGCGGAGTTCCGCCAGGCGATCGAACTGGATCCGAAATCGGCGAAGGCGTACCGGAATCTCGGCGATGCGCTGTCGGCGGCGGGACATCAGGCCGAGGCGCTCGACGCGCTCCACCAGGCGGCCGACCTCGATCCGAACGACGCGGCGAACCGGTACGATCTGGCGAGCGCGCTCCTCGACGCTGGAAAGCTCGACGAGGCGGTCGTCGAGTTCCGCGCGACGCTGAAGCTGGCGCCTGACTTCGTCGAAGCGCACAACAACCTCGGCATCGCGGTCGGATCGCAGGGGAAGCTCGATGAAGCCATCGGAGAGTTTCAGCAGGCGCTGAAGCTCGATCCGGACTTCGCCGATGCGAAGAAGAATCTGTCGACGGCGCTGGCAGCAAAGCGACAGATCAAGTAATCCGCAGCCCCGCCCCCAGCAACCAGCCCCCAGCAACCAATAAAGGGCTGTTCAGTCGTCAGCCGTGAGGCTGACGACTGAATACCAGGTTCAGAATCGGAGTTGCGCCGCAAAGCGGATGATGCGGCCCTGGAGGATACTGGACGGCTGCATGTAGGACGGTGTCAGGAAATTCAACGAGCGCACGCTCAGCACGTCGCTGCGGTTGAGCGCGTTGAAGACGTCGACCTGTCCCTGCATGCGCGTCCGGCCTACCTGGAACCACTTGCCGAGGCTCAGATCGAGCTGGTTGACTCGTTCGGCGTATTCGGTGCCTGGGGCAACCAACGGCACGGCGAGCTGCGCCGCAGTCATGTTCGGAAAGACCAGGGCGCCCGGCGTGCACGGCCCCTTGCAATCGGCGGCGTATCTGGTCGTTCGCGTGATCAGCCAGACGGTGCCCGCTCCGGCAGGAGCACTGACGCTCGGGAGATTGGTTGCCGAGGGAATGACGTATGCGGGACTGAATCCCGGCGCGGTCAGCAGGTAGCCGGGGATGCTCTGGAACGAGCCGCTGATTTGAATACCGTACGGCAGCGGATAGCTGCCCGACAGCTTGAGCTGGGTGCGGTACGGGACGCCGCTGTTGCGCGCGTCGCAGTAGAGCAGGTTGTTCGGATTCGAATCCTCGTTGCACAGCGTCCAGAGCATGCGTTCCGAGGTCATCCCGCCGAACAGCATGGCGCCGCGCGGCAGCCGCGCATTGAACGACGCTTCGTAGCCGTTGTACCACTCCTTCTGAGTGTCATCGGTGAAGATGACGTTCTTGATGCGCGTGAGCGCAGCCGGGCTGACGTTGTACATCGGGATGATGCTGCCATCGAGCGGGCTCACGATGTCGACGCGGGTGTAGTCGCTGAAGCTCTGAAGCGTGTTCGTTTGACGCGGCAGATTGTGAAACGTTCGACGGAACCAGCCGGCGTTGACCTGGACACCCGGCAGCAATTCGTGCTGCACCCCTACCGTGCTTTCGAAGTTGTAGACGCGCTTGATGTCCGGGTTGGGGAACGTCTGCGCGCTGATGCCGAACCCCTGACGCAACTGAGCGAGATTGATCTCGCATCCCGACGTCAGGTAGATGCATCCGAGCTCTCCCTGCGCGACGTCGTCGTTGTTGAGATCGGTCCAGGAGACAACCGGCTGTTCGAGCACGAGCGGGTTGAACTGGTCGGCGAAATTGATCGTCTGCGCCTGCTCGTACCTGTTGATGCCTGCTTTGAGCGCCGTCTTCGCGTTGCCGAACACATCGTAGACGATGCCGAAGCGTGGCGCGAGATCGCTCCACACAGGCATCGGAATTCTGTCGAAGCTCCGAGCCGGCGCGAACCGTCCCGCTCCAGCCGACGATGCGGACACTTCGGAATTGAAGTACTCCCAGCGCGCGCCGACGTTGACCGTCAGACGTCTCAGCGTCCATGCGTCTTGTGCGTAGACGCCGAGATCCGCGTTGAGGCGATCGGTCCAATCGAGCGGCGTGTTCAGGATCTCCACGGAATCCGGTACGCCGTTCCTGTACCGCTGAACGAGGTCGGCGTTCGCGACGCGAGTCCGCCGATACGGCCCCCAGTTCCACTGCGCGCCCGTCTTGACGTTATGCGAGCCGGTCACGTACGAAACCGACCCCTGCAGGTAATACCGATCGGGATACTGCCCCTGTTCGGCTGCGAGCGAGGAATAACGCGTCCCGAGCGCGAGATCGCGGCGGCTGCCGCCCGCGTACCAGGCAGGCGTTCCCCGCTGTTGCATGATCCCTGGCTGGTTCGCGATGTAGTACCGCTCGATGTTGAAGGAGTAGCCGCCTTCGGCCAGCAGCTTGTTGGTGAGCGTCGACGTCCATTTCACCGATCCCGTGCTGTAGTCCGGCGACGTCCAGATCTGGGATGCCGACGCCGGATCGTCGCCCGCGTTCATCCCGTGGCCGCGATCCTTGCCCACCCTGTCGTAATACACGCCCAGCTTGTTTCGTGGAGATACCTGCCACGTGAGGCGGAGCAGCGCGCTCTTGATGTGCTGGTCGTCGATCCCCTGCTCGCACTGAATCGTGCCCGCCTTGCACTGAGGATAGGTTCTGGCATAGTTCGAACCGGCAGGCGTGTAGAACGTGTCCGCAATCGGCGCATCGACGCCCCAGCGCCGCGCCGACGTGAAGAACCAGAGCACGTCCTTCCTGATCGGTCCTCCGAACGACGCGTTGGCATCATAGATCTTCGAAATCCGATCGGGCGCGCTCAGCCCACGGTCGCGAAGTGATTGCGTCAGGTTGTTGCTCTGCCACGCGCCGTCGCTCCACGCGCCGAAGAACGCGCCGCTGAAGCGGTTGCCGCCTTCCTTCGGGATCATGTTCAAGCGCACGCCGCCGCCGGACACGTCGGTGGCGGCACCGGCCGTCTGGTAGCTCATCTCCTGGCTCATCATGTTGTTGAAGTAGTTCTGCACGGCGCCGTCGCCATCCAGACCGTTCACCATCATGCCGTCGATCTGCGTCACGACCTGCGACGAGCTCAAACCGTGCACCGACATGTAGGTCTGCTGCATCGCGCGTGAGCCGCCGACGTCGGGAACGTTGAGCGTCACGCCGACGACGAGCTGTCCGACGCTCTGAATCGTGCGTCCCGTCGGGATGGAGTCGAGCACGTCGCGCGAGAGCACGGTCGTCCGGGCGGTGCTCTGAACGTCGACGACGGGTGATTGACCCGTGACGGTGACCGATTCCTCGAGCGCGCCCACCTTCAACTCGGCGTTGATCGTCGCGGTGAAGTTCGCCGGCAGCTCGATTCCGGCGCGCTTGAACAGGCTGAAGCCCTCCAGCGTGAACGACAGGCTGTAGACGCCCGGCCGCAGGTCGACGATCGTGTACTGCCCCTGGCCGTTGGTGACGACCGATCGCGTCTTCTCGATAAGCGCGTCGCTCGACGCCTCGACGGTGACGCCCGGCAGCACCGCCCCGGACGCGTCGCGTACTACTCCTGCGATGGCGCTCTGCGCGCGCGCCGCCGCCGGCAGCGCGAGCAGACACCCAAGCGCCACGATGATCGTCGCGGTCCCGTGATTTCGCATGCCCGTCCTCCAGCGATGGAAAAAAGTGCCGGCCGGGCGACTATGAAAACCCTGGAAGTAGAAAGCAGGAAGCTACCGCCGTCGGCGGCGGAAGTCAATGCTTGAGCGCGACGCACGACGTTGTCGTCATCTTCTGCAGGTCTGGAATCGTGCTGCCGGATCTCGCCAAACGCCAGGAAGGCCAATACGAACCGATTCCGGGACCGCGGCGTCTTGCCTGATGACGAATGGCCAGAGCCGATGCATGAGCTCGCCGACGAGCTGCCGCGCCGCCTCGTAGCCGTGGATTCAGAGCTGGAGTTGGAATTCGAACGGCGCGTGGTCGAATCGTCCACCCTGGCGTTCCGGATCGCGTACGGCGTGCTGCGGCGGCGGGAGGATGCGGAAGACGTGGCGCAGGACGCCTTCGCGAAAGCGTATCGGAGCTTTCGTCAGCTCCGCGACCGCGATCGATTCCGCGCGTGGCTCGTGCGCATGACGTGGCGGCTCGCCCTCGATCGACAGCGGTCCGACCGTCGACGGGCGACGCGCGAGACGATCCACGCCACGAAGGCGCCGACCATGACGACCACCGATCACGTCATCGAACACGAGCGGGCGCAGCGTCTGTGGGAGGCGATCGACGCCTGCCGGAAAAGCTGCGCGTCGTCGTCGTCCTCGCCGGAATTGAAGAACACGATCTGAACGAGGTCGCGCGTCTGCTCGATGTGCCGCTGGGTACTGTGAAGTCGCGCATGTTCACGGCACGAGCGCGGATGAGAGAGCAATTGCAATGCACGATGAACAGTCAGCAGCGATGACGGACGCCGCGCTGGATCGCGAGATCGCGCGCGTGCTCGGCGTCGATCCATCGCCCGGGTTCGCCGCGCGCGTGCGCCAGCGGATCGCGAGCGAACCGCCGCCGGCAGGATGGCCAGCCGCGTGGATCGTCGCCGCCGCCGGCGCGCTGGCCGCCGTTGCGGTCGTGGTCCTCATCGCCTCCCGCCCGCCGCGGGCCGCGCCTGCGCCGGCGACCGCGGTGCCGCTGCAGGCGCGATCGATCGAGGGCGTCGGCATGTTGCCAGACACAGGTGGCGCGGCGCTTTCAGGAGCGCGTGGCGGAGCGGCGGCCCGGACCCGACACTTCGGTCGGTCCGTGCCTGCGGCGGTTGGGCAACGCGCGGGAACCGGCGAACCCGAGATCCTCATCGATCCGCGCGAGGCGCGGGCTATTCGCGCGTTCTTCGAAGGCGTCCGCGACGGCCGGATCGATCTGACGCCGCTCCTCGCAGTCGTTCCGTCTCACGGTGAACCCGAACCCGTCGGCGATATCCACATTGCCCCGATTGTGCTCGACCCCATCGGCACGCGGAGCGGGGCAGAAGGAGTGTTACGGTGACCAGACGAATTCAGGCGCTCACGCTTGCCTTGCTCGTCGTCGGCGCGTCGACCGGCGCCGCGCGCGCCCAGGAGAAGGCGGCTGACTCCACCGCCACGACGCCGCCGGTACCGCTCAAGCTGCAGGTCGTCATCTCGCGCTTCGAGGGCGAGAAGAAGATCAGCAGCATGCCCTACATGCTGTCGGTGAATGCCGGCCACGGCGGAAGCCTTCGCATGGGGACGAGAGTACCGATCGTGTCGACGAGCTTCACGCCGATTGCGACCGGCGGCGCCGGCGTGAATCCGCTGACGTCGTACCAATACACCGACATCGGCACGAACATCGATTGCGGGACGGCCGTGATCAATGACGGGCGCTTCCGAGTCGACCTGACGATCGATGATTCCTCGGTCTATCCCGAGGATCAGGTACGGACGTCGAACACGGATCGGCCGTCCTTCCGGTCGTTTCGCGCGACGAATTCGATGGTGCTGAAGGACGGTCAGACGACGCAGTTCACGAGCGCCGTCGACAAAGTGACGGGCATCGTCACGAAGGTGGACGTGACACTGACCGTCGTGAAGTAACGGGCGGCTACGCGACTTCGAAGAGGCCAGCGGCGCCCATGCCACCGCCGATGCACATCGTGACGACGACCTTCTTCGCGCGCCGGCGTCTGCCTTCGATGAGCGCGTGCCCGACGAGGCGGGCGCCGGACATCCCGTAGGGATGGCCGACCGCGATCGCGCCGCCGTTGACGTTGAGCCGATCGTCGGGGATGCCCAGGCGATCGCGGCAGTAGATGACCTGGACGGCGAACGCTTCGTTGAGTTCCCAGAGATCGATGTCGTCGATCTTCGTGCCTGTCTGCTTCAACAGCTTCGGCACGGCGAACACCGGACCGATGCCCATCTCGTTGGGCTCGCAGCCGGCAACGGCGAACCCGCGGAAGATGCCGAGCGGCTTCAGCCCTCTCGTCGCCGCCGCCTTGTCGCTCATGACGATGGCGACCGAGGCGCCGTCTGAAAACTGGCTGGCGTTGCCGGCGGCGATGACGCCCCCTTCGATCGCCGGCTTGATCTTCGCGACGCCTTCGAGCGTCGTGTCGGGGCGGATCCCTTCGTCCTGCGAGACCGTCACCTCCCGAACCGATTCAGCGGCCGTGTTCTTGTCGACCGCTTTCATCTTCGTGGTCATCGGGACGATCTCGTCGTCGAACTTCCCCGCGGCCCGCGCGGCCGCGGCCCGCAGCTGACTGCACACGCCGTACTGGTCCTGCTGCTCGCGCGGGATAGCGTACTTCTTCGACACGTACTCCGCCGTCTGCAGCATCGGCCAATAGAGCTCCGGCTTGTGCTCGACGATCCAGTCTTCGTTCAGCATGTGCGTGTTCATCTCGTTCTGCACGCACGAGATGGACTCGACTCCGCCCGCGGCGTAGACCTCGCCCTCGCCGCTCAGGACGCGCTGCGACGCGATCGCGATCGTCTGCAGCCCCGAGGAGCAGAAGCGGTTGATCGTCATGCCGGAGGTCGTGACGGGACAGCCGGCGCGGATGGCGATCTGCCGCGCGATGTTGCGGCCGGTTGCGCCTTCCGGATTGGCGCAGCCGATCAACACGTCTTCGATCTCGGCGGGATCGAGCGCCGCGCGATCGAGCGCATGGCGGAGCGCGTGGCCGCCCATCGTGGCGCCGTGAGTGATATTGAAGGCGCCGCGCCAGCTTTTGCAGAGCGGCGTGCGCGCGGTGGAGACAATGACGGCATCAGGCATCAGAGCCATTCTACAATCTCCGCGCATGTTCGCCCTCGACGATCTCGTCGTCCTCGATCTCTCGCATGCGCTCGCGGGTCCGTTTGCGTCGACCATGCTCGGGGACTACGGCGCGGAGGTCGTCAAGATCGAGCCGATCGCCGGCGAGATTTCGCGGTCGTGGGGACCGCCGTTCTACGGCCACGAGTCGGCCTACTTCGTCAATCTCAATCGGAACAAGAAGAGCGTCGCGCTCGATCTGAAGCACCCGGAAGGGAAACGGACGTTTCTCCGCCTGGCGGAACGCGCCGACGTCGTCCTCGAGAACATGCGCGTCGGCACGGTGGCGAAGCTGGGCATCGACTACGGCGCCGTGCGGACGGTGCAGCCGCGCATCATTTTCTGTTCGATTTCCGGGTTCGGCCAGGACGGTCCCTATCGCGACCGCGCCGCGCTCGATCTCATCGTCCAGGCGGAAAGCGGCATGATCAGCGTCACCGGCGATCCGGGCAGCCACGGCGTGCGCGCGGGCGTGTCGATCGCCGATCTGACCGCGGGCATGTACGCCGCGTTCGGCATCATGGCGGCGCTGCACGCGCGGCAGAAAACGGGACGCGGGCAGTTTCTGGACGTCTCGATGCTCGAAGGACAGCTCGGCATTCTGTCTGGGATGATCGGCGCGTATTTCGCGGACGGCGTCGTCCCGCAGCCGATGGGTACCGCGTACGGCATGCTGCTGCCCTACCAGACGTTCCACACGCGAACGCGGGACATCGCGATCGGCGTCGGCAGCGACAAGCTGTGGAAGACGTTTTGTCCGCTCATCGGGCTCCCGCAGTTGACCGACGATCCGCGATACGCGACCAACGCGCAGCGCAACACCAACCGCCTGTCGCTCATCGCGGCGCTGCAGGAAGCGTTTCTGACGAGAACCTACGAGGAGTGGGAGGCGATCCTGCTGCCGGCCGGCGTCCCGATGGGCGCCATCAACCGGATCGATCACGTCGTCGAGCACCCGCAGGTGGCGGCGCGCGGCGCGCTCGTCGAGTGCGAGCATCCCGTGGCGGGACAAATCAGGATGGTGGGGCCTCCGGTGCGGATGTCAGAAACGCCAGGCGGTGTCCGCCGGCCCGCGCCGCTGGTCGGCGAGCATACCGAGAGCGTCCTGCGCGAGATGCTCGGCATGAAAGACGACGAGATCGCACGGCTGCGCCAATCGGGCGCGATTGGTTGAGAGAAAGGCGAGTGAGACGTGAAGCTGCTTGACGGCCGCGTTGCGATCATTACCGGCGCGAGCAAGGGAATCGGCCGAGTGATGAGCCAGCTCTTCGCGCGGGAGGGGGCGAAGGTCGTCTGCGCCGCCCGGTCCGAGGCGCTCGTCAACGAGACCGCAACATTGATTAATAGCGCCGCCTCAATTAAGAGCGCCGGCGCGAGCGCAATCGCCGTCGTCGCTGACGCCGGAAGTGAAGCCGGGGCGAAGGCGATCGTGGACGCCGGGCTGCGGGCGTTCGATCGAATCGACACGCTGGTCAACAACGCCGGCGACGGCGGCCCGACGAAACCGGTTCAGGACTACACGGTCGACGACTGGTACTACACCGTCAACTCGTGCCTCACGAGCTCGTACCTGTGCATCCGCTTCGCGGTCCCGGCGATGATTGCGGCCGGTGGCGGCGCGATCGTCAATATCGCATCGATGGCGGGACGGCGAGGGCTGGCGTACCGGATCGGCTACTGCTCGGCGAAGGCCGGACAGATCGGCATGACCTACGGTCTGGCGCTCGAGCTCGGACGCCACAACATCACCGTCAACGCGATCGCGCCGGGCGCAGTCGAAGGCGATCGCATCGACCGCGTGATCAAGGGTCAGGCGGAAGTGCGCGGCGTCGACGTCGAGCGGATGCGGCAGTCGTTCGTCGAGCGATCGCCGCTGCACCGCATGGCCACGGCCGAAGACATCTCGTCGCTGGCGGCGTTTCTCTGCAGCGGCCACGCGCGTAATATCAGCGGGCAATGCATACCGGTCACTGCCGGTGAACCGGCATGACCGAATGTCACGAAGTTCACGAAGATACAAAGTTCTTTCACCAGCAGGACATCTTAGCGAATTCTTCGGTCTCGTGATTTCGTGTCTCGGGGGCCGCAAGGATAACGGCTCCGGGTGATTTCATTTGATTGCGAGCGGATTGATCGGCGATCCTACCGCTCCGGTGATCGGCAGCGGCGGAGCGACGAAGAAGAACTCGTACACGCCGTCGCGCGCGCAGTCCTCCGCCAGATCGTCGAGAAAGAAGATTTCGCCGATCGTCAATCCCATGTTCGGAATGCACACCTGGTGGAGCGGCTGGAACGAATCGGCGATCTCGTTCGGCCGCACTTCCATGCCCCACGTGTCGCTCGCGACGGCCGCGATCTGATGCTGATGGATCCAGTCGGCCGTGTGAAATGACAGCCCCGGCGCGTCGCCGCCCGCGTAGCTGCCCCAGCCGCCCCGGTCCTTGCAGAGCGTCATGTGACCGGTACGTACGAGCAACGCATCGCCCGACCGGATGGTCACGCGCTGCGCCGCCACCGCCGCATCGAGATCGCCGGCGCTGATCGCATAGCCAGGCTCCAGCCATTTCACGCCCTTCGCCCGCGGCATGTCGAGCAGCACGCCGCGCGCGGCGACGCCGCTGGCGACCTTGTCGATGCCATTGCGCTTCGCGCCGCGGCTCGAGACCTCGTTGGCGTCGTAGCCGTTGTACATGCGGCCGTCCTCGAAGCAGTGGCTCAGCGCGTCCCACTGTGTCGCGCACTGCAGCGGCATGATCACCATGTCGTCGCTGAAGCCGATGCCGCCGGGAAACCTGATCGCGCCGGTGGTGCAGTCGGGACCGGTGATCATCATGCGGTGGATCGGATTGAAGCGCCGCGGCTGATCGATCTGCGGTCCCTTCGCGTCGAACGGAATCGCAAGCGAGAAGACGGCGCCGCGCCTGACGAGCCGCGCCGCTTCGACGATCGCCTCGGGCGTGATGTAATTCAGCGTGCCGCGTTCGTCGTCCGGTCCCCATCTGCCCCAGTTTCTGCAGCGCTTACCGGTCTCGCGGATGATGTCGGACATGGTCGCGAATCATAACGCGCCGAGATCGAAGACCTCGTCCGGATCCTCGGCGCGGCGGGCCCGACCATTCGCTGATCGAGCCCGCAGCAAGCACGCAATCGAGCCTCACGGTGCCGAAGACTATCTCCTGAACACTTCGTAGACGGCGCCGTTCGACAGCGAGACGACGAACAGGTTGCCGTTCGGGCCGGTCTGCACGTCGGTCCCAACCCCGAAGTTCCGGCCGGCCAGCAGGCTCTCGCTCTCCGTGATGTCGAACTTCGCGTTGTTGTCGGCGACGCGGTCCTCGAGCCGCGGATCGTCGACGCCGATCTTGCGGCGATTACCGGTCAGGTTGAATCGGAAGAGATACCCGTTTTCGAGCGTCGGGCGCGCCGCGCCGACGAAGAGATCGCCGTCGTACTGCGGGCCGAGCGCGCCGCCGCGCATGAAGCCGATGCCCGCGGGCGCAACGGCCCATCGCCAGCTGAATTCCGGTTCGCTGTAGTGCGCGCCCGGCAGCATGAACAGCCGCGATAACGCTTCCGCCTGCGTGTCGGCCAGGTTCGTCGGGGGCCAGCGAAGCTGTTGCAGGTTCTTCCCGCCGAATGTCGTCTCGATGCCCTTGAACTGGGCGATCCGACTGGAGGGCCCGATGATCTGTATCCAGCCGGAGTTCAAACCCGCATCCACTCGCTCGATCTCGTCGAAGCTGTCGTCGCCGTTCGTCTGGATCCAGAGCCCGCCCGACTTCGGATCGAACGCCATCCCGAAGGAGTTGCGGATGCCGTACGCGAAGACCTTTTTCACGTTCTCGCCCGCCTCGATCGCCCCGCGTGCGGCGATCGCCGCGCCGGCGCGGACGAAGGGATTGTCTGCCGGCGTCGTTCCGTCGTCATTCAGCCGCAGGATCACGCCGGTGAGGTGCGCATTGTCCGGTTCCGGTCCGCCGAACTGATCGTCGGCCGTCGGCGGCGTCGGACCGTGCTCGAGGTTCTGCATCCAGCCGCGCCGTCCGTTGTCGCCGATGATGATGTACAGCTTGCCGTCGGGTCCGAAGCGGATGACGCCGCCGTTGTGATTGCCGGCCGGTCCCTGCGCGCTGTCTCCCTGCCCGGGCGGAGCCGGAGCGCCGTCGTTCTGAAACGCGTGCAACATGATCAGATTGCGATCGAAGGTCAGCGTCGAACCATTCCACACGAAGCGGTCGACGCGATTGCCGCGCAGAGGTACTGCCAGAATGTTGTTGCTGTCCGGGCCGGGAACGGGCGGGTTGTCACAGCTCTCCTTGGTCGGTGAGAACGGATTCGCCGCCGGAGGCGGCGCAACGGTGCACGTCCAGTACAGATACACGCCGGGGTTGGCCGGAAAATTCGGATGCAGCGCAATGCCCAGCAGTCCGCGCTCGGACGAGCCGTTCACCGCCAGATCGAGGACGGTCGATTGAACAGCGCCGTTCACGACGCGCTGAACTTTGCCGGTTGTCTTCTCGAGCACGAGGATGTCGTTCGCGCCGAGAAATGCAAGGCTCGTTGGCTGATTGAGCCCTGACACGACGGTTCGCACGCCCAGGTGCGGATCGAGCATGCTCGGTGCTGGAGGCTGCGCGCCGATCCGGCCGCCGCTGGAGAGGGCCGCGCCCACGACGAGCGCACTGCTGAACAGCTTTTTCATGTCTTCTCCTTTCAGCGAGACGTGAAGTTCTGGTTCACTGGACTGCGCCGAGGGGAATGTTCTCCCGGAACATTCACCGCGTCGCCGCCATTTCAGCCGCGCGCCGCGCTCGAGTCAAGACTCCGTCATCACATAGGGTGCATGACCGCATAATCGAGGCTGCGCGTGAAAGCCGTCTTGTGCAGGACCTACGGTCCGCCTGAGTCGCTCGTCGTGGAAGAGGTGCCGTCGCCGCTGCCGCGCCAGGGCGAAGCCGTCATCTCGGTCAAGGCCGCCGGCGTGAACTTCCCCGACGTGCTGATCATCCAGAACAAGTACCAGGTGAAGCCGCCGCTGCCGTTCTCGCCCGGCAGCGAAGCGGCCGGCGTCGTCAAAGCGATCGGCGACGGCGTCGACCACGTGAAGATCGGCGATCGCGTGATGGCGATCACGGGGTACGGCGCGTTCGCCGAGGAGATCGCCGTCGACGCCGCGAGGCTGCTGCCGATCCCCGACGGCATGGACTTCACGACGGCGGCCGCGTTCGGTCTGACCTACGCGACCTCCGATCACGCACTGCGCGATCGCGGCGAGCTGAAAGCCGGCGAGACGCTGCTGGTGCTCGGCGCCGCCGGCGGCGTCGGCATCGCGGCCGTCGAGATCGGCAAGGCGCTCGGTGCGCGCGTCATCGCCTGCGCGTCGTCTCCGACCAAGCTCGCCGTCTGCCGGGCGCACGGCGCGGACGAGACGATCGACTACACGACCGAAGACATGCGCGAGCGAATCAAGGCGCTGACAGGCGGCCGCGGGCCTGATGTCATCTACGATCCGGTCGGGGGACCGTACACCGAGCCCGCGCTCCGCTCGATCGCGTGGCGCGGACGGCTGCTCGTCGTCGGCTTCGCGGCGGGCGAGATCCCGAGGATTCCGCTGAACCTGACGCTGCTCAAGGGATGCTCGATCGTCGGCGTCTACTGGGGCGAATTCTCGCGGCGCGAGCCGCAGCGCTTCGCCGAATCGATGCGGCAGCTCGCGCGCTGGTTCGCCAATGGCAGGTTGAAGCCGCACATCTCGTCCACGTTTCCGCTCGAGCGCGCTTCCGACGCGCTAGAGCTGATGGCGGAACGAAAGGTCGAAGGGAAGGTGGTGCTCACCGTCGATCGTAGGGATTAGGGACGCGCTTTCGCCGGGGTCCCCAGCGCGGCTGCCGCGCTGGGGACGGGCGTGCGTTGCGGGCAAGGCAGGCATCAGCGCGCGAGGTGGGCCCCGCGCGAAAGTCAGATTAGAATTGCCGCGGCCACGGCCCCAGGAGGTTGTGATGCGTCTTCGAGCGCTGATTCTCGCGATCGCGATTGCGCCGTTCGTCGGTGTTCTCGTGACGCCCGCCGCATCCAACGGCACCGCGTGCGCGAATCTTGCCGCGCTGACGATCCCCAACGTCACGATTCGATCCGCGACGGCGATGGCCGCGGGCGTGTTCACGCCTCCCGGCGGCGGCACGGCGCGGCTGGAGCTTCAACTGCCCGCGTTCTGTCGCGTTGAAGCGACGGCGCGGCCGACCACCGATTCCGAGATCAAATTCGAAGTGTGGATTCCGCCGGCCGACGCGTGGAACGGCAAGTTCGAAGGGGTCGGCAACGGCGGCTATTCCGGGGCGATTGCCTACGCCGCCATGGCCGCCGGACTGCGTCGCGGCTATGCGACGGCGAGCACCGACACCGGCCACGCGGGCGACGACATGAAGTTCGCGCAGGGTCATCCGGAAAAGCTGGTCGACTGGGCGTGGCGCGCACTGCATGTGACGACTGAAACCGCCAGACTGATCGTCCGCGATCACACCGGTCGATTTGCCGAGCACTCGTACTTCAACGGCTGCTCGAGCGGCGGGCACGAAGCGTTGACCGAAGCGCAGCGCTTTCCCGAAGACTACGACGGGATCATCGCCGGCGATCCGGCGAACAACCGCATTCGGCAGACGTTCGGATTCCTCTCGTCGTGGATCGCGACGCACAACAAAGACGGCTCGCCAATCATTCCGGCCGCGAAGCTGCCGCTCATCACGAAAGCGGCCGTCGACGCGTGCGACGCGATCGACGGGCTGAAGGACGGGCTCATCGACGATCCGCGCCGGTGCCATTTCGACCCGGCGAAGCTCGTCTGCCCTTCGACGACCTCAGGGCAGGCTTCCAGGGACGACGCCACGTGCCTCACCCAGCCGCAGGTCGACGCCGTGAAGAAGATGTACGACGGCGCGAAAAACCCGCGGACCGGCGAGCAGATCTTCACCGGCTGGTCGCGCGGCAGCGAGGGTTTCGGCGAGTCGCCGATCCAGAGCTGGCGCCAGTACGTGATGGATCCGCAGGAGCCGATGCGCGTCGGCTTCTTCCGCTACTTCCTCTTCCACGATCCGAACTGGGACTATCGGACGATCGACTGGGAGCGCGACCTCGCCTACGCGGAGAAGAAGCTGGCGTTCATGGCGGCGGTCGACCACGACATGAGCGCGTTCAAGAAGCGCGGCGGCAAGCTGCTGATGTACACCGGCTGGTCCGATCCGGTCGTGCCGCCGCAGGATACGGTCGCCTACTACGACGCCGTGGTGAAGGCGATGGGCGGGCTCGAGAAGACGCGCGAGTTCTATCGCTTCTTCCTCGCGCCCGGCATGGGCCACTGCAGCGGCGGACCGGGACCCGATCACTTCGACACGCTGGCCGCGCTCGAGCAGTGGGTCGAGCACGGCAACGCCCCCGACAGACTGGTCGCGTCGCACACGACCAACGGCAAGGTCGACCGCACGCGGCCGCTGTGCCTCTATCCGCAGGTCGCGCGATGGAAGGGCGCCGGCAGTACCGACGACGCAGCGAATTTCTCGTGCGTCGCTGAACCGCCGGCCGCGGCGCCGGCAAGGAAAACCACCAACGGCACGCGGTGAAGCTCGCGCTCGCCCTTCTGGTCGCGCTTCAACCGCTCCTCGACCGCGCCGCCGCGTACGTCGAGCAGTACAAACATGTGGGTACCCGCCCGCCCGCATGCGCGAGACCTACGTGGACGGCGCAGGACGACGCGACGAAGAGAAGATCGAGTGCACCGCGAAGTATTCGAATTTCCGCCGCTTCGAAACCTCGGCGCGGATCGTCCAGTAGCGTCCAACGACTACCACACCACGACGCCTCGCCCGCCGTCGGCTGATTCGAGCGCGGCGAGCGCGTCGTTGATCGCCGGCAGCGCGTAGGTGCGCGCGACCAGCTCGCGCAGCTTCAACCGGCCTTCCTGGAACAGCTGAACGAGCCTCGGAATGTCCGTCGCCGGCCGGCCGGATCCGTACACCGATCCGATCAGGCGCTTCTCCTGCATCACGAACGGAAACATCGCGATCGTTCCCTGGCTGTCGGCGCGCGACAGCCCGGTGAGGACGACGGTGCCGCCTTTGCGCACCGATTCGAGCGCCGACGTCAACGTGGCGGGCGCACCGACCGTGTCGAACGCGAAATCGGCGCCGCGGCCGCCGGTCAGATCGCGAACGGCGGCGGCAACGCCGGTGGCGGCGTTAATCGCGTCGGTCGCTCCGAACTGACGCGCGAGGGCGAGCGGTCGATCGCCGCGGTCGACCGCGACGATCCGTTCGCATCCGGCAATCCTCGCGCCCTGAACGACGTTGAGTCCGACGCCGCCGGCGCCGATGACGACAACGGTGGCGCCGGCGGGCACGTGTCCCGCCGTCGTCACGGCGCCCACACCCGTCAGCACCGCACAACCGATCGTCGCGAGCGCGTCGAACGGCACGTCGGCCGCGACACGAATGGCGCCCTCTTCGGGGACGATGACGCAGTCGGCAAAGCACGCGGTGCCGAGAAACGGCGCGACGGTCTGATCGCGCGCGCGCAGATGCGTCGCGCCCGAGGGCAGCTTGTTGCGGAATGTCACCTTGTCGAGGCGATCGCAGAGAACCGAGCGTCCGTCGAGGCACGCGGGGCACACGCCGCACGCCGGCGCCCAGCACAGCACGATGTGATCGTCCTTTCGGATCCGGGTGACGCCGGCGCCGACCTCGCGGACGATGCCCGCCCCTTCGTGACCGAGGACGACCGGCGTTTTCATCGGCCAGTCGCCGCGCGCGGGATGCAGATCGCTGTGACACACGCCGGCCGCGCGCATCTCCACGAGCACCTCGCCGGGCCCCGGCGTACCGAGATCGATCGCCTCGACCGAGAGCGGACGGCCCTGTTCCCACAAGACGGCGGCGTTGATGCGCATCAAATCGGCCGTCGCTTATACTGCGGGGTCATCGGCCTGTCAACACGCCGGCGCCCGCACAGCCGGTGTTAGCCATCCCGCCGTCTAACGTTATATGAACGTTGCCGAAAGAGGCGCCGCTCCCCTGTCCGGCCGCGACCACGTCGTGGCCCAGTGATGATCTGATGGATGCCGCGGCATGGCAGCTTGCCAAGGAGATCATCGCCGAGGCGCTCAAGCGTCAGGCGTCGGAGCGCCCGGCGTTCGTCCGCGCGCGCTGCAGCGACCCTCAGCTGGCGTCGGAGATTACCGCGCTCCTGACCAACTACACCAACGAAAGCGATTTCCTCAATCAGCCGCCGCCGCTCGATGATCTCGACGGCGACAGCGACGACCTCGAACCGGGCACGCGCGTCGGACCGTACGTGATCATCGACACCATCGGGCGCGGCGGCATGGGCCAGGTGTTTCTCGGCAGCGATCCGCGCCTCCGCCGGAAGGTTGCGCTCAAGTGCGTGCTGCGATCGCTCGCCGGCAGCGGCGAACGGCGGCTCCGCATCCTCCACGAGGCGCGCGCGGCCGCGCGCGTCACGCATCCGAACGTCGCGACGATCCACGACGTCGTCGAGCACGACGGCGCCGCGTTCATCGTCATGGAGTACGTCGAGGGCGAGAGTCTTTCGGCCCGCATGCGACGCGAGCGTCTTCCGATTGAGCGCGTGATCGACATCGGCCGCCAGCTCGCGTCGGCGCTCGGCGCCGCCCATGCCAGGGGCGTCGTCCACCGCGATCTGAAGCCGGCGAACATCCACGTCGGCCCGGACGGGACCGTGAAGGTGCTCGATTTCGGCGTCGCGAATGCCGGCCGCAGCATCGGGACGGTGGGAACGTCGATGTCGACCGGACGCACGGTCGCTCAACCTGCGACGCGAACGCCGCAGCCGGGCACGCCGCCGTACATGTCGCCGGAGCAGCTGCTCGGACGTCCGGTGGACGAGCGTTCGGATCTCTACAGCCTGGGCGTGGTGCTGTTCGAGATGGCGACGGGACGCCGGCCGTTTCGGGAGACGGAGCCGGAGGATCTGATTCTGGCGGTGACGCGCGGAGCGCCGCGCGCCGATGCCGAGGACAAGGCAGTGCCGAGGGCGCTCGCCGATGTGATCGCGAAAGCGCTCGAACCGGACTGCAACGCTCGCTTTCAGAGCGCAGTGGAGTTCGGGACCGCGCTGAACGCGCTTCAGCGCCGCGGCGATCGCCCTGAGCCACTCCGCAGACTGGCGGCGCGTGTAGCTGTAGGCATGGTGACGGTTCCGATCGTCCTCGGCAGCGTCGGATTCATCGCGACGAGTGGATTCAATCTGACCTTCGGCAGGACCGGCGATTTCGGAAAAGAGCCGTTCCTCATGTACTTCATCTGGGGACAGCGGGCACTGCTGCCTTCGGTCTTCGACATGACCGCGGCGGTCGTTGTCGTGCTGGGCGGCCAGTTCGCCTTGCGCGTCATCGAGCTCGTGGGACCAATCGGACGTTTGATGAAACGTCTGCGCAGCGCGGGACGGACGCTGGCGGCGCGGGTCGGCCTCGATCGACCCGCGGGACTGGCGCAGGCGTTGACCGCGCTTGCAGTCGTCGCGCTCGGAGCGATGGTCGCGTATCATGCGGACCTGATGAGGGCGTGGGGCTCGTTCATCAACACGGCCCCGGCGCGCAACATGCTGCCGCTTCGCCCGGACAATCTCGAGCGTCTGTGGTATCGCGGCGAGCTCGACCTGCTCATCCTCGCATTTGGATTCGGGTTGTTCCGCGCCATCCGCCTGCAGCGGCGTCAGCGGACCAACGACGGCACGGCGCCAATCGCGCTGCTCGCCGCGGTGATCGCGATCATGTTCCTTCTGAACGAATTTCCGTACCGCATCCTCGTCAACCGCGACACGGAGCGCGTCGAGTACGGCGGCGTGCGTTGTCAGATCATCGGCGAGAGCGCCGATGAATTCCTGATCTTCTGCCCGCAAACCGATCCGCCGCGGAACCGTACGATCAGGCGTGACGACGCGAAGCTGCGGCGGCTCGGCATCATCGAGCCCGCCTATGCCGGCGTCACCGTCTCACACCAGGATCCCTAACTGGAGCCACGATGACCAAGGTCAGGCTGCTGCTCGTGGTGTGGTTGTGTACGCTCGTGCCGGCGGCGGCTCGGGCCGACGACGGCGGCTGGTACGAGTGGCTGCAGAAAATGAGCGGCCCGACGCTCATGGGCTTTGGCAGCGACATCCACCTCGTCTGCATCGACAAAGACGCACGAGCGTTCAACTGCGAGAAGTTCTGGGTCGGGAGAAGGAACGTCGACTTCGACCGGATCAGGCACCAGATCGATTTCCGGTTCACGGTCTTCACGAACGTCGACGACAGCGTGCGCGCGCCGCGATCGATCTGGGCGTTGAAGTTGATGGGGATGTATCACTACCGCATCACGCCGCAGTTCGACATCGCGGAAGGTATCGGCTTCCTGCCGGTGTTCGGCGACGGCGTGCAGTCGACGTCGCGCGGCGTCGTGACGCCGATCAGTATCGGGTACTTCCCGTTCAAGAACGGCGGCGCGTGGGCGAAGTCGTTTTTCGGCCGGTTCGAAGAGAACTACCTGACGGGCCGGCTGTCGGGCGCCGAGCTGGGCAACCCGCAATCGACGTTCTCGACCGGTGGAGAATGGCGCTTCACCGTCATCCTCGGATTCGATTTCCGCCGCGGTCTGCAGCGCGGGCCGGCCCGGCCGTAGCGTTCTCATGTTGACAGCCTACAGGAGATATGCGACGCGGCCAGGTGCTGTCGGTGCATCCGTTGTCGCGCGTCAACGTCAGTTCGGCGCCGACGAGCGACGCAGGACCGGCGGCGGTCTCCGCGGTGATGATGCCGTTGTCGGGAGCCGTCCTGCTCATCGCGTGTCTGAACATCGCGAACATGCTCCTCGCCCGCGCGAGCGTACGCAGAAAAGAGATCGCGATTCGTCTGGCGCTCGGCGGAGGGCGCGCTCGCATCGTGCGTCAACTGCTCACTGAAAGCCTGATGCTCGCAGCAATCGGCGCCGCCGCGGGATTGGCAGTCGGATCGTGGACGGCGCGGTTCTTCATCGCGTCGGTCGTTCCGCTGCTCCCGACGCCGCTGCAGCTCGAATGGCGACCCGACCTCAACGTCATCGTCGCGACGACGGCGTTCGCCGTGCTGAGCGCGCTGGCGTTCGGCCTGGCGCCTGCGCTCAAGATCTCGCGGCCGGATCTCGTCGACGATCTCAAGGATCTCGGCAACGTTCGGCCGGCGGGGCGACGCTTCGGTACGCGCGCGTGGCTCGTGGTGGGACAAATCGCCCTGTCGCTGATGCTGATGACCGCCGGCGGCCTGTTCGCGCGCGGCGCCCTCAAGGCCGGCGCTTCGGATCCCGGCTACCGATACGAGGGGCTGCTGCTCGCGTCGATCGATTCGAGCCTCGCGGGCTATGACGAGGCCGGGGGACGGATGCGGCTGCGAGATGCGCTCGACCGGCTGCGCCGAATGCCCGGCATCGCGGATGTCGGCGCGAGCTCGCAGGTACCGTTCGGCGAGCGCCACGAGAGTCGGTGGGTCGTGAGGCCGGGTCAGCGCGGCGACGCGCGCGTGACGCCAACCTACACGGTCGTCACCGGCGGCTATTTCAAGGCGCTCGGCCTGCCGATCGTGCGCGGCCGCGATTTCACAGCGGTCGAGGAGACGTCGCCGTCGGCTGCGCTCGTGGCGATCATTGACGAGCCGCTGGCGCGTCGACTGTTTCCGAATCAGGATCCGCTCGGCGAGCAGCTCGTCACACCGCCGCGGCCCGGCGTTCGGCCCGCAGCCGACAACGAGCCGATGTCCATCGTCGGGATCGTGCCTGGCATCCGCGACTGGGTTACCGATCGCGATCCCGCGCCCCATCTCTACGTGGCGGCCGGCAGCCATTACCGTGGCGTGATGAACATCCATGTGCGCACGGCAGGCGGCTCCGACGGTGAACTGCTGACGGCGATTCGGCGCCAGCTGCGCGCGGTCGACGACCGGTTACCGGTGGTCGAGCTCCGCACGATGCAGGACTTTCACGATCGCGGGCTGGTGTTGTGGGTCATCCGCGCCGCGGGGCGAACGCTCATCGGGCTCGGCATGCTGGCGCTGCTGCTCGCGGCCGTCGGGGTCTACGGGCTCAAGTCGTACGTCGTATCGCAGCGGACTCACGAAATCGGCATCCGCCTCGCGCTTGGCGCGCGTCCGGCCGACATCGCGCGGCTACTGTTTTTGGACGGCGCCCGCATGACGATGATTGGTTTGGCGATCGGTTTTCCGCTCGCCGTGATGCTCGGTAGGCTGCTGAGCGCGGAGTTCTTCGACACCGATTCGTTCGATCCGATCGTGCTGACGCTGGCGCCGCTGGTGCTCGCCGCCGCCGCGGCGCTTGCGACCTACCTGCCGGCCAGGCATGGCATGCGGATCTCGCCGCTGGACGCGCTGCGAACGGAGTGACATCGGAAGTCGGAAGTCGGAGAATCTCGTCATAGCGGTCCGCATAATCAAGAATCGGACCATCTCATTCGTACTTCGCTACTTTCGTACTTCGCTACTTCGGAACTTTCCTACTTCGGACTTCCGACTTCGGACTTCCTACTTGCTGTTTCTGCATCCACGCGCGCAGGTTCGCGACGTCCTTCGCGACGGTGCGCGATGCGGCGAACAGCACGACGGCGAGAATCGCGGCCAGGATCGGGACGACGAACATCGCGGTGTGGAGCCCCTCCGCGCGGAACGGCTCCAGCGCGCGCACGTCGAAGCCTTTCGACTCGCCGACGAGGCTGCGCAGCTCCGCGGCGATGAGGGCGCCGAAGCCGTGCGGCTGCACCGTGCCGGCGACCGTCGCTCTCTGGAACGTGAAATAGTCGCTGACCAGCCCGGTGCCGACCGGTCCGAGCGAGGCGCCGAGCAGATACATCGCGCAGAAGTACAACGCCATCGCCGTGCCCCGCAGCGCCGGCTCGACGACGTCGTGGATCGTCGAATAGACAACCGAGTAATACGCATACATCACGCCGCAGCCGGCGCCCATCAGCAGCGCGAAGCCCCACACGTCGCCGCTCGGACGCGTGAGGCCGAGGTACATCAGCGGCGCGCACAGCACGATCGACCCGCAGCCGACGATCAGACGGCCATCGACGCGATAGCGATAAAGGCGATCGGCGAGCGCGCCGCCGACGACGAGCCCGATCGTCCCCGAGAAGCCGTAGACGGCCGCGGCCACCCAGCCGGCGTCGAGAAAATTGATTTTGTGGAAGCGGACGAGGAACGGCGCCACGAACGATCCGAGCGCATACATGTTGAAGTTGTGCAGCGCCCCCGACGCGATGATCCACCACATCGTCGGAATCGACAGCACGAGCAGGAACGGATTGCCCTCGCGGCGGCGATCGCCGACCTCGTGTTCTTCCTTCGTGCCGCGCCTCGGCTCGCGAACCAGGAGCGCCGCGGCGGCGCAGAGGAGTCCCGGCACCGCGGCCACGTAAAAGGCCTTGCGCCATCCCCAGTTCTGCAGAATCCAGCCGCCGGCGCCGTTGGCCAGACCGAGGCCGAGCGGCAGACCGAGCATCCAGATCGCGGTGGCGCGCGCGCGCGAGGTCGTCGGGAAGAGATCGCCGATGAGCGACGTCGAGGCGGGCGAGCAGGTCGCTTCGCCGACGCCGACGCCGAGGCGCGCGGCGATGAGCTGACCGAAATTGCGCGCGAGGCCCGACGCTGCCGTCAGCGCGCTCCAGACGAACACGCCCGCCGACAGGATGACCCGACGCGGCTTGCTGTCCGACAGCCGGCCGAGCGGAAGGCCGAACACGGCATACAGCAACGTGAAGACCGTGCCGAGCAGTCCGAGGGCGGTGTCGCTGAGCCCCCATTCGCGCCTGATGCCTTCACCGACGCCGCCGATGATCTGGCGGTCGAAGAAGTTCATGAGGTTGATGGCGAAGAGAACCATCAGCGCGTAGAGGGCGGATGGAGTCATCAGAACGGATGCTTCCCGGTCTCGATGACCGCATCGGCGATCCGACGGCGCAGCATGATCGCGTCGACCCCGCAGTGAATCGCGAGGCGCTGGACGCTAGGGCCGTAGGCGGAATCGACACCGCGCGCTGTCAGCGCGGTCGCGACCTGCCTCACCGCGGCGGCGATCCGGCTCGCCGCTTCGTCGGCGTAGACGCGCGCGGCGTCGGCGGCGAGGCTGGCGCGACCGTCGCCGCGCGTGGTCATCTTCTCCGCCCGCGCGATCGCGCTTTCGATGGCGTACACCTCGGTGACGACGTCGGCGATCTGCGCCTGCACTTCCTGCGCCTCCTTCCAGTCGTCGCCGTAGCTGTCCGTCGCCTGGCCGAGCAGCGCGACGGCGACGCGCTTCGCACGAACGACGAAGTCGCGCTCGGCCGCCAGCGGTCCGCGCGGCAAGGGTGACGGCCGGTCGGCCAGCGCATCGCGCGCCGCCTCCGCATTGAACAGCGCCGGCGACTGCTTCTGCAGGCGCGCGGGGATCAGCAGGCGGTTGATCTCGTTCGTTCCCTCGTAGATGCGCGTGATGCGCGCGTCGCGGTACATCCGCTCGACAGGAAATTCGCGCGAGTAGCCGTTGCCGCCGAACAGCTGCACCGCCTGATCGACGGCCCATCCGAGCGCCTCGCTCGTCCAGATCTTGTTGATCGAACACTCGACGGCGAACCCTTCGATGGTCCTCATCACACGGGCGCCGTCGTTGCGGCCGGCCGATTCGACCGCGCGATCGACGTCGCCGAGCGCGCGATACGACATCGCGTCGCCGACGAAGGCGCGTACGGCCATGCCGGCGAGCTTCTCTTTGATCAGACCGAACTCCGCGATCGGCCTCCCGAACTGGCGCCGCTCCTTCGCATATTTCACCGACCGATCGAGCGCGAGCTTCACGCCCGACATATTGCGCGCGCCGAGCTTCACGCGGCCGAAGTTCAGGACGTTGAACGCGACCTTGTGCCCCTGTCCGATCGCGCCGAGCAGGTTCTCGACCGGCACCTTCACGTCGTCCAGCATCAGCGCAGTAGTCGACGAGCCGTCGAGGCCCAGCTTGATCTCGTCCCGGCCGCTGACGACGCCCATGGTGCGCTCGACGAGGAACGCGGTGAACTGCTCGCCGTCAACCTTCGCGAAAATCGTGAAGAGATCGGCGAACTGCCCGTTGGTGATCCACATCTTCTGCCCGTTCAGCGCGTAATGACGGCCGTCGGCGCTCAACGTGGCGGTCGTCCGCGCGGCGAGCGCGTCCGATCCCGACTGCGGCTCGGTGAGCGCGTAGGCGCCAATCAACTCGCCGCTCGCCAGCCGCGGAAGGTAGCGCTGCTTCTGCTCCTGAGTCCCGAAATACACGAGCGGCAGCGTCCCTATCGACGTATGCGCGCCGAGCGATCCGCCGAACGACGGATCGATGGCGATCTGCTCGCCGACGTACGCCGCGCTGATCAAATCGAGGCCGAGGCCGCCGTACGCGGGCGGAATCTCGAGCCGCAGCAGATCCAGCTCGCTCGCCTTCTTCATCAGCCGGCGCGTGAGCTCCCAATCGTGCTTGTACAGCTGATCGACGACCGGAAGCACCTCTCTCTGCATGAACTCCGCGGCGGTCCGGCCGAACAGCCGCTGTTCTTCGGAGAGCTCTTCGCGGATGAACACGTCGTCTGCTTCAAGCGTCGTCGTGAGGAACCGGCCGCCGGTGATCGGTGTTTGTGTTTGCGTCATCGGTTTCCTGGCTCGCCTGAAAGGCTCGCGCTACACATGGCGTCGCACATATGGCGTTGTACGTAGCGCGATCCTTTCAGCGGGCGCGTCATCGTCGTACGTAGCGCGAACCTTACAGGCGAGCGGTTGACACTGCAGCGGCCCGGAAGTATAAGCCTGACATCGTGCCCACCATCAACGAATTATTCTCGCTCGCGGGGCGTGTCGCGATCGTCACCGGCGGATCGCGCGGGCTCGGACAGGAGATGGCCGAAGGCCTCGGCGAAGCGGGCTGCGCGCTGATGCTGTGCGCGCGGCGCAACGAATGGCTGCGGCCGACCGTCGACGCGATGCGCGCGCGCGGGTTTCGCGTGGAAGGCATGCCGTGCGACGTCGCGAAACCGCCGGACGTGCAGGCGGTGGTCGACAAGACCGTCGCGGTTTACGGGAAGGTCGACATCCTGATCAACAACGCGGGCGTGACGTGGGCCGCCGAGCCCGAGGATCTGCCGTTCGACAAATGGCAGAAGGTGGTCGACATCAACCTCACCGGCGCGTTCCTGTTCTCTCAAGCGGCGGGGCGGGACATGCTGACGCGCCAGTGGGGACGCATCATCAACATCGCGTCGATCGCCGGCCTGCATGCCTCGGTCAGCGGACCGCACTACGCGCCGTACGCGGCGACCAAGGCGGGGCTGATGGGGCTCACGCGCGAGCTCGCCGCGTCGTGGGGACGCAAAGGCATCCGCGTCAACGCGATCGCGCCCGGCTTCTTCCACTCGCGGCTCGCCGACGCCGCGATCGAGATGACCGAACCGGCGATCAAGGCGACGAGTCCGATTCCACGCGTCGGCGACGCGGGCGAACTGAAAGGCGTCGCGGTGTTCCTCGCGGCCGATGCGTCGAACTACATCACCGGTCAGACGATCGTCGTCGACGGAGGACGGACAATCGCGTGACTCCGGAGTCGCCCTACGCCGCGCGGCCGTGGCAGAAGCACTACGACTACTGGGTGCGGTCCAACTTGTCGTACCCGGGGCGTCCGCTCGCCGACATCCTCAGCATCACGGCGGTCGAGCGGCCGGATCGTCCCGCGACACAGTTCCTCGGCGCGCAGCTGACGTACCTCGACCTGAAGCGCCGGGCCGACGCGCTCGCCGCGTCGCTCGCGCGAATCGGCATCGTCAAGGGCGATCGCGTCGCCGTCATGCTGCCCAACTGCCCGCAGTACATCTTCTCGGCGTTCGCGGTGCTGCGCCTCGGCGCGATCGTCGTCAACATCAACCCGAGCTACACGGCGCGCGAGCTGCTGACGGTGGCGAAAGATTCGGGCGCGCGCCTCATCATCACGCTCGACGCGCTGGCGCCGCTCGTGGAGGCCGTCCGCGCGCAGACATCGATCGAGCAGCTCATCGTCACGTCGCTCGCCGAGTACTCCGCGGCGGCGGCCGCGCCGCCGGTCCTCGCAGGCTCGCTGACGCTGGCGGACCTGCTCGCGCCGGCGAAGCCCTCCGACATCCCGCGCGTCGCAATCGATCCCGAGGACCTCGCCGTGCTGCAGTACACGGGCGGAACGACCGGAACGCCGAAAGGGGCGATGCTGACGCACAGGAACATCTGGGCCAACGTCGTCCAGACCGAGTCGTGGACGAACCCGTCGTACGCGATCAACGGCAACGAGCGTTACCTCGTCGTCATTCCGTACTTCCACATCTACGCGTTCTCCGTCTGCATGATGGTTGGTCTGCGGATTGGCGCCCTCCAGATCATCCATCCGAAATACGATCCCGATCAGGTGCTGGCGTCGATTCGCGATTTCCGCCCGACCTACTTCCCGGCGGTGCCGACCGTGTTCGTGTCGCTCCTGACCCATCCCAACGTCGGGGAGTACGGGCTCGAGCGCGTGCGCCTGTTCAACAGCGGCGGCGCGCCGTGTCCGATCGAAGTGATGGAAGAATTCGAGCGGCGCACCGGCCGCCCGCTCAACGAGGGATACGGCCTGTCGGAAACGTCGCCCGTGACCCATTCGACGCCTCAGCTCGCGCGACGCAAGATGGGCACGATCGGTCTGCCGTTTCCCGACACCGATGTGAAGATCGTCGACGTCGAAACGGGCGCGCGCGAGCTTCCGGTGGGCGAAGCCGGCGAGCTGTGCGTGTGCGGACCGCAGGTGATGAAAGGCTACTGGAACAAACCCGACGAAACCGCCGACGCGCTGCGCAAGCACGCAGACGGCCGCATCTGGTTCCACACGGGCGACGTCGCGCGCATGGACGACGAGGGGTTCACGTCGATCGTCCAGCGGAAGAAAGACATGATCATCGTCGACGGCTACAACGTGTACCCGTCGGAAGTGGAATCGGTCCTCTACACGCATCAGGCCGTGCGGCTCGCCGCCGTCATCGGCATCCCCGATGCGTATCACGGCGAAGTCGTCAAGGCGTGCATCGCCCTGAAACCAGACACGACCGCGTCGGCCGACGAGCTGCTCGCGCACTGCCGCGAGAGCCTGACGGAGTACAAATTGCCGCACACGATCGAGATCCGCGAAACGCTCCCGATGAGCGCCGTCGGCAAGATCCTGTACCGCGTGCTGCGCGAAGAACACGCCGCCGCCACCGCTGCAACGCACTCATGACGCTCATCGGAACCCGACGCGGCCTCAGCGGCCTCGAATACTTTCAGCGCGTGCTCGCCGGCGAATTCCCGGCGCCGCCGATGCTGCAGCTCATGGGCATCCGGCTCGTCGAAGTCGACAAGGGACGCGTCGTCTTCGCGGCGACGGCCGAGGAGCGCTTCTACAACGGCACCGGCGTCGCGCACGGCGGCTTCGCCGCGACGCTGCTCGACACGGCGCTCGGCTGCGCGATCAACACGACGACGCCGCCCGGCAAGCGCTTCACGACGCTCGAACTGACGGTGAACCTGACGCGTGCGCTGACGATTGCGGCGGGCGAGGTGCGCTGCGAAGGCGTCGCCGTCCACGTCGGTGGCCGCACCGCGACCGCCGAAGCGCGCATCGTCGATCGCAACGGCAAACTCTACGCTCACGGCTCGACGACCTGCATCGTCGTCGAGTCAGCCGAGGTTCCCAATGGCTGATCTCGTTCGCTACGAAATCGTCGACCGCGTCGCCATCGTCACCATCGACAATCCTCCCGTCAACGCGCTGAGCCCCGCCGTGTGGGACGGCATCGACGTCGCTGTCGCGCGCGCGGCGGCGGATCCGAACGCCGACGCCATCGTTCTCATCGGCGCCGGCACGACCTTCATCGCCGGCGCGGACATCAAGGTGTTCGACACGCTGAAGACGGCCGCGGACTCGCTCGCCCGCTCCGCCAACACGCATGCGCTGCTGCGCCGCATGGAAGATGCGAGCAAGCCGGTCGTCGCGGCGATTCACGGCAACGCGCTCGGTGGGGGGCTCGAGATGGCGCAGGCCTGTCACTTCCGCATCGCCACAGCGGATGCGAAGGTCGGCCAGCCCGAAGTGCTGCTCGGCATCATTCCGGGCGCGGGCGGCACGCAGCGGCTGCCGCGGCTGTGCGGCGCGCAGCTGGCGCTCGAGATGTGCACCGACGGCAAGCCTGTACCGGCGTCGAAGGCCAAAGCGGCCGGCATCCTCGACGAAGTCCTGCCGGGGCGCGACCCTTCGACCGGCTCCGCGTCGTCCCGAGCGTCGTCGAGGGACGAGGGCGTCAACCGAGCGGAACTGCTGACCGCGGCCGTCGCGTTCGCCAAGTCGAAGGCGCAGGCGCGCACGATGCGGAAGACGCGCGACATCGCGCTGTCCCCGGAGCAGATCAAGAACGGAATCGAAGCCTGTCGGGCGATGCGCCAGACGCTCGCGAAGACCGCGAAAGGCGCGCGCGCGCCGCTGGCCGCCGTGGACGCGATTGAAGAGGGTCTGCGCCTCGGCTTCGCCGACGGATCGATCCGCGAGCGCGAGATCTTCGCGCAGTCGGTCGTGTCGACCGAATCGAAAGCGCTGCGCCATCTGTTCTTCGCTGAACGCGAGGTCGCCAAGGTACCGGACATTCCGAAGGAGACGCCGGCGCGCGACATCAAACGGGCTGCGGTCATCGGCGCCGGCACGATGGGCGGCGGCATCACGATGACGTACGCGAACGCCGGCATTCCGGTGCTGCTGAAGGACGTCGACGATGCGGCGCTGCAGCGCGGGCTGGCGACGATTCGGAAGAACTACGAGATCACGATGTCGAAAGGCAAGATGACCGCCGATCAGCTCGAGAAGACGCTCGCGCTCATCACGCCGACGACGTCGTACGACGGCTTCGACCGGGTCGACATCGTCGTCGAAGCCGTGTTCGAGAACATGGATCTGAAGAAGCAGACGTTCGCCGAGCTCGGCTCGGTGACGCGGGCGGACTGCATTCTCGCGTCGAATTCGTCGACGCTCGACATCGACGAGTTCGCGCGCGCGAGCGGCCGGCCGCCGCAGGTCCTCGGACACCACTTCTTCAGCCCGGCCAACGTGATGAAGCTCCTCGAAATCGTCCGCGGACGCGAAACGAGCAGGGAGGCGATCGCGACGTCGCTGAAGCTGGCGAAAAAGCTCGGCAAGGTCGGCGTCGTCGTCGGCAACTGCTTCGGCTTCGTCGCCAACCGCATGCTCGCCTACTACATGCGCGAGGCATACCTCCTGCTCGAAGAGGGCGCGAGCGTGCCGCAGATCGATCGAGTGCTGACCGACTTCGGGCTGCCGGTCGGTCCGTTCGGCATGCAGGACATCGCCGGCATCGACGTCGGCGCGCGCATTCGGCAGTATCTGAAATCGATCGGCAAGACGCGCGCCGAGGGACCGCAGTCGGCGATACCAGACATCCTCTTCGAGATGGGCCGCTACGGACAGAAAACCGGCGCCGGCTGGTACAAGTACGACGCGCCCGGCGGCAGGAACCGCACGCCGGATCCGCTCATCGAGGAGCTCGCCGACGAGGTGGCGTTCAAGCGCGGCATCACACGGCGGCCGATCGCCGACGAGGAAATCGTTGCGCGGATCATGACGGCGCTCGCGAACGAAGGGGCGCGCGTGCTCGAGGACGGTTTCGCGACTCGGGCGAGCGACATCGACGTCGTTTACGTATACGGGTTCGGCTTCCCGCGTTACCGCGGCGGACCGATGTTCTACGCGGAAACGGTCGGCTTGCCCACGGTGCTCGCGCGAGTCCGGGAATATCGCGCGCGCTTCGGCGACTATTGGGAGCCGGCGCCGCTGCTCGAGCGGCTCATCGCCGACGGCCGCGGTTTCTACAGCGAAGCCGTCGCACAGCCGCTCGCCTGAAAGGCATGACACGCCTCGACGTCTCTACTCTGCGTGATCAGGTTGGACAGGAAGTCGCGGTCAGCGGCTGGTTGGAGGTAACCCAGGAGCGTATCAACCAGTTTGCCGACGCGACCGGCGATCGCCAGTGGATTCACGTCGACACCGAGCGGGCCGCAGCCGAATCGCCGTTCAAGATCACCATCGCTCACGGATTCCTTACGCTGTCGCTGGTAAGCGCGCTGCTCCGCGACGCCGTCGAGTTCACCGGCCTGCGGATGGCAATCAACTACGGCATGAACCGCCTGCGCTTCGTCGCGCCCGTTCCGGCCGGCTCCCGCGTGCGGGCGCGCTTCACCCCGGCGAGCGTCGACGACGAAAAAGGAAGCATCCAGGTGACCTGGCGGGTGACGGTCGAGCGGGAGCGCTCGGACAAGCCGGTCCTGGTGGCCGAATGGCTCGTTCGGTATTATCCGCGCTAAAATGAAGTCGCCAGCCTGCCATGCCTGACACGAGTCCGCCATGACCTGTTCGAAGTTCATCCCAGTTGCGATCGCGGCTGTCGTGTGCGTGTCGTTGCCGGCAACGGCGAGCGCGCAGCGCCGCGGCGGCGGTGCGCGCGGTGGCGTTGTCCACGGCGGCGTTGTCCGCGGCGGAGGCGGACACGTTGTCGCCAGCGGCCGCGCGATCGGTCGTCCGATCGGCGGACGCGCCGGCTTCGTCGCGCCGCGAATCATTTCGCCGCGCATCATCGGCTTCGCTCCGTATCGTCCGTACTACTACGGTTATCGTCCGGGTCTCACGATTGGGTTCTTCGCCGGGTTCGGATACCGGTATCCGTACTACGCGCCGTATTACGGCTATCCGTATCCTTATTACTACGGTGGTTATCCAGGGTACGGTTACGGCTACTCCGGTTACGGTTACTCCGGCTATCCGCCGGCGTCGTACGTCAGCGCACAGCCCGGTTACACCTATGGCGGGCTTCACATCGAAGGCGCGCCGCAGGATGCGCAGGTGTTCGCGGACGGTTACTACGTCGGCGTCGTGGACGACTTCGACGGTCCGTTCCAGCATCTGAATCTGACGGCCGGACCGCACCGCATCGAGATCCGCGTGGCCGACGATCCCCAGCCGATCGCGTTCGACGTGAACGTGCCGCCGGGACAGACCATCACTCTTCGCGTGCAGTAATCGTCAGGCGGCAGGTCGACCGCGGTCACGCTTCGCGCGGATTGCGGTCGACGCCGATATCTTCGTTCCACAGCTCCGGGTGCGCGGCGATGAAGTCCGACATCATCCGGATGCACCGTTCGTCCTGCACGACCTCGACGCGCACGCCGCGCGATCGCAGCAGATCTTCTTCACCCATGAACGTGCGGTTCTCGCCGACGATGACGCGGCGGATGCCGTACAAGAGAATCGCGCCCGAGCACATCGCGCACGGCGACAGCGTGGTGTACATGACCGACTCGCGGTAGACCGACGCCGGCTGTCGGCCCGCGCGCTCGAGCGCATCCATCTCGCCATGCAGCACCGCGCTGCTCTGCTGCACGCGGCGGTTGTGACCCCGACCGAGGATGACGCCGCGGTGCACGAGCGCCGCGCCAATCGGGATGCCCCCTTCGGCGAGGCCGCACTCAGCTTCTTCGATGGCGGCGGCGAGAAAGCTGTCCATGACGCGGTCATTGTTCACCACATCCGTATGCGGCGGCACGCGTTTCGCACACTCAGGATCGCGGAGGGTGAAGTCATGCTTCACATGGCGCTGGTGTTCTTGGTTGTCGGCATCATCGCGGCCCTGCTCGGGTTCACGACGATTGCCGGCGCGTCGTTCGCGATCGCCAAGTTCCTGGCGGGCCTGTTCCTGATCCTGTTCCTCGTGTTCCTGATCATCGGACTGTCCGCCGCACGACGGATCATCGACTAGCTTCAGCTGTCAGCTGTCAGCTGTCAGCTGTCAGCTGATAGCTGATAGCTGATAGCTGATAGATCCGCAATGTAGAATGGAGGCCCGAGATCCTCCATTGAAGGCCCGTTCGCTTCCACTTTTCTCCGCCGTCATTTCCGTCATCGTGCTTCTCGGGCTCGGCGCCGCACTGTCGAGTCAGCCCGCGCCGCCGCCGTCGCTGACGATGCTCACAAAAGACGGCCGCCGCTCGATGACGATCGCCTTGGTGGGCGATCAGGAATTCGTGGCGCTCGACGATCTCGCGTCGACCTTCGGTCTCGCGGTCCAGGAGTCGCTCGGCGCCATCACGGTGTCGTACAAAGGACGGACCATCGTCCTCACGCCGGACCAATCGCTCGCCTCCGTGTCGGGCCGGTTGATCTCGCTGCCGGCGCCGCTGTCGCGCAACGGACGGCGGTGGCTCGTGCCGGTAGAATTCATCAGCCGCGCCCTCGGACCCATCTACGACGCCCGGCTCGAGCTGCGCAAGCCGTCGCACCTGCTCCTCATCGGCGACGTGCGCGTGCCGCGCATCATGGTTCGCTACGACGCGCTCAGCGCCTCGTCGGCGCGTCTGACAGTCGACGCGACGCCGGCCGCCAACAGCACCGTCACGCAGGACAATCAGCGGCTGACGATCAAATTCGACGTCGACGCCCTCGACCTTCCGAATCCCCCGCTCGCGCCACAAGGCGCCCAGAGTCTGGTGCAGGACGTCCGCGCGCTCGATCAGACCTCGCTCTCGGTCGATCTGGGTCCGCGCTTTGCCGGTTTCAGGAGCGCCACGCAGCCGGTCGATACGACGATGCGGTTGACGATCGACGTTTTGTCCGCACAGCCGACCGAGACGACGCCGTCGACGCCCGCGGCACCGCAGCCCCCGTCGCCTCCGGAGCTGCCGCCGGCGTTCGGCATGCCGGTCTCGCCGATCCGCACGATCGCGATCGATGCCGGCCACGGCGGCGACGATGAAGGGGCACGGGGCGCACAGGGCACGAAGGAAAAGGATCTGACGCTCGCCGTCGCGCGCCGCGCGAAAGGGATCATCGAGGCACGGCTCGGCATCCGCGTCCTGCTCACGCGAGACGATGACCGCAACGTCCCGCTCGACGAGCGCACGGCGATCGCGAACAACAACAAGGCGGATCTGTTCCTGAGCCTGCACGTCAACGCGTCGCTGCGGAAGTCGGCGACCGGCGCGTCGATTTTCTATGCGGCGTTCGACAGGGGCTCTCCGCCGGCCGAGGCGCCGGGCGGCGTGGAACGTCTGCCGACGTTCGGCGGCGGGCTGCGCGACATCGAGCTGGTTCCGTGGGATCTCGCGCAGACGCGCCACGTCGATCAATCGACGGCCTTCGCCAACGTCCTGCGCGAGCAGCTCGGCAACCGGGTGCCGCTCGCGCCGCGCGCCGTCGACAGCGCGGCGCTGCGCGTGCTCGAATCGGCGAACATGCCGGCCGTCCTGATCGAGCTCGGCTACCTCACCAACGGCGATCAGGAAAAGCTGCTCGCCGGCGACGGTTTCCAGACGAACTTCGTGCAGGCGCTGTACGACGCCGTGGTGCGCTTCCGCGACGCGCTCGCCGCCGGGGGCACGCAGTGATGGGACGCCGCTGGCTGGTCGTCGGCGCCATCGCGCTCGTCGCGGGGGTCCTGGTGTGGCTGATGTTCATCGCGCTGCCGCGTCGCTACGGCGCGACCGCGGCGAAGGCGGTGTCCGCGGCGCCCGCGAATGCGCCCGCACCTCCCGCCGGCCGCAAGATCAAGGCGCGGCTGTTCTACGTTGCCGAAGACGGCACGCGCCTGACCGGCGTCGAGCGAGAGATCGCGTACGGAGAAGGCACCGTCGCGCAGGCGAACGAGATCGTGGCGGCGCAAATCGCGCCGGTCGCCGAGCCGTTCGTCTCGGCGGTCCCGCCAGGCACGACGCTGCGGGCGCTCTTCATCAGCGACCGCGGCGACGCGTACGTCGACTTCAGCCGCGACATGATCGCGGCGCATCCCGGCGGCTCGACGACGGAGCTGCTGACCGTCTACACGATCGTCAACGCGCTGACCGAGAATCTGCCGGCGGTGCACGCGGTCCAGCTGCTCGTCGACGGCAAAGAGGTCGATACGATTGCCGGCCACGTCGATCTGCGCCGGCCACTGGAGAAGAATCTGACGTGGATTCAATGACTATGCGATCCGACGAGAGAGCGCACGACCAGCTGCGCGAGACGACGCTGACGCCGCACTATCTGATGCACGCCGAGGGATCGGTGTTGATTCAGGCCGGCAACACGAAAGTCATCTGCGCGGCGAGCGTCGAAGATCGCGTGCCCCAGTTCCTGCGGAACACCGGAAAGGGGTGGGTGACGGCCGAGTACGGGATGCTGCCGCGCGCGACGAGCACGCGCACGCAGCGCGAGGCGTCGGCCGGAAAGGTCGGCGGCCGCACGCAGGAAATCCAGCGGCTCATCGGCCGATCGCTGCGATCGGTGACGAACCTGCCGGCGCTCGGCGAGCGGACGATCTGGATCGACTGCGACGTCATCCAGGCGGACGGCGGCACGCGCACCGCGTCGATCACCGGCGCGTTCGTCGCGCTGGCGCTGGCGCTCGAGAAGATGCGCGGCCGCGGCGTCATCAACGGCATCCCGCTCTCGGACTATGTCGCCGCCATCAGCGTCGGCATCGTCGACAACGAACCGCTGCTCGATCTCGCGTACGAGGACGACAGCCGCGCCGAAGTGGACATGAACATCGTAAAGACCGGCAACGGCCGCTTCATCGAGGTGCAGGGCACGGCCGAGGCGCTGCCGTTCGGCCGTGAAGCGCTGCTGACGCTGCTGGATCTCGCCGACGCAGGAATCAAAGAGCTGGTGCAGAAGCAGAAGGCGATCGTCGGCCACTTGATAGCGAGCCGTTGAGTGAGACAACGTTGACGCTGACGCGCGCGATGCTGCCCACGCCGCTGGGACCGATGCTCGCTCTCGCGAGCGACACAGGGCTCTGCGCACTCGAATTCACCGGCCCCAAGCAACGCCTCACCAGACTCGAACGCCGGCTGCGCCTCCACTTCCCTCCTCACGACATCGTCGATGGCGAAACGCCGGTCATCGCGCGCACGCGCGAGTGGCTGGCCGCGTACTTCGAGGGGACGACGGCTGAAGTCGGAGACCTCCCGATCGAGATGCACGGTGCTCAATTCGAGAAACGCGTGTGGCGGGCGCTCCTGCGGATTCCGCCCGGCGAGACGCGCAGCTATGGATCGATCGCGAAGGAGCTGCGCTCCCCAGGCGCCTCGCGAGCCGTGGGGTTGGCGAATGGCGCAAACCCGATCGCGATTGTCGTTCCGTGTCATCGCGTGATCGGATCGTCAGGCTCCCTGATCGGGTACGGGGGCGGCCTCGACAAGAAGTCGTGGCTGCTCGATCACGAACGGCGGTGGCGGGGAGACGCGCTCTTTTGAAGCGCGCAGCCTATCGAACGTCCCGCGCGTGGGAAGCAGGCTGTTCGCTCGCGGACACTTCGAGAAAACGCCGCAATATCCGGAACGCCTGGCCGCGATGGCTGACGGCGGCCTTCTGATCCGGCGTCGCTTCGGCGAGCGTGCAGCCGTACGGCGGATAAAAGAAGATCGGGTCGTACCCGAAACCGCCGCGGCCGCGCGGCGCGGCCGCGATGCGTCCCTCGACGGACGCCCGCGTCTCGAAGAGGATGCGACGCGCGTCTGAAAGGTCCGCGCCGCACTGACCCGATGCGAGCGCGAGCGCACAGACGAATCGGGCGGTCGAGTCGACACAGCCGTTGTGACGAAGCGCGCTGTAGATCAGCGCGAACTTTTCCTCGTACGGCGTCTCGACACCGCCGTAGCGCGCCGATTCCACGCCGGGTGCGCCGCCAAGCGCGTCAATCTCCAGACCAGAGTCTTCGGCGACGGTCAGCTCGCCGGTCGCCGCCGCGTAGTGCAACGCCTTGGCCCGCGCATTTTCCTCGAATGTCCGTCCGGTCTCTTCGGGAGCGTCAATCGCGGGCACGGCATCGAGCGAGACGATGTCGTGCGGAATTCCGGCGAGGATGGCGCGAATCTCCCGCACCTTGTGCGGATTCGTTGTCGCAACTAATAAACGCGTGCTGCCAGTCTAGCGCGACAGGGCCGACTTACGGCGGAGACTGACGACTGAAGACTGACGACTTGTGACTTGAGATTGGCCGCGGGCGGCGACCCGAAGGTCAGCCGCCCGGGGTAAGGTGGCAGGAGATTCGGCCGGCTGGCTGACGGCTCAAAGGAAAGACTTTCGTCCAGCCGGACGGCGGGCATTCCTCCGAAGAGGAAAGTTGTCAGGCGGCCGCGATAGTCGCTCGCGGCCGCTGCGAGGCTTTTACGGGCATCGCGCGTTCGACGCGCATGAACGCGCCGTCGCGTGTCCTGAACAGAAAATTCGCATCGACCAGGGCGCCAAGAAGTGCATCACATGAAGCCGCATCCAGTCCCCACAGACGGCGCGCCTGTGCTTCGGTCAACCGCAAGCCGGGCATTTCCAAGAATTCGCCCTGGACTCGCCGGAGCACATCGTCGGTCGCGCGGATTGGCTCTGGCGGCATAGAATCCTCCGTGTTCGGTCGAGTGCCAGGGGATTACAAGGGTCTTTCGAGCAACCGATGTGCCACTGGAAAGGGCGAGCTGACGAGGCGGGTCGAGGGGTGGGACCTGCAGAATCAGGCCAGAATCGCCACGTCCGATCGATTTGGGCGGATGCGCGCGGCGGCTCGGCGCGTCGATGGACGTTCACTCGGTGACGGGACGTGTAGGGAAACCCATCATTAGTTCATCCGTAACCTGTCCCCGAATTTGCATCGCAGGGGCCAATATGACTACGCACTCGAGCGGACTGAACCTGACTACACATCGCGCGCCGGCAAGCGTCTGGGATCGTCGCGGCTGGGATGGCACGCGCCGCGAGCTCGCGTTGACGCGTTGGCTCGTCGGACTCGGCGGCGCCGCGCTCGCGCTGCAGGGGATGCGACAGAAAAGTGTGAGCGGATCGTTGCTCGCCGGCGTCGGCGGAAGCCTCGCATGGTGGGCGATGACCGGCGAAGGCGATCTGTCCGACGCACGGCGCTGGTACGCCGCCGTACTCGAACGCGCCGGATGGCGCCGCCAGGATCTGGTCCACGACGCGTCGGCCGATTCGTTCCCGGCGAGCGACGCGCCGTCGTTCACGCCGACGGTCGGAACCGGCGTTCGCCACGGCGCACGGGCGCGCTGATGCTGCGCGCGTTCCGCGTCCCGCTCACGTGGAAACAGCTCGCGGTGCGAACCTGGAACGAGCTGCTGGCGGACAACTGTCTGAACCTCGCCGCGCAGCTCGCCTACTATTTTTTCCTCGCCCTGTTCCCCGCGCTGCTGTTCCTCGTCGCGCTGGTCAGCTTCATTCCGATCGCGGGATTGCTGGACGCGATCAACTCGACGCTGGCGCGCGTGGCGCCGTACGACGTCCTGCAGCTCGTGATGGATCAGACGCTGAAGATCGCGCACGAGAAGAACGGCGGGCTGTTGACGTTGGGCATGCTCGGCACGATCTGGAGCACCTCGTCGGGAGTGAACGCGATCATCGCCGCGCTGAACGAGGCGTACGACATTCAGGAAAGCCGTCCGTGGTGGAAGGTGAAAGCCGTCGCGCTCGGACTGACGGTGGCGCTCGCCATCTTCATCGTCGTGTCGTTCGCGCTCGTCATCGCCGGACCCACGCTCGCGGAGAAAATCGCTTCGAAGATGTTTCTCGGCGCCGCATTCGAATGGACGTGGAAGATTCTTCAATGGCCTGTCGTCTTCGCCCTGGTCAGTCTCGGCATGGCGATGATCTACTACTACGCGCCCGACGCGGAGCAGCGGTGGATGTGGATTACGCCGGGGTCGGTGGTCGCCACGGTGCTCTGGGTGCTGATCTCGCTCGGATTCAAGTTCTACGTGACCAACTTCACTTCGTACAACGCGACGTACGGCGTGATCGGCGGCGTCATCGTGCTGATGTTGTGGTTCTACGTCTCGAGCTTCGCGGTCTTGATTGGCGCCGAGTTGAACGCGGAGATCGAGCACGCCTCGCCGTACGGTAAAGATCCCGGCGAGAAGGAGCCGGGCGAGAAGGAGAAGATCGGCGTCCTGGCCGAACAGGCGTGGGAGCGGCAGAAGGCCGCCGGCACCCTGAAGCCGGCGATCGCCGCCGCCAACTGCGACGTCGATGCCGATCTGCCGCCCGCGTCGCCGCCGTCTCCGCCGCGCCCGCGCGCGAGCGACTGGATCCTCAGCGGCCTCGTGCTCGGCGAGGCCGCAGCGCTCGCGTATCTCAAGCTGCGATCGAAGTTCAAACGCCTTCGCGCGTAAATTGATCGGGCCGAGCAAGCTCGGCCCCTGCTCCACCCACGCTGCTTCGGTGCAGAGGCGGAGCTTGCTCGGCCGACCGGCTTGCTCCGCCCGACCCACCTGTCCGAAGTCGGACCACTTATGAAAAAAGTGCGCTGGTGATCCCCCCGACCGCCGCCTTCTGTAGAATGAGCGCCTGGTGGAAAACGTTTTCCGTTTCCTCTTCAAATATCCGCCCCTCATGTTTCAGCAGGGCGACGTGGCGTGGGCGTTCTCGCGCTCCGTCCTGCTGATCTCGGGCGGCGTGGCCGCCGCTGCGGTCGTGGCGCTCCTCACCTATCGCGGCGTCGCGGCCGCCGATCGCCTGCGCGATCGATTCGTGCTCGTCGCGCTCCGCCTGGCGGCGCTCGCCGTGCTGCTCGTCTGTTTGTTCCGGCCGACGCTGATTCTCAAGGCGGCGGTGCCTCAGCAGAACTTCCTCGCCGTGCTCGTCGACAATTCGCGCAGCATGGCCATCGCCGATCGCGACGGTCAGGCGCGCAGCGCCTTCGTGCAACAGCAGCTCAATGGACCGAACGCCAAGCTGCTCACGGCGCTCTCGCAGCGCTTCGTCGTCCGCCTCTTCAGCTTCGCGTCCTCGTCGGATCGGATTCAGTCGACCGCGGATCTGAAGTTCGACGGCACCGCGACGCGATTGAGTCAGGCGCTCGATCGCGCGCGCGACGAGCTCGCCGGCCTGCCGCTCGCCGGCCTCGTGATGATCTCCGACGGCGCCGACACGACCGATGCCGCGATCGACGAATCGCTCGCGAGCCTCAAGGCGCGATCGATTCCGGTATTCACCGTCGGCGTCGGTCAGGAGCAGTTCGCGCGCGACATCCAGGTGACGCGCGTCGAGACGCCGCGCGCCGTGCTCAAAGGGACGGCGCTCGTGGTCGACGTCGTGCTCTCGCAGACCGGCTACGGCGGCCGGACCGTCCCGCTCAGCGTCGAGGACGACGGTCGCATCGTGAACACGCAGGAGGTGAAGCTGCCGCCCGACGGCGAGTCGGCGACGGTGAAAGTACGTTTCACGGCGGGCGAAGCGGGCGCGCGCCTGTTCCGCTTCAGGGTCCCGACGCAGGACGCCGAGCAGGTCACGCAGAACAATGCCCGCGAGGCGCTCATTCAGGTCAACGATCGCGTCGAGAAGGTCCTGTACTACGAAGGCGAGCCGCGCGTGGAGCTGAAATTCGTCCGCCGCGCGGTCGCAGAAGACAAGAATCTGCAGCTCGTGACCCTCGACCGCACCGCCGAGAACAAGTACTTGCGTCAGGGCGTCAGCAATTCCGAGGAGCTGATCGCGGGCTTCCCGAAAACGCGCGAGGAGTTGTTCGCGTACCGCGCGCTCGTTCTCGGCAGCGTCGAGGCGGCGTCGTTCACGCCGGAGCAGTTGCGGATGATCGCCGACTTCGTCAGCAAGCGCGGCGGCAGCCTGCTGATGCTGGGCGGACGGCGCGCGTTCGCCGAAGGCGGGTGGGCGGGCACGCCCGTCGGCGAAGTGCTGCCGGTCGTCATCGGCTCCTCCAACGCGAAGTACCTCGCGACCGACATCAGCGTGCGGCCGACGCGTGCCGGCGCCACGTTCCCGGTGACGCTTCTCGCCAACTCCGAAGATGCATCGGCGAAGAAGTGGGACGACATGCCGGAACTGTCGGCGGTCAACCTCATTAAGGACGTGAAGCCCGGGGCGACCGTTCTGCTGACGGGCAGCGACAAGGCGCGGCAGGAACACGTCGTCCTCGCGCACCAGCGCTACGGACGGGGCAAGGCGCTCGCGATGCCGGTGCAGGACGTCTGGTACTGGCGGATGGCGGCGAAGGTGCCGGTCAGCGACACGACGCACCAGATGTTCTGGCGGCGGATGATCCGCTGGCTCGTGGACGGCGTCCCCGATCAGGTGAACGTCACGACGACGGCCGATCGCGTGGAGCCGGGCGAACCGATCAAGGTCGCCGCCGAAGTGCTCGACCAGGCGTACGCCGAAGTGAACGACGCCACCGTGACGGCGCACATCACGTCGCCGTCCGGCAGGACGACCGACGTGCCGATCGACTGGACGGTGACCAAGGACGGCGACTACCGCACCGCGTTCGTGCCGGACGAGGCTGGGATCTACACCGTGAAGGTGGGGGCGGAGCGCGCGCAGAAGCCGCTTGGCAGCGGATCGATGCACGTGCGCGTATCCGCCGGCGACGCGGAATACTTCGACGCCGCGATGCGTGCGCCGCTGCTCAAGCGGATTGCGGAGGAGACCGGCGGCCGCTTCTTCACGTCGACCAACGTCGCGTCGCTGCCCGAAGCGATCAGCTACAGCGGCCGTGGTGTGACCGTCGTCGAAGAGCGCGAGCTCTGGGACATGCCGGCACTCTTCATGCTGCTCGTCGGTCTCGTGTCCGCGGAATGGGGATACAGAAGGGTGCGCGGACTCGCATGACGCCACGAAACACGCGACGCCACGAAACACGCGAAAATCCATTTGTACTGAACATGTTTCGCGTGTTTCGTGTTTTCGTGATTTTCGTGCTTTGCCTGAGCGCGGCGAACGTGCGCTCCGCCTTCGCGCAGCAAACCCACATCGTCGTCGTCACCGGCGTGCCCGGAGACCAGGAGCACGCCCAGAAATTCGACAAGTGGGCGAAGACGTTCATCGACGCGGCGAAAACGAAAGACGCCGTCCCCGACGCGAACATCACTTATCTCTCCGACAAGCAGGCGACGAAGGTGAACCTCGAGAAGGCGCTCAACGACGTGGCGGCGCGGGCGAAATCGAACGATTCGGTCGTCCTGCTGCTCATCGGCCACGGCAGCTTCGACGGAAGCACGGCGGCGTTCAATCTGATGGGGCCGGATTTGACGGCAGCCGATTACGCGCGGCTGCTGGGTAAGTTCACGACGCAGCACGTCGTGTTCGTCAACACCGCGAGCTCGAGCGGCGCGTTCCAGCAGCCGCTCGCGGCGCCGGGCCGCGTCGTCATTACGGCGACCAAGACCGGCGGCGAGCGCAACGAGACCGAGTTCGGACAGTACTTCGTCGAGGCGTTCGGCGACGCCGCGGCCGACCGCGACCGCAACGGCCACGTCTCAATCGCCGAGGCGTTCGAGTACGCCAAGACGAAAGTGACACAGGCGTTCCAGCAGAAAGGTTTGATTCTCACCGAGCATGCGATGCTCGAGGACGGCGGCGACGGCAAGCTCGCGTCGGCGGTCTTCCTCGGCACGGGACGGGCCGAGAGCGCCCTCAAGGTCGACACCTCCGATCCCGCGGTGCGCGCGCTCGTCGACGAGCGCGACGCGATTCAAAAAGAGATTGAAGGGCTGCAGCTTCGCAAGACGTCGATGGATCCGGCGCAGTACGACGCGCAGATGGAGAAGCTGCTTACCCGTCTCGCGCTGAAGACCAAAGCGCTCCGCGATCTGCAGGCGAAGAAGGACGGCAAGCCGTGAAGCGGATGGCCGCGCTGCTGCTGTCGCTCCTGATTGCAGGAACGGTGAGCGGCGGCACGGCATTGGCGCAGCGGCGCGGCGGCTTCGGCGGTTTCGGTCGGCGCGGCGCGCCGATTCCGATTCAGCCGAACGCGCCCTACGACGGCCGCTTCACGTTCGTGCGCATTCGGTACGGTCCGGACTACGGCTACGCCGCGCAAGGCATGATGTGGACGCACGATTACCCGGCGGGCGAACAGCATTTCATGAAGATCCTCAACGAGGTGAGCTATCTCAACCCGCACACCGAGGAGACCGATATCCTGCCGTTCGACAGCCCGGAGCTGTTCAGGTATCCCGTCGCGTACCTCTGCGAACCCGGGGCGTGGACGATGACGCCGGAGGAAGCGGCGAACCTGCGCGCCTTCCTGCTCAAAGGCGGCTTCCTCATCGTCGACGACTTCCGGTACGGCCACTGGGGCAACTTCGAGGCGCAGATGCTGCGCGCGCTGCCGGAGGCGAAGATTTACGATCTCGACGTCTCGCACCACATCTTCCACAGCTTCTTCGAGATCAAGACGCTCGACGTCCCGCAGTATTACGATCCGCCGCCCGCGATCTTCCGGGCGATCTACGAGGACAACGATCCGTCGAAGCGGATCATGGTGATGATCAACTACAACACCGACATCTCGGAGTACTGGGAGTGGTCCGATACCGGCTTCAAACCGATCGACGAGTCCAATGAGGCGTACAAAATCGGCGTCAACTACATCATTTACGGGATGACGCACTAATAGTCGCTAGTCGCTGGTCGGTCGCGATGGCTTGATAGTAAGGAGATATCGTGGCAGTGGACACTGTGGATTTCGAATCGGCGGACGACATCGCGCTCGCGGACAAGATGAAAGTCGGGCGCCAGCAGATCATCGAGGAGCTCGGCAAGCGGATCATCGGGCAGTCCGAGGTCATCGAGCTGGTGCTGCTGACGCTCTTCGTCGGCGGCAACAGCCTGATCGTCGGCGTGCCTGGCCTTGCCAAGACGCTGCTCGTCGCGACGCTGGCCAGGGTGCTCGACCTGAAGTTCACGCGCATCCAGTTCACGCCAGACCTGATGCCGTCGGACATCACCGGCACCGACATCATCCAGGAAGATACGGCGACGGGACGGCGCCAAATGGTGTTCGCGCCAGGGCCGATCTTCAGCAACATCGTGCTCGCGGACGAAATCAACCGAACGCCGCCCAAGACGCAATCGGCGCTGCTCGAAGCGATGCAGGAGCATCGCGTCACGATCCAGGGGCGCACCTACGATCTCGCCGAGCCGTTCTACGTGTTCGCGACGCAGAATCCGATCGAGCTCGAAGGCACGTATCCGCTGCCCGAGGCGCAGCTCGATCGCTTCATGTTCCACATCGTCATCGAGCACCCGCCGGAAGACGAGGAGTTCGAGGTCGTGCGCTCGACGACGGCGATCATCGATCCGCATTTCAACCGGCCCGTGAACGGCGACGATCTGATCGCGTTTCAGCGCCTGGTGCGCCGTGTGCCGGTCGCCGAGCCGGTGATGCGCTACGCGCTCAGCCTCGCGCGGACCAGCCGTCCGAAGTCGAAGAACGCTCCCGACACGGTGAAGAAATTCGTCGCGTTCGGGGCGAGCGTGCGCGCGGCGCAGTATCTCGTGCTCGGCGGCAAGGCGCGCGCGCTGACGAGCGGCCGCTACCACGTCAGCTACGACGACATCCGCTCGATGGCGCACCCGGTGCTGCGCCACCGCGTGCTGACGAACTTCCGCGCGGAGTCGGAAGGGATCACGACCGACTCGATCGTGGACGAGTTGCTGTCGACGGTGGCGGTGCCCAAGAGCGGAATGTAACGCTCGGCTGAACGCCTCGCGCTACACCGACCCGTACCCGTAGCGCGAACCTTTTCAGGCGAACGAGACAGCGGTTTGCGGTAGCGCGAGCCTTTCAGGCAACCGAGAACGACGATGCAAACATCCCAGACGATGCCCGGCGCGCGGTTCGTCGATCCGAAGATCCTGTCGCGCATCAGCAGCCTCGAGCTGATGGCGCGGACGGTCGTGGAGGGCTTCATCAACGGCCTCCACCGCGCGCCGTACTTCGGCGCCTCGATCGACTTCGCGGAGCACCGCGGCTACGTCGCCGGCGACGACATCCGCCGCGTCGACTGGCGGCTGTTCGCCCGCACCGATCGCTTCTACGTCAAGCAGTACGAGGCCGACACCAACACGAACCTCTCCATCCTCTTCGACGTGTCGAAGTCGATGAGCTTTTCGAGCCGCGGCATTCCGAAAATCGAGTACGCCTCGTTCGTCGCCGCGTGCCTCGGCTACCTGGCGCAGCGGCAGCGCGACCGCGTCGGCATCGTCACCTTCGACAGCGACATCGTCACGCACGTGCCCTCCTCCGCGAAGCACTTCAACGTCGTGCTGCACACGCTCGATCGCGCGAAGGCCGAGCGCCCCGGGAATCTGACGGCGCCGCTGAACAAGATGGCGGAGCACTTCAAGCGACGCGGCATCCTCGTCCTGATCTCCGATTTCTACGAGGAGCCCGATGCAGTCCTCGAAGCCATCAAGCCGCTGAAGTTCCTCGGCAACGACCTCATCGTCTTTCACGTCCTCGACCCCGCCGAGATCGAGTTCGGGTACGACGATGCGTCCAGCTTCGAGGATCTCGAGAGCGGCGACCAGATTCCGGTGGTGCCGCAGTCGCTCGCCCAGGAGTACCGGCAGCTGATTCGCGCGCACATCGACGCGTTGACCGCGAAGTTCTCCGAGCACCGGATCGACTACACGCTGCTGAACACGGCCGAACCGCTCGACCGCGCGCTCTTCAGCTATCTTTCCAGCCGCGAGCGGCTGATGAGAGTACGGTGACCTTCCTAACACCAGCCTTCTTCCTCGGCCTCGGCGCGATCGCCATCCCGATATTGATCCACCTGATCCAACGCGAGAAGAAGCGCGTCGTCGAGTTCCCGTCGCTGATGTTCGTGCGCCGGATTCCGTATCAGTCCGTCCGCCGCCGCCGCATCCGTCACTGGTTCCTGCTGTTCCTGCGCGCCGCGGCGATTGCCCTGATCGTGTTCGCGTTCGCGCGGCCGTTCCTGCATCAGAGCGCCGTGGCCGCAGCCGCCGGCGGCGCCGCGCGCGACGTCGTCGTCCTGCTCGACCAGTCGGCGAGCATGGGGTACGGCGATCACTTCGAGAAGGCGAAGGACGCCGCGCGGCGCGTCGTGCGCGGGCTCGGCGCCGACGACCGCGCCACCCTCGTGCTCTTCGCGAAGAACGCCGAGGAGAACATGCGCGCCACTTCCGATCGCGCGCGGCTCGAGGGCGCCATCAACGCCGCGAAGGTCACGACCGGCGCGACGCGCTACGGCCCGGCGCTCAAGCTGGCCGACAGCATCCTCGGTCGCTCGCCGCTGAAGCGGCGCGAAGCCGTTCTGATCAGCGATTTTCAGAAGACCGGCTGGACCGGATCCGAGGACGCGCGTTTTCCTGAGGGAATGACGCTCACCACGATGCCGGTCGGCTCGGCCAACGCTCGCAACCTCGCCGTTCCATCGGTGACGTTCGGACGGTCGGCCTTCTCTGGCCAGGAGCGGATCGCCGTCACCGCGGGGCTGAGTAATAAAGGCGACGAGGCGGTCGGGAACGTTCCGGTGTCGCTGACCGTCGACGGCCACGAGCTCGAGACGCTGCGCGCCACAGTGGCGCCGCACGCGTCGTCGTCGGTGACCTTCGCGCCGTTCACGCTGTCGGGTCCGAACGTGCGCGGGATGGTGCGCGCAGGCACCGACCCGCTGCCGGCCGACAACACCTTCCATTTCGTGCTGACGCCCAGCGAGCCGGTGTCGCTGCTGGTCGTCGACAGCGGCGCGCCGGACGCAAGCCTGTACATCTCCAAAGCGCTGGCCATCGGTACGACGCCGCAATTCCAGGTCGAGGTCACGTCGGCAGGACGCGTCGCGCCCGCGGCGTTCGACAAGCGCGCGGTCGTCGTGCTCAACGATGCGATGTTTCCGCCGGCCGCCGCCGGCGGCGTGTTGAAACGCTTCGTCGAGCGCGGCGGCGGACTGCTGATCGTCGCCGGCGATCACACGACGTTTCCCACCGGATCGACCGCGGACGGCGATCTTCTTCCGGGGAAGCTCGGCACGACGATCGATCGCACCGACGGCCGCGCCGGATCGCTCGGCTTCCTCGATTACAGCCATCAGGTGTTCGAGCTGTTCAAGGCGCCGAGAAGCGGCGATTTCTCGGCCGCGCATTTCTTCCGCTATCGCAGCGTGGAGCCGGCGCCCGCCGATCGCGTGCTGGCCCGCTACGACGACGGCGCGGTCGCCGCCGCCGAGCGAAAAGTCGGCATGGGCCGCGTCATCGTGTGGACGTCGACACTCGACGACTCGCTGAGCGACATCGGCGTGAAGCCCGTGTTTCTTCCGCTCGTGCATCAGCTCGTTCGCTATCTCGCGCACTACGAGCAGCCGACGTCGTGGCTGACGGTGGGCCAGGTGCTCGACGTCGCCGCGCGAACGAAGGGGCGTACCGATCGAATCGTCGTGACCCCGTCGGGCGAACGCGTGGCGCCCCAGAACTCGCGCGGCCTCGTCGAGCTCGCCGAGCAGGGCATCTACGAAATCCGGTCCGCCGGCGCGACGACCGGCCGTCCGGAATCGGTCGCTTCCAACCTCGACCCCGTCGAGTCGGACCTCACGCCGCTCGACCCGCGCGAGCTGGTGGCCGCGGTGACCGGCCACGCGACGCCCGAGACGGCCGAGCCCGCAATGGCGGAGCAGATGACGCAGGAGGAAATCGAAAAGCGTCAGGGGCTCTGGTGGTATCTGCTCCTGACGGGAATGGCGCTCCTGGCCGTGGAAACGACGATCGCGAACCGTCTTTCGAGGCGGGAGAAGTTTTTGTAACCAGCTTTTAGCGGAGGCGGTTGGGCCCGCCCGGGTGTAATCTGATTGCGCGGAGGCGACATGGACCAACGCATGGAACTCGTCGACGTCATCAGGCGCGTGCGGAACCGGTGGCGCTTGCGGCTTGCGTTGCGCGGCGCCGTCGTCGTGGTCGCCGGAACGTCCCTCGCGCTGCTGCTCTCGGCGTCGAGCCTCGAGTCGCTCCGCTTCAGCGCGCCCGCGATTATCGCGTTTCGCATCATCTCGGTCGCCGTTTTCGTCTCGCTGCTCGTGTACGGACTCGTCTGGCCGCTCCGCCGCCGCGTGACCGACGCGCAGGTGGCGATGTACCTCGAGGAATGCGATCCGACGCTCGAGGCGCGCATCATGACGGCGGTCGAAGCGACCGCGAACGGCGGCTCACCCGATCACTCTCCCCACCTGGTCGAGCGTCTCGTCGAACAGGCCATCGAACGCTGCCGCGCGCTGGATCATGGCGACGAGGTCGAACGCGCATCGGTGCGCCGCCACGGGGTCTCGCTCGCGGCAATCGCCGCCATTACGGCGCTCGTCGTCGCGCTCGGTCCGGCGTACTTGCGTCACGGTCTGTCGGCGCTGCTCGTCATCTATCGCACCGCAGAGGCGTCGAGCCCGTACCGCATCGACGTGACGCCTGGCTCCGCGAAAGTGCCGCGCGGCGCCGACCAGGCGATCCGCGCGAAGTTGATCGGCTTCACCGCGAGGGATGCCGCGGTGCTGATGCGGAGCGCTGCCAACGCGCAGTTCGAGCGCGTGCCGCTGCTGCCAGCGGCCAATGAGGCCGGGTCGTTCGAAGGGATGCTGTTCCACCTCGACAAGCAGACGGAGTATCTCGTCGAATCGAACGGCGTCCGCTCGGCGAAGTTCACGCTGAGCGTGGTGGATCTACCGACCGTGTCGCAGCTCGATCTCGAGTACCGCTTCCCCGCGTATACGGGGCTGCCGCCGCGCAAGATCGAGAACGCAGGCGACGTTGCCGCGATCCGCGGCACCGACGTGCTCTTTCGCGTCACGCCGACGATGAAGACGCCCGGCGGACGCATCGTGCTGAACGATGGGTCCTCTGCCACGCTCACCGCGCAGGCAGACGGAACGCTGACCGGAAACTTCGCGGTCAAGACGCAGGGCTTCTACAAGATCGAGCTCACCGGGCCTCACGGCGAAAAAGTCGATGCGTCGCCGCAGTACACGATCGACGTCATCGACGATCAGGCGCCGATGGTGCGCTTCAGCAAGCCGGGCCGCGACTCGCAGGCGACGCCGGTCGAGGAGCTGTTCCTCGAAGCGCGCGCCGACGACGACTACGGCGTCCGCAACCTGCAGCTGTACTACTCGGTCAACGGCGGCGCGCAGAAGTCCGTGAATCTGTTCAGCGGCAAACCGCTCGCCGAAGTCAGCGGCAGCCATACGATTTATCTCGAGGAGCTCGGGCTGAAGCCGGGCGACTTCGTCTCGTACTTCGCCAAGGCCACCGATACCGACACGGTCGCCGGTCCGAAAACGGCCACGAGCGACATCTACTTCGTGCAGATTCGTCCGTTCAAGAAGGATTACCGCGCGGCGCAGTCGCAGGCGATGGGCGGCGGCGGAGGCGGCGGCGGACAGCAGGTCGGTCAGCTGTCGCAGCAGCAGCGCGAGATCGTCGCCGCGACCTTCAACATCGTCCGCGACAAGGCGAAGACGAAGCCCGACAAGTTCCGCGAGAACGTGGTGTTCATGAATCTCGCGCAGGCGAAGCTCCGCGAACAGGTCGAGGATCTGGTGCAGAAGCTGAAGGCGCGCCTTGGCGCGGTCGATCCGAGCTTCAACAACATCGCCGAGACGCTGCCGAAAGCGGTCGAGGAGATGAAGGCGGCGGAAGCGCAGCTGAAGGCACTCAAGGCCGACGACGCGCTGCAGCCCGAGCAGCGCGCGCTGAAGCTGCTGCAGGACGCCGAGCAGGCGTACGAAGTCCAGGTGGCGATGCAGCAGGGCGGCGGCGGAGGCGGCGGACAGGGACAGATGGCCGAGGATCTCGCCGATCTGTTCGAGCTGGAGCTGGACAAGCTGGCGAATCAGTACGAGATGCAGCAGCGCGCCGAGCAGCAGCAGGGCGATCAGCAGATCGATCAGCTCGTCGAGAAGCTGAAGGAGCTCGCGCGGCGGCAGCAGCAGGAGCTCGAGCGGCAGCGCAGAGCGCTGCAGGCGGGACAGAGCTCCTCGGGCGGCGGCGGATCGTCGCAGCGCGCCCTGGCTGATGAACTGGAGAAAGCCGTGCGGCAGCTGCAGCAGCTGACGCGCGAGCAGCAGCGGCCGGAAGTGACCGACGCGATGCGGCGGCTGCAGGACGCTGCCGACGCCGCACGGCGCGCCGCGGCGAACGGATCGCGCGACGGTGGCGCGCAGGCCAACGAGGCGCTGCAGCGGCTGCGCGAGGCGCAGCAGCAGCTCGAACGCAATCAGGGCGGCCGCGGCGACCGCGACATCCAGCGGGTGCAGCGCGAGGCCGAAGCGCTCGCGTCGGAACAGAGGGACATCGCCAAGGATGTGAACGGGCTCGACCAGGGCGCGGAAGGTTCGCCGCAGAACGGGCAGAACGCGCAGGGGTCGCAAGCCGGACGTCAGGAGAAGGCGCAGCAGCTCGGTCAGCGCAAGGACGCGATGGACAAGAACGTTGCGGACCTGCAGAACGAGCTCGAGAAGCTGGCCAACTCGATGCGCCGCGACGAGAAGGACGCCGCGCGCAAACTCGACGAGGCCGCGGGCAGCATCCGCGACAAGCGCATCCGCGAAATGATTCGCTACTCGCGCTCGGCGTTGAACGGGTCGCCCAATCAGTACGCGCCCGCGATGGAAGAGAGCATCAGCAACAACCTCGAGGCGCTGTCGCGGAAGATCAACGAGGCGGCCGGCTCGATGGGCAGGCAGGCCAAGCAGGACTCGATGTCGCGCGCCGCCGACAAGGCGCGCGACATCGCGCGCGGCCTCGAATCGCTCGACCAGCGGATGCGCGATCAGGCGCGCCAGCGGCAGCAGCGTTCAAAGGGGTCACAGAACTCGCAGAGTTCGCAAGGTTCTCAAAACTCGCAGGGGTCGCAGGGTTCGCAGAGCGCGCAGAACGGCCAGCAGGGACAGCAGGGCGGCGCCGCGAACAACGGGCAGCCGAACGGCGGGTCGACCGACGGCGCGTACGGCGGCGGCGCCTATCGCGGCGACGCGCGCAATTGGGGCGGCTGGTACGGCGGCTACTGGGATCCGAACGACGTCCGGCAGTTCCGCCGCGACTTCCGCGAATGGGCGACCGACGCCGAGGCGCTGCGCAGGCAGCTCCAGCAGAACAACGTCAACCCGCGCGACCTCGACGACATCATTCGCGACCTGTATCGCTTCGACAACGATCGCCTCTACGCCGACCCGAATGGCCTGGCGCAGCTGCAGGCGCAGGTCACCGACAAGATGAAGAAATTCGAGTTCTCGCTCCGCCGCAAGACGGACGCGGCCAACGAATCGCTGTCCCTTTCCGGGTCGGATCAGGTCCCGGAAGGGTTCCGGACGGCTATCGAGGAGTACTATCGCTCCCTCGCCAAAAAGCAGTCGCCCCGCTGAAATACCGGCGCTTTAGGGCGGCGGCCCGACAGTGCTGTCCAAAGAATTCAGCACTGTCGGCTTGCGTCATCGTCCACGGTACAGAATAATTCCAGCGGTTGTGCTTCTGACCCTGGGGTACGGGGCTCTCGCAATCGCTCTCGCCATTGCGTTTCGCATCGCTCGCAGAGCGGCGCGGGAGCGCGAGGACGCGGCGCTGTCGGTCCGGACCATGGATCGGCTCCGGTCCGCCGCCGACGTGCGCGAGGCGATGGAAATCGTCCTCGGCAGTCTGCTTTCACATCTCAATGGCCGCGCTATCGTCGCCGTGACCCACGACCGCGCCCAGTTGCGCGTGCATATCTGGGATGCCCAACTGGCTGCGGGTAAAACCGTGGTGACGCATACGGAAGGGTCGTCGACCGACGCAGACAAGTACTTCTTCCCCGCTCCAGTCGAACCGTGGCGCGCCGACGCGGAGAGCGGGACCAAGAGCCGTCGGATCGCGACCTGCGCGCTGCGCGGCGACAATCGCCTCGAGCGCATCGACGTCGCGTTGCCGCCGGCATTTCTCGAGGCGCACCCGTTCGACTCGCTGCTCGTCTGTTCAGGCTCGTTCGGCGCCGAATGGACCGACCGCCTCTTCGTGCTGGACGCCGCCGGCGGCGCACGCCCGCTCCGCCTCCTCGACACGGTGATGCGCCAGGCGGGGCTCGTGCTGCACACGCTCGACGTGCAGGCGGAGATGCAGTCGCGCGGCGGCGCGGCCGAGCGCGCGCGCGTCGCGCGCGAGCTGCACGACGGCGTCATTCAATCGCTCATCGGCCTCGAGATGCAGGTCGACGTGTGGCGGCGCCTGGCGGAGACCGAGGGCAACGCCGCGACGGCGCAGCTGGGTCACATCCAGCAGATGCTGCGGCGCGAGATCGTCGAGCTGCGCGATCTGATTCAGCACATGCGGCCGCTGTCGATCGACGCGAGCCATCTCCTCGAGTACCTCGCCGATCTCGCCGAGCGGTTTCAGCGGCAGACCGGCATCACCGCCCATTTCGCCTCGGAGGTCGACGAGGTGACGCTGCCGCCGCATATCTGCGGCGAGATCGCGCGCATCGTCCAGGAAGCGCTCGTCAACGTCCGCAAACACAGCGGCGCGCGCAACGTCATCGTCCGCGTCAGCGCGCCAGACAATCAGTTCAAGTTCGAGGTCGACGACGACGGTCAGGGGTTTGGATTCGTCGGCCGGTACACGAACGCGGATCTCGAGGTCGGCCGGAAGGGTCCGGTCGTCATCAAGGAGCGTGTGCGATCGATCGGCGGCAGGCTCGCCATCGAATCGGCGCCCGGTCAGGGCGCGCGCGTCGAAGTGTGGGTGTCGCGCGAGGCCCATGGATAAGACCAAGGTCGTCATCGCCGATGATCACCCGATTCTGCGCGACGGGCTCCGCAAGCTCCTCGAGGCGGAGCAGGACTTCGCCGTCGTCGGCGAGGCGGTCGACGGCCACGGCGCCGTCGAAGTGACGCGCCGAATCGAGCCGAACATCCTGCTGCTCGATCTCGCGATGCCGGGCCTGCCGGGCCTCGAAGTACTGCGCGCGCTCAACGGCGTGCCGCTGGCGACGCGCACGATTCTCCTGACGGCCAACATCGAGCGCGACGAGGTCGTCAAGGCGCTGCAGCTCGGGGCGCGTGGCCTCGTGATGAAGGATTCCGCCTCCGAGCTGCTCATGAAGGCGATGCGCATGGTCATGGCCGGCCAGTACTGGATCGGCCGCGAAAGCGTGTCGGGGCTCGTCGAAACGCTTCGCACGCAGATGTTCGCGTCGTCGGAACCGAAGTTCGGGCTCACGCCGCGCGAGCTCGAAATCGTCGCCGCGGTCGCTGCCGGCTACAGCAACAAGGAAATGGCGCAGCGATTCTCGCTCAGTCAGGAGACGGTGAAGCATCACCTGACGCGGATTTACAACAAGCTTCACGTCACCAATCGTCTCGAGCTCGCGCTGTTCGCCATCAGTCAGCATCTCGTCGAGCGCTAAGCCCGAAAACCGTAGATAATAGTCATCTCCCACGCAGAGCTTTCTGGTCGCGTTTCCGGGTAAGCGCGCGGAAACGCCAAGTAACTGACACATTCGCCTGCCTTCGTGTCCCCGCACGTGATGCGGCCGGCGCTTTGCTCAATGCCCGGAGCAAATCGTCCACGTCTTCCGTGTCGAGGATGCGAATGCGAACTCTGATCAAGCAGCTGCGGCGTGTTGTGGTTTTCCTGTTCGTGGTGTGTGTCGCCGTCGGATCGTTCAGCGGCGACATCAGGCCGTGGGTCACGGTGAAGGCCGCCAATCCGTGTCTCACGCCGCCCAATGCGATCGTCGCGGAGAACTGCAAGACGGGCGCGCCGGATACCGAGTGGGA
>QHWB01000059.1 GCA_003222395.1 Acidobacteriota bacterium
CGACGCCGAAGCGGCTGGCGAACGTGGAAGCGGCCATTGTCGGGAAGGCGCGCGACGAAGCGACGGCGGACATGGCGGGTCGAATGGCGGTCGAGGGGGCGGTCACGCTGCGCTACAACGGCTACAAAGTGCCGCTGATGCGCAACCTGGTCAAACGAGCGATCCGAGGGTCGGAGGGTGGCACATGGACCTCTTAACGTGGGGACGCAGTCCGTGGGGTGAGTGGGTACTCACCCATGTTTCGTGGAATCTCTTCTGGGCGTCGCTGTACGCGGGGATTCTGTTCTTCCTCGCGCACGCGAGCTACATGCTCTTCTCGGCGCACCGCAAACGACCCTCCGCGGAGACGGATCGGCTCGAGGCGGCGCGCAAGGATCTGCCCGAGAAGATCGAGCGGCACAACCTGACGGCGCGCCTCTTCCACTGGGTGATGGCCGCGTCGATGTTCGTGCTCCTCTTCACCGCGTTCCTGCCGATCGCGGGCGTCAGGTTTCCGTGGGTGCAGTGGCACTGGATGGCGGGCCTCGTTCTGATTGCCGCCATCGCCTTCCACATCATCCATGCGTCCTTCTTCCTCGACTTCTGGTCGATCTGGGTCGGCCCGAAGGACATCCCCGAGTTCAAAGCCGAAATTCTCCGCGAGTTCGGACACGACGTCCCCGGACCGAAGTCCGGCAAGTATCCGCTCGGCAACCGGCTATATCACCTCGCGATCGTCATCACCGGCCTCGCGGTGTCGATCAGCGGCGCGTTCATGCTCGTGCGGGTGCGGACGCCGTTGTTCGTCCGCAATCCGTACTTGTTGCGCGATTTCACCTGGGGCGTGACCTACGTGACGCACGGCCTGGCCGGCACCGGCCTCGTCGGCCTGGTGATCGCGCACGTGTACTTCGCGGTGCGGCCGGACAAGTGGTGGATCACGAAGTCGATGATCCTCGGCTGGATTACGCGGCGTCAGTACCTCGAGCATCACGAGCCGAGCCGCTGGGTGGTCGGTCGCCAGTCGTCGTCGTCCGCGGCAAAGCCGGCCGGCCAGGCGTGAGCGATTCGTCCGGGGGCGCGACCTCGGGTCAGCACAGCGCGCGCGAACAGATCAAGGCGCGCTCGAACACGATCGAGGAGGCGTACGAGTTCTTCCTGGCGTACGCCTCCCAGGGCCTTCCTTCAGACGTCAACACCAGCCACCCCATTCGCGATCATCTGCGGCGCGTCGACGAAGCGCTGACCGGCATCGGCGACTTCATGATGGAGTCCGCCAGGCGCCTCGGCGTTCAGAACGACGCGCCCTATCGCGCCTTCCTGGACGTCCTCGACCGCGACGCGCGCGATGCGCAGGCCGCGCTGCGGCTCGTGCTCGCGCAGCCGGCGATTGGATCGCAGATGATCGACAACCTCAACGCGTCGATCCATCTCCGGGCGCTGCTCACGGATCTCTTTTTGATTGATGAGATTCTGACTATTTCAGGCGAATAGCGCGACCTGCCCGCCGGTGTGCCAGAACAGGATCGTCTGCCCTTCGACGAATCGCTGCTGGCGCACGTACGCGATCAGACCGGCCATCGCTTTTGCCGTGTAGGTTGGATCGAGGAAGAGCGCTTCGGTGCGCGCGGCGAGCTCGATCGCCTCGCGCGACGCGGCGGTCGAGATTCCGTAGCCCTCGCCGACGAATCGATCGTCGACCTCGATCGCGGTGCCGCGACCGAGATCGGCAGGATCGAGGCGCAGCAAGTCGGCGACGCCGCTGACGATCGCGCGGATGTCGCCGTGCAGCGATGCCGTCGGCGCATCGGCGCTCACGCCGACGACGCGTGTCGGCAGGCCGAGCAGCCGACATCCGGCGATGAGACCCGCCTGCGTGCCTCCGGACGATGACGAATGGACGATGACGTCGGGCGGCGGCATCTCATCGACGAGCTCGAGCATCGCCATGACGAATGCGAGCGCGCCAAGCGGCATCGACGCGCCGATCGGGATCGTGTACGGATGCCGACCGCCGGCGCGCAGCTGTTCGGCCAGCTCGTTCATCTTCGGCGCCCGCTCCTCGCGCGAGCCGACGTAGACGACCTCGGCGCCGAGCAGCGCGTCCAGCAGCGCGTTCGCCGTCGGCGCGGCCGGCGGCTCGCCGTTGGCCACGAGCACCGCGCGCATTCCCAGCTTCGCCGCGGCGGCGGCCGTCGCGCGCGCGTGATTCGATTGCACCCCTCCGGCGGTGATGAGCGTATCGGCGCCTTCCGCCTTCGCGTGCGCGGCGACGAACGCGAGCTTCCGCACCTTGTTCCCACCGAAGCCGAACGGGATCGCATCGTCTCGCTTCACGAGCAGACGTGGACCGCCCCCGAGCACGGCCGACAATCGCGGCAGCGGCTCGACGAGCGTTGACCGGGACACGAAGGGCAGCGACGGAAAAGGTGCGAGCGCGGATCGCAGCTCGGCGGAGGTCAACGGTGGCGCATTGTATACTCGCTTCCCCGAACCCAATGGACCTCCTCACGGCACTTCGATCAGGCGCGTCCGTGTTCGCTGCCGAGCTGCGGCCGCCGCGCGCGGAGCTCGCAGCGACTGAAGGGATCGATGCGTGGATCGATACGTATCACGCGGTCCGCCGGCTGACGCGGCAGGGCACGTTCGTCTTCCTCACCGACAACGCCGTCGGCGCGCAGGAGGAGGACAACCTGCGACACCTGGTCACCAATCTCGGACACGACGTGCCGCGCGAGCGGATCGTTCCTTTTCTGACCTCGAAGCACACGCTCGACTACTGTCTCTCGTACGCCGAACGCGCGCAGCAGCACGGATTCTCGGCGCTCGTCGTCCTCGGCGGCGACAAATCGGTTGGCATTCCGCGCTGCGTGGGGCATGCCTGGCAGCTGCGCCAGATGCTGCGGCAGCGCAGTCACACGATCGCGCTCGGCGGCTGGGCGAACCCGCACGCCGATCCGGAGCGACAGATCGATTTCCTCGTCGATCCGGGCTTCAACGCGGAGTTCTATCTCACGCAGGTCGTCAGCCACTTCGACACGGACAAAGTCTCGCGTTTTCTGAGAGCGGCTGAACGGCGAGGCGTCACGCTTCCAGGGCTCTTCGGCGTGTTCTACTATCGCAGCGCGAATCGGCGGACGCTCGACGCGCTTCGCGAATTCCTGCCCGTGCCTGCCGAAGAGCTGGCGCGGGAGTTTGCGTCTGGAGCGACCGCTGAAGATGTCTGCGCGCGCACGATCCGCACGCTGGTGGACGCCGGCGCGCGGCATTTCTATATAAGCAACCTCCCCGTCGCCCGCGCGCAGCAGGTACTCGCGAACATCCTCGAAAAAGTGGGTGTGACGGCATGAGAAGTCTCATCGCGTTGTTCTTGACCGCCGCTCTCCAGACCCAGCAACAGACTCCACTTCAGCGTCTGCAGGCTTCGATCGAGCGGACGACGAAGAGCATCAACGCCACGTGGGGAATCTACGTCAAGTCGCTCGAGACGAGCGAAGAGATCGCGCTCGACGCCGACCGTCAGATGGAGACGATGAGCACCATCAAGATTCCGCTGATGGTGGAAGCCTTCGAGCAGATGAAGGCCGGGAAGTTCAGGCTGACCGACAAGTACACGTTCGCGCAAGCGGACTCGCAGCCCGGCACGGGCATCATCCAGCGGCTCGATCCCGGCGCCGCGCTCACGGTGAAGGACCTCATCACGCTGATGGTCATCGTCTCGGACAACACGGCAACCGAGGTGCTCTATCGGATGGTCGGCGGCATCGACGCGGTCAACCGGCGGATGGACGCGATGGGCCTGAAGAGCACGCGCGCGATGAGCCTGCCGACGACGTGGTTCGCGGCGCTGCGCGCCGCGCCGAGCTCCGAGCAGCTCTATCGGGAGGGGAAGCATCCGTTCGGTCTCTCGACGCCTCGCGAGATGGGCCGGCTGCTGGAGATGATGGAGCGCGGCACGCTCGTCGACAAGGCGTCATCGGACCTCATGCTGCAGATCATGCGCGGACAGCTCTATCGGACGCGCATCCCCCGCTACGTGACCGGTTATCGCGTCCCGCACAAGACCGGCGACTTCCTTCCGTTCGTCGGCGACGACGTCGGGATGCTCGAAGCCGACGGCCGGACGATCGTCGTCAGTATCTTCACGGGGAATCATTTCGGATCAGGCGAGGCGCTCGAGAACGCCATCGGCCTCGTCGCGAAGGAGGTTGCGGATTACTATGCGTATCGTCATTGACCCTGACCCTGCTACTCTGTAGACATGGCTGCGTACCTCGACGGCGTCCCGCTCTCCGGCATCATCCGCATCCGCGATCTGATGTTCACGGTCAAGGATCCATTTCGTCTGGATCAGGGCGACATCAGCTTCGATGCGCCCGACACGGTGAAGTCGGCGATGACGCGCGCGATCGCCGAGAACAAGACGCACTACGTGCCGACGACCGGCGTGCCGCGCCTTCGCGAGCTGATTGCGGCCAAGCTGCGCGACAAGAACCGCATTCCGGTGACCGACCCGGACGACGTGCTCGTCACGACCGGCGGCATTCAAGGGCTGTACGTCGTCTGCCAGGCGATCCTCGAGCCGGCTGACGAGGTGCTCGTGCCCGATCCGGAGTGGCCGCCGGCGGCGGGTCATGTGCTGCTCGCGAAAGCGGTTCCGGTCGCGTGTCCGCTCTACGAGTCGAACGGGTGGCGATACGACCTCGACGAGCTCGAATCGAAGATCACCGCGAGGACGCGCGTGCTGTACCTGAACACGCCGCAGAATCCGACGGGCGGGGTGCTGACGCGAAGCGACGTCGAGCGGCTGGCCGAAATCGCGCGCGAGCACAACCTGTGGGTGATCTCGGACGAATCGTACGAGGATGTCATCTTCGACGGCGAGCACGTCAGCATCGCGTCGCTGCCGGGGATGTACGAGAGGACGATTCCGCTCTATACGTTCAGCAAGTCGTACGCGATGACGGGGCTGCGTCTCGGGTACGTCGCGATTCGCGACGCGGCAATCCGCGATCGCGCGAAGAAAGCGCTCTTCTACACCGCGAGCAACATTTCATCGGTCGTGCAGTACGGAGGCATAGGCGCGCTCGAAGGATCGCAGGAATGCATCGAGCAGTTCCGCACCGAGCTGCGCGCGCGGCGCGATCTCTTCTATCGCGGAATCCGCGAATATGCCGGCGAGGTCTTCTCGGGTGAGCCGCCTGCCGGCGCCTTCTACGCATTCCTCCGCATCCGCGCGCAGGCCGGCGACCAATCGAGCTCGTGGCGCACGGCCGAGCATCTAATCAAGAACGGACGAATCGGCTGCGTGCCGGGCGTCGACTTCGGCGCGCATGGCGAAGGATATCTGCGCTTCTGCTTTGCGCGCGAGCGACGCGAGCTGACCGGCGCGCTCGAATCGATGAAAACGCTGTTCGGCGTCCGCGTATGAAACGTCGCTGAGGGCACAAAGGACACGAAGAAGCCGCGTCGGCGCGCCGGTTGCACGTACGGCACGCATGAGATCGGCAGCAAACGTCAACGGTCATCCAATCCATCCGATGCTGGTCGCCTTTCCGGCAGCCTACCTCTTCGGCAGCGCATGCGTCGACCTGTTCGCGCGGGCGACCGGACGGCGGCGCTGGTTCCGGACGGCGTCGCACCTGAACGCGCTCGGCATCGCGTCGGCGCTCGCGGCCGCCATTCCGGGCCTGATCGACTACATGTTCGTCGTCCCGCCGAAAAGCTCGGCGAAGAACCGGGCGACCGACCACATGTTCGCGAACCTGTCTGCGCTCGCCATGTTTGCGCTCGCGCGCGTCGGGCGGCGCGAAGAGGATCAGCCTGCCGCACCGTGGGCGATGGCCGCCGAAGTCGCCGGTGTCGGACTGCTGACGACCGGCGGCTGGCTCGGCGGCACGCTCGTGTACCGCAATCAGATCGGCGTCGACCATCGCTATGCAAACGCCGGCAAATGGCGTGTCGAAGCGATCGCTGCGCCGGCGACGACGATCGACGCAGCCGCGGTTGGTGAGCTCGACGTCAACCAGATGAAGCTCGTGCGAGCCGGCAGCAAACGCATCGTGCTCGCGCGGACCGAACGCGGTCACGTCGCGTTCGACGACCGCTGCACGCACAAGGGCGGTCCGCTATCGGACGGGACGCTCGCGTGCGGCGTGGTGCAGTGCCCGTGGCACGGTTCGCAGTTCGGCGTCGCGAGCGGCGCCGTCGAGCAGGGTCCTGCGAAAGACGGGATTGAGACGTATCGCGTCGAGGAATGTGACGGACGCGTCTACATCACGCTCGGGTAGGGGCGGACCGGCGTGTCCGCCCCGGGCCGGCAACGCGGGTCGCCGTGGGGCCGACACGTTGGTCGGCCCCTACTTGATGTGGCGTCCTCCGTCGATGCGGATCGTTTCTCCGGTGATGAAATCGCTGTCGAGGAGCGCGATCACGCATTTGGCGATCTCGATCTCGCCGCCCCATCGACCCAGCGGCGTCGCGTCTTCGACCGCCTTCAGTTCATCGCCGGTGGTTCCGGGCGGCGCGAGGATGGGTCCCGGCGCGATGGCGTTGACGAGAATGTTGTCGGACGCGAGCTCCAGCGCGAGCGCCTCGGTCAGCGCGATGACGCCGGTCTTCGCCACGTAGTACGGCACGTAGCCGACGTATCGCGGCCGGCCGCTCTTCGCGATCCAGTCGCTGAAGTTGACGATGCGGCCGCCGCCCTGGCGGCGCATGTGCGGCGCCGCGGCGTGCGCGCAGAGGAATGCTGCGCGCAGATCGACGTCGATCACGGCGTTCCAGTCGGCCGCGGTGACCTCGGCGAACGGCCGCTGCACGTATACGGACGCCATGTTGATCAGGATGTCGAGACGCCCGAGCGCCTCGACCGCTGATTCGACCAGCGCGGCGCACGCCCCGGGATCGGCGAGGTTGGTCTGAAAGATCTCCGCGCGACGGCCCGCCGATCGAACCTGTCCGGCCGCCTGCTCCGCTTCCGATTTCGATCGCGCGTAGGAGAACGCAACGTCGACGCCGCGTCCGGCGAGCTCGCGCGCGACGACCGCACCGATGCGCTTGCCGCCGGTGATCAGAGCAACTTTGTTCGAGAGATCCACGATGGTCGAGTGGGTCGCGTAGGTCTGGTGGGTCGGGTGAGTCGCGTAGTACGTGACCTACCTGACAAGAGCGTCAGTAAGTAAACGTACCGAAGAACGCCGACCGCTTGTTCGGGTCGCTCCACTTCGTGCCGAGTGACGAACCGGTGAAGAGATGCTGATCGGCGACGCCGACCGTCGCGCCCTCGACGGCGGCGAGCGGATGGAACCACAGCTGCGCGCCGCAGCTCGGGTCGTGCGTGAGGTGTTTGTTGACTTCGAGCGACACCTGACCCGCGCTCACCTGAATCTCGCTGCCGCGATCGGCGAACTGAATCGGCGCCGGCGTCACCTGAACGATCGTGCCGACGATCCCGTTCGACAGCTCGTTGGCCATCGCCACCAGCGCGAGCTGCTGGGCGGCGTTGGCGCGGTCGTCGACGAACAGCGCCGACTTGACCGACGGCTTCTCGCCGCCCATCTCCGTCATGCCGAGATTGCGATCGCCCGAGACCGCGGCGACGACCGACAGGCCGTCGATTGACACGCCGTTGAAGCTGCCGCGATCCACTTTCCACGCGAGGACCGCCTGCTTCCCCATCGTCTCGGCTTCGCTGTTCATGATGCAGCCGCCGGTGAAGACTTCGGCGGTGCGCGCTTCGACATACGCGCCGCTTACCGAGCGATGTCCACCGGGGCCGCCGGCAGCGAGCGGAGAGGCGGACAGGCCGAGGAGCGCCGCGGCAACAACTGCTCGTTTCATAACAAGACCCTCGCAGTAGGATTATAGCCCTCTATGGCCGATACGATTGGGTTCATCGGGCTCGGCGTCATGGGCAAACCCATGGCGAAAAACCTCATCAAAGGCGGGCACTCCCTCGTCGTGTACAACCGCAGCCGAGGCGCCGTCGACGAGGTCGTCGGGGCGGGCGCAAAGGCCGCGACGTCGCCCGCCGATGTCGCGCGCCAGGCAACCATCATCATCACGATGGTGCCGGATACGCCCGACGTCGAGCTCGTGATTACCGGGGCGGACGGCGTGCTGTCGACGGTGCAGCGCGGTGCGATTGTGATCGACATGAGCAGCATCTCGCCGGTCGCGACCCAACGGCTCGCGAAAATGGTCGCCGAGAAAGGCGCGACGATGCTCGACGCGCCGGTGAGCGGCGGCGAAATCGGGGCGATCAACGCCTCGCTGTCGATCATGGCCGGCGGCGACCAGGCGGCGTTCGAGCGTGCGCGTCCCGTGCTCGAGGCCATGGGCAACAAAGAGCGCATCGTGCTGATCGGGCCGTCGGGCGCGGGACAGGTGTGCAAGATCTGCAATCAGATTGCGATTGGCGGCGCGCTGGCCGGCGTCAGCGAAGCGTTCGCGCTCGCGAGAAAGAGCGGGGTGGACGCGGGCCGCGTGCGCCAGGCGCTGCTCGGCGGCTTCGCGGCGAGCCGCGTGCTCGAAGTCCACGGCGAGCGGATGCTCAACGACGACTACAAGCCCGGATTCCGCACGAAGCTCTATCAGAAGGATCTGCGGCTGGCCAACGAAGCGGCGGCCGCGAACGGCGTCGCGATGCCGGGGACGGCGATCGTGACGCAGTTGGTGAATGCGCTGGTCGCGTCGGGTGGAGCGGATCTGGATTACTCGGCGATTGGAACGGTGCTGTTCAAGTTGACGGGTGTGTAGAAGGCGAGAGGCCGCCCTCGTGCGCGACCTGAACGAGTCCAATGCTGTGACGTTCTGTTCAATGTCTGCAGCATTCCCGATCGCCGCTGCACATGTCGGGACGCACCGGCTTTCCATCAGGTCCGAACCCGCGCTGCGTCTCGACGCACCAATACGCGGTCGCATCGTATGGATCGTAGAAGTTCAGCTCCTCGGGGTACGGGCCCGACGTGACATACATTCCTTTGTGACGGATGTTGAGGCAGTGCACGCCGGACGTCAGTTTTGAAGACGTGAGATGGTCCATATAGCTCTTATTCTTTAGACAGTCTTCAATCCCGCCGCGCGCATGATCGCGCGCTTCACCGCGGTCTTCGCCATCTGCACTTTGTACGCGTTGCCGCTCATCGGCTTCGCTTCGCTGACGGCGGCTTCGGCCGCGAGCATGGCCGTGTCTTCGTTGAGCGGTTTGCCTGCGAGCGCGGCCTCGGCGGGTTTCGATCGCCACGGCACCGGCGCGACGGCGCCGAGCACGACGCGGGCCGACCCAATCCGGTTACCGTTCATCGTCAGCACGACCGTCGTGAACGCGAGCGGCCAGTCGTGCGACGCCTTGTAGCGAACTTCGTAATGCCCGCTCCTGACGTTCCCCGGCGCCGGCAGAATGACGTGCGTGAGGATTTCTTCGTCCTCGAGGACGTTCTCCTTCAGCACGCTCGCGAGCGTCGGCATCGTGAAGAAGTCCGATGCGGCAATCTCGCGGTCGCCCTTCGGGCCGAGCACGCGGAACCTCGCGCCGTACGCGGCAAAGGGGACGGCAAGGCTCGACGGATGCACGATGTGGCTGGGGCCGTCGTTGCCGAAGATCGCGTGGTACTGGTTCTCGCCGTCGACGGCGAAGCAGCGCGAGCCGCCCTTCTTGTAGCAGACGAACTCTTCGTTTCGATAGTACCAGCACCGCGGGCGCTGATTGATATTGCCGCCAACGGTCGCCTGATGCCGGATCTGCGGCGTGCCGATCTCGATCGCCGCGGCGTTGAGCGCCGGATACATGCGCGCGACCTGCTGGTTCTCGTACAAGTCGATGATCTTCACCGCCGCGCCGATCTTCAGGCCGCCCTCGGGCGTCGACGTGACCGTCGTGTCGAGGGCGTTCTTCACGTTGACGATGCGATCCGGCGAGTCGATGTAATCCTTCATCCGCGCGAGCAGATCCTGGCCGCCGGCCAGCGGCAGCGCGATGCCGTCGGTCTTCAGCGCCGCGACCACCTCGCGCTCGTTCGTGGCATTCACGTAAGCAAAAGCCTTCAATTCGTTCCTCCCGCTCGCTGCTGCTCGATCGCCGCCAGCACTTTATGCGGATGCAGCGGCAGACTCCGAATCGTGGCGCCGGTCGCGTTGCGTACGGCATTCGCGATTGCCGACGCGGTCGACACGGTCGGCGGCTCGCCGATGCCGATCACGCCTCGCTCGGGCATGTCGTTCAACACGACGTCGATCTGCGGCACGTCGGACATCCCGGCCAGCAGGTAGAACTCCATGTTCGGATTCACCATCTGACCGGTCACGCGGTCGAGGAGGCGGTCCTCGTACAGCGCAAAGTTGATGGCCGCGATGACGCCGCCGTACACCTGGCTCTCCGCGGTCAGCCGGTCGACGATGAGGCCGCAGTCCTGCATCGCGAGGATGCGCTTGATGCGGACGATGCCCGTCTCGATATCGACGGTCACTTCGGAGAACTGCACGCCGCTCGTGCCGGCGCCGGAGAGGCCGTCCTGCCACTTCCCGTCGACCGAAATCGGCTCGGTGCCGAGCAGCTTGCAGGCGTCCTTCCACGCCACGCTCTTCGAGGCGTCGGTCGCGCCGCGAATGCGGCCGCCTTCTGCGACGAGATCGTCAGGCTGAACGCCGACGGTCGGCGCGACCTTCGCGAACAGCTGATTGAGCGCGTCGGTGCAGGTCACGCGGATCGCCGGCGACACCGACGCCGCGGTCGTGCTGCCGCCGGATCCGCCGCTGAACGGATATTGCGTATCGCCGATCTCGGTCGTGATGGCGTTCATCGGCACACCGAGCGTTTCGGCGGCGACGATCGTGACGATCGTGCGCGTGCCGGTGCCGAGGTCCTGCGTGCCGCATTTGACCACGACGCTGCCGTCGGGGTTGATGTCGACGTGCGCCGTCGATCCGCGTCCGGCGCCGCCCCACAGATGCGCCGATACGCCCATGCCGGTCTTGATCGGACCCGGCGTCGGATCGCCGGTCGGATGACGCTTCTCCCACCCGAAGCGCCGCGCGCCTTCCTGAAAGTATTTGATCCACTGCGCGTTCGGCGCGATGGGCGGCGCGTTCCTGATGCGGAACTCGACCGGGTCGATCTTCACGCGATCGGCGAGCTCGTCCATCAGGATCTCGGTGAGGAAGCATCCCTGTGGATGTCCCGGCGCGCGCATCGCGCGCTGCTGGCCCGCGTTGATGTACACGTCGGTGTGGACGCGCTTCCGATTCGGAAACTGATAGAGGTACGGCAGCGGGAAATTCGATCCGGCGCCCGCGCCGCCGGTGCCCCAGCTCCGTCCGTCGAACGCCGTCAGCTTCCCTTCGGCCGACACGCCGGCGCGGATGTGCGCGAACGCGGACGGACGGTTACCGGTGTCGAGATGCTCCTCCTTGCGATCGAGCATCAGCTTCACCGGCGCGTTGGCGAGCTTCGCGAGCTTCGCGCAGATGATCCCTTGCGAGTCGGGCGCGAACTTGCTGCCGAAGCCGCCACCCATGTACTGCGTGATCACGCGCACGTTCGCCTGCGGGATGCCGAGCGCCTGGGCGAAACCCTGCGCGCACTGGTGCACGCCCTGAGTCGAGACCCACGCCGTGAGCTTGTCGCCGTCCCACTCGCATACCGTGCCGTGCGTTTCGAGGCACACGTGCGTGATGACGTGCGTCGAATACGTTTGCTCGACGACGTGCGCCGCGTCGTTGAATCCCGTTTCGAGGTTGCCCGTCTCCTGGCGGACGCCCGGACGCGTGTTCTCCTGCGTCGTGCTCCACTTCGGCGCCGCCGCGTCCATGGCCTGCGCTTCGATCGACACGTGCGGCAGCGGTTCCCACCTTACGCGCACGAGCCGCGCGGCGTCGCGCGCGCGCTCTTCCGTGTCGGCCGCAACCGCCGCGACCGGATCGCCCTGGTAATGAACTTCGTCGCCGGGATTTCTGTACGCGACGACCGCTTTCACGCCGGGCGCCGTCTGCGCCGCGGCGAGATCGATCGACGTGACGCGCGCGTGCGGATACGGCGAGCGCACGATCCTGCCGTAGATCATCCCCGGCCGGTTGATGTCGTAGGTGTACCGCGCGCGGCCGGCGACTTTATCGGGGCCGTCGAGGCGCAGGACTCTCGTCGAAAGGAGTGTCGGTTTTTCGGGCCACGTGTACTTAGCCACGCGCCACCCCCATGTCACCCCAACGCGCCTGGCGCGTTGGGGGCCCCGCCACGGTCTTTGCTTTCATCGCGGCTTCCATGATTCGCACGAACGTCCCGCAGCGGCAGATGTTGCCGTCGAGCTCGCGGCGCGCCTGCTCCGGCGTCGCGTTCGGATATTTTTCGAGGAGGGCTACCGTCGCGACGACGAAGCCGGGCGTGCAGAAGCCGCACATGAGCGCGTCGACGTCGCAGAAGGCCTGCTGCACCGGATGCAAAGTGTTGGCGCCGGCGAGGCCCTCGACGGTCCGAATCTGTTTCCCCTGCACGTCGATCGCGAGCGTCGAACACGAGTAGGCCGTCCGGCCGTCGACGATCATCGTGCAGGCGCCGCACGATCCGCGGTCGCACACCCGCTTGTTGCCGGTCAGATCGGCGCGGTTGCGGAGCGCGTCGAGCAGCGTGACGCGCGGCTCGATCCGAAGCTCCAGGCGTTTGCCGTTCACCGTCAGCGACACCGGCACGTCGCCGGGTCCGATGACCCGCGGTCCGGCCTGCGCCTCGACGTCGGTGACCCCGGCGGAGGTCACCGCCGTCGCGAGACCGCCCACGCCGGCCGACTTCAGAAAGTCGCGTCGACTGACACCAAAGCGATCTTCTTTGTCAGACATGTCGGCAATAATACCGCCAGGAGGCCGACAATGCAGGCTCGACGCGAGTTTCTAAGACGTGTGATCCCAGCGAGCGCGATGGGTCTGGCTGCGCTGAAATCGGACTGGCTCGGGCGCGTCGCGTCGGCGACGGCGGCCGTCGCCGACCGCTCGGCGGCCGAAGTCGCGGCCGACGAGACCTACTGGCGCGACATTCAGCAGGCGTTCACGCTCGACCGCACGATCATCAATCTCAACAATGGCTACACCTGTCCGAGCCCGCGCGTCGTGCACGAGGCGCTGAAGCGATACCTCGACATGTCGAACCAGGCGCCCATTCATTACATGTGGAACATGCTCGAGCCGAACGTGGAGACGGTGCGCCGCAACCTCGCGGCCGAAGCCGGATGCGACGCCGAGGAGCTCGCCATCACGCGCAATGCGAGCGAGGCATTGCAGATCGCGCAGCTCGGCCTCGATCTGCAGCCGGGCGACGAGGTGATCACGACGAACCAGGATTACGGCCGCATGCTCGACACGTGGGAGCAGCGCGTGCGGCGCGACAGGATCACGCTGACGAAGATCTCGTTCCCGGTGCCGACGAAGAACTTGTCGGAGCTGACTTCGCGATTCGAGAAGGCGATCACGCCGAAGACGCGCGTCATTCACCTGTGCCACGTGACGAACCTCACGGGCCAGCTGTTTCCCGTGCGCGAGATCGCGCGGATGGCGCGCGGCCGCGCCATTCAGACGATCGTCGACGGCGCGCACGCGTTCGCGCATTTCCCGTTCAAGCTGCGCGATCTCGAGTGCGACTACTACGGCACGTCGCTGCACAAGTGGCTGCTCGCGCCGGTCGGCACCGGGTTCTTGTACGTGCGCCGCGAGAATATCGAGAAGCTGTGGCCGCTGACGCCGCCGCCGGCCGCGAAGATGAAGGACATCCGGAAGTTCGAAGAGATCGGGACGCATCCGGCGGCAAACCACAACGCGATCGCCGAAGCGCTCGCGTTTCATCAGGCGATTGGGATCGACCGGAAGGCCGCGCGGCTGCGCTACCTGAGCGATCGCTGGACATCGCGCCTCGAAAAGCTGCCGCGCGTGAAGATCCTCAGCAGCCGGGAGCCGAACCAGTCGTGGGGCCTCGCGAACATCGGCCTCGACGGCGTCGACGTGTCGAAGGCCTACGATTTCCTGTGGAGCAAGTACCGGATCATCACCGCCCCGATCAAGCACGCCGAGTATCAGGGCCTGCGTGTCACGCCGAACATCTACACGACGCTCGAGGAGATCGACACGTTCTCGACGGCGATTGAGGATCTGTTGAAGAATCCGCCGGCGAGCACGAATCCGTAGCAGGCGTATAAAAAACGCAGAGATCGCAGAGAAAATCAGTCTTTGCGTTCTCTGCGTTTTTCGTTCGGTCCCTACCTCTTTTCCACGTACGAAATCCGATACACGCTGATCTCTGAGCGTTCCCCGTTGCGCACGACCGGCGTGCGCGATAACACCGTCAGCTCCGGTCGTGCATCCAGCTGAGCGACGAGCTCGTTGTATCGCGGCAGGATGAGGCGTTCGCCGTGCAGCAGCAGGTAGCGCGCGCCGTGCGATTTGATCGCGTGGATCGAGGCGTTGTCGGGGATGCTGTCCACCGCGTTCGCGAGAAACACGTACGCCGGCGGAAAGAATCCGCTGTAACCGTTGACGAGGTGCTGCCAGTGGAACGTCGAGAAGTACATGTAGGTCGGGTCGTCCTTCGACGACAGCGGGAACTCGAAGAGCGTGGTGGTGGGGCTGTCGCCTTTGTCGCGGACGACATCGCCGTAAGCCGCGGGCGGCGTCAGCGGCATGGCGATCATGCGGATCGGACGTGATGCGTACTCCGCGACGATCAGCGCGCCTATCGCCGTCACGACGATTCGCCGCGCCGCCGGCGATCGGACCATCGCTGCCAGGTGCGCGACGCCATATCCCGCCAGCACGGCCAGCGACAAGCCGACGATGATCCCGTTGCGCGCGGGGATGCGCAGCGCGCGAAACGGAACGAAGTACTCGTACAGCCACGGGTACGTGAGGCCGTGGTATCCGAGCGAAATGTCGAACGCGATCAACAGTCCCAACGCGTACGCGATCTTCGCCGCGGCATCAGTCGCTGGATTGTCCGCAGTCCGCGACGTCTCTGTCGTACCCGACCTATCTGTCCGGCCCGACCCGCTTCGCGGCCACAGTCCCACAACCGCCAGCGCGACCGCGACGAAGCCCGGAAACAGCCGCCGCTCCTGCTCGGCGAAGTGTCCGAGCGCTTTTCCGTACAGCGCGTTCTCCGGCGGCGGACCGAGGTAGTCGAGCGGCGTCGCGCTGCCGTTGACGACCTCGTCGCGTCCGCGCTCGCCGACCACCTTGCGCGCGCCGAGGTAGGCCATGCCGACCGGGACCGCCGCGACGAGAACGATCGCGATCGCAACGACGATAGCCACCGCAATATGGCCATCGCGCGTCCTTTGGGCGGCGCCGCGCGCATGTCCGATCAGCAGCGTCGCCGACACCACGGCGAGATACGGAATCATCAGGAGCCCGTAGTACACGCACGACAGCAGCTGGCCTGCGGAGAACGCGCCGAATGCCGCGCCGTCCCGCACTCGCCCCCGCGCCAGCAGCCGGTGAAACGCCCAGAGCGCGAACGGCAGACACTGCGTCTGCTGCAGCTGCATGTGCGCGTAATGATCGATTCGAAACGGGAGGAATGCGAAGACGATTCCGGCGACCAGCGCCGGACCGATCCATCCGGTCAGCATGCGAACGAGCAAGGCGACGCCAACGCCCGACACGATGAATCCGGAAAGCAGAACGATGTTGTACACGAGCAGCGGACCGACACCGAGCCATCGCAGAGGCGCCATGACGACGGCCGGCAGCAGCAGCGTTTCGGAAAATGCGAGCGTGCGGCGCTCGGGATAAAAGGTGTTGGCGTCGAAGAGCCGCGCCGGCGCGCGCGGCAGCTGGTGCGCCACCCACGCGAGCGTCCACGCGTTCAGCAGCGGATCGCCGTCGTCGTGCACGCCGTCCCGCAGATGGAGCACCTGCGGATACGTCATCAGACACGTCAGCGAGAGGTACAACAGAAACGCAGTGACGAGAAACCGGCGGGTGCTCACGTCCCGCGGTGCGCGCCCTGCAGCATCTCGATCAGTTCCTCGAGCTCGTCGATGGTCTTCGTCGCCGCGTAGATGATCGCGCGCCGCTCCTGGAGCGTCGGCACGGACCAGTCCTCGTTCTCCAGGCGGACCCGTCCCGCAGCATCGACCTCGATCACCACCGCATCCATCGGCTCGACGTACAAACGCAAGGTTCAGATTCCCGCTGCGGCTGACGCCCGCGGCGCATCGTCCACGCCGAGCACGACGAGCGCGACGGGTCCGGCGTCCGGTGCGCCGCTGTATGCGTACTCGACGTTGACGTTCGCGTCGGCGACGAGGCGCAGCGCCGGCGCGAGCGCGCCGGGCGCGTTCGGCACGCTCGTCACGATGACGTCGCGCTCGGTCACCTGATGATGATGGTCGCGCAGCGTGGCCGCGCCGTGGACGTGGTTGTCGACGACCATACGCAGCTGGCCGCTCGACTCGAGCATCATCGCGACGATGTTCACGCGTTCATTGGAAAGAAGGCGGCAGACGCCCGCCAGCGCGCCCGGACTGTTGGGCAAGCGCAAGGAGAGCTCGGTGCGAAGCATGGCGGGAGAGAGTATCAGAGATCGACCGCCGGCAGACACGGAGCAGACAGAGGACACAGAGACGATCAGCCACAAAGACACAGAGATTCTTTTGTTCAAAGAAAAGCTCTGCGTCCCAGTGGCTAATTTGTGTCGGCGTCTCCCGCCGCTCGGTGTCTCCAAAAAACAAAAACCCCGCGGGAACTCGATCATTAGACCGTTGTGGCATGACGGTCCGCAGTGAATTCCCGCGGGGTGCGGGGCAGCTGGGTCGCAGCTGGCGTGTGTTACGCGAGAATCTTGATGACCACGCGGCGGTTCTGCGCGCGGCCCTCCTTCGTCTTGTTCGGCGCGACCGGCTTCTCCTCGCCGTAGCTGATCACGTTCATCTTGTGCAGCGGGATCTGATACTGCTCGTAGAGATACCGCTCGACGGCCTGCGCGCGCTCCAGACCGATCTTCTCGTTGACCACCTTGTCGCCGACGTTGTCGGTGTGCCCTTCGATCTCGATCCAGACGTTCTTCGGATCCTGTTTGAGCTGCGAGACCACCTCATCGATCTTCTGCTTGGCCTCGTCAGGCAGCGCGGTCTTGCCGAACTTGAAGTTGCCCGAGTCCTCGCTCAGAACGACCTCGTACACGAGCCGGCGGTTCGTCTTGTCGAGATCGTCGAACTTCTCGGTGAACTTGGTGTCAACAGCGGTTGCGGCGCTGCGCGCCTGCACGGCCGCTTCATTCGCTTGCTGAGCGGATTGCCCCGCCGCCTGCGCCTTCTGATCGACTTCGCTGATGCGTCCCTCGTTTCGGCGCGTGCGCTCCTGCGTCTCTTCCACCGAGCGCCCGAGCGAATCGACCTTGTCGTTCACCTCGCCGACGCTGGTACGGACGAATTTCTTGGAAGCGCACGCCGTCGAACCGCCGACGGCGAGCACCGCGATGGGAAGAGCTATGAAGAAATTCCGAAACATGTCCATCCTCCAATTTCACTGACCCGTCTTAACTCTCGCTGGGGCGTGATTGCCCAGCCATGTAACCGCTCCGGGCGCGTACCACCAGGTCCTTCTGCCGCGCGCGGACCACGAGCGGATGCCACCCGGGATTGCCGCTCGATTCAAACGCGATGAGGTATTGATGCCGCAACTCGTCGATGATCTGGCGCGCCGCGATGCTGCGCTGTCCCGGCGTGCTCACGGCGAAGACGTGACCGCCCGTCCAGTTCGCGAGGTCGGCCAGCGGTCCGGCCAGTGCGGACCGTTCGACCGACATCGTCGCCGTGTCGGCCGCAGGATTGTCGATCGCCGGTACGACGCCGAGAATGTACACGGGGACATCGATCTCGCTGGCGATCGCCGATACCTGTTCGGGAGTCAGGCGGCTCGCGTTGTCGTTCCCGTCCGTGAGGACGACGACCGCGCGCCGGCGTCCCTCGCGCTCGGCGACTCGCCGGGCGGTCTCCGCGATCGCATCGTGCAGCGACGTCGCGCCGAACGGCACGACCGACGAGAGCTGTTCCGGCAGCGCCTTGAGACTCCTCGTGAATGCGCCCGACTGCTGCAACTGTGTGTCGAACGTGAAGACGCCCGCCTCGTCGCGCGCATCGAGCCAGCTGAGCACGTGCGTCGCCGCCTCGCGCGCGCTCGACAGATGCCCTTCCATGCTGCCGCTCACGTCGAACAGCAGCGCAACGCTGACGCCGCCGGTGTCGCGCCGGAAATCTGTAATCGACCGCTTCTGACCGCCGTCGAGGATCTCGAAATCGTTAGCGTTGAGGTCCTGAACGAATCGACCCTTGTGGTCGCGCACCACCGCGGCGACTCGCACCAGATCGACACCCGCCTTGAACGTGGCGGTCGGCGGCTGCTGCCTGGCGTCGACGCCTTCGCGGCCAATGGCGAAAGCCAGTAATGTAGCGACTGCGATGAGCTTGCCCCGCGTCATCGACGGATGCTAGTCCAATTCGGTTGCCAAAGTTGTAACTTGCTGAACACAAGTGACTTCGCACGATCAACTCGGTAATGGCTGCGCTGATTTCCGGATAAAACCGGTAAGAATTACACGATGGGTGCGACGTGATGTGTAAGAGGGTATGTAGAATTTACAACCCATTCTCTCGCGGTAAGATCGGCCAGTGACGATCGCCAAAACTCACACAGCAATTCCAACGGCTTCCCGCGTTCACCGGTTCACGTATGCGATTCGACAGATCGTCGCGGAAGCCCAGCGCGTCGAGGCGACGGGAACACGCGTCCGCTACCTGAACATCGGAGATCCCGTTGCTTTCGGATTCAAGACGCCGCCGCACCTGATCGAAACGGTCACGCGCGCGCTGCGTGACGGCTACAACAGTTACGGCCCCTCGGCCGGCATCGCCCCGGCGCGCGAAGCGGTCGCTGCGGAATACACGCGCACTGGGTTTCCAGCGTCCGCCGACCGTGTCTTCATCACCGCCGGCACGTCTGAAGGAATCGAGCTCACGCTGAGCGCGCTGATCGACGAAGGCGGCGAAGTGCTCGTGCCGATGCCGACGTATCCGCTGTATACGGCCGTGCTCGCCAAGCTCGGCGCCAAGGCCCTGTACTACCGGCTCGATCACACGCGCGAGTGGATGCCGGATTTCGATCACCTGCGAAATCTCGTCACCGCCAACACACGCGCGCTCGTCGTCATCGACCCGAACAATCCGACTGGCGCCGTCTACTCGCGCGCCGTGCGGCTGGCGCTGCTCGAGTTCGCGGATCGCCACGGGCTGACGATTCTGGCCGACGAGGTGTACGGCGATCTCGGATTCGAAGGCTCGGTCGAACCGCTCGGGCTTCTCGATCCCGACGCGCCGATCATTTCGTACTCGAGCCTCTCGAAGGCCTATCTCGCGCCCGGATGGCGCACCGGCTGGATGGCAATCGGCCGGTCGCCGCGGCTCGACGATGTGGTGGCCGCGGTGAAGAAGCTGGCAGATGGTCGTCTGTGCAGCACCGTGCCGATGCAGTACGCGGTCGCAGAGGCGTTGAACGGCGACCGATCGCACCAGATGACGTTCCGCGAGGCGCTGAAGGCGCGCGCGCGGCTGACCGTCGACCGGCTGCGCGCCATGCCCGGCGTCAGTTGCGTGCCGCCGAGCGCAGCGTTCTATGCGATGCCGAAGGTGACGCTGCCGCCGGGGAAAACAGACGAAGACTACGTGCTGGCGCTGCTGCGCTCGACCGGCGTGCTGTGCGTGTATGGATCCGGCTTCGGACTGCCGAAAGAAGATGGATTTCTCCGCATCGTCTTCCTGGCGCCGCTCGATGAACTGAGCGAAATCTACGACCTCATGGCGGCGTTTACGGCACAGTACCTGCAATAGCTGTTCGTAACCTTGTCCGACCGAGAGTTCACGCGCCGCGTCGTCAAAGCCGTCGCGATCATCGCCGGCGCCGTCATCCTGCTCGCCGCGCTGTGGGAGGCGCGCGGGGCGCTGATGCTGATCTATGTCAGCGCGCTGATCGCGATGGGATTCTCGCCGCTCGTCCGCATCATCGAGCGGCCGCACCGCGACCGGCGCTTCGTGCCCCGCTGGCTCGCCATCCTCGCTATCTACCTCTCCATCGTCGGCGTGGTCGCGTTGATCGGGCTGCTCGTCGTGCCGCCGCTCATGGCGCAGGCGTCGTCGTTGTGGGAGCGCGCGCCGACGGAGTTCAACCGGCTTCAGACGTGGCTGATCGAGCACCACCTGCTGACGCGCCGCGTCACGCTGGAGCAGGCGGTCGAGAACGCGCCGAGCGGCACCGGCACGAACGCGGTCGGCACCGTCCTGGTCGCGATCTCCACGCTCATCGGCGGCGTATTCGGGCTCATTACGATTCTCATTCTCAGCTTCTATTTCCTGATCGAAGCCGAGGCGATGGTCGCCTACTTCGTTCGCTTCGTGCCGGTGGCGCGGCGCGGCGACGTGGCGATCGCGGCGCGCGAAGCGGTGGGTAAAGTCAGCGCATGGCTGCGCGCCCAGTTCGTTCTTGCCGGCGTGATGGGATCGTTTGCCGCCGCCGGCTTATGGCTGATGGGCGTGCCGTACTACTACGTCATCGCGTTCATCGCCGCGATCGGCGAAACGATTCCGGTGATCGGACCGATCATCGGCGGCGTCACGGCCGTCGCGGTCGCGCTCACCGTGTCGCCGAAGCTCGCGCTGACCGTCGGGATGTATTTCCTCGTGCTGCACCAGCTCGAGGCAAACATCCTCGTGCCGAAGATCATGGAGCGGCGCGTCGGCGTGAGCCCGGTTGCCGTCATCGTAGCGCTGTTGATCGGCGGGGAGCTGTACGGACTCGTCGGCGCGATTCTCGCGATCCCCACGGCCGCAATCCTCTCGGTTATCGTCGAGGAAGCGGCCGTCAGCCACGAAGTCCGCATCCAGCGCGTCAGATAGTGGACAGGAGGGGCGGGACAGGCAGGAAGGGCGTTCCGCCCATCGTGCCGTCCTGCCCGTCCTGCCCTTCAATGAGTCCGACCTCCGTTCTTGATCTCGACGAGCGCCACCCGGTTGACGCCACTGCACGCCAGCGCCAGGTTGCCGTCGCGCGTGACCGACACGTTGCGCACGACGCCGCCGCCTGACGGGATCGCCCACGTCTGGAATTTCTCGGTCTTCGGATCGAACCGCGCGATCGTGTTCGGCTTCACACCCGATTCGCTGTACCAGATGACGTCGTGGATCGAGGCGATCCCGTAGGGCAGCGATTGTGGCCCGCCCGGCGACGGCCATTCGCTGACCTTGCCGGACTTCGTGTCCAGCCGTCCGAGATAGCCGCGCGCGTAGTCCGCATACCAGATCGCGTCGTCGCTCGAAATCGCGATTCGCCGCGGCCGCGCCTCCTGGGCCGGCAGCTCGTACTCCTTGATGGCCATCGTGTCGGGGTCGACGCTGGCAATCTTGTTTGCGCCGAACTCACAGAAGAACGGCACTCCCTTCGAACTGACGACCATGCCGTACGGATTCGATCGCGGCGTCGGTGACGTCACGAGCTTCATCTCGCCGGTCTTCGGATTCAGGCGTCCGACCATGTTGGCGCCCTGCAGCGTGAACCAGAGGGTGCCTTTCTGGTCGAAGATCGGCGTGTGAGGATCGCGCGCCGCGGGATCGTTCGTCGGGTACTCGGTCACTTCACCCGTCTTCGGATTGAGCTTGCCGACGTACGCTTTGAAATTCCCGGTGAACCAGATGTTGCCCTCTTTGTCGGCGGTCAGGCCGTGCGGGCCCGAACCGGGAGTCTTGGTCTTGAACTCTTTCATCTGACCCGTTCTCGGATCGAGGTGTCCGATGACGCTCGCGAACTGGCCCGTCCACCAGATCGTCCCGTCGGGCGTGACCAACGGATCGTGAGGTCGCGATCCCAGGCTTGGAACGATCCATTCCCTGATGTTGACGTTCACGGGGCCGGGGATGATGACTGCCCGCGGGCGCGGCTTCTCGGGAAAATTCTTCGCGAGATAGTCGGCCACCGCGCCGACCTGATCCTGCGGCAGCGCCACCATCGTGGTGAACAGGCTGATCCACTCGTCGCGCGCGTACCCGGAATTGGTGATCAGATTCAGGCCGTGACATGAAGCGCACTGCGCCTGGACGATCTCTCGACCCGGTCCCTCCGGCAGCGTCACGTTTCCACCGCGCCCTCGACCGCGTTCCTGTCCGAAGACCGATAGAGCCGCGAATAATGGAACGATCAGCGCCAACGCCCGGAGCACTCTCTTCGACATACAGCCTCCTCCGAGATCCCGACGGAGTGGAGCCTACAGGGCGTGACAGTAGATCAGGCGCAGCGCCGATGACAAGCCGGACAAATCGGACAAGCCGGGCACATCACCCCGCCCTGAATCGGCGGACCTTGTTCCGGTTGCCGCAGACTTTCATGTCGCACCAGCGCCGCGTGCCGCTGCGCGTCGTGTCGAAGAACAGCCACGCACATCCTTTGTCGGCGCAGCGCCCGATGCGCGCGGCGCCGTCGGACGTCAGCAGCTCGATGGCGGATCGCACGATCGGCGTCAGCATCGCGTCCAGCCGGTCGTCCGAAGGCGTCTTGAGCGTCAGGCGTCCTTCTTCGACCGCGAGGTGCGCGGCGCCGAAGGTGTCGGACACGTAATCGTTCAACCGCGCGAGGAGCTGCTTCTCCGGTTTCTTCCGATCGACGACGGCCGACATCAGTGCGTAGAGCGTCTCACGCAGGTCGACGGCGCGGCGCAACGCGCGGCCGGCCGCGTCGACGTCGTCCTGCGCCCGTCGCGCCAGCTTCGACGCTTCGCCGCGCGACACCACGCCCCGCGCCCGCGCCCACGCGAGCAAATCACCGTACGTATGCAGGTGCTCTTCGGGCTCGTCGCCGCGGTTGCCGACGGTGTTCGTGAAATCGATCGCCGGGTGTCCGCCGCAGAAATCGAACCTGTACGCCGGCTCGGAACGCTCGACGGCACCCGCGGAGCGTGTAACCATCAAAATATACTTGACAGGTTACCACCGGCGAGATGTAACCTTCAAGATGCATTTAGGAGGTTACAGCGTGACGTTTTTCTCCTACGCCGCGATTTACCTCATCTGGGGCTCCACGTTCCTCGCCATCCGGCTCGCCGTCGATTCCATTCCTCCGCTCCTGATGATGGGCGTCCGATGCGTCGCCGCCGGCGCGCTGCTGCTCGCGTGGGCCGCGGCGCGCGGCGAGCGCACCGGCTGGCGCGCGTGGCGGCAGGCGATCGTGGCGGGCGCGCTGATGTTCGGCTGCGCGTACGGCGCGCTCGCGTGGGCCGAAACGCGGCTGGCGTCGGGCGTCGCCGCGCTGTTCGTCGCGACGCTGCCGTTGTGGATGACCCTCTTCGACTGCGCCCAGCGGCGCGAGACGCCCGCCGCGCGCACGGTCGTCGGCCTCGCCGTCGGCCTGGCCGGCGTCGTGCTGCTGCTCGCGCGAACCGGCGCGACGGCGTTCGCACTCATTCCCGCGGCGGTCGTCATTCTCGGTGAAGTGGCGTGGGCGGCCGGAGCCCTCTACGCCCGCCGTCTGCCGCAGACGCTCGCGCTCAACGCGGGGATGCCGCTGCTCGCGGGCGGTGTCTTTCTCATTGCCGCCTCATATGCGGCGCGGGAATTCCGTCAGTTCGATCCGCATGCCGTCTCCGTCGTCTCGGCCGCGGCGCTCGTGTATCTGATCGTCTTCGGATCCATCGTCGCGTTCTCGGCGTACGCGTGGCTGATGCAGGTGGCGCCGGCCGCCCGCGTCGGGACGCACGCCTACGTCAACCCGCTGATTGCCGTGGTGCTCGGCTGCACGATCGCGGGCGAGCCGTTCACGGCGGCGATCGTCGCAGCGTCACTCGTCATCGCCGCCGGCGTGGCGCTGGTGCTGGCGTCATGACCGCCTATCTCGACGAAGCGTTCGCCGGGCCGTCATGGCACGGGCCCGCGCTTTACACCGCGCTCCGCGGCGTGACGCCGAAACAGGCGGCGTGGCGACCGGGCCGCGGGCGCCACAGCATCTGGGAGCTCGTCGTCCACGCGGCGTACTGGAAGCACGTCGTCCGGCAGCGGTTGTCGGGCCGCCGCGCCGAGCGATTTCCGCTCAGAGGTACCAACTGGTTCGTTCGGCCATCCGGCGATCGCACCTGGCACGACGATGTGCGGTTGCTCGCGGAAGAACACGAACGGCTGCGCGAGGTGGTGAAACGCCTGCCGCCGCGGTCGATGACGCGCATCGTCGGGCACGGCCGCGACACGGCGGCCTACACGATTCGCGGCATCGCGGCGCACGACCTCTATCACGCCGGGCAGATCCAGCTGTTGAAGCGGTTGCAGCGCGGGCGTCCCATATAATCCGCGCGACGTGAATCGGGCGCGAGATGCTGCTGCCGCAACCGCCGCCTACGCCGCGCTGACGATCGCCTTCACGTGGCCGCTCGGCGCGGGGCTCGCGCGCGACGTGCCGTCCGATTTCGGCGACCCGCTGCTGAACGCGTGGATCCTCGCCTGGGACGCGACCCATCTCGGACGCGGATGGTGGAACGCCAACATCTTCCATCCGCATCGGTTCGCGCTCGCCTACTCCGAGCATCTGCTGCCGCAGGCGATTCAAATCGTGCCGGTGTATGCGCTGACGAAGAATCCGATTCTCTGTTACAACCTGCTGTTCCTGTCGACGTTCGTCCTGTCGGGGCTGGGGATGTTCCTGCTCGCGAGGGAGCTGACCGGAGCTCGCGCGGCGGCGTTCGTGGCGGGACTCGCGTTCGCGTTCGCGCCGTACCGGATCGCATCGCTGCCGCACCTGCAGGTGCTGTCGTCGGCGTGGATGCCGTTCGCGCTGTTCGGATTCCGGCGCTACTTCGAGACCGGCCGGTGGCGCGCCCTCGCCGCCGGGTCGGCGGCGTGGGTGGCGCAGAACCTTTCGTGCGGCTATTACCTGCTCTTTTTCAGCCCCGTCATCCTCATATATATAGGTTGGGAACTGGCCATCCGGAGAGCGGAATGGCGGACCCTCGTCCAGGTCGCCGCCGCGCTCGCCTGCGTCGCGCTTGCGACCGCCCCGTTTGCGCTCCCGTATCTACAGCTGCGCGAGCTCGGTTTCGGGCCGCGGCCGATCGCCGAGATCGAACGCTTCTCCGCCGATGTGTACGCGTACTTCACCGCGGATGAAAACCTGCGTCTGTTGGGATCCGTCGTGCGCGCGTGGCCGAAGGCAGAAGGATCGTTGTTTCCGGGATTCACGATCACGGTGCTTGCGCTGCTCGGTGTGGGGCGGGCGTTTCAGGCCCGCCTGGGTCCCGGCCCTAAAAGGGCCGCGCGACAAGTCGCAGTCATCGTGCTGGCCTGCGCCATCGTCCTCGTGCCGTTGCTCGGAATCCGGCTGCCGATCGTGAAAATCACGAGCGTCTCGCGCGCGATGCTGGTCGCTACGATCATCGTGGTCGTCGTGCTCGCGTGGTCGCGAGAGCCGCGACGCGCCGTCGCGTCGTGGCTGCAATCGCCCGTCGGCTTCTTCACGTTCGCCACGCTGTTCGCGATCGCGATGTCGTTCGGACCGGTGATTCACGCCAGAGGCCGCATGGTCGCACAGCCGGGCATCTATGCCGCGTTCTCCGACTGGGTACCCGGTTTCGACGGCATTCGCGTCCCCGCACGTTTTGCGATGATCGTCACGCTCTGTTTGTCGTCGACAGCGGCGTTCGCGATCCGGACGTCCACGGGCGCAGCGATTGCCGGCACCCTGATTCTGCTCGAATCGCTGGCCGTCCCAATCTCGGTCAACGCGAACTCCACCGGATACACGCAACCGCACCTTGCGCCGCTGCCGGACCGCGTCTCGATTCACGACGCTGAGGAGTTGTACGCATACGTTTCGCAGCTGCCAGACGGTGCGGTTCTCCTCGAGCTGCCGCTCGGCGAGCCGGCCTTCGACATTCGCTACATGTTCTACTCGACGCGGCACTGGAAGCCGCTGGTCAACGGCTACAGCGGCGGCATGCCGGAGGAGTACAACACGTTGAACTTCAGCCTGCAGGACGCCCTCGACCGGCCCGACCGCGCCTGGCAGGCGCTGCTCCAATCAGGTGCAACGCACGTCGTCGTGCACGAAGCGTTCTACGAAGAGCGGCGCGGGCGCGCGATCGGCGACTGGCTGCGATCGCGCGGTGCTCAGGAGCTGGCGTCGTTCGGCGGCGACCACGTGTTCCAGATCCGGCATTCAAATTGAAGTTGATATCCATGGCCAGGGAAAACGGTAGCCGCGTGGAACATTTGTATAAACGGTGGGACAACCCGAGGAGTCCGTTCGGCGATTTCGTGGTGCTGGCGTTCTTCGCCGCGCAAATCCTCGACGGAATGTTCACGTATGTCGGCGTCAGCATGTGGGGACCGACGATCGAGGCGAACCCGGTCGTCAGCTCGGCCGTGGCCGTCGCCGGACTCGGCGCCGGATTGGCCGGTGTGAAGGCGGTTGCGATCGGATTCGGCATGCTACTCCACTTGCGCCGCCTGCACACTCTCGTCGCGCTGCTCACGGCGATCTACGTCGCGATCGCGATCCTCCCGTGGACCGCGATTTTCCTGTTTCACTAGCCCGAGTGGGACATCCTTGCCGAATCGGGACCGACCGCGCGCTCCACGAAAATCACGAAAACACGAAAAATCACGAAACATACAAAAGTTTCGTGTGCTAATGATTCAGCGTAGACGGTGCGCCAGTCGTTGGTCGTTTGTCGTTGGCCATATACTGACCCTTTCGTTGCCAACGACCAATGACGACAAGGCTCGATCCGCTTTCGTTTCTCGACGCCGACCTTGATGCGCTGCGACAGCAGGGTCTGTACCGGCACCTTCGTGTGCTCGAAGGCGAGCAGAAGCCGTCGTCGACGTTCGATCAGCGCCAGGTCGTCAACCTCTCATCGAACAACTACCTCGGGCTGACCACGCATCCGAAGCTGCGCGAGGCGGCGCTCGACGCGACGCGCCGGCTCGGCGTCGGCTCCGGATCGGTCCGCACGATCGCCGGCACGATGGAGATCCACATGGAGCTCGAACGCCGCCTCGCGGCGTTCAAGAAAGTCGAAGCGGTCGTCGTATTCCAGAGCGGATTCACCGCGAACGCCGGCACCGTCTCCGCCGTCTTAACCAAGGATGACGTCGTTGTGTCCGACGAGCTCAATCACGCCAGCATCATCGACGGCAGCCGTCTGAGCCGCGCGACGATCAAGGTGTTTCCGCACAAGGACGCCGCCGCCGCGCGCAAGGTCCTCGAGAGCCTGCCGGCGAGCCAGCGGAAGCTGCTCATCACCGACGGCGTCTTCAGCATGGACGGCGATCTCGGCGCGCTGCCGGAGCTGTGCGCGCTCGCCGAGGAGTTCGGCTGCATCATGATGGTCGACGATGCGCACGCGAGCGGCGTATTCGGGAAGAACGGACGCGGCACCATCGACCATTTCGGCATGCACGGCCGGGTCGACATCCAGGTGGGGACGCTGTCGAAGGCGATCGGCGCGCTCGGCGGGTACGTGGCGGGATCGAAGATGTTGATCGAATACCTGTATCATCGGGCTCGCCCGTTCCTGTTTTCGACGTCGCACCCGCCGGCGACGGCGGCGGCGTGCATCGCGGCGATCGACGTGCTCGAGCAGGAACCGCAGATCATCGACCGGCTGTGGGAGAACACGCGGTTCTTCAAGGCCGGCCTGCAATCGCTCGGGCTCAACACCGGATTGAGCGAGAGTCCGATCACGCCGGTCATCGTCGGCGACGGCGCGCTCGCGATGAAGCTTTCGGATCGACTGTTCGAGGAAGGCGTGTTCGCGCAGGGGATCGCGTTCCCGACCGTCGCGCGCGACAAGGCGCGCGTGCGGACGATCGTGACGGCGACCCACACGCGGGATCAGCTGCAGTTCGCGCTCGCTGCCTTCGGACGGGTGGGACGCGAGCTCGGGATTCTGAAGCATTGACGGCACCGAACCGGCTCACCGAATTCTTCGACACCTACACGCGGGATTTGAAGGCCGAGGATCTGCAGCGGCTCTTCACGCGCGACACGCGCGAAGCCTATCGCTTCTTCACGCGGCATCTCGATCCGGACGCCCTGAAGGGACTGCCGTGGCACAAGCGCGCGATCGCGCACGCGCGCGCCGTGTTCATGGCGTTCACGATGAAGCTGTCGCCGGCGCGCCGCGTGGTGTTCGGCTCCGCGCTCGTGCTGGCGCTCATCGGTCTGATCAATCTGTTCCGCGGGATCGGCCTCATCGAAGTCGCCGCCTTTCCGATCGTGGGCGGCGTCGGCATTCCCGGTCCAATCTTCCGCCAGGGTACGTGGTCGCTGCTGTTCGCGTTCCTGCTGATGAACCTGCTCGTGCTGCTCGAGGTCGCCGACCGCTTGTCGCTCAAGAACGATCTCGAGATCGCCCGCGACATCCAGCAGGCGATGTTGCCGAGCGGCCTGTACGACGCACCGGGCGTTGAAACGGTCGGATTCAGCCGGCCCGCGAACACGGTCGGGGGCGATTTCTACGACATCCTCCCGCTCGACGACGGTCGGCTCATCGTCACCGTCGGCGACGTCGCCGGGAAGGGCAGTCCCGCGGCGCTGCTGATGGCGCTGCTGCTCGCCATGCTCCGCACGCTCGTCGACGAGAAGCTCGAGCCGGCCGAGCTCGTCGCGCGTCTGAACGTCCAGGTTTCGCGCCATGCGCCGGGAACGCGGTTCATCACGTTGTTCTACGCCGTCTTCGATCCACGGACCGGCGAGCTGACGTACGTGAACGCCGGCCACACGGCGCCGCTGCTGCTGCGCAACGACGGATCGATCGAGCGCCTCACCGAGGGCGGCATCGCGCTCGGCATGTTCACGCACTCGACGTACGAAACCGGACACGCGACGATCCAACCGAATGAACTCGTCGCGACCTACAGCGACGGCATCACCGAGGCCGAGAACCCGAAGGGTCAACCGTTCGACGAGAGCGGTCTCGAGTCGACGCTGCGGGCGAATCGCGGTCTGGAGATTTCGGCGGTCGGCAGCGCGGTCGTCCGCGCCGTTGAGCTCTACACGGCCGACACGCGGCTCGCCGACGATCTGACGATTCTGCTGCTCCGCCGCCGTATGATTCCGGCGGCTGTCGCCGTCTAAGGCGGCTAAGGCGGGGCCGCCTTCGCACTGCACGCTTCGGCGCGGCGGGTACACCTACAATAGAGACACAGGACAAATGCGGCGGTTCGGTGCGACGCTCATCGCGGCGCTGATCGTGGCTCTTTCGCCGACGCCCGATCTCCACGCGCAGGCGAAAGACAATGTCGACGTCTTTCTGCGCCGGATCGAGCAGATTCTGCAGCGGTCCGACGCGCGCGCCTACCTCGCGCTCCACTCCGAGTCGGCCAACCGCGCGCGCGCGCTCGATTTCGCGAGCTCCGAGCTGCTGCCGCGCGCGACGCACGCGGTCATCCAGGAACGTGATCGCGAACCGCTGCCGGGCACGCTTCCCGGCAACGGCTATCGGCTGATGGTCGACACCTTCGTCGACTTCGGCGCGAGCGGGCGCATCGCCACATGGCGTCTCGACATCAAGCGCGCCGGTAGCCCGGGTGCCGACGACGAGTGGGTGATTGCGGAAGAGGAGAAGATCTCGTCGGTCGAAAACCTGTATCGGCTCGCGCTGAACACGACGAAGCAATTCTCGGCTCGTGGGCTGAAGATTTCGGCTGAAGACATCGACCTGACGCTCGCCGAAGGATCGGTGTTCGTCTCGGACATCGACATCGGCGTCACCGGCATCATGCTCCTCGGACGCGGCACGCTCAACTTCCACCCGGCGCCCGACACCGAGAAGGGCCAGGTGAAAATCTTCTGCGGCAGCGAGGCGCTCGACACGGGCTTCAGCGCCGCGTACATCAGGGTGAACCCGGGCGACTTCGAGTCGGTGGTCAACGCCTCCGCCTTACAGCCGGTCCCGATCGATCCGCGCGAGCTGAAACGCGCGCAGGCGCTCTTTCAGAGCGAAGCCACGAAGTCGTTCGTCATCGATCTGGGCGATTTGAGCCGCGACGCCTGGTCGTTGCTGCCCGGCGTCGGCGACTTCGTCGCCGAGATCCACACGCGGAAGTACGACACGCTCACCTACGCGCGATCGGCGTCGGAAGCCGAGGACATCACGCTCTTCGACCGCAAGCGGAAGCACAACATCTCGATCTACGCGTCGAAGGACAAGATTGCGCGGCGCGGCCGCTTCTACAACGAGGACGAGCTCACCGACTACGACGTCCTCGACTACGACGTCGACGTCGTCGCGATGCCCGATCGCCAGTGGATCGACGGCCACGCGATCATGCGGTTGAGAGTGCGCGCCTACGGGCTCGCCACGCTGTCGCTTCGCCTCGCGGATCCGCTGGTCGTCTCGTCCATCGTGAGCCGCGAATACGGGAGGCTGTTCGGCATCCGCGTGCGGAATCAGAACCTGCTCGTCGTCAGCCTGCCGACGTTCGTGCCGCGCGACACGCAGATCACGCTGACGGTCAATTACGCCGGCCGGCTCGAGCCGCAGGCGCCGGATCGCGAGACGATTCGGCCCGGACAGGTCGCCGAAGATCTGCCGATGATGGCGGCCGAGAAAAGCTTTCTCTACAGCAACCGGAGCTACTGGTATCCACAGGCGACCGTCAGCGATTACGCGACGGCGAAGCTTCGCCTCACGGTGCCGAACGGCATCGACTGCGTCGCGAGCGGCGAGCTCGAGCCGGGATACCCGGTGCCGATCGAGCCCGGCGGCGGCTATCCGGCGCGCAAGCTGTACGTGTTCAGCGCGTCGCAGCCGCTGCGGTATCTGTCGTTCATCATGAGCCGTTTCACCCGCGCGGAAACGGCGACCGTCGCATTCCCCGCCCGGGAAGTCCGGCCGAAGCCGAACGCCAGCGGGAGTTCATCAGGGGGCAACAGCAGCGGCACGCCGCCGGGCGGCGCCGCGCCGAGCGGCATCTCGTACAAAAGCCTCAATCTCTCCGTCGAATCGAATCCGCGGCAGGTGCAGCGCGGCCGCGACCTGGCCGAGCGAGCGGGCGACATCGCGCAGTTCTACAACTCGATCATCGGCGACTGCCCGTATTCGGGCGTCACGCTCGCCCTCATCGAGAGCGATCTCCCGGGCGGCCACAGCCCCGGCTACTTCGTGGCGCTCAATCAGCCGCTGCCGATGTCGACGCTCGTGTGGCGCAACGATCCGGTCGCGTTTTCGGGCTTCCCCGATTTCTTCATCGCGCACGAGATCGCGCATCAGTGGTGGGGACAGGCGGTCGGGTGGCGCAACTACCACGAGCAATGGCTCAGCGAAGGGTTCGCGCAATATTTCGCCGCGCTCTACGCGCAGCATCAGCGCGGAGACGACGTGTTCCAGTCGGTGCTGAGGCAGATGCGGAAGACTGCGATGGACAAGTCCGATCAAGGGCCCGTGTATCTCGGCTACCGCCTCGGACACATCCACGACGAGAGCCGCGTCTTTCGCGCCCTCGTCTACAACAAGGGCGCCGCCGTGCTGCACATGCTGCGCCGCCTCGTCGGCGACGAGCCGTTCTTCCGCGGCCTGCAGCGCTTTTACACCGTCTCGCGCTTCAAGAAAGTCGGCACCGAGGAATTCCGCAGCGCGATAGAGATGGAGACCGGCCGCAACCTCGATCGCTTCTTCGAGCGCTGGATCTACGGATCGACGCTGCCGAAGCTGAAGTTCGCGTACCGCGTCGAAGGATCCGACCTCGTCGTCCACGTCGAGCAGATCGGCAGTGAGATCTTCGACGTGCCGCTCCCTCTCACGCTGCAGTACACCGACAGGAAGCCGGTCGACATCGTCGTCGCCGTCACCGATCGCGCAATCGATCAGCGCATCCCGCTCGCGGGCACGCTGCGCGGCGTCGACTTCAACAAGGAGGATGGGTGTCTCGCTGACGTGGTGAAATGACTCGGGATTCGGGATTCGGTCCGGCGAATCCCGAATCCCGAATCCCGAATCCCTATCGAAGATAAATCGCAGCGACGCGCGGCGTGCCGCGGCGCTCGAACGGCTCGAAGACGAGGATGAAACTGGTGCCGGACAGCTGATACGAGCGAACGGTGCGAGCGCCGAGCGGTCCGCGCTCCGTCGACTGCTTGACGAGCGTCACCGACGCGTCGAGACGCGCGAGCGCGTCGGCTTCCAGATCGCCCACGCGGATTTCATTCGTTCCCAGCATCAGCGTCGGCACCGACACGGCGTCGGGCGGAACCGTCGTCGCCGTGGGCGCGGGCTCCGAGGCGAGCGCCGGCGGCGCCGTGCGAAGCTCGCGCACGACGAGAACCGCGACCACGAGCGTCGCGGCAAGGAACAGCGCGGCCGTCAGCCATTCGCCAGTGAAGCTGAGCCTGGTCCGGGTGGCCTCAATCACGACAAGTGCTCCTGCTGCTTCCGAAAGGACTGGACTGTAGGCCCGCGCTCGACGCTTGTCAAGGTGGCGACGTTGTATTCTTGATTGATATGGACACCGTGACGCTCACGATCGACGGACGGCAGGTCACCGTCGAGAAAGGCAAGACCGTCCTGCAGGCCGCGATCGAGAACGGCATCTCCGTGCCCTACTACTGCTATCACCCCGGCATCGGCATCGACGGATCGTGCCGCGTCTGCATCGTGAAGATCGAGAAGATGCCGAAGCTGCAGACGTCATGCTCGACGGTCTGCGCCGAAGGCATGGTCGTCTCGACGCGCACGCCGGACGTCGTCGAGGCGCGCGCCGCCGTCTTCGAATTCCTCCTGATCAACCACCCGCTCGACTGCCCGGTGTGCGACAAGGGCGGCGAATGTCCGCTCCAGGATTTTTCGTACACGTTCGGCCGCGACGAGAGCCGCATGGAATTTCCGCGCCGCGTGTTCGACGGCGATGGCGTGAAGGCGGACGTTGATTTCGGTCCGACGCTGATGCTGAATCGCAACCGGTGCATCCTGTGCACGCGGTGCGTCCGGTTCATGCGCGACGTGGACGGCGACGCGCAGATCAACATCATCGACCGCGGCTACGGCAGCGAGATCGCGACGTTCCAGGAGGAAGGGGTCCACTCGATTCTGTCGGGCAACCTGATGGACGTCTGTCCGGTCGGGGCCATTACGACGCGCGACTACCGGTTCAAGTCGCGGCCGTGGGACAACCCGTACGCCGCCGACACCATCTGCACGCTCTGCTCCAAGGGCTGCAACACGACCGCGTGGATCAAGGCGAAGCCCGAATGGGCGAAAGGCTCGCGGCTGATCCGGTTCACGCCGCGGCTGAATCCCGACGTGAACGGTTACTGGATGTGCGACATCGGCCGCTTCGAGTACCACTGGATCGAGGGCGATGACCGCGTCCGCAAACCGATGGAGCGCGCGGCACATGGATCGGACGTCAACGCGCAGCAGCCGGTCACGTGGAGCGAGATGCTGTCGAAGCTCCGCGACAGCCTGGGTGCGGCCGGCACGGCGAACCCCGAAGGCGTGCGGTTCCTGGCGTCGGCGCACGCCTCGCACGAAGAATTCTTTCTCCTTCGCCGGCTCACCGAGGAATTAATCGGCGATCGCGGCGCCGACGCCATTTCCGTCGCGTGGCGCCACCGCGAGAAACCGCAGCCGCCGCAGGCGATATTCAAGGTGCCGCCGGTCGACGCGCCGAACGTGAACGGCGCGCGCGCGTTCGGGTTCGTCGACGGCGCCGTGGGCGATCCGGTCGGCGACTCGGACCTCGCGGTGCTGCGCCACGCGGTGGAAGGCGGCCGGGTGACCGCGCTGTACGTCTTCGATCCGGGGCCCGATGGATCGCTCGGCGAGGTGAAGTGGATTATCGATGCGCGCCGGCGCGGCACCCTGCCGCTCCTCATCGTACAGGGCGTGCTGATGACCGACCTCGCGCGCGCGGCCGATTTCGTCCTGCCCGGCGCATCGTACGTGGAAAAGGAAGCGTCTTATACGAACGACCACGGACGCCTTCAGGGTACGGCGCGCGCGATGGCCCCTCCGGGCGAGGCGATGGAAGACTGGCAGATTCTGGTGAACCTGGGCGTCTCGCTCGGCGTGCCGTTCAACTACACGGCGTCCGCGCACGTGCGCGCCGACATCGCGGCGCGATACCCGAACCGCAAAGGGCTCGAAGGCCTGACGACGCTCGCATTCAACCGCCCGACGAACGCGCGCCACTGGCTGCAGGCGTCCAATCCGTCGGAGCGATGGAAGTGGGACTTCATGTTCCAGGACCTGCCGCCGGTGAAGTTCGATGGCGAGCCGTTCTCCACGAATTTCGGCGGAGTGATTCCTTTGAAAGAAGTGAAGTAGATGGGAAGCGAGGACGACACCGAGTGATCGGAGAACACAGAGACGATCAACCACAGAGACACAGAGACCCAGAGACGATCGAGCGCGGCGCGCGCACGAGTGAACGCCGATCGGGTCGACGCGAGGCGCTCTGGGTCTCTGTGTCTTTGTGGTTCCTGTTCCTCTGTATTCTCTGCTCCCTCTGTGTCGTCGCCCCCGCTGCAGCACAAATTCGCCGTCCCCGCGCCGACGTCACGCCGCTCGTCGCCGCCGACAGCGTTCATGCGGGCGGTCCCGTGCGCGTGGCGCTGAAAGTGTCGCTGCCCGAAGGGCTGCATACCCAATCGAACAAGCCGCGCGACGAGAATCTGATCCCGACGGTGCTGACAGTCGACGCGCCGGCGGGCGTCACCGTCGACGAGATCGTGTGGCCGCCGGCCCAGGATCTGAATCAGATTGGCCAGGACAAACCGCTCGCCGTCTTCGAACGCGAGTTCCTCGTCGGCGTCCAGCTGACACTCGCATCATCGGTCGCGCCCGGCGATCTGGTGGTTCCGGCGCACCTGCGCTATCAGGCGTGCGACGCGAACCTGTGCTACGCGCCGTCGACCGCCGACGCCGGGTGGCAGCTGAAAATCGTGCCTGCATCGGTCGCGACGACGGAGAGTTCCGATCAGGCAAAGACATTCGCATCAATCAAGTTTGGAAGCGGCGAGAAACCGCCTGGCGGTGACAGAAGTAGCGTCCGGGTGCCGGACGCTACCACGCCTGGCGACGCCGCCGCGGCAGGCGGAAGGGATGAACTGCGAGCGCTCGCGGATTTCACCGTTCTTGGAACCACCGGCGGATATCTGGGCACGACCGACTTCCTGACGTTCATCCACAACGCGGAGACCGGCGTGAAGGAGCGCGGCATGTTCGAAGGGCGCGGGCCGCTCGCGATCCTGCTGCTCGTCCTCATCGGCGGCCTCGCGCTGAACCTGACACCGTGCGTTCTGCCGATGATTCCGATCAACCTCGCGATCATCGGCGCGGGCACGCAGAAACGAGCCGGCGAGGGATCGTCGTCGCGCGGCCGCGGGTTCCTGCTCGGCGCCGCGTACGGCGGCGCGATGGCCATCGTGTACGGCGTCCTCGGCCTCGTCGTCATCCTGACTGCGGGCACGTTCGGCACGATCAACGCCTCGCCCTGGTTCAACCTCGTCATCGCCGCCATCTTCATCGTGCTCGGCCTGGCGATGTTCGACGTGCTGATGATCGACTTCTCGAGCTTTGGCTCGCGCTTCTCGCCGGGCGCCGGCACCGGCACGTTCGTGATGGCGTTCTCGATGGGCGCGATCGCGGCGCTGCTCGCCGGCGCGTGCGTGGCGCCCGTCGTGATCCAGGTCGTGCTCTTCTCGAGCAATCTGTACGCGACCGGAACCAAGATCGCGCTGGCGCTTCCGTTCTGTCTCGGCCTCGGCATGGCGATCCCGTGGCCGATTGCCGGGGCAGGTCTCGCCGCGCTGCCGAAGCCGGGCATGTGGATGGTGCGCGTCAAACAGGCATTCGGCGTCTTCATCCTGGCGACGGCGGCGTACTACGGGTATCAGTCCTACGAGCTGTTCGCGAACCGCTGGGTCGATCCGGCCGTCGTCGCGTCGAGCGTGCAGGAGAAGCTGAAGGCCGGATGGCACCAGTCGCTGGCTGAAGGTCTCGAAGCCGCGAAGCGCGAGCAGAAGCCGGTGCTCATCGACATGTGGGCGACGTGGTGCAAGAACTGCCTGACGATGGACAAGACGACGCTCGAGAACGGCGACGTGCGGGCGGCGCTCGACAAGTACGTGAAGATCAAGTTCCAGGCGGAGGATCCCGACCGATCGCCCGCGAAGCCGGTGATGCAGAAGTTCGACGCCGTTGGTCTGCCAACCTACGTCATCCTGAAGCCAAAATCATGACCGTCGTCGCCGGCCGGTCGAAAATAGCCACGACGCTCGGCATCGTCGCTGCGAGCCAGCCGCTGGCCGCGCGCGCGGGGGTGCAGATCCTCGAGCGCGGCGGCACCGCGTCCGACGCGGCGATTGCGGCCAACGCCGTGCTCGGCGTCGTCGAGCCCGAGATGAACGGCATCGGCGGCGATCTGTTCGCGATCGTCTACGAAGCCAAGACGGATCGGGCGTACGGATTGAACGCGAGCGGGTGGGCGCCGACCGGTCTCACGACCTCGCTGCTCCGATCGCGCGGCCTGACGTCGATGCCGTCGACGGGTGTCTATACGGTGACCGTGCCCGGATGCGTCGCCGGATGGGAGGCGTTGCAATCGCGGTTCGGGAGCCTTCGAATGGCCGACGTGCTCGCGCCGGCGGTGTTCTACGCCGAAGAGGGATTTCCGGTGTCCGACATCGTCGCGGAGCGATGGGCGGCCTACGCCGACAAGCTCGCCGGCGACGCGAGCGCTTCGGCGACGTTCCTCGTCGACGGCCGCGCGCCGCGCGCGGGCGAGCGGTTCGCGAATCCGTCGCTCGCGCAATCGCTGCGCACGATCGCAGCCGACGGCGCTCCGGCATTCTACGCAGGACCGATTGCCGGCGCGATCGTCGACGCGCTGCGCGCGCACGGCGGCACGATGACCGCCTCGGATCTCGCCGAGTTCAGAGCCGAGTGGGTCGCGCCGGTCTCGACGACGTACCGCGGCTGGCAGGTATTCGAGCTGCCGCCGAACACGCAAGGCTTTGCCGCGCTGCTGATGCTCGACATCATGGAGCAGTTTCCGCTGCGTGAATATGGGCTCCACAGCGCGCGAGCGCTGCACGTGATGATCGAAGCGAAGAAGCTCGCCTATGCCGATATGCTCCGCTACGCGGCCGATCCGCGCTTCGCGGCGGCGCCGCTCGCGGCGCTGATCGACAAGGAGTACGCGAGATCGCGGGCGGCGCTGATCGATCCGGCGCACGCCGCCGCCACCGTCGAGCCGTCGGTGTTCGAAGGCATCACGACCTCGCACGGCGGCGATACGATCTATCTTGCCGCCATCGACCGGCACGGCAACATCGTCTCGCTCATCCAGAGCACGTACCACGGATTCGGCAGCGGCATCTGTGCCGGGGAACGCGGCTTCATGCTTCAGAACCGCGGCGCGCTGTTCACGCTCGACGCCGATCACCCGAACGTGCTCGCGCCGAGAAAGCGGCCGCTCCACACGATCATTCCCGGGTTCATGGAGAAGGACCGCGTGCGCATCGGGTTCGGGATCATGGGCGCGTGGAATCAGGCGCAGGCGCACGCGCAGTTCGTCGCGAACGTCGCCGACTTCGATCTCGACATCCAGCATGCCCTCGAGGCCGGGCGCTTCACGAAGCCGACCTTCGACGGCGCCGACGTGCTCGTCGAGGCGCTCATCCCCGACGAGACGCGCGCCGAGCTCGTCTCGCTCGGACACGACGTCACCGTGGTCCCGCCGAGGACCGGCGTGTTTGGATCGGGTCAGGCGGTGATGAGCGTCGCGAAGGGCGTCCACTACGGCGCGTCCGAGCCCCGTCACGACGGGGCGGCGATTCCGGAAGCGCCTCCGCTCGCCTGAAAGGCCTCCGCTCGCCTGAACGGCCTCCGCTCGCCTGAAAGGCTCGCGCTACCCGAATGGACAGTGTAGCGCGAGGCTTTCAGCCGAGCGTGAGGCTCAACGATCCGAGATCGATCATTCGGCGAGAGGCGCCACCTGCATCGACGGCACTTCACCGCGATGCGCCGCGCGCATCGGCTTGACGACGAGCAGAGCGCTGGCAGCGACCGCGATGTTCGCGATCGCCGCGACGACGAACACCGCATGCCACCCGCCGGTATAGGTTTGCAGCCAGCTCGCGGCCGGAACCAGGAACGACGCTGCGCCCTTCGCCGTGTACAAGGCGCCGGCGTTCGTCGCGGCGTATTTCGGTCCGTACACGTCGGTGCACAGCGCGGGAAACAAGCTGTAGATTTCACCCCACGTGAAATACACGAGTCCCGCGGTGGCGATGAACGTCCAGGGCGAGTTGCCGATCGTCCCAAGCGCCCAGTACGCGCCCGCGCCGCACGTGAAGACGATCGCCATCGTGTTCTCGCGGCCGATGTGGTCCGACACCCAGCCGAACGTCGGCCGCGCGAGCCCGTTCAGGATGTTGTCGACGATGCCTGCCATCACCAGGACGGTGGAGCTGATGAAAAGAAAATTCACCGGCAGTCCCGCAATCTTGTAGTCCCTCGCGATCGGCGCCACTTGCGCCGTGACCACGAGACCGCTGGCGGCGACCAGCACGAACATGACGTACAGAATCCAGAAGAGCGGCGTCTGCAGCATCTCTGACGGCCTGTAGTCGCGCGTGCCCTGCGTCACCCTGCGCGCCGCCTTCGGCGCTTCTCCCGGTCTCGGCGCCTTCAGAAACTGCGAGAGCACCAGGATGACCAGCCCCTGGCCTAATCCGAACCAGAGGAAGGCGCGGTCGTAGCCGTAGTTCTTGATGACGTAGATGATCGGATACACCGTCGCCGCCGCGCCGGCGCCGAACCCCGCGGCCGTGAGGCCGGCGGCGAAACCGCGCCGATCGGCAAACCACTTCAGCGCGTTGCCGACGCACGTACCGTAGACCGCGCCGGCGCCGACGCCCGAGATGGCGGCGGCGAGATACAGCATCGGCAGGGTAGCGGCGATCGAGTTCAGCCACCAGGCGGACGCGACGACGGCGCCGCCGAACATGACGACGATGCGCGGCCCGAACCGATCGACGAACCACCCCTCGACGGGCACGAGCCACGTCTCCGTGGCGACGAAGATGGTGAACGCGATCTGAATGTTCGTGCGGCCCCAGTGGAATCTCGCGTCGATGGGATCGACGAAGTACGTCCAGCCGTACTGCAGGTTGGCGATCATCACCATGCAGACGACGCCCGCGACGAGCTGAATCCAGCGGTTGACCGGAATGATGCTGCCGGCGGGAGCTTCCTGTGTCGACATCTCTGGGCCGCCTCCGTGAGCGGGGCGTGCGTAGCTTAGCCCAAACCGCGCCTCAGCGGCCGGGGTTCAAATCGCGCATGACCACGTGCAGCACCTGGCCGGCCACGCGCGCGTCGCGCTCGACGACGAGCCGATCGCCGCCGTCGCGATACGTCCGCGCGACGGCCGGCAGCCGCGAGCAGGCGCCTCGAATGAGGCCCGCGCGCTCCGCGGCGGCGATCCGTTCCGCGAACGACAGCGCGGCGATGTGCGTCGCGTCGCCGTCTCGCGCGTGGGCGAGCGCGTCGGTGATGATCGCCTCCAGAATCCCGCACGTCGTCGCGAGCGACAGCTCGTAATCGCGACGGTCGAGCGCGTCGCGGCTCTCCACGTACGCGTCCTCGAGCACGGGCCGCAGCTCGCGGTCGTGGACGAAATCGAACCGGTGCGGCGCGGGCTGTTCGGCCGGCGCGCAGGGCGCATCGCGCACCTCGGTAAGCGATCGAACCGCCTGCGCGAGCACGCCGACGATGCGATCGACGATGTCGGCGACGTCGGCGCGCTCGAGCGCCAGCCCGTTCGCGCGGACCAGCAGCGCATCGCTGTAGGCGCGCGCCAGCCAGTGGCTCTTGCTGCCGCCCGACAGATCGGCGACCGCCGCTTCGCAGTCGTGCTGCCAGATCCGCGCGCCGGCGAACGCCGCCGGATCGTCGGGCGCGCGGCGCAGCGTGTCGCGGAGCCGGCGTCCGCGGCCGATCGCCTCATCGAGGCGTACGAGATACGCGTCGATGTCCGCGGGATCCATTGCCGTGATCGGGCTGCAGCAAATCGGCGATCTGATCGATGTGCGCGTGCATCGCGCGCGCGGCCGCGTCGGGATCGCGGCGGCGCATGGCGGCGACGATCGCCTCGTGGCCCGACAGGGAACGCTGGGGACGACCCTTCTGCTTCAGCGTGAGCTTGCGCGACTCGATCAGCAGATCGTTGAGCGTTTCCATGATGCGGACGGCGACGCGGTTGCGCGTGGCGCGCGCGAGCACGGCGTGGAACGCCGTGTCGTCGCCGATCGCCGATTGGCCGGTCTTCAGCTTGCGCCGCTGCGCGTCGAGCACCCGCTCCATCTCGGCGAGGTCGTCGTCGGTGACGCGCGACGCGGCCGCGCGGGCGACCGCCGGCTCGAACATGCGGCGCACGTCCATCAGCTCTTCCTGCAGGTCGCGCTGGAACGTGATGACCGACGCGATCGGCGTGACGAGCCGATCGACCGAGAGCTCGCGCGGAAACGTGCCTTGTCCGTGCCGCGCCTCCAGCAGGCCGACGGTCTCGAGCGTGCGCAGCGCGTCGCGGATCGATCCGCGGCTCACGCCGAAGCGCCGCGCGAGGACGCGCTCGGAGGGCAGCGCCTGCCCCGGCCGGAACGTGCGATCGACAATCAGCCGCCGGACGCGGTCGGCGATCTCCTCGGGAATCCGCGTCTTCTTGATCGGGGCCATCAGCTTGACAGCCCGGGAGCCGGGTGTCAGACTGTGCCGCCTGACTGGTTCGACCACCGGGCCAGTCTAGCACGACGCGGCCCGCGCCACAGATTCGCACGAATGAACGTCATGCTGGAATTCACCGCGTCGGGATCGCCGAAGACGATCTCCGCGGCCATCGAGCAGTGCGCCGTCGCGCAGGGCAACGTCAGCGCGCTGGTCGTGCCGTGGGAGAGCGACCGGCAGACGTTGAGCATCGCGGTCACCGCCGTGAAGGGCGAGGGCTGGGCGATCGAGCACACCAACCTCGGGACCATTCGACTGACCGATCTCGGCGGCGAGCAGACGCGCGTCGCCATGTCCCCCGCGCCTCCCGATCATCCCGAAACGCAGAAGCTGGCGGCGCTCTTCGAGCGTTTCGCGCAGCAGGTTCAGAAGCAGTTCCAGGCTTCGACGCACGCGGGCAGGGAATGACGGAGCCGGCCACCTCGCCCGCCGCGGCAAGCCTGACCCTGCGCGTCGCCGAGGCGCGCGTCGAGGATGCGGGCTGCGCGATCGCGCGGATGGCGGCCTCCGACCTCGTACGGATCGGCGCGCACCCCGGCGACATCGTCAAGATCGCCGGCCGAACCGCTACGGTCGCGCGCGCCCAATTGTCGGCGCCGGACGCGCAAGCCGGCACCGTACAGATCGATGGAACGCTGCGCAGCAACTGCGGCGCCGGCTTGCAGGAACAGGTCTCGGTGACGGCAACCGAGCACGCACCGGCAGTCGCCGTGCGGCTGTCGCCCCTGTGGAGCAGCGCGAGCGGCGCGGCGCCCGCGATCATCGCGCCTGAACGGATCCTCGAGGATCTCCTCGACGTGCCGGTGCTGACCGGCGGCGTCGTGCGCGTGCCCACGTTCGCCAAGGCGGTGAACTTCGAGGTCATCCGCACGATTCCGTCGGGACCTGTCGTCATCGGACCGCGCACCGATCTCCGCGTCGTCGAGGGCGAAGCGACGTCGGTCCGCGCGCCGGCGGTGTCGTACGAGGACATCGGCGGGCTCGAGCGCGAAGTGGCGCGCGTCCGCGAGATCGTCGAGCTGCCCCTCAAGCATCATCGCGTCTTCGAGCGGCTCGGTATTCTGCCGCCGAAAGGCGTGCTGCTGTACGGGCCGCCGGGGACGGGCAAGACGCTGCTCGCCCGCGCGGTCGCCGCCGAGAGCCGCGTCCATTTCATTCACCTCAACGGCCCCGAGATCATGCGGAAGTTCTACGGGGAGAGCGAGGCGAAGCTCCGCGAGGTGTTCGAGGAAGCGGCGCGCCGCGCGCCGGCCATTCTCTTCATCGACGAGATCGACGCCGTCGCGCCGAAGCGCGCCGAAGTCGTCGGCGAGGTCGAGAAGCGCGTCGTCGCGCAGCTCCTGAGCCTGATGGACGGCTTCGTCTCGCGCGGGCAGGTCATCGTCATCGGCGCGACGAACATTCCCGAGGTGCTCGATCCGGCGCTGCGCCGCCCGGGCCGGTTCGATCGCGAGATCGAGATCGGCGTGCCGAACACGCAGGCGCGGCTGCAGATCCTGAAGATTCACACGCGCGCCATGCCGATGGGGCCCGACGTCGATCTGCAGGAGATCGCGAACCACTCGCACGGCTTCGTCGGCGCGGACCTGGAAGCGCTCTGCCAGGAAGTCGGCATGATCGCGCTGCGGCGCTTCCTCGCGTCGGCTCCGGTCGACGCGGACGCTGACGTCCATTCGCTGATCGTCACGCGCGACGATTTTCTCGCGGGCCTGAAGGAAGTCGAGCCGAGCGCGACGCGCGAGTTCTTCATCGAGCGCAGCGCCACGACGTTCGCATCGATCGGCGGACTCCACGACGTGAAGCAGCTGCTCGAGGCGGTCATCGAGCACTCGCACGTCGGCGACGATCTCGACGATCTCTACGGGTCGTTCGGCCTCTCGCCGCCGCACGGCATCCTGCTCGTCGGACCGTCGGGCACCGGGAAGACGGCGATCGCGCGCGCGCTGTCGGGCGAGAAGCAGCTGCCGCTCATCAGCATCGACGGCCCGCAGCTGTACTCGAAATGGCTCGGCGAGTCGGAGAAGGCGCTTCGCGAAGTCTTCAAGAAGGCGCGCCGGTCGGCGCCGTGCCTGCTGTTCTTCGACGCGATCGACGCGATCGCGCCAAAGGTCGGCGCCGATCAGCAGACCAGCTCGGGCTCGGATGTCTACCAGCGGATTCTGAGTCAGCTGTCGCGCGAGATCGACAGCCTGCGCGACGTCAAAGGCGTGATTCTTCTGGCCGCCACCAGCCGGCCCGAACGGATCGAGCCGGCGCTCTTGCGCAGCGGGCGGTTCGACTATATCGTGCGCTTCGCCAAACCCGGCGCAGCCGATCGCGCGACGATTCTGCGTTTGTGCTGCCGTCAGGTGCCGCTTGCAAAGGACGTCGACCTCGACGCGATCGCGGCGCGGACCGAGGGATTCACCGGCGCCGATCTCGAGAGCCTCTGCAAGAAAGCGACGCTGCTGGCGATTGCGGAGTATCGGCGAGGCACAAGCGGCGGCTCGTTCAACGTTCGCCGCGACGATTTCGAGGCGGTGATCGACGACGGCGCAGGGCTGGAGCCAACTCCGCCCGCGGCGACCGAGTCGAGCCGCAGCGAGCGGGGGCAGCCTTGAGCCAAGCGTGGGGGGGCCCCACGCGACTTAAGAGCGTTCCCCGCGAGCAGTAAAAAAGAGGATCGGCATCATGGCGTACACCGAGCTCACGGTTTGGACCCGCGGCATCATCATGGACAAGGAAGGCCGCGACATCGTCGGGTCGATTGGCGCGGCCGCGCGGATGGAAGGCAAGTTCTCGCAGTCGATGGAGAATTACGTCGACAATCCCGATCGCACCAACGCGCCCACGCGCAAGTACTGCCGCATCAGCGACAGCGAGATCGAGAACGCGCTCACGTACGAGAACGAACATCCCAACATCGTCGTGCTCGTCGAGGAGACGATGGTCAAGGGGTGGGATTACATGCGGGGCATGCCGCCGGGCGGCACGCTCGTCATCAACACGCACTACACGCCCGACTACATGATGCGGTTCGTGCCGGGGCCCGAACGGCTCTCCCAGCTCGTCTGCGTGGACGCCGCGAAGCTCGCCGATCACCAATGGCTCTACTACAGGCTCGGCGAGCTGGGACTCGATCGCCTGTCGACGGAAGGCGCGGCCGAACGCAGCAAGGCCATTGCGCCCGACATCGCGGCGCCGCTCATCGCCGCGGTCGTGAAGACGACGGGCATCGTGAAGATCGAGACGATCGAGCCGATGATCGCGAACAAGGCGGCGTTCCGCGCGGCGCTCGACAACCTGCACATTCTTCCCCTTGGACAGGCGGTGGCGTAATCCATGTCGACCAAAGGCACACACATTCCCGATTGGCTGCAGGTTCCGTTCGCGGGCATCACGCCCGCGCCGACGCAGGAGAAAGGTCAGGACCTCTTCCCGACCGGCAACTGGCGCGCGATTCGGCCGGTGTATCGCGACAAGATGCCGCCGTGCAACAACGCGTGCGGCACGAACGAGAAGATTCAGGGGTACCTCGATCTGGTGAAGCGCGGGAAGTATCTCGACGCCTACGCGCTCATCAAGGAGGACATGCCGTTCCCCTCGATCACGGGACGCGTGTGCTATCACCCGTGCGAGCAGGCGTGCAATCGCGGCCAGTACGACGAGGCGATCTCGATTCGCGCCGTCGAGCGGTTCCTCGGCGATCTCGGTCAGGCGCTGCCGCGCGACGTGGTGAAAGCCGGCGCACCGAACGGAAAGAAGGTGGCGGTCGTCGGCTCGGGACCCGCGGGACACAGCGCCGCGTATCAACTCGCGCGTCTTGGCTACGGCGTGACGATTCTCGAGAAGTCGCCGAAGGCGGGCGGTCTGAATCGCGGCGGCATTCCAGATTGGGTGCTGCCGCAGGACGTGCTGGATCGAGAGATCGAGCGGCTCGTCGAGCTCGGCGTCACGATCAAGACGAACACCGAGGTCGGCAAAGACGTCAGCTGGGACGATCTGAAGAAGAACTACGACGCGGTGGTCCTGGCCGTTGGCCTCACCGAACCGAACAGCGCACGCGCACAGGGCGAAGACAAGGACGGCGTCCTGTTCGGGCTGCCCTTCCTTCGCGACATCGGCATGGGCACGTCGAAGGTGACGCTCGGTCCGCGCGTCGCCGTCATCGGCGGCGGCAACACCGCCATCGACTGCGCGCGCGAGGCGTTCCGGCAGGGTGCGCAGGAAGTGACGATGATCACGGTCGAGGGCGGACAGAAAGAGATGCCGTGCGTGCCGGAAGATCTGCACGACATGCTCGAAGAAGGGGTCGATCTGATGCACGGCCTCGCGATGACGTCGGTGGTCGGCAACGGGAAGGTCGAAGCACTGCAGCTGCAGCCGGCGCGGTTCACCGGCGCCATCAACGCCTCGCCGATCGCGATCGATCGCGACTCGGCCGGAACGAAATTCCCGGTCGACAACGTCATCATCGCCGTCGGCCAGCACGCGTCTCTCGCGTGGCTGCCGGCGGAGTTCAGGAACGAGCGCGGAACGATCAAGATCGACCAGTTCGGCCGCCTCGGCGACACGAACGTCTTCGCCGCCGGCGACATCGTGCAGATCGGCTCGGGTCAGCCGCTGATGGTGGTCAACGCCGTCGGCGACGGCAAACGCGTCGCGTTCAACCTGCACAGGGTGCTGAGCGGCCAGGCGCTCGAGGCGCGGACCGTTCCGCTCGACGTGATCACCGATCTGAACCGGATGAACATGACGTACTTCCCGCATTTCGCGCGCGTGCCGCAGGCGATGCTCCCTGCAGCCAGCCGCAAGCTGACGCAGGACGAAGTGATTCGATCGTTCTCCGAGGAGCAGGCGATTGAAGAATCGAACCGCTGCTTCAGCTGCGGCACGTGCAACGCGTGCGACAACTGTTATCTGGTCTGCCCGGAGCCGTGCATCGCGCGCTCGGTCCGCTCCAACGGTCTCTACAAGATTCTGATCGACTACTGCAAAGGCTGCCGAGTGTGCATCGAGGAATGTCCGACCGGCTGCCTCGAAGGCGTGCCGGAGCTCGATTTCGACACCGGCGTGGTTCGCATGGACACGGCGTTCGCGATCACGCAGGGGCTGCACGGACGCCAGGCCGAGCAGCTGCGGCAGGTACCGAACCTGCCGCCGAAGGATATAGAAAACTGGAGGTAGGGCAGAGGGCAAAGGGCAAAGGGCAAAAGGGCACCGTGCCCTTTGCCCTCTGCCCTCTGCCCTGAGGAGACACATGTCAACAGTTCTCGACAAGAAGCGAACGGTTCGGATCAACGGATGCGTCGCCGCCGCGCAGGCGGCGAAGTACGCGGACGTCGACGTGATCACCGCATATCCCATCCGGCCCTACACCGCGACGATGATGGCGCTGGCGCAGATGGTGGCCAACGGCGACCTCGACGCGGAGTACATCGTCGCCGACAGCGAGCACTCGCAGCTGTCGATCGCGCACGGCGCTTCGTCTTCGGGCGCGCGCGTGTTCACCGGCAGCTCCGGCGTCGGCGTGCAGTACGCGTACGAGCTCTACTCGCCGATTTCGGGCAGCCGCATGCCGGTCCAGATGATGATTGCGGATCGCGCGCTCGACCCGCCGGGCGACTTCGGCTCGGAACACACCGACGCGTTGTCGACGCGCGACATGGGTTGGCTCATGGGCTGGTCGTGCGACGCGCAGGAAGCGTTCGACAACCATCTGCTTGCGTACCGCATCGGCGAGGATCCACGCGTGCTGCTGCCGCAGATGGTGTGCCAGGACGGATTCTTCGTCTCGCACATCACGTGCGACGTGCAGCTGCCCGATCCGGGGCAGGTGAAGGAATTCCTGCCGCCGTACAAACATCCGTATCCGCTCGATCCGCGCCATCCCGTGTCGCACGGACCGCAAATCATGCCGGAGCAGGGACCGCCGCTGCAGCTCGAGCGCGCGCGCGCGATGGAGGGCGCCGTGCCGATCATCGAACAGGCGCATCAGGAATTCGCCGCCATCTTCGGCCGCCGCTACGACCCGTGGCTCGAGGAATTCATGACCGACGGCGCCGAGGTCGTCTTCTTCCTGCAGGGCGGCCATGGCGTCACGGCGCGGCATGCGATCCGGCACATGCGCGAGCGCGGCGCGAAGGTCGGGATGGTGCGCCTGAAGACCATCCGTCCGTATCCGACCGACCGCGTGATGGAGTCGCTGAGCAAGTTCAGGGTCGTCGGCGTCATCGAGACCAACATGGGGCTCGGCAGCGTGAGCAGCGGCGGATCGCTCTACGCCGAGGCGTGCGCCGCGCTCTACGAGAGCGCCCAGCGTCCGCTCGTGCTGTCGTTCATGGCCGGCATGGGCGGCGAAGCGATCGTGCTGAAAGAGTTCTACTGGATGACACAGAAGATGCTCGAAGCGCAGAAGCGCGGCGGCATCGAGAAGCGTACGCACTGGGTGGGTTTCGAAGAATGAGGTTGCTGGTTTCTGGAGGCACTGATGGCCGTCATTGAAGTTCAACGTCAGATGCTGCCGATGCTCGGCAGCCCGAATCAGGGCGCGCGATTCTACAACCCCGACCTGCCGCAGACCGAGCCGTTCGTGCCGGGTCATCGCACGTGCGCCGGCTGCGGACCGTCGATCCAGTACCGGATGACGAGCAAGGCGTCGGGCGACAACACGATTCTCGTCGGACCGACCGGGTGCATGTACGTCGCGAACAGCTCGTACCTCTGCACGCCGTACAACGTGCCGTGGGCGCACACGCAGATCGGCAGCGCGGGCAGCTTCACCGCGGGCGTCGCGGCCGCGTACGAAGCGATGATCCGCAAGGGCAAGTGGAGGGGACAGTTCCCGAACATCATCTGCGAAGCCGGCGACGGCAGCGCGTCGGACATCGGCATCGGATCGGTGTCGGGCGCGCTCTACCGGAACCACGACTGCCTCATCATCTGCTACGACAACGAGCAGTACGCGAACACCGGCATCCAGGCCTCGTCGCGCACGCCGTACGGCGGCATGACGACGTTCTCGCCGCCGGGACCGAAAGTGCCGGAGGCCAAGACGCTGTTCCCGAAAGATCTCGCGCGCATGATGGCGGCCGGCCATCCGCACTGCTACGTCGCGACGGCGAGCGTCGGCTATCCGATCGATCTCATGAACAAGGTCCGCAAGGGGCTGAACCACCGGGGCGCGGCGTTCATGATGATCTACACGCCGTGCCAGAAAGGATTCGTCTACGAGACGCCGCGATCGATCGATCTGGGCCGGCTCGTCGTCGAATGCGGCCTCTATCCGATCTGGGAATGGAATCCGGAGAAGCGCGAGTACGACTGCAGCTTCCGCCCGCAGAGCATGCGGCCGGTCGCGGAGTACCTGAAGCTGCAGGGACGATTCGGGCATCTGCACGCGGAGCACATCGCGACGCTGCAGCAGTTCGCGAACCAGCAGTGGGCGATGATGGGCATCCAGGTCCCGGAGGCGCTGATCAAAGCCGCCGATCCGAAGACGCAACAGAACATGGCGGCGGCGGAGGCTGCAGCCGCCATCGCCGACACCGTTTGACAAAAGGCGGTTGCATTTGAAGGCTGCTCATGGCTGATACGAACTCACAGGAAAGCTACATCGTCGCCGAAGGCAAGAAGCGCGGCGCGACGCGCGACGTGCGGCCGGAGGCGGCGCACGACAAGTTCTACACCGTGCTCCGCGTGCATCCGGGCGACGCCATCCTCAACGACAACTGGCACACGAACGAGGTCTTCGCGCACGCGAAGGACAACTTCGAGGGCTACACCTTCGCGATGCGCACGCTCGAAGCGTGGGGCGCAGCAGTCGAAAACGATCACCGCGGGTACTACACGGCGGGTGGGCGTGTGTGGGTACTCGACCTCGAACCGTCGGCGACAAAGAAGAAGCGGCTGCCGCCAAACACGTGAAAGTCCTCCTGATCGACGACACGCCAGAGATCGCGGAGCTGCTCTCCTTCGCGCTCCGCGATCGCGGCTACGACGTCGCGTCGAGCGGGTTCACGACCGACATCAACGAGATGATCGACGGCGAGCGCGCCGACGCGCTCGTCCTCGACTGCTCGGTCTTCGACATGAACGAGTCGCTGTTCGACGCCGTGCGCGACGATCCGGCGCACGCCTCCCTCCCCGTTGTCATCGTGAGCGACACGCCGGAGAAGGCGGACGCGAGCCTCCGCGCGCGCGACGCCGCGAACGTGCTGCTGATTCCGAAGCCGTTCACGGGGTCGCAGATCGCGCGCGCGCTCGACGAGCTGCTGAAGAAACCCGCCTGATGACTGCGTTCACTCCAGCTCCCGTGAAGCCGGTCGTCTCCTTGTCCGTCGTCGAATCGCTCGACATCGGCTACGCCGACGGATTGCTTCCCGTGCTGTCGACACCCGAGCGCCCCGTGCCCGACGGCGCGCGGGCGGGTTGAGGGTCATCCGCGATGCCGCTCTGGTCCCTCGACGACTGGAAATACATCGAACGCCGAATCGTGACCGGCGCGAACGGACGCCAGTGGTGCGTCGCGCTGATGGACGTCCTCGGACAGGAAGGCGATCCCGACATGCCGAGCCTGACGATGGAGCTGCAGTACGCGTCGGGACGGTACTTCACGCTGGTGTATCCGCCAGGCGGATCGCTGCAGTGGGAGCGCGGCTACGCGTCGCTGCACGACGCACAGGTCGCCTACGAGCGGCTCGTCGCGGCGGTCGCGGATGGACGCCTCGATCCCTCTCAGCCGGTGTTCAGAGAAGATCTTGAAGATTGACGGCAGCCTAATCCCGCAAGGCGCCGCAAGGCGCTTGCGTTGACGCCCAAGGGGCTGCGCCAATCGGTAGCGCCCTCACGGCGGCGAGACCGCGTGCAGGCCCCCCTCGCTCAGGCGCACCGTTCGACCGTCCGAACAACACACGACGCCAGCAGCTTTATTTCAATCGCTTGTCCACGTACGCGGCCGCAGGCTTGCGGCCGCGTCTGGAGGCTGGCGTCGTGTGTTGTAGACGATCGCGGGTTGACGGACGGCTCAAGGTGCGCCAGATCGAGGGCGGCCCGCACGCTCGGACAACGCCTCCGAGGACAGTCACCTCGGCGACGACGAGCGTCGTGGAGCGGCGGCGCGTAACGCGCCTTCGAGCCGGCGGTCGACACGCGATCGGTCACAACACGCGCCGTCAGCCACCTCACGCGACCGCAATTGCGGTCGCGTACGTGGGTACGCGTTGGAGATAATGCTGCTGACGGCGCGTGTTGTTCCGACGGCGAGCGGCGCGCCAAGCACCGTCGCTCCACGACGCGGCTCGGATCGCTGCGCTACATGTCAACGCAAGTGACCTCCGGGACTAAAGGGCCGCGCTACCGGTCGCTGTCATTGCGGGAGAACGACGCTGGCTTCGACGCTCGTCGAGCAGCTTGACCGACGCATAGACCGCGCGCGTCGACGGAATGGAGACGCCGAGGCGATCGGCGAGCTCCACGACGGCGCCGACGACGGCTTCGATCTCCATCGGACGTCCCGCCTCGAGATCCTGCAGCATCGACGTCTTGTGCGCGCCGACTCTCTCCGCGCCGGCCATCCGCTGATCGATCGAGATCGGCAGCTCGATGCCGAGCCTTGCGGCGACGGCTTCCGTCTCCGTCATGATCTCGCGCACGACGCGCGAGACGTCGGGATGCCGCACCATCTGCTCGAGCGTCGCGCCGGTGAGGGCGCTGATCGGATTGAACGAAACGTTGCCGATCAACTTCACCCAGATCTCGTGGCCCAAGCGCGTCGTGATCGGGCAGCGGAATCCGGCGGCGATGAGCGCCTCCGCGATCGCCCGCGCGCGCTCTGACCGCGAGCCGTCTGGCTCGCCGAAAGTGATCCGATTCCCCTCGGTGTGATGGATGACGCCGGGCTCGGCGACGTCGGTCGAGAAGTACGCGAGCGAGCCGACGACGCGGCGCGGCTCGATGCTCGAGGCGATGACGCCGCCCGGATCGACGCGCTCGAGCCGGAGCCCGTTCAACTCCCCCGGATGATGCTGGAAGTACCACCACGGGATCCCGTTCTGCGTGCTGACGACCACCGTGTCGGGTCCGAACAGGACGCGCAGCTGCGGGGCGAGCGACGCCAGGCTATGCGCCTTCACGCCGAGAAAGACCACGTCGGCGGCGCCGATCGATCCCAGATCCCCCGTGACCTCGGGCCGGACCTCGAAGTCGCCGTCGGGGCTGACGACGCGCAGGCCGCGCTCCCGCATGGCGCGGAGATGCGCGCCGCGTGCGAACAGCACGACGTCGGCGCCAACCCGCGCGAGCCGCGCGCCGATGTATCCGCCGATCGCGCCGGCGCCGGCGATGACGATCCTCACGAAGCGTCCTGCGAGTACGCCTCGGCGACCATCCGCCGCTGAATCTTGCCGGTGGCGGTGCGCGGAATTCTTTCGGTGATGTGGATGCGCTTGGGACTCTTGAAATCGGCGAGGCGCTCGCGGCAGTGCGCCATCAGCTCCTCTTCGGTCGCGGTGTCGCGGAGGACGACCGCTGCCGCCACTTCCTCGCCCCATGTCGCGTGCGGCACGCCGAAGGTGACCGCTTCGGCAACGGCCGGATGCGCCAGCAGCACCTCGTCGATCTCGCGCGGCGCGAACTTCTCGCCGCCGCGGTTGATCAGCTCCTTGATCCGCGCGACCAGCGTCAGGTAGCCGTCGCGATCGAGAAAGCCTTCGTCGCCCGTCCGGAACCAGCCGTCGAAGAACGCCTGCACGTTCGCTTCCGGATTGTTCTCGTAGCCGCGGATGACGTTCGGCCCCTTGATCACGACTTCACCGCGCTGACCGGCGGGCAGCAGATTGCCCTCCTCGTCCATGACGCCGACGCTGACGTCGGCCCCGCAGCCGACCGATCCAGCCTTGTGCTCCGACGGCGGCAGCGGATTCGAGGCGATCTGGTGCGCCGCTTCGGTCATCCCGTACGCCTCGAGAACCGGCGCGCCGAACGATGCCTCCATCTCGTGCATCACGCGCGGAGGCAGCGACGCGCTGCACGAGCGGATGAAGCGCAGCTTCTCGCTGCCCGACGGGCGGCCGGCGCCGCGCCGCGCGAGCAGCAGCTGATGCAGCGTCGGGACCGCGGAGAACCACGTGACGCCGTGATCGCGCGCGACGCGCCAGAACGAGAGCGGATTGAATTTCGGCGGCACGACGAGGGTGCCGCCGGTCGCGAGCGTCGCGAGCATCGACGCGACGAGGCCGTGCACGTGGAACAGCGGCATGACGCACAGCGACACGTCGTCGGGGCCGAGCGTGTACCAGCGCGCGATGTTGCGCGCCGATATCGACAGATTCGCGTGCGTGAGCGGCACGCGCTTCGGCCGGCCGGTGCTGCCGCTCGTGTGCAGCACCAGCGCGACGTCGTCTTTGGACGGAATGGAGATCGAGGCGCGGCCGCTCGTTCCCGACAACTGCACGATCCCGGTGGGCGCGGCCTCGCCAGTCAGGATGCGGATCCGATTGCCGGCCGCCTTCCTGGCAGCCTCGGCGCCGTCCCGGGGAACGATCAACGTGCGCGCGCCGGTGTCGTTCAGGTAGAAACGGAATTCTTCTTCGGTGTACGCCGGGTTGAGCGGCGCGGCCGTCCCGGCAACCGATGCCGCGAGAAAGCAGACAACCGCCGGCAAGCCGTTCGGGAGCGCGATGCCGACGCGATCGCCGCGCGCGACGCCTGCCGTCGCCAGCGCTTCGGCCAGCGATTCGATCTGGCTCCGGAGCGAACCATACGTGACGCGGATATCGGTGCCGGGAATGGCGATGGCGGTGTGTCTGTCGGACGTGGGCTGAAGCAGATCGACCAGAACCAACGGTTCGGACGACGAGATCATGTGACTTGCTCTTTCATCATCAACTCATTATAGGCGGCCGATGTGAAGAGCTCCTCGAGCTCGTCCGGTGTGGCAACTTGCACCGAGTGCCGAGCAACCTCGGCCCCGGCCAATCACGTGTGGCGTCACCGATCGCGTCGTGTCGAGCATTCGGCCGATTCTCCGCGGCACTTCGTTCGCGGCGAGAATCGGCGCGCGAGATCTTCGCTCGGCTTTTTCGATCGGCGGTCCGTTCGTGCGAATGCCAGAATTCATCGCGTCACCCGACTGGATTGAAATCTGGTACGAATCTTGTACGTCACGTCGGCATCGCGATCGAGCTTGAGCGAAAAAGAATGCGTACGCGGCAGCTGCAAGATTGATCGCCTATGGTAATGTGTTTGCGAATGCGATCGTCTGCGCTTCGAGTCACGGTAGTTGCGCTGGTGTTGATCGCGTTCGCAGCCGCCGCCGCTTTCCTCTTCAATACCGAACGACAGATAGCGGCATCGACCGCTGCGCTGCGCGCGTTCGATCGCCAGGCGCGCGACGCGAGCGACGCGCTCGGCGACGTGCGCGCGAGCGAGCAGGCGTACGTCGCCGCGGGCCAGGGCGTGGCGTTCTGGATGTCGAAGGTGTCGGCGACCGCCGACGCCGTGACGAGCTCGGTCGACAGCCTTCGCCGCTCCGCGTCGAGCGCAAACGCGCGAGCGGCGCTCGATGAGGCTGCCGCCACGGTCGCCGAGTTCACGGCGGTCGATCGGCGCGCCCGCGACTATCTGAAATCGAGTGAGCCGCTCATGGCCGGCGACGTGATTTTCACCGAAGGCGCCGAGAGGGCCGCGGCCGGCGCACGGCAGATCGAGTCGGCGCGCCTGGCGGAACATCAGGACTTCGACGCGTTCGAGGCGCAGCTGCGGCGGCAGCAGGCGATGGCCGCGGCCGGCGCGGGAGCGTTCACGATCTTCGCCGTGCTGCTGCTCGCGCCGATTCGCCGTCAGGCGCCGACCGCGGACTCCGAAGACGCGAGGGTGGATCGCGCCGACCCCTCAATGCTCGCGTTGAACCTGCCGAGAGAGGAGCGCTTCAGCATCCCGCGATCCACGTCGGTGGGACCGGTCATGCGCACGGCAGCGGATCTGGCGACCGAATTCGGCCGCGTCCGCGACCTGCAGGATTTGGGCCGCCTGCTCGGGCGAACGGCGGATCTGATCGACGCGAGCGGCGTGGTCGTGTGGATGGGCAACACATCCGGCGGCGATCTGCGGCCGGTGATATCGCACGGCTACTCGCCGCAGGTGGCGGCGCGGATGCCGCTGGTGCCGCGCAACGCCGACAACGCCGCGGCCGCCGCCTACCGTACGGGCAAGATGCAGATCGTCTTGTCGAGGCCCGGCGGATCGAGTGGCGCGATCGTCGCGCCGATCCTCATCGCGGACGGCTGCATCGGCGCCTTCAGCGCTGAAATCAGGAGCGGCGGAGAGACCTCGGAAACAATTCAGGCGCTCGCCACCATGTCGGCCGCGCATCTGGCGGCCATCGTTCCCGCGGCGACGGCGACGGCCGCCGCGGTTCAATCAACAGCCACAGCGTAGGGGCGGACCTATACAGGGCGGCCGCGCATCGCGCGCCGCACCGGCTCGATTGTGGCCTTCACGGTGCTCTCTTTTTTGTCGCGCACGATGCCGATCGCGACTTCGGGCGCCTCCGCCTGGCGGCGATCGGATGCGTCTCGCAGCGCGCGCACGAGATCGTCGCGCGACTCGACGCGAGCGCCGTTGACCGACGTGATGACGTCGCCCGCTTTCAACCCCGCGCGCGATGCGGGCGATCCTTCTGTGACCGCCGTGACGAGCACGCCACGGCGCACGCCGAAGTACGACGCCAGCTGGTCGGTGAGCTCCAGAACCGACACGCCCAGACGGCGGCCCGACCCGAGCTCCGGCAGATCGAAATCGAAGTTGAAGTTGAACCGATTGCTGAGATCGCCGAGCTGGTCGCGCAGCCGATCGCCGTCTCTCATGACGCCCTGGACGCCGGCGCCGCCGCGGCGCCCCGAGTCCGGCGTGATCTGCAGATCCTTCTGCTGACCGTCACGACTCACCGTCATCCTGACCGTTCGGCCGGGCGGCGTTTCCTGCACCAGTCGGGCGAACTGGCGTCCGCTGCGCACCCGCTCGCCGTCGAACATCGTGATCAGGTCGCCGGCCTTCACGCCGCCCTTCTCGGCCGCGCTGTCCGGTTCGACCTCGTCGACCTTCACGCCGTCGGCGGCGTCGGCGATCCGCACGCCGATTTCCGATCCGCGTCCCTCGAGCAGCATGAAGTCGCGGTTCACGCGTTCGAGCTGCTGCCGGGCCTGCGCGATCGCCCGCGAATCGAACGCGCCGAAAACGGACGGCACGGCAACGATCGCCAGCACCGCAAGCCCGGCCAGCGCCACCAGAACTCCGGATACTCTCAACAGTTTCATAGGCGCCCCCGTCCAGTCAGACGAATAGTCGGTGCGTAAAGTTGGCTACAATCGTCGCGCCGCTCGGCTGAAAGCCTCGCGCTACGGCTGTACCGCGAACGCCAGCTACGGCTGCACCGCGAACGCCAGCGACGGCTGTACCGCGAACGCCAGCCACGGCTGTACCGCGAACGCCAGCCACGGCTGTAGCGCGAGCCTTTCAGGCGAGCGTTTGCGCACCGACATGGCCAAGACAGCGACAGGAACCCGTGAAACGAAGGCGCAAATCCTCGAGCGCGCCGAGCGCGAGAAGGTCAAGTTCATGCGCCTGCAGTTCACCGACATCCTGGGCACCATCAAGAACGTCGAGATCCCCGATCGCCAGTTCGAAGAAGCGCTCGATGGCAAGATCATGTTCGACGGATCGTCCATCGAGGGCTTCGTCCGAATTGAAGAGTCGGACATGTACCTCAGGCCCGACCTCTCCACCTTCCGCATTTTCCCATGGCCCGGCACGACGGGCGAAAATGTGGCGCGGATGATCTGCGACATCTACACGCCCGACGGTCAGCAGTTCATCGGCGACCCGCGAGGCTGTCTGAAAAAAGTGATTGCGCTCGCTGCGGCCAAAGGGTACGCGCTCAACGCCGGTCCCGAAGCCGAGTTCTTCCTCTTCCAGACGAAGAACGGCACGGCGACCACCGAAACGCACGATGCCGCGAGCTACTTCGATCTCAGCCCCGTCGATCAGGGCGAGGACGTGCGGCGCGAGATCGTCCTCGCGCTCGAAGCGATGGGCTTTCACGTCGAAGCGGCGCATCACGAAGTCGCCCCCGGCCAGCACGAGATCGACTTCCGGTACGACGACGTGCTCACGACCGCCGACAACATCACGACCTTCCGCTTCATCGTCAAGAACGTGGCGATCCGAAACGGGCTTCATGCGACGTTCATGCCCAAGCCGATCTACGGCATCAACGGCTCCGGCATGCACACGCACATGTCGCTCTTCTCCGGCGGATCGAACATCTTCTACGACGCGAAGGCCGCCTATCAGCTGAGCGAGCTCTGCCTGAACTACATCGGCGGCGTCCTCCGACACGCGAAAGGCTTCTGCGCGATTACCAATCCGCTGGTGAATTCATACAAGCGGCTCGTGCCCGGCTACGAAGCGCCGACGGCAATCTCGTGGTCAGAGAAGAACCGCAGCCCGCTCGTGCGTGTGCCCGCGACGCGCGGCGTCGGGACGCGCATCGAGCTGCGCATGCCCGATCCGTCCTGCAATCCGTATCTCGCATTGGCGGTGATGCTGCGATCCGGGCTCGACGGGATCGAGAAGAAGACCGATCCTGGTCCGCCGATCAACAAGAACATCTACAAGATGAGCCACCGCGAGCGGCGTCACCTGCGGATCGACGAGCTGCCGGGCAACCTGACCGAGGCGCTCGACGAGCTCGAGAAAGATGACCTGATGAAGGAGACGCTTGGCGACCACCTGTTCGAGCATTTCGTGGCCGCCAAGCGCGAAGAGTGGTTCGACTACATCAAGCACGTCTCGCCGTGGGAGACGCAACGGTACTTGGAGATGTACTGACGCGTGCACGCGTCTCGGGATTTGGGATTCGGGATTTGGGACTCGGCGGCTAATCCCCACTCCCGAATCCCGTCGAATCCCGAATCCCAAATCCCGAATCCCGGATCCCGACTGGGTCACCAACTGAACCTCCACACCAACTGAATCACGCGCGACTGGTTGTCGCCGAGCAGCGACGTGAAGCGGAAATTGTCGGCCGTCGTCGTCGTCGGGTTCGCCAGCGGGATGCCCGCCGCGCCTTCGTACGTCGGCGTCGAGAGCTGATTGAAGCCGCTGACGACGCCCGTTGCGACGTTCGGGTTGAAGTACGGCGAGTTCAGCGCGTTCAACATCTCCACCCGGAACTCGGCTGACGCGCGGCCGCGCAGCTGAATGCGCTTCACCGCGCTCAAATCGAACCGCACCAGCCGCGGCGCGGTCAGCACGAGCGACCGGACGCCGCACGTGCCGAAGCCCGGGGAGGTTTCGATGCAGTCGGGACCGTTCGCCGGCGCGAGGTACCGCCCCGTCGGCGCGCCGAGCGCGCTGTACCCGTTCGGCGACGTGGCGCTGACGCTGAACGCCTTGACGGTGTTGTCGATGATGTCCTGCGGCAGGTAGAACAGCTGTCCGTTCGCGCCAACGCGCAGTGCGAGCGCATCGCGCAGCTCGTCCACCGTCATGCCGACGATCCGCACGTTGCCGAGATCCAGCAGCTCGCCGGTCTGAATGCGTCCCACGCCGATGATCTGCCAGCCGCCGACGATGCGGTCCATCACCGGCCCGAGGTTGTTGGCCCACCGGTGCTCACGGCCGAACGGCAAATCGAACACGCCGTTGCCTTTCAACGCGTGCGCCACACCACCGACCGTGCCGCTTTGCAGCACTTCCGCATCGTCCTGCCGGAAGCCGTACCGGTTGTTCTGATACGCGCGTCCGAAGACGTAGTTGACGCCGATCTGCGCGCCGCCGTGCAGCCGCTGGCGGTACTCGAACTGCGCCGACTGATAGCGCGTTCCGCCGCCGTTCGTGTAGAAGTTCGCTCCGAGGTTGTTGGCGCTGCCGAGGACGTCCGGATTCGCGACGAGGAAGTTCGACGGCAGCCCCGCCGCGATCGCGTTGGCGCGGCGCGCGGCGCTGTTGATCAGGTTGTACGCGAAGCTCGGCGTCGTCGCGTTCGTGCTGCAGCACGGCTGCGGGTTGAACGTCGCGAGCGAGTTGATGAAGGTCGAGTCGGTGAACGACGTCGACGTGTACTTCGCGGGATCGGCGGCCTGCCCCGAGGCGACACCGTTGAAATACGCGAGGATGATCGGCAGCGGCGACGTGCCGGGCGCGCCCGTGTACGCGAACGTGTTGCCGCGCCCGGCCGCGATGTTCGCCTGCAGGTTGGCCTGCGCCTTTCGGAACTCGTTCAGGAAGCCGTTCTCGACGATGTTGATCTCGTTGATGTTGTTCTGCACCCAGTCGTCGACGTGGCGGCTGCCGACGTAGCGGGCCTCGATGACGGAATTGCGTGAGATCTTGCGCTGCCACCCCGCGGTCCACGACCGGGCGTAGGGGATCTGCAGATTCGAGTCGAAGATGTTGACGGAGTTGCCGATGGACGCCGTGATCGGATATGCCGGTGTCGTGTTGAAGCCCGGCGTCGAAATCTGGTTGGCGTTGCGCAGAAGCGCGCCTGCCGCGATGTTGCCGTTCGCTTCGGTCCGATCGGTCACGCCCGTGATCCGGAGACCCGGGTTGGCGCCGTAAACGTCGGAGAAATTCGACATGCCCGGACGCTCGTAGGCCGTGCCGAACCCGCCACGAATGACGCTGTCGCCTTCTTCCCTGCCGAGCACGGCGCCGAGGAGGCCCGAGCCTCCCGACAACGACCACGCCGCGCCGACGCTCGGCGCGAAATTGTTCCGGTCCGTTTTGTACGCGTACTGTCCCTGCGGGAACTGCACGAACGTTGGCCTGATGCCGCCGATCGTGCCGGGCTTGAAGATGTTGTCGACGCCCGAGACGCCCCACAAGCTGTCGAGCGTCGCCGTCGTGTAGGCGTTGTTCATCGGATAGAAGGGGAACTGCAGTGCGTAGCGAAGCCCGTAGTTGATCGTCAGGTTCGACCGCGCCCGCCACGAGTCGGCGGCGAAGAAGTCGAACTCGCGCAGCCGGGCGCGCGCTTCGCCGAGCCCGAGATACACGTACTGGTCACCGGCCGGCGTCAGCCGCGCATCGCCGAGGACGCTCGCCACGTGGCCGGTGAGAATCGAGTACAGGCCGCGCGCGTTGTTGATGTCGGTGGTCGACGCGCCGGGGAAATTCGTCGTGTTGAACAGCGAGATCGCCGGGTCGCCGGTGATCAGGCCGAAGTTCACGGTCGGTACCAGCATCTGGTTGTCGATCCACAGATCGCCCTGCGTGAACGTCGTCCCGGCCGAGAGGCTGTGGCTGCCCTTGACCCATGTGAGCGTGTCATCGATCACGCGCGTCGACGCTTCGCGCGCCTGATACGTCGCATTCGCGGTCGTGTTCGTCCCGCTGCCGAACGTGTCGATGTTGTGCAGCCCGTTGCTGCCGCCGCAGCACGCGCCCGTCAAGTTCAGGTGATAGCCGCCCTGGTTGGCAAACGAATCAGGTGAGAACTCAGGCGAGAAGAGCGTGGCGCCGCCCGTGGCGCCGATGCGGAACTCGTTCACCATGCTCTGTCCGATCGTCGAGCGCACGCCCTCCGACGTCGTCCACCGCGTCGACTGCTGACTGCCGGTCGCCGGGAAGTTCGGGAACACCGCCTGACGGCCGTTGGTCGTATCGGGCGTCGAGTTGATGTGGTTGTAGTTGAACGATCCGGTGATCCGGTGGTTCTGCGTCGCGTTGTAGTCGAAGCGCAGCACCGGGAACGTGTTGAGGCTCTGCGTCGGCACCTGGAACGTGTACTGCTGAACGAGCGGGTTCGACAGATCCGTCAGCGAGCCTTGCGTTTTCATCGCGGCGGTGACGTCCGACATGACCTTGGCGACGGTCGGATCGAGCGTGGCGATCTGGCCGTTCGCCGCCGCGAGCTGCAGCAGGTTCACCTGACGCGTGACGCCGCCGGTCGTGTAGCTGAACACGCCGCTCATGGCCGCGGCGTTCAGCACGTTGCGATTCTGCGTCAGCTGCTGCGGCCGCCGAAACTGCTCGTAGTTCACGAAGAAGAACGCCTTGTCGCGCAGAATCGGCCCGCCGACGCGGAATCCGGGCGTGTGCTGGCGGAGCTGTGCCTTCGGCGCGAGGCCAGTGGCCGGATCCGGCGGAAGGTCGCGGTTGTTGAACCAGGTGTTCGCGTTGAACCTGTCGTTCCGGTAGTACTCGTAGACGCTGCCGGCGAACCTGTTCGAGCCGGACCGCGTGACGAACTTGATTTGCGCGCCGCCCTGGCCGCTCACGTCCGCCGTGTTGCCGGCGGTTGTCACCGTGACTTCTTCCACAGCGTCGGCGCCTGGCTGCAGGCGCGCGAAGAAGCCGTCGGACGTCTTCAGGTAATTGTCCTGGATGCTCATGCCGTCGAGCGTGATGTTGATCGCGCTCTTCGGCAGGCCGCTGATCGTCGAGTCGCGTGCCGTGCCCGACGTGTTGAACCCGGGCAGCGACGTCAGCGAGTCGATCGCGTTCCGGCTCGTCAACGGCAGGCTGATGATCTGCGTCGCCGACAGCGTCGTCGCGACCGCGGGCGTCTGCGTCTGGACGACCAGGCCGCTGTCGCCGACGACCGTCACGTTTTCTTCGAGCGCGCCGACCGAGAGCGTGACGCGCACGCTCGCCGGCGTGGCGGCGCTGACCGTCACCTCATTGAGCGTGACGGTCTTGAACCCCATCAACGCGACGGTGACGCGATAGTTGCCGGGCAGCAGCGCCGGGATCGAGAAGGTGCCGTTGGTGGCGGTCACGGCGTTGTACTCCTCGCCCGTGCCGTTGTTCCGCACCTTGACGTCGGCGCCAGGAATCACGCCACCGGAGGAATCGACGACGGTTCCGGACAACGACGATGTGAAGGAACCCTGAGCGAATGTGCTCGAAGCGGTGCCGAGCAGGAGCGACGCAGCCACCAGCGTCCACAAGAACCTGACTCCCATCCAAGCCTCCAAGTTGTTACAAACAATCAACGAATGACGGTAATGGCTGACGTGAAATCGATCAACTGCAAAACCCTTATCTCGGCCGTCGAAACACACGCGCGGTTCAAAAAATCGTCGCCGGTCTGCTTCAGTACGAGTACGGCGGTGTCTCCCGCGCAGGACGCAGCGGAATCGAAGATGCACGGTTTTATTGAGGCTTCAGCCGTCGCTGGCCGGGCATGCGATTTGATGATGTCGAGTATGGGTCGCGTCGAATCAACGGGGTGCGTAACTTCAGGCAGGCGCTGGCATCGCCGCATCCCGTCGCTCTACTAACCGATTCGTCGCGGCCTTTCTTAATTCGCGTCGCTGGAGGGGACTATGATGCGCCGGTTCATCCTAATCGTTACGTTGGTCGTCGGCTCATCGGCGTGTGCTCTCTCGCTCCGCAATCCGGATATCGCCGATCTGCAGCGTCACCCGGGCCGTTATCAGGACCGGACCGTCAGCGTCAGCGGCGTCGTCACGAGCTCGTGGGGCGTGCCGCTCGTACCGTTCAGGTTCTACAAGGTCGATGACGGAACCGGCGAGGTGACGGTCTTGTCGCAGAGCTCGCGCATGCCCGCCAAAGGGGAGCACGTCCGCGTGAAGGGGCGCGTGCAGGACGTGGCGGTCCTCGGCGGACGGCCGGTGGGTCTGCACATCCGCGAGGAAGATTTGTACGTGAAGCGGTAGGCGCGCCGCTTATCCGAAAGCGGATAATACGAAAGCGGAGATCGCCTTACACAAGTTTCGAAGTGGGATCTCTGCGGTTCATTGCAGCTTCCGTCCTAGCATTCCGCTTCCCAGCCTGCTGAAATAATCGTACGCGGCGCGCGACATCTCCTCGATGGCGCGCTCGCCTTCGACCTCGCTCGTCAGAAACGTGGCCATCACGCAAAGCGCGTACGGCCGGTTCTTCGCGAACACGATGCCCGCGTCGACGCGAACGCCGTCGAGCTCGCCCGGCTTGTCGGCGGCCTCGACTCCGGGCGGCAGCGCGCGGCGCAGCCGGCTCTCCTTCGGCTTCTTCAACAGCGCGGACGCGTCCGGTTCGTCCTTCTCGATTGCCTGCAGCAGCCGCACGATTTCGTCCGGCGTCGACACGTTCTCGTCGCCGCGGCGCGCGGCGGCCGTGTCCATCATGTGGCGGCGCAGTTTCGTCGCGCCAAGACCGAGCGACTGCATCCGCGCACTGATGTTCTGCATACCGAGCCGATCGATGAGGACGTTGGTCGCGGTGTTGTCGCTGACGATGACCATGAGCGTCGCGTAGTCGCGGACCGAGAGCATCGGCGTGCCGAGCTGAAACAGCACGCCGGTGCCGCCAACCGCCTTCGCGCGGTCGAGCGCGATCGTGTCGTCGAGCCGAATCCTGCCTTCGGCGGCCTGCCTGAAGAGCTCGTAGACAATCGCGAGCTTGATGGTCGACGCGGTGGGAAACGTTTCGCGCTCGAGGTGCGCGATGCGGTCGCCGGACGTGAGGTCGAGCACCGAGTAGCCGACGACGCCATCGACGCGCGACGAGATCTGCTGGAGACGCTGCTCGAATTTCGCGCGCAGTTCCGCAACCGTTGGCGACGCCTGTTGCGCGTCCAGCCCGGCCTGAAGACGCGCGCGCGTGCTGACAGCGCCCGCGACCGAACCGCTCACCAAGCACGCCATCGCAACGAACCACCGCCGCGAGCGTGAGCGAGCGGCGACAGATCGCGGCGGTGGGGCCCCGCGACAAAGCAAAAAATGTCGACTGCCGCTCATGCGGTTATCCGGAGCGCCACCGCCGTCATGTCATCGTTCGGAACGGCCTCGCCGCGGAATTGCTGGACGGCCGCAAAAATCGCGTCGACGATCTCGCGCGCCGTCTTCTGCCGCGCCTCGTCGACGATCGCGAGCAGACGCTCGGCGCCGAACTCGCGCCCGAGCGCGTCGTTCGCCTCGAACACGCCGTCGCTGCAGAACACGAAGACGTCGCCGCTCGCGAGATCGAAGCTGACTTCGTCGTACGTCGAGCCCGCGAACGATCCGAGCGGCACGCCCGGCAGCTCGATCTGCATCGTCGTGCCGCCGCTGCAGCGAATCGGATACGGCAGCCCCGAGTTCGACATCGCCATGGTCCGCCGCTTGAAATCGAAGACGGCGTAGCAGAGCGTGCAGTAGTACTCCTCGAGCTGCCGCTCGTAGAGGATCGTGTTCGTCGAAGCGAGCACGCCCGCGGGGCCGAAGCGCTCCGGCGCGTAGCGGCGGCGGAAGGTGCGCGAGCGAAGCAGCTCGCCGGCGAACGCGCTGTAAAGCGCCGCGGGCACGCCTTTGCCCGACACGTCGCCCACGGCGACGACGAGGCTGTTCGGCTCCGGGGCGAGGAAGTCGTAGAGATCGCCGCCGAGCTCTCGCGCCGGCGCGAAGCGGGCGGCGACGTCGACGCCTTTCAGCCGCTTCGGGAGCTCGGTCGGCAGCAGCGCCATCTGCACGCGCTGCGCGAAGCGGATTTCCTTTTCGAGCCGCTCTTCGTTGCTGCGGATCGTCTGGTAGAGCCGTGCGTTCTCGATCGCGACCGCCGCCTGGCTCGCGAGCAGCGTCAGGATCTCGACGTGATTTTTCGTGAACGCGTCGAGCTCGGGGCTCTCGAGGTCGAACACGCCGATGCAGCGATCCTTCAGGAGCAGCGGGATGACCAGCTCCGACTTCGCGTCGTCGACGACTTTTATGTAGCGCGGATCGGTCGAGACGTCCTGCACCAGCACCGGCTCCTTGTGCAGCGCCGCGTAGCCGACGAGGCCGACGCCAAGCTTCACGCGCGGCATCAACACCTTGTCGCCGTACCGCACCGCGACCTTCATCTCCAGCTCGCTGGTCTCGTCGTTGACGAGCAGGATGCCGAACGTGCGGTAGTCGATGACGCGCCGGGTCAGGTTCGCGATCCGCGTGAGGAGCTCGTCGAGGTTGAGAATCGCGCCGAATTCGCGCGCGATCTCCGCGAGCGTCTCGAGCGTGCTCGTGTACTCGCGCTCGTGCTCGAAGAGACGCGCGTTCTCGATCGCGACGGCGACGTGCGCCGCGAACTGCCGCAGCATCGCCTCGTCGGCTTCCGTGAACTGGCCGACGGTGTCGCTCAGCAGGTTCAGCGCGCCGATGACGCGTCCCTTGCGGCGAAGCGGCACGACCAGCTCCGCCTTCGATCCGGGCACGGCGTCGTGATAGCGCGGGTCGGTGCTCACGTCGTTGACGAGAATCGGCTTTCCTTCGGCGACCGCCGCGCCGACGAGACCGTGGCCGACCGGCATCCGGAGCGTGCGCGCCGTCTCCTCCGGATAGCCGACGGAATACGCGATCGTGAGCTCGTTCTTCTTCGGATCCAGCAGATAGACGGCGAACGCCTTGAACTCGGTGAGCCGGGCGATGAGCTGCGGGATCTTCTGCAGCAGCTCCTCGAGGTTAAGGACCGACGCGACCTCGCGTCCGAGCGCGAAGAGCGTCGTCAACTGGTCGGTGGAAGTGGCCGGGGAGGACATCACAATCGGGTAATTGGGTAATTGGGTAATTGGGGGCTCGACACATTCGGACAATGGGCAATCGTGTAATTGGGGGCTCGATTACTCGATTACTCGATTACGTTACTCGATTACTCGATTACGTTACTCGATTACCCGATTACCCGATTATCCAATTCCCCGATTATAGTCTTCACCATTGATGGACCTGACGCTGCCGTTGGACCACGCCGCGATCGAACGGATCCTGCCGCACCGCTATCCGTTCCTGCTCGTCGACCGGATCACCGAGCTCGAAGTCGACAAGCGGATCGTCGGCATCAAGAACGTCTCGCTGAACGAGCGGTACTTGTCGCACGCGCCGAACGGATCGGCGGTGCTGCCGCCGACGATCCTCACGGAAGCCATCGCGCAGGTCGGCGCGATTCTGATTCTCGCCAAGCCGGAGAACCGTCAGCGCCTGCCGTTCTTCGCCGGCATCGAGCGTGTGCGCTTCAGGCGCCCCGTCCGCCCCGGAGACGTCGTCATCATCGAGGCGAACGTGATCAGACTGCGCGGGCGCATGGGACGACTGAAAGGCGTCGCGACGGTGGACGGCAGGACGGTCATCGACGGGACGATGACGTTTGCTTTAGGACCAGCAACACCGAACCGGCCTTGACGAGCCGCGACGTCCACGCGGCCCAGCGCGCCGTCGGATTGACATAGCGGTACGCATCGAGCAGCGCCGGCGTCAGCACGAGCGCTCCGATCGCGCGCTCGTCGATGTCGATCGAATCGGCCATGCCGCGCGTGTCGCGTTCCGACGGTCCGGCCTTCGCGAAGGCGACCAGCGCGTAGCCGACCGAGTTCAGCACGTTGAACGCGAGCATCCCTTTGGAAAACCAGGCGCCCTCGCAGGCGCGCAACCCCGAGCCGCACCGGTCGGGATTCAGGAGCCACTCGTCGGTCCCTTCCTGAACCCAGAAGCCGGCCGACGAAATCGTGAACTCGCGCCGCGGCGACAGGCCGCTGCGATGTGTCACCGCAACGAACGGAAACGGGCCGAATTGGACGCCTTCGAGACGCGGCTGCGCGTCGAATATCACGTCGAAGGTCAGATGACCGCCTTCGTGCAGCACCAGCGCGGCGCCGGCCCCGGTAAGGAAGTTCACAGTATCGAGCGTGCGGTGCTCATTCGGCTGAGCTGTTGTCGACCCTGAGTCCTGAGCCTGCGCCGTAACCGCTGCACAGACGAGCAGAACCATGGCGGCACCCAAGTTGCACTTCGGCCGGACGGGGGATTGGAGGCACCGCATGCTTGAAACCATTGCGATCATCCTGATCGTGCTGTGGCTGCTCGGGATCGTCAGCGGCTACACGCTGGGCAACTTCATCTATGTGCTGCTGGTCATCGCCATCGTGCTGTTCCTCGTGCGATTGATCAGCGGGCGACGAGTTGTCTGACGCTAGAGATTGCTGATTTCAGATTGCAGATTGCTGATTGATTGCTGATTGGCTGATTGATTGCTGATTGATTGGGATTGCTGATTGATTTGATTTGTCTCCTGCAATCCGCAACCAATCAATTCAGCAATCAGCAATGGGAGCAATCACCAATCAAGCAATCAGAATGAAGAAATCAATCAGCAATCAGAAATCTGAAATCTGCAATATCATCGTGCCTTTACCAACGCTACTCCCGCAAATACCACCGACGCACCCACGATCATCCTTGCGCTGAACGGCTCGTGCAGCAGCAGCGTGCCGAGCAGTACTGCGATCACCGGATTGATATACGCGTAGAGCGAGACGGTGGCGACGCGCAGGTGCTTGAGGGCGTAGGCGTACGCGGCAAAGCCGACCACCGCGCCGAAGGCGATGAGATACGCGAGCGCCGCGGCCGTCCGTGGCGTGAACGTCAACGCGCCGAGCTCGCGGTGAACGGTGGCCGCGATGAACAACGCCGCGCCGCCGAAGAACATCTCGAAGGCCGCCGTCGCGAGCACGTTCTCGTCTTTCGCCGACACGTGGCCGCGCCGGCGAGAGTACGACGAGCCGATCGCCCAGCCGATGCACGCGATCTGCGCGGCGATGACGCCGCCGAGGAATCCGCGGCCGCGCGCATCGACGTGGATCTCGGGCCACACGAGCATCACGATCCCGCAGAAACCGACGACGAGGCCGATCGTGCGGCCGAGCGTCAGCCGCTCGCCGTGCGGCAGCATGGCGTCGATGCCCGTCATCCAGAACGGCGAGGTCGCGACGAGCACCGCCGTCAGCCCGCTCGGCACCGTCTGCTCGGCCCACACCACGCCCCCGTTGCCGAAGCCGATGAGCAGCGTGCCGAGCACCGCGAGGTAGGGCCACTCGCGCGGACCGGGCAGCCGCTCGCCGCGCGCGGCGAGAATCGCCGCCAGCATCGATCCGGCGATCACGTATCGGATTCCGCCCATCAGCAGCGGCGGAATCGACTCGAGGGCGATTCGGATCGCCAGGTAGGTCGTGCCCCAGACGAGACACACTGTGACCCATGCCGCGTAGGCTCGCGATTTGGGATGTGGGACCCGGGGATCTTGGACCTGGGATTCGGGATTTGGGATTTGGGATTCGCCGGGGCCTGAGACCTGGGATTTGGGAATCGGGATTTGGGATTCGTCGGGACCTGAGAGCTGGGACTTGGGATTTGGGATTTGGGATTCGCCGGGATTTGTCGGCTGGGATTCGTTGGAATCGCGGGAAGTTGTTACCCGTCCGAGTAGCACTTACACAGCATGATACACGCCACGATGAGGACTCCGGGCCAATTGTGATTGGTATGCGGTGTGCCAGTGCTCGAGCATGCCAGGAACGATCCTCAGTTACCGCGATCTCGTCGTGTGGCAAAAAGCGATGAACCTCACGGATCTCGTGTACCGAATCACCGACAAATTCCCACGGCCGGAACGTTTTGGTCTGGCGCTGCAGATGCGAAAAGCGGCGGTAATGATTCATCGCGCTCGGCAAGCCACGCGGAGCTTGAAACGCAGGCGATTATCGCCAACCGACGCACCTATATCGATCGCGGCGCGATGAAGGAGTTCGACGACTTATCTGCGTCGGTCGGTCAGCTTGCTCATGGCTTGCTGCCGTCGCTGGAACCACACGAGAACATCTAGCGGAACGAATCCTCTCACAAGGCCCCGCTCGCAAATCCCCGCTCACGAATCCCCGCCCACGAATCCCCGCCCACGAATCCCCACGAATCCCCACGAATCCCGAATCCCAAATCCCGAATCCCGAATCCGCTGGCGCGCGCGGTAGAATGAAAACGGGTCATAACATGGGCCGAAAATCCTCAGCGAAATCGCAAATCCGGCAGACCACGGGCGTGCCGCCGCCGCCGACGTCCGATCCGAAACGCCGTTTTCCGCCGCTGCTCATCGTCGCGACAATCGGCCTGCTCGTTGCGCTCGTCGCGGTCGTCTACGTGCGCAGTTCGGGCCGCTCGGCGTCGCCTCAGGCCGGGACAACGGACGCGTCGGCGCAGCAGACTCCGGTCGAACCGCCGGCGGCCGCGAAGCTCGGTCCGCATCCGCAGGAGAACCTTCCGCCGCTCCCCTTCAGTCCCGAGCCGCCGGCGCGGCCGGCCGAAGTCGTGCGCGCGGCGTACAAGTTCGCCGCGGAACACCCCGAGGTGCTCAGCTACGTGCCGTGCTACTGCGGATGCGAACGCAGCGGTCATCGCGGCAACGAGGACTGCTTCGTCACCGCCCGCGACGCGAACGGCGACGTCACAGCGTGGGAGCCGCACGGCATGACCTGAGCCGTCTGCCTCGACGTCGCGCGTGACGCGATGCAGATGCATGCCTCGGGCGCCTCGGTGCGGGACATTCGTGCGGCGAACGAGAAGAAATGGAGCGCGTCGTTCCCAACGCACACGCCCACTCCGCCTCCGCCTCCGCCTCCGAAATGAGCCGGGATTTGGGATTTGGGATTCGGGATTCGGTTGGGAGTTGGGCCCGAATCCCAAACGAATCCCGAATCCCTAATCCCGAATCCCGTCCATGATCGATAAGCGAGGAGCAGCGTTCGCGCGGCTGTTCGAGGCGGTTCACGAAGGCGTGTACATCGGAACGATCGGGCCCGAGTCGACCAGCACGCTCGCCGTCAACCCCCATCTCAAACTGATCTTCGGATACCCGAGCGAAACGCCTGAAGGCGACGTGCGCCCGTTCGATCGCGACCGCTTCGTCGATCCGCAGGCGCGCGTCGCGCTCGTCGAGCGCCTCACCACCGACTATTCGGTTTCGGATTATCTGCTCAGGCTTCGCCGCGCCGACGGCAGCGCTCTGTGGATCGAGCTGACCGCGCACGCCGATCCGATCGGCGACGACGGCAGCCTTCGCATCGAGGCGTTGCTGCGCGACGTCAGCGAGCGCAAGAAGCTCGATGACGAAACGCGCGATATCTATCACCAGCTGCTGCAGGCCGAGAAAATGGCGGCGCTCGGCCAGACCATCTCCGGCGTCGCGCACGAGCTGAACAACCCGCTGGCGACGATTCTCAGCTGGGCCGAGCGGTTGTCGCAGCGCCCCACGGTCGACGACACCGTCCGGCGCGGGCTCGAAACGATCCTCTCCGAATCGGAGCGCGCGGCGCGCATCGTGCGCAACCTGCTGACGTTCGCGCGCAAGCGCCAGACGACGCGCGCGATGGTCGACGTCAACCAGGTCGTGCGCGAAACGCTGGCCCTCCGCGCCTACGAGCAGCGCCTCACCAACGTCGTCGTCGTCGACGCGCTGGCCGCGGGCCTGCCGCACGTGTTTGCCGACGGTCATCAGATCCAGCAGGTGTTGCTGAACCTGATCATCAATGCGGAGCAGGCGATGATCTCCGCCAACGGCCGCGGCGTCATGGTGCTTCGCACGTGGCAGGACCCGCAGCAGGAAGCCATCATCCTGGAGATCAACGACGACGGCCCGGGGATTCCCGACGACGTGCAGCCGAAGATCTTCGACCCGTTCTTCACCACCAAGGAGGTGGGCAAGGGGACCGGCCTCGGCCTGACCGTCGCGTACGCGATCGTGCAGGAGCACGGCGGCCGCATCCGCCTCGAGTCGCCGCCGAACCGCGGCGCGTCGTTCTACGTGGAGCTGCCGGTCAGCGGCGCGAAGCTGCCGCCGGCGCCGGTGAGGCGCGTGAGCTTCGACGCGCCCGCCGAAAGCGCCGCCGGCGCGTCTGTGCTGGTCGTCGAGGACGAAGCCAAGCTCGCCAGCGCCGTCGTCGACGCGCTGCGCGACGCCGAGTACACCGTCGAGCACGCGCGCGACGGCGAAGAGGCGCTGGAGCTGATCGGGGCGCACGCGTTCGACGTCGTCATCTGCGATCTCAAGATGCCGCGCCTGGATGGAAAAGCGTTCTATCGAGCGCTCGAGGACGCCGCGCCGGAGCTCGCCAGGCGCGTGATCTTCGTGACCGGTGAAGTCGCGGGGACCGACGCCGACGAGTTTCTCGAAGAGACCGGCTGCCGATGGCTGGCGAAGCCGTTTCGATTGGGAGATCTTTTGAGGACCGTCAGAGAAACGCTTTCCTGAATCCAAGTCTCCACCACGGAGGACGCGGAGGACGTGGGGCCCTCCGTGGTGGAGAATTTATCGCGCGGCTGCGATAGCCTGCCCGGTGCGCGCCACTTTCAGGGTCGCCTTCGCGGGAACGGCCTTCTTCACCGTCGCCATGTTGCGTGCGGCCTTTGCGGGGCTCACGTACGGGAGCACCACGGCCGGCGACGCTGCAACCGTTTCGGAAACGTAGGTCGGCTTCTTCGCGGCGAACGCGAGGAGCTGGCGCTTCATCTCGGCCACCTTCTGCGGGTTCATGTCGCCGAGCGCCTCGCGCAGGCGGCGGATGGCGCGCGCGTGCAGCTGCGAGACGCGCGACTCGTTTACGCCGATTTCCGCGCCGATCTGCTTCATCGTCACTTCGCCGTAGTAATAGAGGCCGATGACCTTGCGCTCGCGCCACGGCAGCGACTGAATTGCCACGCGGATGCGCTCGCGGGTTTCGGTCTTTTCGTAGGCGGCGTCGGGAGCGTCGGGTTCGGACGGCACGAGCGCGGGCGGCAGCGAGCTTTCGTCCATGTGCTCGCCGGTGGCGAGCGGCGACGTCGATTCGATGGTGTTGATGCGGACGATCGTGCGGCTGAGCCGTTTCTCGTCGGAACCGATACGGGCGGCGAGGTCGGCCAGCGACGGCTCGTGGCCCAGCTCGCGGCGCAGCGCCTCGCGGGCGGCGTCGAGCTCGCGGCGCTGGCGGCGCACGCCGCGCGGCCAGGCGTCGCGGCGCAGCGCGTCGATCATCGCCCCGCGGACGCGCCGTTCGGCGAACGTCTCGAATTTGATCCCGCGGTCCTCGTCGAACCGGTGCGCCGCGTCGATCAAGCCGAGGACCCCGTCCTGAACGAGGTCGCCGATGTCGATCGAGTTCGGCATCGACGCCGCCATGCGGCGCGCGAGCGCCTGCACGAAGGGAAGGCCCGCAACGATACGTCGGTTCTGACTGGCGACAACGGGCTGAACGCGCATTCGGTAACTCCTGTTGTGGCTCGGAAAAATCCGAAGTCCCAATCCCGATTTGGACTGCAGACGAGTGCGCGCTATCGCAACTGCGGTACCAACTGCCGAGTCTGTGTCCAACTACATGTCACCGGCGAAGGCAATATAGCTGTAACGTCCTATGCACAATCGACTTGCTGCAATGGATCGTTTCGGAACGCGGCTTCGCGAATTGGCCGAAAATCCGCTGAAATCGTCAAGACTTTGACGAAAACGCGGATTCCGAAGTCAAGAAATTGACAGTGGAATTACAGTTTTGGCGAGACTGGCTGGGATTCGATCGAATCGACCGCGAGTTGACGGATCTCCTGCGCAGTACCCATCGCGTCGAGTGCGCTGGCGACAACTTGAGCGGCGCGCGCCCGATTCATGTCATCGGGCGCCTTCGCTTCGAGGAGTTCCGCATGCGCGAGGATGATCCCCAGCTGGTTGTTCAGGCGATGAAAGAGGAGACGCAAATCGGTGCTGTCGTCCATGGGTCTCCTCGCCTGGGGCTCCTCGACGCCGTTCGCACGCGACATCCTACGCCTGGTTGCGGCCGCCTTCGGGCTGCCAAATCGACGCCGCGGCCCGGTCCTGGTTGTTCGGATCGCGCCAGAGCGTGTCGACGAATATCCGCACGGATCCGCCGGCCGTACGCACGTATTCGATCTTTCCGCTCGACAGCCAGTTATAGATGGTCCGCCGGCTGACACCGACGAGCTCGCACGCTTTCATGATCGAGATGGTTTTACGTTCCACGTGTTTCCTAGCCTCCCGTGCAAGGGTATCGGTGGCAAATCGTGAGCAGATTAGCCCAGTACCAAAATGGAACACTGTCAATTGTTTGGCGTGATCTATCGTGCATTTATATGTCAGTTTCGTCAACGTCAGCGGGCTTTGGCGGGCTTTCCCACGGCAACCGGGAGGCACGAGGAAAATTATTTTGCAAGCGCGATCTCCCGCGACGGATCGTCGAGCCCTTCGATGGCCGCGCGACCCATCGCGAGCGCTGCCTCCCAAGTGTTTGCGCCGATGTGCGGCGTCGCCAGGAAGTTGGGCAGCGTCAACAGCTCCCTATCCGCCGGCGGCTCGACGTTGAACACGTCGGCGGCCGCGCCGGCGATCTCGCCGCCGATCAGCGCGCGCTTGAGCGCCTCCTCGTCGACGATCCCGCCGCGCGCGGTGTTGACGAGAAAGGCTGTCGGCTTCATCGCGTTCAGCTCGCGCGCGCCGATCATGCCGCGCGTCGCCGCATCGAGCGGCACGTGGATCGAGACGATGTCCGATTCGCGCAGCAGATGCGCGCGCGTGACCGGCGTCACTGAGTGCGCGCGGTAGAACTCGTCGTACGACACGATGTCGTGCGCGAGCACGGTCGATCCGAACGCGCGGCAGATGCGCGCGACCTGCTGCCCGACCTGTCCGCACCCCAGAATGCCGACAATCGCGGAGGAAAGCTGACGTCCTCCCGGCTGCCGCCAGACGCCCTCGCCAACCTCACGCGCGAGCGGCACCAGCTGTCTCGAGAGCGCAATCATCATCAGAATCGCGAGCTCGGCGACGGCTTGCCGGTTCACGCCCGGAGTCCATCGAATCGCGACGCCATGCCGCCGCGCCGCGTCGAGATCGATCGTGTCGAGCCCGACGCCGTACTTGCTCACCACGCGCACCTCGGGCACCGCGCTGAAGACCGGCGCATCGAGCGTCTCGAGTCCGGTGATGGCTTTCTCGTGGCCGCGGAGGAAGTCGACCAGCTCGCCGCGCGGCAGGACGCGATCGGTGAGATTGAACCGCGCGCCGGGATACCGCTGCAGGAGCTCGGCGCGCAGCGTCGCGTTGCGCGAAAACGAGCGCGAGGCCACGGCAATCGTCACGTCGCCGCGATGATACGCGCGGCGTCACGGCGGATACGTATCCGTCCCCCACGCTTCGCGCTCAAAGCGGGCACGAGTCTGGGATAGAAAAGCTCGACGGGGCGATCACGCTATCGGTGCGTGGACCCTAAGCTTTTTGAATCGTGTGAGTTATCGGGCGGCGCGTCGACGACAGCTCGAGCGCCGCATCGCGGGCGTGTTCCGTTTCAGCTCACTGATGGTCGTATTATCGACCACCGAGTCTTTCGATGTCGTTTCTGAGCCGTCGCCTCGCTGGATCGAAGCGACGTTATGTCAAAATGTTGACGTACTCGATGCCTGACCTTCAGCGGCACATCCTCCTCGTCGAAGATGAGGCAGCGCTCCGTCAGGCGATCGCCGAGCAGTTGACCGACCACGGCTACCAGGTCGCGCAGGCCGAGTCCGGCGAGGCGGCGCTCAGCCGGCTGGCTGATTTCGCGTTCGACATCATCATCACCGACCTGCGCCTGCCGGGCATCAACGGATCCGAGGTGCTCGAGTCGGCCGTCGCGCGCTACCCCGACATCGTCGCCATCGTTGTCACCGGGTTCGGCACCGTGAAGGACGCGGTCGAAGCGATCAAGCGAGGCGCGTGGGATTTCGTCAGCAAGCCGTTTCAGATCGACGAGCTGCTGCACGCGCTCGACTCCGCGCTCGAGCAGCGGCGGCTGAAATCGGAAAACGCGTACCTGCGCGCGCAGCTCGATGAGCGCTACCGCTTCGAAGGGCTCATCGGCAAGAGCGCGGTGATGAAGCGTCTCTTCCAGCTGCTCGAGACGGTTGCGCCGACCAACAGCACGATCCTCATCGCCGGCGAGACCGGCACCGGCAAGGAAGTCGTGGCGCGCGCGATTCATCACAACAGCGCGCGGCGCAGTCAGCGGTTCGTCGCGCTCAACTGCAGCGCGATCCCCGAGACGCTGCTCGAAGCGGAGCTCTTCGGCCACGTGCGCGGCGCGTTCACCGGGGCGATCGGCAACCGCCAGGGCCGCTTCGAGCAGGCGCACAAGGGAACGCTCTTCCTCGACGAAGTGGGGACGATGAGCACGGCGCTGCAGACCAAGCTGCTGCGCGCGCTGCAGGAGCGCGAGTTCGAGCGCGTCGGCGACTCGCACACGATCAAAGTCGACGTCCGCGTCATCGCCGCCACCAACAGCGATCTCGCGAAGATGGTCGCCGACGGTCAGTTCCGCGAGGACCTGTTCTATCGGTTGAACGTCATCCCCATCCAGATTCCGTCGCTTCGCGATCGCAAAGAGGACATCCCGCTGCTCGTGCAGCACTTCCTGGACAAGATCCAGAAGGAAGGCTCCGGCGCGATCGCCTCGCGCCGCGCCGCAGAACGGAGCCGTGGTAGCGCGAGCCTTTCAGGCGAGCGTGGCGCGAGCCTTTCAGGCGAGCGTGGCGCGAGCCCTCCAGGCGAGCGGACGATCACCGTCTCGCAGGACGCGATGCGCCGGCTGATGGCGTACCACTGGCCCGGCAACGTGCGTCAGCTCGAAAACGCCATCGAACGCGCGGTGGCGTTCAGCGCCGGGCGGCCGCAGATCGATGTCGGCGATCTGCCGAGCGAGATTCAGCAGGCGCAGGAAGCGGACATCCCGTCAGCGGTCACGCTGCCGG
>QHWB01000101.1 GCA_003222395.1 Acidobacteriota bacterium
CTGAGTCCCCACATGGGCTCTACTGATACTGGTTGGCTCGTCTCCCGTGAGTATCGGTCCGGAGGGCTGCGCTGACGCCATAGCGCGATTCGGCGGCCACAAAAATCGCGTGCGCGCTCAATTCATCGAGCAGGATCCCGGGCCGCGCGGATCGCCGCAGGTCCCGCACGGCCCGATCGGGCCTTTCGCCGACGGATGCGAGAACGATTTCGACGGACCGTCCGAGTGCGCGGCGAACACCGACAGGAGTTTCTGCAGGTCGACGCCCGAACACGCGGGGCAGGACGGCGAGCGATCCGAGCGGGTGAGGAATTCGAAGTGATGGCCGCAGCCGCGGCATTCGTATTCGAAAAGAGGCATAGGGTATTCTATCGCTGTCATTGCGGATTGAGGATTGCGGATTGCGGATTTATTGCGGATTGATTGAGGGTTGATTGAGGATTGATTGGGTGAAGGATTGATTGGGTGATGCACGATTCACGGCCCGCAATCCACAATCGATCCGCAATCGACAATCAATCCGCAATCCGCAGTCAATCCACAATCCACAATGAATCCGCAATCCGCAATCCTCAATCCGCAATCACCGGGATCATCGTCGGAGCGGTTGCGCTTCGAATTCTTTCGGCGCTGCTCGCCCTGTTCGCCAACCTTTCCTTTCCGCTCGACCGGCCGGAACAGTTCACCGTCTTCGGGTACACGAGCAAATTCTGGGACACCTTCGCGCGGTACGACAGCGGTTACTTCGAAGGCATCGCGTGGAGCGGTTATCAGCCTGCCGCGGGCGGCCGCAGCAACATCGCGTACTTTCCGGTGTACCCGCTGCTCATTCGTTATATCGGACGCCTGTTCGGCCATCACCACGCGACGAATTACCTGGTCGGCATCGGCATCTCGTGGACGTGCTTCGTTCTCGCGATGGTCGCGTTGTACTACCTCGCGCGGCTCGATCTCGATCGTGCACAGGCGCAGCTCGCGGTGCTCCTCACGGCGATCTTTCCGTTCGCGTTCTTCTACGGTCTTGTGTACAGCGAGAGCACCTTCCTGCTGTTCACCGTGCTCGCGTTCTACGGATTCCGGACGCGGTGGTGGATTCTCGGCGGCGTCTGCGGTGCGGTGGCGACCGCGACGCGTGTGCCGGGGATCATGATGCTGCCCGCGCTCGCATGGACGGCGTGGCGCGCGGCCGAGCCGACGCGGCGCGATCGCGCGATTGCGGCGACAGGCCTCGCGATCGCGGCAAGCGGCTTCGGCGCGTACTGCTTCTACATCTACCGCCTGACCGGTCATCCGTTCGAATGGGCGTTCACGCTGCAGCGCTGGGGCTACGTTCCCGGCGGCTCACCGTGGCATGCGCCCGCGCATTTACTTTCCGTCCTGCTGACGCATCCCTATGCGTATCTCACGCAGGATCCGATGGCGCCGTACGACACGCTCTACGGCATCACCGGCATTCTGTTCGTGATTGCGATGCCGTTCGTGTGGCGGCGGTTCGGCGCGGGCTACGGCCTGTTCATGCTGCTGAACCTGCTGCTGCCGCTGTCGTCTGGAGTGTTCGAGGGAGTCGGGCGCTACTGCTCGGTGCTGTTCCCCTGTTTTCTCTGGCTGGCGACGATCCGCTCCAGCGTATTCTCCGTCGCCATCATCGTCGTCTTCTCGATGGTGTACACGCTCGGCCTCGCGCTGTTCACGACGATCCACCCGATTTTCTAATCGGCGGATATGAGTCAGATCCCGATTCGGTCGACGCCGACGAATCGAGATCGCGTTTTTTCAGATGTGTGCAATCATTCGACGCGCACAGCCAACACAAAAGACACAAAGGGCACAAAGGGCACAAAGGACACAAAGGATACGAAGCAAAATCGTTTTGGTACTTTTGGATTCCTTGTGTCCTTCGTGTCCTTTGTGTTTCTGTGCGTCGCTACAGGCAAATGCAAAGCGCTCAGAGACCGTTCAGAATTCCGAGCAGTTGATTCAGCAGCCGCGCCAGTCCGCCGGTTCCGCCGGCCGGGTTGTCGAGCAGACCCGCGATCGAGCACAGCAGGTTGCCGAGCAGGTTCCCTGCGCCCCGGACCGCCGTGATCGTCAGGACGACCTGATTCAGATCGACCACGAGGCCGAGGAGATCCAGATGCAGCGGACCGAGCACCTAGTTCAAGATTTGACACGAGGCCTGCTGCGCGGTGACCGGCGCGGAGAAGTTCGACGCGACGGTCGTCGCCGCGCCCGTGGCGGTGTTCGTAATCGTGCCCGTCAGCGTGCCGAGGGCCATGAGGACGCCGTTGACGACCGAGAATCCGGTCATCGTCACCGTTCCGGCGAACGTTCCAACCGAGCCCGCCGCATTACTGACGGTGCCGGTGATCGGCATCGCGAGCGCCGTCGCGCCGCCCCGCGCTTGTGCGCTGGCTGTCGCTGGAAGAATGCCCAGCGCCGCGATCGCGAAGGCGGCGATCGTCGCGGTGGTCTTGCGTGTAGTGCATGCCGCACGCCAGATATCTGCCGATGCGCTACGCGGTCTGTTGGCGGATCGTGCTACTCGACCGAGTAAGCACCAGTGACAATTCGCACGGCCCCGGCGATCGCGCGCGCGCGCGAATGCGCCGCGGCGACGCGCCGTGGCGCGCGGCGAAATCGCGCGTAAAATGGCTCGGATCGTTGAAGCCGACGGCGGCCATGATCTCCTTGATCGAGAGCGACGAGCGTTCGACGAGATCGCGCGCGCGATCGAGCCGGAGCTGCCGCAGGAAGCGCGCGGGGCCGGAACCGGTTTCCTGGCGGAACAAATGCGCGAAGCGCGACGCGGAGAGATCCACGCGCTGTGCGAGGTCCGTCACGGAGAGCGGCGTCGCGAGCTCGCGCTTCATGATCTCGAGCGCCTGGACGACCCGCCCATCCATGCCATCCCTAATTCCAACGAACATGCCCAAATGCTTGAGGGGCTCAAGCATTTGCGCTACACTG
>QHWB01000104.1:0-635 GCA_003222395.1 Acidobacteriota bacterium
ACGATCAACGGCTTCAGCATCGACTCGACGAGTGGCTTCGGGATCTCGGCGCAGAACTCGTCGAACATCACGATCACGAACAACCACGTGACCAACTCCGGCCAGCAGGTGAGCGGTCAGACCAAGTCGGGCATCTACCTGAACACCGTCCGGGATTCAACGGTTTCCGGAAACACCGTCGACCACAACTCGAGCTACGGGATCTATCTCAACGGCTCGACCCGGAACCTCATCAAGGGCAACGAGACCTTCAACAACGCGCAGGGCTTCCAGAGAGGCGCGTCCGGCATCCGCCTCTACAACTCGACGAGCAATACCGTCGAATCGAACCGGACGCACAACAACGAAGACTCCGGAATCGAGTCGTTCACCGGTGCGAGCAACAACCTGATTATCGACAACGTCAGCTACGACAACGGCGACCACGGCATCGACAACTACGCGTCGACCGGTCAGACCATCCTCGGCAACACCGTGTACCACAACGTCACCGCCGGCATAAACATCGAGGGCGGATCGACCGGGGCGACGATCGCGAACAACATCCGCGTCGACAACGGTATTGCGAGCCCGCGGACGCACAGCGACAGCCGGGTCGAGCATGGTTCCACGGCCGGCACGACGATGGACTACGA
>QHWB01000104.1:772-2779 GCA_003222395.1 Acidobacteriota bacterium
ACACCGGCATCGGACCCCGCACCTATGACGACCGGGGCGCGTACGAATTCCAGACCGCGTCGCTCTACCGGATCGCCGTCAGCCCGGCAACTGCGACTATCCAGGCGGGCGGATCGCAGGCGTTCACCGTGCAAGGGTTCGATCCGGCCGGGAACTCCTTCGGAGACGTCACAGCGTCGACGGCATTCGCGATCGCGCCGGACGGATCGTGCTCTGCGAACGTCTGCACCGCCACGACTGCCGGGCCGCACACGGTCACGGCCAGCGATGACACGACCGAGGCCACGGTTACCGCCACTGCGTCCGTGCTCGTGAATCCCGCCGCTCTCGACCACCTGGTGCTGTCGCCGTCTACGGCCACGATCGTTTCGAGAACATCGCAGACGTACACGGCGGATGGCCGCGACGTGTACGGCAACTCGCTCGGAGACGTCACCTCGGCAACGACCTTCACGATCGCCCCGAACGGCTCCTGCAGCGGCGCCACCTGCACCGCCTCGGTCGCGGGCCCGCACACAGTCACCGGCACGAGGGCCGGCAAGACCGGCATCGCGTCGCTGCAGGTCGTGGCCGCCGCGCTCGACCACATCGTGATCTCGCCATCGAACACCTCGATCACGGCCGGCGGCTCCCAGACATACACCGCGCAGGGATTCGACGTGGCCGGCAACTCGCTCAGTGACGTAACGGCCGGCACGACGTTCTCGATTTCGCCGGACCGCACGTGCAGCGGCAAGGTCTGCACCGCGACTACCGCTGGTCCACACGCCGTGACCGGCAACAATGGCGGCAAGACAAGCACCGCGTCTCTCGCCGTCAACGCTGGACCGCTCGACCATCTGTCGCTGTCCCCGGCGACGTCGTCGATCACCGCCGGCGGCTCGAAGACCTACACAGCGCAGGGGATCGACCGCTATGGCAACTCGCGCGGCGACGTCACCTCGGCAACGACGTTCGCGATTGCCCCGGACGGCACGTGCAACGGGAACGTCTGCATTGCAACCACGTCCGGCATCCACACCGTCACTGCAACGATGACCGGCGCGACCGGTACGGCGTCTCTACAGGTCGACGCGGCTGACCTCGATCACCTCGTGCTCTCGCCTGCGTCCGGGGCGGTCACGGTCGGGGAGTCCCAGACGTACACGGCCCAAGGCCGCGACGCCTACGGCAACGCGACCGGCGACGTCACGCCGGGCGCAACCTTCACCATCGCGCCGGACGGCTCGTGCTCCGGCCCGACTTGCACGGTCTCCGCGCCCGGAACGCACACCGTCACGGCCGCTGTCGGTGGAGCGACGGGCACCGCGTCGCTCGAGGGCGTCAGCGTCGACCACATTGCGATCAGCCCGTCGGACGCGACGATGACGGCAGGAGCGTCACAGGCGTACACGGTAGAAGGGTTCGACGCGGCCGGGAACTCGCTCGGCGACGTCACGTCGAGCGCGACCTTCTCGATCGGCCCCGACGGATCGTGCTCGCTCAACCAGTGCACCGCCACGCCGGCATGGCCGCACACGGTGACGGCGGAATACTCGGGTAAAACGACCAGCACGAGCCTCTTCGTCGCGGCGGCTGCCCTCGACCATCTGGGGTTGACGGCAGATTCATCGACGATCACGGCCGGGACGTCGGAGACGTTCGGTGCGGATGGGCGCGATCGGTTCGACAATTCGACCGGTGACCTCACTTCGAGTGCAGCGTTTTCGATCTCCCCCGATGGATCGTGTTCGGGTGCCACCTGTACGGCGTCGGTCGCCGGCCCACATACAGTCACTGCAACGTATGCCGGCAAAACCGGTTCGTATGCGCTCGCTGTAAATCCTGCCGCTCTGGACCATCTGGTGCTGACACCGGCCTCGGCCGCAATCGCTCCCGGTGGATCGCAGCAGTTCACCGCCGACGCACGAGATACCTACGGCAACTCGCTCGGCGACGTGACTGCCTCAACGACGTTCACGATTGCTCCGGACGGCTCGTGCCTGGGCAACGCCTGTACTGCATCCG
>QHWB01000060.1 GCA_003222395.1 Acidobacteriota bacterium
GATCCGGGAACAACAACGTCGCCAGTGTCAGCGCTTCGGCCTCGTGGCGCAGCTCGTCGCCTGGGCTCCAGTACGGTGAGCGCGCATCGATCGGATTGAGGATCACGTCACCACGTTCCGGCGTGTAGAACTGCGGCGTGTAGTCGAGCGCCGGGTCATACACGATCGCGGTGTCGCCGCGATCCTCGAGCTGACCGAGGAGCTGTCGGATCAGCGCGGACTTTCCCGTTCCAGAGTCGCCCATGATGAGCAGGTGGCTCGATTCGACGGCGCGTGGAATCGCCAACGCTGACTGAACGCCGAGCAGCTTCGCCGGCAGGCTCGGCATGCGGGCGAATCCGATCCCGTTTGCGCGCGTCCGTCGGTTGAACTGCCGCACGGAGACGAGCTCGGGTCCCTTCAACCGGCGGCCGTGGCGCCGCGATCGCGACCACTGCACGTCCTTCGGAATCGCGATCAGCAGGCCCGCGATCACGACGACGAACGCGGTGATGAGCGACGGCCTGGCGAGATCCGTCAGCGTCTGGTTCGCGTAGATCCACATGTGGAGTTGTCCATGGAGCTGCGTGTGGTTGACGGTGAGATCCCGCCACACGAGCCGCCCACTGCCAGCCTGCCGCGCCAGCTCCGACAGCGCGAACGTTGTTTCGCCTGTGGATGAAGCGATCGGCACGACCTCTTCGTCAATGGCCAGACGGCTGCCGCGGCGGTTCTCCATCAGGAGCAGGCGATACCGTCCGGTCCGAATGCCGAGCGAGCTGGCCAGCGCGCTACGCGCGTACGCGGACACATAGAACTGCTGCAACGGTGTCCAGACGAACGCCTGACGGACCCAGAACGTGCCGATGCCGCAGGCGAGCGCGAGCAGGATCACGCTCATGAACCAGATCGGCAGGGCACGCTGCCACTTGCCTGCCTCGGCCGCGCGGCCCCATTCGTCACTCATGGGTCCCTCCGCGGTGCGGCGGCGAGGCGCGCTTCGGCCTGCTGTCGCTTCTCCCGGTCCGCGCGCTCGATCAGGCGCTGCATGCTCTCGGCGTTGACCGGCGTGCCGCTGCACAGATGGAAGTGGAGGTTGAGCAAGATCGTGCGCAGCGCCAGCAACTCGGCGAGCACCATCGAGTCCGCCGCAGGGGCGTCGGCCGCGGCTTTCAGGAGCGCCGCGCGCACCCACTCACTGATCGGCTGCTCGCCGGCGAGCGCATGAATGCGGTCGTACTCCTCAGGCGTAACCTTCGTGCCGATGGATTTCGTCCGTCGCGATGCCATGCGAGGACCCTTTGCAGCGCGGCGCGCAACACGTGCTGCGCACCGTTGAACCTGGTTAACCGCGGTTCCTGTATGGGAACCGAAATCGACACCTGCCGCGAATGTCGAACATTTCGCATCGTTCCTATCGAGGAACCGCCGTTCCCCTGCAGCACCCGAAACGGGGTGACGTGTCACCTGTTACTGCCGGTGCGCAGCACCGCACAACCCTTCGACGCTACCGAGCCGCCTCGGCAAGCTCGAGGAACCTCGACTCGGACAGGCCGGGCAGCTGCAGCGACAGCGACGTGGCCTCGAATCTGAGGTCCGTCTTGGTGATGAGTCCGCGGCGGTACGCCTCGATAGCCATATAGAAGTGCTCGGCGTTGAGGTCTGACAGCACGGTGACCGCGTGCGGCGACGGGGCGTGGACGGACGGCGGACCGAGGATGACCAGGCATTCCTGTGCGAGCTCGACAAACTTGGCTCTCAGAAGCCGCGTGCGGTCGGACTCCGCAATCAGGTCCAGCCCGAACAACCGCGAGACGGTGAGCGCGTACGTGGTACCAAATCGGCGAGCGATCCACATGACATCGACGTAGGTCATCGTCTGTGACCCCGGCGTCGAGCGCTCCTCCGCCCGCACGGACTGTTCCGTCGTGGCGTCGAACACCCATTGCACCTGCCGACTTGGCTGCCCCTTGCCAAGCCGCCGTACGGTTTCATCAACGCCCGACGCAGGCATGAGGAAAGGACCCGCGAACGCGTCGGCCCGCCGTTCGATCAACTCCTTCGCGTTCGCGTGTGTGCAGACCCGGACCGTCGCCGGCGACTCGAACAGGGCATGAGCGTAACCATGCGCGATGGTGAAGCGTTGACGTACCGCGTCGTGTCTTGCGTTGACCACGATGGCCGAACCCACGGAGGCATGTGCCATGAACATCCCTGACAGGTCGTCGGGCATCTCCAGCGCGAACACAGGCACGCCCTGAGCCGCACAGAGATCTGCAATCTCCGCGAGTGGCGCATGCTGAAGTCCGAGCCGTTGCCGCTCGTGTTCGGCGACCTGGTCGCCCTGCCGAATCGCGTCCGCCAACGTCCGCAGCGTCGGCACGGAGTACGTCGGCGGTCCGCTTCGCGCCGGCCGCTCTAAGAGCCCGGCCAGATGCGACGACGCCATCAGCGATCCCAGGACGCCGTGAATCCGCGACTGCACGTCGAATTCCTTCAGCAACGCGGGGGCGAGATTCAGCAGCGCGACGGTTACCGGATCGTCGGTGGCGACGCGTGTGCCTGTGAGATCGACCGCTGGTGTGCCATAGAGGTCCGCGAATTTCGCGAGTTCGTCAGCCGTCACCGGTCGGTTCGCCAGTTCGATCTGGGCGACGAGGCTGCGCGACAGGCGAAGCTTCTTGGCCACGGCCGCCTGGCTCAGGCCACGGTTTTCCCGCGCCTTGCGCAGATTCGTGGCGAGAGGCTCTCGACCCGTGATCCGCGCGAGGGTGTTGCGCGCGTTGGGTGTCAGACGACGCCACTTCGCGATGACGGTCTCGCTCATCTCAGGGTCTACGAGGCTGTCGGCATCACTCTTTACGGGCTGTTTGTCTCGTGGCATATCGGCCTCGGTTCTTGACGAACCCAAGTCAATGGTAGTAGCGTTACACATACATGTCAAGTAATGGCATGTATGTCAGACCGCGCACGACGGACTCTGAATTCCTCTGGCACCTCCGTCGGCAGCGAAGGAGGACGCCGTGCACCTTGACGCCGAACACGAAACGCCGATCGGCGATGACCGTCCCGCCGTCGCCGGAGTCTTCGAGCGCCGCTGTGCGCGTGATGCGGAGTACCCGCTGACCGTGCGGGAAGCGGCGCGCTTCCTTGGTGTGAGTCCGCAGACCGTGTATCTTTGGGTCGAGCGAAAGCAGATCCCTCATCTCCGCGTGATGGGCCGCAACATCCGGTTCCTGAAATCGGATCTCGAGCCCTTCCGCAGCCGCTTCAAGCAGGAGGTGGAGGATGGCACGACCACGTAAGCACGACGGCGTCGTCTACCGTCGCAAGGGCACGCAATTTTGGTGGATGCGGTACTGGGACCGCGCGGGCACTCGCCGCGAGGAACCGACCGGCACCGCCGATTGGAAGGAGGCGCAGAAGAAGTTACGGGAACGGCTCCAGGCGCGTGACGACAACGTCCTGGAGATCGTCCGCAAAGGTGAGCATCTCTCGCTCAGACAATGGGCGGAGCTATTCCTGGAGCACTACTCGAAGCCGCCGGTGCGAACGCCGAAGACGCACGAAATGAACACTCGCGTTGTCATGCACTTGGTGAAGGCGTTCGGCGACCAGAAGCTGACCGACGTCTCGAGCGATGCGATCGAAAACTACTTGCGATATCGATTGCGTCAACGCGTGAAGCGGAGGACTAGGGCGGGAGTCGTGGAAAGGGGAGTCCTCAAACCGTCCACGGTTCATCAGGAACTGCGGGTACTTCGGCACATCCTGAACGTCGCAGTGCGCAAGAAGCTGCTGCCGTCCAATCCGTGTTGGGGCGTGGAGTTCCCCGTCGCGGTGAAAGGGTTGTTCCGTCCGCATTACGTCTCGTGGTCGGAGCAGCAGCGGATCGAGGCGGTGGCACCGAGCTACGTGCGCAACGTCGTTCGCATCATCACTGAGACCGGACTTCGGATCTACAAGGAACTGACGCCGATGAAGAAGGACCAAGTGGATCTGGAGAACAAGGTCGTCTGGATTCCCGATTCGAAGACGCCGAACGGTGTTGGGGAAGTCCCGTTGACGGACCTGGCCGTCGAGGCAATTCGGGATCAGATGCAGCTCGCAGGAAATAGCCCGTACTTGTTTCCACGCGAGAACGCGGTTGGACACCAGGCGACGTTCAAGACGGCGTGGAGGGCGACGCTTCGGCGAGCGAAGGTGCCGTACTTTCGCATCTACGACCTGCGCTCGACCTACGCGACGCGATTGAGCGCCGGCGGGGTCGCCGACGAGTGGGTGACGCAGCTCCTCCGGCAGGGCGATGCGAAGGTCTTCAAGAAGTACTCGCAAATGAAGTTGCAGATGAAACGCGAGGCGCTTCAGAGACTGAATCGCACCGCGAACGAGTCCGCGGGCGTTTTGGGACAGGCCGGATGATCGTTCGGGGTTTTGGGACAGTTTCGCGACAGTTTTCGCCAGGAAAGCGAAGGACGCGAACGAGAGTGCTGCCGGAAATTGGAGTAAAATCAAGGATCTTCGAATTCGGGATGTAGCGCAGCCTGGTTAGCGCACCTGACTGGGGGTCAGGGGGTCGCCGGTTCGAATCCGGCCATCCCGATCAATTTTTCAAATCTGTGTGCAACGAATGTGCAACGAAAGCGAGGCCGTCGGGAGAATCATGACCAACCGCAACAACAACCCCGGGCTGCAAGACGTTCTCGCAGATCTCGCGGCGGCGCAGACGGCCGTGCGCCGATCCTCGACGGCCTTCGATGGAGCTGTCGCCGGACTCCGCGAAACCCTGAATGCAATCGCTTCCGCCAACCATGCGCAGGGCGAAGCGATCGACGCCGTCATCGCCGCAACCGAGAAAGCGCTGCGGCTCTTTCCAACAGCCGACCAGCACTGACTGACCATCGTCTTCTCGCGTACAATCCCCGCCCGGCGGCTAGGCTGATCACCGAGCGCGCTTTCCTCCTCGGGAGCGCGGTGCCGCCATTTCCCAGACCCTGCCCCGAGGAGCATCTCTGCGGTAGCCCGAGGAGGCCGCAGCGCGTGTCGAACTCCGCTCGCCGTCCGAGTGCGCTGCTATCGGTCCGGCAGGTCAGCCAACTGCTCCACATCTCCGAGCGGACAGTGCGGCGCCGCATCGCCGATGGCCAGTACGTCCGCGTGAAGTTCAGTCCGCGGCGGATCCGTATCGATGCTGCACGGAGCGTCGCGCTCATGAGTGGCCGCGATCTTCGCGACGAAATCACGATCGCGGAGCTGCTGGAGCGGGCGCGCCGAGATCGACGGGCAGAGGCGGAACGTGATCGTCATCGGCGACGCAATCGCGAGCGGCAGATCGCCCGTGCCGTCGACGAATTCTGTCAAAGGTTCCAGGGTAAGCACGTTGACGCGGACGATGATTTGTTTTACTCGGTCCGATGGATGGCGATGCTGTTGGGACGTCCGACCCGTGCGCTGTACTCCGACATTTCAAAAGACGCCTTGGCTCGCTACCGTGCGGAGAATTTCCGCGACGCTGTAACCCGCGCGTTGGCCGGCCGATATTCCTGGATTCGGTGGACCGACGCGCTTGTTTATGTTGGACCGTGCGAGGCGGCGGTGCGGCTGCTCGCTGATGTGATTAGCGGGATGGTGAATCGTCGCATGAGGGTGTTCGTGAGAGGCCTCGCGGCGAGAACATAGCGAGCTGGTCCGAGACGATGTTAAGCGCCGCTCCCGGCTGAGCGGCACGACGTCTAGGCGGTGCGGTGCGAATCATGAGAACGGAGCAGGGCTGTCCTCTGTTTGTCTGCCATGCGAACTGCTGCCGCTCTGTTCTGGCCCGCTACCTCTATCGACATCTTTGCAACAAGGCGCCGGCGCTCTCGGCTGGGTTGGAGGCGGGAGAGCGTATCAATGATCGAGCGGAACGAATGCTCCGAGAATGGGGTATCGACGCGAGCGCACACCGGCCGTCGAAGGTCTCCCGCGACTTGTGTACGGAGGCAAATGCGATCTTCGTGATGGGGCCGTCGTACTTGCACCGCCTGGTGTGGGAATATGGCGAAGACCTCACGGACAAGGCGTACCTGTTCGCCGATCCATTCACCAGACCGGTATCTTTCGGCAATGGAGAGTACAAGGTTTCCGATCCCTCGTACGACAATCGACCGACCAGCGAACTAGTGAAGGAGTTCGGGTGGATGCGCGAGCAGGTGCTGCAAATTCGACTCGCTCTGCTCGGGGACGGCAGGCGGCTGGTCCCGCTGACCGAGTATTTCGAGCTATGTAAAACCGTCGATCGCGAAAGTCATTGAGCCGGAAGGCCGGACACGCCGGGGAACCAGAGGGAGGCGTAACAGGCGCTGCACCCGTCGGCGCCGCAGCAGGGCCGTGCTGGCTTGAACGGTTGTGGAGCGCCGCGGGTGAGTGCCAATCCGTTAGACCGGCGCGAACCCGAATGAAGGTTGGACCCTTCGTCCGGCCTCGTATCCGGGCGTCCGGATAAGTAAGGTGAGCGTTGTCGGTTCCGGCGTGGGCGTTGGAGCACTGGCGTTGATCGTGTAGTCCAAGTCGCCAATGCCGACAAGGTCGCCGCCGTCCACATGCAACAACCCCAGCGACGCCACGCCCGCACCGACGAGGCCCGTGGAAAACAACGGGGTGCCGGTTCGAGCTGGCGTAGCGAACGCGCTGAGCTGACCTGACAGTACGAACGGCGCCTCCAACGTGTTCACCGTAAGCGCCGCCGGCAGCGTCACGCTCGGCGCGTCGAACCGCAATTCTCCGCCCCGCCAGACCTGCGCGTACGAAACGCCACTGAACATCACGTTGACACCATCGCCCAGCTGACGGCTCACACGGGCAGACATGTCGATCGGTTCGCCGAAATGGCAGCAGGTCCGGAAGACGCCGAACTCTTCTGATAATGCCGAAAGGTGATTGTCAAAGCCGTTGAGGTTCAATCCAGGGCCGACGGAGCGAAAAATGAGCGGATCGCTTGTATGCTGCGCGAGGAAACCTGAGGTCACGACGATGGGATCAGCCGATACGCGAACAGTGGACGCAGACAACGCCAAGGTCGCGAAAGCGAGCGCACATTACGGCGCGTCGAGTGCGCTGCTTCGTGGGCCAAGGAACGGTGCTTCCGCGAGGCCGGTTCCAGAGCCCGGCTCCGTACTTGCTGCAGTTCCGTCATTCCGCGGCTCCTGGTGAATTGTTTGAGCCTTCTTGAGCAAAGAATTTCCTAGAAAGGCTGAAAGCGGATGACGCGGGACAGGAGGGTGCATGAAGCATTTGCGGGTGTACGTGCTGATTGCGACTGCACTGCTGATAGGTCGCCCACCGATCGCTGTGGCCGATCCGATCCTCGTGACCGTTCGGCCATCGCTCGGAGCGAACGACTTCATTGACTGGGGCGTGCTCGGCTCGACTGACCGCGCCGTGCCAAATCCTCTGATCGTCACGTCACATGGCGACAGCACGACGGCCGTAGTGTCGCGAGTCGATCCGACCAGGTCTCTTCAACGCCTCACTCAAGTGGGACCCGGCGTGTGTGCAGGCAATTGGTCTGGCAATTTCGGTCCTTGCGACAAGGTGCTGTATACGAGCAACGTACCCGGACCCGTCTCGATCGAGTTCGGCATGGGCGTGTTCGGAGCCGGCGCCCAAATCCAAGCCACCAGGGGTGGTCCATTCACGGCAATGATCGACGTGTTCGACAACGCGAACGCGCTCATGGTGTCGTACCACGTTGCCGGCTTGTCGAGCTTTACCTCAGATAACTCAGCGGTCTTCCTTGGAGTGCGGGATACGACACCGACGATTCGTCGAATCGAGTACAACGTGTCACCTCTTGATCCGGTCACGCCCGGCTTCGGAATCAATCGGCTCGATCTCGCGACGTCCCCGACGCCGGAGCCGGCGTCGCTCCTGTTACTGGGCGGCGGCGTACTGATGCTAGGCCGCCGCGCACGGAAAGCATGCCGCTGCCGCGACGACTGATCGCCGATCTCGGCCGCGCTAGTCGCGAGGTGTTTCTGCCTGGCCGAAGATCAGGCCGGCAGTACGATTCTGATCTTCGCGTCGCCCTCGTGCGACACCCCGCGTTCCAGCAGACGTGTACGTGATCGTCGTCGAATCACCAAAGCCGATCCGCCAGGGCATACTTGATCGTTTCATCCTCGACGGCGCCGCGATGTCCGCGATGTTGGCCCGTGTAAGATGGGACCGCATCATGGATGACGGCGTTTCAACTCGTGGACGCTTATCTTCTCTCGGAGAGGAGATCGCGAACAGCGTGAGTCACGGAGTGGGATTTCTCTCCGCTCTTGTGGCAGCTCCATTCCTGGTGCTTGCCTCGGCTCGACGTGGTGGCTCGCTCGCGATAGCAGGCGCAAGCGTGTTCGCTGGAACCATGCTAATGCTGTACCTGGCCTCAACTCTCTACCACGCGTTGCCGAGGAGCAAAGCGAAACGAGTGTTTCAGATCATCGATCACAGTGCGATCTTTCTGCTCATCGCGGGGACCTACACGCCTTTCACCCTTGGCGTACTGCGCGGCCTCTGGGGCTGGACTCTGTTCGGCGTCGTGTGGGGTCTGGCGGTTCTCGGAGTCACGTTGAAGGCCTTGCGTGGTATCCGGAACCCTCGGCTGTCGACCTCACTGTACGTTGGCATGGGATGGTGCGCGCTGATCGCGATTCGACCGCTTTGGTTTCTCGTGCCGGTGGCGGGCTGGCTATGGCTCATTGCGGGGGGCCTGGCGTACACGGCCGGCATCGCGTTCTATGCGGCGGACCGCCTGCGCTACGGCCATTTCGTTTGGCACATGTTCGTCCTGGCGGGGACGGTGTGTCACTTCTTTGCGGTGCTGTGGTACGCCGTCTGACAGCGATTCGCGCCGCGGCGAACGGCGAACGCTGAAACCGGAGCGCCGGCATCGATTCCTCCTGTTGCACATTGAGGCACAGCTGACGTCTCAATGCACGCGAGGGAAGCGTGCGGCCACAGGCGATCGTTTACCAGGGTTGCACCCCAGGGAGCTTCGCGATGTCTGACGGAGGGCCGCGCATCGCAGACGAACCGCTGCAATTCGATCGCGTCGTGACGGAACAGCACGTCAATCACGGCAGCATGCCGCCGTGCGCGAACGAATCGCGGGTCTCACGCGGCGCACGGACACCGCGCAACCGGAACAGACGGCGGCGGCGACCGAGCAGCCCTGGTGGTCGCGCGGCGCGGCGGGGCTTGCCACGCTCGCGGTGCTGCTGATCGGCAAGCTCAAATTCCTGCTGCTCGGCCTCACGAAGGCGAGCACGTTCATGTCGATGTTCGCGTTCTTCGGCGTGTACTGGTCCGTGTACGGATGGCCGCTGGCGCTCGGCCTCGTGTTGTCGATCTACGTTCACGAGATGGGACACGTCGCGATGCTCCGCAGGCTCGGTATCGACGCAGGCGCGCCTGTGTTCGTCCCGGGCGTGGGCGCGTTCGTGATGCTCAAACAGCACGTGACCGATCCGCTCACCGACGCGAAGATCGGTCTCGCCGGGCCGGTGTGGGGACTCGGCGCGGCGGTTGCCGCGTTTGTGCTCTACCAGGCTACCGGCGCGCGCATCTGGCTGGCCATCGCGCAGCTGACCGGATTCCTCAATCTGTTCAATCTCATTCCGGTGTGGCAGCTGGACGGATCGCGCGGCCTGCACGTGTTCGCCAAATGGGAACGGTGGGCGCTGGTCGCCGCGATTGTCCTCGCGCTGATGATCACCGAACAGCGCCTGCTGCTCATCGTGGGCGGCGTGGCGGTCTGGCGCGCGATGCAGCCGGAAACGGGTTCGGGCGATGCGCGAGTGCTCGCCACGTTCGTCGTCCTCGTTTTCGCGCTGTCGCTGCTCGCGCGCGGCGTCGGTTGATCCTCATCACTTCGCTCGCTTCAGTTGCGCTCCGGTTGGCAAGCATCATGCGACGGTTACACGGACCAGAATCGGGGAGTGACCCATGCCGTATGACGATGCCCGCCAGGAACCGACGAGTCATTTGATTCACAACGTGATCGACGACGTCCGCGAGCTCTTTCGGGAAGAGGTCGCGCTCGCGCGCGCCGAGGTCCGCGAGGAGCTCAGCGCGTGGTCGACGGCGGCGGCCAGCATGGCTGCAGGCGGCGCAATTGCCGCCGTTGGCGGTCTGTTCGTGCTCGTCGCGATCGCACAAGGCGCGGCGGCGCTGTTCGGATGGCCCAACTGGGCAGGCTTTCTGCTCGCCGGCGTCGTGCTCGCGATAGCGGGCTTCGTCGCCGTGCAGGCCGGCCGTAAGCGTTTCACGAAAATCGTTCCGCTGCCCAAGACCAAGGAAACCGTGAGGGAGACGTCGACATGGATCAAAGACCGGATGACGTCGAAGCCGCAATAGAGCGGACGCGTGCGCGGCTCGACCGCGATCTCACGCGGCTCGGCCGGCGCGTCGATGCGATCAGACACAACGCCGCAGCTCGGGCGCAGTGGTGGGGCGGCATCGCCGCCATCGCCGCGGGCGTCGTCGGCACGTTGTTGTTCTGGCCGAGACACGCCCCCGCCCGCACTTGAGCGGTCGTGAGCCGCGGGTTCGGCGGAAGCGTCACCCGCGGCCCGGTCGTTCAGTGCTGGCTGGTTGGTCTGGATTCGGTGCCTGGCAGCGAGAAGGCGAGGTACTCGCCCGAGTAGCTACCGCCGCTGATGGCCACGATGATGTACTGCTTGCCGCCGTAGGCATAAGTCATCGGCGAGCCGCTCTGTGGCGCGGGCATCCATACTGCGCCGACCTGCTCGCCCGTCATCTTGTTATAGGCGCGCAGCATCGCTCCGCGCGGATGCTCGGGCGTCGTTGTCACCTGCGGATCGCCCATCACGACGACCGTCTTCGTCACCAGTAATCCGACGCCGGCGGTGCCTGCCTGTCCGGTCTTCGGAATGTTCTTCCCGCGCAGCATCGGATGATTGCGGACGGCGTCGGGCGTGTCGCCGTGCGGCGTCTGCCATTTCAGCGCGCCCTTGTCGAGATCGATCGCGGCGATGACGCCGTAGGGCGGCTTGATCATCGGCAGCCCCTGCACGTTGAGTCCGGTTCCGGCGCCGCCGCCAGCCGGTTGCGGCTGAGGCGCCGCCGGAGCCGGCTGCCTCGCCTCGGCCGCGCGCTGAGCGGTGCGCGGCGAATCGGCGGCGCAGCAATCGCCGGGTCCGAGCACTTCGCGGAAGGCCTCGCCGGCGATGCCCGACACGTAACGGATGTCGGAGAATCCCGGCGGCGGCGGCACGACTGTGCGGATACCCGGCATGTTGCCCGCCGGCGCGAAGGCGATGTGATTCTCCGGATCGTACCCGCCGCCCGGCCAGTTCGTCGCCGTGCCGACGGTGATTGCGCCGTACAGCGGACCGTTGACGTTGCCGAGAATCGACGGCGCGAACGGCGTGTCGGCCCACTTGTAGAACTTCGATCGCTCGATCGCGGCCTGCCGCAGCTCCGGCGTGAAGTCGATCAGATCGTCGGGCACCTTGAAGGCGTTGCGCGCGTAGCGCAGCGAATCGGGCGGATGCGGCTGCGTCGGCGACGTCTTCTCGCCCGGCACATCGGACTGCGGCACCGGCTTCTCGACGATTGGCCATACCGGCTCGCCCGTAATCCGATCGAACACGTACAGCCATCCCTGCTTGCTCGGCACGGCGACGACTTTCCGCGGACGGCCGTTGACGTTGACGTCCGCGATCAGCGGCGCCGATGACATGTCGAAGTTCCAGATCGGATGGTGCGTGAACTGGAAGTGCCATTTGCGTTGTCCGGTTTTCAGGTCCACGCACACGAGCGTCTCGGCGAACAGGTTGTTTCCGGGGCGATGGCCGCCGTAGTAGTCCGAGGTGGGCGTCTCGACCGGGAGGTACACGAGCCCGGCCTCTTCGTCGGCGGTGATCTGCGTCCACACGCCGGTATTGCCGTTGATCGCCCACGACTCGTTCTCCCACGTGTCGCTGCCGAACTCACCGGGACGCGGGATCGTGTTGAACGTCCAGAGGAGCTTGCCGGTGCGCGCGTCGAAGGCGCGGACCAGCCCCTTCGTGTTGTTGTGCGTCGGGACCGTGGCGCCTTCGCGCATCGCCGATCCCACGATGATCGTGTCCTTGACGATGCCGGGCGTCGAGTGGACGCCGATTTCGCCGGTCTCGAGATCGATCTGCTCGCCTTTGCCCTTCACGGCGCCGAGCTTCAGATCGATGATGCCGTCTTTCCCGAACGACGCGACCGGCGCGCCGGTCTTCGCGTTCAACTCGACGAGGCGATACCCGGTCGTCACGTACACGATGCGCTCGTCGCCTTTGCCGTCGGTCCAGTACGAGACGCCGCGTCCGGAGAGCTGGCGCGGCGCGACCGCGGCGCGTTTGCCTTCGCGCATGCTGTGCACCCAGACGATCTCGCCCGTGCGGCCGTCGAGCGCGATCACGTCGCGCCGCGTGCCGGCCGTCGTGTACAGGATGCCGCGGATGGCGAGCGGCGTGCCTTCGAGCTTGTACTCGGGGAAGGTGCCGAAGTTGTCGGTCTTGAACCGCCACGCCACTTCGAGCTTGTTGAAGTTGTCCGCGTTGATCTGATCGAGCGGCGAGTACCGCGAGCCGTGCATATCCGCGGTGTAGTGGAACCAGTCGCCGTTCTTGAGGCTCGGGAACCCGGGAGCCTGCGTCGACACGCGCGGGGCGAGCGCTGCCCACACGACGCCGACTCCCACGGCGAGAACCGACACTCGCAGTCTCATGCCAACCTCCTTACCACTTGGTCTGCAGGCCGAGGCGGAGGGGGAAAATCTACGGCCGGCGGTCGCCGAAGTCAATCAGCGATGGCGGACTGTCTGCCCAGTGACGGAGACGACCAGGTGTGAGCTGCGGCAAATGGATTGCCGCCATGGCGCGTAATGCTCCTGCTTCGCCCACGCCGCCAGGGATCTGAAAGACTCACCCCTTGATCGGCTGCTGCCGGTCGTAGGCGACTTTGGGATTGGTCACCCGACCGGCCGCGCGCAGCGGCATCGCGCGCGGCCGATGTAGACACCTACCGGGCGTTCTGGTGATTGGAATGCGGCAATGCCTTGGACGGCTCGTTGGCCTCCGACATCAGCGCGTTACAGCTCATGGAAAGCGCCTTCAGAATCGTGCACGCGATCTGCCGCGTCTCCACCGAATCCTCGATGGTCTTTGCTGGCATCGAAGGGTTCGAGACCAGCAGCGCGACGTGCACGTCGTCTTCGCCGAATCCGCCGTGGTCGGCGATCTTCGAGCCGCTTGTCGTGTACACCGTGCCGGGCAGCGGCACCAGGATGATGTCCGGCGCGCGCGAATCGACGAGCGGATCGGCGAACTGTGCCGCCAGATCGGCTCCCGTCAGGATCTTGTCGATACGCGCGGGGTTGCCGCCGTTGATGATCGAGTCGTTGAACGCCGCGACCACCGCGGCGGTGGTGCTCTGGTCCTTCAACCAGATGATCGGACCGGTGTCCGCGCTCAACAGCGCGAGCCCTGGCGGCACGGAATTCACGATGGCGCTGATTGTCGACGGGTTTACGCTCTTGAGTGTTGCCGGATCGATGGGCGAGTTTCCGTGCTTTGCGGAGATGATGATCAGCGTCGACTCGAACAAGTTCTGCTCGCGCAGCGCCGACACCATCATGCCGATCGACTGATCGGTATGGTCGAGCGTCGCCTGCAACCCGTTCGACGGCGTCCCATTTGCGTCCAGGTACCCGCCGGCGAGCAGCCCCAGCGGCGCGGTCGTCAACTGCTCGACCTTCAGCTTCTGGCCAACGCTGACCGCCTGGAAGTTCATGCCGAACACGGCCGGCACGCCGACGTAGCTGCTGCCGCTGTGATCGAATCCCCTGATTTCGTTCAGAATCGCCGCGACCTTCATGTCGTCGTAGGCCATCGTCAGCGCGAAGCTGTTCGTCGTGGCGGGAGCCGTCGGCGACGTGATTTCTGGCGTGTAGAGATCGTCGACGCCGGTTCCTGACGGCCCCATGAGGAATTCGTAAGCAGGATGTTTGTCGGACCACGCCGTTCGTCCGCCGGCGGCCTTGATCACCTCGAAGACGTTGTTGACTCTCGGGAACCGATGTGGATACACGCGGGCGGTGCAGCCGTCGCCCGGGTCGAGCGGAAGTTTAGTCGGATCGATCGCGGTCGTGAACGAGAACGGGAGCACATCGAGATTCTGCTTCCACTGCACCCGCGCGCCGCCGGCGCAGCTCGGGTCCGGAGCCGGCAGCGCATTCGCCGGTGCGAGCGAACGATCGTATCCATCATCGTAGTACACGCCGGTCGACCGTGGCGTTCCGCCCGTCACCATCGCCAGCAGGCCGGGGAACGAGTCGGACGGCTTCGACGAGCTCGCGTTGATATACGTGCGTGCAGTGCCGCTCAGCTGCGCGAGGTTCGAGGTAGGGTTGTTCGCGACGTATCGCTCGAGGTCGACCTTGTGAAGCCCGTCGATGCTGAGCAACAGCACGCGCGCGGCCGGCGCGTCGTCGCCTTCGCCGTCCCAGTCGTTGACGTAATCCTGGGTGCCGTTCGCGACGAGGGTGACAGCCAGTCCGATGGACGCAGCGGTCGAGAGACATATGCGGACGATCCGACGGTTCATGAAGCCTCCATGAGACGCAACGAGACGCTTGAACGAAAATTGCTAGAAGACCATGCGCATTCCGAGCTGCACCTGACGCGGGCCGCCGAATCGCGCCGTCGACGGCGCGAACAGCGGCTGTCCCCCGGTGGCGACGGGCTGCGCTGCCGTTCCCCTCGGGTCGACGGCGTCGGGACCGAAGTTCAGGTTCTTCGCCCGCGTGACGTTGAAGGCCTCGGCGATCAGCTCGAATTCGCGTCCCGTTCCGAACCGGAACGCCTTCATCAGGCGCACGTCGAGATCGAAAAACGCCGGCTGCCGGAACGAATTGCGGCCGACGACATGGCCGTCGATGATGGCGCGGTCGTTCTCGTCGTTGCCGTCGTTCTGGGTGTCGAAGCCGATGATCGGCGTATACGGCATTCCCGTCCGCGCGAACAGGATCGCGCCCGCCGTGAAGCCGCCGGGCAGCTCCGCCAGCGCGTTGACGTTCGCATTGTGCCGCACGTCGTTCTTCGCGTACGACCACTCGGCGGCGAGATCGAACGGATTCATCGCGGTCTCGCGACGGAACAGGTGCTCGTTGGAGTCGTCGTCCATGTTGAGGGCGTAGGCATAGTTCGCCTGCATCTGGAAGCGCGTCGTCATGCGCCGGGTGAACGACGTGGCGAGCGCGTCGTAGCGCGAGCGCGCGGTCGATTCGTTGACCGAGAGGATGCCGATCGTGGGATCCGGCCGGACGGCGTAGAAGATCGGCATGCCGGCGCTGTTGCTGAACGGCGGATACAGATTCCGGTCGAGCCGCCGTTGCAGATTTCTCGTGTCGCTGTGCACGTAGCTGACCGACAGCGTGACCGTGTCTCCGACGAGCCGCTCGACGGTCGCGGAGCCTTGCAGCGAGCGCGGATTCCTGAAGCTCGGATCGAAGCCGAATACGCGCGGCGCAGCCACTTTGACGCCCGCCGGCACGGCGGACAACGCATTGGGGAACGTCAGCGCGTTCAGCACGACGGGATCGAATTTGCTGTCGACCGCAACGGTGGTGATGCCGTTGTCGGTGAACACGCGCTGGAACAGCGTTGCCGGCGTGCGGGCGACGTAGATACCCCCTGACGCGCGGATGACCGTCCTGCCGCTGCCGTTCATGTCCCACGCCATTCCCGCGCGCGGCTGCCACTGCCTGAGATCGTTCGGAATGTACGCGGTGTAGGGAATCGCCGGGTTGGGCCTCGGCGGCTGGGGATTCCATTGTCCTTCCCACCGCAAGCCGGCGCTCGCGGTGAAGTTGGCGCCGACCGAGATCTTGTCCTGGGCGTACGCGGCGATTTCGCGCTGTCGGCCTTGGAACAGGGCGTCGGCAGGATCGAACACGAGCACGGTCTGGCGGTAGCGGCTGATCTTGCCCGCGATATAGTCCGACAGCGACTTGAAGTCGTAGCGGCCCTGAATGTTGTCTTCGCGCTGCTGCCGGACATCATTCAGGTTGTAGTCCAACCCGAACCGCAGGCGGTGAGCGCCGGCGGTCGTCGTCAACTGGTCGGTCACTTCGTACCGAGTGGTTTCGTAATTGCGTGGGCGGCCCGAATCTCCGCCGAGATTGCCGAACCCGGTAATCGTGATCAGGGCCGTTCTCGAATTGGGCATCTCGTTGCGATCGTCGGTGGCAATCTGACCGCGGAGGTCGTTCAAGAGTCCGAGGCCGAACACCGTCGTGAGGCCCACCTTCACACCGACGCTGTCGCTCTTGCGCATGAAATTGGTGGAGACCGCCTGATTCAACTGAAGCGAATCGAAGTTGAAGTTCTCGCCGCGCAGTCGCGTATACGTTCCCTGCGCGTTGAAGAGACCGCTGCCCGCGACGGCATCGGTGCGTACGAAGGCGGCGGTCGGGTCGTTCGTGGAGCGCTGCTCGCCCTGCTGCGCCAGCAGGTTCACGGGCACGATCACGCCGGACGCCTGCGCATCGAATTGCACGAAATATGGGATCTTGAGCAGGCTATGCTCCGCGGCGCCGAACAAGAACGCGCGGTCGTGAACCAGCGGTCCGCCGAACGACCCGCCCATCTGACTTTGCTGGTTGTTGAGGCTGCGATCGAACGCGTCGGGCGAGGTCAGCGACCTTTCGCGGTCGTAGTAGAACCCTTCGCCATGCAGCTCGTTGGATCCCGACTTGGTCACCACGTTCACGAATCCGCTATTGGTCCGCCCGACTTCGGCGGTCGCGCCGCTGCGAACCACCTGGAACTCGCGCACGGCGGCCTGCGGGAAGAAGAACACGCCTTCGTTGCCGCCGCGCTGGTTTCCCTGCAGCGCGTCGTTGAAATCGGTGCCGTCGATGGCGATGTTCGAGTTGATCGATCGCTGACCGGAGATGACGAGACCGTTCCGATCGCTTTCCTGCGCGATGGCCGGCGACAGCTGCACGAACTCGGTGAAGTCGCGTCCGCGGATTGGCAGCATCTCGACGGCGTGCGATCCCACGACCGTGCTCGTCGCGGTGTCGTCCTTGTCGAGCCGCGTCACGCCCGCCGTGACGGTGATCGTCTCCGATACGTTGGCAACTTTCAGGCCGAAGTTGAGCGTCTCGGTCGCGCCGACCGTCAGGCGAACCGCGTACTGTTCGACGTGACCGAATCCCTTCGCCGACACATCGATCACGTATGAGCCGACAGGCATCGCCGGTGCGAAGTAGCGACCGTGGGCGTCGGTGAAGGTCGCCCGTTCATACCCGGTTTCACTGCTGAGGATGAGGACGAGGGCGTCGGGAATCGCGCGGTCGTCCGGGTCCGTGACCACGCCTTCGATGGCGGCGACGCCGGATCCGGACTGGCCCGCGGCCGGTACGCAGCACGCGGCAACGAGCATCAGCGCGAACAATATCGAGCGGCGGCCGATCTGAATCGTCACACTATCCTCCTCATCTTCAAGCGAACACAGGCCTCGGCTGTTCATGCGTGTTCGCGTCACCGGGTCTTTTGCTGCAGTTGAACGATCGCGCGGAACTTGACCGGCACTCCATCGAGCGTGGCCGGCCGGTAGCGCCAGCTCCTGGCCGTCGCCAGCGCAATCCGGTCGTACACGGTATTCACTGCCAAGATGGTCTTCGTCGCGATGACTTCGCCGAGTTCATCGACAATCACTTCGACGATGCCCGGACGCAGGGCAAACACGTCGCTCAGCGGCGCAAACGACTGGCGCACGACAATCGGCGGGACGACGTTCGCGTCATCGGAGCCGTAGATGCGATTGGTCGTGGGACGCGGTGGTGCGACGCGGGGCGGTGGCGCAATCGGCGGTGGCGCCGCCGGCTGTTCTGGCGGCGACGGCGGCTGCGGCTGCGGCGGCGCCGGTCCCGGTGCGGTGCTCAGGGCGAGGAAGCCGGCCGCAAGCGTGCGCAGCTCCGAGACGGGCGGCTGACTTCGCAGCGCGCCGAGGTCCGGATCGGCGGTCAACTCGAGGACCAATTTGAACGCCTCCGCGGCGCCCGGGTCTTTTCGATCGAAGGCGGCCTTCGCTACTTCGTAGGTTGCCTGTATGACGCCCGGTAGCGTGCGGCGCCGGACCTCGCCGAACGCGGCGCGGACATGGGGCGACACTTCGGCGTCGGTCGGCCGATACGAAGGCGCCGCTTGTACGAGGGACTCGATTGCGGACTCGGCTTCGGCCGTGCGCCCGAGCGCGAGCAGGCAGAAGGCTCGGTATTGCTCGATGACGTGACCGTCATCACTCCGCTGCTCGGCCGATGGGCGAATGCGGTTCAACAGCTGCAGCGCATCTTCGTACGCTGCCGCCGAATAGAGATCGCGCGCGGCGGCCAACGGGTTCTGCGCCGTAGCGTCGCTCCCCAGCGCGAGCGCCACGATCGCGACGAAGTAAATGACGATGGTCTGACGGCGCCCGCAGCACATGGCTTTCCTGTAGTCGGTGAGCGGTTGCGCGAACCATGCCGGCCATGTCAGCCGCGATACATCTTCTGAATCGTCCCGTAACTGATTCAGGACAATAACTTCTCGCGTTGGGTCGTTGCGGACTCGTGATGTCTTGCTTGATGGAGTGCAGACGAAATCGTCAGTCAACCGACATCCGTCGTACATGCCGATCCGCAGATCGCGTCACAACGCGCTAAAGAGCGCTGATCAGCCTCTATGCGTCTTCGAAAACATCACAAAGCAACAACAACGAACTCTATGGCCCCTGCGCTTGTCGACGTGGCTCCGCCGCAATTCACAGAAGTTCGGGCCGCTCGCGTTCGTCTTTCTCGTTTGCTACTGTCGCAGGAACTTCTGGATCCGCTTGCCTTCGTAGGTTTCGGTGATGAAGAGGTTGCCCTTTGAGTCGACGGCGAGGTTGTGCGCGCCGTAGAACTCGCCGGCCCAATGTCCTGCGTGGCCGAACGCGCTGATCACTTCGAGGGTTTCACGCCGGACGATGTACACCTGCTGGTTCGTGCCGTCGATCACCGTCAAGTACGTTTGTCGGGCGTCGTTTGAGAACGCGACGTCCCACACCGAGCCGCTGCCGAATGTGTCCTTCGCGATGAACGCTTCCTTGACGAACGTTCCATCCTTCCTGAAGACCTGCAGCCGATCGTTGGTGCGATCGCACACGTAGACGAGGTCGTCGTGCGAGATCCGCACGGCATGAACGATGCGGAACTGTTCGGGCGGCGGACCTTTGGGATCGTACTGGCTGGGTCTGTTCTCGTTCTGTACCGCGCCATTGAACGGTCCTGGAAGCTTTTCGCCCGCCCGCGTGAACCAGCCATCGTCGGGGCGTTTGCCGTACGCGCCCCAGTGACGCTTGTACGCGCCGCTGTCGGCGTCGAAGACGATGACCCGATGGTTCACATAGCCGTCGGCGACGTAGAGCTCGCGCGCCGCCTCGTCGACGATCATGTTCGCGGCGCCGCCGAGGTTCTGCGTGTCGTTGCTGCCGCCGTTCTTGCCCTGATGGCCGATCTGCATCAGGAATCGGCCGTCGCGCGTGAACTTCAGAATCTGCGCGTCCTTGTCGCCGCCGCCCCCGAGCCACACGTTGTCCCGCGCGTCGACGTAGATGCCGTGCTCGAGCTGCGGCCACTCGTATCCCGCCCCTGAACCGCCCCACGATGACAGCAGATTCCCAGCCTGATCGAGCTCGAGGACCGGCGGTGCCGCGCGCCAGATCGATCGCGTCTCGTTCGGCTGGAGCGTCGACGGACGATGCGTGATCCAGACGTGATCGCTCGCGTCGACGGCGACGCCGGCAACCGCGCCGAGAATCCAGTGGTTCGGCAGCGGCTTGGGCCAGAACGGATCGACCTGGAAACGGGGAAGGTCCATATTCGGCTGGGCGCCGGACGCCAGCGCGAGGAGCGCGATGATACCGAGCGTGCGAACGATCATTTCTTCACCGGCCGCTCGGCGTCAGACGTCTTCACTGGTTGCGGGGCCCCACCCCCGCCCGCTGGCGCTGCGGTGCTCGCTTCGCTCGCTCTCCTCGCGCCGGCCGCGGGCGCTTCGGGGAGCAGGGGCAGCGTCGCCGCGGTGGATCGTGTGAGCACCCCTGTTTTCGCGTACGTCAGGAGCTTCTCACGCGTATCGGTGATGTCGAGGTTCCGCATCGTGAGCTGACCGATCCGATCTTGCGGCGTGAAGAACGCCTCGCCTTTTTCCATCGTCAACCGCTCCGGCTTGTACGTCAGGTTCGGGCTCACTGTGTCGAGCAGGGAGTAGTCGTTGCCGCGGCGGAGCTCCAGCGTCACCTCGCCGGTCACAGCGCGCGCGACCCAGCGCTGCGCCGTCTCGCGCAGCATCAGCGACTGCGGATCGAACCAGCGGCCCTGGTACAGCAGCCGTCCGAGCCGGCGGCCGTTGTCGCGGTATTGCTCGATCGTGTCCTCGTTGTGGATGCCGGTGACGAGCCGCTCGTACGCGATGAACAGCAGCGCCATCCCCGGAGCTTCGTAGATGCCGCGGCTCTTCGCTTCGATGATGCGGTTCTCGATCTGATCGCTCATGCCGAGCCCGTGACGTCCGCCAATCGCGTTGGCTTCCTGCATCAGCGCGACCGAATCGGCGAACGTCATGCCATTGAGGGCAACCGGCTGGCCCTCCTCGAATCGCAGCGTCACCGTTTCGGCCCTGACGCCGAGGTCCTGCCGCCAGAACGCGACGCCCATGATCGGTTCGACGATGGAGACACCTTTGCTGAGATACTCGAGATCCTTCGCTTCGTGCGTGGCGCCGAGCATGTTCGAGTCGGTCGAGTACGCTTTCTCGGCGCTCATGCGGTACGTGAAGCCGGCGCGCTGCATGTACTCCGACATTTCACGGCGTCCGCCGAGCTCGTCGACGAAGCGCTGATCGAGCCACGGCTTGTAGATGCGAAGACCCGGGTTCGCGAGGAGGCCGTAGCGATAGAACCGTTCGATGTCGTTGCCCTTGAACGTGCTGCCGTCGCCCCAGACGTTGACGTCGTCTTCCTTCATCGCCGTGACCAGCATCGTGCCGGTCACCGCGCGGCCGAGCGGCGTGGTGTTGAAGTACGGCACTCCGGCCGTGGAGACGTGGAACGCGCCGCACTGCAGCGCCGCCAGTCCTTCGGCGACCAGTGGCGCGCGGCAGTCGATGAGACGCGCCTTCTCGGCGCCGTACCGCAGCGCGCGGCGCGGGATGTCGTCGTAATCGGGCTCGTCGGGCTGACCGAGGTTGGCCGTATACGCGTACGGGATCGCGCCCTTCCGCCGCATCCAGTGCAGGGCGGCGCTCGTGTCGAGGCCGCCCGAAAACGCAATGCCGACGCGCTCGCCAACAGGAAGACTCTGAAGAATGTGTCCCATCATCTTGCCGCGCGGAGCAAGCTCCGCCCCTACTTCGCCTCAACGAGTTCGAGCGCTTCTTTGCTCGGACCCTCGACCATCACCGCCCGCGTCTCGCCGAGTTTGTAGGGCTGCTCGAGGAACTTGACGCCTTCGCCGCGCAGCTTCGCGACCCACGCGTCGAGATCGGCGACGCTCAGCGCGATGTGATCGGCCAGATGGCCTCGAGTCGCGACGAGCGGCCTGTCGTACTGATTGATGTACCAGTTCATCGCGACGTCGCCGAAGGTGACGCCAGCCGCTGGCGCGCGATACATGCCGCCGACTTCGAGCGCGGGCCAGGTCTTGTCGGGTGTTCTCGGCGCTTTGCAATTCGCCTCCGTCCGCGGCTCGGCCGCAGCGCCGCCGCGCCGTCCCTGCGGCATCGGCGCGTTCAGATGCTTCTGGTACCACAGCTGCGCGCAGAACGGATCTTCCTGATACATGTGGACGTGGTTGAAGCGCTCCGCCGGCATGTCCCCCTGCACTTCGATCATCGCGTCGTCGGGCCCGCGAATGTATGCGAAGCCGGCGCCGCCCTGCGGCTTCACGTTGTTCTTCTTCGCCTCTTCGATTTGCGCCCTGGTCAACCCGAGTACGCCGCCGGTGCCGGGCCACGTATCGCTGTTGATGTTGACCGTGCCGCCTTCTTCGGTTGCGTACAACGGAAGGAGGGTGACGCCGTCAGCGCGCATGCGCGCCATCGCCTGACGTTCGTTCGTCACGTGCCAGCCGAAATGCCAGACGGCGGTCTGCGGCTGCGTAGCCGGCGGCTGGTCAACCTTGCTGAAGAGAAGCAGCACGTTGTTTGGCGATTTCAACGCGGGCAGTCCGCCCCACGTGGATTTCGACGTGGTCGGAAACTCCTTCGCGTAGAAGTCGATGGCCTTGTCGGGATTCACGGAGTTGAGGTGCAGGTGATGGAAGCCGGGCGCGGGCAGCGCGCCGCTCTGCCCGAGCACGCTCATCCTGCCGCACAACGCGAACAGGACGAGGACGACGGCGGCGAACACGATCCCTTTCATTTTCATGCGCGAGCTCCGTGTGGAAAGACGGTATTGTATCGCCATGCTGAATCGACGTGAATTCGGACGGACGGGACTTGCGGCGTTCGCGGCGTTTGCGACTGGACGCTCGGTTCACGGTGGCAGCCGCTCGGCTGAAGGCCTCGCGCTACATGTTGACGGTAGCGCGAGCCTTTTAGGCGAGCGCGGCGAGCCCGACAAACGGCCTTCGAAGCCGATGCGAGGCGCGTTCATGATTCTGACGACGCCGTTCACGGCGTCGGGTGAAGTCGACTGGGAGGATCTGGCGCGGGAAGCCGCATTCGTCGATGGCTGCGGCGCGCACGGCATCGTCTGGCCGCAGGGATCGAGCGGCGTCGCAAATCTGACGAAGGCCGAGCGGATGCGTGGCATGGAGGTGCTCGCGGCCGCCGCGCGCGGCAGAGCCGCCACGCTCGTCCTGGGCGTGCAGGGCAGGGACACGGCGGAGATGCTCGAATACGCCGAGCGCGCCGAAGCGCTCGCGCCAGACGCGATGATCGCGATGCCGCCGAGCGGTGCGCATGCGCTCGACGAGTACCGTGAATATTTCCGCGCGCTCGCGCGGGCGACCGCGCGGCCGATCGTCGTGCAGACCAGCGGCGGCGCGCGCGATCTCGCGCCGACCGTCGATCTGATCGTCGAGCTCGCCAGCCAGTTCCCGCACGTCGCGTACGTGAAAGAAGAATCGCAGCCGCTCGTCGAGCGGATGAAGGCCGAACTGACGCACCGGCCGCCGCTCAAAGGCGTGTTCGGCGCGTCGCTCGGCTCGGGGTGGTTGTACGAGATGCGCCTCGGGCTCGACGGTGTCATCACCGGCATGGCCATGTATCCGGATCTGATGGCGCGGATCTGGACGCTTCACGAGCAAGGCGATGCGGACGCGGTGAGGGACGCCTACGGCAAGTTCCTGCTGATGCGCAATCTCAGTCAGCAGGTTCCCGGCGTCGATCTGTACTTGTTGAAGAAGCGCGGTGTATTCAAGACGACGGCGTTTCGCACCGGCGGCGCGGCCGCGTGGAAGGTCGACAGCATCGAGCTCTCGCCGGGCGCGATCGCGGAAGTCGAGTATCGATTCGCCGCGCTCAAACCGTACTTGAAGGTGACGTCATGAAAGTCAGTCGGCGCGAGTTTGGATTCGCAGGGTTCGGCGCGTTGATGATCGGCCGCTCGTCTGAAAGCCTCGCGCTAAAGGCAGCTGGACGCTCGGCTGAAAGCCTCGCGCTGCGAGCGCAGGGCGGTAGCGCGAGCCTTTCAGGCGGTAGCGCGAGCCTTTCAGGCGGTAGCGCGAGCCTTTCAGGCGAGCGATCGTACCGCTACGTTCACCTCGACGTCTTCACCGATCGCCGTCTCGCGGGCAATCAGCTGCTCGTGTTCGTGGATCCAGCCGGCCTCGAGACGCCGACGATGCAGGCGATGACCAAAGAGTCGAACTACTCGGAGAACACATTCGTGTTCCCGCCCGAACAGAGCGGCACCGACTATCGGGTCCGGATTTTCACGCGGACCGCCGAGACGCCGTTCGCGGGGCATCCGACCATCGGCAGCGCGTTCGCGCTCGCGCACGTGGGCAGGATCAAGCCGGGCACATCACGCGTCGTCTTCGGACTTGGCGTCGGACCGACGCCAATCGATCTGGAATGGGCGAACGGCAAGCTGGCGTTCGCGTGGATGACGCAGCTCAATCCGACGTTCGGCAAGAGCATTACCGACGCAAATGCGCTGGCCGCGGCGATTGGTCTGACCGGCGCCGCCGTCCGACTGAACCCGGACCGCGCAACCACGGTCCATAGCGTTCGACTGCAGCCGGACGTCCCCGCCGGACAGGAGGTCAACTGCGGATCGAACTTCTTCATCATGCCGCTCCCGTCACGGCAGGCGGTCGATGCGGCGGTGCTCGATCGCGCCAGGGCCGACGCGGTATTCGCCGCCGCCGGAATCCAGCGGCGCGGAATCTACGTCTTCACGACCGAACGCGGTCAGGACGATGCGACGGCGTACTCGCGCTTGCTGAGCGCCGGCGGCATCGAAGATCCGGCGACAGGATCGGCCGCCGGCCCTGCCGGATGTTTTGCGGCGAAATACGGATTGGTGCCCGCCGATCGTGCCGGCTCGATCGTGTTTCTCCAGGGCGTGCTCGCCGGACGTCCCAGCCGCCTGCACGTGAAAGTCGGCATCAGCGGATCCGACATCACGAGCGTGAAGGTCGGCGGCGCGTCGGTCGTCGTCGGCGAAGGATCCGTGTCGATCTAACGCGTGACGTGGCGGAGGCTCACGCGGGCGTCGCGATCGCCGCGCTGGAAATTGCCGCCGCCATCGATCGCGCTTCCACTTCGTCCGGCAGCCGGTGCGAGAACGCGACCGACACCGGCGTGCAGACGAGCGTCTGAGCGAACGGTTCGGGCTCGGTGGCTTCAACTCGAAAACCAGCGGTTTCGACGAGCGACCGAAGGCAGCTCGGCGTCAGTCCCCAGAACCAATTGCCGTAGCCGTCGCGCGGCTCGAACGGCGCGGTGATGCCCGCCTGCCATTTCACTCCGAGCGACCGCAGATTCCAGAGATGGCGCGCCGGGTCAGGCAGAAGAGGAAAATAGACCGCGGCATTCGGCAGACCGTCGACTTCCGGGATCGTCGACGTGCGGAGAATGAGCGTCTTCGCGCAGATGCGGCGCAGCGCCACCAGCAGATCGTAGGGGCTCGGGTGATGATAGAGCACCCCCGCACAGAAGACGACGTCGACCACCCCGATCCGATCGAGCGTGTCGGGCGCCGCTACGTCGCCGAGGATGAAGCGCACGGTTGACGTCCGCCGTGTGTGCTCGGCCTCGAATTCCGGCGTGGGACCGAACACATCGACCGCGGTGACAGCGGTCGCGCCGGCTTCTTCGGCGATGAACGCATGTTCGCCATTCACGCCCCACATGCAGCCGACATCGGCGAAGCTGTTGCCGCGAGCGTGCTGGCGCACGAGATCGGCCAGCCGGCGGTACTCGCCGACCTTACGGCCGCGTCGAGTGTGGAGGTAACGCCACAACCAGTTCCCGCGCGGCGTTTTCAGACATCGCACCTTCCAGGGGTACAGCATCGGCGTCGCGCTCCGGTGAAAGCGGGCCAAGACTCGGACCGAGACGTCGGACAATCCGGCGGGCACGGATCAGCGCGAACGGTCCGACAAGCGTTCCGAGCATTTCGAAGAGGATGCAGCGCAGCGGGTAATCGCTGCGGCCGCCCAGCCGTTCTTCGATCCGCTCGCGATAGATCTTCGGCAAATGGAACAGCAGGCGCGCGAGCGCGCGCCAGTCGCCGTCGCGCGTCAGCGTCGTCAGATGGTATGCGGCGTGGCCTTTCGCGTAGTTGTAGATCTGGCGCCGCAGCGATCGCATGTCGCGACGATGACGGTGCCAGACGAACGCCGACGGCTCGTACGCGATGGCATACCCGGCCCGCAGCGTCCTGTAGAACAGATACGTGTCTTCGCTGCAGCCGGTCGGCATGCCGGCGCCGAGCGCTTCGTCGAACACGCCGATGCGATCGTCGGTGAAAATCGATGCTCGGAAAGCAGCGTTGGCCGTCGCGCCCAGGTGCCACGTGGGCACGGCGCCGCGAAATTGCCAGAACCACTCGACGTCGACGCGTCTGCGCTCGAACCCGCGGCCGAGGCCGCCGTACGACTCGAACAGATGCTGCGAGGGCGTCTCGAGCTCGGCTGGCAGCACGTTGCCCGTCACGATCGCAACGGTACTGTCGCGGAACGGTGCGACGAGCCGCTCGATCCAGTGCGGCGGCGTCGTCACATCGTCGTCGGTCGCGACGATGATGTTGCCGGTGCTGGCGAGGATGCCGGCATTGCGCGCGTACGACAAGCCCTTGCGCCACTCCCGTATGAGTCGAACGTGCGGAAAGCGTGCGACGACCGGCGGCGTCTCGCCGGAATCAGGATCGTTGTCCACGACAATGATCTCGACAGGCCGTCGCGTCTGCTGCCTGGTCAGCGACGCGAGGCATCGCTCGAGATCGTTGGGTCGGTTTCGCGTCGGCAGCACGATCGAGACCGTGAGATCTTCTGCCAGCGGTTCGAACCCGTTGGCATTGGCGCCCGCAAACCGGCGGCGGAGCGGCGCGACGAGCTCGCACCACGCCGTCGAAGCCGTGACGTCTTCCCGATCGACGACGCGCGTGCCCAGGAACGCGGCAATCTCGTCGCGCAGCCGCGCGACTCCGATAGGCGCGTATCGGTTCTCGATCGTGAGGCTTCCGAGCGGATCGCCGTCCCATGTGATCAGCGCGCATACGCGGCGATAACGGTCGGCCACCGCGATCGGCTCGATCGGTCGCGCGAGATCCACGCACGCGACGCCCGTGGCGCTGCACGGCATGGCGGCGGCCGACGGCGCCGCGGCCCGCGGCCGAATCGCGCCGGCGACGTGTTGTGCGGCTGTTGGATCGATCGCCAGGGCGTCGCGCCGCGCGCGCCGATACCGTACGAGACCGCGAATCGCTCCAGTCAGCTCGGCGAACGACAGCTCTCGATCGATTCGCCCGGGCTGCAGAATCGAGAGCGCCGCCCGCTTGAGCTCCCAGTGCCAGAACCACCATCTCGCCAGACGGCAGATATCAAGGGCGTCCCCAGGACGGGCGAGCGCATTCCGAACCAGGTAGGCGTAGAAGCCGACGCCGTTGTTCGCGATTTGCCGCAGCAGCGCCGCGCGCTCGCGGCGATGACGGTGCCGCACCAGCGCCGCCGGCTCGTAGACCAGCGTATGCCCAGCCCGCAGCACGCGCAGGAACATATCGAGATCGCCGCCGCCGTTGGTCACGGTTCCGACGTCGAGCGCCGGGTCGAACATACCGATCTCCGAAAAGACCGTCTTGCGGAACGCCATGTTCGCGCCGGTGCCGAACTTGCCGGTTCCTCCGTGCTGACGGACGGCTCGTTCGCCGTGCGCCTGATCGACCCGGAACACGCGGCGCTCGAATCCGCGGCCGAAACCGCCGTACTCCTCGAACTGAAGCTGCGCCGGCGTCTCGAGCTCGTACGGCAGCACCAGCCCCGTTACCGCCATCGCCTCCGGGAACTCTGCAAACGTCCGTTTCAACGCGCCGACCCAGAGCGCATCCGCAATCACATCGTCGTCGGTGAACGCGACAACGTCGCCGATCGCTTCGTGGATCGCCCGGTTCCGAGCCCAGTCCAGCCCGGGCCGCGACTCGCAGACGTAATGGATGCCGGCACGTTGCCGAACGAGATCCCGGGTCGCAGTCGTCTTCGGCGCGTTGTCGACGACGAGAATTTCGTCCGGCCGAGGTTGGAGGGCCTCGAGCGCGTCGAGCGCACGCGCGAGGTCCTCGGCGCGGTCGCGCGTGCACACGGCGACGGTGACGGTCGGCAGCGCGGCGGTCGAGGCGTCGTCGGTCGACAGGGCCGCGTCCAGAAGACCGTCGGCGGTTCTCGGCCGGCACGTGGTCGTACCGATCACATGGCGAATCAACCCCCGAAGGAGCGGCCACACGAGGCGATCGATCGCCGCGCGGCGGGCGGCGGTTTCGTCGAAGACCCCGGCGAGCGGCAAGGTCACTTCGCCGACAGGCACGCCGCGAACGCGGATGGTCGCGCGCACGGCGCCGTATCTTTCGACCACTTCGGGCGGCCGCGGCGGGCACGTCAAATCGATGTCTCGAATGAGAACAGGACGAAAGTATGTCGTGTATCTATCCGTTTTCATTTCCAGAAACGGATCAGCAACAACTTTCGTGCCGCGATCAAGTTGGATCGCCGCCTCGCTGATTCACGAAGCATGACCGCTCTAGAATCACTGAAGCATGACCGCTCTAGCACGATAACGCTGTCTGGATTCATCCGATTGAAGCGCGCGGCGTTCTGCCGCGTCATTTTCATGACGCTTCCCGTGTTTGCCGGCTTCGCGCGACGAGCGGATTGAATTCATTCGTCGTTCTGATTCACTACAACGAGTCGGACGCAAACACAACGGATGGCACGAAAGACAGCGTCGTCGGCACCTTCGGCAACAGCACGTCGAGTGCGGCACTCAATCCGACTACACGCACGACGAAACCGGCTGCTGATGCCGTCGCGCACGACGTTTCACGACTGACACCGCGCGGCGGTTCGTCGGTCAGCATCGAGGCGCAGGACGTCCATCTTCGCAGCGACACATCGCCACGACATCACATCGTGACGAAGCGGTCGGCGTTTCGTCGCGGCGTTCGACGCCATCGGCGAACGATCGTCGCGACCGTGAATGCGAACGCGGCGAAGCACACACTCTCTGTTCTCGTGTGCGAATCTGTAACATCGCGCGAGGAGGGACGATTCAAAGAAGCACACGATCGGCATCCGGTATTTCCCTTGCACAACCGCGCGAACCGATGAGTCGTCAAGCCGTCATGTGCGCGCGCGATGGCCGTCGCGTGACGATCCGCCGCGCGGGCGCCCGCGTGCGCCGATCGACCGGCGACCTGGGCGAGCTCGCGCAGTACGCCGACTTGCTGCGTACGTTGAGCGCGCATCGCATCCGGGTTCGATACAAACAATCGGTTCTCGGTCTGGCGTGGGCGATCGTCCAGCCAGTCTCGATGATGCTGATTTTCACGCTTGTCTTCGGCCGCATCGCACGGGTGACGACCGACGGCGTTCCATATGCGCTTTTCGCCTTCACCGGTCTGCTCGTCTGGAGCTTCTTGTCGACGAGCCTGAACAACGCCACCCAGGCGCTGGTGTCGCACGCGCAGCTGGTCACGAAGGTGTACTTTCCGCGCGAGATCCTGCCCCTCAGCTACGTCGCGGCGGCGCTGTTCGATCTGCTGGTCGGAAGCGTCGTCTTGGTCGCGCTGCTCGCGTGGTACGGCCGTCCCGTCACATGGCAGCTGTTGTTCGCCGTGCCGGTGATTGCGACGACGGCGATGTTCGCGACGGCGCTCGCATTCATGCTGTCCGCCCTGCAGGTTTGGTTTCGCGACATCGGCCTCGTCGTCCCGCTGGTCGTCTATCTCTGGATGTTCTGCACGCCGGTTGCGTATCCGCTGAGTGCGGTGCCGGAACGCTACATGACGGCGTTTCAGCTCAATCCCATGACCGGCATCATCGAAACGTTTCGCGACGTCATTCTGCGGCCCGGCGCCCCGTTGCCGGCGCTCCCGATTGTCTCGACGCTGACCGCCGTCGTTCTGCTGCCGATCGCCTACGGCGTCTTCAAACGCGCCGAGGCGACGATGGCCGACGTCGTCTGAGATATGGTCGTCGACCTTCGCTGCGATCGCGTGTCGAAGCGGTATCGCGTGCCCGGTCCCCGTCGGTTCGGTTCTTTTGTGCGGGCGCTGCCGAATGCGTTGGCCGCGCCGCGCCACGACTTCTGGGCGCTGCGTGACGTGAGCTTCGACGTGACGCGCGGCGAAGCCTTCGGCATCCTCGGGCGAAATGGCGCCGGAAAGAGCACGATCCTGAAGCTCCTCAGCGGAATCACGGCGCCGACGACCGGCGAGATCACGATCCGCGGCCGGCTCGCGGCGCTCATCGAGATCGGCTCGGGATTCCACCCTGAGCTGACCGGGCGCGAAAACAGCTACTTGAGCGGGTCGATCCTTGGCCTGCGGCGGCGTGAAATCACCGAACGGCTTCCGAGCATTGCGGAGTTCGCCGGCGTCGAGGCGTTCATGGACATGCCGGTGAAGTTTTATTCGTCAGGCATGTACGTGCGGCTGGGATTCGCGATCGCCGTGCACCTCGAGCCGGAGGTGCTGTTGGTCGACGAGGTTCTCGCCGTCGGCGACGCGGAGTTCCAGGCGCGATGTCTGCGGCGGATCGAGGAACTGAAGCGCCGCGGCGTCACCATGATCTTCGTGTCGCACGACCTCGGCGCCGTCGAGCAGATCTGCGATCGCGCCGTACTGATCGAGCGTGGCACCATCGCCGCGTCTGGCAGCGCCCGCGAGGTGGTGACGGCCTATCAACGGCTGACTGCAGGTCTCGAGCCGATACCAACGGCCTCCGAGGCGGTCGACGATTCCGCGCTGCAGATCACCGCATTGACCCTTCTCACCGCCGAGGGGCGCGCGACGTTGACTGCGACAGTCGGCCAGCCGCTCGTCGCGAAGCTCGGGCTGAGCGCCGCGGCGGCGTACGACGATGTCGAGATCTGCCTGGCGTTCTACGACCTGGAGCGCGGTACGCTCCTGGCCGAATGCACGAGCCGCCGCGCGGGCGAGCGGCTGACCGTCGTACCCGGCGAGACCACGATCGAATTCGTCATCCCTCAACTGCTGTTCGCGCCGGGTGTATACACCGTTGGCGCGACGGCGACTCCCGCTCAGTCCGCCCGGCCGTTGGCGTGGCGCTTCGGCCGGACGACCCTGTATATCGAAGGCAACGAACCACGCCGCGGAAATTTTCTGTTGCCGTATCACTGGCACGTCTCGACCACGCTGTCGACGCTGCCTTCGTGAGCACCTCGTATGGGACCATCTGCCGCCGTGTCCGCGATCGATCCCGCCTCTGCCAACCGCCGCGCCACGGGCGCGCTCGTCTCGATCGTCATTCCCTGCTACAAGCAGGCGCGTTTTCTGGCCGACGCCATCGAGAGCGCGCTGGCCCAGACCTATCGGACGATCGAAATCGTCGTCGTCAACGACGGATCGCCGGACGAGACCGCGGCGGTCGCCGCCCGCTACCCGCCGGTCCGCTACATCGAGCAGGACAACGCGGGCCTGGCAGCGGCGCGTAACACCGGCCTGGCGAACAGCTGCGGCGAATTCGTCGTCTTCCTCGATGCCGACGATCGCCTGCTGCGTGACGCCGTCCAAACCAACGTCGATCGACTCACGGCAGATGAGGCGGTCGCATTCGTCGCGGGCCTCAGTTACTACATCGCCAGCGACGGTTCACCGCTGCCGACCGACCAGCCGCGGCTGCCCGAAGGAGATCTTCACGCGGTGCTGCTGGCGCGGAACCGCATCAGCACGCCGGCATGCGTGATGTTCCGCCGCTCGGCGCTCGACGCGATCGGCGGGTTCGACACGCGCGTCGACGCGTGCGCCGATTACGAGATGTACCTGCGCGTCAGCCGTGCGTTTCCCGTCGCGTTTCACGGGCAGATGGTTGCCGAATACCGTCGTCACGGCGACAACATGTCGCTGGACGCGCCGCGTATGCTGCGGGACCTGTGCGCCATCATGCGGCGCCAGCGGCGGCTGCTGCGAGGCGACGAGGCGCGGCTCGACGCATGGCGTCAAGGGCGGCGGAACATTGGCGAGTATTACGGCGACCACGTGGCCAATCGGATCCGCGAGCGCGTGCGCGAGCGCATGGAATGGGGCAGCGTCGTCGCCGACACGCTGACGCTCCTGGTGCACCATCCGCGGGGACTGTTCGCGCACGTGTTCCGCAAGACCGTCACCTCGGTGCAAAAGATCTATCCCCCTCAGGAGATGGACGTTCAGATCGATCGCGCGCCGGCGCTTCTCGTCGGCGGCCGGTCGGCACTGAATCGATGATCTGAATCGATGATACCGGCGACGAGCGAGACGCGTGCGGCTCAGGCAAGCCAGCGAGTCGCGCCGGGCTAACCGATTTCGCGGACGACGATGTCGTAGCGAAAAGTGTCGGGATCGAGGCCGTCCGCGCGGCCGTTCGACGTTTCAGCCTGCGGATACATGAAGTAGCCGATCGATTTGGCGTTGGAGCGAGGGAGGACCACGTCGTGTGCCGAGTTGAAGCCGATCCAGTTCATTTCCCACGATCCGAACAGGCGCGCGCGCGCGTCGCGCACCTTCTCGTGGCCGATCGGCAGGGTGCCTGGCGGTTCTTCGAGCGCAACCTTCCGCACGTCGGCGGGGTCGACCGGCACCCATCCAAACCCGACGAGATAGACCTCCGCGCGGCAGGGCTGCGCCCGCGTCGCCACGTCGGACGCGAGGCCGAGGCTTTTGAAGCCGCGCCGTGACGGCGCGATGCGCAGGGCGTAGACGTCGCGCGCCGGGACGCCCGCTGCGCGCGCCAGGCCGACGAACAACCCGTTGATCGGCCAGGCGAGACAGGTCGGTCGGCGCGACGGTCGGCGTCGTGACGTCGACCGCGTGGTCGCGTGTCGCGACGCGGCTCGTCAGCGTGAGGATCGGATCGGCGCCCGAGGGCCACTCGGCGTACAGCAGGTCGAGTTCTTCGGTCTCGACCATCAGCACCGTTCCGCTCTCGGCATGGTAGGTGTCGCCGAGCGTCTGCTGATATACGCCGCCGACGAGCGGCGTCGGGAGCCACGCGCGTGTGACGCGGCTGGCGTTCTGCACGTGAACGTGCGTCGTGATTTCGAAGATCCGCCAGCCGTCGGCCGTCAGCGATTGCGGGAGCGGGGCGGGGCGCTCGGCTGAGAGCCTCGCGCGACCGATCGCGGGCATACCGAAACGCGAGCCGTTCAGGCGGGCGCCGACGCTGCCAATCAACGCGGCGGACCAGAGAAACTCGCGGCGGTTCATCTATGACTCGCAGGCGCGCCGCGATTGTACGTCACTCGTCGCGGCGGCCGCTTCTCGCCGCCTTGATGTCGCCGCGATGCTTCTTCTCGGTGAGGCGCCGCTGGCGCGCGGCGGCGCCGGGCCTCGTCGGTTTTCGACGCTTCGGCCGCCGCGCCGCGTGCTGCAGCAGCGCGATCAGACGCGCGCGTGCCGCTTCGCGATTCTGCGCCTGCGTGCGGTGTTCGCGGCTGTCGATGATCAGGTCGCCGTCGGCGGTCACGCGGTTCCCGGCGAGGGCGATGAGGCGCTCCTTCACGTCGGGCGGCAACGACGATGCGGGAATGTTGAATCGCAGCTCCACAGCGGACGACACCTTGTTGACGTTCTGGCCGCCGGGACCCGACGCCCGGACGAAGCGCTCGTCGAGCTCGCGATCGTCGAGCACGATGGCATCGGTGACGTGAAGCATTGGAGCCATTGAATCACAGCGTCCCGCGGACGACACTTTTTTGGAGGAGCTCACCGGAGCGCAATTGTGTGTTCGGGGTGCTGCTCGATGGCCGATCGGCCGATACGATGAGCATGACTGTGAAGCGGGGCGCAGTCCTGGTCATCGCCGGCCCGATTCCGGGCGTTTCCCATGCTTGTCCGGCCTGGCAGCGAGCCGTGCCGGCAGGCGCGACTGCAGCCGAGCTGGTACGATTCGGTACGAGGCACGTCGACCCTGTTTCTGCAATGCGCGCGGACGATTAATCGACATGAGATTCCGCGATCTGCCGGTAGCCGCCCGCGCCTACATCGCCGCTGTGATGTGCGGCGGAGCCGTGCTCGCCGCGATCTCGGTCTCGCGCGGCGGCTTCTCCCAGCCGCTGATGCTCTTGTCGTTCGTCGCGGCGTCGTTCGCGGTGCACACGATCAAGGTCACGCTGCCCGTTGGCACGTCGTACTCCACGCTGTCGCTCGGCTTCGCCATCACTTTTGCGTCGCTCCTCGTGCTCGGCCCCGCCGCCACGGTCTGGACGATGATCGTGGGCGGATGGGCGCAGTGCACGATCAACGTGAAGACGCCCAACCCGTGGTACCGCACCGCGTTCAGCATGAGCGCGCTGTCGCTCTCGATGGAGATGGCCGGTCAGACGCTCGGGTGGACCGGCGGCCGCAACCTGGACGGTCCGGCCGACATCGTCATCCCGTCAATCGTCGCGTCGGCGCTGATTTACTTCCTGGCGAATTCAGTACTGATGGCAGTTGTGATCGGCATCACGAGCCGCCGCTCGATCGTGAAGGTCTGGGATCAGGATTTCCTTTGGGGCGCGCCGAACTATTTCATCGGCGCGCTCGCCGCGACGGTCGCGGTGCAGAGCGTCACGCGGTACGGCCTGCAGGCGATCGTTCTGCTCGTCGGACCGCTGTATCTGGCGTTTCGGCTGTACAAGGCCTATTTGGATCGCGTCGGCGACATGGCGCGCACGAACCAGGAACTGCACACGATGTACGAGCGCGCGCACGCCGAGTCGCTTACCGATCCGCTCACCGAGCTGCCGAACCGCCGCTTCCTCGTCTCTCACGCGTTCAACGAGCTCGCGCGCGCGAGACGTGAAGGGTACGAGGTCGCGTTTCTGATCGTCGACCTCGACGCGTTCAAGTCGATCAACGATCTCCACGGGCATCATCAGGGAGACGCCGCGCTGCGGACGGTGGCGTCGTGCCTCCGCAACGGCCTGCGGTCGTACGACGTGTGCGGACGATACGCCGGAGACGAGTTCGTCCTCATCCTGTCGCGCTGCAACGCGGCGCTGGCGGAGAAGCGGGCGACGGAGCTGGCCGAAGCGCTCGCAAACCGCCCCGCCGACGGCGAGTACCCGGCCGACCGCCAGCTGACCCTCAGCATCGGCGCGGCGATCTTCCCGGCCGACGGCGCGTCGTTCGAAGAGCTGATCGCGAACGCCGATTCACGCATGTACGCCCGCAAACACCGGCGCAGCACCGCAGCCGCATCGGCGTTCGTGATGTAGAGAGACTGTCCCCTACGGCAACGCGAACGCCACGATGGTGCTGCCCGACGGCGCACCGTTCTTGCCGCCGCCGCATGCGATCACCACGTATTCACGTCCGTTCAAGACGAACACGCGATCCCTGTGAACCGTGACGCCGCGGTGGCGGAACCTGCCGCCGGTCCCGGCGCCGCCGCCCGGATCGAACTTCCAGATCTCGCGTCCGGTGGCCGCGTCGAGCGCGATCACCTTCAGCGTCGGCGTCGTGGCGTACAGCATGCCGTCGACGACGACCGGGTTGCTCTGCATCTCCGATCCTTTGAACGCGTCGTGCGAATCGTAGGTCCAGACCACGCGCAGCGACGACACGTTGTCGCGATTGATCTGCGTGAGCGGCGAGTAGCGGATGTTGTCGGGGCCGCCGTGCATCGGCCAATCGGCGCCGGCGGAGGCGACGCTCGGCTGAAAGCCTCGCGCTGCGGAAACGAGAAGAAAGCCGAGGGCGACGACGTGCAGCGCGAAGGCTCCAGCCGATCGGAATCGGGTCACGCCTTCGCTCATCGCGATACCAGGCGGTTGTATTTGCGCAAGATTTCGCGCAGCCGATCGTGTGGAATCGCTTCGGCACGGTGACCATCGACGCCGACCATCGTTTCCGCCGCGACGAGCGCGTTGATGATTGCTTCTTCGGTCGCGTCGACCGTCGCCTCGAAGACCGATCCGATCTTTTCGTTCGAGAGCAGCGACACGCTCGCGGTGTTGCTCGCGCCCGCCGCGCCCGCGTTCGCCGTCGAGAAAGCGATGAAGATGTCGCCCGACCCATTGCTCGAGATGCTGCCGGTTCGGGCAAGACCCAGCGAGGCGCGGCGGGCGAGCCGCTTGAGCTGGTGCGGCATCAGCGGCGCGTCGGTCGCCACGACGATGATGATGGAGCCGAGCTCGTCGGCCGCCGGCGTTTCGGTCGCCATCTCCGCGCCGACGGGAACGCCGGCGACACGCAGGAGATCGCGCGTGCCGTGATTCGCCTGCACGAGGACGCCGACGGTGTACCCGCCGTTCTGCGCGTCGATCTTGCGCGATGACGTGCCGGTGCCGCACTTGAACCCGTAGCAGCGCATGCCGGTGCCGCCGCCGACGTTGCCTTCGGCGACAGCTCCGCGCCTGGCGCCGTCGAGCGCCGCGACGACATGTTCCGGCTTCACATGAAACCCGTTGATGTCGTTGAGCGATCCGTCCCACGTTTCGGCGACGACGGGCAGCGACCAGGGCTGGTGCAGGTAGCCGTGGTCGACGGACCATTTGATCGCCGCGTCGCGCACGACGCCCACGCTGTGGGTGTTCGTGATGAACACGGGTCCTTCGAGAAATCCGCCTTCCTCCAGCCACGTCGTGCCGGTCATCTCGCCGTTGCCGTTGAGCGAGAACCAGCCGGCGAACACCGGATCGTTCGACCCTTTGCCGCGCGGCAGGATGGCGGTGACGCCCGTCCGTACGGGACCGGATCCGATCTTCAAGGCGCCGCTGCCGGAGATGAGCGTCGTCATCCCGACTTCGACGCCGGCGACGTCGGTGATCGCGTTCACGGGTCCCGGCTGCCCGTGGAATGGAACGCCGAGATCGCGCGCGCGCGGCTTCGTCTGTGAGTGCAACGCCGCAACGTGCGCGGCCAGCATGATGATCGCGGCATGGCTTAGAGGTTTCATACGCGGATTATGAGAGAATCATCTGTCCATATGAAAAAAACCTTACTCGTCCTCGCGGCCGCGGCGGTGGCGTCCGCGATTGGATTTGCGCAGAGCAGCAGCGCGCGCCAGCAACTCGCGCGCGGACGCGAAGCGTGGGATCAGCGGCTCACCAAGACGGCGATCGAGGCGCTGCAGGAGGCGACGCGGGATCCCGCCACGGCCGCCGAAGCGCACGAGCTGCTCGGCCTCATCTACGCGTTCAAAGGGTGGCAGCAGGACAACGTCTTGCCCGGATTTCACGACGAACCGGCGTACCGCGAGAAGGCGATCGCCGAGTTGAAGGCCGCGGTGGAGGCCGATCCGAAGCGCTTCACGGCGCGCCAGGCGCTCCAGATCGCGGAAGCCTACGCCGCAGCCGACGAGATCGAACCTCTGCCTCCGCGTCCGATGATCACTCAGCTCGACGCGAGAATCGAGAAGGGACGCAGCCGAGACATGCCGATTGGCGATCTGATCGAGGCGCTCGAGGCGCGCATGAAAGCACAGGCCGACGCGGCGCCGTACTTCGCCGGCGCGCAGGTCCTGATCGATCGCGGCGAGTACGACAACGCGATCAAGCTCGCGGAGCATGGCGTGCCGGTCGCCGAGCGATTCATCGAGGAGAACCTCAGCGCGTATCAAATGGAAGGTAAGGCGCAGGGCGCGCTGATGCGCAGCCGCGCCCAGGCCGCGGACATCGTCGGCTGGGCGCTCTTCATGAAGAAGGATTACGCGGGCGCCGCAACAAAGCTCGAAGAAGGCGAGCGTTTGTATCGCGGCGACGACTTCAACAACCAGTTTCACCTCGCCGAGCTCGCACGGGCGCAGAAACAATCCGATCGCGCGCGCGAACACTACCTGAACGCGCTCTCATTGACAGCGGGACCGCCGCCGGCGCGCGAGCGCGCGACGCAGGCGCTCGCCGACTTGTACGCCGCCGGTCAGAAGAAGAAGAAGCCGTTCAAGGAATGGCTCGCCGCGCAGCTGGCCGCGAGGCAGAACGAGCGTCAGAAAGCGAACCTCAAGAGCCGGCTCGACACGCCGCTGCCGAAGCTGAACTTGACGACCCTCGACGGCAAACCGTACGACACCTCGAGCTTGCAGGGAAGAGTACTCCTGCTCAACTTCTTCGCCTCCTGGTGAGGGGTCTGCCGTGCGGAGTTGCCGCACCTGAAGACGGTTTACACCAAGTTCCAGAACGATCCGAACGTGGCGTTTCTCCTCGTCAGCATCGACGACGATTCGAAGCGGCTCGAGAGGTATCTCGATCAGATGAAGTTCCCGTTCACAGTGCTCCGTGCGTCGAGCGCGGAGATGCAGCGGGCCATGGGCTTCAACGATCTGCCGTCAACCTTCTACGTGGATCGAAAAGGCATCGTGCGGTATCAGATCCTCGGCTTCGAAGCGCACGGCGATTCCGATGCGCGCGTCGCCTGGTACATCGATCAGCTGAAACACGGGAAGACGCACTGAGGACGGTTGCTGGTTGCAACCAGCAATGACATTCCGCAAGGATTTGATGAAGATACTGACCGCGCAGCCGCGGTCAGTCTCTTCGATCGCGCGCGAGCTTGGGTTGAAGCGCGGCGATGTCGAAGACGATCTCCGTCACATGATCCGATCGGCGCGTGCGGCCGGGCACGAGGTCGTCGTCGAGCCCGCGCGATGCCGCTCCTGCGGCTTCACCTTCGGCGAGGAAAAGCTGTCGAAACCAGGCAAATGTCCGCAGTGCCGCACTACGTGGTTGTACGAGGCGCAGGTTCGTGTGGCCGAAAGAGCGTAAGCGGAGAAACGCGTAAGGTTTGTTTACTTTGTAAAGGTACGAGTTGATTTAATAAACCTTGCCCGGCGTTGCCCACGCGGACGAGCGCTCGATCTAGCGAGTATAAAGCGCGGCGTTGAACAGCACCCTGAACGTCCCGAACGGCTGGCCGCGCCACTGCGGACGGAAGCCGATGAGGATCACGTGGCCGTCGCCGAGCTGCACGTCGAGCGCGGCGGCCCTGCCGTGCAGGTGCCGCTCACCGATCAAATAGCCGGAGAGCAGCGGCGATCCGGAGTCGGCGTAGCGCGCGAGCACCGATCCCTTGAAGCCTTCCTCGGTCTCGAACACCGGACTGAAGTCGACGAACACGGCCGCCTTTTCCGGCATCCCGGCCATGATCGGATGCGCGCGGTTGGTTTCCACTTCGACGAGCGACCCGCGCAGGAAGAACTCGTCGGAGCGCAGTCCAGAGACGACGTTCTTCACGGGCAGCTTGAACTGCTGAATGGCGAAGGCGCTGGCGCTGCTCAGGCAGACGAGCGTTCCACCCGAGCGGATGAAATCCTCGAACTGCTGCAGATCGGCGGCGCTGAGCTGATACGCGTACTCGGGACGCAGCGCCGCGCCCGCCCGTCCCGCGCCCGTCCCGGCACCGCGGCCAAAGCCGCCCTCCCCGCCCCCGACTGGAACGCGCGCATCGTCGGCGACGATCAGCACGTCGATCGTGTCGCCGAGCCGCGATCTGAAATCCTCCGGGTGAACCGCGATCGGCGAGAAGCCGTACTGCTCCAGCACCCACCGCGACCAGCCGGTGTCCATGCTGCCGGTCCATGGTTGATAGAGGCCGACGCGCGGCGGACGGATGGGCGCTGCGGCGTTGGACGCCGCGCGCTCGGCACGAAGAGCCAGCGATTTGACGAGCGCCTCCTGCGCGGCTTCCGGCAGACCGGCAATCGCGAAACGGCCGTTCACCAGCTGCACCGTCGCGCCCTGCTGCCAGGCGCGGGTGATCGCGCGATAGGCGTTGTTCTGCGCGGGATCGATCACGAGCGTTCGGCCCGATCCGATGAGGCGTCCTTGAGGCGGCACGATGGCCGCCGAAGCCGGTTCGCCGTCGAACCCGGCGCCGGGCACGCTGTCGAAAAGCGCCGCATCATGACTCAACGCCGCCTCGTACGGCGACGGTTTGATCTTCACGTCGGGCAACGCGCCCAGCAGCTTCAGCCTTCCCGCCGCTTCGTCCGGCAGCGGCTCGCTGGCGGCGATCACGCGGACACCCATCTGCAGTGGCAACGTCCACCCGGCGGCATCGTACGGACGCTCCGGCGGGCCGCCGGGATACTGACGCAGATCCGGATAGGTCTGCACGTCCAGCACTTCGCGCGCCATCGCGGCGAATTCCTGATCCGTGGGAACGACCCACGTGCCGGGCGGGAACGTGTCGGCGCCGGAGGTCAGCGGCGCGGTGAGCTGCGAGACGCGGACGCCGCCGAACGCAAGACGCCGCAGGAGCTCGACCGCCGCGACCGGATCGCGCTGATCCTGAGGCACGAAATACGCGAAGGGCGGCTTCTTCTTCCCGAGCGCAATCTGCTCGACGCCCGCCTTGTATCGATCGAACAGCAGCGACTCCTTGTATCTGGCCGCGTATTCGAGGACCGACAGCGACGCGGTTTCCATGTAGTCGACGGCGTCGCGGAGCCGCCAGGGTCCGGGCGGCCACGGGCTCGAATAGAGGCTCTGCGGCCGCAGATCGCGCATGTTCGGCGGAAAGTCGTCGATCGTGTACGTGTGCGGCGTCGCGTACTGGTAGAGCGCCGTCTCGGTCCAGAACGCCGCGATGTTCTTGAAGTTCGGCGCGTAGTCGATGTACCCGGGATACCAGGCGTCGAACGCCGTGCCCATGTGCGTGGCGCCGATCTGGCCGTGCTCCTCGAGCCCTTTCGCGATCGCCATGCCGATCATGTTGACTTCGCGCGAGAGCAGATACGGCGCTTCGCGTCCGACCGGCTCGGAAAACGGCGGCAGCCAGATGCGCGTCGGAAACGGGCCGGACTGGTGGTGCGTGTAGATGATCTGCGGTTCCCACTGCCGCCACGTGTGCTCGATGGCGCGCGACTCGATCATGTTCAGCATGTACGCGTCGCGATTGTTGTCGTGGCCCACGTACTCCTGATACAGCTGCGGCAGCGGCGACAGCTCGTATGGCGTGCCGACGTTCTTCATGTACCACTCGGCGACCATCTGCTGCCCGTCCGGATTGATCGTCGGCCACAGCATGACGACGACGTTGTCGAGAATGTTTCTGACGTCGGGATCCGACGCCCGGCTCACGAGGTCGTAGAGGAGCAGCGGCGTGTGCTGCGGACCGGCGACTTCGGTTGAGTGCAGGCCACCGTCGACGTGAACGAACGCCTTTCCATCGCGCGCGAGCTGGCGCGCCTCGCTCTCCGTCAATCCCTGCGGGTGCGCGAGGCGCCGCGCGATCTCGCGATAGCGATCGATCTTCGACAGGTTGTCCGGCGACGACACCAGGGCGAAGTACATCGTGCGCCCCTCGGTCGTCGGTCCGGCCTCGAGCAGCCGAACAAGCCTGCTCGACGCCGCGATCCTCTTGAAGTAGTCGACGGACTGGTTGTAGGTCGCGAGCTTGTAATCGGCGCCGGGTCGAAACCCGAACACCGCTTCGGGCGCCGGCAGCGACGCGGCCGCGAGCGGCGCGGCGAGAAGCAGAAAGAGAGGAATGCGCACGCGGGTCCGCATGGACCCGCATTCTACCCGGAACGCACCGCCACGACGGCGTGCCACGCGCGCCCACAACAAATACAATGCGGCGTATGAAACATCGAATCACGTCCTGTGCCGCTGCCGCGCTGTTCGTCGTCGCACTGCTGTCGCCATCGCCCTCGGGACAGACGCGTACCAGCGGCGAACACTGGGTCGGGACGTGGGCCACGGCGACCATCGGCCGGCCGCCGTACCCGCAGCCCGCGACGACCGCGACGCCGGCCAATCCGGCGCCGCAGAACCGCGTGCCGTTCCCGAGCAACCAGACGCTGCGGCAGATCGTGCACGCGAGCATCGGCGGCAGCCGCGTGCGCGTCGTCGTCACGAACGCCTTCGGCGCCGCGCCGCTCGAGATCAGCGCAGCGTACATTGCGCTGCGCGACAAACAGGCGGCGCTCGTCGCCGGGTCGGGTCAGGCCCTGACGTTTTCGGGCCAGACGACTGCGACGGTTCCGGCAGGCGCCGTGATGGTGAGCGATCCGGCGGCGTTGAAGGTTCCCGACTTCGCCGACGTCGCGGTGGATCTCTTCATCGGCGGCGATACGAGCGCGCAGACGCTGACAATCCATCGCGCCGCGCTGCAGACGAACTACGTCGCGGCCGGGAACAAGGCGGGCGCCGCGGATCTGCCGGACGCGTCGACGGTGCCGTCATGGTTCTTCCTCGAGCGTGTCGAAGTGAGCACGAACGAGCGAACGGCCGCGGTCGTGACGCTGGGCGATTCGATCACCGACGGCGCGGGATCGACGGCCGAGACCAACAGCCGGTGGCCGGACGTCTTCGCGCGGCGCCTCGCCGCGGCGAAAGGCGGCGTGAAGACGGCAGTGCTGAACACCGGCATCGGCGGCAACCGCGTGCTGAGCGAGAGCATTCCGGAATTCGGCGTCAACGTCCTGGCGCGCTTCGACCGCGACGTCGTCGCTCAGCCCGGCGTGACGCACGTCGTGGTCATGGAAGGCATCAACGATATCGGCCAGGCTCGAGAGGGCGCGTCGCCGAGCGCCGCGGATCTCATCGCCGGGCACAAACAGCTCATCGAACGGGCGCACGCGCACGGCCTCAAGATCATCGGCGCGACGCTGACGCCGTTCGAGGGCGCGGCGTACTACACGGAAATCGGCGAGCAGAAGCGCGTGGCCGTCAACGACTGGATTCGCACGGGCAAAGCCTACGACGGCGTCATCGATTTCGACGCGGCGACGCGCGATCCGCAGCAGCCGAAGCGATTCCTGCCGCAGTATGATCGTGGCGATCACCTGCACCCGAGCGATGCTGGATATCAGGCGATGGCGAACGCGATCCAGCTCTCGCTGTTTGCGCGTTAGTCGGCGGCGATGGAGTTGAACATGAACAAGAGGATTCGTCGGGCCGCTATTCTGGCCTTCGCAGCGGCATGCAGCGCGATGCTCACGGCGCAACCCGCCTTCAAATATCCGCAGCCACGCAAGGACAACACGGCCGACAGCTACTTCGGCACGAAGGTCCCGGACCCGTACCGCTGGATGGAAGACCTCAACTCACCGGAGCTGAAACGGTGGATCGGGGCCGAGAACGCGATCACGTTCAAGTATCTCGACGGTCTGCCGATGCGCGACGCGCTCAAGAAGCGGATCACGGAGCTGTACAACTACCCGCGAGTCACCGTCCCGCAATTCGAGGGTCGCCACTGGTTCTACTCGCGCAACACGGGACTGCAGCGTCAGTCGGTCGTTTTCGTACGCGAATCGCTGGCGGGTCCCGAGCGCGTGCTGATCGACCCGAACCAGCTGTCGCCCGACGGCTCCGTGGCGCTGTCGCAATACTATCCGTCGCCCGACGGCCGGCATTTTCTGTACGGACAGGCCGAAGGCGGATCGGACTGGTCGACGTTCTACGTGCGGGAGCTGGATAGCGGCAAGCAGCTGGCCGACGTGATCCGCTTCGTGAAGTTCAGCACGCTGGCGTGGACCGAAGACGGAAAAGGATTCTTCTACGGGCGCTATCCCGAGCCACCGCCCGGCAAGATGCTCGAGGCCGCGGTGCGCGACAAGAAGATCTACTACCACGTGCTCGGCACGCCACAGTCGTCTGACCGGCTGATGTACGAGCGGCGCGACGAGCCGACGCTCTTCATCGACGCGGACCGCGACGAAACGGGACGCTACCTCTGGATCACCACGAACAAGGGCACGAGCAACAAGAACGAGCTGTTCGTGAAGGATCTGGGCAATCCGTTGACGCCGAACGTCAATGCGCCCGTTCGCGCACTCTATCCCGGTCACACGGCGGCCTACGAGCCGCTGGGCGTCGCCAACGGCGCGCTCTACATGCGGACCGATCTCGACGCGCCGAACAGCAAGATCGTCGCGGTTCCCATTGACAAACCGGAACGATCGAACTGGAAGACGATCGTTCCCGAATCCAAGAACGCCATCGAGAGTGCCCACCTCATCGCCGGGAAGCTGGCCGTGAACCGGATGGTCGACGTCGCGAGCGAAGTGACGCTCTACAACGTCGACGGGACGCCGGCCGGCGGCATCATGCCGCCCGGCCTCGGCACGATCAATGGGCCGCTCGGCCGGTTCGATCGCCACGAAGTGTTCTACTCCTTCACGTCTCCGCTCTTTCCGCTGACCGTGTTTCGCTTCGATCAGGCCACAGGGCAGAGCACACCGTTCGAGCCGTCGAAGCCGACCTTCGATCCGGCGGCGTACACGACCGAACGGGTCTTCGCGACGTCGAAGGACGGCACGCGCGTGCCGCTGTTCATCACGCACCGCAAGGATCTGAAAAGGGACGGCTCGAATCCGACGATGTTGTATGGCTACGGCGGATTCGATATCGCCACGCTGCCAACCTACCGCAGCGACGTGCCCGCATGGCTCGAGCGCGGCGGCGTGTGGACGACGGCCAACATGCGCGGCGGCAGCGAGTACGGCGAAGCATGGCACCACGCCGGCATGTTCGAGCAGAAGCAGCGCGTCTTCGACGACTTCATCGCGGCCGCAGAGTACCTCGTCAAGGAAAAATACGCGTCGCCGCAGACGCTCGGCATCATGGGCGGGTCGAACGGCGGCCTGCTCGTCGGCGCGGTGATGGAGCAACGTCCCGATCTGTTCGCCGTCGCGCTGCCCGCGGTCGGCGTGATGGACATGCTGCGGTACCAGAAGTTCACCGGCGGAGAAGCGTGGGCGACCGAATACGGATCGGCCGACGAGGAGAAGGCTTTCGCGTACCTTTACAGGTACTCGCCGCTGCACAACATCAAGCCGGGCACCTGCTATCCGGCGACGCTGGTCACCACTGCCGATCACGACGACCGCGTCGTTCCGAGCCACTCCTTCAAGTTCGCCGCGGCATTGCAGGCCGCGCAGGGCTGCGACAAGCCGGTGTTGATCCGCGTCGAGACGCAGGCGTCGCACGGGTACCGTCCCACCGACAAACGGATCGCGGAGCTCGCCGACGAGTGGGCATTCGCGCTGGCGAACATGCGTATAATGCCTGCCACCCGTTGACGACAGGGACGAGGCTGATTCCTCTGCGTGCTCCAGCAAACTCCGTGTCAGTCCCACACGAACACACCGATGAATAGACGCACATTCCTCACGAGCAGCACCATGGCGGCGGTCAGCCTGGGGCTCAGCGGCTGCGCGCCGCAGTCGAAGCCGAACGTCACGCCGCGCCGGCCGATGCTCAATCTGCCCCCGGTCCTCGCGTCGTGGGATCGCGTGATCAGAACCACGGTCGGCCTGCGCCCGCATCGCGACGCCGGGTTCGTGCTGCGCGCAGACAAGCTCGATGACAAGCTGCTCGTTCACAACTACGGACACGGCGGCGCCGGGATGTCGCTCGCGTGGGGCACCGGGCTGATGGCGGCCGAATTCGCCACCGCGCATCAGTCGCGCCAGGCCGCGGTCATCGGATGCGGATCGGTCGGCCTCACCTGCGCACGCCAGCTCCAGCGCCGCGGGTTCGCCGTGACGATTTACGCGGCCGCCGTTCCGCCGAACGTGACGTCGAACATGTCGCTCGCGGGATTCACGCCGAGCTCCGGGCTCGTCGTCACAGACCGGCGCACGCCCGAATGGGACGCGCAGTACCGGCGCGCGTACGACATCGCATACCGTCAACTGCAGCTCATGGCAGGCAATCCGATTTTCGGCGTCTCGTGGCTCGACAACTTCACGCTGACCGACCAGCTGTCCGCGCCGCCGCCGCCGAGTCCCGAGCGGCCCCCGCTGCCTGACGGCGCTGAGACCGAGCGCGAGGTGTTCGGACCGGGCGAGCATCCGTTCGACACGAAGTACGCGATCCGATCGCCGCAGATCCGGATCGAACCGAGCATCTATCTCGAAGCTCTGATGCGCGATGTGGTGCTGTTCGGAGGCCGCATCGTCGTGCGCAGGTTCGACACGCCGCGCGATCTCGCGTCGCTGGACGAGCCGATCGTGATCAACTGCACGGGACTCGGCGCACGCGATCTGTTCGGGGATCAGGAGCTGTTGCCGCTCAAAGGTCAGCTCACGGTGATGGTCCCTCAGCCCGAAGTGCAGTACCACACCAACGGTGGTCTGCACACGCCGCCGCCGCCCGGATCGCTCGGCATCCACATGATGGCGCGCAGGGACGGCATCGTGCTCGGCGGCACGTCGCAGCGAGGCATCTGGACGCTCGAGCCGGACGAAGACGAGCGCCGCCGCGTCGTCGAGTCTCACATCGCCGTCTTCTCCGCGATGAAAACCGCGCACACCGCTTAGTCTTTCGATCGGATGTCCATGGCATCGCTCTTGCGACCGTCACCGGTACTGTGGATTCAACCTGGGATCGCGCGCCAGCGCGACGCATCGACGCCGGGCTGATTTTGCTGCTCGTTGCAGCCGTGACTTTGCTCGTTGGCTGCGACCTGACGTATCCAGAGGCAATCGTTGCCGCCAACAGCAGCGCTGGCGGCGAGGCGGCGCGTGGGCGCAGCTTCATCCAACAATTCGGCTGCGGATCCTGTCACACCATTCCGGGCGTGACAGGCGCGCGCGGTCTCGTCGGACCGCCGCTGCTTTGGTACGCGCGATGGTCCTTCATCGCCGGTGAACTTCCGAACACGCCCGACAACCTCGTCCTTTGGCTCCGATCGCCGCAGTCAATCCATCCACGCACCGCGATGCCGGCGGTCGGACTGAGCGAACAGCAAGCCCGCGACGTCGCCGCCTACCTCTATACCTTGAGGTGACGATGCGCGTCGGCCGATGGTCGGTCGTGGTTGGTGTTGCTGCGGCGATCGTCGCGTGTGCCGACCAGAGGCGTAACGAGAGGGGCGGCGCCGGTCCGGCGCAGAAGGGAATCGTGCCCGGCGCGCCGCCCGCGATCCGCGTCATCGCCGACGTGTCGCGCGGCGAATGGCGCATGGCCGCGGGCGATTACGGCAGCCTCCGCTACAGCACGCTCGACGCGATCAACACCTCCAACGTGAAAGATCTGCGCGTCATCACGACGTTTTCGACCGGAGTTCCGCGCGGGCACGAAGGACAGCCGCTCGTCGTGAACAACACGATGTACGTCGTCACGCCCTTTCCGAACAATCTGATCGCGGTCGATCTGACGAAGCCCGGCGGCGCCATCAAGTGGATCTACGAGCCGCATCCCAATCCGGTCTCGGTCGGCATCGCCTGCTGCGACGTCGTCAACCGGGGCGCCGCGTATGTCGACGGCAGGATCATCTACAACCTGCTCGATGCGCACACTGTCGCAGTCGATGCGGAGAGCGGCAGAGAGCTGTGGAGAACGAAAGTCGGCGAGATCAATCTCGGCGAGACGATTACGGGCGCGCCCGTCGTCATCAAGGACAAGGTCATCGTCGGCGATTCGGGTGCCGAGATGGGCGTGCGCGGCTACGTCGCGGCGCTCGACGTGAAAAGCGGCAAGGAGCTGTGGCGCGCCTTCAATACCGGCCCGGACAGCGAAGTGAAGATCGGTCCGAAATTCAAGGCGTTTTACGCGAAGGATCAGGGCAAGGATCTCGGCGTCACCACGTGGCAGGGCGAGCAGTGGAAGCTCGGTGGATCCACCGTGTGGGGATGGATCTCGTACGATCCTGAAACCAATTCGTTCTTTTACGGCACGGCGAATCCCGGCGTCTGGAATCCCGATCTGCGTCCCGGCGACAACAAGTGGTCGTGCTCGCTGATGGCGCGCGACGGCGACACCGGCGAGCTGCGCTGGGCCTTCCAGTTCACCGCGCACGACGCCTGGGACTACGACGAGATCATGGAAAATATTCTCGTCGACATGGAGTACGGCGGCCGCATGCGCAAGCTCGTCGTTCATCCGGGCCGCACCGGATTCGTGTACGTCCTCGATCGCGAGACCGGTGAGCTGCTCTCGGCCGAAACCTTCGAGCCAACGAACTGGGCCTCGAAGTACGATCTGAAGACCGGCAAGCCGCAGGAGGATCCGACCAAGCGGACGCAATACGGAAAGGTGACGCAGGGGATCTGTCCATCATCGACCGGAGCGAAAGACGTCACGCCATCGGCGTTCTCGCCGCGCACCGGCCTCGTCTACATTCCGGCGCACAACACGTGCATGGACTACGAGGCGATCGATGCCAACTACATCGCGGGCACGCCGTACCTCGGCGCCGACGTGAAGATGTATCCCGGTCCCGGCGGATATCAGGGCGAGCTCGTGGCATGGGACGTCGCGCACAACAGGAAGGCATGGGGCGTGCGGGAGCCGGTGCTGCCGGTCTACAGCGGCGTGCTGGCGACCGGCGGCGACATCGTGTTCTACGGGACGATGGATGGGTGGTTCAAGGCGATCGACGCCCGCAGCGGCATCGAACTGTGGAAGTTCCACTGCGCGTCGGGCATCGTCGGCAATCCGATCACATATCTCGGACCCGACGGCAGGCAGTACGTCGTGGGCGCGATGAAAGAAATCAAGAAGTACACCGCGCCTGGAAGCACCGTGTATGTCTTCGGGTTTTAAAGCGATTGCGATTTCGATCGCGTTGGCAGGGCTAAAGCCATTCGCTACGAACGCTGACGCGGCTCTGGCTGTAGCGCAGCCCTTCAGGGCTGCCGCGCTGCGCGTCTGCTCCGATCCGAACAACATGCCGTTCTCGAACCTTCGCCGGGAAGGCTTCGAGAACAGGATCGCCGGGCTGATATCGCGCGAGCTCGGACGCACGCTCGAGTACTTCTGGCTGCCGCAGCGGCGGGGGTTCATCCGCAACACGCTACGCGCGAACCGCTGCGATCTCGTCGTTGGCGTGCCCGCGCAGTTCGAGATGGCGAGACTGACGCGGCCCTATTACCGATCGTCGTACGTGTTCGTCTCGCGGCGCGATCGCGAGCTGAATATCGAATCGCTCGACGACCCGCTGCTGCACAAACTGAAGATCGGCATCCAAATCACCGGCGAGGACTACGGCAATCCGCCGGCGGCGCAGGCGCTCGCGTCGCGACGGATCGTCGCCAACGTCCGCGGCTTCATGGTGTACGGCGATTACTCGAAGCCCGACCCGCAGCGCGCCGTCGTCGATGCCGTTGCGCGCGGCGACGTGGACGTCGCCATCGTCTGGGGTCCGATCGCCGGCTATTACGCGAAGCAGGCGCGGGTCCCCCTGAGTCTGAGGCCGGTGACGCCGGACCGCGACGGACCGCTGCTGCCGTTCGCGTTCGACATCGCGATGGCGGTGAGGCGCGACGATGGCGCGCTGCACGATGCGATCGATCGCGCGATTGCGCGGCGCGCCGCCGACATCCGGCGCGTTCTCGACCAATACGGTGTGCCGCTGTCGGTCACATCGGTCCGCGTCGGCGCGAGATGATCATGGGCTGGAGATCGTGGGTGCTCGCCGCGGGATTCGCCCTCGCCGCGGCCGCATGCGACCGGCCGCCAGGCGACGTCTCGCCCGGGTCGGCGCCGCCGCCGATGAAGACGCCGGTCGGACCGATTCCCGGCCCGCCGCAGAACGTCGAACGGCCGGCCAATCCGTTCGGGAACGATCGCGCCGCGATGGGCGAGGGGCGCCAGCTCTTCGTCCGGTTCAATTGCTCGGGCTGCCACGGCGGGCGCGCCGGAGGCGGAATGGGACCAAGCCTCCGCGACGTCGACTGGCTGTACGGCGATGCCGAAGCGCAAATCTTCAGCTCGATCGCCGAAGGGCGCGCGCACGGTATGCCGGCATGGGGAACGAAGCTGAACGAAGATCAGGTGTGGAAGCTCGTTGCGTATATCAAGTCGCTTCGCACGCCGAACGAGATCCAGCCTCCAGGCTGAGGGAAGACGCGAGTTGCGGCCGGCTGTCAGGCGTTGATCGAATCGAGCGGGCGGCGTTCGAACAGATCTTCGTCGCGGTGGGTCATCAGACCCGCGCGCTCGAGACCGCACAGGACGGCCCGGCACACTTCTTCGCTCAGTCCGGTTTCGGCCGCGGCGTCCGACGCGCGAATCTCTTCGCCGACGCTCAGCGCCACGAGCCGTCGTTGCAGCCGATCGAATCCTTCGTTGATGCTCAGGATGATGTGACTATCCATTGTGCTGCTCACCTGGGAATCGCTGACCCTTGTGAGCAACGCATGTACCTGCGAAAACGGCCAAAAGGCGGACCGCTTCGCACGGTTTTCGAACAGCGCGGTGTGAAATCTGCTCGTTGGTCGACGTGCATCTCATGCGTAGGGCTTCCGATCTCGGCCGTGCTCATGCTGGGCGGGCTCCGGGAAGTGACGCGAAGCCATCCGTCGTACACCTGCGACGATCAGCCGACAAGGATCGCCGCCGGCGTGAAAACGGCGACAGGAGACGCGTTGCACAGATTGGCGCGGTCGTTCGGCGCGCCGCATATTCCGATGGGAGATTTCAAGGCGAACGCCGGCAACGAGGAGTTGAAGCCGCTGTTCGAGATCTACAAGGATGCGGGCGACACGCGGTCGTGGCGGGTGCGCTGCCCTGTCGGATCACACGCCTGCCGTCGCAACCGCCAAAATGAATATGTTAAAATTACACGGTAAATCGCATGGCCACCTGTCCCAAGTGTATGGGCGCGCTGACTGAGCACCACAAGTGTCCTCCACGGATCCTTCGGCGCATCACCGACGCCGTGTCGACGGTGGGCGTCGGCAGCCTGCTTGGCGCAATCCTGTGCTTTGCGGTTGACGAGCGGCCGGCAGGCGCGCTGGTTCTTGCGGCGGCGGCGCTCGGCGCCGTGCTCGCCGTGGCCGTCCGCGAGGCCATCCTCGGCCGACCTTCTTAAGCGCAATACCTGCGCACGACGTCCATCAATCGATCGATGTTGATTGGCTTCGCCACGGTAGCGACGGCGCCGAGATCCTGCGCCCGCTGCTCCAGATCGACCGCCCCCGACATGACGGCGACGGGCACGCTGGCGACGGTGGGATCGCCAAGCTGCGCCCGCCGGAATTCGTCACCGCCGAGGCGCGGCATCTTCAGATCGAGGAGGACGAGACACGGCACCTCCGGGGCGCGATGCCGCACGGCGCGCAGGAGGTGCAGCGCCTCGAGGCCGTCTTCGGCCGCCACCGCATGGAAGCCTTCGGTCGACAGCAGTGTCGACAGCATCTCCCTGACGTCGGGATCGTCCTCGACGATGAGCACGTTGCCTGCGGGGGTGGTCGTCACGTCAGGGCGCACAATCAAGTCTCGTACCGCCTCGGCCGTTGCGCAAATCAGGCCGACATGTCAGATGGCCGGCACATCATGATCGATCAAACCGGGCCGCTTTCCTACGCCGAATTCGAGCGAGTCGACATCCGCGCCGGCCGCGTGATCGACGTGCACAACCCTCGTCAATCGCCTCGTCCTGGCCGACGTGAACTTCGCGCCAAAGCAGATCGGTCCGTTCAAGTCGGAAGTGCTCACGCTCGGGGTGCCCGACGGCGAGGGCGGCGTGGTGCTGCTCACGCCGGAGCGCGACGTGCCGATCGGCGGCCGGATGTTCCAGTCGATCGAATCAGCTTGACGATCGATACGATGGTCAGCCCGCCTGCGGCCACGATGGAGAACGCGACGATGTCGTGGAAGAGATCCGAGTCGAGCCAGGCGAGGATGCGCCGCCCGTAGACGACGGCGAGCGCCGCTTCGAAGCCGAAGCGAACGAGCCGGCAGACGACGAGCGTGATGAAAAATATCGACGTCTTCACTTCGAGAGCGCCGGCCGCGAGCACGAATGGCGTGAACGGAAATGGCGGCGGGATGAGGTCGAGAATCGCGAGCGCAACGGCGCCGCTGTCGCGGATTTTCTTCCGCACTTTTTTCAGGCGTCTCGGCGCGACGTAGCGGTCGAGCCCTTTCTCGCCGATCACGCGGCCCATCCAGAACGTCAGCCACGCGCCCGCAATGGAGCCGGCAGTGGCAAGTAATGGCACTACCCACGCGAGGCGGTGCAGCTGCGCGCTGAGGATGATGACCGCGGCATCGATGCCGAAGGGGAGCGAGAAGAACAGCGTCGAATCGAGCGCCGCGAGCACAACGACTCCGGCCGGCGAGGCGAACAGCGCGATAATCCATTTCGAGAAGGCGCGCATGCGGACGGTGACGGGGAAGCAAGCCGCGGGCCATGGTCCGGCGAACGCGGCGAGAGGAATGAATCAGATCGGCAGCCGCAGATACGCGCGGCAGCCGCGTCGATCGGAACGATTTTCGAGCGTCAGCGTTCCGCCGTGCGCTTCCGCGATCTGACGGCTCAGCACGAGTCCTATTCCCGATCCGCCCGGCTTCGTCGTGAAGAACGGCACGAACAGATTTCCTGCATTCGTCAGACCGGTGCCTTCGTCGTCGACCCACAGCTCGAAGGTATGGCCGTCTCTCTTCCAGCCGACCGTCACGCCTCCGCCCGTCTGCATTGCGGCATCGGCGCCGTTGCGTATGAGATTGATCAACAACTGCTCGAGCTGATCCGGGTCGGCGCGAATCGTCACGTCCGGACCAGCGTCGATCCGCACGGCGAGGCGCGTTTCCACGCCGGCGACGCGCCGGACGAGCGCCGAAGTGTGGATGGTGTCGACGCGGGGCGCCGGCAGCTTTGCGAGGCGCGCGTAGGCCGTCGTGAAGCGGCTGAGGGAATCCGATCGCGCGGCGATCACGGTCAGGCCGCGGCGCATGTCCTCGTTCCAGTCATGGGGCATCGTGTCGCGCGCGAGCATCGACTCGAGGCTGCCGGCGATCGACTTGATCGGCGCCAGGGAGTTGTTGATCTCGTGGCCGATGACTCGAATCAGCCGCTGCCACGCCTGCCGCTCCTCGTCGCGCAGCGGCCGGCTCACGTCGGCGAGGACCAGGAGCTGATGCGGCCGTCCTTCCTGCCGGAACGTGGTGCGCCGCACTTCGTAGCGGCCGGCGCCGCCGGGAAACGTCGCGTCGGCGATGCGCGGCGAGGCGTCGTCGAGGCACGCGCTCAGTCCGAGCGACGCCGCGCTGCGGCCGAGCAATTCGTCCGCGGGCTTTGCCAGCAGCCGTTCGCCCGCGCGGTTGACGAGCCGCAGCGTCTGCAATCCGTCGAACGTGAAGACGGCGACGTCGATCTCGACCATCACCGTGCGTAGCAGCGCGCTCGCTTCGAGCGCGCCGAGACGCTGGTCGTGCAGCGTCGACGCGAGCTCGTTGACTTCGAGCATCACCGCGCCGAGCGGATCGTCGTGCGGCGCGCCGCGTCCGCTCGCCTTGCGCGCGCGGATCGAGAAGTCGCTCTCGCGGAGCGCGGCGAGGAGGTTCGACAGCGTCTGCAGCGGGAGCACCACGCGATGTCGCACGCTGAACGAGCATCCCACCCAGACGCCGACGACGACGACGGTCAGCGTCCATTCGACTTTGGGCGAGTAGCCGCCGGTCCAGAGCAGGATGAGCGCGACGAGCGAGGCGGGGAACCCCGCGATCAGCGCCAGCAGCAGAATGCGCTGATCGAAGCGAAGACGTGAAGGGGGGTGGCCGACGATCGCGTCGAGCGCGGCGGCGTGGACCTCCGCGCTCTCGGCGGGTGTGGCGCTCACAGCGGGATCTTACGGGACGAATTGGGTAATTGGATAATTGGGTAATTGGATAATTGGGTAATCGAGTAATTGCAATTGGACGATTGCCAATTGCATCAATGCCGATTACGTTACCCGATTACCCGATTACCCGATTACCCGATTACCCAATTACCCGATTACCCGATTCGTTACAGCCCGTACCGCTGCAGCCGTCGGTAGAGCGCGCTGCGGCTCAGGCCGAGCGCCTTGGCCGCCTGGCTGACGTTGCCGTCGAAGCGCGCCATCGCCTTCTTGATCAGGAACCCTTCGACTTCCTCGAGGCTCATGTCTTCCATGCGCGAGCCGGCGTCGCGGTCGATGCGCAGCCCGAGCTCGCCGAGCCGAATCATCGAGCCCTGCGCCATGAGCACGCCGCGCTCGACGGCATGATCGAGCTCGCGGATGTTGCCGGGCCATGGATGATCGAGCAGCGCCTGCATGGCCGCCGGCTCGAAGCCGGTGATGTTCTTGCGGTACCGGTTGGCGTGCTGGCGCACGAAATGCGTGGCGAGCGCCGGGATGTCTTCGCGCCGATCGCGAAGCGGCGGCAGCTGGATCTCGATCGTGTTGAGGCGGAACAGCAGATCCTGCCGGAATCGTCCGGCCGCGACTTCCTCGGACAGCTTCGAGTTCGTCGCGGACAGGATCCGCACGTTGACGTGGCGCGTCCGCGACGATCCCACGCGCTCGAAATCGCCGGTCTCCAGCACGCGCAGCAGTTTGGGCTGCAGGTTCAGCGGCACGTTCGCGATTTCGTCGAGGAACAGCGTGCCGCCGTCGGCGAGCTCGAAGCGCCCGACGCGATCGGTCTTCGCATCGGTGAATGCGCCTTTCACATGGCCGAAGAGCTCGCTCTCGAAGACGCCCTCGGACAGACCGCCGGCGTTCACGGTCACGAGACCCTTGCCCGCGCGGCCCGATACGGAGTGAATCGCCTGCGCCACGGTGCCTTTGCCGGTGCCGTTCTCGCCGGTGACGAGCACGTTGGCCTCCGACGGCCCGACGCGCGAGATCAGCTCGAGCACCGGACGCATCGACGGCGCCTCGGCGATGAGAAGCGGACGGACGTCGGGCTTCAGCGATCGATTTTCGGCCTCGAGCCGCTGCTGGCGCCGGAGCGCGCGCGCGAGCTCGACCTGCGTGCGAACGATGGTGAGCAGCCGCGCGTTCTCCCATGGCTTCTGCACGAAGTCCCGCGCCCCGCGGCGCATCGCCTCGACGGCGAGCTCCACCGATCCCCACGCCGTCATGACCACGACGGGCAGCGTGATGTCGTGCGCGCGCAGCTGCGCGAGCAGATCGAGTCCCTCCTGGCCCGACGTCGTGTCGCGCGTGTAGTTCAAATCCATCAACACCGCGTCGTATTCCTGAGAGTCGAACGCCTCCAGGACGGCGGCCGGCGATCCGGCGGAATCGATCCTGTACCCTTCGCCCTTCAGGAGGAGGCGCAGCGCCTCGAGGACATCCGGTTGATCGTCGGCGATCAACACGCGCGGAGTGATCACCTCGCTCTGCCAGGATGGCACCATCACGTCGTCTGCTGTGTTCGCGCTAATCATCGACCACCCACCCGTCTCGGAGTTGAATGATGCGCGTCCCGTAGGACGCGTTCACTTCGGAATGCGTCACCTGGACGATCGTGGCGCCGCTCTCGTTCAGAGAGCGGAACAGCTCCATGATCTCCTTGCCCTGCGCCGAATGAAGATTGCCGGTCGGCTCGTCGGCGAGAACGACTTGCGGATTCGCGATGACCGCGCGCGCGACGCCCACGAGCTGCTGCTGCCCGCCGGAGAGCTGATTGGGATAGAGGTCTTTTTTTCCGACGATCTGGAATCGATCCAGGATGTCGGCCACCATGCTCTGGCGATCCTTGCGGCTGACATTTCGGTACGAGAGCGGAATCTCGAGGTTCTCGTACACCGTCAGGTTGTCGAGCAGGTGATAACTTTGAAACACGAAGCCGATGTGCTTCTTGTGAAGTTCCGAACGCTGCTTCGGATTCAGCCGATGCACCGGCTGGTCCATGAAGTAGTACTCACCCGACCACGCGCTGTCATGCATGCCGAGGATGTGGAGGAGCGTCGACTTGCCGGCGCCGGACGGCCCCATGATCGAGACGAATTCGCCTTCCTTGATGTCGGCGTTCACGCGGCGGAGCACGTAAGTGCGGCCGACGCCGTGCGGATATGACTTCTCGACGCTGCGAAGCGAAATGAGCATGGCTAATTACTCGGTTCTCAGCGCGACCATCGGATCGACGCGCGCGGCACGGAGCGCCGGGAGGTATGCCGCGAGCAGCATCACCGTCAGTAAGACGCCGCTGACGCCGGCGAAGGTCGCCGGATCGTGCGGCGTCACGCCGAACAGCAGGCTCTCGATCACGCGCGTCGCAATGAGCGCGCCGCCGATGCCAATCGCGAGCCCGACGATTCCCATCCGCAGCGCCTGTGTCAGGACGAGCGACCGGACGTCCGCCGTCTGCGCGCCGAGCGCCATGCGAATGCCGATCTCGCGCCGCCGCTGCGCAACGGAATACGCCATCACGCTGAACAACCCGAAGCCGGCGAGCGCGAGCGCCATCGTTGCAAACGTGCTGACGAGCAGCGCCGTGAAACGCGGCGTGGCGATGGAACGGGCGATGTACTGATCGAGCGTCCTGATCTCGCTCGTGCCCAGCATCGGATCGACTCGCGCGAGCGCCGATCGAAGCGATCCGACGGCCGACTCAGGCGCGGCGGCGGTTCGTACGACAGCGGTCAGAAACGGCCACGGCGTCTGCACGAACGGCGCGTAGATTTGCGGCGAAGCCGATTCCGCCAGCTCGCCCTGCTTGACGTCGCCGACCACGCCGACGATCTCGCGCGGTCCCGTCTTGTTGTATCCAATCGTCACGCGTTTGCCGATCGGGTCCTCTCCAGGCCAGTACTTTGCCGCAATCGTTTGGTTGACGATAAGGACGAGCGGCGAGCCTTCCTGGTCGCGATTGGAAAACACGCGGCCTTTCACCAGCGGTATGCCGAGCGTGGCGAAGTAGTCCGGGCTCACCGCGAAGAATGCTGCTGAGGTGCGTGTCTTCGGATCCTGCGGCCATCCCTCAATCGAGAATCCGACGCCGATATCGCTGCCGGACATTGGCAACGTCGTCGACACGGCCGTTGCCGATGCGCCGGGAATCGTCCGCAGCTCGTCGCTCAGCCGGCGATAGAACCCGATCATCGAACGGCCGTCTTCGTAACGTGCGCCGGGCAGCAGCAGCTGCATCGCGACCGCACGTTCAGTCACGAACCCCGGGCTGACATGTTGGAGGCTGACGAGGCTGCGGACGAGCAGTCCCGCTGCCGTCAGGAGGACGAGTGACGTGGCCACCTCCGCGACGACGAGCATCTGTCGCGTGCGAGCGCCGCGTGTGCTGCTCCCTCCGCGCTCGACGTCTTTCAACGCATCGCCGGGGCAAGACCGCGACAGCTGAAACGCGGGTACCACGCCGCTGAGAACGCCGGTCGCCATCGATGCGAGCGCCGTGAACGCGAGCGCCGCCGTGTCCATATGGACGCTGTGAAGGCGCGGAATCTGAAGCGGGCTTACGCGGACCAGGACGTCGATGCCCCAGAGCGCGAGCATCACGCCTCCGATTCCGCCGAGGGCGGCGAGGACCAGGCTCTCTGCGAGAAGTTGACGGACGAGCCGGCCGCGGCCGGCGCCGAGGGCGGCACGGAGGGCGATTTCGCGCCGCCGCACCGATCCACGTGCGAGGAGCAGGTTCGCGACGTTCGCGCACGCAATCAGCAGAACCGACGCGACGGCCGACAGCAGCACGATAAGACCGAGCCGATAGTTCTTGACCAGCACGTCATGGAACGGCCGGACGATCACGCTGCGCGCCCCGCGCGATTCACTTCTATCCGTTTTCGCGACGATTTGCTCCTCGATCGTCACGAGCTCCGCTTGCGCTGCCTGCGGTGCGACGCCCTGGTGCAGCAGTCCAAGCCCCTTGAGAAACGACGCGTTGCGCTGATCAGCCCATTGCGCCGCGAAGCGCGATGCATACACCGGCATCCACAACTGCGGCGGATCCTCGGCGTCGAATGGAAACTCGAACGAGGACGGCATCACGCCGACGACGGTGAACGGTTCGGCGTCGATGACAATCGATCGACCGACGATGCCCGCGTCACGCGAAAAGCGCGAGCTCCACAACGCGTCGGAAACAATCACCGTCCGCGCGGCGCCGCGTTTGTCATCGTTTGAGGTGAACAGCCGACCACGGACCGGAGCCACACCGAGCATCTCGAACAGGTCGGACGTGACGATGCCGGACGCGACCGAAATGGCCGGACCGGAGCCGGTGAGCGTCACCGCTGCGGTGCTGTAGACCGCCAATCGCTCGAACGCCTTCGCCTGCGCGTGCCAGTCGAGAAAATCGGGATACGAGGTGTCGTCCGGTTGGTTGCGCGTCGTGGTGTCGACGGCCACCAGACGATCCGCGTGCGGGAACGGCAGCGGTCGCAGCAGAACGCCGTTGACGATGCTGAAGATCGCCGTGTTGGCGCCGATGCCAACGGCCAGCACGACCACGACGAGCGCGCTGAACCCGGGAGACTTGAGGAGGGTGCGAAGGGCTTGTCGGAGATCGGTGATCATCAGGGATTCGGGATGAGGGATTAGGGATTCGAAATGAGAGATTGGAGGTGTCGAATCCTGCCGAATCCCAAATCCCGAATCCCGAATCCCGGGACTTACTCGGTCACAGCCATCTCCATCCGTTCCTCGACAACGCGGCCGTCGAACAGATGGATGCTGCGCTCGGCGTGCCGCGCGTAGCGTGGGTCGTGCGTGACCATGCAGATCGTGGCGCCCGCCTTGTGAAGCTCCTTCAGCAAATCCATGACGGCTTCACCGCTGCGCGAGTCGAGGTTGCCGGTTGGCTCGTCCGCGAGCAGGATGAGCGGCTCGCCGGCGACAGCTCGAGCGACGGCGACGCGCTGCTGCTGACCGCCCGACAGCTGACTCGGAAGATGCTTCGCGCGATGCGCCATGCCGACGCGTTCGAGCGCCGCCTCGACGCGCTGCTTCCGCTCGGCGGCTTTCATGCCTCGATAGGTGAGCGGCAGCTCGACGTTCTCGAACACGGTGAGATCGCCAATCAGGTTGAAGCTCTGAAAGATGAAGCCGATCTCGCGGTTGCGGACGCGCGCGCGCTCCGACGCCGGCAATTCCGCGACGGGCCGGTTGTTCAGGAGATACTGGCCTTCGGTCGGCGAGTCGAGGAGGCCGAGGATCGACAGGAGCGTCGACTTGCCGCAGCCCGATGGTCCGGCGATCGACACGTACTCGCCCTTGTTGATCTGGAGGTGAATGCCTGACAGCGCGTGGGTCTCGACTTCGTCGGTGAAGAACACTTTGGTCACACCATCCAGCTTGATGAGCGCCTGTCCGTTCTCTGCCATGCCGTTTCTCCTCCGGCAGACCTGAAGGCCTGCGCTACTGACTGTGGCGCGGGACCTTCAGGCCCGCGATCGCATTACTTCAATCGGATCCGGTCGTATGCGTCGTACGCCGACATGTCGGACAGAATCACCTGATCGCCGACCTTGAGTCCGGACAGAACCTCCACAGTGTTGACGGAGCTCTTTCCGAGCTTCACCTGCACTCGTTCTGCATTGACGCCGTCAGATCCGATCTTGAACAGACCGACGACGCTCTGCTCCTGACCGAACGCCGGGCGGCCCATATAAAGAACGTCGTTCAGTCGCTCGAGCTCGATGGTCCCGTCCACGCTCAGATCGGGGACGGCGCCTTTCGGAAGACCGCCGATGAGCGTGACGTCGACGGTTCGTGTGCCGTTGATCACCGAAGGATCGATGCGGGCCACGCGTCCGTCCACGACGCCGTTGCGGGTGTCGACTTCCGCCTTCTGGCCCAGCTGAATGTCTTTCGCCTGCGTTTCTGCAATCTTGATTTCCGCCTTGAGACGCGTCGGGTTCGCGACGCGCGCGAGGTTCGTGCCTGGCGCGACCTGCTGGCCTTCTTCGACCGGCACGAGCTGCAGCATGCCGTCGATGCCGGCACGCACTTTCAGTTCGTCGTGCTGCCGCTGCGCGAGCGCGACTACGGCCTTGGCCTGGTCGACCGCGGACTGCGCGACCGCGATTTGCGCGCGCGTCGATTCGGCCTTGCTCGCGAGCTGCTCCTTCGCGATCTGGTTGCGCACGCCAAGCTGCTCCGCGTCTACCTGCGACTGCTTCAGGACGAGCGCCGATACGAGCTGGTCTTTCGCCAACTCCTCGTTCATCTGCGCCTGCATCTTGGCCTTGTTGTAATCGGCTTCGATGCCCGCTCCAGCCGCCTTCTGCGCGAGCAGGTCGTTACTCAGCTGCACTTTGATGTTCGCCAGCGCCGCTTCCGTCGACTGCAGTTTGAGCTGGGCGTCCTGAAGCTGCTGATCGAGCTGTGGATTGCTCAACTCGAGAATCACGGCGTCGTGTTTGACCGGCGTGCCGGGCCGCAAGACGATTTTTTCAACCCGCGCCTGCGTAGTCGCTGGAATCCAGCGGATGTCTTCCGGTGTCAGCGTTCCGAGGCCGCGCACCTGGCGCACCATCGGCCCACGTTTGACGCTGTCGGGCCAGACAACCGCGCGTTCGACGGTCGGCGCGGCCGGTTTCAGCCGCGACAACCCGACCGTGACCAGCGCGATGACGAGAAGCGAAACGCCGCCGTAAACGATCTGGCGGATCCGCTTCTTCCTTGCATTGGACGGACGAGCTATATCCATGGTTGTTAACAGTTTCTGTTAGACGGAGAAGATAGCGAAAACGATCGGATATGCGCAGCCGCAAATGCTGGGCCAGTTCTGTTGTCGTGATTAAGTGATTATAAGCGCGGAACTTAGAGGAGTGCCAAAATGCACACAGACACTGTGAAAGTGTCCGCTTGTGGGACGAACGAATCCCACGGATGGCGAGACTTTCGATCAGTTTTCAGCTGTCAGCCGTGAGCTTTCGGCTGAGAGTTGAAGCGTGGCTGAATCGCTGATTGGTCAGTGGCGGCTGAGCAGCGCGAGCAGTGCGGCGACGATCACGGGATCGAATTGCACCGGACAGCACCGGAGCAACTCGGTGATCGCGTCCGATGAGTCGATCCGCTTGCGGTACGCCCGCGTCTGCGTCATCGCGTCATAGGCATCCGCCACGGCAATCACACGGCTGGCCAGCGGGATCTCGTCGCCCGAGAGCTTCTGCGGATAGCCGCCGCCGCCGAACCACTCATGCGTCGCGAGCACGATCGGAGCGGCTGCAGCCAGCGACCCGGTCGCCTCGAGGATCTGCGCGCCGACGTCCACGTGGCGGCGCATGAGGGCGACCTCTCCCGGAGTAAGCGGGCTCGGTTTGGTGAGGAGAGCGTCGGGCATCGCGGCTTTGCCGATGTCGTGAAACAGCGCCGCGTCTTCGATCAGCGGTCCGAGGGATGTGTCGACGCCCAACTCCCGCGCAAGCGACTGCGCGTAGCGCGCGACCCGCTCGCCGTGTGCGACGACATCGGGGATGCGGGCGGACATGATGACGCGCAGAGCATCGCGCTCGTCGAGGCCTTCGGCGGCGTAGGTTCGAACCTCGCCGCAGATTCCGGCGGCCAGGTCCTGTGTCTCGAGCGACAGCTGCGCGTGCCACCGCAGCTCTTCGATCGCCTGCTTTCGCCATTGGCGTCCGCGATCGACGGCGAGCGCGAACCGATCTCGTTGAAAGGGTTTGACCAGGAGATCGACGAAATCGGGCTGCGGCCTTTCGGCGTCGACCAGCTCCTTGGACGCGGTCGCGATGACGACCGCCGTGTTGGGGTGCTTCCGATGCATCTCGTTGGCGAGCCACAGGCCGTCGTGGCCCGGCATCATGACGTCGATGACGGCGAGGTCGTAGTGCTGCGTTCTCAATGTCGCAAGCGCCTCGTCCGCGCTCTCCGCCGTGTGCGATCGCAGTCCCAGCGATTTGACCCAACGCGCCATGATGTCGCGCACCGCCGGCTCGTCGTCGACGATCAGAACTGACGTCATGGCGTGCGGATGAGGCAAGAATATTGCCACGGTCCGCACACGCCGATACATAGGAATCAGTGGAGAATGTAGTGTGCGGTGTGCGTTTGCGCGCACCTGCGCACACCGGCGCGGGCGTCAGCCGCACACTGCGCAGACGAGCCGCACGTTACCGGGCGCGACCGCGAGGATGATGCCGTTGCCGAATCCTGTAACCGCAAAACCGCTGCTGGTCGTCGTCGACGACGAGGCGCCCGTTCTGAAAGTGATCGAGCGTGTGGCCGGCAAGGCCGGCTACGACGTGGTGACGTGCGGCAGCGGCTCGGAAGCGATGCGCGTCCTGATGCGGAGGCCGGCCGACCTCGCGATGGTCGACCTGCGCATGCCCGATGTGAACGGCCTCGATCTGCTGCGGCAGATTCGCGGCGCGGTGCCCGGCTGCGAAGTGATTCTGATGACCGCTTACGCGGCCGTCGACAGCGCAGTCGAAGCCATCAAGCTCGGGGCGCGCGAGTATCTCACCAAGCCCTTTGATTTCGACCGGCTGCGTCGAGTGCTCGTCGAGACGCGCGTCGAGATCGAGCGGCGCGCGCAGGTCGTCGCACTCGAAAGCCAGGTCGCCCGCCAGCTCGAATTCTGCGGGATGCTCGGACGCAGTCCCTCGATGCAGGAAGTGTTCAGTCTGATCCAGCGTCTGGCGCCACACGCGAAGGTCGTGCTGATTTCCGGCCAGACGGGAACCGGCAAGGAGCTGGGCGCGCGTGCGTTCCACCAGGCGGGGCCGCGGCGGGGCCGGCCATTCGTCACGATTAACTGCTCCGCGGTCGTCGACACGCTTTTCGAGAGCGAGCTGTTCGGCCACGTGCGCGGCGCCTTCACCGGCGCCGTCGACTCCAAGCCCGGCATGTTCGAGGCCGCTCAAGGCGGAACCCTCTTCCTCGACGAAATCGGCGAGCTCCCGCTCTCCGTCCAGGCGAAGCTGCTGCGCGCGCTCGAATATGGAGAAGTCCAGCGCGTCGGCTCGCTGCAGCTCAAGCGCGTCGATGTCGCCGTCATCGCGGCGACCAATCGCGATCTTCGTGCGGAGGTCGCTGCCGGACGTTTTCGCGGCGACCTCTTCTACCGGCTGAACGTCGTCGAGGTCGTCCTGCCGCCGCTGTCGGAGCGCCGTGAAGATATTCCGTATCTGACGGCGGCATTTCTGCGCGACGCCGCCCAGCGGATGCGGAAACCGTTGACCGGCCTGACGCCGGCGGCCGAGCGCCTGCTCCTCAACGCGCGCTGGGACGGCAACGTGCGCGAGCTGAAAAACGTCGTCGAGCGCGCGTGCATGCTCGCCGACGGGAATCTGGTGTCGGAACGTGAGCTCGCGGGTGCATTTGGTCCGGACCTCGCGCAGCCGCTCAGATCGCCGGACATCGCCGCGAAGGCGCGTATCGCCCCGGAAAAACCGGCGGCGCCGCTCGACGCGATCGAGCGCGAGCACATCCTCGACGTCCTGCGTCAGGTCAACGGCAATCGCATGGCCGCGGCCAAGGTGCTCGGCATCAGCCGCCGCGCGCTCTATCGGCGGCTCGAACGTCACCGTCTGGTCGACGAAGCTCCGCCCGCGGGATCGCTGCGGCGCTCGTGAGGCGTACCCGACCTGCTCGATCGTGCGCCGGAATCGCACACGGCCCGACGCCAGCGCTATGACGCATCGGTCACTGGCGCGCAATTGCGATCACCCTGCGCTGGCAAGGTCTTCGCTACTTCTATTGATATGGGTTCTGTCGTGACATTCGTCAAAAACTGCGCGGACCGGATGCGAGCTGACGCGCCCGAGGTTTCGGTGCTCGTCGTCGACGACGAAGAAGCGGTCCGCAAGCTGGTAGAACGCGTGCTGCGCGAGGGAGGCTATCGGACGGCAATGGCCGCCGATGGCGCCGAAGCCATCGAGGTGGCGTCCAAACTCGACACGCTCCACATCCTGGTCACCGACGTGATGATGCCGCAGATGCAGGGCGACGAGCTCGCGCGCCGCCTGCGCCAGCGCCAACCCGGGTTGAAAGTGTTGTACCTCACCGGCTACAGCGATCAATTGTTCAAGGACAAGATCACTCTCTGGGAGGACGAAGCGTTTCTCGACAAGCCATGCAGCGTGAAGGGATTGCTGGAAGCTGTTGCGCTGCTGCTGTACGGCCGGTTCGACGTTCACCAGCAGTCCACTTCCTGACGGCGGCACCGGGATGTGGCCGCGGGCTCGTTTCACGGCGAAGGCGGGGCGCCGCACGGCCGGTCTTGGCCTCGCGACCGTCCACGGGATCGTGACGCCGAGCGGCAGCCACATCGTGATCGACAGCGAAGTCGGACACGGATCGCGCTTCGGCGTCTGCTTCCCGGCGACCGGCGACACGTCGACCGGCGTCATCGCACGCGGGCGCGCGCCGACAGAACACATCGGATCAGCGACCGTCCTGCTCTTCGCAAACGATCAAGCGGTGCGAACGCTCGTCCGCGATGTGCTCCGGCGGCGCGGCGATGATCTACTCGTCGCGAGCAGTCGCGCGGAGGCGATGAAATTCGCGGCCGAGCATCGAGCGCCGATCGATCTGTTGATCGCCGAGCCGGCAACCGAACCGGAGCGTGATTCGGAAATTGTCGACGCCGTGTGCCGCTGCCATCCCGAGACGCGAGTTCTTTACCTCGAAAAGCCGTTCACGCTCGACGCGCTCGCGCGGAAGGTGCGCGCCGCTCTCGCGGCCGCGTAACGCGTCCCTCCCGTCCTCTTTCTTCGAACAGCATCGGTGGGGCATGGTCGGCCGCCGCCAGCACCTCGGCGATGCTGCCGAGCGCCTGGACCAGCATCTGGCGTTGTGCCCCCGGCAGCGCGGCGATGCCTGCGATCAAGCGGTCCTGCACCGGTTCGGGCGATCGTCGCAGCACCGCGCGGCCCGCATCGGTGAGCGCGAGACGGACGCGGCGCTTATCGTCTTTCGAGATCACCTTCACGACGAGCTTCCGCGCGACGAGGCGCTGGACGACGACTGAGACCGAGCTCTGGTGGGTGAACGTGCGCGCGGCGAGCTCGTTCACCGACGCGCCGGGGGATGCGGAGAGCTGCTGCAACGCGAACAGTTGAGCCGCCGTCAGGCCGACCTGCTTCTCCGCTTCGCGGCTGGACGCGCGGAGCACCTGCACGATGCGGCGAATGGCGTCGAGGACCGCGCGGACGTCGGCGGCGAACGGCGACGCATGGGCTCCCATGCGAGCTCAGTGTAGCCCGTTTAGCCGCCGCGCGTGTGCATTTCGAGGTGCGGGTCTTTCCGGAGGAGATCCTGAACGGGCACGAACGCGCGCCGGTCGCCGAGCGCGAGCCGCTCCTCGGCGCCGCGATCGGTCCGATCGCGCCACGCGCCGGCAATCAACGCTTTGATTTCATCCATTGATGCGCCGCGGCGCAGCGGGTCGCGTAGATCGACGCCGCGCGTCGCGTAAAGGCACAGATACCACATGCCGTCAGCCGTCAGCCGGCTGCGATCGCACGTCCGGCAGAAGGGCTCGGTCGTCGACGCGATGATGCCGAACGTCGTGCCGTCCGGCAGCGCGAACCGTTCGGCCGGCGCAGACGACTCGGGCTCTGCGATCGATTCGATCGATCCGTAACGCCGCGACAGCAAGTCGAGGATCTCGCGGCGTGAGAAGACGCGTTCGGGCGACCATCGCGACGCGCCGCCCACGTCCATGTACTCGATGAATCGGACCTCGGCGTCGACCGACTTCCCGTACTCGATCAGATCGGCGACCTCCTCGTCGTTGACGCCGCGGATGACGACCGTGTCGATCTTGAACCGGCCGTAGACGCGATGCGCGGCGGCAATGCCCGTGTGAACCGCCGCGAGTTGATCCACCCGCGTGAGCGCGAGAAAGCGATCGCGTCGCAGCGTGTCGAGGCTGACGGTGACGCGTCGGAGCCCGGCCGCCTTCAGCGCGTCGACTTGATCGGCCAGAAGGACGCCATTGGTCGTCAGCGCCAGATCCTTCAGCCCTGGTTTCGACGAGATCAGCCGGACGAGCGACGGCACGTCGCGCCGCAGGAGCGGTTCGCCGCCGGTGAGGCGCACCTTGTCGACGCCGAGCGACAGAAATACGTCGACGAGCGCGCTGGTTTCCTCGAAGTGGAGGACGTCTTCGCGCGGCAGCCAGACGTAGTCGTCCTCCGGCATGCAGTATTCGCAGCGGAGGTTGCAGCGATCGGTGACCGACAGGCGCAGATTCCGCAGCGGCCGGCCGAGACGGTCCAGCATCATCGGGAAGAGAGAATTGTAAATCGGCGCGTGCCAGGAATGAAAGGACGCGAGGTGATTTGGCCGTCGAAGCGCGCGCTCCAGCGCCCGGGCACGATCGCCGCGCACGACGGGCAGCGGCCATCCGCAGTGATGCGGTAATCCCGGATGTGATAGCCGTACCGGGCAACGAGCATGTCGCCGCACGACGGGCAGCATGTGTCCTCGAGGCCGCCGACGCGGCCCGGCAGGTTGCCGGCATAGACGTACCGCAGGCCGTTCGCGCGGCCGATCGACGCGGCGTCGACCAGCATGCCCGCAGTCGTGTTCGGCGGATCGGTCATCTTGTAATCGGCGTGAAACGCGGTGACGTGCCACGGAATGTCCGGCGACACGCTGGCGATGAACGACGTGAGCCGCTCGAGCTCGTCGCGGGAGTCGTTGAATCCAGGAATCAGCAGCGTGACGATCTCGACCCAGAAATCCATCGCGTGCAGCCGGCGAATCGTGTCGAGGATCGGCTGCAGCCTTCCGCCAAGCTGACGGTAATGGCGATCGTCGAAGCTCTTGAGATCGACTTTGTACAAATCGACCCACGGGCGCAGATATTCGAGCACTTCCGGCGTGCCGTTGCCGTTCGACACGTATCCCGTCGTCAGCCCCCCTGCCTTGGCCTCCTTGAAGACGGCCACGGCCCACTCGCTCGTGATGAGCGGCTCATTGTACGTGCTCACCATCACGCGCGCGTGCAGCCGAAGCGCATCGTCAACGAGCCCTTCAGGCGTCGCTTGCAGCGGCGGCGCAACGGCAGCCGGATCGCGGAGCGCCTGCGACGTCACCCAGTTCTGGCAGTACCCACAGTGCAGATCGCATCCAAGCATCCCGAAGCTGTACGCGAGCGCGCCGGGTTGCGCGTGAAAGAATGGCTTCTTCTCGATCGGATCACACTGAACGCCGCCCACATAGCCCCAGGGAACGAACAGACGTCCGCCTTCGTTGAACCGCACCTTGCAGACGCCAATCGCGCCCTCCGGCAGCGGACAGCAGTGGCCGCACGCGTAGCAGCGCAGCCGGCCGTCCGGCAGCCGCTCGTACAATTCGCCTTCGCGCGTCTCGTGCGCGAGCACCTGAGCCAGTGTGGACATGGATTACTTCATTGTAGCGCCCGCCTCCGGGCTTTGCGCTTCGGCGCGCGATCGAGGGGTCTCAGCGGAGCGGGTGGTACGCGCATTGAGGGGCTCCGTGCCGGAGGTCGTCATGCGCATGTGGTTGGCCGGCGGAATGCTTACCTTGGCTGTGCTGTTTCCCAGTTTGGGAAATGCTCAGGTGTCCTCGCTGCCGTCGCTCACCCGGCCACCCGACGTCACGGCTGCGAGCGCCGAGTGGCAAATCAACAACCGGCCGATCCTGGTTCAAGGTCTCGTGTTCTTTCCGACCAGCGAGACGCGGATGTTCGACAGCAACGTGATGATTCAGACCGGTGTGTTCGAAGGCGTCCCGGTTTACTCCGACGCGACGATCGAACCGTTCAGCCTCGTGTACGTGCCCGTAGGGCGCGCGTCCATGCGCGCGTACGAGCGAAGGCGCGATCGCGAACTCGCGGGAACAACAGGGAGCCGCACCCCGACGTTTCCTGTCGCCCCGGCTGCCTCGCCGGAGCGAGCCGCCGGAACGGTCGGAATTTCTGCGGCCACGCCGACGGTGACAGCCTCCTTGCCGGCGCCTGAACCGAGCCGGCCGGCGCGTACGGCGGTCGAATCGATTCCGCGTCCGCGTGCGACCGACGGCATCTGGATTCGCTTCAATGGCGCCAAGTGGTACAGCAACGGCGAGGCGGTTGCGTATTCGCCGAACCGATTCGCACAGATCGGCGACTACCGCGGTTTCCCCGTCTATCGCGAGAAGGATGATCAGAAGGATGCGATCTGGGTAGCCATCGTGCAGGACGGGCCGCTGGCGCCTTATTCGAAGCGATAGAACACACAAAGGATACGGTTGTTCTTCGGTCTCCCGAAGCCCGTTTGGTTGCTCGGATGGGTCAGCCTGGCGACCGATTCGGCAACCGAAGCCATCTATCCGCTGCTTCCGATCTTCCTGACGCGCGTGCTCGGCGCGGACGCCGTCTCGCTCGGGATCGTGGAAGGAGCGGCTGAAGCCGCGAACAGCGTTCTCAAAATCCTCTCAGGGCGTATCGCCGATCGATCGGCGCGCAAGCGTCCGCTCGTCCTGTTCGGCTACAGCGTGTCGTCGCTGGCGCGGCCGCTGATTGCCGTGACGACGAATTGGCCGCAGGTTTTCATGGTCAGGGTCCTGGATCGCGTCGGCAAAGGTGTACGGGGCGCGCCGCGCGACGCGATGCTGGCGACGTGGGCCACGCCGCAGACGCGCGGCAAAGTGTACGGATTCCACCGCGCCATGGATCACGCCGGCGCGGTCCTCGGTCCCGCACTCGCGTCGGTCTTCCTGCTCTTCTTTCCCGATCGGTACCGCACGCTGTTTGCGCTGACGATCGTCCCCGGCGCGGTCGCGGTCGCGCTGATTCTGCTGGTCAAGGAAGAGACAGAGGCGAATTCTGCAGCAGATATCCGGCTGGAGCCGGACGGCGTTGATGACACTGATAGCAGCACCGCGGCACGTCAAGAACTTCCGCGCGCGTTCACGATGTTCATGATGGTGCTGACGCTGTTCGCCCTTGGCAACTCGACCGACGCCTTTCTGCTCCTCAAGCTGACCGATGTTGCGGGAAGCGCGAAGTACGTCCCGCTGATGTGGGCCGCTCTCCACGTCGTCAAAGCGACCACGTCCGTCGTCGGCGGCAGCTGGTCCGATCGGATCGGACGCCGGACGGTGATTGCGCTCGGGTGGCTCGTGTACGCCGTTGTGTATGCGGGCTTCGCGGTCAGCACGACGCTCGAGGCGCTCGTGGTGTGGTTCCTCGTCTACGGCTTCTATTTCGGATTCGCCGAGGGTACTGAGAAGGCGCTGGTTGCCGATCTCGCGCCCGAGGCGCGGCGAGGTCTCGCGTTTGGGATCTACAACGCCGTGCAGGGCATCGGTGCGCTGGCGGCGAGCGTCATATTCGGTGTGCTGTGGAGCGCGTACGCATCGGCTGTGGCGTTCGGCGTCGGCGCCGCGCTCGCGCTCACCGCGACCGCGCTGCTGTTTGCCGCGGTGGGGCGGCAGCCCTGAAGCGCTACAATCGATATTGGCATGCGCCGCATTCTCGTGACCAACGATGACGGCTATCGATCCGAAGGCATTCGCGCGCTCGCCAAAGCGCTCAGCGAGCTCGGCTCGGTCACGATCGTCGCGCCGGTCCTCGAAGCGAGCGCAATCGGCCACGCGTTGACGCTGCGTCATCCGCTCAGGCTCGAAGCCGTCGAGGAACACACATACGCGGTGGACGGAACGCCGACCGACTGTGTCAACATCGCCGTGACTCAAGTCTTCAACGGCCTTCCGGACCTCGTCGTCTCGGGCATCAACAAAGGCTGGAACCTGGGCGACGACATCACCTATTCGGGCACCGTCGCGGGCGCGCTCGAAGGCGCGCTCCTCGGCGTGCCGGCCATCGCCGTCTCACTGCGCCAGACGCGTGGCGACTACGATTTCACCTTCGCGGCGCGCGCCGCCGCGGTCATGGGCGACGCCATCCTGCGGCGCCCGCTGCCGTCGAGAACGTTTCTCAACATCAACCTGCCGAAAGGTCCGCCGAAAGGGTATCGCGTCACCGTCCAGGCCAAGCGCAATCACGTGACGTCGGTCGCCGAGCGCCACGACCCGAAAGGGCGCGCCTATTACTGGATCGAGGAAGGTCAGAACGAGTGGGAACCGCACGATCGGTCGGACTATCAGGCTGTGCGGGACGGCTACGTCTCGGTCACCCCGCTTCAACCCGATCTCACAGGGCACGAGGCGCTCTCAATTGTTGAAGAGCTCACATCCGGCATCAGGATTGAACACGATTTGCCGCAAGGATGGCAGAGGGCAGGAAGCCAGTGAGCCCGAAGAGGACTCATGCGCGGATGGATGTTCGCAATGCGGCGGATGAGGTAAATTGTCGTGTGCCGCGCGCATCGGCATTGTCTGGCCGGATCGACTATGTAGATCTTGCCGAACGTGTCGGCCAGGGTGTCACCGTCGAACCGCGCTCAAAGCGCTGGAAATCGCGTAACCGCTGAAGTAAGGTAACCGCCGAAGGTTACCGGCATGTGCAGCCGTCTGCGACTGTGTCTCGGCGTGTTCGCGCTGTTCTCCCTGCCGCTCGCGCCAGCTGTACAAGCCGCCGACTCTCCCACACGCAAACCGTTGACGTCCGATGAGCGCTCGGCGCTGATGTCGCTGCTGAAAGCGGTCGATCTCGCGCAGGAGACCGACGTTGTATCCGACGCGAACCTGTCGTGGGAAACCCACGTTCTCAAGGCGGGAAACGAAGTGGGATACGTGCCGTTCAGGCTGTCCTTGAGCGCGCTCGCCGACGCGGTGAAATCCGCCGCTATGTACGTTCGTGTCGTCTCGCGTCACGATGGTTATCGATCGACCGAAGAGGACTCGTCGATTCGCGAGTGGATACTCCATGGCGGAACGCTGCCGGCGCGGCCGCCCGAGACGATGACGATCGGCGCGGGCGAGATGCCCATCGGCGGACCGGCGGTCAGCTCCGGCCGGCGATCAATCTCGGCGCCTGCCGAGGCGTCTGCCGTCCTGGCCATGCAGCAGCGGCAGTTCGAGAAGGAAAAGGCGGCGGCGGAAGCGGCGAAGAGGCGCGCCGAATTGAAGCAGCGCGATCCGTTTGTGTTCCCGTTCGAGGAGTACTACTTCTTCGACGTCAAGTCGCACGTGGTCGAGCGGGCCATCGGCGTGCCGCCGGGCGAGTACGACGTGTTCATCGGCATCATCGACCGCGCGCGTGCGAAGACCAGCAGCGCGACCATCGTGCGCCACACCATCAGCGTTCCCGACTTCTGGAATCTCGAGCTCCGGTTGAGCAGCCTGATGCTGGTGACGGGGGTACGGACGCTGGCGTCCGCGCTCGCGGCCAAGGATCAAGTCGAGCACCCGTACACATTCGGCCGCGCGGAAGTGACGCCGGTCAGCAAACCGATCTTCACCACCGACGATGTGCTCTCGGTCGTGTACCAGATCTGCAACTACGGATCGCCCGACGCCGACGTCACTGCCGAATACAATTTCTACCGCACGGCGAATGGCACGCGGACGTTGTTCAACCACACGCTGCCGCAGCAGTTGACCGACAGCGATCTGCCTCCGCCGATCGCGTGGGAGACGCAAGGGTTCGCGATGCAGCGCGTGCCGCTGCACCAGTTCCCCTCGGGTGAATACGAGCTCGAAATCGTCGTCCGCGATCGGCTGACGCGCAGTACGGCAAGAGAAACGACAACCTTCACGGTGCGATAGCGGAAAGCCGCTTCGAAAACCGCGGCGAGCGAGGGCGAGCCGCGACAGGCGCCGCGGGTAGGGCCCCGGCGCGAAAGAAGAAAATGATGCGACAGCGAATGTACGTGTGGACTGCAGCCCTGGCGAGCCTGGTGGTCGTGATCGCCGGCACAAGCGTCATCCTCTCGGGACAGACGGGAGCGAAGAACGGCGAGTGGCGCACCTACGGCGGCGACGTCGGCAACACCCGATACTCGCCGCTCGATCAGATCAACGCTTCGAACTTCAAGAACCTCGAGGTCGCGTGGCGATTCAAGACCGACTCGCTCGGCCCGCGCCCCGAGTTCCAGTTCGAAGGCACGCCGCTGATGGTCGGCGGCGTCGTCTACTCGACCGGCGGCACGCGGCGCGCCGTCGTCGCGCTCGATGCGGCGACCGGCGAAATGCTGTGGATGCACGCCGAACGCGAAGGGCCGCGCGGCGCATCTGCGCCGCGTCAACTCTCCGGCCGCGGCCTCGCGTACTGGTCCGACGGCGCGAACGATTCGCGGATCCTTTACGTGACGCCTGGGTACCGCCTCATCGCGCTCAACGCGAAGACAGGCGTTCCCGTGGTCGGCTTCGGCGACAACGGCGTCGTCGATTTGAAAAAAGACGACGACCAGGAAATCGACCTCGTGACCGGCGAGGTGGGACTGCACTCGACGCCCCTCGTCGCGCGCGACGTCGTCATTGTCGGCGCGGCGCACCGGTCGGGCGGCGTGCCGCGCAGCCGCATGAACGTGAAAGGCTACGTGCGCGGGTTCGACGTCCGCACGGGAAAGCGCCTCTGGATCTTCCACACGATTCCCGGTCTCCGCGAGTTCGGCAACGACACGTGGGAGCGCGACTCGTGGTCGTATACCGGCAATGCCGGCGTGTGGGGGCAGATTTCGGTCGACGAGGAGCTCGGACTCGCGTATCTGCCGGTTGAACTGCCGACGGGCGACTACTACGGCGGTCATCGTCCCGGCAACGGTCTGTTCGGCGAGAGTCTCGTCGCGGTCGATCTGAGAACGGGTCAACGGAAGTGGCACTACCAGCTGGTGCACCATGGCATCTGGGACTTCGACATCCCGTGCGCGCCGATCCTCGTCGACATCACTGTGAACGGCCGAGCCGTCAAAGCAGTCGCGCAACCGACCAAGCAGGCGTTTCTCTACGTGTTCGATCGCGTCACCGGTGAACCGATCTGGCCGATGGAAGAACGTCCCGTCCCGAAAGGCGATGTGCCGGGTGAGTGGTACGCGCCGACGCAGCCGTTTCCCACGAAGCCGCCGGCTTACGATCGGCAGGGTCTGCTCGAGAGCGAGTTGATCGATTTCACCCCGGAGCTTCACGCCGAGGCGCTGAAGGTCGTCTCGAAGTACAAGACCGGTCCGATTTTTACTCCACCCGTGGTCAGCAAGCTCGAAGGACCGCTCGCGACGCTGATGGGCGCGTTCGCGACGAACTGGCCCGGCGGCTCGTTCGATCCCGAAACGCACCTTCTGTACGTTCACTCTCAGTCGGGCGCGACGCCGCTCGGTCTCGTCAAGCCGGCCGATCCGAAGATCGATTTGGACTGGGTCCAGGGATCCGCCGCCACGGGAATGCGCACGACGCTCGGCTCGGGCGGCGGCGCGGGCGCCGACGCATCCTCGACCGATCGCGCCGCCGCGCGCGCGGTGGCGGCGCCGGTGGTGCCCGAGGGCGGCGGCGGAGGTCTCAACGTCCAGGGACTGCCGCTCATCAAGCCGCCGTACGGACGCCTCAGCGCCATCGATCTCGACAAGGGCGAGATCAAATGGCAGGTGCCGCACGGCGACACGCCGGACAACGTCAAGAACCATGCGGCGTTGAAGGGATTGAATATTCCGAAGACCGGCCAGCCGGGCAACGTCGGGAATATCGTGACGAAGACGTTGGTGATCGTCGGCGATCCGCGCGTGACCACGACCGCGACTGGGATCCGTGGTGCGATGCTGCGCGCCTACGACAAGGCGACGGGCGCTGAGGTCGGGGCGGTGTACATGCCTGCTGCGCAAGGTGGATCGCCAATGACCTACATGCTCGATGGCCGTCAGTACATCGTCGTCGCCGTCAGCGGCGCGAACTACTCGGGCGAATTGCTCGCGTTCAAGTTGCCGAACCGAGAACCGTCGACGCGATAAGAGCAGATTGCGGAATCAGCGCTCCACCGCGGAGCGCGCGGACGCGCAGGAGTGGCGGATTTCCCGGTTATTTGCTACGCACTCGAGGTGAGGACGTTATGAATCGTCGAGGATTTTTGAAGCGGACCGCGGCCGCGAGCGCAGCCCTGGCCGCGCCCGCGGTGCCGGTCGACGCGCAATCGGCTTCGCAGCGAACGGCGGCGTCGACGACGCCGATCATGTCCGCGGTTGCCGAAAACGCAAACCCACCCGACGCCGACGGGCTCACCGCCGATCGAACCGGTTCGGACTTCATGGTCGACGTGCTCAAGTCGCTGGGGCTCGACTACATCTGCGCGAATCCTGGATCGAGCTTCCGCGGCCTTCACGAGTCGGTGATCAACTACGGCAGCAATTCGCAACCGGAATTGATCACGTGCTGTCACGAGGAGTCATCGGTCGCAATGGGGCACGGCTACGCGAAGGTCGAGGGCAAACCGATCGGCGTGTTCGCGCACGGAACGGTGGGCCTTCAGCACGCGGCGATGGCCATCTACAACGCGTGGTGCGACCGAGTGCCCGTGTACATCATGCTGGGCAATCAGCTCGACGCGACGATGAGGCGGCCGGGCGCGGAATGGGCGCACAGCGTGCAGGATGCGGCGGCGATGGTGCGCGACTACACGAAGTGGGACGACACGCCGATGTCGCTGCCGCATTTCGCCGAATCGGCGGTTCGCGCGTACAAGATCGCGCTGACGCCGCCGATGGCGCCGGTCGTCCTCGTCGTCAATTCCGAGATGCAGGAGCACGCGCTCGCCGGCGATGCGAAGATCGCGATCCCGAAGCTCGCCGTCCCGTCCGCGCCGCAGGGCGATTCGGGCGCGGTCGCCGAAGCGGCGCGGCTGCTGGTGGCCGCCGAACATCCGGTGATCGTCGCCGACCGGTTCGCCCGCACACCAGCCGCGATGAAGCATCTCGTCGAGCTGGCTGAAACGCTGCAGGCCGCCGTCATCGATCAGGGCGGGCGGATGAATTTTCCGACGCGCCATCCGTTGAACCAGTCGCAGGCGCGTGCGATCGCGGACGCCGACGTCATCCTCGGGCTCGAGCTGTCGGACTTCTGGGGCGTCGTCAATTCCTATCGCGATCAACTGAATCGAACGACGCGATCGGTCACCAGGCCCGGCACGAAACTGATCAGCATCACATCCGGCGACCTCTACGTGAAATCGAACTATCAGGATTTCCAGCGTTATGCGGAAGTCGATCTCGCGATCGCTGCGGACGCCGAGGCGACGCTGCCGCCGCTCATCGAAGCGGTGAAGCGGCAGATGACCGGCGATCGAAAGCGGGTATTCGAGAGCCGCGGCGCGAAACTGGCCGAAGCGGGCAGCGCGGCCTTCGACCGATCGCGGCTCGAGGCGAGTTACGCCTGGGATGCGAGTCCGGTGAGCACTGCGCGGCTGTCCGCAGAAATGTGGGCACAGATCAAGAACGAGGATTGGGCGCTCGTCAACGGCACCGGAGGCGGATGGGCGCGCCGTTTGTGGAACTTCGACAAGCCGTATCAGTGGATTGGTGGATCAGGAGGCGCCGGCGTCGGCTACGGTGCGCCGGCGGCCGTCGGTGCCGCGCTCGCCCACAAGAAACACGGGCGGCTCGCGGTGAACATCCAGAACGACGGCGATCTGATGTACGCGCCAGGCGTGCTGTGGACCGCGGCGCATCATCGGATTCCGCTGCTCAGCGTGATGCACAACAACCGCGCGTATCATCAGGAGCTGATGCACGTGCAGAAGATGTGCAACCGCCATAGTCGCGGCGTCGATCGCGGCCGCATCGGCAGCGAGCTCGTCGATCCGCCGATCGACTACGCGAAGGTGGCGCAAGGGCTCGGCGTGTACGCAGAGGGACCCATTATCGATCCAAAAGATCTCGGACCGGCCATTGCGCGTGCCGTCGCCATCGTCAAACGCGGCGAGCCGGCGCTCGTCGACGTCGTCTGCCAACCGCGATAAGAGCTTATGAGATACCTGCTGATCCTCGCGGCCGCGGTGCTTCTGCAAACGAGTGCGACGCCGGCGGGCGATGCCGACAACGGCAAGACGCTGTTCGTCAAGGTCGGCTGCTATCAATGCCACAACTACGAAGGGCACGGCGGCGCGGCCGGCGCGCGCATCGCGCCGAATCCGCCGCCGTTCCGCGGGTTCGTCAGCTACGTGCGATCGCCGAAGGGCGACATGCCGCCGTACAGAGAAAAGACCCTGTCGGAACAGGATCTCGCCGACATCTACGCGTATCTGAGAAGCCGGCCTCGTCCTCCGGCGGCTGTTCCGCTGCTGACCTCCGATCCCGTTCCTGTCAGGAATCCGGCGGCTGCTTCCAGCGCGGACGTCAGCGGCAAACCGCTGATCGACAACGAGCGCGTCACCGTGTGGGATGTCACGGCAGCGGATCCGAACGGTCCGCGCGTGGAGGGCGACTCCGTCTGGGTGTCGGTGTCGCGTCCGGGCGAGGTGGTGGTGAAATCAAAGGGCGCGCGCGCCGACATCGCCGCGCTCGGCGGTCGCGCGATCGCGATCGATCTCAAGAACGCGAGCAAGCCGCCGCTCGAAAACAAGTCAGGCTACCCGAACGCTTTTCCGCGCCCCGGCGTCAGGAAGGTGCTCGAGAACGAGCGCATCATCGTGTGGGACTACTCGTGGACGCCGAATCAGCCGACCCCGATGCACTTCCACGACAAGGACGTCGTCGTCGTGTACCTCGCCGACGGTGCGCTGAAGTCGACGACGCCTGACGGGCAGAGCACGACGAACGAATTCTCGGTTGGCACGACGCGCTTCAACCTCCGCGACCGTGTCCACACGGAGGTCCTCGCGAAAGGGTCCGGCCGCGCGGTCATCACCGAGCTGAAATAACAGCCATGCGGCAACGGGACGGAGCGCGGGCGAGATGCCTGGGGCGCGAGGCTTTTGCCGAGCGAGATCCGGGGAGCGCGAGGTTAGCGGACGAACAAAGGGAGTGCCAGCGCGATCGTGGCGGCCGTTCGAAGGCAAACGATGGTAGAATAGGCACTTCGTCGCTTCCAGGGCGGCGTGCGGTACACATCTATATATGTCGGGGCGTGGCTCAGCCTGGTAGAGCACTCGGTTCGGGACCGAGGGGTCGGAGGTTCAAATCCTCTCGCCCCGACCACTTCTGATCAATAAAATCGGCCTTCCATCGACGGGCATCGTCGGTTGAAGGCCTTTTTTTGTGGGCGATTCCGAAATCAAACTCCGAGAATCACGCCGATCTCTTGTTCTTGGTACTCGTGGTCAGGGACGTACATAGTGCTTGAATGCTGCGCGCTAGGACCAGGTCCCACTACCGCGGTCACGACCGTTGCACTGCCGGCATCTACTTGATATTGGTACGCGATGGAGCTCAAGGCGTGTGCTGACGCGATTGGGATTCGGTCCGCGAACAAGCTGCGCAAAGACGAACTCGAGAAGGCCATCAAGTGCTTCCTCCGAACCGGTACGATCCGAAGTCCCGTCAAGAGAACCTTCTCGCCGCGAGGCCGGAGAGACGTCGATCGAGAGCTCCGCCCGGACCTTCCTGTCTCTATTTACACGAACGACGCGGACACCAAGCGTTTCCTCGAGTGCGAATCGCGAAAACTCGCTCCGGGCTTGAAACGAAAATCGGGTGCGCGCTACCGGCTCAATCGCTGGCGGGAACAGCAACTCACCAAAGACGTGAGATTAGAATGCCGAGCAACGCGTAAGCCGTGCCGGCCGACCGAAGAACTGACCCGGGGAGCGGTGTCAGAAACGGGTGCAGGGTTCGATCATGCGTAAACTTTGGCAGGACATTGCGTACGCACTCCGAGCCTTTCGCCGGCAGCCCGGATTTGCGCTTGTGGCGATTCTCACCCTGACGCTCGGCATCAGCGCCAACACCGCAATCTTTTCTGTCGTGAACACTGTCGTCCTTCGGCCGCTCAAGGCACCCGATGCGGCCTCGCTCGTTCGATTCATCACGACCACCGGTGCTTCGACGTCAATCGCCGGCGCCCAGTCGTTCGACGTCTGGCGACAGCAGACCGCCGTTTTCGAAGACGTGTCGGCGCACCGTCTCGAATATGTCAACCTGACCGAAGGGAGCGAGCCAGAACAGATTCCTGTTGCGCGCGTCACCGCCGAATTCTTTCGGCTCTTTCGTGTGCAGGTTCTGAACGGTCGTACATTTGCTGCGTCAGAAGACCGGCCGGGCGGCCCTCTGGTCGCAGTCCTAAGCCATGCCTTGTGGACTCGGCGGTTCCAGAATGACCCTACAGTCCTTGGTCGTCGTATCTGGCTTGGCAATGTGCCGCACGTCGTCATCGGAATTCTGACGTCCGAATTCGACACGGAACAATTCGATCCACAGCCCGATGTCTGGTTGCCGTTTCAACTCGACGCGCACCGAGTGGACGCTGGCAATCTCTTCACAGTCACTGGCCGGCTCACACAAAGGACAACACGCGCCGCGGCGAACGCCCAACTGGCCGTCGCCGCCGCTGCGTCCCGCCGTGATGCGCCAGGCAGCGTCAGTGCCCGGACCGTGTGGAGCGTGGAACCGCTCCACGATGCGATGGTCGGCAGCGTGCGATCGTCGCTGAATCTTCTTCTCGCCGCAGTCGGTCTTCTGTTACTCATCGCCTGCGTCAACGTCGCGAATCTCCTGCTCGTTCGTGCTGACCTCAGAACACGTGAGATGGCGATCAGGACAGCGCTGGGCGCGGGACGGAGTCGCATTCTCCGCCAGTTGCTGACAGAAAGCATCGTCCTCTCATTCATTAGCGGCGCGCTGGGGCTCGCCCTCGGCACCATTGGCGTGAGGATGCTGTTGCTGATGTACCCAAGCAACAATCCGTTCCGATTGGGCGACACGACCACGGCGATTCCACGGATTGGTATTGGCGGTGCCGCGGTTACCGTCGATTGGCGCGTCTTCGCCTTCACCATCGCCGCATCGGTCGTGACCGGCGTGATCTTTGGATTGGCGCCCGCACTTCACGCGTCTCGCGTTGACTTGGTCGCCGCGATGAAACGGGTCGTCGGTGGAGGCAGAGGCCGACACTCGAACGTGGGCGCAACGCTTGTGGTGGTCGAGGTCGCGCTCGCCCTGATGCTTCTCGTCGGTGCCGCCCTGCTGATCCGCACGTCGATGGCCTTGCGTGCTGTCGATGCAGGCTTCGACGCGCACAATGTCGTGACGATGCGCACCTCGGTGACAGCGACCCGCTTCGAGACGCGGGCGGGCATCGCGGAGTTGACACATGAGGGCGCCACAGAGATTCGCGCGATCCCAGGCGTCGTGGCAGCAACCGCGACGTGCTGCATGCCTTTGGAAACCGTGTGGCAGCTTCCCTTTGTCGTGTCTGGCCGGCCGCCGGAGACATTGACAAGGACTAGCAGCCTCGCGTTCACGGGCTTCGCGGGTTGGACGTTCGTCGCGCCCGAGTACTTCAACGTTCTGAGGATTCCGGTCATCCGCGGTCGCGACTTTACGGACCGTGACACGGCCAGCGCGCCAGGTGTCGTGATCATCAACCAAGAAATGGCGAGGCGCTTCTGGCCGACTGGTGATCCCCTGAACGATCAATTGGTCATCGGTAAAGGCATGCGGCGTGAATACGATCAGGAGCCCCTCCGCCAGATCGTTGGCATCGTCGGCAACGTGCGCGACACCGGGTTGTCGCGTCCGGCGAGGCCGGCGATGTACGTGCCCATGGCACAAGAGCCGGACGGAGTGACGACGCTGAACGTGCGGCTGTTGCCGATCGTGTGGATGGTCCGCACCGCCACACCGCCGTTGATGGCCGCCACGTCGATCGAGAAGGCGCTCCAGCGCGCTAGCGGGCTCCCCGTCACCCGGATTCGGTCGATGGACCAGATAGTCGCAGAATCAACCGCGCGATCCCGTTTTGACATGTGGCTTATGACACTCTTCGGTGGGTGCGCGTTGCTCCTATCCGCGATTGGTGTGTACGGATTGATGGCGTATTCCGTTCAGCAGCGAACGGCCGAGATCGGGATCCGCATGGCGCTCGGCGCCGATGCGAACAGCGTGCGCAATATGGTCTTGCGTGGGGGCATGGCTCTGGCGATCTCGGGCATCACCATGGGTGTTGTATCGTCGCTCGCGTTCGCTAGAATGCTCTCAGGATTTCTGTTCGGCGTGGCTCCGCGCGATCCAGCAATCTTCACGACGGTCACACTGCTGCTGGCCACAGTGGCATTCATCGCGGTATGGCTTCCCGCGCAACGAGCCACGCGACTGGATCCGGTTACCGCCCTGCGCCAGGAGTGACATGATACGGAAGCCGAGGAACGGCTGATCCGCGAAGCGGCGCTTGACGAAACGATTGCCGCGTCATTTCCTGCGAGCGATCCGCCGTCGACCGATCCGAACCCAGATGCGCACGATGCGCTCGGGAACCTCGTGCCGACTGACACGAACGCATCCTCACAACGCTGAACGGGACAACTGATTTCGTGGGCGATCGAGGCCGTCAATACTCCGAGGCTCGTGACTGCGCCCTCAAGAGGTTCCTCAGGCCTTTGCCAAAGCGGTCATCGATGAGGGATCCTACGCGACCGGTGCGGCATCCAAACTCGATGCAAGGGAGAACATTCATGGCGAAGCGACTGATTGACGCTGACGCGATTCTGAACCAAGCCAAGCCTTTGACGCATCAACAGGCGCACGAGATCCAGCCGTTCGGGCACCTGGTCAAGCTGCCCATCGCGTTGGCTGAGAACGTCTGTAAAGAAAGCGTGGAGAATCTCAACCAGGTACTCGCCGATACGATCACGTTGCGTGATCTGTACAAGAAGCACCATTGGCAAGTCGCGGGACCGACGTTTTACCAGCTGCACCTGTTGTTCGACAAACACTTCGACCAGCAGAACGAGCTGGTCGATAAAATCGCCGAGCGGATCCAGCTGCTCGGGGGTGTGAGTGTGGCGATGGCTCACGACGTGGCCGAAACGACTCTGATCCCGCGGCCGCCGAGAGGCCGCGAGGAAGTCCCCGTCCAGGTGTCACGCCTGCTGCATGCCCACGAGATCGTGCTGAGGGAAGCTCGCACGATGGCGCGGCGCGCCGCCGAAGCGGGAGACGATGGCACGAACGACCTGCTCGTCAGCGACGTGATTCGCAGCAACGAGCTGCAGGTATGGTTCGTCGCCGAACACGTCGTCGACATGCCGCTCGTGCAAGCGGTGTAACGTGGGCGATCCGGCTTCCCGGGCCCACTCGAAGCTCGACGAAGAGCTCGAACCAACGTTCCCCGCGAGCGATTCTGCCGCAAATACCGTCGAAACAGCTATCCGGCCGGGCGAATTGCCGCCCTCGACGAGCGGATCTGTTACCGACAACTCGACGCGAAAGCGGTTTGAGTTCTCCTCGAACGGCGAGACGGCGTTTCTGCTGTACGAACGGACGCACGATGCGTTGACGCTGATTCACACCGAGGTTCCGCCGGCGCTGCGCGGTCACCACGTCGGCGAGGCATTGGTCGAAGCCGCACTCCGAGCGGCGCGATCCGCAGGGTTGCGCATCGTGGCCGTGTGTCCGTTCGTGAAAGCGTACCTGCGAAAACACCCCGCTTCGCCATGAGCGAGACGTTCACGGCTGGCGCGCATCGACAGTAAAGGACCCGTACATGCCGGATCAGGGCTGCGCCCACATCGATGCAATTACCGCGGTGAAACGCCCGAAACGACGCGAATGCGAGGACTGCGTGAAGATCGGTGCGACGTGGGTTCACCTGCGCACGTGCCAGGAGTGCGGCGGCACCCACTGCTGCGACGACTCGCCGAATCGACACGCCACGAAACACGCCCGCGCAACCGGACATCCCGTCATCGCCTCGGCCGAGCCGGGCGAGCGGTGGCTGTATTGCTATCCGGACGATCAGTTCGCGGAGTACTGACAAACATGCGTCGCGGCTCGTTCGAACGCCTCGAGCGGCTCAACCCTGTGATCGATAAGATGATCTCCGATTTCCAATAGTCCATTATCGTAATAACATTCCGGGAGCGCCGGTGCGGGCGCAGCAGAGCGCCCGCACAATGACTCTCGAAGGCCATTCGGTGATTTGATGCGCCGGTTCGCAGGTCGCATCCCGTGCAAAACGGTGTCGAGGAGATTGCCGGCCTTGCTCGTGCTGGTGCCGGTTCTGGGCGCGGCTTCGTGGGAGCAGGCGAAGGATCCGGCGTCTGCTTCGGCCATCGTGGAGTCCGAGTTCGTATTCCAGACCGCTCCGTTCGCGAGCGCGCATGCGTCGACGCTCGTGGAGACGAGCGACGGACTCGTCGCCGCGTGGTTTGGTGGATCGCGCGAAGGCGCGGCCGACGTCGGCATCTGGCTCTCGCGGCGCGTGAAAGGCGGGTGGACGCGGCCGGTGGAAGTCGCGAGCGGGGTCGAGCCTGACGGCACACGGCATCCGTGCTGGAACCCGGTGCTGTTCGAGATGGCCACCGGCGAGCTGTGGCTGTTCTACAAAGTCGGTCCCGGTCCGCAACGCTGGTGGGGGATGATTCGCACGTCTCGCGACGCGGGCCGCACGTGGAGCAACGCGCGACGGCTGCCCGATGGCATCCTCGGCCCGATCAAGAACAAGCCGGTGCGGCTGTCGGATGGATCGATCGTGGGTGGCAGCAGTACCGAATCGCCGGACCGCCCGAGCACGTGGCGGGTTCACTTCGAGCGCAGCGTCGATGCGGGCCGCACATGGACGGTTGCGCGGCCCAACGCGTCTGGCGAGCGACCCGAAATCGACGCCATCCAGCCGAGCATCCTCATCCACCCGCGAGAGATGCTGCAGGCGGTCGGCCGCTCGCGGTCGGGCCGCGTCTTCGAAACCTGGTCGAGCGATCGAGGACAGACCTGGGCGCCGCTCACGCTCACCGCACTGCCGAATCCCGACTCGGGCATCGATGCGGTCACGCTTCGCGACGGCCGGCAGCTCATCGTGTACAACCACACCCGCGAGGGGCGATCGCCGTTGAACGTCGCGCTGTCGCGCGACGGCAGGAGCTGGGACGCCGCGCTCGTGCTCGAACGCGAGCCAGGCGAGTACTCGTACCCAGCGGTCATTCAGACGGCTGACGGCCACGCGCACATCACGTACACTTGGAGGCGTCAGCGCATCAAACACGTCGCGATCGATCCAGCGAAGTTGACTCCGGTTCCGATGGCTGATGGCACGTGGCCTCGACAGTAACGACCTCCGCGCGTGATGCCGGCGAACGATACACTTCGTCCGTAGGAGGGTCCATGCGTGCACCGCTGCCGCTCGCAATCCTGCTGTTCGCGGCGCTCGGCGTCCCTTGTGAGTTCGATGCGCTCGACGCACAGAGCGCCAACCCGATCGTCAGCGCTCCGTTGCCGGCGCCGATCACGAAGCGTGGCCTCGCGGTCGAAATCCGGGATGTCGCGCGGCTGCCCGATACGCGCAAGCTGCGTCCGGCCGACCAGGACGTCGTGCCGTCCGGCTGGGCACGGATCAATTACGTCCGCGATCTTCCCGACGGCCGCCGGTTCGCCAACGACTCGCGCGGATTCTTGTACCTGCTCGACCGCAGCAACAAGCCGACCGTGTACGCGAACGTCGCCGCCGCCTTTCCGTTTGCGGTCTACAACAGGCTGGAGAGCGGATTCATCGGATTTACGTTCCATCCGGATTTTGCCCGCAACGGATTGTTCTACACGGTGCACGGCGAGCGCGCGATGGGGAACCCCGCGACGCCGAACTTCATCCCGCCGGGGTTCACGCGGGCCGATGTGAACCACCACAACGTCATCACGGAGTGGCATGCGACGAACCCGGCCGCCAATACCTTCGAGGGAACAAGGCGTGAACTGCTGCGTGTAGGCCAGGTCGTCGAGAACCTGACTCACCCGTTTGGTGACGTCGAATTCAATCCAGCATCGAAGCCTGGCGATCCCGACTACGGCTTGCTCTACACGAGCGGCAGCGATCTCGGGTTCAGCAACGGCGGCGGCCCGAACGCGAACAATCCGAGCCAGGCGCAGCGGCTCGACACGGTGATCGGCTGCATTCTGCGCATCGACCCGCGCAGTCCTTCGGTGTCGGGAGGGATGAAAGGCCTCGGGGACTACACGATTCCGGCGATCAACAAGTTCGCCGCGAGACGCGATCCGAAGACGCTCGGCGAGATCTACGCGTACGGATTCCGCAACGCGCACAGACTTTCATGGGATGTCACCGATGGGACGATGTTCGCGTCGGACATCGGGATGAACAACATCGAAGAAATCAACATCGTTCACGAGGGCAGCAACTACGGGTGGATGAAGCGCGAGGGGCTGTTCGAGAACGGCATCACACGGCCCGGCGGAAAGCTCGATCAGCTGTTCCCGCTGCCCGCGGACGTTCTGCACGGGCGGACGAAGGACGAGTTCACCTATCCGGTCGCGATGTACGACCATACGCAGGGGCAGGCTACGACTGGTGGATTCGCCTACCACGGACGCATTTCGGCGCTTCGCGGCAAGTTCGTCTTCGGCGACATCGTCCGTGGACGGTTGTTCGTGGCCGACCTCGCCGCGATGAAGAAAGCCGACGATGGAATTCCGGAAACCGTAGCGGCCGTCGAGGAGGCGCAGCTCTACGTGCGCGACGCGAGCGGCAACCGCACGTACGTGACGTTCCGCGAGCTGATCGAGGCGGCCAACGGCACGACCGCAACGCGCGCGGACCTGCATTTCAGTCGCACCCGTGACGGCGAACTCTTGCTGACGTCGCGGCAGGACGGCACGATCCGGATGCTCGTGCCGGATTCGACCGGCACGGCGGCCCCCTAATCCCGCCGGCGTTTGCGTTGACCGTAGCGCCGCTCGCGTAGCGCAGCCTTCAGCCCTGCCACTCGCGGCGCGGCAGGCCTCCGCTACCTGCACGCGCGCGCCTTCCAACGCGGCGTGAGCCGTTTTTCGACGAGCGCACGCAGCACGACGTCGCCAGGCGCCGCAAGCGCCGCGAGCCTCGATGCGACGCCGCGCCAACCACGTGTCAAGAACTGCCACCATCACACATATATCCACGGCAAATCTTGCCCGTTGATCGTCTCGTCCCGACGATGCCATCGTCGTCCGTCCGACGGCGATTCGTGCACTGATGGTGGCGAGAGAGCGAGGGACCAATGATCAGAGGATTGGAAATCATGATCGGTGGCGAGGAATTGAGTCAACGGATCGACGAGCGGATTCGGAGCCATGAAGCCGCCGTGAGCGCGCTCGACGCGAGAATCAAGCAACGTGAAGGCGACCAGCCGTTCGACATCCGGGCGGAGGACGGCTTCAAGACGCTCGGCGAGCTCGAGGTCGAGCGCCAGCGCTGGCGCGACCGGGTGACGCATCTCACGCTGCTGCGCGACAACGTCGCCGTGAAGCAGCGCTACCTTCTCGGCAAGTCGGACCTTCGTCTTGCCGATTTGATCTCGAGCGATGTCGCCGACGAGTCTCGGGCCATGTCGAACGAAGGCGACGTGCTGCCGACGCGTGCGCCGATCGATGGGTTGAAGCTGACGATTGACGGAGAAGAGCTTCACCGATTGCTGGAGGAGCGCATTCGTAGTCACGAGCGGCGCGCCGAACGGTGGAAGCGCGAGCAGGCGCGCACGCCCGAGGAGCAGACCGAAGACGAGCCGCTGCTGCCGGATGAAGTGTGCGCGTGCGAAGCGGAGCGGCACGAATGGCGCGCCGCGGTCCTCGGCTTCATCCGCGATCACACCGATTCAACGCAGTCCTATCTGTTGGGCGAAGCCGATCTGTCGTTCGGCGAGCTGCTGCCGGAGAAACCGGGATGCGTCGAGCAGGCGGAATATCAAGAACCTGCGAGCGCCGGACTTCATCTCGAGAGGTTGACGGACAGGCTCTGCCGCCTGGTGACGGTGGATTTCACTCGCGCGGAGCGCGACACAGCGACCGCGATGATCGGTAGCGCAGCCGCCACCAATTTCGCGACGCGATCGTCCGGTTAGCTCGTTAGTAGATCTGCTGTGTTTGGCGGTGACCGTTTTCGGCGGCGTGACTCCTGCGGCGATCATCACTTCGCGAACCGCCGCTTCGGTTTCGGGTGACGGCTTGAAATTCCCAACGAGGTCGGCGAGAGATCGCCGACCTTCACGTTGTCGAAGCCATAGTTCGACTGCGGCAGGCCGATCGGCGAAAGCCCGCCAGTTTTCAGGTATTCCTGATGGCGCAACCGTTCGGTGGTCTAATACGCGAAGAGGATTCGCATGCCTTACACACGACGCGATCTCGGCAAGTTAGCGCTCTCCGCCATCCCTGCGTCGCTCCTGCGCGCGGTCGAGAGGCCCGACTCGAAATTCGCCGGCGTGCAGGTCGGTCTGAACGTGCCGTACAACTTCGGCGAGCCGAAGATGAGCGGAGACGAGATTTTGCGTCGATGCGTCCAGCTCGGCATCAGCGCCGTGGAGCTGCGTTCGCAGCCGGTCGAGGCATTTCTCGGCGTGCCGCGATCAGCGGCGATGGAGAAGATGGATCGCGTGAAGGAATTCCGGCGGACCTACGAAGACGCGGGTGTGCGCGTCGAGATCGTGAAGTTCGACGGCATCTACGCGCTGTCGGACGCCGAGCTGGACTATTGCTTCACCCTGGCGCGCACGCTCGGCGCGCGCGCGATCTCCTGCGAGATCTCGGTCGAGGACACGAAGCGGCTTGGATCCTTTGCCGACAAGCACGGCATGATGGTCGGCTATCACGGTCATGAGAAGACGACGCCGCAGATGTGGGAGACGGCGTTCGGCTACGCGCGCCACAACGGCGCGAACGTCGACCTCGGTCACTTCCTTGCGGGAAACAACATCTCGCCGGTGCCGTTCATCGAGCGCTATCACGATCGCATCACGCACGTACACGTGAAGGATCGCAAGCGCAACAACGGACCGAACGTGCCGTTCGGCCAGGGCGACACACCGATTCGCGAGGCGCTGCGCGCGATTCGCGACAACAAGTGGAATATTCAGGCGACGATCGAGTTCGAGTATCCAGTGCCGCCCGGATCGGATCGCATGGCGGAAATGGCGAAGTGCATCGCGTTCTGCCGCGATGCGCTCGTTGTTTGAACGATCGTTATTTGAAGGCGCGGCATTGAGCCGCGCCAACCTCGCGGCGATCTCTGAAAACCCGCTCGGTGTTGGGGGTGGCGGTCAGGTGCGCGCTTCCAGCTCTTTGCTGATGGCGCTGCGGATGATGTGGGTCGGTGTCCCTTCGCTGCATCTCACATCCAGCGTGAAAGGACCACTGCCGACGAGGCCCACCACTTCGATCTGCCATTGACACGCGCGCTCACCCGGTGTCACGTGACCGACAGATCCCCCTAAGCCGTATTGAATGAGTACGGAACGGGCGACGGTGGCCAGGTCGGTCGCGAACCGAGAATCCCCAGTGTTTTTCGGTGCAGCTATGCGCGATCGCGTCATCGCCATCCTCGCCTTCGTCAGACGTTATGGGCAACAGATGTGCCACGCGCGATATGTCGAGGTCACCGCCAGTACGTAATCTTCCTCCTCATCCGCGGGCCGATCGGAGATCGCCGCAGAATGACGAGTGCTGAGTTGGGTCGGTTATCGCTGATCCTGTTCGAAGCCCGTGAACGGCGCGACTTCGATGAGCGGCCACAGCTCCGGCCGCAGAACGCGGCGAATCTCATCGAGCATCCATGACAGCGAGAATGGTTTGACCAGGATGCCGGCAACCGGCGGAATGATCGTGTTGACGTCGTAGGCGCCGACCATGACGATGAGCGGGATGTGACGCGTGCGGCGGCTCTCCGAGAGCCATGCGAGCGGCGGCGGCGTCGGCGTTGACGCCAGGTCCCAGTCGATGAGAATCAGCTGCGGCCGCGCGGTCTCGACAAGGTCGCGCAGCTGCGGGTCGGTCTGTGCCTGCGCCACGTCGAAATGGTGCATCGCCAGATAACGCGACACCGTCTCGCATACGGCGAGGTGCGGATCCGCGACGAGAATCGGAGGGTAGCGTCCCGGTTCGTCCGCGGCGCGCCGGCCGCCGCGCGGCACGCTGCGGCGATCGGCATGATGGCGCAGATTCTCTTCGCGCATCGTCTGGCCGATCGTGTTCGCAAGGTCAGTACCGCAACTGGGCGTGCGCGCAAATGCGCGCGATCGCCTCGAACGACTCTGAGCCATTAGCCAGAGAATTGGCCCGCAGGCCAATGGGCTAGCCCGCGATGCCGATGGTGAGCGTTGCCGTGAAGCCGCTCGCCGCGTTGCCGGTGAGCGTCGCCATTTCGTACTGCGTGCCGTCCGAGAAGACGTTGTCGGTGGCGTTTCTCGTCGTGTTCTGCCCGTGCGACGCGTACACCGCGGTCTGATACACGGTCGAGGACACGTCTTCGGGAAACGCGATCTGCGTCGTCTTCACCATGCTGCCGTTGCGGAACAGCTGCACATGGATGTGCGTCGCGCGCCCGGCGTACCATCCCGGATAGATCGTCTTGAACGTCGCGACGCCGTTTGCGTCCGTCGTCTGCAGCCCGCGCAGGAAGGTCTGCCCGGTGCCGTTGTAGCCGGGCTGCGAGTACTCGGAGTAGTTGCCGGTCGCGTCGCATTGCCAGACTTCGACGGCGGCGTTCGCGACGGCGGCGCAGCTGCTGGTGACGTTCACCACGGTCAGCGTCAGCGTGAGCGGAATGCCGCTGCGTCCTTCAGTAACGTCCTGGCGGTAGAACGCCGTCGAATTGATCATGCCCAGACGATCGGGGTACGGACCCGCCGTCTCTTCGGGCGTGACGGCGCACGCGGCGTTCGCGCCCGTTCCGCCGCCGTTACCGGATGACGACGACGTCGTCGTCGTGTCCGGCGATGTCGTCGATCCGCCGCAGCCCATCGCGGCGACCATGCTGCTCAGGCCGAGTCTTGCGAGCGCTTCGCGTCTGTTCATTACGTCACCATGTCCACATCACGCCCACCAACACAATTGCCACATTCACGCGCGGGACGACTGGTGTTGAGCAGGAAACCTGCCATCGCGAAACGCGTGGCGATCGATGCCTGCGGAATTTCGCCGTTCACATTTCGCGACAGCAGCGTCCTCGGAGTTGTTACAGAAGTACTGCGAACGAGACCACCCCGGGAGACGTTGCGCGGCGCGCATGCGCCGGGCAACAGCGGCGGGGGTGGGGTCCCCGCCGCAATGAACAAGGGGGGCCCCACGCGAAGCAGGAAATGCGCACCGGAGCGCCTACGGGAAGGCGACGGCGATCGCGTCGGAGCCGCTGACGCTCTGATAGGTCGCGGTCACCGTCGTGCTTCCCGCCGCGACGCCCGTGACGACGCCCGCACTCGACACCGTGGCGATCGCCGCGTCGCCGGACTGCCACGTCGCGCTGCTCGTCACGTCCTGCGTCGTTCCATTGCTCATCGTGGCCGTCGCCGTGAACTGCGCCGTGCTGCCGACGGTTGGCGCGGCTCCGGTGATCGCGACGGAGGCAGTCGTCGTCGATGACGTTGGTGAGCTCGAACACGCCGCCGCGAACCCTGCAACAACGAACGCGATCCCGATCGAAGCAAGCCGACCTTTCATGATGCTCTCCTTTCAAAACATGCGCTGGTCGGCGAGCTGACGTTGCAGCACGAGTGCCATTCGATCGCCGCGCGCTGGTGAAAATCCGATGACGCGCGGCAAAGCGTGTCGCGTCCGTGAGTTGGCTTCGCCCCACGCGCGCGCGTCGCGCCGATCGCGCGAGCGTCACTTCGTCGCGCTTACTGTTCTCCAACGAGGGCGACCGTCCTCCGATTGAGATCCGCGTCTCGTGCATGTCGCAGTTGTTTCATCACGTCGACACACTTCAGCAACACGACCGGCGTCACTCTTACTGAAGCCGGCGTGCTGCAAGCAGGTAGGTGAGGACAAGATGAAGACACTTGGCAAGAGCACAGCGTCAGTGGCGTTTCTGATCGCGCTGCTGGCCGCAGGCGCGACGACGGCGCGCGCGCAGGACCGTCGCGTGATCGCCGACGTGCCGTTCGACTTCGCGGTGCAGGGCCTGCTGATGCCGGCCGGCGATTACGTGATCACCGATCGGTCGGAAGGAATTCTGTCGATCGAGAGCAAAGACGGACGTTACTTCGCGTTCGTGCTGAGCACGGCGTCGGACGCCAAGACGCTGCGACCCGAGCTTGTGTTCGATCGGGTCGAGGGCCGCTATTACTTCGCGGGAGTCGTTTTGCCGGATGGAACCGGACGCGAGGTGCCCGTCGTGCCGACGTCCATCGAGCGTGAACGCGTTGCCGTTGTCTTGAATCAGTGACGCCGCCGGATGCAGGCGCTGGCAGGCTTCGTGCTGCCGGCGCCTCGAACGTTTACGTATGCCACGTGCTGAGGACAATCGTGGGGAATCTGACGATCGCCCGCCGCCATGTCCGTGGTGCGGCGAAGATCGAATCAGAGAGCTGCAGGTACGGGACGACTCGTCGACGTCGCGCTGCTTCACGTGCGCTGCGTGCCGCCGGACGTTTCTCGTCGAGCTCGTTCTGCTCGGCGACACGCCGCCGCGCGCCCGGAAACGCCGTCACTAATCCCGCAGACACGGACGAGAGGTAACGAGCGATGACTTGGCTGGTCGCAGTTGTCCTGGCCTCCGCCTCCAGCGTCAATCCGCTGGTGCAATTGAGCGGCTCGATCGAAGCGCTCGTGAAGCAGGTGTCGCCCACCGTCGTCCAGGTGGTCGTCACCGCGTACACGACGGTCGATCAGGGCAACCGCGCGCAGGCCGATCTCGTGATGGGTCGGCAGCGGAGCATCGGGTCGGGCGTCATCATCGACGCCGGCGGCTACATCGTCACGAACGGCCACGTCGTCGACGGCGCTCGAGCGATTCAGGTTGTCATCCCCGGCGAAAAGGCGGGCAGGGGACGCACCGTCGACGCGAAAATCGTCGGCATCGCGCGTGAGATCGATCTCGCGCTGCTGAAGGTCGACGTGACCGGACTGCCGGCGCTGCCGTTGGCGGCGCCCGGCAGCGTTCGGCAAGGGGAATTGGTCTTTGCGTTCGGCAGTCCGGAAGGGTTGCGCGATTCGGTGACGATGGGCGTCGTCAGCGCCACCGATCGGCAGCCCGATCCGGATGCGCCGATGGTGTACATCCAGACCGACACGCCAATCAACCACGGCAACAGCGGTGGACCGCTCGTCAACGTAAAGGGCGAGCTCGTCGGCATCAACACGTTCATCCTGTCGAACTCGGGCGGCAGCGAAGGGCTCGGCTTCGCGATTCCGAGCTCGCTGGTGGCGCTGGCATATCCGAAGCTGCGGCAGTTCGGCCATCTGCACCGCGGCGAGATGGGAATGGTGCTGCAAACGCTCACGCCGAAGCTGGCGGCCGGGCTGGCCCTCGCGCGCGATGCCGGCGTCATCGTCGCGGACGTCGTGGCCGGCGGTGCCGCCGAACGCGCGGGAATCCAGATCGGCGACGTGCTCGTCAGCGTCGACGGGCAGCCGATCGACAACGTGCTGCCGCTCGCGATGCGGTTGTTCACGAGCAACGGAGACGAGCGTGTGTCGATCGGGGTCGTGCGGGGCGAACGCGCGTTCACGACCGACGTCGCCGTTGTCGCACGGACGAACGATCTCGATCGGCTGACCGATCTGCTCGATCCGGAGACGAGCGCCGTACCGGAGCTCGGGATTTCTCGGCATCGCCATCACGGAAGAAATCGCGCCGCTGCTGCCGGCGCTGCGCGCGCCGGTGGGCGTCATCGTCGCCGCGCACGCGCCGCAGGGAGGCGCCGCCGACGTCGTGCTGTTGACCGGCGACGTCATTCATTCGGTCAACGGCGTCCGCGTCGCGACGCTCGCGGCGCTTCGTGCGCTCATGGCCGCCGTGCGCGCGCACAATCCGATCGTCCTGCAGATCGAGCGGAACGGACAGCTGCAGTTCCTCACGTTCGATGCGAGCTGATCGCGCATGTCAGCCGGACCGTTGAATGTGTCGTGTGAAAAGAGTGTTGCGCCGGCGGCGGCCCGCCTGCGTGCCGGTCTGACCACGCGATAATGAACATGTGAGTCCGATCATGACGTCACGGCGGGCGCGGTGGTATCGCAGTCTGTATTTCCGGATCGGATTCAGCTTCGTCGTCTTCGTCGTCGGCGTGGTCGTCGCGCAGAGCGCGATCTTCAGCTACGTGCTCGCGCGATCGAATCCGTTCCCGAATCGATCGCCGAACAACCTTGCCGCCATCGTCGCCGCCGACGTCGGCTCGCAGCTCGCCGAAGATCCCGACCTCGACCTCGAGGACTATCTGGCGAAAGAATACGGGCGCATCAGATTTCCCGTCTTCGTCGTGACGAAGGATGGCCGCGCCGCCGCGAACGTCTCCGCGACGAACTTGCCGCCGACGATGAGGCGATCGGTGGACGCGATGCTGTCGGGCGTCGACGTCAGGCGCAGCGGGCGAGAGGCGCTGCTCGAGGGAGGCGCGCCGATCGTCATGGCGCCCATTCAAGTTGCCGGCGAGCTGCGCGGGATGGTGGTCATGCCGCCGCCGAACGGCGCTGCGAGTCCCGTGATCCGAGACGTCAGCCGATTGTTGTCGTTTCCCGGCAACCTGCTGCTGATCGTCGCGACGATCATGGTGGCAGCCATCGTGTTCGAGCCCGCGCGGCGGCGATTGAAGGCGCTCGAACAGGCGACGGAGCGGCTTGGCGCCGGCGACCTTGCGACGCGCGCGTCCGAACACGGCGGCGACGAGATCGCGCGGGTCGCCGGCGCCTTCAACCGGATGGCTTCGGACCTCGCCGCGCGCGACGACGCGCTGCGGATGTCGGATCGGCTGCGCAGACAGATGCTCGCGGACATTTCCCACGAGTTGAAAACGCCGCTGACGACGATGCGGGGCTACATCGAGACGCTGCGGATGGAAGGGATGTCGACCGATCCCGCCGCGCGTCAGCGCTATCTCGCCACGATCGAGCGCGAAACGCTGCGGCTCGACCGCATCGTCAAGGACCTGCTCGATCTCGCACGCCTGGAGCAGGGAGGCGTCACGCTCGACGTTCGCTTGTTCGCGATCCGCCGCGTCTTCGACCACGTGATCGCGCGCCACGAGTTCGACGCCGAAGCGCGGCGCGTCTCGATCGACGCCGCCGTGACCGACGACGCCGATCAGGTCCTTGGCGATCCGCATCGTATCGAGCAGGTGGTCGAAAACCTGGTCGCCAATGCGCTCCGCCATACGCCGGATCGCGGATCGATCGAGCTGCGCGCCGAGAGCGCGAACGGCGCGATCGTCATCTCGGTCGCCGATTCCGGAACCGGCGTGCCGTCCGAGCAGCTGCCTTACGTGTTCGATCGTTTCTACAAGGTGGATGAAGCGCGGACGAACGGATCCGGCGGCAGCGGCCTCGGGCTGTCGATCGCAAAGGCGATCGTCGAGCGGCACGGCGGCACGATCGGCCTCGCGAGCCAGCCGGGACGCACCGTCTTCACGATCACGCTGCCGCAGACGCTCGACGGCAGCGCCTACTCGACGTCAGCGAACTTGTAGCCGACTCCCCACGCCGTCAGGATCAACTCTGGATCCTGCGCGTCGCGCTCGATCTTCTTTCGCAGTCGGCTGACGACGGTATCGACCGTCCGCTCCGTGACGTACTCGTCGCCGCTCCAAATCTTCGTGAGCAGGGCCATGCGGCTGAAGACGATGCCGGGCCGCGATGCCAGCAGCTGGAGCAGATCGAATTCCTGCCGTGTGAGATCCACGGGGTGGCCGTGCGCGACGACCTGACGCTTGTCGACATCGATCGCGAGATTTCGGAAGGCGAGATGACGAGGCGGTGGCGCCTCGGCGGGCCGATCCGCGCGTGTCGCGCGCCGCAGCAGAGCGCTGACGCGCGCCATCAGCTCGCGCATGCCGAACGGCTTGGTCAGGTAGTCGTCGGCGCCGCTTTCGAGGCCGAGCACTTTGTCCGACTCGGTGTCCCGGGCGGTGAGCATCAGAAGCGGCGTACTGACGTTCGCGCCCTCGGCGCGTGCGGCACGGCAAAGGGTGATGCCGTCGACGCCCGGCAGCATGACGTCGAGCACGATGAGATCGAATGGGCGCGACCGGATGACATCCAGCGCGGCCCGTCCGTCGGCGACTTCCGACACGTTGAAGCCCACGAGCTCCAGGTGCAGGCGCAGCAGCTCGCGGATCGGCGGCTCGTCTTCGACGATCAACACGTGTCGACTCGTCGCCACGTCAGGCGCTCCCGATCAACAGTCCGCTCAGGAACACGAGCCCGCCGCCGAGCGCCACCTGCATGGCGGCCGACACGAACGGCGTGTCCATGAACCGGTGGCGGATGTAGCTGATTGCGGCAAGCTCCGCCGCGACGACGATCGTGGCGACCGTCGTGGCGACGCGAAAGTCGGAGGCGAGATAGGGCAGCGTGTGTCCGAGTCCGCCGGCCGCCGTCATCACCCCGCACACGACGCCGCGAATCCACGGATGGCCGCGGCCGGTCATCGAGCCGTCGTCGGACAGCGCTTCGGCGAATCCCATCGAGATGCCGGCGCCGACCGACGCGGCGACGCCGACGACGAACGCGTCGTGCGTGCTGTGAGTGGCGAACGCGGCAGCGAACAGCGGCGCGAGCGTCGACACCGATCCGTCCATGAGCCCCGCGAGCCCGGGCTGGACGATCTGCAGCACGAACAGCCGTCGTTGGGCGGCGTCCTCCGTTTCGCGCGCCTCCGGCGTCAGGTGCTCGTGCTCGAGCGACGCGGCGAGCGCCGAGTGCTTCCGCTCGGTTGCGGCGAGGTCGCCGAGAAGTCTGCGCGTCGAAGCGTCGCCGACGCGCTCGATCGCGCGCTCGTAGAAGCGGCGCGTCTCGAGCTCCATGATCTCGGCCTGCTTGCGGACGACACTGAGGCCGAGCGGCCGCACGCGCCACACCGGCCGGCGGTGCACGAACCCGTTGACGTCCTGCCGCCGGATGAGCGGGATGTGCTCGCCGAAGCGGCGGCGAAACTGGTCGATCAGGAACGCGCGGTGTTCGGATTCCTCGTGCTGCATCTCGTCGAACATCGCCGCCGTCGACGGATACGACTCGCGCAGGCCGTCGGCGAAATCGCCGTAGATGCGGCCGTCCTCTTCCTCCAGCGAGATCGCGAGCGCGAGAATCTCGGCCTCTGTCAGGTCGCGGAAGTTTTTCGCCATGTGCGTTAATGGTACGCTCGCGCAGTGCCGAACCCGGATGCAATCGTCATCGGGTCGGGCCCCAACGGCCTCGCCGCGGCGATTGCGGTGGCGCAAGCGGGGCGGCGCGTCGTGGTCTACGAGGCGGCGCCGACAATCGGCGGCGGCGCGCGGTCGGAGGAGCTGACGCGGCCGGGATTCGTGCACGACGTCTGTTCCGCGATTCACCCCTTCGCGGTCGCGTCGCCGTTCTTCCGCACCCTTCCACTCGCCGAACACGGCCTCGCGTGGATCGAGCCGCAGATCATGCTCGCGCATCCGTTCGACGATGGCGCGGCCGCCGTGGTCGAGCGCTCGGCGGATCGCACGGCCGACGCGCTCGGCGCCGACGCTGCCGCGTATCGCGCGCTCGTCGGACGCGTCGCCGACGACTGGCCTCGTCTCGAACGCGCCGTGCTCGGTCCGTTTCGGTTTCCCCGACATCCCTTCGCAGCCGCGCGGTTCGGTCTGAACGCGCTGCGATCGGCGGAAGCGGTCGCGCGCCGCTTTTCGGGACGCGACGCGCGGGCGCTCTTCGCCGGCATTGCCGCGCACGGCATGCTGCCGCTCGATCGCGCGCCGACGGCGGGGTTCGGCCTCGTGCTCGGCGCGCTCGCACACGTGGTCGGCTGGGTGGTCCCGCGCGGCGGCGCGCAGAAGATCTCCGATGCGCTCGCCGGTCATCTGCGATCGCTCGGCGGAGAAATCGTGACGAGCTCGCCGGTGCGAACGATCGACGACCTGCCGCCGGCGCGCGCAATTCTGTGCGACCTCTCGCCGACGCCGCTCTTGCGAATCGCGGGACACCGCTTTCCAGCCGGCTACCGGCGGCTGCTCGAGCGATATCGCTACGGCATGGGCGCGTTCAAGGTCGACTGGGCGCTCGACGCGCCGATTCCGTGGCGCGCGAACGCATGCTCGCGCGCCGCGACGGTGCATGTCGGCGGCACGCTGGAAGAGATCGCCGCGTCGGAGCGCGACGCATGGAAGGGGCGGATCAGCGAGCGGCCGTTTGTGGTGCTCGTCCAGCCGACGCTCTTCGATCCGTCGCGCGCGCCGGCTGGCAAGCACACGGCATGGGCGTACTGTCACGTGCCGCACGCATCGACCGCCGGCATGCTGGAGCGGATTGAATCGCAAATCGAGCGCTTCGCCCCCGGGTTCCGCGATCGCATTCTGGCGCGCTCGGCCATGACCCCATCGGACATCGAGCGCCGCAACCCGAACCTCGTTGGCGGCGACATCGGCGCCGGCGTCACCGACCTGGATCAGTTTTTCGCGCGTCCCACGTGGTGGTGGTACTCGACGCCGGTGCGCGGGCTGTATCTGTGTTCAGCGGCAACGCCGCCCGGCGTCGGCGTCCACGGCATGTGCGGATATTTCGCAGCCCAGCGAGCTCTGCGGGAGACGCTGACGGATTAAGTCGCCTCTGTGAAACGTTCATAAAGCCGCCCTGGATCATCCTCATCCGTGGTATCGTGTTGCCACCTACCGACCCAGCCACGCCTGTTTCAACTGAAGATGATGCGAACCATCGTCGCATTGGGTGTGCTCTTGCTGTCGTCCGCGCCGGCCGATGCGCAGTATTTCGGCCGGAATAAGGTTCAGTACGACCGCTTTGCATTCTCGATCCTCCAGACCCCGCACTTCGACATCTACTACTACGCTTCGGAACACGATGCGGCGCGGATCGCCGCTCAGCTCGCCGAACGTTGGTACGCGCGACTCTCGGTCACGCTCGATCACAAGTTCGCGCGGCGCCAGCCGGTCATTCTGTACGCGAGCCACTCGCACTTCGCCCAGACCTCGATCATCCCGCAGATGATCGGCGACGGCATCGGCGGATTCACGGATCACTTCGCCGGCCGCGTGGTGCTGCCGTTCGCCGCGGGGCTCGGCGAAACCGATCACGTGCTCGGCCACGAGATCGTCCACGCGTTCCAGCGCGACATGCTGCGGCAGCGTGGGCGCTCGCTGGCGATGCTGCCGCTCTGGTTCGCCGAAGGCATGGCCGAATACCTGTCGGTCCGCGAGCTCGATGCGAACACGCGCATGTGGCTGCGCGATTCTGCGGACGCCGACAAGCTGCCGACGATCGCGCAGCTCGACGATCCGCGGTGGTTCCCGTACCGCTACGGTCAGGCCCTGTGGGACTTCCTTGCGGCGAAGTACGGCGAGAGGACGATCGTGAAAGCGCTCGAGTCGCGCGCGAACGGCGGCGCGATCGGACGGCTGAAGGATGCGACCGGCAAGGATGCGGCGACGCTGTCGAAGGAATGGCACGAGTTCATTCGCGTGGCGACGGCCGCGAGGAGCGCCAGGTCCGACAAGAGCGAGGCTGATAAGAACGACGCGCGGCTGACGCGCATCATCGGACCGGAACAGAACGGCGGGCGCATGAACGTCGCGCCCTCCATCAGCCCCGACGGCCGCTACGTGGTGTTCCTCTCCGAGCGTGACGGCTATTCCGTCGACGTCTTCCTCGCCGACGCTGCGACCGGCACCGTCGTGCGCAAGCTGCTGAGCACTGCGGGGGACGCGCACTTCGACAGTCTGCAGTTCATCGAGTCGGCGGGAGCATGGGACGCGAAAGCGCGGCGGTTCGCGCTCGCGACGCTGCGCGATGGGCATCCGGCGCTGACGATCTTCGATATGCCGGACGGAGAGGTGCGGCAGGAGCTGGCCGTGCCCGGCGTCGATCAGATTTTCAGTCCCACATGGTCGCCCAGCGGAGCGGAGCTCGCGTTCAGCGCGCTGAAAGGCGGTGTGACCGATCTGTTCGCCATCGACGTCGCGACCGGTCACCTGCGCGAGCTCACGACGGACGCGTACTCCGACTTGCAGCCGTCGTGGTCACCCGACGGCCAGCGGCTGGTATTCGCCACGGATCGATTCTCGTCGTCGCTCTCGCGCCTGTCGTTCGGCCGCTACGAGCTGGCGATCCTCGATCTCGCGACGCTCATGGTGCATCCGCTCGGCGGCAGGAGCGGTGGCAAGAACATCGATCCGCATTGGTCGCCCGATGGCGCGAGCGTCTACTTCGTTTCCGACGCCGGCGGCATCAGCAACCTGCATCGCGTCGACGTGGCGACCGGTCAGGTGGCGCAGGTGACCGACGTCGCAACCGGCGTGAGCGGCATCACGGCGCTGAGTCCGGCGATCTCGATCGGCGCTGACGGCAGACGCGCTGCCATGAGCCTGTATTGGCGCGGCACCTACGAGATCCGAACGATGGATCTCGCAGGTGCCGAGCTTGCTCGGCCCATTCAGACGACGAACGTCCCGACGACCGCAGCGGCGCCAATCGAGGCGCCTGTCGCCTCGGCCGGAGCAAGCTCCGTCCCTCTGGGCGCCTCCGCCAGTGACGGATTCCTATCCAAGCCTTACGTCCCACGCCTGTCGCTTGCTCAAATCGGTTCGCCTTATCTCAGCGCGGGCGGCGGCGCGTTCGGCAGCTTCGTGCGCGCGGGTGTGTCGATGGGATTCGGCGACATGCTTGGTGAACAGGAGCTCGACACGGCCATCCAGGTCGGCAAGGAAGCGGTCGACAATGCCGTCGTCGCGACCTATATGAACCGCCGGTCGCGGTGGAACTGGGGCGTGAGCGGTGGACGCATTCCAGCGCTCGTCGGCGCGTCCGAAACGCTGGTGCGGACCACCGGTGCGGCAGGTGACGCGCTGATCGTCCGCGACACGAGCGTGCTGCAGCAGATTCACCGGCAGGCCGCAGGCGTCATCGCGTACCCGTTCAACCGCGCGCAGCGCATCGAGGCGAGCGTCGGCGTCGACGCGATCGCGTTCGACCAGCGGACCACGACTACGACATACGCGGCAGACACGGGACGCACGCTGAGCGACGCGACGGTTCATCGGTCAGGAGCGCCGGCAGCGACGATGATCCAGACCGGCGCGGCAATCGTGTACGACACGTCAGTGTTCGGCGCGGCGAGCCCCGTGCTCGGACAACGGTATCGCCTGGCGTTTGCGCCCGCCTTCGGCGATCTGAGCGTGCTCACAACGGTCGCCGATTACCGCCGGTATTTCATGCCGGTGCGCCCCTTCACGCTTGCGCTTCGCGTCGAAGGCGTGGCGCGTACCGGAAGCGACGCGACGGATGTGCGGCTGCTGCCGCTCGTGTGGAACCTGCGCGACATCGTCCGCGGATTCGACACCGACAACGAGACCATCCGCACGTCGCGCTTCGCGGTCGCCAACGCCGAGGTGCGGTTTCCGGTCGTCGGTCTGCTGCGCCACGATGTCAGCTACGGATCGCTGCCGCTCGAAGCGCTCGCGTTCGCGGACTGCGGACGGTTCTGGATTCCGACGGCGATCAACGTGAGAAACGCAGAGACCGCAGAGAACGCAAAACAAAGTTTCCCGGGGAGCTCTGCATTTCAGATGCAGTCCCGAAATCTGTGCAGCGCCGGCGCGGGCGCTCGCATCAACGCCGCAGGATTCGTGTTCGAGTTCGACGCCGTGCGTCCGTTCGGACCGGCCTCGAACGGCTGGCGCCTCGGGATCAACTTCCAACCAGGCTTCTGAGGCGGTCTCGCCGTCCCCCCGATCCTTCATCTGCGAGCCGGCGACGACAACTCAGCGATGGCCATCGGTCGAAGAAGCGATGTTGTCGATTCCGACGCTCCGCGTAGGCATTTTTCTTGGAAGGCGGATCGTGGAGGTGTCGCTATGAAGGAGACAGTATCGGCTGCGCTCGTGTTGCTGTTGAGCGCGGCATCGGCGTCGGCCGCAATCTCGACAGCCGAAACCAAGAGGCTTCAGGAAGCCTCGCAGGTCGTGCGCGAGCTGCGCGACGTGCCGGACAAGGGCGTGCCGGATGACCTGTGGAATCGGGCCCAATGCGTCGTCGTGATTCCGTCGATGAAGAAGGCGGCGTTGGGCATCGGCGGCGAGTACGGCCGCGGCGTGATGAGCTGCCGGACGAAAGAAGGCAGCACAACCTGGAGCGCGCCCCTGTTCATGCAGTTGGCGAAGGGGACATGGGGGCTGCAGATCGGCGCAGCAGAGATCGACCTCGTGATGCTCGTCATGAATCAGCGCGGAGCCGAAAAACTGCTGAACAATAAGGTGTCGCTCGGGGCCGATGCGACGATCGCGGCCGGACCGGTGGGCAGGGCTGGATCGGCGTCGACCGACGCGCAGTTCTCGGCAGAGATCCTGTCCTATTCGCGATCGCGCGGTGTGTTCGCCGGCATCGACCTCTCGGGCGGCGTGCTCCGCCCCGACGATGACCCGAACAGCGACGTGTACGGCCCGAACAAGTCGGCACGCGACGTCGTGATGGGCACCGGCGTCCCGGTTCCGACAGCGGCGCAGGACTTCGTGCGCTCTCTGTCGCAGGAAGCACGCGCGACGACAGGGAAGAAGTAGGTTCGATGCGTCGATTGGAGAGGCGCGGCCTGAAGGCCGTGCCCTACCGTCTGATAGCTGATAGCTGATAGCTGATAGCTGAAAGCTACAATGGTCCCTCGATGGAGGGACAGTCGTACCCGCCGGCCCGCACGATCGCGCCGCTCGTGCGGGAACATTTCGAACGTCATATCGGCGATGCCCGGCGGCGCGGACTCGATGGGATCGCGTCGGTGCCCGACACCGACGCGATCGAAGCAATCATCCAGGCCGCGTTCTGGGCGAGCCTGCGCCGCGAGGAAGGCTACATGCCGAAGATCTCGCTGGCGTTCGTCTCGCCGACCGAAGCTGTCCATCCTTTGCAGTTCGAACGACCGCTGCCGCTCGCGCCGGCGGCGCTGACGCGCGTCGCGCCGGCCGTCGAGCGTGCAGGGATCCATCTCGCCGTCTGGCGCGACGGCGACGGCTGGACGGTGTGGGGTACGGTGCGCGCGATTCCGAGCTTCTGTTTCGTCCTCGAAGCGGCGGCGCCGGGCCTGCTGGTGATCAAGCATCACCGCGGAGACACGGGCAAGTTCGTGAACGTCGCGGTGCTCGAAGGCGATCAGATCAAGATCGTCGACGAGCATGCATCGAGCCTTCCCGACTGTCCGCCGCTCCTCACGTCGCTGCTCGGCTTCACCGGTCGCGACATCGACACCGGCGCCGGCAGGACGAGCGATGACGGCGACGTGAACGTGCTCGTGCAGCTCGCCGTGTCGATGCGGGCCCACGGCCGCGGCGGCCTGCTGCTCGTCGTCCCGTCGGGCGCGGACGGCTGGCGCGAATCGATCGTCAAACCGATCTCGTACGCGGTGCAGCCGCCGTACACCGGCCTCACTCGCCTCGTCAACCAGCAATCGGACGATGAGCACCGCGACCCGTGGGTGCAGGCGCTGACGCGCGCGGTCGATGCGGTCGCTGGCCTCACGGCAGTCGATGGTGCGGCGATCATGACACGCGACTACGAGCTGCTCGCCTTCGGCGCAAAGATCGCGAGACGTAAAGGTGCGCCGCAGGTGGAACAGGTGTCGGTGACCGAACCGATCGAGGGCGGCGTGCCTTCCACGGTGACACCGGCGCAGCTCGGCGGCACGCGTCATCTCTCAGCGGCGCAGTTCGTCCAGGACCAGCGTGATGCGCTCGCGCTCGTCGCGTCGCAGGACGGTCGCTTCACGGTCTTCGCATGGTCGCCCTGTGAAGAGATGGTTCACGCGCATCGTGTCGAGACATTGCTCCTATAGTGGTGACGAGTTTGCACGGCCTCAGCGCAGGAGGATCTTTATGCGAACTCTGCTTTTTGCGGGCGTGGCGTTGAGCTGTGCCGCAGCGCTCAGCGCGCAGTCCCAGACGCAGTCGAAGAGCTCGGCCGATCGCGACGCGAGCAAGCGGGTGACCGTCAGCGGATGCGTCGAACGAGCCGACCAGGTGACGCCGAACGACACGACGACGACGGTGGACAGCCTCTCGTTCGTGCTGATCAAGCCGATGGCGGAGAAGGCGACGGGGACGACGGGGACGGCGACGGCGGACGCAGCGCGCGCGAACGGGAACAGCGATCCTCGCCTGTATCGTCTCGACGGCACGGTCGATCAACTCAATCCGCACGTCGGACAGAAAGTGGAGATCGTCGGCAGCGTCGCCGAGGCGCCGACCGAGCCGAAGGGCACGGTCTCGCCAGCGAACGTGCCGCGGCTGAAGGTCGAGTCGGTGAAGATGCTGAGCGCGACCTGTCCCCGCTGACTTACACTGTCTGAATGCGACTGTGGAGCAGTGGTGCATTAGTCTCGGTCTGCTTCGCGGCTGCGATTGCGACGGGCGGTCGCGCCGCGTCGCCGCCGGCGTGCGATCCCGGTAACGGCGGACTCAAGCTGCCCGACGGCTTCTGCGCGCTCGTCGCGGCCGACAATCTCGGTCCCGCGCGGCATCTCGTCGCCGCCCCCAACGGCGATGTCTACGTCGCCATCCAGCAGAATCGCTCCGACACGAGCGGCGTCTACGCGCTGCGCGACACCGACGGTGACGGCAAGTTCGATCAGAAGGAGCTGCTCGGCAACGCCGGGGGCACCGGCATCGCGCTTCGCAACGGATATCTGTACTTTGCGACGCCGAACTCGGTCATTCGCTGGAAGCTGACGGCCGGCCAGTTGAAACCTTCGGGTCAGGCTGAAACGGTCGTGAGCGCATTGCCCGAGCGCGGTCAGCACGAGGACAAGGGCATCGCGTTTGACGGCAGAGGCGGCATGTACGTGAACGTCGGCGCCCCGTCGAACGCCTGCCAGAATCCCGATCGCCGGCCGAAGATTCCGGGACAGGATCCTTGTCCGCTACTCGAGACCTACGGCGGCATCTGGAGGTTCGACGAGAACAAGACGGGACAGACGTTCGCCAACGGCACGCGGTACGCCACCGGTCTTCGGCAGATGATCGCGATCGCGTGGCACGACGGCGCGCTTTACCTGGTGATGAACAACCGCGATTCGCTGGACCAGCTGTGGCCGGATCTGTTTAAGCCTCAGGATAACCAGACGCGTCCGGCCGAGCCGATGTACCGCGTCGATCGCGCCGGCGACAACTTCGGCTGGCCGTACTGCTTCTACGACTACACGCAGAACACCCTGCTGCTGAATCCCGAGTACGGCGGCGACGGAAAAACTGTAGGCCGCTGCTCGCAGTTCAAACCGCCGATCGTCGCCTTTCCGGCGCACTGGGCGCCCGTCGCGCTGATGTTCTACACCGGGTCGCAGTTCCCGAAGAAATATCAGGGCGGCGCGTTCATCGCGTTCCATGGATCGTGGAACCGCGCGCCGGCGCCGCAGGACGGCTACAACGTGACGTTCCAGCCGTTCTCGGGCAACAAACCGTCGGGCAAGTTCGAGGTATTCGCCGACGGCTTCGCCGGCCGCACGCCGCTGATGCAGCCGAATCTGGCAGCCGCCCGTGCCGACGGCGTCGCGCAGGGGCCCGACGGCTCGCTCTACATCGGCGACAGTGAGAAGGGAAAGATCTGGCGTGTCCTCTATACAGGGAAATAGCGCGCAGTCGCAGACCTGGAGCGCCGGCGGCTACGCGCGCCACGCGCCCTTCGTGCCGGCGCTCGGGGCCCCGCTCATCGATCGGCTGGATCCAAGACCGGGCGAGCGCATTCTCGATCTCGGCTGCGGCGACGGCGTGCTCACCGAGCAGATCGCGCAGCGCGGCGCGGCAACGGTGGGCGTCGACGCGTCGCCGGGCATGATCGAGGCCGCGCGGGCGCGTGGTCTCGACGCGCGGCTGATGAACGTCGAGCGCCTGACGTTCGCCGAGGAGTTCGACGGCGTCTTCTCGAACGCCGTGCTTCATTGGGTGAAGGACGCGGACGCGGTCATCGCGGGCATCTATCGAGCGCTTCGGCAGGGAGGACGCTTCGTCGGCGAGTTCGGCGGTCACACGAACATCGCCGCGATCAGCGTGGCCTTGCGTGCCGTGCTGCCGACGCACGGCGTCGATGCACCCGCTGACTGGTACTATCCGACGCCGGCGGAGTATCGAAGCCGCCTCGAGGCGCAGCGATTCATCGTGAACGAAATCGCTTTGGTCCCGCGTCCGACTCCGTTGCCGACGGGGATGGCGGGTTGGCTCGAAACGTTCCGTGGGACGCTGCTCGATACGCTGCCCCCCGAGAAACGGCAGGCGGCGAAAGACGAGATCATCGAGCTGTTGCGGCCGTCGCTCTGCGATGAGCGCGGCCAATGGACGGCCGATTACGTCCGCCTTCGGTTCACGGCGCAAAAGCCGTAGCCATCTCAGGCCTGACACCCTGCTCTGCTTACGTCTTCCGTGGCAGCTCTAGGGTTTGTGACAATAAAGAAGACACAAACATCGCGCCCTGACGCGACATTATTCAGTGAGCGCTCGTGCGCCGGCATGGCTTCGCGTTGTGCTGGGCGTACCGAATGAAGGACTTCAATGAGAGCCATGCCGTGCCGTTCATGCGAATCGGCGCGCGGCACTCGAACGTGTTTCCCGCGGCCCGCCATTCCTTCTTCTCTGTTTCGACAGCTCGCCGTGGCCTTTATCTTGCTCAGTTCTATTACTACGCCGATCGGGTGTACCGGATTCATGCAGACAGAGCACCGCGCGCAGTTCTACCTGAACGACGGCTACTTATGCGAAGCGGCCGCGCAGTTCCTTGCGGACGGCCTCCGCGACGGCGGTTCGATTGTGCTCATCACGAGCACGCCGCGCCGCGACTCGATTGCGTCCCATCTCCTGACGCACGGCTTCGATCTGACGCCGCTCGGCAACAGCGGCAAAGCGACCGTCTGCGACGCGCGCGAGCTGCTGGCGCAGTTCATGGCCGAAGGCGTCCCCGATCGCGGCCGCTTCACGACGGCGCTGTCGTCGCTGCTCGATCGCTGCGCGGTGGCGGGCGATCAGCCCGCGCATGTCTACGGCGACATGGTCGAGGTCCTCTGTCAGGACGGCAATCCGTCGGGCGCCATTCAGGTCGAGCAGCTGTGGAACGAGCTCGCGGAGGCGCGCCGCTTCTCGGTGATGTGCGGCTTCGCGCTCGCGAGCTTTCCGACGGCGGCGCATCTCGCGCACTTCGAAGAGGTCTGTCGACACCACACGCACGTTTTGCCAACGGAGCGATACGTGAACGTCATCAACGATGCGCACCAGCTGCGTGAGATCGCCATCCTGCAACAGCGGGCGCAGACGCTCGAAGCGGAGCTGGAGCAGCGCAAGGCGCTCGAGCGGGCGCTGCGCCAGGCGATCGCGGATCGCGACGCTTCGAGCCGGTTGAAAGATGAATTCCTGGCGGTCGTGTCGCACGAGCTGCGCACGCCGCTCAACGCGATTCTCGGCTGGACGCAGATCGCCACGGGCCAGGAAACCGACGCGAGCACGATCCGCCGCGCGCTCGGGATCATCCAGCGCAACGCCACGGCACAACTCCACGTCGTCAACGACCTGCTCGACGTCTCGCGGATCGTGGCGGGGCAGATGCCGATGTCGGCCGACTCGATCGATCTCGGCGAGACGATTGCCGCGGCGATCGAGACGGTCAAGCCTGCGGCGCTCGCGAAGAACGTCCAGATCGATTTCACGATCGAGCCCGACTCGCGGCTCGTGGTCGGCGACCCCGCGCGGCTGCAGCAGGTGTTCTGGAACCTGTTCGCAAACGCGATCAAGTTCACGCCGCCACGCGGACGCGTCGACGTGCGGCTCGGTCGCGACGGACTCTATGCGCTGATTACCGTCACCGACACGGGCGAAGGGATTGACGCCGAGTTCCTGCCGCACGTGTTCGAGCGATTCCGTCAGGCCGACGGCGGGCCGACGCGCAAGCACGGCGGCCTCGGCCTGGGTCTCGCGGTTGTGCGGTATCTCGTCGAAGCGCACGGCGGGTCGGTGGCCGCTCAGAGCGCCGGCGAGAGCCGCGGCGCGACGTTTACCGTGCGGCTGCCGGCCGCGTAGTCCGGCGTCGGCGCCTCGCCTCAGAAGCTGAAGAACAGCAATAAATCGACGCCCGCGCGCTCGACGCGCCTGAACGGCGCGCGCGCCTCGAGCGATTGCGCGTCCGAGAACGTCGCGCGCAGCCGCAGGATGCGCGACAGGTAGTACTCGATCGTCGCCTCGTCGTACGGCTCGGGCCCGAACTGACGGCTGAACTGCGCGACCAGGCCGGGCGCGATCTCCTGGCCGATCGTCACTCGCGGGCCCCCGCCGAAATCGCCCTCCGCTTCGACCGAAAGAATGTCGAGGCCGATCTCGTTCTCGATCGCCGAGATGAGCGGAGTGGCGAGGAAGCCCGCGGCCAGCGTTCCCGCCCGCGCGACGAGATTCTGCTGCTGCGCCGCGGTCAGCTGATTCGTCGACGCGTTGAAGACGATGAGCGAGAGGATGTCGGCGGCGTCGAGCGGGGGATTGCTCGACAACCGCAGCTCGGGCTTCTGCAGCGGCCCAAGGATGCTGACGCGCGTCTCGACGCCCGTAATGACACGCGTCACGGCCACGTACACTTCGGGATTGAGATCGCCGTGAAAGTTGATGGAGCTCTCCGTCTCGGACACGGTGAAGCGGCGCCCCTGAAAGCTGTATGTGCCGCTGACGCGATCGAGCGATCCGGTGACCGACACCGGCTGGCCCGGATCCTTATAGATATACAAATCGCCGAGCACGCGAAGGTTGAAGTCGCCGAAGCCGAGCGGCGTGCCTTGCGAGATCTGGACGTTCTTGCCGGTCAGCTTCAGCGTGTTCGGCACGTGAAGCGTGAAGTCGAGCAGGAGCCGGTCCCACGGATTCAGCGCGGCGACGGCGTCCACCTGCGTGAGGTCGGTCGGCTCGGTGGCGTACGGCTGGAACAGCGTCCGCTCGAGGATCTCGTCGACCTTCAAATCGCTCGACTCGACAGTGATGTCGCCCGTCACCTTCGGCTGTTCGAAGCGGCCGCGGAACTTGAGTGAGGCGTCGACGTCCATCCGGCCGAGCGTGCCGCGCAGGACCTCGAATTTTCGCGCGGTCAGATCGATCTCGAGCTCGCCCACACGCAGTTCGTGCGTGCCGAGGCTGCCGTGCACGTCGAGCGGCTGGCCGCCTTCGTCCTCGACGTGCAGCGCGTCGACGCTGATCCGATCGCTGGCGAGCGTCACGACGGCGCGCGCGTTCTTGTAGCGCGAGCCGGTGGCGCTCACGACGAATCCGGCATCGGCAACCGCGACGGATCCGGCGAAATGCGGATCGCGGCTCGTGCCGATCGCCTTGACGTTCAACTCCAGCCGTCCCGACACCTTCTGGACGACGTTGGTGACGCCTTCGACGAGGCCGAGATCGATCGAGCTCGATTTGATGTCGACGTCCATCGGCGCCTCGGGCAGCGACGCATCGAACAGTCCCATCGGCAGGGAACCCGCTGCAGTCAGCCAGATGCCCGGGGACTGCTCGAGGCGAACGTCGATCTTCGCGATCTGATCGACGTAATCGACCCGGCCGGTCAGCTGTTGGAAGGTGACGCGCTCGACGCGGCCGCTGCTGATGGTGAAGGTACCCGCCACGACGGGCCGTGCGCGCGTCCCGCGCACCGTCGCGTCCAGGTCGATCACGCCGCCGTAGCGAGTGGGACGGTCGAATGCGCTCTGCAGCGTTTCGAGGAACACATGCGACGCCGTCACGCGCAGCGTCCCGGCGCCGTCGTCGCGCCAGGTGCCGGACACGCCGATGCGCGCGTCGCCGCCGCCGCCGGCGAGGAACGCAATGGGCGACACCTCGAGCCCGCCGCTCGTCCACTTGAGGCGCGGCGGCGCGTCGCTCGCCGCCAGCCGCCACGGCTCCCGGCCCAGCGTGAGCGTCAGGTCCAACAGCGTGACGTCGGTCTCGCCGCTCTTCGGGCTCTCGATGATCGCCGAGCCCGCAATCTGTCCGTGGCGGCCGCCCGCTTGTGAAAGCGTGAGGTCGAAGCCGAGCTTCGACGCATCGAACGTGATCGTCCCCGACGCCTCCTCGAACGCGATACCCAATGCGTTGACGAAGGTTGCGCGTCCGTTCACGCGCGTCTGCGCGGCGGCGGCGCCTTCGCCGCCGTCGAGCGGCAGCGTCACGTCGTACGCGCCGTTCATCGTCAGCGCGTACACGTCGAACGCATCCAGGTCGGTCGTTGTCGCGTCGCCGATCGCACGCGCGGCATCGAGCGATCCGCTCACGCGTCCCTTCGTCGTCACGACGCCGCCGATCTCGCGTCCGGTCAGAGCCTGCAGCTGACCGAGATCCGCGCGGTCGATGTCGTAGGTGAAGTCGATGGATGGACGATCCGTCAGCGTCAGCGACCCCGATCCACGTCCCGCGATCGCCGGCCCCGATGCCTCGAACCGCGCGACGGAGAGCATCGACTCGCGAAGCGTGGATTCGGCGGTGCCGCGATCGATCGCCAGGCCGTGAACCGTGGAGTTTTCGAGCGTCAGCGTGCCCGCGACGTCGTAGGCATCGAGCGGGGTCGTCTCGGCGGTCAGCAGGCCGCGAACCGTCGCCTGCACGCGGCCCGACCCGGTGAGCGACGCCTCGAATCGTGGATCGGCGAACGGAATCGACGGATCGACGTGCGCGATCGCGCCGGCGTACGAGGCGCGAAGCGTGCCATGATCGATGGCCAGCGTCACGTCGGCGTCCGACAGGACGCCATGGAACATCTCGGCGCGCGCGAGCCGGCCGCCGGCCGTCAGCGCGAGCGTCGCGCGATCCGTGCCGGCGCCGTCCACGTGAAAGTGACCGGCGACGGCCCCTTCGTAGCGCGGCTGCTGCAGCCAGCCGACTTCGAGCCCGGCGCCGAGTCGATGCAGGTTCATGCGATCGACGTCGCCTTCACCGGTGAACCGCAGCGGCTTCTGCGACGTGTCGAGACTGCCGGTCGTGCCGGCCCCGATGACGGCCCCCAGAAAGCGCGACTGCGCGAACGTCGCATGACCGACGACGAACGCGTTGCTGAATTGCCCGGTGATGTCGTAGTCGAACGTCAGCGTGCTCTCGACCTGCGGTACCGGCACGCTCTTCGGAACGCGGCGAAGGTCGAGCGCCGTGGTCACGCCCGCGAACCGGAACGGAAACGGATCGTCGAGGCCGATCGAGCCGTTGGTCGTTGTCACATCGGCGAGGTAGGCGCGAGCCGTCGCGTCGGTGACGAGCACCGCCGTTTGCGTAATCTTTCCGCGCGCGTGCACATCGTCGGCCTCGTAGCCCATATACATCGCGTGCGCGCCGTCGAAGGTGTATGAGCCGCGAGGGAAATGGCGCCCGAGCTCGAGGGCCAGATCGAACGTCACGTGGCCGGTGATGTCCGACGGTCGATCGGAACGACCGAGCCAGTGGCCCATGTCGAGCCGCTCGATGTCGAGCACGCCCGATCCACGCCAGCCCGGCACGCTCGTGTCGAGCGTGAGGCGGCCGTTGACGCCGCCGCCGGTACCGTCGAGCCGAAGGTCGGTGGCGAGCGCGTTGGTCGGTCCCTTCAGCGCCGTGTCGAATGACGCCTCCACGGCGATGTTTTTCAGGCCGCGCAGGACGCCGGACCATTCCTGAAACGCGAATCGATCGGCGCGGACCTGCAGATCGAGCTCGGTCGGGGTCGGCTCGTTGTCGATCGTGCCGGCGAGCATGAACGTCGATCGCGGCGTTTCGACGCGCAGCTTGTCGAAGAACCAGCCGGTCGGTCCGCGCCCGAAGACACCCGTCAGCGCGGTGACGGTCAGCTCCGGCGCCGCGCCGACCCACGAGATGCGGTTGAACGTGAACTGCCAGCGGACAGGGTAGTACGCAAAGGCGAGCGACGCGTTGAGCGAGGCGTAATCAGTCGGTACGTGGGCAGCGCCGAAGTCGAGCGGGTCGCGCAGCGTCACGTGTCCGTCGACGATCTCGATCGCCTGAATCTCGATCGGCCGGCGCGGACCGGTGCGCTGCTGCTCGCGGCTTTCGCGCTTGACGAGCGCGCCGAGATCCCACCGGCCGTCCGCCTGTCTCCCGCCCACGATTCGCGGCCGCACCAGACGAATGCGGCGGATGACGACGCCTTCCTGCAGTAGCTCCCGGATGCTGTAGCTGAGCGCGATCTCGTCGATTTCGACCAGCGGCTGGGCGTTGCGCGCGAGGCGCACGCCGCCCAGCTGAATGCCGCGGAACAGCGAGCCTTCGAGGCGAGCGATGTCGAGCGTCGCGGTCAAGTACTGGTTGGCCTGGCGAATGATCAGCTGGCGGATCTGGTTCTTGGCCCAGCCGGTTTCGAGTGCCGCCAGCGCGACGCCGATGAGGATCAGAACGATGACGATGAGGGCGACGGAGATCTGCGCAGCGCGTCGAAGTCGCGACACTTCATAACGATGTTATCAATCACAGAGTCGTTGCGCTCGTCTGAAACTCCGCCGCTCGCCTGAAAGGCTCGCGCGACTCCTGCCGTCACTCCTACACGGTAGCGCCAGCCTTTTAGGCGAGCGAATACTCACGGTCGCGCGAGCGTTAGCCGAGCGGGACGATCAGCGGCAGTACTGCCGAACCAGCTGGAGCAAGCGATCGAAATCGAGAGGTTTCTTCAGGAAGGCTTCAGCCTGCACGTCGGCGGCGCGTGATTGATCGAGCGCCGACAGCACGATGACCGGGACGTCTGCGAACGCCGGATCGGCCTGCTGCTTCCGGCGGAATTCCCAGCCGTCCATCACCGGCATCATCAGATCCAGCAGGATAACGTCGGGCTTGATGTGGCCGTTGTGCAGATATTGCAGCGCCTCGGATCCGTTCGCGACCGCAGCCGCTTGAAAACCTTCGAGTGAGAGCAGTTGAGCCATCATCTCGCGAAGATCGGCATCGTCCTCAACGATCAGAACGGGGCAATGCGCTATCCCTGGAGGCATAGTCGAAGGAATCGGTGTAAGCTCTACGGCACGCTGTCACTGTTATCTACGCAACAAGCCGACGATTATAGGCCAGCTGCCCCGCTTGTCCACTCCGCCACCGTCCGCGCCGATCTCCGGCGTGGCCACGAACTGGGGCTCGTGACGCTGGCCGCGATGCTCGTCTTCGTCGTGCTCTTCTGGCGGCTCGGCACGCCGACGTTCTGGGATCCCGACGAGGCGCATTACGCGGAGACATCGCGCGAGATGCTCGCGTCCGGCGACTGGTGGGCGCCGCATTTCAACGGTCAGCTCTTCTTCGACAAGCCGCCGCTGTTTCACCAGCTGCAGGCGGCGGCGATGATGGCGTTCGGACCGGGCGAGTTCGCTGCACGGATCGTTCCCGCAACGGCGGCGTTGGGCCTCATCCTTCTCACTGCATGGTTCGGCGCGACGCTGGTGTCGAAGCACGTCGGCATTGTCGCCGGGCTGATGCTGGCGGCGAGCCCGGGTGTATTCGCGCTCGCGCGCTACGCGATTCTCGACACGTTGTTCGTGATGTTCACCTTCGGCGGCGCCGTTCTGCTCGCGGTCGCGGCGCTGCGCGGCCCGCGGCGCCTGCAGTGGCTGGGGTACCTGCTCGTCGCGCTCGGCGTCGCAACCAAGGGACCGCTGGCGATCGTGCTCTGCGGGCTGACGCTCCTCATCGCCATCGCTGCCTCGCGCGATCTCCGGGTCCGCCTGCTGCGACTGAACTGGATCGCAGGCCTCCTCGTCGTGCTCGCGCTCTCGTCGCCGTGGTTCCTCTATATGTACGTCCGCTACGAGCATGCGTTCGTCAGCAGTTATTTTCTCGACGAAAACGTCCGGCTGTTCGCAGGCAGCCGTTTCGGCAACCAACCGGGACCATGGTTCTACTTTCAGATTCTCGCGACGGGACTGCTCCCCTGGACGGGTATCGTCGTCGGACGCCTGGTGGATGACGTCCGCGCCGCGATCCGCCGGCAGCCGATCGACGCCGTCGAAACGGTGCTGTGGGCGTGGACGGCGGCGGTTGTCGGCTTCTTCACGCTGTCGAGCTTCAAGTTGGATCACTACATCTTTCCGGCGGCGCCGGCGCTGTGTCTCTTGTGCGCGCGCGCATGGGCCAGCATCGTCGACGATCCGTTAGCGCCGCGAAACGCGGCGACGCGGATCGGCGCGCACCTCGTCGGTCCGCTGCTCGTGCTCATGGGCGTCGGGTGTGGATACTTCCTGATCGCGCGCCTCGAGTTGCCGCGCGCGGCGATCGTCGTGCCCATCGTCATCACGCTCTGCGGCGCCGCGCTGACGGCGTTCACCAACGTTCGGGGGCGCGCCGGCGGGCGTCCGCCGCGGATTCCATGGTTCGCGCTGACAGCGCTCATCGTCATCTACGCGGGACTGATTGCGTTCGTCCTGCCGGCGCTCGAGCAACGCAAGGTCGTGCCCGATGTGGCGCGGTGGGTTGCCGGCCAGGCGCGCGCCGCCGATCGGATCGCGACCTTCCGGCTGAACCGCTGGACACCGGCGTTCCGCTTCTACGTCGATCGACCGATGGAGATCCTCGATGACGCATCAGAAGCCGAAGCGTTCTTCCGTGAGCCGGAGCCCTTCTACTGCGCGATGCGCCGCGCGGCGTACGACGAGTTCGTCGCGCGCGGCGTGCCGCTGACCATCGTCTATCACCGCGAGGGCATGTGGGCCACGTCGGGACGCGTCCTCTGGCGCCGCCGAGTCAGGCCCGAACAGTTCGTGATCGTCTCGCGCGCGCAGTAATATCAAAGGTCATATGACCCGCATGTGTCGATTCGTTCCGGTCGTCGTGTGTCTCTTCCTCATCGGTCCCGGCGCCGTCGATGCGCAGCGCAGTGGCGGCCAGCCGACGAGCGCGGGACCGTTCGGCGCGCTTCGATGGCGCAGCATCGGTCCGCCGCGCGGCGGACGATCGATTGCCGTGAGCGGAAGCGCGGCGCGTCCGTACGAGTACTACATGGGCGCGACCGGCGGCGGGTTGTGGAAGACGACCGACGGTGGAACGACCTGGCGCGCGGTGACGGACGATCACATCCACAGTTCGTCGGTCGGTGCGGTTGCCGTGGCGCCTTCCAATCCCGACGTCGTCTACATCGGCACAGGCGAAGCCGACATTCGGGGCAACATCATTCAGGGTGACGGCGCGTACAGGTCCACGGACGGCGGCAAGACGTGGACGCACATCGGTCTGACCGAGACACAGGTGATCGCGAAGATTCGCGTCCACCCGACCAACCCGGATCTCGTGTACGTCGCGGCATTCGGTCATCATGCGGCGCCGAATGCCGAGCGCGGCGTCTATCGATCGAAGGACGGCGGGAAGACGTGGGACAGGATTCTGTTCCGCGACGACAGGACGGGCGCGAACGAGCTGGTCATCGATCCGAACGACGCGCAGGTGATTTACGCGGCGCTGTGGCAGGCGTACCGAAACTCGTGGGAGATGTCGAGCGGAGGAGCCGGCAGCGGCGTCTTCAAGACGACCGACGGCGGCGACCACTGGACCGAGATCACGCGCAATCCAGGCCTGCCCAAAGGCATCCTGGGCAAGATTGGCCTGTCGGTGTCGGGCGCCGACTCGAACCGCGTCTACGTGCAGATGGAAGCCGAAGACGGCGGCTTCTTCATGTCCGACGATGCCGGCGCGACATGGAAAAAGGTGACCGACCGGCGCGACCTACGGCAGCGGGCCTTCTACTACACACGCGTGTACGCCGATCCGAAGGTGAAGGACACGGTGTACGAGCTGAACGTGAACTTCCACAAGTCAACCGATGCGGGAAAGACCTGGACCACGATCCGCGTGCCGCACGGCGACAACCACGATATGTGGATCGCGCCGAACGAGTCCAATCGGATGATCGAAGCCAACGACGGCGGCGCCACGGTTTCGGTCAACGGCGGCGAGACGTGGACGGCGGAAACGATGCCGACCGCGCAGTTCTATCACGTCATCACGACGAAGCACGTGCCGTATCACGTGTGCGGCGCCCAGCAGGACAACAGCACGGCGTGCGTCTCGAGTCAACCGCCGCAAGGCGGACCGGGCGGAGCAGGCGGCGGCGCCGATCAGGTGTTTTATTCGGTCGGCGGCGGCGAGAGCGGCTACATCGCGAGCGATCCACGGACACCCGATGTGTTCTACGCGGGGAGCTATGGCGGTCTGATTACGCGTCTGGATCGCAGGACCGATCAGGAGCGCCAGATTAATCCCTATCCCGACAATCCAATGGGATACGCATCGGCTGATATCGCCGAGCGCTTCCAATGGACGTTTCCGATCGTGATGGCGCCGACCGATCCGGGCATCATCTACGTCGGCTCGCAGCACCTGTGGAAGACGACGAACGAAGGTCAGAGCTGGACGAAGATCAGCCCCGACCTGACGCGCCACGATCCGAAGACGATGGGGTCGTCGGGCGGACCGATTACCAAGGACAACACCGGCGTCGAGACCTACGCGACGATCTTCACGGTCGCGCCCTCAGGGCGCGACGCGAACGTCATCTGGACGGGATCCGACGACGGCTACGTGCAGGTGACCCGCGACGGCGGGAGAAACTGGAAGAACGTCACCCCAAAGGACCTCGGCGACTTCGCGCGCATCAGCCTCATCGAGGCGTCGCCGTTTCGCGCCGGCACGGCATACGTGGCGGCGAATCGCTATCAGCAGGACGACTTCAGGCCGTACGTCTATCGGAGCGACGATTTCGGCGAGACGTGGACGAAGATCGTCAACGGCGTGCCGGCCAACGAATTCGCGCGCGCCATTCGCGAAGACATCAAGGTCGCCAGGCAGTTGTATCTGGGCACCGAGCACTCCATCTACATCTCGTTCGACGACGGAGCGAACTGGCAATCGCTGAAGCAGAACCTGCCCGACACGCCGGTACATGACATCGCCATCGAAGAGCGCGACCTGGTGATCGCCACGCACGGCCGCGGCTTCTACATCATCGACAACATCTCGCCGCTCAGGCAGGGCGGGCTGAAGACCACAACCAGCTTTCACCTCTACAAACCGCAGGACGCGCAGCGCGGCCTCGATCGCAATGCCGCGATCGATTACTACCTCAAACAGGCGGCGCAGAAAGTGACGATGGAAATCGTCGATGCGCAGGGGAAGGTGATTCGGACGTTTACCGGCACGCCGGAAAACGAAAAGGCGCCCGCGCGGCCCCAGGGCGGCGGACCTGGGAGTGAAGATGAGTTCTTCCGCCGCCCGCCCGATCCGCATCCGCCCGTCAGCGCGGGCCTTCATCGCGTGAACTGGGACATGCGCTATCCGGGCGCGACCGATTTCCCGGGCATGGTGATGTGGGCGGCGAACACGCGAGGGCCGGTCGCGCCGCCCGGCACGTACCAGGTCAAAGTGACCGCCGACGGCGATACTCAGACGCAGTCGTTCGCGATCAAGCGTGAGCCGCACATCCTCGGCCACGTGACCGATCAGGATCTGCGCGAGCAGTTCGACCTCGCGATGAACGTCCGCAACAAGGTGACGCAAGCGAACGAATCGGTGCTGCTCATTCGCGGCATCAAGCAACAGATTGTCGATCGCAAAGGGAAGCTGGACGCGAAGGCGACGGCCGCCGCGCGCGCGCTCGACGATCTCGAGCAGTCGTTGAGCGCGGTGGAAAACGAGATCTATCAGACGAAGCTGCAGAGCAGCCAGGATCCGCTCAACTTCCCGATCAAGTTGAACAACAAGATCGCAACGCTGCAGAACGTCATCGAAAGCTCCGACACCGCGCCGACCGAACAGGCGTACTCCGTTTTCCGCGCGCTGAGCGGCCGCCTCGACGAACAGCTGACGAAGCTCGATGCGGCGGTGAAGACGAAGCTGCCCGCGGTCAATCAACTGCTGCAGCGGCAAAAGCTGGATCCGATGAAAGCGGAACCGCTCAAAGTGGAGGAGAAAACGACCACCTCGCAGCCATAGCTGTAGCGCGGGGCTGTATCGGTAGCGCGGGGCTGTACCGGTAGCGCGAGGCTGTACCGGTAGCGCGAGGCTGTACCGGTAGCGCGAGGCTGTACCGGTAGCGCGAGGCTTTCAGCCGAGCGAGGAGGCTCGCGTCGAAGGCTCGCCTGAAAGGCTCGCCCTACCTGGGGATCGATTCTCAAATGCGCGTCGCGCGTCGATATATCATCAGCGGCCGCGTGCAAGGCGTCGGATTCCGGTTCTTCACGGAAGCGGCGGCGATGCGCGAAGGGATCGACGGGTGGGTCCGCAACCTGCCCGACGGCCGCGTCGAAGTCGCCGCCGAAGGCGATGCCGACGCGATGGATCGATTCGAGCGTTCGGTGCGCCACGGCCCGCCGGGCGCGCGCGTCGACGACGTCGACGTCACGGAGAACGTGCCGACCGGCGCGACGGGATTCCGCACCAGATGAAGCGCCGGGGCCGAGCGAGGCGCATTGAATAATGTTGACCATGGATCTCAAAGACAAGATCCGTCACGTGCCCGATTTCCCGAGAGCCGGGATTCTGTTCTACGACATCACCACGCTGCTCCAGGACCCCATGGGCTTCCACGCAGCGATCGACAGCCTCGCGCTGCCGTTCGCCGGCCAGGGGATCGACATCGTCGTCGGCATCGAAAGCCGCGGGTTCATTTTCGGATCGGCCGTCGCCGATCGGATTGGCGCGGGCTTCACGCCTGTGCGGAAGCCGGGAAAGCTGCCGTCGAAGACCGTGCGCGCCAGCTACGATCTCGAGTACGGCACCGACGCGCTCGAGATGCACGACGACGCCATTCGGAAAGGGCAGCGGGTGGTGATCGTCGACGACCTGCTTGCGACCGGCGGCACGGCGCGCACCACGCGCGATCTCGTGAAGCGGCTCGGAGGCGACGTGCGCGCGCTCGCATTCCTCATCGAGCTCGTGGGTCTCAACGGCCGCGCGAAGCTGGACGGCGAAAACGTCCACACGGTCCTGAAGTATTGAAAGAGCGTGGCCGTGGGGAGACACGGGTAGTGCAGGCCTGGAGGCCGGACGAAACAACACGTGTTGCTTGTTCTCTGCACTGGTATCGCCGCGGCGGTCGCCGCGTGGTTCGGACAACGGATCATCGGCGCGATCAAGGCTGCGCGCGAAGAGGCCGCGCGCGGCCGCACGCTCGCGATCATGCATCTCTTCGCACCGGCGATTGCGGCGGCGCAACAGGATCCGCGAGCGCTCCTGGTCTGGCAGCCGCTCGCGGGGACCGCACGCCAACTTTTTCCGAAAGAGTTCGATGCGCTCGATCGCACGGCCGGCGCGGCGTTTCCGTTCACAACCGAGCTCCTGCAGTCTGCGCACGCTCAGTGGAGCGCGGACTGGCTCTCGTGGGAACGGATGCACGACGCGACGTACAAGGTGAAGGCAGCCGAGGCAGAGCATGAGCTCGCGGCCTCGGGTGGCGCGCCGTTCGTCCGCGCCAAGCTCGATGCGATCGAGAAAGAAAAGCTCGATTTGTATCAGCGCCGATATCAGGAGTACATCCGCGTCGCGAAAGCGCTGCAGGCGCTCATCCCACAATTAAAGTGATCGGTGGTCTGTTTCGTACCATGCGTAGCAACGGAACACGTCAGCCATAACTCATTGCAACGCCGCAAGTAGCCTGAAAATCCCACCGCTTTTCTGCGCTGATTTGTGCTGATTCAGAACAACGCCGGATTCTCGGCCGGCTGCCGTAGTCTCGCCGTAACGCAAATACTGACAGTCATTTAGAACAGACTTTCCGCGCTTCCGATGGCTGGAAGTGTTCTTGCTCATCGATACGACTGTCAGCTAAACGTCACTGGTGTCATCTATGACCACGTCGCGGACTTGGACACGACTGCGCTCGACGCTAGCGATGTTCGCGCTTTACGTCGCGTCGTCGCTCACGCTTCGCGGCGCGGCGGTCGAACAGCGCGCGCAGATCTCGATCGATCTTCCGGGCCAGGAGACGCGCCAGACGACGACGGCCCGCGCGCGCGTCATCGTTCGCGGCAGCGATGCGGATCTCGATGCACTCGCGTTACGTCATCGCGTGCAGATCGTCAGGCGGCTCAACGGCGCCGCCGTCCTGCTCGCCAATAACCACGAGCTCGGCTCGCTGGCCGCCGACGCGGCCGTCGAATCCGTGGCGTACGAAGATCAACGACCCGCGCGCACGGCCGATCCTGCGGAGCGCTTCGGTTCAGGACCACGAATCGATGCCGTAGGAAACGTGGATGACGTCGCCCAGTGCGCGGGAGGCAGTGGACATTGCGGGTGCGAACTGACTATCGGCTTCACGACAAGGTGTGGTGTATGAGAGTGGCATGTTTCCGGGCAAGACTCCGCTGGGCCGTTGCGCTGATCTCGCTCTTCGCCGTCACGTCGGCGTTGACGCTGCGCGGGGCGGGACGCGATCACCGCGCGCATCTGTCGCTCGACCTCGTGCGGCACGAAGCGCGTCAAACGACGGCGGGCGCACGCGTCATCGTTCGAGGCGGCGACGCCGCCCTCGACGCGCTCGCCGCCAAACATCATGTGCGGATCGTGAGGCGCCTGCCCGGCGCGGCGGTCCTGCTGGCGAACAGCAGCGAAATCACCGCGCTTGCTGCCGATGCGGCGGTCGATTACCTGTCGGGCGACACACCGGTCGGCGCGTGGATGTCGGTGTCCAACCAGGCGACCGGCGCCGATCAGGTGCGCGCGGGCCTGTCGCCGGGATCCGGCAACATCGCCGGCGTGAACGGCCAGGGCGTCACGGTCGCGGTGCTCGACTCGGGCATCAACGCGCAGCACGCAGCTCTGGCCGGCAAAGTGATCGCCAGCGTCAGCATGGTGACTGGAGATTCATCGACGGCCGATGCGTACGGCCACGGCACGCATGTCGCCGGCATCATCGCCGGGAGCGCCACGACCACGACGCCGCTCTATAACGGCGGCATCGCACCCGAGGCACAGCTCGTGAACGTGCGCGTGCTCAACGCCGCCGGCGCGGGGCTGACGAGCGACGTGATCGCCGGCATCGAGTGGGTTCTCGCGAACCAGTCGAGATTCAACATCCGCGTCATCAACCTGTCGCTCGGCCATCCGGTGTACGAATCGTTCGCGACCGACCCGCTTTGTCAGGAGGTTCAGAAGGCGTTCAACGCGGGAATCGTGATCGTGACGGCGGCGGGAAATTACGGGACGACGGCCGACGGACGGATCGTTCTCGGCAGCATCGCCTCACCCGCGAACTCGCCGTACGCGATTACGGTTGGCGCGTTGAACACGTATGGCACCGCGTCGCGATCGGACGATACCCTGACGATCTACAGCTCGCGCGGTCCGACGGCGTTCGATTCCATCGTGAAGCCGGACGTCGCCGCGCCGGGCAACAAGATCGTGTCGCTGCAGTCCAGCGGTTCGAGCCTGCCGGTCTCGTATCCGCAGATCCACGTCGCCGGAATGCTCAACGACGCCTACATGTATTTGAGCGGCACGAGCATGGCTGCGCCGGTCGTGACCGGCGGCGTCGCGCTGCTGCTGCAGGGAACGCCGGGTCTGACGCCCGCGCAGGTGAAGGTCGCGCTGCAGTTCGGCGCGAGCTACGTCGCTGACGCCGGTCTGATGGGCGCCGGCGCGGGGAGCGTCAATTTCTCGGCCTCGCGACAGATCGCGGCGACCGGGCTGGCGTCGCTTCCCAACACCGTCATCGCCGGTGCGGCGATCACATCGACCGGCGCCGCGTTCTTCGACGACGGCACGCTGAACGGCCGCCTGAATGCAGGCCTCGGCATCCGGCTGCTCTCGGCGGCCGAGGCCGGCCTCGCGTGGCTGAACCCGTCGCTGCTCAACTTCGGCGATTTCAACCTGTTGGGTCCGGCGAATTCGCTCGCGTCGACGCCGCCCAAGTGGCTCCAATACGGCGCGATTGCCGGCTGGACGAACGACCCGTCGATTCTCGGAGGGACGACGACTATCTACGATCCGCAGGGACAGTCGATTCTGTGGGGAACCTCGGCGTTCGCCGACGAATCGATTCTCTGGGGCACATCGATGACGTCTCCCGACGCACGGTAATGGCATGAACACGTCCGCGACGCGAGCGACGTCGGAGTCGCTCGCGCTCCGCATCTATCTCTCTGTCGTCTACGGCGCCGGCGCGCTGACCCTCGCTGGCGCGATTGTCGAGGCGTTCCACGCGCCGCTGCCGCTCGGCTGGCTCGCGCTGGCCGCGCTCGCGATGGCGACGAGCTCGCTCCGCCTCAATATCGTCTCGGTGGCGGCGAACATCGCCATCGACGACACCTTCTTCATCACGACGATCGTCCTGTTCGGGCCTGGTCCTGCCGCGCTCTGCATCGCGGCGAGCAGCGGCTTCGTTTCGTGGCGGCGTCGCATGCCGCGGCGTCAGATCGTGTTCAACCTCGCCGCGCCGGCGCTTTCGATCTGGGTCGCCGGGCAGATGTTCTTCGCGATCGCGCGCGTGGCGCCGCTCGCGGAGGCGATGGCGCCCATCGGAACGCTCGTCGTGCCGCTCATCTCGCTGACGGCGGTGTATTTCACGCTGAACTCCGGGCTGACGGCGATCGCCGTCGGCCTCGACACAGGCCAACCGGCGTTCGACATCTGGCGCCGCCATTTCCAGTGGCTGTCGATCAACTACTTCGCCGCGGCGTCGGTCGCGTTCTGCATCATCCTGCTGATCCAGCAGGCGAGCCTCATGGCCGCGATCGTTGTACTGCCGCTGCTGGCCATTTTTCACCTGACGCTCCGCGCGTCGTTCGGGCGCGTCGAGGACGCGCATCGCCATCTCGCGGCGGTCGATCGGCTGTACTTGTCCACGGTCCAGACGCTCGCGATGGCGATCGATGCGAAAGACGACGTGACGCACAGCCACGTGCAGCGCGTGCAGGCGTACGCGACCGGCCTTGCGCGCGTGCTCGGGATCGTCGACGAGCCGACGCTCAAGGCCATCGAAGCCGCCGCGCTGTTACACGATACCGGCAAGCTCGCGGTGCCCGAGCACATCCTGAACAAGCCCGGCACGCTGACGTCGGCCGAGTTCGAGAAGATGAAGCTGCACGTCGACATCGGCGCCGACATCCTGTCGCTCGTGCAGTTCCCGTATCCGGTGGTGCCCATCGTGCGCTGCCATCACGAGAACTGGGACGGCAGCGGTTACCCGCGCGGCGTGAAGGGAGAAGAGATTCCGATCGGCGCGCGGATCCTCTCGGTGGTCGACTGCTTCGACGCGTTGACCTCGGATCGCCCGTACCGCGGACGGATGACCCACGAGGCGGCACTCGCGATCCTGCGCGAGCGGAGCGGACGCATGTACGACCCGCGAATCGTCGAGGCGTTCATCGCCGTGTATCGCGATATCTCGATCAACGCGCAGCTCGCGCCGGAACAGTGCGCGGTGCTGCAGCGGATCAGCGCGTCGCGCTACGAGACCGACGCGTCCGCGCCGCCGCCGCCGACGAGCGGAACGTCGAGCGATCTGCTGACGTTCGTGAGCCTGGCCCGCGTGGCGAGCGGCGATGCGAGCGTCCTCGACGCGTTGGCGCTCGCCTCGAAGCTGGTGGCGGATATCGTGCCCGGCGTGACCGGCGCGTGGTACCTGCCCGACGAGAAACACGATTGCCTCGTGGTGGCTGATGCGTTCGGGCCGGCGGCGACCGCCGTCGCCGGCCTCAACATTCCGACGGGCGCGCGCCTCACCGGATGGGTGGCCGCGTCGCGCCAGCCCATCGTCGATTCCGAGGCGGCGCTCGACCTCGGCGCCGCGCACGGAACGGGCCCTTCAGGGCTGCAGCGCTGCATGAGCGTGCCGCTCGTGCTGGGGAACGCGCTCGTCGCGGTGCTGAGCCTCTATTCGCCCGATCCTGCCGGCGTGACCGGCGAGCGCGCGCGCCAGATCCAGGTCGTCGCGCCGCATCTTGCTGCCACCATCCACGCGGCGATCCGCGCCGAAGAAGCGCGCCGCGCCGCGACGCCGATCGACCGTCCCGCCGCAACGGCGCGCGAGCTGCGGCTCGTCTCCACCCGCTGATCGCCACGGCCCGACTTATCCGAACTACAATCGACTCCGTGCGCGCGCGACCACTCGGCGCGCGCGTGGGGAGTGGGCATGGCTGACGATGAGGTGAAGGCTGAACTCGAGCGGCTCCGCGCCGAGAACGAGCGTCTGAAGAATCGGCAGACCCGGGGCGTGTCGCTGAAGGTCAGCGAGAAGGGCGGCGTGTCGGTGTACGGGCTGGGTCGCTTTCCGGTAACGCTCTACAAAGAGCAATGGGCCCGGCTGCTCGACATGGCCGACGACATTCGCGCGTTCATCAAGGAGAACGACTCGAAGCTGAAAGCGAAGAGCGAATGAGTCAGACGCAATGACGATATCATCGAATGACGGCTCGACGATCGAGACGCGCCCGTAGCTCAGGGGATAGAGCACCCGCCTCCTAAGCGGGGGGCCGCCGGTTCAATTCCGGCCGGGCGCGCCAATCCAATCAGGTTTGGATCGGCGGGACACCTGTTTGGCGTGACAGATCCGTGACGGACGTCGCGCCTCGAAGCCGATTTCGAGCTTTCCCATCACCCCACCAGAGCGTTCGAATCGTCCTCTATGGCCACTCGGGCGTTGCGTCGCGCACGCGCCTGACGCATTTGATTCTGCGAGCGAGTGCGCACGTGCGTTCATGTAACGCTGCGTCGTCGTGATGTTCGCGTGGCCCGCGAGCATCTGCAGTTCGTGAACCGGTACGCCGTCGTCGGCTAAACGCGAGAGCG
>QHWB01000086.1 GCA_003222395.1 Acidobacteriota bacterium
GGTGGACGTCGAAGGGGAAAGCAATTTCTTCAACAACATCACCATGATCATCGACGGACAGACCAATCTGCAGCACAACTTACCGGTCGCCAACCTCTACGACGACGTTGTGCAGCTCTTCGCACATAGCCAGACCTCTAATACCCCGACTTTGGTCGTCTCCTTCGGCGAGCTGTTCGGCGAGAACTACATCTACCAGCACACCCGGCCGTGGGACGACCCGAAGGTACAGACGTTCATACAGACCACGACGAGTGGTTACAGTCCACTGGGGACGCCCCATTATGCGCCCCCTTATGTGCGCGGTATAACGACGATCCACGCCGCCGACGAGATCTACGACATCGGCTTCCGCTCCGTATCACGCTCCGTCAAGAAGCTCGACGATGCGGGCGTGATCATCAACGTGGGCTCACATGGCGAGGTCGCCGGGCTAGCAGTGCATTGGGACATGTGGCTGCTCTCTGAGGGTGGGATGAGCAACCCGCACGTGCTGCAGGCGGCAACCCTCAACGGCGCGCGGACGCTCGGCTTCGATAAGCAGATCGGCTCAGTGGAAGTCGGCAAACTCGCTGATCTGATCGTGCTGGACAAGAACCCCCTTGAGGACATCCATAACTCCAACACCGTACGCTACACGATGGTCAACGGCCGTCTGTACGACTCCTATACCATGAATGAAATCGGCAACCACGACCGTCCGCGGGGAAAGTTCTACTGGGAAGTCGGACGCACCCAGAACATCGTTGAATGGAAGAAAGCGTGGGCCCATCCATAACGGGTCGCGTGCACTGCGAGGGTGGAACTCACAGTGCATCCGGTATTAGGGGGCGAGGGCTCGAAGTACGGGTTGGATGACTATGTCGCGATCAAGTATCTGTGTCTCGGGGGCCTGACTCAAGCCTAAGTCAGCGCCTGCAGCCTGGGCCGTTCGGCCGCGATCGCCGCGACCAGCCACTGGCGAAAAAGACGGATGACCGGAACGTCCCATCGCTCCGCGCGTGCCGCCAGTCGGTAGGTCCCCATGGTCTGCGGCCCGAAGCTGCTGTTGCCTTTCCCAACGTCGACCAGGGTGCCGTTGCTCAGGTCATCGACGGCTATGAGATAGTTGGTGAGCGCAATCCCCCGGCCATGCCGCGCGGCGTCCAACGTCAGATGGCCTGCCCACAACCGTGGTCCCGTGAGGTCCAGATCGTCATGAACGCCGTGCGCAGCGAGCCAGTTCTGCCAGCGATTGAAATTCTCTTCATGCAGCAGTTTGTGGTTGAGGAGACTACGCGGGTCGCTGACGGGAGGGGCATCGGCCAGATACTTACGACTGCACACGGCGATGATGGGCACGGAAATCAGATCAAGGCTGCGCAGCTCGGCAGGCAGCTCGCTCGGCGCCGAGTATGAAGCGATGAAGCGGATGTCAACATCCGTCTCGTGAGAGGAAAAGTCCGAGCCCCGATCGCTGGGGCGTACCTCGACATCGAGAGCCGGATGCGCTTTCTCGAAGTCCCCCAGGCGCCTGGACGGCCAATGCAGCGCGAAGCCCGGGATGCAACGAATCTGCAGGCGACGGTAGTCGCCACGCCGCATCAGGTCAAGCGTCGCATGGGCAATGATGTCCATCGCGCTCGCAATCTGTCGGTGGTAGCGGATGCCGTCCTGCGTCAGGACCACGCCCGCCGCTGTCCGCTCGATCAATGTCGCACCGGTCCAGGCTTCGATCGTTCTCAGGTGCCGGCTGATGACCGCGTGGTCGCGACAAAGGACTTGGGCTGCCCTCCGAACTCCGCCGAGCCTTGCGACCGCATCGAAAGCGCGCAGTGCCTCGAATGGGGGGAGCGACTTTCGCGAGGGCGCCGTCAGGGCGGGCGACGCAAGTTCGCGCCTGTCGTCGTCGGTATTCATCGATGCCTCCGCGTGCACCCGGAATCCCTGATCCGCCAAGGGTGCCGGAAACGGATGATCCCTTGGCGTCTGCTGAACGTCAAAAGGCCGGGCGGCTGCGAGTGATCAGGGAGCGGGGGCAGCCTCCAGTTTCAGCAGCTGTGGCTCGACCTGATCGAGTGAGCGCTCGATGAGCGCCACCACCTCGTCGAGCTCCTCGTGGCTGATGATGAGAGGCGGGGACATCACGAGCGTATCGCGGATCGCGCGCACCATGAGGCCGTTCTTGATGCACTGATCGCGCACGATCGGGCCCGCTTTGCCTTCGGCGCCGCCGAAGCGCTCGTTTGTTCCCTTGCGCGACGTGATCTCAATGGCAGCCAGCAGGCCGATGGAGCGCACTTCCCCCACTCGGGGGTGGCTCGCAAGTCGCCTCAGGGAACGTGCCAGATAGGGTGCCGTGTCCTCGGCGGTACGTTGCACCAGATTCTCACGCTCGATGATCTCGATATTCTTGAGGGCGACCGCGGCAGCCGTCGGGTGCCCCGAATAGGTATAACCGTGAACGAACATGCCCCCCGCGCTGCGTAGCGCGGCCACGATCTCGCGCGAAACGCCGACTGCCGAGATAGGCAGATAGCCCGACGAAAGCCCCTTGGCCATCGATACGAGGTCTGGCGTGACTCCGTAATGCTGGAACCCGAACCAGCGACCGAGCCGACCGAAACCGCAGATCACCTCATCGGAGATCAGCAGGATGCCGTACTTGCGACAGATCGCCTCGACACGCGGCCAGTATCCGTCGGGCGGGATGATCACGCCGCCCGCACCCTGCACGGGTTCGCCGATGAACGCGGCCACGTTCTCCGGGCCAAGCCGCAGGATGCATTCCTCGACTGCATTGGCGGTTCGCTCGGCGAAGGCCTGCAGGTCCTCCCCGAAGCCCTCGTTGAACGAATAGGGCTGCACCACGTGCTCGAAGCCGGGTGCCCAGGGGCCGCCTTGCTTGCGCATCGCCTCCATGCCACCGACACTCACGCCTCCGATCGTGGAGCCGTGGTAGGCGTTATTGCGGGAGATGATGACGCTCCGTCCGGGTTGTCCCTTGATCTGCCAGTAGTAGCGGACGATGCGGATGATGGTGTCGATCGCTTCAGAGCCTGAGTTGTTGAAGAACACATGCTGGAGCTCGCCGCCGAGCAGCTCGGCCAGCTTGGCCGCCAAGCGCACCGTCGGCACGGAGGCTGTCTTGAAGAACGTGTTGTAGTAGGCAAGCTGCAGCATCTGCTCATACGCGGTCACCGCGAGCTCCTTGCGCCCGTAACCGACCTGTACGCACCACAATCCGGCCATCGCGTCCAGAAGAGAGTGTCCTTCGGCATCGAAGATTCTGCAGCCCTCGGCGTGCGTAATGATGCGATTCCCGCCCATCTCCAGGAGCAGTCGGTAGTCCTGATGAGCGGGCAGGTGGTGCTCGACATCGAGGCGACGCAGCGTCGCAAGATCGGAGACGTTTGCAGTCATGAGAAGCTCAGCGGTTGTTTCCAGCGTCAAGGGCGCGCTCGCGTGCCCGTCTGTTCCCAATGTCCAGGATTGACCACCAGGCGATCGTTGCCCACGAAACTCAGGACCAGTGGGTAGCGGCCGGGGATCGTGAACTGAGATGTGGATAAGGGCGTTAGCTCCACCGGCACGTCGCGATGAATGGCGTAGGCGTTACGCGAGCCAGTCGCTTGCGCGAAGAGCTTTGCCCCCCGCGCGGTGACCAGCACGCGCACGGTTGGGCTGAAGACGTACTCGCCTGTCAGACCTCGCAGGTCATGCTCGGAAAGCACCACCTGCGCGTTCGGTTGCGGTGCCCTGGGCTGTTCCGGAATCGATGAGAGGATTGCGTCCCACATGACTTCCGACGCCAGGACGTCGAGGTCGACGTTGCTGATCTCGGACTCGTCGACGGGCCTGTCGAGCTCGGCCGTCGACACGGCGTAGAGCACGTCGCCGTCGAACTCCGTCGCGAAGGGTTGCACCGCACGGCTCATGGAGCTGTGCACCTGCGTCGCCAGTCTCTCGAGCTGTGCCCGATCAAGTTTCTGGTTCGTGACGACGAGGCTGACCGTCGTGTTGCGCCTGCTGTCTCCGGCAGGTGGCGCTGCGCTCCAGCCGGCCTTTCGGCTTCCCGGGTAGCCTGCCAGCAGATCGGCGGTGCGGAGGTCCGCAGGCCAGGAAGGATCGGGATAGCAGGCCGCGACATGGCCGTCACGCCGGGTCACGACGCCAAATGCGTTCACGACGACGAATGCCGCAATCCTGAGTTCTCCGATCTGTCGGAAAGCTCCACCCTCTCCGGAGTAGGCGTTGCAACCGAATAGCCCCCCGGTCTTGGCGAATCGTCCGGCGCCATGTGCCCCGAGCGGAAAGACCCCCGGCCGCGCGGCGCGGAAGGCCGCTTGCGCCAGGCGCTTGTCGGGATAGATCTCGTTGAACCGCCGCGCTCCGAAGTCATAGATGATCGCGCCGACGGAAAGAGCCACGTTCGTCCAGTCGCCATCGCGGATGCCGTCATCCTTGAGCGCCGTAGCGACGGCGGTCGTATCTTCCAGCCCATACCAGGATCCGCCGGCAAAGACGACGGCGTCGAGCTCCGGGACGGCATAGCCGATTCGAAGGTAGTCCGTGTTTACGGCTCCGGGCCCTCCGCCACGAACGTCCACAGCCCCGAATACGCGGCGCGAGAAACGGAAGACCGTGACCCCCGTCGGACCTTCCTCGTATTCGCCGGTGCCGATCTGCAGTACCGGCCAGTCAAAGCGCAGTAGCTGCTCACCTTCGTTGACCACCGGCTGAAGCCGCGCTTGCGTGCCTGGCTCGATTGCGATGGCTGCGCGGCCGACAAGGGCCAGGAGGCAGGCCAGCGTCTGCGTCAGAGCCTGCGAAGCAGCGCAAGTGCCGGCCATCATTGCTGAATTGAAGCACGGACCCGGCCTGACCTGGAAGGTGACAAGCGCGAAGCCCGTGGTGACTGCACGACACCTGCCACGGGCTCAGCCCGGCTCGACGCGCAGCGGCAACGGTAAACGGCGATGCCGTTTGGTGCGGTGTGCACTCATGGATTAACGCGACCAGCGCGCTGCCGACGGAAGATCCGTGGTGCCCGATGCGCACCGGATGACGACATTTTGTCATCTGTTCAAGGGGCTGCGGGTGCACGTAGTCTCGGCGCTCGGGGTCTTCGTCCACGCAGGGGCATTGCACGAATGACAACGCGAAGCGCGGCTTTCGGTTTCGGTCTGGTGATGGCCCATTCATCACCACCGATCATCCATTGCGCTCCACCTTCGAGACCACAGAGGGTCTCCCTCTTGAACAGTCGTTTTTTGGCGCCCCTGACAGGCTACTCGGTGCCTTATTGGCCGCCGTGGCGGCGCCGACGGTCCAGACGGCGGGCGGAATTCCGCCGCGTTGAGAAGCCTGGTCGCCATTTCGCCCAGCTGCGTGCCATTCTGGGCCACGCATTCGCGGTGATGTTTCTCATGGCACTCCTGCTGCTGGAACTTCGGCTCGTGACCGAATTTGTGCGCGCGTGCGTGCGTCTTTTGCCGGTGTGGCACGCGTTGTCTCGGTGGCAGTAACGCTTGCGCGCAAATACCAGGCGTTCCGGAATGTTCTTCAGACACCGCGGCTTATTGTGTTGCCGGCTGCGACCTAATGACATTGATCCAGTGTCGCGAGAGCCGAAGAGCGTCCGTGCTACCAATGTCATCAAGCGCATTCCCATGACGGATGGTTGGTGAGATTTCGCCAGTTTCGACCCCATTCGCCGCCGGGCTTTTGTCAGTCGTGGTAAGCGTGCGTTCCGCCTGGACGTCGACACCGGCGTTTTGGACCTTGGACCAGTGGATTATTCCCGGATCAGAGGGTCGAGCGAGTCTCGTGTTGCCGGGAGGCGAGCGTGGCCAAAGTGCTCGAGGGGGGGACTGGAAGGGAGTGGAAAGCCTGACCATCGGCGGTGAACCCGACGCAGTGATCTATGATGAGTCCCGAAAAATGGCTTCTATTCCATCGGCAGAGGGCGGTACGTTAGCCGTTGAAGTTTGGAGATCGGGACGCAGGACGCAGTTGATTCCTGCCATGACGAACCGGCTGGTGCCTCGAATCCGCCACGGCCGCGAGGAGCAAGTGGTATCTCAACGGAAATCGTATTGCACGCTTGCGCCGATCATTCGCGGAGCGGTGCGGTTGGCGTTGCCCCATGCGTGGTACGGGTCGACCCACCTGTTTTCATTGGTGAGATTGGTGCCGAACAGCTCGAACGACGCCGGCCCGCGCGCGACCCCGATGCGTCCATCCAGCAGTCCAATCGAGTCCGACGTCTGGGGGACGTTGGCCGCCGGGAAGGCCGTACGATCGACGTAATCGACCTTGTCACGGTACATGTAGTCGAGGCGTACGTAGCCGGGCAGTGCAGGCGTCCAGTGGAACGCGTAATTGGCTCCCGCGGTGAAGGCGAATTTGGGCACGTAATCGACCGGATCTCCCGCGAGATCGGTGGCGGACGTGGCGTTGACGCGCACGATCTCGCTGCTGATCCGCGACGCGGTGGCGTTCAAGGTGAGCTGCTTGGTGGCACGCCAGGTGAGGCCACCTTCGGCGCCCTTGATGTGAACCGTGCCGAGATTGCTCGTCAGCGAGGTTAAGGTGGGGGTACCACCTATGGAAACGAGCACGAGGCCTCGACGCAGCATGTCGCGATAATTGCTGTAGTACCCAGAGAGCTCGAAGCGCCACACACCGTCGGCCGAAAGCCCCTTCGTGCCGAGTTCGTAGGTGATGAGCGACTCCGGTTCATATGGCGGCTGTCCGGCCAGATTGAAGCCGCCGCTACGGAAGCCTTTGGCCACGCTCGCGTACACGTTGACGTTGTCGCTGAGCTTGTATGTGCCGTAAGCGCGCGGATCAATCGAGTGGAAGCGGCCGCTCTGCTTCGTCGTGCCGTCGAAAGTTGTCTGATTGTCCCTGAAATATCGCGTGCCTGCGCCGAGTGCCAGCCGCGGTGTCAACTGGTATGAGGCGTCCGCGAACAACGACAGCTGGTTGTAGGTATCGTCGGCGATGTACGTCGAGTTCGGATAGAGAGTACCCGCGTACAGCGTGTCGTAAAGCGCGAAGAAGTCATTCAGAAGATTGCGATAGAAACCGCCGACCGTCCACTTGAGCGCTTCGCTACCGCGCGAAGTGAGGCGAACCTCCTCCGAGAACTGTTTTGCGTCCACGTAGCGTGCGTCGGTGCCCTGGAGCGCGCCCGCGTAGATGGTCTGCAGACCTCCGAAGTAGGAGAACGGGTAGTGATGCGTGTGATGAATATAGCTGGTGGAGCTCAGCAGCTCGGCGCGCCCGAAATCGTACGTGCCATCGAGGTTATACAGGTTGTAGTCGAACTTTTTCGGTATGAGGACCCTCGCTGGGTCGATGGCTACCGGAACGGTGCGATCCGGGTTCTCGTAGCCCAGCCCCAGCTTGGTTTCGTCGCGGAAGACCACGAACATCGCCTTGAGGGCAAGCGCATCGGCGGGCTTCCACAAGGCCTTGAGACGCGCATTGAGCAGATCCTGGCCATTGCCGTTCAAGATATGGGCCTGCGGCTGGTTCTGCCAGCCGCCGCCATCTTCCTTGGTTGCCGCCAGCCGAACTCCGAAGACATTGGCGGCCAAGGGCAGATTGACCATGCCGGTCTCGATGCGCTTTCCGGAGCCGTCCTGCACCATTGCCGCCGATGCCTCGATACTCCCCTGGTATGCGTTCAATACTGGGTCTTTGGTGATGTAGCGGACAGCCCCCGCCACCGCACCCTGGCCGTACAGGGTGCCCTGTGGCCCCTTGAGTACTTCGACCCGGTCGAGGTCGAAGGGACGCGCATCCATCTGGTCGAACCCCGTGAGCGACAGCGGCGCTTCATCCAGGTACACCCCGACCAAGGCGCCGTTGCCATACTGATTACTCAGACCCCGCATGAAGATGGTATAGGAGCCGGGGCCGTCCTCGCGGG
>QHWB01000034.1 GCA_003222395.1 Acidobacteriota bacterium
TTACTCCGCGCGAAGCGCGTCCGCAGGATCGATCGTCGCGGCGCGCAGCGCGGGAAGATAGCTCGCGAGAACGGCGGCCGATACCAGGCCGGGCGCGACGGCGGCAGACGTCGCCGGATCGGCCGGGCTGACGTCGAAGAGCAGCGACGCCATCAGCCGCGTCAGCGCGAACGCTACGCCGATCCGATCATCCCGACAGAAGCCAGCCGGAGTCCCTGGCCGACGAACATCCGGGATCAAAGGTTCGTCCTCGCCTGCCTCGTCGCGGCGTTCGCCGCCGGCTACGGCGCGTTCGGGCTGATCCGACGCTGGCGGTTCGAGTTCCACCGCGATGACTGGGTCGTGCTGCGAAGCAAATGAACGTTGAAATTGCTGATTTCTGATTGCTGATTTCTGATTGATTTCTGATTGTGATTGCTGAATGGATCACCGATCAATCGGCAATCAATGAGCAATCTGCAATCAACAATCAGCAATTTCATGACTGGAGATCGTGCATGATTACTCCGTGACGAAAGTGGCGATCACGCGCGAGGTCAGCCCGGCGCTGGCCGACTGCGAGCTGACGCACCTGACGCGCGTGCCGATCGACGTCGACGCCGCTCGCGCGCAGCACCGCGCATACGAACAGGCGCTCGCCGACGCGGGATATACGATTGAGCGGCTGTCATGCGGTGCCGACATGCCGGACGCCGTATTCGTGGAGGATATCGCGGTTGTCTTCGATGAGCTCGCGATCATCACGCGCCCTGGCGCCGAGTCGCGGCGGAGTGAAACACCAACTGTAGCTGCCGTGCTCGAGCGATACCGGCCGCTCCACTTCGTCTGCGCCCCCGCGACATTGGACGGCGGAGATGTCCTCTCCGTTGGGAAGCGCGTGTTCGTCGGCGTTTCGAGGCGCACCAATGCTGAGGCCGTCGCGCAGATGCGGCGCATTCTGGCGCCGCACGGATACACGGTGCGCGAGGTCGCCGTCCGCGGCTGCCTGCATTTGAAATCCGCGGTCACCGCGCTGGCCGACGATCTCCTCCTCCTCAACGAGGAGTGGGCGCCGCCGGCGGCCTTTTCGGAATTCGATCTCGTCTCGGTCCATCCGAACGAGCCTTCGGCAGCCAATGCGCTGCGTCTCGACGACCGGATCATTTTCCCGATGGCGTTTCCAGGAACCGCGGCGCGTCTCGGGCAGCGCGGATTACGGGTCGTCGGCGTCGACGCGAGCGAGCTGGCGAAAGCGGAGGGCGCGGTGACGTGCTGTAGCTTGCTGATTCACGACAGTCAACGCAGAGACCGCTGAGCGCGGAGAAATGTTTTGAGCCAGTTATGTCTGACAAGCGCGACCTCCTCAGACACACCGTTGCGACCGTCGCGTACCGCGGCGCGAAGGCCGTGCGCGGCGCGCCGGCCAGCTTTGCGACGTACGCCACGCCCGGGGCATCGTCCACTACGGGGCGCACGCCGGCGAAGATCGTCGCGCACATCGGCGACCTCTTCGACTGGGGCTTGTCGATCGCCAAAGGCGCGCAGGCGTGGCACGATTCGACGCCGCTGCCTTGGGACAAGGAAGTTGCGCGCTTCTTCACGGCGCTCGAGCGCTTCGACGAGTACCTCGCATCGGAGGCGCCGCTGGCGTGCGAGCCCGAGCAGTTGTTTCAGGGCCCAATCGCCGACGCGCTGACGCACATCGGGCAGCTCGCGATGCTGCGGCGGTTGTCCGGTGCGCCGATTCGCGGCGAAAACTATTACAAAGCGGAGATCGTCAGCGGACGGGTGGGCGCCGAACAAACGCCGCCCCGGCGGGAGTTCGAGTAGCAGCGGCCGACCAGAAACGTAATCGCACTGTAGAAAAACGGAACGTCTGAGGGGGCCGCGGACGGGTCTGAGGCGCTTTCCAGCCCGGCCGAGCTGGAAAGATTCTTGCGAATCCGACCGCCGGAATGAGCTCCCGGGAAGCCTTTGGTCCCAATCTGCGCCGCATCCGCGTCCAGCACGGAATTTCCCTCGAACAGATTGCCGCGCAGACCAAAGTGAGCGTCGCTCTGTGGTCCGGCCTCGAGCGCAACGATATGTCGCGGTGGCCGACCGGCATCTTCGCGCGGTCGTACGTCCGCGAGTACGCGAGGATCGTCGGCGCCGATCCCGAGGCGACCGTCGACGAATTCTGCCGCTGCTTTCCGCAGGGCGATCGCCGCGCCGAGCGGTTGATTCGCGGTCAGGCGGAAATCGTCGGACATCCAATCGAGTACGACGAGAAGGTTCCGGCCGAACGCGATCGCCGGAACGGTTCACCTCCGGCGCCGAAGAAGCCGCAGCCGACCGGCGTGCGCCGTCTGCTCGACGCGCTGTGGGGCAAGACGTCGACACAAGGCAGCTCGTAATCAGCAACCAGCAACCAGCCTCTAGCCACCAGCAACCAGCACCAATACGATCGCAGCATGCGGTTCGCCGAGCTCGTTGCCGTCTCTCGCGCCGTTGCGGAGACGAGCGGACGGCTGGAGAAAATCGGTCATCTTGCGGCGCTGCTCGCGCGCGTTCCACCGGCTGAACTCGCCATCGTCATCCCGTTCCTGAGCGGCGGCACGCGTCAGGGGCGCATCGGCATCGGCGGCGCGCTGCTGTCGGAGATGCGCGACGTGCCTCCCGCAGCGGTTCCACGGCTCGACATCAGCGATGTTGACGCGGCAATCGATCGCCTCGCGGCGCTCTCCGGCGCCGGTTCGACGGCCGCGCGCGCGCAGACGCTGCGGGAGCTGCTCGGCCGCGCAACGCGCGACGAACAGGACTTTCTCATTCGGCTGATGTTCGGCGAGCTGCGGCAGGGCGCACTCGAGGGGGTGCTGATGGACGCCGTCGCGCGTGCGTCAGGCATCGCTCCGGCGCGCGTCCGGCGCGCGGCCATGCTGGCCGGCGATCTCGCGCCCGTCGCGCAGGCCGCGATCGTCGAGGGGGATCAGGCGCTCTCGCGGTTCATCCTGCGGCCGTTTCAACCGGTGCAGCCGATGCTCGCCGATTCAGCGGGCGATGTCGCCGATGCGCTCGACATGCTCGGCAGCGCTTCGCTCGAGTACAAGCTCGATGGCGCGCGCATCCAGCTGCACAAAGTCGGCGACGAGGTGCGCGTGTACACGCGCAACCTCCGCGACGTCACGCCCGCGGTTCCGGAAGCCGTGACGATCGCACGCGCGATGCCGGCTCACGAGATCGTGCTCGACGGCGAAGCGATCGCCCTCCATGACGATGGGTCGCCGCGGCCGTTCCAGGAAACGATGCGGCGGTTCGGACGAAAGCTGGAGGTGGAGCGGTTGTGCGGCGAGCTGCCGATCACGCCGTTCTTCTTCGATGCGTTGTATCTGGACGGCGCGCCGCTCGTCGACGAGCCGCTCGCGCGCCGCGTCGCCGTGCTCGACGAGCAGGTGGCGGCGTCGAACCTGGTGCCGCGCCTCGTGACGTCCAACCGCGACGAGGCGGCCGCGTTTGCGGCGCAGGCTCGCGCCACCGGGCACGAAGGCGTGATGGCGAAGGGCGTCGACGGACTCTACGCGGCCGGCCGCCGCGGTCAGGCGTGGCTGAAAGTGAAGCAGGCGAGGGCGCTCGATCTCGTCATCCTCGCCGCGGAGTGGGGCAGCGGCAGGCGCCGCGGCACGTTGAGCAACCTGCATCTGGGCGCGCGCGACGCCGAACGCGGCGGATTCGTGATGCTCGGCAAGACGTTCAAGGGACTGACCGACGAGATGCTCGCCTGGCAGACCAAGAAATTCCTCGAGATCGAGATCGGACGCGACGACTACACCGTGTACGTCCGCCCCGAGGTCGTCGCCGAAGTCGCGTTCAACGAGATACAAGCGAGCTCGCAGTACCCGGGCGGCGTCACGCTTCGCTTCGCGCGCGTGAAGGCCTACCGCAGCGACAAGGCCGCCGCCGACGCCGATACCATCGGAACCATTCAGGCGCTCTACCGCGGTCAGACCGGGGTCTGACGCGGACTCCGACCCCACTCTGACACCGACACCGACTCTAACCCGGCGGTCCACAGGGCCGAGGTAGAATCCGCGCGCGCATGGCATCCAGGCTCGAGAGATCGATCGGACTCCTGCAGGCGACCGCGATGGTCGTCGGCACGATCGTGGGCGCGTCGATCTTCGTGCAGCCGTCGGAAGTGAGCCGCGCGGTTCCGAGCCTCGCCGGGATGCTGCTGGTGTGGCTGGCGGCCGGCGCGCTGACCTGGTTCGGCGCGAGCATCTGCGCCGAGCTGTCGTCGGCGATGCCGCGCACCGGTGGCGTGTACGTGTTCCTGCGCGAGATGTTCTCGCCGGCGTGCGGATTTCTGTGGGGCTGGGCGATGTTCTGGAGCATGCACTCGGGCATCATCGCGGCGATCGCGATGGTGTTCGGCCGCTACGCCGCGACGATCGTACCGCTGGGCGATCTCGGCGTCCGTCTCGTCGCCGTCGCGGGCATTCTGGTGCTGTCGGCGATCAACTACGTCGGCGTGCGGCCCGGCAGCGCGGTGCAGACGGGGCTGACGATCGCGAAAATCGCCGCCATTGCCGTGCTCGTCGTCATCCTGTTCGGCATCGGCACGCTGCGCGCGCCGGCCGCCGGAGGCGCCATCGAGACGCGCAGCTTTTTGCGTGCACTCGTCGCCGGTCTGTTCGCCTTCGGCGGCTGGCACATGGTGACCTATGCCGCCGAGGAAACGCGCGACCCGGAGCGCACGATTCCGCGAGCGCTGATGCTCGGCACGGCGTTCGTCGTCGTCATCTACCTGGCGCTGAATGCGGCGTATCTTCTCGTGCTGCCGCTCGACCGCGTGCTGACCTCGACGCACATCGCGTTCGACGCGATGTCGGCGACGGGAGGACCGTCGGCGGCGTCTGCCATTTCGGTGCTGGTGCTCATCTCGGCATTCGGCGGGATGAGCGGGATCGTCCTGTCCGGTCCGCGCGTGTACTACGCGATGGCCGAGGACGGCCTGCTGTTCTCATCGATGGGCCTCGTGCATCCGCGCTTTCGCACGCCCTACGTGGCGGTGATCGCGCAGGCGATCTGGTCGTCGGTGCTCGTGTCAACCGGCACCTACGGCGCCATCGTGTCGCGCGTGGTCTACACCGAATGGATTTTCTTCGGCGCGCTCGCGCTCGGCACGATGCGCCTTCGGCGGCGGCCCGGCTACGCGGCCGCGTTTCGCGCGTGGGGGTTTCCGATCGTGCCGGCGGTCTTCGCGCTCGTATGCCTCGCGATCGTCGCTAATCAGGTCGTCAGCGATCCCTGGGAAAGCCTCACCGGCCTCGGCCTCGTATTGGCTGGTCTGCCAATCTATTACCTGTGGCGACGCTCTGTTCTGGATACACGCGAGCGCCGCGCCGGCGGCTCGAGCGAGCGCGAATGCGCGAGCGAGACGAGCGGGGGTGGGTCCCCGCGAGCGCTGGAAAATGACGCGAGCCTGTCTGCGAGCGGCGGTGTGACCCCGCGGCGGTAAAGAATGCCCATTATCGATTTCCACAACCATTATTACCCGCCGAAGTACATGCAGGCGCTCCAGTCGGGAGCGAGCAGCATCAAGGTGACCGTTGACTCCGAAGGCAATCCCGTTCTGCACTACCCGGGCGACTACAACGTCGCCGTGCGCGGCCACCGCGATCTCGCGTACCGGCAGGAGGTGCTCGACTCGCACGGCGTCAGCCTGCAGGTGCTGACGCTGACGACGCCGGGGACGCACGTCGAGTCGCCGGCGACGGCCGTGAAGCTCGCCTCGCTCGTCAACGACGAGTTCAAGGAAGCGATGGACACGCGCGGGCATCACTTCACGGCGCTCGCGACGCTGCCGTTGAACGATCCCGCGGCGGCGGTGAAGGAGCTCGATCGCGCGATCGCTCAGCTCGGCATGCGTGGCGCGATGCTGTTCAGCAACGTGAACGGCGTCGCGCTGAGCGACCGCCGCTTCTGGCCGATGTACGAGCTCGCGAACGATCGCGGCGCTGTGCTCTACATCCATCCCGAACATCCGGTCGGCGTCGAAGCGATGATGGATTACTGGCTGATGCCGCTGGTGGGCTTTCTCTTCGACACGACGCTCGCGGCGGCATCGCTCGTCTTCAGCGGCGTCGTCGAGCGCTTTCCGCGCATTCGGTGGGCGCTCTGTCATCTCGGCGGCGCCATTCCGTATCTGGCCGAGCGGCTCGATCGCGGCTTCCACGCGTTCAAGGACTGCCGCGCGCACATCCAGCGTCCGCCGAGCACATATCTGCGCGATTTCTATTACGACACGGTCAATTTCAATCTGGCCGCGCTGCAGCTCGCCGTCTCGTTCGCGGGACCGGAACATATTCTGGCGGGCAGCGATTATCCGCATCAGATCGGCAGCATCCCGTCGATGCTCGATGCGATCGGCAGGCTGCCGGTGAGCGATGACGAGCGGGCGGGAATCTACGGTCTCAACGCCGCGCGATTATTGGGATTGACGGTCTCCTGATCGGCGGGATCGGCAGGAGCGGCCTGGATGGGCAGGAGGGGCTGGATGGGCGGGAGGGGCTGGATGGGCGGGAGGGGCTGGATGGGCAGGAGTTGCTGGATGGGCAGGAAGCGGCTCGTCATCGTCTGCGCTCTTGCGGCATCCGCATCAGCGCAACCGAAACCTCAGATGCAGCGCATCGCGCAGTTCGAGAACGATCGCGCCGTGTCGTGGAAGAGCGTCATCCCTCCGCACACCGAATCGACATTCCATCGACACGATCGCTACCGCACGATCGTCGCGATAGCCGGCGGCGATTTGAAAACGATCACGCCGGACGGCCGAGTCACAGTCACGCATTACGAATCAGGAAAGGCCTACTGGTTCGCGCCGATGCCGACCGGCGAGACGCACAAGGACGTCAACGACAGCAATCGGACGATCGAAGTGATCACGGTCGAGGTGAAGAATCAATGACGACTAACGACGACCAGGGTTTTCCACGGTCAGTTGTCTTACCCACAACCCGCGCGCGGTTTCTTCCTCGTCGCCGAGCGGCGTCGTGAACACCGTCGCCAGCCGCGCGCTCGACGCAGAGGCAGGCGCTGCAGCGAGGCCTCCGACGCTCCGCAGCCGGCTGGTCGTCTGCGATGGAAGCTTCGCGCTCTCGACCCGTCTGCCGAGCACCGGACGGGGAAGGGTCGCGAAGATCTCTTCGAACGCCTGCAGGCGTTCCGGGCTCGCGAAGATGAGGAAGTGCTCGCGTCCGCCCGCGCTGGTGATCTGCCAGCTCAGGTCCGCGTCGCGCATGCCCGGAATGCGGACGGGCGTTCCGGGCGCGACCGGGTTCTCGACTGCCTGGCCCTGCAACGGAAACAGGAGAAATGTTTCGCCGTCGTCGTCCTCGTTGACGATGTACACGTACGCGGGCATCGAGACGCGAAGCTTCGCAAAGAGTTGATCGCCTGGCGCGACGCGATCGCCGGAGTGCAGCCGCGTCTCTGCGGCGCCGCGTTGCCGGTAGAGCGCGGTATCGATCTGGTACGTCGAAGCGGCGGCAGATGTCGCGCCCGACGGCGCCGCTTCAGTGTTGACCGTCACCGGCGGATTGGTTTTCTGCGATCGGACGTCGACCCAGTATGTCGCTGCGCCGAGGCCTGCAAGCGCGACGATGGCCGCGGCCGCGGTCCACATTTTCGGCGGCGCCGGCGCAGGCAAGGCGGCCGGGGGACGTCCGAGAAACTGCGCGAGCGCCGCTTCGAAGGCGCCGATGCTTTGAAAGCGCGCCGCCGGATCGGCATCGATTGCCCGCTCCACGGCGCCGACGAAATCGGCGGGCAGATCGGGTCGCGCATCGCGCAGGGGCGTCCGTCTCCCGCGGAGATGCGCCTCTTCGACTTCCTGCTGCGTGCGCCCCTCGACCGGATAGACGCTGGTGACGAGGTGGTAGAGCAGGACGCCGAGGCTGTAGATGTCGGTCCGCGAGGACCGCGGCGCGCCGTGGAACACCTCCGGCGCGAGATACAGCGGCGTGCCGGCGATATCGTGGCCGGTGCCGACGGCCCGAATGCGAAGATCCTTACCGGTCCCGAAATCCATCAGCACGGTTCGGCCGCCGGCCGCGCGCATCACGTTGCGCGCCTTCACGTCGCCGTGTACGAGCCCGGCTGCGTGCACCGCAGCGAGCGCCTGGCACAGATCGCCGCCAATCAGCGCGGCTTCGCGCGCGCCGAACGGTCCCTGTTCGCGCAGCACCGCGGCCAGTGTTCGCCCGTCGATGAACTCCATCCAGATGCCGACGCGTCCGTCGATGACGTCCGCCCCGTACACCGAAACGACGTTGATGTGGCGGACGCGCGCGAGCAGGCGCGCTTCTTTCAGCGCGCGGGACAGGTTCACCGTGCGATCCGCGGGCAGCGGAATCAGCTTCAGCGCGACGCTGGTCTGCAGCCTCGTGTCGCGGGCGCGGTAGACGGAGCCGAAGGATCCCTCGCCGATCGTCTCGAGCGACGTGAAATGACCCCAGCGGCCGAGCGGAGCGGCGTCGCGGTGCTCGCTGCGCTCGGCGGTCGGCGTGTCAGCCGGCTCGGCAGCGCGATGGAATGCGGCGATCTGTTCGAGCGCGTGCAGTTCGCGGAGCACGCTGCTCGTGGCGGCGTCGCCCGCCTGCTCTCGAATACCGTCCCAGTTGACGCCGTCGCCATCGGAAATCGCGCCGGCGACGTTCAGCAGTCTGACGTCTTCAGGCTCGCCCACGCGACATCTCCTCGGCGAGCCGTACCAGCGCGCGGCTGACGGCCATCTGAGCGGCGGCGACGCTCGGCTTGCCGAGCGCCTCCCTGATCTCCTCGTACTTGCAATCGAGCTCGATCCGCATGATCACCGCGAGGCGGTCGCCGTCGCGGAGCCGCTCGAGCGCCGCCTCGTAGCATTCCAGCGTCTCCTGACCGATGGCCTCTTCGAGCGGCGACGGCTGCGAAGCCGGCCTCTCGGCATCGAGCGGCTGCGCCGGACCACGGCGCGCCACGCGGCGGATTTCGTCCTTGACGCGATTGTTCAACGTGATGCGCAGGTAGCCCTGAAACGCTCCGGGATGACGCGCCTCGAATCGGTCGAGCCGCTGCAGCACCTGGAAGAAGGTGTCCTGCACCAGATCGACGGTGTCGAGCGCGCCGCGCGCCGATGTCGGCAGCCGGCCATGAGCCCACCGATGGAGGCGGGGCAGATAGCGCGCACACAGTTCTTCCCGGGCAGCCACGTCCCCTTCGTGGGCACGACGAATCAGCGTGAACGACGACTCGGCTCCCACGCGCACCCCTCCCGGAAGGGCATTCGGCGTGGCGACGGGTAACGAAGGCTTGGCCATCGCGGGAATCGGACCGAGTGTCAGGGGGAGCGTGCCTATCATACGCGTTCTGAGTGATAACGACAGCGTGCGGGGTTTCTAACCGTGGCCGGCGCGAACTGTTCGGTGAGCCCGCTTTCGTCGTTGATCCCTGTGAACGGTCCGGTCGCCGCGCGAATGCGTGTGCTAGACTCCGCGCTCAACCCGCACACGTCCATTGGTTGTCCGCGCAGCGATCCGCCGCTGATTGCGAGGGTTTTATGTCATCGAAGTGGCTGATCATGTTCTACCTGGGCGGCGACAACAACTTGAGCAGCGAAATGATCCGCGCGATTGACGACATCGCGGCGGTTGGCGTGCCCGACGATGTCGCGATCACGATTCAATACGACCCACTGTCGCCGAGTTCGCCCCCGCTGCGTTTCGAGCTGCTGCCCGGAACGCACCTGGTTTCCAACGAAGAGCGGCGGCACGGACCGATCATCCCACTGCTGAACGTCGAACCTCGTGCGAAGATCAAAATCATTCCGAAAGGTGAGAATTCCGCGAATCCTGTGGTGCTGAGCCACTTCATCTTTTCCAGCATCAGGAGGTTTCAGCCGAGCGAGTACCCGAACCGCATGCTGGTGCTCGCTGGACACGGTAGCGGAGCAGCGGGCGACTTCCTCAATGACGATCACGCGAAGAACGGGCAACCCGGGTCGCTGACGATTCCGCGATTGCGGGAGGCGCTCGAGAAGGCGAAGACGAGTCTGTACGAACGGACGCTGTACGGCGCTCCGGCGCCGCTGATCAATCGCGGCACGAAGCTCCTACAGATCCTGGGTATGGACAGCTGTCTAATGAGTATGGCGGAAGTCGCCTTCGAAGTTGAAAGAGAAGTGGAATATCTGGTGGCTTCCGAGGGCTTCGTTCCTGAGGCGGGTTGGCCATACAAGATGTTTCTTGAGAGTCTCACAAAGACGATCAAGGAGGCGAAGCGCAATGCCAGTGACGAAGCATTGAAGCCAGAGGCCGTCAGCGCTTGCCTCGTCCGCGATTACCTGAAGTTCTACACGGATTACTTGACGGCCGGTGTGTCGGTCGAAATCGCTGCGTGCGATTTAGCGCGGCTCGGTCCGCTGCGGAAGGCGGTCGAGGGGCTCGCAAGCGCCTTGGTCGGCAAAGACGGCAATCGTCTGAAGGATGACGAGACGCTTCGCAAGCAGGTCGTTTACGCGCATTGGCGCGCGCAATCGTTCAAATTTGACCAGCACATTGATTTGTGGGACTTCTGTCACATTCTTGGTAGCGAGCTTGACGAGCATGCGAAGCCAGCGCGTGCCCTTGCAGGCGCTCTCTTAACGCCTCTCGCCGAATCGCAGCCCGCGCTACCGAAATCGATCGAGGCAATCGTCCATCACCTCCACCGAGCGCGAACCGCTGCGGATGACGTGTGTGGCGCCTGTGCGGAAGTCAAAGAAAGCATCAATGCACTCGTGGGACGAACAAAAACTTGTGCTGGTCGGCAAGGATATTCAGGCGTCGACTTCCAGTACGCTCAGGGCGTCGCCGTTTACTTCCCTTGGCGGCTGCCGATCGTCCCTGGACCAGAAGACCGGATCCTCGGGCTCGAGCCGTATGATGGTCTTCAGTTTGCCGTCACGGGCTGGAACCGATTCCTGAGATGCTACCTGCGCGACACAGTGCGGCCTGCACGATCGCTCGACAACACAAATCGCCGCGTTGGACTCGCTTTGCCGGAAGCGATCAAGCAAACAATTTCAGCCAGTGCTGGAGCGCCGGAGCTGCGAGATCACCCCGACACGTTCCGGTTCAAGAACTTCAATCGGTTCGCCGACTTTGGACGATTTGCAGACTTCGGACGAATTGCCGATTTCGGGCGGTTTGCCGATTTCGGCCGATTTGCGGACTTCGGCCGGTTTGCGGACTTCGGCCGATTCGCGGATTTCGGAAGGTTCCTAATCCAGAAAGTGGGCAACACGTTGCCGTGGAGCACCACGAACCCACCGCAGGAGGTGAAGTTGTTCGACGTCCCTTCGCAAGAGGACGAACGGCGACCGGTGGCGAACCGCTGAATCGGCGATTCCGCTATCGACGCATCAGCCGATGGTCGTTGGCCCTTCTGCTGCTTGTCTGTCCAGTTGGCGCGCCGACATCGCAGGCGCGCGGAGGGCAATGGCAAATCGAGTCAGTCCGCGAGGCGCTCGCCCGCGGGGCGTACGCCGAAGCCGAGCGTTACGCAACGGAACTTACTGCGAGCACTGAACAGCAGTACGGACCCGATTCGCTGGAGCTCGCACGCGCCCGTGACTTGCTGATTGAGGCACTGATCAAGAACGGTCGCGGCAACCTTCCAGCGACCCTTGAACTTGCAGAAGCCGCAGTACAACTCAAAGAGCGTTTGGTCGGACAGAACGACCTCGATACCGCTGTCTCGCTGCTCAACGTCGGTGCCGTCCGTGCTGAACGAGGCGAGTTCACGACTGCCGTCCCGATACATGAACGTGCCCTGAGGATCCGTCAAGCACGGCTGCCGGCGACGGATCCGGCGATCGCCGAGAGCCTCGAGCTCGAAGCAGCCGCCCTCATTCGAAGCGAACGGTTCGACGAAGCCCGCCGCGCCTTGATGCAGTCACAGGCTATTCGCGAACCACGATCGGATGTTGACCCGATCGGACTGGCGCGAACGTTGGAACTGCTCGGGTGGCTGGAGCGATACTCTGGTAACTACACGGCCGCGGTGCCGCTGGTCCAGCGTGCGCTCGCGATTCGGCAGCTGCGCAATCCAGAACATCCTGACATCACGACGACCTTCGAGCTGCGGGGAGATCTCATGTGGCTGCGAGGGGATCTTCACGGAGCGCGCACCGCGTGGGACGACGCCCTGGTATTCGTGATACGAACGCTCGGACCGGAGCACCCAATCGCAGGGGGACTGGAACGTAAGGTCGCTATGGCGGCGTACGCGTTCGGCGACCAACGCGAGGCCCGCCGCGCGCGCGAGCACGCGCTGCAGGTCGCGGAGCGTGCCCTGGCGCCGTGCCACCCCGAGGTTCCCAAGCTGCTCAACGATCTCGCAGTCTCGTTCGAAGACGACGGCGAGTACCCCGCGGCACACCAGATGTTTCAGCGCGCCGAGACGACGTATGCGAAATGCCTTGGAAGCGGTCATTCATTGGTTGCCGCGGTCGTGAACAACGAGGCTGAACTCGCCGAATCAATGGGTGACTTCCGGGAAGCCGAGCGCCTGCACGCGCGTGCGGTGACGATGTGGTCTGCTGCGCTCGGTCCCAACCATCCTTTTGTGGCGAACGGACTCGATGCAATCGCCGGCAGCGTCGCACTCCGGGGGCAGCGTGCGCGCGCACGCGCTCTTTACCGAAGAGCCCTCGATATACGACAGCGGGCTCAGGGGTCGGATCATCCCGACGTCGCGTGGACATTGGGCAATCTCGCCCGAACGCAAATCGACTCGGGCCTTCTTTCAGCGGCACTTGCGAATCTCGAGCGGGCGATCGGTATTTATCGTCGCGCGGGAGCATCGGACCAGCCCGATCATCTGGCCCGCCTCCTCGAGTTACGAGCGGAAATCGAAGCGCGCTTGGGAGATTACAACGCGGCGCGATCCACTCTCGCAGAGACGCTCGCAATCCGTGAGCGCACGTTTGGCAAGACGCATCCGCTCGCAGCTCAGACTCGCGTCATCCTCGCATCGAGAGACTTTGCTGTGGGCGACGGCGCCTTGGCCTTCGAATCGGCGCTCCAAGGAGAGCGAGACGGGCGGGATCACTTTCGATACACGATCCGATACCTGCCCGAACGCCAGGCCATGCTGTACTCGAACAAACATCCGCGCGGACTCGATCTGGCACTATCGATTCTGGCCGCTGGCCAAGTTCGCGATTCGTCGCGCCTGTTCGACGCCGTCATTCAATCGCGCGGCGTTATTTTGGACGAACTCGCCGCGCGCGCTCAATTCTCGACCGGCGCGGCGGCGGGCGCGGCACCGTTGGCGGCACTACTGACCGTCGCCCGCGAACGCTTTGCAAACCTTGTGCTGCGCAGCCTTCAGGCCGACGAATCGGTACCTCGGGCGTTGCTCGACGAAGTCCGGCAACAGAAAGAAGATGCCGAACGGACGATGGCCGAACGCAGCGCGGCAGCGCGTACGGATCTGGCTCGCGCGCGCGCGGGTCTCGACGATGTCCGCCAGGCTCTGCCGTCGCAATCGGTGCTCGTGTCGTTCACGCGGTACGACCGTTCGATCGTGGCTCGAGCACCAACGCACACGAGGCTCCAAACGATTCCGTCGTACATCGCCTTCGTGATCCGATCCGACGTGACTGATATCGTCGCGGTGCCGCTCGGGGCTGCAAGCGCGATCGAACGGGCTGTGGCTGCGTGGCGTGACCAGACTGCCGGCGGATCGCTTGCGGAGGCTGCCGACGCGCGGCAGGCCGAAGCAGCGTACCGTAACGCCGGCGCGGCACTTCGACGCCGGATCTGGGATCCAATCGCAATCCATCTTGGCGATGCCACGCACGTGTTCATCGTGCCAGACGGCGGGCTCAACCTCGTGAGCTTCGCGGCGTTGCCGACCGGAGCGCGCGGTTACCTCGCCGAATCCCCGCGAACGGTTCATTACCTGTCGACCGAACGGGACGTGTTGCCGGGCGGCCCGCGAGCGGCGACCGGCGGACTGTTGGCGGTCGGCGGTGCAGCCTTCGACACGAAGCAACGGACCGGGAATGTGCCGACCTCACGAACGAGTGGCGTTCGGCGATCGGGTTGCGGTTCGCTTGCCTCAGTTCGTTTCGAAGACCTGCCAGGCTCGAGAGATGAAGTGGCCGACATCGCACGCGTCTGGTCGTCGAACGCTGGCGATAGCCTGACAGTCCTGACCGGATCGCGCGCGACTGAAACAGCAGTGAAGCAGGCGATCAGCGGACGGCAGATCGTTCACCTCGCAACGCACGGTTTCTTTCTCGGATCCGGATGCGAGAGCGCGCCAGCCGGCACGCGCGCAGTCGGCGGATTGGCATCGTCGAAACGCTCTTCCTCGAGTGCCCAGTTGGAGAACCCGCTCCTGCTGTCGGGGATAGCGCTCTCCGGTGCCAACAATCATGTCGCCGCGACAACTGGAGAGGACGATGGGATTCTCACCGCGGAGGAAGTCGCATCGTTGAATCTGCAGTCGACTGATTGGGCTGTACTTTCGGCGTGCGACACCGGCGTCGGCGAAGTGAAAGTCGGCGAAGGTGTGTTTGGTCTTCGTCGGGCGTTCCAGATCGCGGGTGCCCGGACCGTTATCATGAGCCTGTGGTCCGTCGACGATCAGGCTGCGCGGCAATGGATGCACGCGTTATATCGCGATCGTCTCGAGCAACGCATGACCACCGCCGACGCCGTGCACGACGCGACGCTTAGCGTGCTACGCGCGCGGCGCGCGAAAGGACTGAGTACGCATCCGTTCTACTGGGGCGGATTCGTGGGAGCCGGCGACTGGCGATGAGGCCCGCGGAGCATCGGCTCGCCGGCCTCATTCGCACCGTTCACCGCGTCTTCTCTAGAGGAACTCATATCCGCGCGACTTACCGATCGGAATGATCCGACCTCTCTCTAATACCGACGTCGAAGGAGGCCAGAATTAACGAATCGTTACTTCGCCTGGCGCTGATAGGTGCCGACGAGTTCGGCGGTACCGACGACATGTCCCTGCATCGCCTTGTCCACGTCCGCCTTCGTCGCATCTGCCTTCAGCCCGAGCGTCGGCACGTCGAGCGCCGACAACATGAAGTGATAGTGATGCGATCCCGACGGCGGACATGGACCGCCATATCCGCCGCGCCTGAATCCGCTGTTGCCTGACACGCCCACCGATCCGGCCTGAAAACCTTCCGGCAGCTGCTTCGTCGTCGCCGGAATGTCGAAGAGCACCCAGTGGGTGAAGCCGCCCGCCATCGGCGCATCGGGGTCGTGCATGATCAGCACGAACGACTTCGTGTTCGCCGGCGCGTCCGTCCATGCGAGCGCGGGTGAAGGATTCGTCTGGCCTGCGTCGCAGGTGTACTTGCTCGGAATCGATCCACCTTCTTTGAAGGCTGGACTCGTCAGGCTGAAGGCTGCTGCTGCGATCAACACTCCTGCGATCATGACGCGGCTCCTCGTTCATTCCCATTGGAGCGCGCGAGTCGGATCGACCGCCGCCGCGCGCCGTGCCGGGATGACGCTCGCCACGAGCGCCACGCCGACGAGTGTGATGACGACGGCCGCGATCGTCAAGGGGTCGGTCGGACTGACGTTGAACAACTGACTGCTGAGCAGGCGGCTCGCGCCGAGCGCAGCCGCCACGCCGACACCGGCGCCGAGCGCGACCGGCCGCATCGCCTCGCGCAGCACGAGCCGCACGACGGCGCCGGACGATGCGCCGAGCGCGATGCGGACGCCAATCTCCCGAGTCCGCTGGCTCACGAAGTACGCGATGACGCCGTAGATGCCGCTGGCGGCGAGCAGCAGTCCCACCACGCCGAGGAGCGACAGCAACAGCGTGTTGAACCTCGCCGTCGCCAGCGTCGCCGTGAGCCGCTGATCCATCTGTCGCACGTCGAACAGCGGGAGGTCCGGATCGATCCGGGCGAGCGCGGCGCGCAGCGGGGGGGCGAGCGCCTGCGGATCGCCGTCGGTCCGCGCGACGACGTACATGGTGCGTCCGATCCAGTCCCACGCGGCATCCGGCGCCTGCGTCAGCGGGAGGTAGAACTCCGGCTTGGGCGGCGTCGCCGGACCGCGCGATCGCACGTCGCCCGCGACGCCGACGACCACCTTGTAGCTCGGCGTCCCGTCGGCGCCCTGCTCGCAGCAGCCGATCCGCTTGCCGATCGGGTTCTGGCCCGGGAACGCGCGCGCAGCGAGCGTCTCGCTCACGATCATCACGTTGAGCCCGCCACGGCGATCGTCGGCCGTGAATGCGCGGCCCTTCACGATTGGAATCCGCATCGCGGCGAAGAAATCGGACGTGATGATGCGGAGCTGACTCTGAATCAGCTTCCGGAGATCGAAGGCGCCGGCGTCTTCCGTCAGCAGCCCGTTGCTGCCGCCACCCGGGCCCATCGCGGCGTACGAGGTGACCGCCGAATGCGCGACGCCCGGCGCGTGCGCGACGTCGTCCGCGAGGCGCTGGAACGTGTCGCGCGCGTGTGCGGGATCACCGTAGGACGTCTGCGGCAGCGCGATTCTCGCGCTGAGCACGCCGTGCGGATCGAAGCCGGGGTTCACCTGCTGCAGCGCGAGCGCGCTGCGAATCAGCAGTCCGGCGCCGACGAGCAGCAGCAGCGACAGCGCGACTTCGGCGGCGATCAGGCTTGCGCGCAGCCGATCGCGAAAGCCGCCGCGCGTTGATCCGCGGCCGCCTTCGCGCAGTCCCGTCTGGATCGCGCTGCGCGCGAGGCGAAGCGCGGGCGCGAGGCCGCACAGAATGCTGCATGCGATCGCGATCGCGAGCGCGAATCCGAGCGCGACGGGATCGACGCGCGCCTGCTCGAGCCGCGGCACGCCCGGCGGGCTCGCCGCGACGACCCCGGTGATGAACCACTGCGCCAGCACGAGGCCGGCGGCCGCCGCCGTCAGCGCCAGCACCGTGCTTTCGGTCAGCAGCTGGCGCACGATGCGGCCGCGGCCGGCGCCGAGCGCCGTGCGGACGGCGATTTCGCGTCCACGGGCGGCGCCGCGCGCGAGCAGCAGGTTCGCGACGTTGCCGCACGCGATCAGGAGCACGAGCCCGACGGCGCCAAGCAGGATGAACAGACGCGATCGATAGCTGCCGACGAACTGCTCGCGAAACGACTGCATCGAGTAGCGGAGCTCGCCGGCGTCGCGCGGGAAGTCGTGGCGCAGCCGCACGGCGACGGCCTCGAGCTGCTGCAGCGCCTGCTGGATCGAGGCGCCGCGCGCGAGCCGGCCGTACACCGACAGGTAGTGCTCGTCGTGCATCGCCTTGCGTTCGGCCGTGAACGCGATCGGGACCCAGAGCTCCTCGCCGTCGCTCGTCAGATCGAACGCGGCCGTCATCACGCCCGACACGACCGAGTTGCGGCCGTTGATTCGAATCGATGCGCCGACGATCGGGCGTCCGCCGAAGCGGCGCACCCATAACCGGTGGCTGAGGACGACGACGAGGTCGCGGCCCGGCTGATCCTCGTCCGGCGTGAACACGCGACCGGCGAGCGGTCGCGCGCCGAGCACGTCGAAGTAGTTCGCCGTCACGCGCCCGCCGATCACTCGCTCCGCGCTGCCCGCGTCGGACAAATTGAAGTTCGCGAACTGCTCGGCGGCGAGCCCTTCGAACGCGGTGACGCCGGCGTTCGCGTCGACGTAGTTGCCGACCGACATGCTCGACGGCAAGCCCTGGAACGTTTCGCCGACGACGAAGAGGCGCTCCGGCTCGAAGAGCGGAATCGGCCGCAGCACCACGGCGTACACGGCGCTGAAAATGGCGGTGGTCCCGCCGATCCCGAGCGCCAGCGTGAGGACCGCGATCGCCGCAAAACCGGGATTTTTCAGAAGCTGACGAATGGTGAAGCCGATGTCCTGCCGGAGCTCGTTCAGATGTTGCGCGCGCTGCATGTGGCGGTTCCTTCCTGTTCCGAGGCGTCGCAGGGTCGTGCGGATGCGCGCGCGATCGCCGAGGCGACGTTCGGCCTCGCGGCGCGCCGCGTCGACGGTCATGCCGCGATCGCGTAGCCATGCCGACGGCCGCCGGCGAGCGTCTTGAGGATCAGCGCGTCGAGCGTGCCGTGCAGCAATTCCGTGGATGGGGGGAGCGTTCGGTCTATACCTAGATCATCAAGGTAAAGGCTTAGACGATCGCTCGGATGCAATGGTTTACAAAGATTCGCGTTGAAATCGAATCCGATTCGGCGCTACCCTCTGCCCTGCCGGGCGGGGTCCCCACCGCGCGGACTGTGCGCGGTGGGGTGCTTCAGGAGGTGCGCATGGAAGTTGATCGCAGAGCCTTCATCGCGAGCATTGGCGGCGCCGCCGCCGTCGCGACGATGGACCACGAGGCGAAGGCCGAAGCGTTAGAGCATTACATGGAGGAGCAGCTCGACGCGCAGGTCGCCGCGCAGCAGGGCGGGCAGCCCGAGAAATTCCCCACCGTCGCCGAGATCGAGGCGCAGATCGAGACCCGGCCTTACCGGCGCGGCGCCGGATCCGTGTTCGTCGGCCAACGCGGCGAGAACGTCAAGAAACTGCAGCCGATGACCGCGAAGCCGACGTTGAAGGACTTCTTCGAGCTGCGGTTCGCGCCGGCCAACCACGTGCTCCAGAGCGCGACGCGCGCGCTCAAGACGGGCATGTCGGAGGAAGTGATCCTTGCGTGCCTGCTGCACGACTGCGTGCTGTCGCTCATCAAGCCGGATCATGGCTGGTGGGGCGCGCAGCTGTTCGAGCCGTACATCCCGGAGAAGAGCGCGTTCGCCATCCGCTATCATCAGACGCTGCGCTTCTATCCGGATCCGGAAGCCGGCTACGAGTACCCCGATCAGTACTATCGGATCTTCGGCCACGACTATCAGCCCCCGCAGTACATCGCCGACACGTACAAGTGGCTGAAGAACCACAAGTGGTACATGGAGCCGCGGCTCGTGACGGTCAACGATCTGTACGCGTTCGATCCGAACGCGAAGGTGTCGATCGAGCCGTTCATGGACATCGTCGGCCGCCACTTCAAGCAGCCGAAGGAAGGGCTCGGCTTCGACAACAGTCCGAGCGCGCACATGTGGCGCACGCTGGCGAGGCCGGATTCGCCGCTGTAAACCCGCGCGTGTGAATCAGAACGCAGAGCTCGCCGAGCACGGAGGGAAACGTTTTCTCCGCGGATCCCGGCGGTCTCTGCGTTCATTGTTTGAAGGCGCGGCATTGAGCCGCGCGGGCCTCGCGGGGACCCCTGAAGCCCCGCTCGGCTCTTGGAGGATCTCTGTGACACGGACGGTGACGGTCGGCGCCCTGGTCGTCGGAATCGCTGCGGCATTGGCGGCGCAGGCCGGGAAGTCGGCGACCGTCAAGAACCTGCAGATGACGGTCACCGCGGTTGAACGCGCCGAAAAAGCCTCGCTCAGGGACTGCCCGCCCGGCACGAACACGGTCAACGCCATGGCGAGGACGGGGGAGCAGTACTCCAACGTGACGGTCGCGTTCAAGGTCCTGCCCGGCTTCTCTCCCGCTCCGATGAAGCGGCCGCTGGTGACGGCCGCCGACGGGAAGACCTACAACACCTCTGTGCAGTTCGTCGACGTCGGCTCGGTGCCTGAATTCTCGTGCACGTTCGCTTTTCGCGTGCCTGAAGGCACGAAGCTGAAGAACATTCAGATCGAAGGCGCCACGCTCGACGTGTCCGGCCTCGAAAAGTAGCTAAGGCCCGCCCCGCACGCGCCGATATCAATGGTCGTGCTGCGTGCATTCGGCTTCACCGACAAGGGCCGGATCCGGCCCACGAACGAGGATTGCTTCGCCGTCGATGCCACGCTCGGCCTGTGCGTCGTCGCCGACGGCCTGGGCGGCCACAACGCCGGCGAAGTCGCCGCGCGCATCGCGGTCGATACGATCGTCGAATTCTGTGGCGCGGCCCTTTCAGGGCCGCGATCCGATGGCGGGCCTGAAGGGCCCGCCGCACAACCGCGCTTCCCGTTCGGCTACGACCATTCGCTGTCGGCGGATGCAAACGTTCTGCGAACGGCAATTCAGCTCGCAAACCTTCAGATCCTCGAGGCGGCCATCACGACCAATGCCTACGCCGGCATGGGCACGACGATCGTCGCCGCGCGCGTTGCGGCCGGCCGCCTCGCCGTGGCGCACGCCGGCGACAGCCGTCTGTATCTGCTGAATCGGAACGGCCTGCGCCAGATCACGAGCGACGATTCGTGGGTTGCGGAGATGCTCGCAAATGATCCAACCGCCGATCGCCTGCTGCTCATGCACCATCCGATGGTCAACGCGCTGACCAACGTCGTTGGAACGTGCGCGCGGACCGACGCGCACGTGGTCGAGGAGACATTGACGGGCGGCGAGCTGTTGCTGTTGACCACCGACGGCGTTCACGGCGTGATGGACGACCGTCGCATTCGCGAACTGCTGACCGAGCACGAGGATCCGGATGCTGCTGCCGCGCGCATCGTGGCCGCGGCGATGGCGCGCGGCAGTCAGGATAACTGCACGGCGATCGTCGCGCGCTATGTTCCTGATGAACGCTCCACCACGGCGGACGCGGAGGACACCTCCGTGCCGTCCGTGGTGGCGAGCTAGATCTGGCGGGGAGCTCAACCGACGAATTTATATCCTGCGCCGTGCACAGTCAGGATGTGCTCCGGCTCGTGCGGCGTCTTCTCGATCTTCTGCCGCAGCTTCGCGACGAAATTATCGATCGTCCGCGTCGTCGGCGATTCCTCGTAGCCCCACACCTGATTGAGGATCTGCTCGCGCGTCACGACCTGGCCGGTGTGCGCGACGAGATACCGGAGCAGATCGAATTCGCGCGCCGTGAAATCGATCCGCTGGCCGCCGCGGTGCGCCTGGTGCGTGCGGAAATCGATCTCGATGTCGCCGATGCGGCACGTCTCGAGGCCTGACGGCCGTCCGCCGGCGCGCCGCAGGACGGCGCGTACGCGCGCCAGCACCTCCGTGATGCTGAACGGCTTGGTGATGTAGTCGTCGGCGCCGAGCTCGAGGCCGAGCACCTTCTCGGTTTCCTGCGACCGCGCGGTGAGCATCACGACCGGCGTCGGATTCGCGCGCGCGCGCAGCTCGCGGCAGACCTCGAACCCGTTCTTGCGCGGCAGCGTGATGTCGAGGACAACGAGATCCGGCGCCGCCGAAATGGCTTTCGCGAGGCCCTCCTCGCCGTCGCTCGCCGTGATCACCTCGTAGCCTTCGAGCTCGAGGTTGTCACGCAGACCGAGCAACATCTGCGGCTCGTCCTCGATCACCAGAATCCGTTTCGTCACCGTGGGTCTCTCCTGCGTACAGCGGGAAATGGAGCGAGAAGGTGCTCCCTGTGCCGGGCTCGCTCCGCACGCGCACGAACCCGCCGTGGCCCCGCATGATGTGGTCGACGATGGCGAGCCCCAGACCGGTGCCCTGCGGCCCGGAGCCGGCGTCGGTCTGCACGCGGTAGAACTTGCGGAAGATCTTGCGGTGCAACCGCGCCGGAATGCCGACGCCCCGGTCCGTCACGCGCACGACGCCGTAGTCGTCCTCGCGTCCGACGTCGACGTCGATCTCGCGGTTGTCGGGCGAATACTTCATCGCGTTCGACAACAGGTTCTCGAGCGCCTGGTCCGCCGCCTCCGGATCGATCAGCACCGGCACGTCGCCGTCGGCGTGGAGCGTGATCGAGAACTGATTGTGCTTGAACTGGCTCTCGAGCGAATCGAGCACGCGCCGCGTCAGCTCGCCGAGATTCCCCGGCTCGCGGCGGTAGCGCCGCAGCCCCGCCTCGATTCTGGAGAAATCGAGCAGGTTGTTGATCAACCGCGTGAGCTTGCGCGCCTCGCTGTTGATGATGCGGTAGTACTCGTGCGCGCGCTCGGTGTTCTTGAGGCGACCCAGCTCCAGCGTCTCGGCGAACAGCTGAATCAGCGCGAGCGGCGTCTTGAGATCGTGCGACACGCTCGACACGAACGTCGACTTCATCTCCGCCACGCGCACCTCGCGCGCCGCCGCGCGCACGACGAAGAAGACGCCGAGCGCCAGCACGCCTGCGAGCATCGCCATCAGCGCGCGCTGCGGGCGTTCGCGCGCCGCGACGATGTCGGGAATCGTCTGGTTGTCGTAGCCGGTGCGCAGGCGCCACATCTCCGGCTTGTGGCCTTCCGGCGCGATGAACCGCTGCAGCTCGGGATCGAAGAACACCAGCGCGAACGTCCGCTCGTCGACGTAGCGCGTCGGCGGCGGTCCTCCGTACGGATAGACGACGCGGCCGCCGGCGTCGACGACGGTCACGGTGAGCGGCGGAAATCCGGTGGGACCGTCGACGTGGTTGAAATGCGACGCGATGAACGCCGGAAAGAACTCGCGGCGCAGCCGTTCCGCGTCGACGCGCAGCGCCACGAAGCTGGTCAGCTTGTCGCGCGCGGGGAAGCGGAAGCGCAGCTGCGCCTGAAAATACGTGAGCCGGCCGTCGATGGTCGTCTCGAAGAGCGAGATGGCGTGCTTCTGGGGCGCGAGCTCCTTGAAGCGCGTTACCAGCATCGCGGCCTCCGGCACGTCGGTCGTGAAGTCGCGATGCTCGCGGTCGTAGGCGAGCACCTCGTCGCGGTGCTCGACCGTCAGGTCGGACCACACGTAGTAGCGATCGACGAACGGCTGGGCGTTCAGGCCTTCATCGAGCGCCGGCGCGATGAGCGAGAGATCGAGGGGTTCGGTCTGCGCCTGCGACACGCGCAGCAGCACGTTGATGTAGGGCGCCTTGAGCGCGTCCTGCAGGCTCTGCGTGATGCCGTTGGCAGTCTCCTGACTCAACTGGCGCAGGACGACGGCCGACGACTGGCTCAGCGCGGAGATCGAGCGGAACTGAAAGTAGAAGAGGCCGGCAACAGGAATCGCAATCGCGACGGCCAACGTCGCTGCGAGCCGGGCGCTGCGATCACCGAGTAGTTCCATCTTTATCCGCTGCGCATGTCGACATTGTTTATTTTCTCGCGGGCCCCACCCCCGCTCGCTGATGCCTTGCCCGCAACGCTTGAAAACGCGTTGCGGGCGGGCATGGCCGCAGGCGCTCCTACGGCTGCGCCGTCGTCTTCGTCTGGTTCGCGAGGAAGCCCTGGATCTGCTTCACCGCGTAATCAATCTTGATATCGAACGCCATCTTGCCGAGCGCGGCCGTCGATTTCCGCGCGTCGCCGCTGATGCCGTTGTTCTTGCGCGGCGCGGGGTTCCCCAACGCGGCAGGCGCGTTGGGGTCGCTCGGCGCGCTTGGATCGTTTGCGCGTCCGCGTCCGCGCTGACCCGGTTCCGGCACCGGATCGCCCTCGGCGGTCGGAATCAGCTCTTTCCGTACCCATCCCTTGTCGCCGCCGAGATACAGCATCGTCGAGGTGTCGGGAATGCCGGCATGCGAGCTGCGCGGATAGCCGTGCGCGACGAGCCACGCATCGAAATCGTCCTGCGCCTTCTTGTAGACCTCGTCGCAGAAATACACGTGGGCCTTCGGCGCGTACTTCGCCTCGAGCTTCGTGGCGACCGTGCGGTACGCGTCGGGCTGACCGCCGCCGTGATCGCCCATGATGATCACGTTCTTGAATCCCGTGGCGATGGCCTGCTCGGAGACGCGCTCGAGAATCGCGCTGAGAAGCTCCGGCGTCAGGCCGATGGTGCCGGGCAGATCCGCGCTCGCGTTGTTCGGCGTGTACGGAAGAACGGGCATCGCGATCGCGTTGCCGAGCCGCAGCGCGATGGCCTTCACGATGGCGCGGCCCATCAGCGTATGACCGCCGTTCACGTTCTGCGGTCCGCGCTGCTCGGTGCCGCCGGTGTAGAAGAGCGCCGTCGTCTTCCCCTCGGCGATCGCCTGCTTCACCTCGGGCCACGTCATCATGTCGAATTCGACGAGGGGCTGCTTGCCGGCGGACGTCGTTCGCGTGGTTTGTTTTACGGCAACGGGCTTCGCGGCCGGCGCCTGCGCGAAGGCAGAGCCGGCGGCGAAAACGAGCGCGGCGACAGTACTCAGGATGCGCATCATGTCTGTTACTCCCCGGTTGGTCCTTTGAGCTGATCGAGCTGACGCTTCAGGCCGGCGTTCTGCGGATCGAGCGCGGCGGCCTTCTCCAGATCCTTGATCGCCTGCTCCTTGTCGTTCTTCTTCATGTGCGCCTGCGACATCGCGGCGTAGCTGCGCGAGGAGTTGGGATAGAACTGCGCGTTGATCTCGAGCAGCTTCAGCGCGGCGTCGGGCTTGTCGCTCGTCAGGCGCGTCGCCGCCGCAATCAGGCTCGGCTCGCCGAAGTCGTACGCGGCGCGGCCGAAGAAATTCTTTCGGAGGTCCCAGTACTGCGCGATCGCCGCGTCGATCCCCTCGTCCTTCTCGGTGTCGGTGAGGATGTCGGCGAGAGCCCTCGGAATCGGCACGCCCCGGTGGCACGTGGCACAGCTCACGCGGGTCGCCTCCTCGGCGGGCTTGTTCACCGCGGCCGGCAGCTTCTGGTTGATGTCGCGCGCGAGCACGATCATCTGCCGCGCCGCGAGCTTGGTCCGCTTCTCGTCGGACGCCATGTCGGTGCGGCCGCCGCCTCCTTCCTGCACGTGACAATAGCTGCACTGCACACCGAGCGCCTGCGTGAACGCCTGCATGGTCTGGAGCAACTGCTCGCGCGTCGTGTCCTTCGGCAGGATCTGCAGGTTCTGCGGCGGTGGTTGTTGTTGTTGCTGCGACTGTGGTTCTGGCGGTGACGGTATTTGCGCGGCGGTGAACGACGCGACCATCAGCATCGCTCCGAACGCGAAGCAAGAACATTTCATCGTCTTTCGTGAGCTCATATCAACTAGGAAATCACCGTCTGCCGCGCGAAAGCGAGCCAGCGGCGATATTGCGGCAGCTCTCCCCGAACTGCCTGGTTGAACGTTTCCTGAATGCGCCGCGTCACCGGTCCCGGTTTGCCTTCGCTGATGACGTGGCCGTCGACTTCGCGGATTGCCGTCACTTCGACGGCGGTGCCCGTGAAGAACAGCTCGTCGGCACCCAGCACGTCCTCCACGGAAATCGGCGCGACGCGCTTCGGGATCCCGAGGTCGCCGGCGATTTCGAGGATCGACGCGCGCGTGACGCCCATGAGGATGCTGGCGTCGATGTCGTTGGTCACGATCTCGCCGTTTCTGACGAGGAACAGATTCTCGCCCGAGCCTTCGGCGATCTGGCCGTGCGAGTTGAGCAGGAGCGCCTCGTCGAAGCCGCGCCGCTGCGCTTCCTGCACGGCGCGCACCGAGTTGATGTACTGCCCGCACGCTTTTCCCCACGCGGGGATCGCGGCGCTGTCGAACTTCCGGATCGACGACACCGTCACGCGTACGCCTTTGTCGGCGCCGGCGAGGTACTGTCCGGTCGCAAACGCGGCTATCGCGACTTCAACCGGACATTCGCTCGTCCACACGCTCAACGTCGCGGCGCCGAAAAACGCAATCGGCCGGATGTAGGCCGAGTCGAGCTTGTTGGCGCGAATCACGTCGAGCGTCGCTTCCGCGAGCGTGTCCTGCGAATACGGAATCCTCAGCTCGTACAACTCGGCCGACTTGACCATCCGTTCGAGGTGTGCATCGAGGCGGAACACGGCCGGCCCTTCCGGCGTCGCGTAGCAGCGCATCCCTTCGAACACGCCGGTTCCGTACTGAAGCGCGTGCGTCAGAACGTGCACCTTCGCGTCGCCCCATGCCACCAGCTTGCCGTTGAACCAAATCTTTTCGGTCGGTGTGAATCCCATGGCGGATCAATATATCAAGTTGACGGCGTTTTCGGCCGATAGACGAAGGAATGTCACAGTTTCGGGTGGAAAAACGCCGGGCCGAGGCCGAAGTGACGCTCGCCACCGGCGCTTCCGTCCGCGGGTCGTTTTTCCTGGCCGGATCGAGCGCCGGCCACGTCGGCCCGGAGCGCGTCGCCGATCTGCTGAACGCGGAAACGGGCTTTTTTCCCTTCGAGCCGGTGGGCGCGGACGTCAGCGAGACCGTCATGATCAACCGCGCGCACGTCGTGTCGGTCAGGCTGCTCGAACGAAACCGCGAACCGCAACTCGATCCCGGGTACCTCGTCGCCACCGAGCGGCGCGTCGCCATGCTGCTGTCGACGGGCGCTCGGATCATTGGCGCCGTCCGTGTGTACCGACCGCAGGGGCGCGACCGCCTCAGCGACTACGCGCGATCGAGCGACGCGTTCCGCTACGTCGAAAACCGCGACGGCACTTTCGTCGTCAACAGCGCGCACATCGTCGAACTACGGGAGAGCTTGTCGTGAAACCCATTGATTCGTTGTTCATGGCCATGTGCACCGCAGGCGCGTCGGACCTGCACCTGTCGTGCGGGATGCCGCCGCTCGTGCGGAAGGACGGCGCGATGCAGCCGCTCGACCCGTCCGCGACGCCGCTCACACCTGAAGCGATGACCGGCCTGCTCGATCCGATCATGCCGGACAAGAACCGGAAGGAATTCGCCGAGCGGCACGACTCCGACTTCGCGTACGAGATCACCGGGCTCGCAAGGTTCCGCGCCAACATCTTCATGGACAGGAGGGGTCCTGGCGCGGTCTTCCGCATCATCCCGGCCAGCATCCTCACCGCCGAACAGCTCGGGCTGTCGCCGGCGATCCTCCAGATGTGCAAGCTGCACAAGGGGCTCGTGCTCGTCACCGGTCCGACCGGATCGGGAAAATCGACCACGCTCTGCGCCATGGTCGACTACATCAACAAGAACCGTGATGATCATTTGATCACGATTGAAGATCCGATCGAGTTCGTACACGAGAACAAGCGGTGCCTCATCAACCAGCGCGAGGTGCACACCCACACCGAAGGGTTCAAGCATGCGCTGCGCGCCGCGTTGCGCGAAGACCCGGACATCGTGCTCGTCGGCGAGATGCGGGATCTCGAGACGGTCGCCATCGCGATCGAGACGGCCGAAACCGGACACCTCGTCTTCGGCACGCTGCACACGACGACCGCCGCGTCGACGGTGGACCGCATCATCGATCAGTTTCCGACCGACCGTCAGGCGCAGATCCGTGTGATGCTCTCCGAATCGCTGCGCGGCGTCATCGCGCAGAACCTCTGCAAGAAGACCGGCGGCGGCCGCGCGGCGGCGCTCGAGGTGCTCATCGTCACGCCGGCGGTGGCAAACCTCATCCGCGAGGCGAAGACCTTCCAGATCCCGTCGATGATGCAGGTGGGGAAGGCAGTCGGCATGGTCATGTTGAATGACGCCCTCTTCGACCTCGTTCAGAAGAGGCTCGTGGCTCCCGAGGAGGCGTACTCGAAAGCGGTCGATAAGGCCGGGTTCGAGGTGCTGCTCAAGCGCGCGAACATCATCCTCAAGACCGCAAGCGCCACCCCGGTTCCGGCCGGCGCGTAGGTTGCGTGCGGAAGAGTGCACGTGTTATATTCGTCAGGTTCTGTCGGGGCTGGGACACCCTATCTAGCCCCGCCACTTAGGAATAGCGACGTTCCGTCGCGATTAACTCGAACCTAGGGTCAGTAGGGTTTTCAGGCGCCAAGCTTCGGCTTCTAGGCCTGAAACACGGAAGTATGAAGTTGGAAGTCTGAAGTCTGAAGCGACTTCGCACTTCGAACCTCGTACTTCTGACTTTTTGAGAACAAAAATGCCGACCATCAGTCAGCTCGTGCGCGCGGGACGCAAGAAAATCGTCAGCAAGACCAAGAGTCCGGCGTTGCAGAACAGCCCGCAGAAGCGCGGCGTCTGCGTTCGCGTCTTCACCCAGACGCCGAAGAAGCCGAACTCGGCGCTCCGCAAGGTCGCGCGCGTCCGGCTGACCAACGGCATCGAGGTGACGACCTACATCCCCGGCGTCGGCCACAACCTGCAGGAGCACTCGCTGGTGCTGATTCGCGGCGGCCGCGTGAAGGACCTGCCGGGCGTCCGCTATCACGTCGTCCGCGGAACGCTCGATGCGGTCGGCGTGCAGGGACGAATGCAAGGACGTTCGAAGTACGGGGCGAAGCGCCCGAAAAAAGCGTAGGGATTCGGGATTAGGGATTAGCCATGCCAAGACGCCGAGAGATTCCGAAGCGCGATATTCTCGCGGATCCGCTCTATCAGAGCCCGCTCGTCAGCAAGTTCATCAACTGCGTGATGCACGACGGCAAGCGGAGCACGGCCGAGCGCATCCTGTATGAAAGCTTCGACATCATCAAAGAGAAGACCGGCGATGATCCCGTCAAGACTTTCAAGAAGGCGATCGACAACGTCAAGCCGAGCCTCGAAGTGAAATCGCGCCGCGTCGGCGGCAGCAACTATCAGGTGCCGGTGGAAGTGAACCCCAACCGCCGCCTCTCGCTCAGCATCCGGTGGCTGGTCGGCTACGCGCGGGCGCGCGGCGACGGCAAGACGATGCAGGAGAAGCTGGCCAACGAGTTCATGGACGCGGCGAACCTTCGCGGCGGCGCGGTGAAGAAGCGCGAGGACACGCACCGCATGGCCGAAGCGAACAAGGCGTTCGCTCATTATCGGTGGTAGGGAGACGGGATTAGGGATTAGGGATTTGGGATTAGGGATTTGGGATTCGCCGGGCTTCGTTCGAATCCCGAATCCCTAATCCCTAATCACGACGAGAAACACCAATGCCCAGGCAAGTAGCGCTCAACAAGACGCGGAACATCGGCATCATGGCGCACATCGATGCCGGCAAGACGACGACCACGGAACGGATCCTGTACTACACCGGGATCACGTACAAGATCGGTGAAGTCCATGACGGCACCGCCGTCATGGACTGGATGGAGCAGGAACAGGAGCGCGGCATCACGATCACGTCCGCCGCCACGACCTGCTTCTGGCGCGATCACCGCATCAACATCATCGATACGCCAGGCCACGTCGACTTCACCGCTGAAGTCGAGCGTTCGCTGCGCGTGCTCGACGGCGCGGTCGCCGTCTTCGATGCCGTGGCCGGCGTCGAGCCGCAGTCGGAAACGGTGTGGCGCCAGGCCGACAAGTACCGCGTGCCGCGCATCTGCTTCGTCAACAAGATGGACCGCGTCGGCGCCGACTTCAAGCGGACCTTCGAGCAGATCACGACCAAGCTGCAGGGCAACCCGGTTGCGATTCAGCTGCCGATCGGGTCGGAAGACCGCTTTCAAGGCGTGATCGACCTCGTGAAGATGAAGGCGATCACCTACAAGGACGAAACGATGGGCGCCGACTACATCGTTTCGGACATTCCCGCCGCGCACCTCGAAGAAGCCAAACATTTCCGCGAACATCTGATTGAGAAAGTCAGCGAGGTCGACGACAAGATCCTCGAGAAATACCTCCACGGCGAAGAGATCAGCGAGGACGAGATCAAAGCGGCGCTGCGCAAGCGGACGATCAGCTCGGTCCGCAACAAGGGCGAAGCGCCGTTCGTCGCCGTCATCTGCGGATCGGCGTTCAAGAACAAGGGCGTGCAGCCGCTGCTCGACGCGGTGGTGGATTATCTGCCGTCGCCGGTCGACATCCCGGCAATCATCGGCATCGATCCGAGCAAGTCGGAAGAGACGCCGGTCGAGCGTCCCTCGAAGGACGAAGCGCCGTTTGCCGCGCTCGCCTTCAAGATCATGACCGACCCCTTCGTCGGTCAGCTCACGTTCTTCCGCGTCTACTCGGGCGTGCTGACGTCGGGATCGAGCGTCTATAACGCCACGAAGCAGAAGACCGAGCGCATCGGCCGCCTGCTGAAGATGCACGCGAACAAGCGCGAAGAGATCAAAGAGGTGTACGCCGGCGACATCGCCGCCGCCGTCGGACTCCGAAGCGTGACGACCGGCGATACGCTGTGTGACGAGAAGCATCCGGTCGTCCTCGAGTCGATTCACTTCCCCGAGCCGGTCATCTCGCTCGCCATCGAGCCGAAGACGAAGGCCGATCAGGAAAAGCTCGGCACCGGTCTCGGCAAGCTGATGGCCGAGGATCCGACATTCCGCGTGCGCACCGACGAGCAGACCGGACAGGTTGTCATCGCCGGCATGGGCGAACTCCACCTCGAGATCATCGTCGACCGTCTCAAGCGCGAGTTCAGCGTCGAGGCGAGCGTCGGCCGTCCGCAGGTCGCCTACAAGGAAACGCTCACGCGTCCGGCGGAGGGCGACGGACGCTACGTGCGCCAGACCGGCGGCCGCGGGCAGTACGGCCACGCGAAGATCCGTCTGGTCCCGCGTCAGCCGGGCGAAGGCTACGAGTTCATCAACAACATCGTCGGCGGGTCGATCCCGAAGGAATTCATCAAGCCGATCGATCAGGGCATTCGCGAGGCGATGACCAACGGCATCCTCGCCGGTTATCCGGTCGATGATGTGGCGGTGGAGTTGTACGACGGGTCGTATCACGACGTCGATTCGTCGGAAATGGCGTTCAAGATCGCCGGCTCGATGGCGTTCAAGGATGCCGCGAAGAAAGCCAAGCCGGTGCTGCTCGAGCCCGTGATGCGCGTCGAGGTCGTCGTCCCGAAGGACTACATGGGCGACGTGATGGGCAACCTGGCGAGCCGCCGCGGCCAGATTCAGTCGCAGGAGGATCGCGGCGGCACGCAGATCATCTCCGCGCGCGTGCCGCTGTCCGAGATGTTCGGCTACGCCACCGACCTCAGGTCGCGCACGCAGGGTCGCGCGACCTACTCGATGCACTTCGATCGCTACGAGCCCGCGCCGCAGAACGTGAGCGAGGAAGTCGTCGCGAGGATGCAGGGGAAGTGATTCACGTAGGGCATAGGGCATAGGGCATAGGGCATAGGGTATAGACGCGGTGCCCTTTGCCCTCTGCCCTTTGCCCTGACAAGAGACACCAATCATGGCCAGTCCGTTCAGCGACAAGATTCGAATCCGCCTGAAGGCGTACGACTACCGCGTGCTCGATCAGTCGACGACGGAGATCGTCGACACCGCCAAGCGCACCGGCGCGCGGCTGGCGGGACCGATTCCGCTGCCGACCGCGAAGAACAAGTGGACGGTGCTGCGCTCGCCGCACGTGGACAAGAAGAGCCGCGAGCAGTTCGAGATCCGCACGCACAAGCGCCTGATCGACATCTTCGAGCCGACGCCGCAGACCGTCGACGCCCTGATGAAGCTCGATCTTCCCGCGGGTGTTGATGTGGAGATCAAGGCGTTTGGGAAGGAACACAAATAGAGGCTGGTTGCTGGGGGCTGGTTGCTAGTGGTTGCTGGGGCCGGGGAGTCGTGAGTCGCCTGGTCCGCTGCGACGTTCTGTTCTAGAAACGCGCGAGCACAACGGTGCGAGCGCGTCTGCGCCGGGGGTGGGGGCCCCGGCGTGTGAGAAAAGTCGGGCCCCGCGACAGAGTAAAAAAATGATTACGGGAATCATTGGCAAAAAAGTCGGCATGACCCAGGTCTTCGATCCTGACGGGACGGTGCATCCCGCCACCGTGATCAAGGCGGGACCGTGCGTCATCGTGCAGGCGAAGAACGCGCAGGCCGACGGTTACGAAGCGGTGCAGCTCGGCCTCGTCGAGGAGACGCCCGCGAAGGCGAACAAGCCGACGATCGGTCATTTCAAGAAGGCCAACGTGCCGGCGACACGCATGCGCCGCGAAGTGAAGCTCGCCCCGGGTGGCGACGCGGTGAAGACCGGCGATCAGGTTCTGGTCTCGATCTTCAACAACGGCGATCGCGTCGACGTCGTCGGCACCGGGCGCGGCAAGGGATTCCAGGGCGTCGTCAAGCGCCACCACTTCGGTGGCGGCGCGGCGACGCACGGATCGATGTTTCATCGCGCGCCCGGATCGATCGGCGCGTCTTCCTTTCCGTCGCGCGTTGTCAAGGGAATGCGCGGCGCGGGACGGATGGGCGGCGGCCGCGTGACGATCCGCAACCTGAAAGTGCTGCGCGTCGACGCCGACAACCACCTGCTCCTCGTCGAAGGCGGCATCCCGGGCGCGCCGTCCGGCTACGTCATCGTCCGCAAGGCGATCGCCCCGCACAAGGTGAAGGTCGCGCAGGTCGAGAAGCCGAAGAAGGGTAAGAAGTAGGGGCAGCCCCCTCGAAATTCAGTATGCAGCTAGACGTTCTCAACGCTCAAAACCAGCAGGTCGGCACCATCGAGGTGCGCGACGACGTGTTCGCCGGCCGCGTGAACACCGACTTGATGTGGGAGTCGGTTGTCCACGCGAATGCCGCGGACCGGCGCGGCACGCACCAGACGAAGAACCGCGCCAATGTGAGCGGCAGCGGCAAGAAGCCGTGGCGGCAGAAGGGGACGGGCCGCGCCCGCGTCGGCGAGATTCGAAATCCGCTGTGGCGCAAGGGCGGCACGGTGTTCGGGCCGCAGCCGCGCAGCTACGACTACGCGCTGCCGAAGAAAGTCGAGCGCGGCGCGCTGCGTGCGGCGCTCGCCGACAAGCTGCAGCAGGGCGATCTCATCGTCGTCGACGCGCTGGCCGTGGACACGGTGAAAACGAAGGCGGCCGTGGAGCTGCTGCAGCGGCTCAACGTCAGCGGCAAGGCGGTGCTGGTCGACGTCGCCGTCGACGAGAAGCTGTCGAAGTCGGTCCGCAACATTCCCGGCGTTTCGCTCGTGGCGAGCGGACGCGTCAGCGCGCGCGACGTCATCGGCGCGCAACGCGTCGTCGTCACCAGGACGGCGCTGGAGAAGCTACAGGACGCGCTCGCCTGAAAGGCTCGCGCTACAGGTACTTATGTTGAAACTGACTGACGTTATCCGCCGCCCGCTGATCACCGAGAAGACGTCGATTCTCCGCGAGGATGGACGAACGATCGTGTTCCACGTGGCATCGAGCGCGAACAAGACGCAGATCAAGCGGGCGATCGAACAGCTGCTCGGATCGAAGGTCGACAGCATCCGGACGAGCATCGCGCACGGCAAGATGAAGCGGCAGGGACGCTACGCCGGCCGGCGCCCGGACTGGAAGAAGGCGTACGTGAAGCTCCGCGAAGGCGCGAAGATGCCGGAGTTCTTGGAAGGAGCGTAGAAAGCACCAAATGCCTATTCGCAAATTCAATCCGACGTCGCCCGGCAGCCGGTTCCAGACGGTGCAGGTGTTCGACGAGATCACCACGCAGGAACCGTACAAGCCGCTGGTCGAGCCGCTGCACGAATCGGGCGGCCGGAACAACCGCGGTCAGCTCACGTCGTGGTGGCGCGGCGGCGGCCACAAGCGGATGTATCGCGTCATCGACTTCAAGCGCGACAAGCGCGACATCCCGGCGACGGTGTCGACGATCGAGTACGACCCGAACCGCTCGGCGCGCATCGCGCTGCTGACGTATGCCGACGGCGAGAAGCGCTACATCCTGCAGCCCAACGGCCTGAAGGTCGGCGACACGATCGTCGCCGGACAGAACGTCGACATCCTGCCGGGCAATTCGCTGCCGCTCAAGAACATTCCGCTCGGCACGCTGCTCCACAACGTGGAGCTCAAGCCGGGCAAGGGCGGACAGATCGCGCGCAGCGCCGGATCGGCGGTGCAGCTGGTCGCCAAGGAAGGCGACTACGCGTCGGTGAAGATGCCGTCGGGCGAGATTCGCAAGATCAACATGGAATGCTTCGCGACGATCGGCCAGGTCGGCAACCTCGATCACGAGAACGTGTCGATCGGCAAGGCGGGGCGCAGCCGCTGGCTCGGTCAGCGGCCGCACGTGCGCGGCGTCGCGATGAACCCGGTCGACCATCCGCTCGGCGGCGGCGAGGGCAAGACGTCCGGTGGACGCCACCCGGTATCTCCGTGGGGTTTGCCGACCAAGGGCTACAAGACGCGGAATCGCAAGGCCACCGACAAGTTCATCGTTCAGCGGAGACAAAAATAGCTTTCGGAACGAAAGCTGAGAGCCGAGAGCCGAGAGCCGAGAGCCGAGAGCCGAAAGCTGAAAGCTGGTTATGGGACGTTCACTGAAGAAAGGCCCGTTCGTCGATCTACACCTGCTCGAGAAGATCGAGGTGATGAATCGCGCGGGCGGCGACAAGAAAGTCATCAAGACGTGGTCGCGCCGATCGACCGTGGTGCCCGAGATGGTCGGCCACACGCTCGCCGTGCACAACGGGAAGAAGTTCATTCCGGTGTACGTGACGGAAAACATGGTCGGCCACAAGCTCGGCGAGTTCGCCCCGACGCGGATCTTCAAGGGGCATACGACGAAGGTGGCGGAGAAGGCTGCAGCGGCGGCTGTGGGCGGGGCGCCCGGGGCACCGGCGCCGGCCGGCGGTGGCGGCGCAGGCGCGGGCGCCGGCGGCGGCGCCAGACCGGCGGGAGCGGGGAGCTAGGCGATGGCGATTGCAGCTCAGGCGACGGCGCGCTATGTGCGGACGTCGGCCCAGAAGGCCGGGCTCGTGCTCGCGCTCATTCGCGGCAAGAACGTCGATCAAGCGCTGGCGACGCTGAGATTCACGCGCAAGGGCATCGCCGACGACATCGCGAAAGTGCTGCGCTCGGCGATCGCGAACGCGCAGAACAAGGACGGCTTCAGCGGCGACGTCGATCGACTCTACGTCTCGGCGGCGTTCGCGAACCAGGGACCGTCCGCCAAACGCGTGCGTCCGGCGCCGATGGGACGCGCGTTCCGCGTGCTGAAGCGCACAGCGCATCTCACCGTGCAGGTGACAGAGCGCCCGGAAAAGATCGTCGCGGTCGCGGCGACCGAGGGGAGCGCGCCGAAGCGCGCGCGTACGCCGAAGAAACCGGCGGCGCCGCGGGCGGCCGGGTCGCGCCGTAAACAAACTCAGGCGAAGGCGAAGGAGTAGTCGTGGGCCAGAAGGTTCACCCGTTCGGATTCCGGCTCGGGTTCAACAAGACGTGGCGGTCGCGATGGTACTCGAACCGCGATTACGCGAAGCTGCTGCACGAGGATCTGGCGCTGCGCCAGAGCCTGAAGAAGCGCTTCGCGCACGCCGGCGTCGCGAAGATCGAGACCGAGCGCGCCGTCAACCGCTTGAAGATCGACATCTACACATCGCGCCCCGGCATCATCATCGGCCGCAAGGGGACGGAAGTCGACAAGCTGAAGCAGGAAATCCAGAAGCGCACGAACCGCGAGGTCTTCATCAACATCCAGGAGATCCAGAAGCCCGAGCTCGACGCGCAGCTGATTGCCGAATCGGTCGCGATGCAGCTCGAGAAGCGCGTTGCGTTTCGCCGCGCGATGCGCAAGGCGGTGGAGTCGGCGCTGCGCTTCGGCGCGCGCGGCATCAAGGTGCGCGTCTCGGGACGTCTGAACGGCGCTGAAATCGCGCGGTCGGAGTGGTATCTGCACGGCCAGCTGCCGCTGCAGACGCTGCGCGCCGACATCGACTACGGCTTCGCGGAAGCGAACACGACCTACGGCCAGATCGGCATCAAGGTGTGGCTGTACAAGGGCGAACGCCTGGTTCCGCAGCGAGGCCGCGAAGAGGAGTATCGCGAGCGTGCCCCGCGCAGACCGGCGGCGCGGGCGTAGCGTCAGGCTGGACTACGGTCCGGACGCATCAGCGTGTCGCGGCGAGCGGCCGCTGCGACGTTCTGTTCTGGATACGCCCGAGCGCTGCGGCGCGAGAGCGTCAGCGAGCGGGGGTGGGGCCCCGCGAGAGATTAAAAGATGTTGATGCCGAAGAAAGTGAAGTACCGCAAACAGCAGCGCGGCCGCATGGCCGGCAAAGCGTGGCGCGGATCCGACGTGTCGTTCGGCGACTTCGGTCTGAAAGCGCTCGAGCCGTGCTGGCTGACCGATCGCCAGATCGAAGCGGCGCGCGTCGCGATGACGCGGTTCGTCGCGCGCGGCGGCAAGGTGTGGGTGCGCGTGTTCCCCGACAAACCGATCACCAAGAAGCCGCAGGAAACGCGCATGGGCAAGGGCAAGGGCGCGCCCGAGCAGTGGGTGGCCGTCATCCGTCCGGGCAAGATTCTGTTCGAGATGGAAGGCGTGACTGAAAAGGAAGCGCGCGAAGCGATGAAGCTGGCGGCGGCCAAGATTCCGATCCGGACCAAGTTCGCGACCCGCTTCGCGCAGGAGACGGTGCAATGAAGGCGGCGGAATTGCGCGACCTGGCGGTCGACGAGCTCTCGGTGCGCGAACGCGACCTGACCGATCAGCTCTTCCGCATGCGGATTCAGAAATCGATGGGACAGCTCGAGGCGCCGGACAAGATGCGCACGGTGCGCCGCGATCTCGCCCGAATCAAGACCGTGTTGAGACAGAAGAGAGCTGGATAGGCAGGAAGGGCAGTATTACTGATGTCGCACAAGGCAGAAAAGTTCGGCGTCGTCGTCAGCAACAAGATGCAGAAGAGCATTGTCGTCGCCGTCGAACGCCAGGTGCGCGACGGTCTGTACGGCAAGACCACGCGGCTGACGTCGAAGTTCATGGTGCACGACGAGAAGAACGAAGCGAAGCCCGGCGACACCGTCGCCATCGTCGAGACGCGCCCGCAGAGCCGCCGCAAGCGCTGGAATCTCGTGCGCGTCGTGCGGAAGGCGGCGGTCGTCTAGGCCTGGAGACCACCAATGATCCAGATGCGATCGATCCTCGACGTGGCCGACAATTCCGGCGCGCGCAAGATCGCCGTCATCAACCCGATTGGCGGATCGACCGGCCGCTACGCGCGGCTCGGCGACATCGTCACGGCGTCGGTGAAGGAGGCGACGCCCGAGAGCAACGTCAAGAAGGGGCAGGTCGTCAAGGCGGTCATCGTGCGCACCGTGAAGGAGCAGCGGCGCCGCGACGGCAGCTACATCCGGTTCGACCGCAACGCCGCCGTGCTCATCAACGATCAGGGCGAGCCGATTGGCACGCGCGTGTTCGGCCCGGTCGCGCGCGAGCTGCGCGAGCGCCGGTTCATGAAGATCATTTCGTTGGCCCCCGAGGTTCTGTAATGAGTCGTCTGGCGAGTCCTATTCGGAAAAACGACAACGTGCTGGTCATCAGCGGCAAGGATCGCGGCAAGCGGGGACGCGTGCTGAAGGTTCTGCCCGGCGACGAGCGCGCCAAGCTGCGCCTCATCGTCGAAGGCGTGAACATGATCAAGCGCCATACGAAGCCGAATCCCGGCAAGAACATCAAGGGCGGCATCGTCGAGCGCGAAGCGTCGCTCCACGCGTCGAACGTGCAGCTGGTGTGCCCCGAATGCGGCGCGCAGACGCGCGTCGGCCGCAAGATTCTCGGCGACGGCCGCAAAGTCCGGATCTGCCGCAAGTGCGAGGGAGTCGTCGACAAATGAGCGCCCGGCTGAAAGAGAAGTACACCAAGGACGTCGTCCCGGCCCTGAAGAAGGAGTTCGGGTACAAAAACGTGATGGCCGTGCCGAAGGTCCACAAGATCGTCGTGAACATGGGCCTCGGCGAGGCGACCTCGAACGCGAAGATCGTCGACACCGGCGCCGACGAGCTCGCGCGCATCACGGGGCAGAAGCCGGTGGTGCGCCGCGCGAAGAAATCGATCGCGGCGTTCAAGGTCAGAAAAGGGATGCCGATCGGCACGATGGTCACGCTCCGCGGCGAGCGCATGTGGGAGTTCCTCGATCGGCTGATGACCATCGCGCTGCCGCGCGTGCGCGACTTCAAGGGCGTGTCGCCGCGCGGGTTCGACGGCCGCGGCAACTACACGCTCGGCCTGCGCGACCAGCTGCTGTTCCCCGAGATCGACTACATGAAGGTCGACAAGGCGCGCGGCATGAACGTCTCGGTCGTCACGACGGCGAAGACCGACGAAGAGGCGAGGAAGCTGTTGCAATTCATCGGCATGCCGTTCCGAGCCTCGTAGTCCTGAGGAGAAGCCGAGGCGAGGAAGCTGTTGCAATTCATCGGCATGCCGTTCCGTCAGAGTTAACGGCGCCTGCGGCCCTGCCAGCGGCCGCAAGCGCGCAGCGGGCGCGAGGCATCAGCGAGTGGGGGTGGGGCCCCGCGAGAAAGTAATAGATGGCCACTACTGCAAAGATCGCGAAGGAACAGAAGACGCCGAAGTACAAGACCCGGCTCCGCAACCGCTGCCGCCTGTGTGGCCGCCCACGCGCCTACATGCGGAAGTTCGCCCTCTGCCGCCTCTGCTTCCGCAAGCTGGCGCTCGAGGGCGACGTGACGGGCGTGACGAAGAGCAGCTGGTAGGAATAGCTATCAGCTATCAGCTCTCGGCTCTCAGCTGTCAGCTGCGAGCCGGAAGCTGAAAGCCGATAGCTGAAAGCTGAGAGCGAACCAAGATGACAGATCCAATCGCAGACATGCTCACGCGGATCCGCAACGCGGTGACCGCCAAGCACACTCGCGTCGACATGCCCGGCTCGCGCCTCAAGGCCGAGATCGCGCGCATCCTGCAGGACGAAGGCTATATCCAGGGGTTCAAGCTCCTCGACGACGCCGCGTTGCCGACCAAGACGCTGCGTGTGTTCCTGAAGTACGGACCGCACGGCGAGAAGCTGATCACCGGCGTCGAGCGCATCAGCCGTCCCGGCCGCCGCGTCTACTTCGGACGCGACGACGTGCCGGAGGTCCTCGGCGGACTGGGCACGGCGATTCTCACGACGTCGCGTGGCGTGATGACCGGCCGCGAAGCGGTGAAAGCCGGCGTCGGCGGCGAAGTGCTCTGCAATATCTGGTGACCATTCAGCTGAAAGCCGAGAGCCGACAGCTGATAACCAAGAGCTAAAGATATGTCGAGAATTGGAAAGAAACTGATTACGGTGCCGAAGGGCGTGACCGTCAAGGTCGTCGACGGCGCGGTCGAAGTGCAGGGCCCCAAGGGCAAGATGCGCCAGGCGTTTCCTTCGGGGATTAATTTCGAGCTGACCGACGGTCACCTCGTCGCGAAGACGGTGTCGGCGGAACCCGAGCTCGGCAAGTTCCACGGCCTCGCCCGCAGTCTCGTCGCGAACGCCGTCGCCGGCGTCACCAATGGCTACAAGAAAGAGCTCGACATCGTCGGCGTCGGCTACCGCGCGGAGGTCAAAGGCAAGCAGGTCATCTTCGCGCTCGGCTACTCGCATCCGGTCGTCTTCGACATCCCGCAGGGGATCGACATCGCGATCGACAAGCAGACGCACATCACCGTGACCGGCGTCGACCGCCAGCTCGTGGGTCAGGTCGCCGCCAACATCCGCCGGATGCGCAAGCCGGATCCGTACAAGCAGAAGGGCGTTCGGTACACCGGCGAACAGTTGAAGAAGAAGGCTGGAAAGACAGGCGCCAAGTAGGGATTGGGACTCGGGATTCGGTTATGAAGATCACGACGAAAGACGATCGCCGGCATCGGATTCAGTTGCGTCAGCGCAAGCGGATCATGGGAACGAAGGAGCGCCCTCGTCTGAGCGTGTTCCGCAGCGTGTCGCACATCTACGCGCAGGTCATCGACGACCTCAGCGGACAGACGCTCGTATCGGCCTCCAGCATCGACCCGAAGGTGAAAGGGTCGCTCGGCAAGGGCGTGACCGGCGGAAACCTGAAAGGCGCCGAAGCGATCGGCAGAACGATCGCCGAGCGTTCGATCGAAAAGGGCATCAAGCGCGTCGTCTTCGACCGCAGCGGATTTCTGTATCACGGCCGCATACGCGCCGTGGCCGACGCGGCCCGCAAGGGTGGATTGGAATTCTGATTATGCGCACTCGTGAACGCATCGACCCGTCGCAGCTCGACATCAAGGACACGGTCGTCTCGATCAACCGCGTGACGAAGGTCGTCAAGGGCGGCAAGAACCTGAGCTTCAGCGCGCTCGTCGTCGTCGGCGACGGACACGGCGTCGTCGGCTTCGGCATCGGCAAGGCGAAGGAAGTCCCGTCGGCAATCAAGAAGGGCATCGAGGCGGCGAAGAAGAATCTCGTCCGCGTGCCGCTGCAGGGGACGACGATTCCGCACACGATCACCGGATGTTTCGGAGCGGGGCGCGTGCTGCTGAAGCCGGCGCCCGACGGCACGGGCATCATCGCCGGCGGCGCGGTGCGCGCGGTCGTGGAGTCGGCCGGCATCACGAACATCCTGACGAAGTCGCTCGGATCGGCAAACCCGCACAACGTCGTGCGCGCGACCTTCGCGGGCCTCTCGACGCTGAAGGATCCGGTGTCGATCGCGCGGCTGCGGGGAAAGGAATTGGAGTCGCTCGCGCGCGCGCGCGCGTAGACGCGAGCGAGAACGGTCATGGCGAATCATAGAACCGACACGAAGGGCGCCACGGTGAAGGTGACGCTCGTCAAGAGCCCGATCGGATTCGATCGGAAACAGGCGACGACCGTGCGCGGCCTGGGCCTTCGCCGCATCCGCCACACCGTGGAGCTGAAGGACACGCCGTCGACGCGCGGCATGATTCACAAGGTGCGGCACCTCGTCGAGGTGGAATAGCGAGCGGGGGCGGTCCCGCGAGAGAGTAAACCGCGAGAGAGTAAAGAATGTCACTCAGCAATCTCCGTCCCCCGAAGGGGATGAAGCACGCCAAGAAGCGGATCGGCCGCGGGCAGGGATCCGGTCAGGGCAAGACCGCCGGCCGCGGACACAAAGGCGCGAAGTCGCGTTCGGGCTTCAAGTTCAAGCGCGGCTTCGAAGGCGGCCAGATGCCGCTGCATCGCCGCGTGCCGAAGCGCGGTTTCCACAATCCGTTTCGCGTCGAGTATGCGGTCGTCAACCTCGATACCCTCGACCTGAAGTTCGACGCCGGCGCCGTCGTGACGCCGGAGCTGCTGCGCGAGCACGGGCTCGTCGCGGCCGGCGATCAGAAGGTCAAGGTTCTGGCTCGCGGTGAGGTCGGCAAGGCGCTCACCGTGCGCGCGCACAAGTTCAGTGGGAAGGCGGCGGAAAAGATTGCCGCAGCGGGCGGCGCCACGGAGCAACTCGCGTGAACGACAGCCTCAAAAACATCTTTACCGTCTCGGACCTGCGCAACCGCGTGCTGTTCACGCTGGGGCTGCTGGCCGTGTACCGCGTCGGACACAACATCACCGTCCCCGGCGTGAACCTCGTCGCGCTGGCCGAAATGGCGCGGCAGCTCCAGGGCACGATGTTCGGTCTCTACGACATGTTCTCCGGCGGGAACCTGTCGCGCGTCACGATCTTCGCGCTGGGCATCATGCCCTACATCAGCGCGTCGATCATCCTGCAGCTGCTGACCGTCGTGTGGCCGTACCTCGAACGGCTCTCGAAGGAAGGCGAGCTCGGGCGGCGCAAGATCACGCAGTACACGCGCTACGGCACGATCCTGCTCAGCGTCGTCCAGGCGCTCGGCATCGCGATCTTCCTGGAGCGCCAGACGAAGATCGCGGGTGGCCTGCCGCTCGTCATCAGTCCGGGGCTCGGGTTCCGGCTGATGACCGTGCTGACGCTGACCACCGGCACCTGCTTCATCATGTGGCTCGGCGAACAGATCACCGAGCGCGGGATCGGCAACGGCATGTCGCTGATCATCTACGCCGGCATTGTCGTCGGCCTGCCGCGCGCCGTACTGCAGACGTTCGACCAGATGCGCACGGGACAGATCGGGCTGATCCGCATCCTGTTCCTGATCGTCCTGATGGCCTTCGTCGTGGCGGCAATCGTGTTCGTCGAGCGCGGCCACCGGCGGGTGACGGTTCAGTACGCGAAGCGCGTCGTCGGCCGGCGGATGTACGGCGGCTCGAGCACGCACATCCCGCTGAAGGTGAACACCGGCGGCGTCATCCCGGTCATCTTCGCCTCGTCGATCCTCGCGTTTCCCGCGACGATCGCGTCGGCGTTCAAAGGCGGCGTCGGCGAATGGCTGACGACGAACCTGGGGCCCGGTATGCCGCTGTACAACCTGCTGTACGTGGTCGGCATCATCTTCTTCACGTACTTCTACACCGCGATCATCTTCAACCCGGATGACGTGGCGGAGAACATGCGGAAGTACGGCGGGTTCGTGCCGGGCATCCGCCCGGGCAAACGGACCGCGGAGTACATCGACACGATCCTGACGCGCATCACGCTCGCGGGCGCGGTTTACCTCGCGCTCATCGCGCTGCTGCCGCAGTGGCTGATCAGCGGCTTCAAGGTGGCGCCGATTCCGTTCATCGGCGAGTGGCTCGACGCGAGCCTGCCGCGGGTGATCACCGAAGGCATGAACGTTCCTTACTACTTCGGCGGCACGTCGCTGCTGATCGTGGTGGGCGTCGCGATGGACACGGTGCAGCAGGTCGAGTCGCAGCTGATCATGCGGCACTACGACGGGTTCATGAAGAAGTCGCGCATTCGGGGACGGAGAGCGTAGGAAGCATCAAGTTCGAAGTTTGAAGTCTGAAGTTTGAAGTTCCAACTTCCACTTCCGACTTCGAACTTCAGACTTCAGACTTGAAATGGCCTTGAACCTCATCATGCTCGGCCCGCCCGGGGCGGGCAAGGGCACGCAGGCCGAGCGCTTCGCGCGGAGTCGGGGGATTCCGAAGATTTCGACCGGCGACATCCTCCGCGAGGCCGTGCAGACGGGCACCGACGTCGGCAGACGCGCCACGGCGATCATGGATCGCGGGGAACTGATCAGCGACGACGTGATGATCGGCATCGTGCGCGAACGCCTCGACAGGGACGACGCCCGAAGCGGGTTCGTGCTCGACGGTTTTCCGCGGACGGTTGCGCAGGCAGAAGCGCTCGACACGATCATGAAGGGCCGCGATCCGCTGATCGTGGTCAACATCGTCGTGCCTCTGGCGGAGCTGGTGCGGCGCCTGGCGTCGCGGCTGATCTGCGAGGACTGCGGCGCGAACGCCGCCGTTCGCGAGACGCAGGTCGCAGCGGCCGACAAAGTGGTGATGCCGACCGCGGGCGGCGCGGCGGCCGAAACGGCGGCCGCCGTGCTCGCGCAGACCGAGCCGCTGCGCTGCCGGCGTTGCGGCGGACGGCTCGTGCAGCGAACCGACGACAGTGCCGGCGTCGTGCTGGAGCGTCTGAAAGTGTACGACCTGAACACGAAGCCGCTCGTGGAGTTCTACCGGCGGCGTCCGACGTTCCGCACGATTGACGGCGCGCAGCCGCCCGACGACGTCGCAGCCCAACTCGCGGCGGCGATCGAGGCGGCGGGCAACGGAGGCCGGCGGTGATCGTCTGCCGTTCGGCATCCGAGCTCGAGCGGATGCGCGACGCCGGCCGGCTCGTTGCGGAGGTGCTGACCGAGCTCGCCGCTCATGTGGCGCCGGGCGTGACAACGGCCGATCTCGACGCGCTGGCCGAGAAACGGATCGAGAACGCGGGCGCGACCGCCGCGTTCAAGGGGTATCACGGCTATCCGGCGACGATTTGCGCGTCGATCAACGAAGAGGTCATCCACGGCATCCCGTCGGGACGCCGCGTGCTGAACGAAGGCGACGTCATCTCGATCGACGTCGGCGCCGCGCTCGGCGGGTACTACGGCGACAGCGCGATCACGCTGCCGGTCGGACAGGTGTCGGAGCAGGCGGCGCTCCTGCTCAGGGCGACGGAAGAGGCGCTCTATAAGGCGATCGAGGTCGTGCGGCCCGGCCGCCGCATCTCGGACATCGGGCACGCCGTGCAGAAGCACGTCGAGGCCTACGGGTTTTCCGTCGTGCGCGAGTTCGTCGGCCACGGCATCGGCCAGCGGATGCACGAGGAACCGCAGGTGCCCAACTACGGGGACCCGGGACGAGGTCCACGACTCGCCGAGGGCATGGTGCTCGCGATCGAGCCGATGGTGAATGCGGGAAAGCCGGCGGTGAAAGTGCTGGCCGACGGGTGGACGGCGGTGACGCGCGACACGAGCTTGTCGGCGCACTTCGAGCACACGGTCGCGGTGACAGCGGACGGTCCATGGATTCTGACCGCGAGAGAAGTTCCGGTGCCGGTCAGATAGGGACCGTAACGGAGCAGCTGCCAAGCGCCTTGTATCGCGTGCGGCTCGAGCAGGGATCGTTCGTAACCGCACATATCGCGGATCGGATGGATCGCAATTTCGTGCGCATCCTGGTCGGCGATCGCGTCCGCGTGGAGCTGTCGCCGGTCGACGTGACGCGAGGACGAATCGTTGAACGGCTGTAGCGCAAGGCTTTCAGCCGAGCGAAAGGGTTTATGAAGGTTCGAGCATCGGTCAAACGGATTTGCGACAAATGCAAGATCGTCCGCCGCCGCGGCGTGGTACGGGTGATCTGCCCGAATCAGAAACACAAGCAGCGGCAGGGATAGGTCGGATACACCAGACCCACCGGAGCTGGAGAGAACGGAATATGGCACGTATAGCAGGCGTTGATCTTCCGCGCACCAAGCGCGTCGAGATCGGACTGACGTACATCTACGGTATCGGGCGCGTCCGCTCGAACAACATCCTGAAGGACGCCGGCGTCAGTCCCGACGTCCGCGTCAAGGATCTGTCCGAGGACGACGTGCGGAAGATCAGCCGCGTCATCGAGGAGCAGGGCGGCGTCGAGGGGGACCTTCGGAAAGAGATCTCGATGAACATCAAGCGGCTGATGGAAATCGGCTGCTACCGCGGCATGCGGCATCGGCGCGCGCTGCCGGTCCGCGGCCAGCGCACGCGCACCAACGCGCGTACGCGCAAGGGTCCGCGCAAAGGCGCGATCGCTAAGAAAAAGGTCGTGTAGATTCGGGATTCGGGATTCGGGAATCGGGATTAGGAAGACGGTTAACGTTATGGCGAAAAGCGAAGCGGCAGCGACCCCTGAAGGCGCAACACCTGAGAAAAAGGAAGGCGCCGGAAAGCGGAAGAAGACCTTCAAGAAGCGCGGCGAGAAGCGCATCGTCCACCACGGGCTCGCCCACATCCAGGCGTCGTTCAACAACACCGTGGTCACCATCACCGATACCGAAGGCAACGTGGTCGCGTGGTCGAGCGCCGGCGGGATCGGCTTCAAGGGATCGCGCAAAGGGACGCCGTTCGCCGCGACGCAGGCGGCGCTCAATGCCGGCAACGCCGCGAAGACGGTCGGCATGCGCTCACTCGACGTCCGCGTGAAGGGACCCGGATCCGGACGCGAATCGGCGATCCGTGCGCTCCAGACGGTGGGTTTGGAAGTGAAATCGATTCGGGACGTGACGCCCATCCCTCACAACGGATGCCGTCCACCCAAGCGGCGGCGTGTTTGAGATTTTGAAATTGGATAATCGGGTAATTGGGTAATCGGGTAATTGGAAAATGAGCGCTGGTCGCGACAATCCGCAAATCCCAATTGGTCGATTTCCCGATTTATCCAATTCCCGATGCATGAAAGGTGATTGATGGCTCGTTACATCGGACCCGTTTGCCGTCTCTGTCGCCGCGAGGCGATGAAGCTGTTCCTCAAGGGGGAACGCTGCTACACGGAGAAGTGCGCCATCGAGAAGCGCAACTTCCCGCCGGGGCAGCACGGCAAGACGCGGAAGGCGAAGCTCGCCGGCTACGGCCTGCAGCTCCGCGAGAAGCAGAAAGTGAAGCGCATCTACGGCGTGCTGGAGGATCAGTTCCGCCGGTACTTCGAGGCGGCCGAGCGGACGCGCGGCATCACCGGCGTCACGCTGCTGCAGCTCCTCGAGCGGCGGCTCGACAACGTCGTTTATCGACTCGGCCTCGCGACGTCTCGCCCGCAGGCGCGACAGCTCGTGCGCCACGGACATTTTCTCGTGAACGGCAAGAAGGTCGACATCCCGTCGTACTCGGTGAGAGAAGGGGACGTGATCACGGTGCTCGGCCGCACGCAGAAGAACCCGACGGTCGAGCACGCCATGGAGGAAGTCAAAGGGCGCGGCATCCCCGAGTGGCTGTCGTTCGACGCGAACACTATCAGCGGTCGCGTCAACTCGATGCCGACGCGCGAACAGATCAACCTGCCCGTGCAGGAGCAACTGATCGTGGAGTTGTACTCGAAATAAGTAAGCATGAAGTACGAAGTCGGAAGTACGAAGTGCGGCCGCTGACGGACTTCATACTTCGAACTTCCTACTTCGAATTTTCGGTTGGCGAAGCCAACCGTCGACCCGCAGCCTTACACGGACCTGCGGCGGGAGGTCGGCGGTCACTTGCAGGTCCGGAGGCCCGTCTGCGGGCCCGTTGGCGAATCCGGGGCGTCGACCCCGGATAAGAAAGGACACGCGCAATGCTGTGGAAAGGTTTTCAACGTCCCAAGCGGCTCGAGGTCGAGCGCGATACGCTCACCGATCGGTTCGGACGGTTCTACGCGCAGCCGTTCGAGCGCGGCTTCGGCACGACAATTGGCAACGCGATGCGGCGCGTGCTGCTCTCGTCGATTGAGGGCGCGGCGATTACCGCGGTGAAGATCGACGGCGTCCTCCACGAGTTCTCGCCGATTCCGGGCGTCGTCGAGGACGCGACCGACATCATCCTCAACCTGAAGCAGATTCCGCTGAAGCTGCACGTCGATCACACGAAGACGCTCACGCTGCGCGTCGACAAGCCCGGCGAGGTGCGCGCGCGCGACATCCAGGCGGATGCGGACGTCGAGATTCTCGAGCCAGACGCCCACATCGCGACCGTCGCCGAGCACGGCAAGCTCCACATGGAGATGCGCATGAAGCGCGGCCGCGGCTACGTGTCGGCCGACAAGAACTTCGACGAAGATCTCGGCATCGGCTGGATTCCGATCGATTCGGTCCATTCGCCGATCAAGAAGGTGAACTACCTCGTCGAAGCGGCGCGTCTCGGACAGACGACCGACTACGACAAGCTCACCGTCGACGTGTGGACGAACGGATCGGTCAACTCGCGCGACGCGGTGTCGCTCGCGGCGAAGCTGATTCGCGATCACCTGAACATCTTCATCAACCTCGAGGAAGGCGCCGAGCAGCAGACCGAGGCCGCGGCCGATCAGCCGCGCGCGGGGGCGACCAACGAGAACCTCGATAAGAGCGTCGAAGAGCTCGAGCTGTCCGTGCGGTCGTACAACTGCCTGAAGAACGCGAACATCCGGACCATTCGCGAGCTCGTGCAGAAGTCCGAAGCCGAGATGCTGAAGACGAAGAACTTCGGGCGCAAGAGCCTGAACGAGATCAAGGAAATCCTGCACACGATGGGCCTGAGCCTCGGCATGCGCGTCGACCAGCCGACGGCGGCTTCGCAGGACTGAGGACCGGGATTTGGGGTTCGGGATTCGTAGGGATTTGTAGCGACTCGGGATTCGTTGGGACTGTGCCCGGCAAATCCCAAATCCCAAATCCCAAGTCCCGACAGGATCACATCCATGAGACACCGAGTCGCACATCGAAAGCTGGGCCGCGTCACGGAGCATCGCATCGCGATGCTCCGCAACCAGGCGACATCCCTCCTTCGCTACGAGCATTTGACGACGACCGTGCCGCGCGCCAAGGAGCTGCGGCCGTTCGTCGAGCGGCTGATCACGATCGCCAAGCGCGGCGTGGCCGGCAGCCAGGGGGCTGAGGCCCCTGCAAAGGGCAATGCCGGGAACGGCCACCTGCTGAACGCGCGGCGGCGGGTCATGCAGGACCTGCAGGATCGAGAAGTCGTCACGAAGCTGTTCGACACCATCGCGCCGCGCTTCGCGACGCGGCCTGGCGGCTACACACGCCTGCTGCGGATCGGGTTCCGCAAAGGCGACAGCGCCGAGGTCGCGCAGGTGGAGCTCGTCGGAAGCGAGTTCAACCCGCGGGCAAAGGCCGAGACCGACGCCAGAGCGGGGGACACCGCCAAGAAGAAGGGCGGCGTCGGCGGACGACTGCGAGCCGCTGCCGAACGGCTGCGCGGCGGCCGCAAGGACGAGGCCGCCGAGCATGAGTCTGCGTCGGCGGTCGAAGCGAAAGCCGCCAAGCGCGCCTCGAAGAAAGGTACCACCGGACGCAAGATGGGCGGTTCTTCGAAAGGCAAGTAACGTCCTTCCAAACCAGGCGATCTCTGACGACGCGCCGCGCGGTCAGCGCTGGATGGCCGGCGCGGCGGTCGTCGTCCTCGTGGTCGCGGTCCTCTACGTGCTGCGCCTCGATCGCGTCGCCGGACTGGTCGTCGACGACGCGTGGTACATCCTGCTCGGGCAGGCACTGTCGCAGGGGCACGGCTTTCGCCTGACGAGCTCCGCGGTTGCGGAGATCCTGCCGAACGTTCCACCGGGCTTTCCGTTCATTCTGTCGGTCCTGTTTCGATTGAAGCCGCACTTCCCGGAAAACGTGCTGCTTCTCAAGAGCGTCTCGATCGTTGCGATGGGGGGAGTCGGCCTCGCGTCGTTCTGGTACGCCGTCGGATGCCGCCGCCTGCCGTCGCAACTGGCGGCAGCCATTGCCGTCGCGATCGTCATCACGCCGGCGTTCGTCTTCCTGGCGACCTCAACGGTGATGGCCGAATGCGTCTTCACGCTCGTGCAGCTTGCGGCCGTGATCGTCCTCGACCGCGCGTGCGCGGCCGATCGTGATCCTCGGCGGCGCGACATCATCCTCGGCGCGGCGATCGCGGCGGCGGCGATGCTCGTCCGGTCGACCGGCATCGCGTTGATTGCGGCCGGCGTGCTGTATCTGCTGAACCAGCGGCGGTGGCGGGACGCGCTGTTGTTCGGCGCGACGCTGCTGGTGCTGCTCGCGCCGTGGCTTCTGTACGCGCGCGCCCACGCGCCCACGACCGCCCAACGACTCGAACACGGAGGGTCGATCGCATACGCGTACGCCGATTCGATGCGGCTGAGGGCCGCCGGAACGCCTTCATCGGGGCAGGCGACGCCGGCGGATGTACGCGCCCGCGTTGCGGAGAATTTGACGAACGTGTTCGGCCGCGACATGGCAGGAATGTTCGCGCCGGCGTTTCTTCGCGGTCCCGGCGAGAGCGGCGAAGAAGTCGTCTCGATCGGCGGCACGGTCGGCGTGCAGGCAGGCAGTATGGGCAACGCGACGTCGACCATGGCCATCTCGTTCGTGTTGAGCCTCATCGCGATCGTCGGATATGTCCGGACCGTGCGCGAGCGAGCGGGCGTGCCCGAGCTGCTGGTTCCCCTCACCATCGCGATGGCGGTTCTCGTCCCGTTCTGGACGTTTCGCTATGTGTTGCCGGTCGCGCCGTTCATCGCGGTGTACGTGGTGCAGGGATTGCGGACGACGGCGTCGGATCGCTGGCGACTCGCTCGCATGCTCATCCTCCTCGTCATCGGGTTCGACGCGTACGATCACGTCCGCTACGTTCTCGATCTGCGCGGCCGGGCGAGCGGGGACGCAGTGGAATGGGTTGCCGACGGCCGCGAAGTCGACGAAGTCCTCGCGTGGATGAAAGACACCCTCGTGGACGAAGGCGCGGTCGCTGCGTCGAATCCGGCTCTCGTGTACTTGAGGACCGGACGCAAAGGCGTCGCAATGGACGACTGGCGGGCCAAATGGACCGCGTGGAAGGCGCACGGTATCCGTTATCTCGTCGCGCTGAGTCCCCTGGATCTGCCTGACGCATCCGCGGCGCCGTACCGCCTGCTGTATCGAACCGCCCGGCACAAGCTGTGGGTCATCGAAATCTGACGGCGCCTAAACCTCCTCGACCTCCACGCCGGTGCGCTCGGCCTTCGACGCCGCGATGATCTTCGTCTGCAGCTGGGCGGGCACTTCGTCGTAGTGCGAGTACTCCATGTGATACGACCCGCGGCCGCCGGTCGCCGACGTGAGGTGCTGTTCGTAGGTGAGCATCTCCGACATCGGCACCTGCGCCTTGATGATCGTCATCGAGCCGCGCGTGTCCATGCCGCTGATGCGTCCTCGGCGTCCGTTCAGGTCGCCCATCAGATCGCCGGCGAAGTCCGACGGCGTGTACACTTCGACGTTCATGATCGGCTCGAGGATCGTCGGGCGCGCGCGGGTCATTGCGTCCTTGAAGGCGAGCGATCCGGCCAGCTTGAACGACAGCTCGTTGGAATCGACGTCGTGGTAGGCGCCGTCGATGACGGTGACGCGGAAATCGACCATCGGGTACCCGGCGAGGTAGCCGCGCGTGCGCGCGTCCTGGATGCCCTTTTCGACCGCGGGCACGAACTGCCGCGGGATCGCGCCGCCGAAGATGTCGTCGACGAACTCGAAGTCGGCGCCACGCGGCAGCGGCTCCACTTTGATCTTGCAGTCGCCGAACTGCCCGTGACCTCCCGTCTGTTTCTTGTGACGCCCATGCGCTTCGGTCGCCGACTTGATCGTCTCGCGGTACGGGATGCGCGGCGGTTTGAGGTTGACGTCGACGCCGAATCGCCGCTTCAGCTTCGCGACGGTCACCTCGATGTGCAGCTGGCCCTGTCCTGAGAGGAGCAGCTCCTTGGTCTGCGCGTCGCGGCTGTATTTGATCGACGGATCTTCCTCCTCGAGCCGGTGCATCGACGAGCTGATCTTGTCCTCGTCGCCGCGGCTCTTCGGCTCGATCGCGTACGACAGGACCGGCTCGGGAAACTTCACGGGCGGGAAGACGATCGCATCGCTTTTGTCGCCGAGAGTGTCGTTGGTCAGCGTGTCCTTCAGCTTCGCCACGGCGCCGAGATCGCCGGCTTTGATCTCCGGCATGCTCGTCTGGGTCTTTCCCTGCAGCAGCAGCAGATGGCCGAAGCGCTCCGCGGTGTCGCGCGTCTTGTTGTGGCAGTTCGAGTCGGCCTTGAGCGAGCCGGACACGACGCGGAACATCGTGATGCGCCCGGCGAACGGATCGGCGATCGTCTTCCACACGAATGCCGCCGCGGGCAGTTTTTCGTCGGCGGCGCGCGTCGTGTCGCTGCCGTCCTTGGTGATTGCCCTGAACGGGCGATCGGCCGGCGAGGGGAGATAGCTCACGATTGCGTCGAGCAGCTGGGGCACGCCGACGTTGAGCATCGCCGACGTGCAGAGGAGCGGAAAGATCTTCGCGTTGAGCGTCGCCGTCCGCAGGCCGGCAGTCAGCTCGGCGTCGGTCAGCGTGCCGGCTTCGAAGAACTTCTCCATCAGCTTCTCGTCGTTCTCGGCGACCATCTCGATGAGCGCCTCGCGCGCCGTGTCGACCGCCGCGGCCATGTCGGCAGGCACCGCCGCTTCGCTGAACCTGCCGCTTGCATCGGTCTGGAAGACGAACGCCTTCTTCGAGATGAGATCGACGACGCCCTTGAAGTTCTTCTCCTCGCCAATCGGCAGCTGGATCGGGATCACCGTCCGATTGCACGCTTCGCGGAGCGATTGAAGCGATCGATCGAGACTCGCGCGCTCGCGATCGAGGCGGTTCAGCACGACCAGGCGTGGCAGCCCGAGCTCCTCCGCAGCGTTCCACACTTTTTCGGTCTGCACCATGACGCCGGCAACGGCGTCGACGACGACCAGCGCCGCGTCGGCGACCTGCAGCGCCGCGCGCGTGTCGGCGAAGAAGTTGCCCATCCCGGGCGTGTCGAGGAGATTGATCTTCTGCTTGTTCCACTCGGCGTAGGCGAGGCTGGCGGAGAGCGTGTGCTTGCGGGCTATTTCCTCTTCGTCGAAGTCGGTGACCGTCGTGCCTTCATCGACCTTGCCGAAGCGATTGACTATGCCGCCGACTGAAAGGATGGCCGATGCGAGCTGCGTCTTCCCGGATCCGCCGTGACCGACGAGAGCGACATTTCTGATGCTGGCGGCCTCATAGACCTTCATAAACGGAGTCCCCCGGTTTGGAAGCGACGAAAGGATGGCGTCTACGGCGAATCATATTTCCGCCCGTCTGCCGCCGCAAGCAGGACTATCGATCGCGGATTATGGCGGAACCGGACAACTGAATCATTGTCACGAAGTGCAGGAACGCGCGAGGAAGAAAAGTCGCTTCCACAAATGTGGAATGCGGGTGGCAGATTCAGGAGCGGCGCGGGTTCGCGAGGTCTGGCAGGTTGCCGTCGCGGTCTTCGGGATCCCTGGCTCCGGCGCGCTCCTCGACGATGATCTCGATCGCGTTGCGTTTGTCCTGGTTCAGCCAGTCGTACATCGTTCCTGCCGCCGCCGTGCCGACGCCGCGCCGGCGCTGCCGCCGCCGCGTGCGAAACGCCGCGATCAGCAGCACGATCGCGATCAACCAGATGGCGGCCGTCACGGCTACTCGTATCGCAGCGCTTCGATCGGATCCAGACGCGACGCCTTGAAGGCGGGATACATGCCGAAGAAGACTCCGACCGACGCGGAGAATCCGAGGCCGATCGCGAACGACCACCACGGCAGCGAGATCGGAAACCCGGAGGCGAGGTGCACGGTCCACCCGATGCCGGCGCCGAGCGCGATGCCGATGATGCCGCCGACCATCGTGAGGAACGCCGCTTCCATCAGGAACTGGAACAGAATCTCCGCACGCCGCGCGCCAAGCGCCTTGCGGACGCCGATCTCGCGCGTTCGTTCGGTGACCGAGATCGACATGATCGCCATCACGCCGATGCCGCCGACCATCAGCGCGATCGAGGAGATCACGACGAGCGCCAGGAACGTGCCCTGGCTGATCGAGTCCCACAGCTTGAGGAACGAATCCTGCGTGGTGAGGTCGAAGTCGTTCGGCTCGTCGAGCTTCAGCCCGTGGCGAATGCGCATGACGCGCTCGACGTCGGCCATCGCGGTCGCGCGTGAGACGCCCTGGCGCGGCAGCACGGAGATCATGATGTTGGTGATGGCGCCGTTCATGTTGCCGCGGCCGAACCGGCCGACGCGCAGCCCCCACACACGCGAATACGTGGTGTACGGCACGGCGACGAAGTCGTCCTGATTCAGGTTGAACCCGCCGGGCGACGGCCGCTTGTCGAAGACGCCGACGACTTCGAACCGCTCGGCGCCGACGCGCACCATCTTGCCGATGGGATCGGTGCCCGACGGCTCGAAGAGCAGCTTGTAGGCCGTGTTCCCGAGCACGCAGACGTTCTTGCGGTATTGCACGTCCGTCCCGGTGAAATAGCGGCCGGTGAGGAACGGAATGCGCGTCCCTTCCGCGAAATTCTCGCCCGTGCCGAAGACGATGAGCGACTTGGTCTTCAGGTCGTGGTAGAAGACGCGGCGCTGCGTCACCGGACCCGGTCCGGCGCCCAGTTCGAGATCGACGTACTGCAGCGTCGTCGTCTGCTGCTCGATCGCGCGCGCGTCGGAGAGCGTGAGGTCGGGGCGCTTCAGCAATTCGCGAAGGTTCGAGCCGAAGCTGCTGACGCCGAACCGCTGGATGTAAATGATGTCGGGACCCGACTGCGAGATGAGCTCGCGCAGCGATTGATCGAAGCCGCGGATCAGCGCGGTCATCCCGACGATCGACGTGATCCCGATCACCACGCCGAGCACGGTCAGCGCGGAGCGCATCTTGTTGGTGCGCACCGTGTCGGCCGCCATCGCGATGACTTCCCAGAAAAGCGCGAGCCTCAGAGCCATGGTTACTCGCGCCTCAACGCCTCAATCGGGTCGAGGCGCGCCGCGCGCATCGCGGGGTACAGCCCGAAGAACAAGCCGACCGCCGCGGTGATGCCGATACCGAGCGCGACCGACCAGGGTTCGACTGACGCCGGAATGGGCGTCACCGCGGAAATCGTGAGCGCGATGCTCGCGCCGATGATTGTCCCGACGACACCACCGAATACCGACAGCACGACGGACTCGGTGAGAATCTGCGACATGATGTCCGAGCGGCGGGCGCCGAGCGCCTTGCGCAGACCGATCTCGCGCGTACGCTCGGTGACGACCATCAGCATGATGTTCATGATGACGATGCCGCCGACCACGAGCGACAGGCCGACGACGCCGACCAGCACGGCGAAGATCCCGTTGGTCGCCGAGTGGTAGATGGTCAGAATCGTGTCCGACGTGAAGATGCCGAAGTTGTCCGGCTGCTTCGGCTTGAGCCGCCGCGACATGCGCAGCGCGAGCGTCGCCTCGTCGATCGCGGCCGCGACCAGGCTCATGTCGTGCGGCTTCACGGTCATCGACAGCGGACGCCGCGACCCGAACAGCATCTGGAACTGTCCCAGCGGAATCACCGCGAACTCGTCCTGCGACTGGCCGAGAAACGCGCCGCGCTTCGCGCTGACGCCCACGACGCGGAAATGGTGTCCTTCGATCTGAATGGTTTTCTCGAGCGGATCAACGGTGCTGCCAAACAGCGTGTCGGCGGTCTGCCACCCGAGCACGCACACGGGACGCGACGTATCCACCTCGGTCGGGCTCATCAGGCGGCCGCGCTCGGCATCGAAGCTCGAAAAGTTGACGTACTCGCCCGTGACGCCTTGCACCCGCGTGCTGTCGATCGACTTGTCGCGATACACGATTCGTCCGGCGGAGCCGGCGTCGAGCATGACTGCGGTCGCCAGGTCGCTGTAGCGCCGGATCGACTTGGCGTCCTGCAGCGTGATCCGCGGGTTGCCGCGCACCTTTTCGAATTCTTCGTCGCTGCGCGTGATCGGGAACTGCTGGATGTTGAACGAGTCGGCGCCGGCCTGATTGAGGATCGCCTGCTTCACCGAGGCGTTGAGCCCCTGGATGAGCGACACCACCGCGATGATTGACGTCACCGCGACGATGTTCCCCAGCACGGTCATGAACGACCGCAGCTTGGCCGTCCAGATTGCGTCAAGAGCGATGCGCGCAGATTCCCAGAACTTGTTCATTACCTCTTTTTCGCGTTGTCCACCTTGACCGCGTCGCCGTCGGTCATCCCGCGGACGGAGTTGTACGGCCCCGTGATCACTTCATCGCCGTTCTTCAGCCCCGACAGCACCTCGAAGTACTTGTCGCCGGCGACTCCCATCTTGATCGGGAGGAATTCGGCCTTCGCGTCGCGGACCACGAACACGCCTTCGCTCTCTTTCCGCGTCTGGCCCGGCTTCAACTCCTCGGCCGACGCCACCGGCTCCACCGTCGGGCGGCGCTTCTTGTCGGTCCGCGGCTGCCGGACGACCTGGCCGTTCGCGTCGTACACCAGCTCGCGGACGGCGACCGCCGGAATCGGGACCGACACCACGTTCTTGCGCGTCGCGGTCGTAATGTCGGCGGTGCAGGTGAAGCCCGGACGAACTTCCGGCACCGGCTCGTCCAACACCACGACCACCTTGAAGTTCGTGGCCTGTGTGCCGGCGGCCACCTGGCCCGTTGTCGTCGATTGAATGGGACTGTTGCCGATTTCGGTGACGTGTCCCTTGAACGATCGATCGGGAATCGCGTCGATTGTGATCTTGGCAATCTGCCGGATCTGCACGTTCGGAACGTTCGTCTCGTCGACTTCGACCTCCGCCTGAATGACGGCCATGTCGGCGAGCGTCAGCAGCACCGTGCCCGCATTGTTCATGGTGCCGACGACGGCGGTCTCGCCCTCTTGAATATTGCGGCGCGTGACGATGCCGTCGATCGGCGACTCGATGCGCACCTTGCTGAGGTCGTAGCGCGCGCTCTCGAGCACGGCACGCTCCTGTGCGATGCGGCTCTCCTGCGGCTTGATCTGTTTCTCGCGCTCCTGCACGTTCGACTCCGCGGCCCTCACGTCGTTCACCACCTTGTCGAGCGCCTCGCGCGTCGTGAGCTGCTGGCGCCAGAGGTCCTGCTGGCGCGCCAGGTTCTGCTGGGCCTGCTGCAGCTGCACTTTCGCCGTCTCGATCGACTGCCGCATCTGATCGAGCGACTGTTCCGCCGCCTGCAGCGAGGCGGCGTTGCTGTCGACGCGGGTGCGCAGCGACTTCGGATCGATCTGAAGCAGGAACTGCCCGACCTTGACGCGATCCCCTTCGTTCACGGCGAGGTTGACGACGCGGCCCGGCGTGTCGGCCGAGATCTGCACGAGACGCTTGGGCTGGATTTTGCCCGAGGCCGACACGACGGCTTCGAGGTCGCGAGACCTGATGGCCTCGGTCGTCACCGGAAGGCCCTTGTCTTTCTTGAAATAGAGATTTGCGCCGACGACTGCCCCGCCAATGAGGACAATCGCGACGCCGATGAGGATCTTCTTCTTGCGAGACATTTACGCTCCTGACAGCGCAGTCCGAATCGCGGCGATGACGAGCGCGATGACCGCGTACACAACCAGCATCGTCGTGGCGATCGGGCCGGTCCGCTTTCTGTAGAGCACGCCCAGACCAATCGAGAGGCTGACGATCCACCAGATCTGAAATAGATCAATCGTGCCGAGGAACCGCGCGGCGAACGAGCTCTCGTCGAGGAACGGCAGGAACACCGCGAGGTTCGTCGCGCTCGACAGCGACTCGCGCGCGTACGCGAGCGGCAGGCCGAAGATCTGCGCGAGAGAAATCACGACGCCTGAATGACAGACCACGGCGAACACCTGCTTGAACTTCGCATCGCCGCCGAGCAGCGCGTTGAAGATGCCGAGGAGGATGCCGGCGATGATCGCCGCCGCCAGCGGCAGCGTAATCGCCTGTCCGATCGCGCCGGTATAGGGCGCCCGATTCATGCCCTGTTCGAGGCGGGCGTACTGCGCGTCGGTCAGCTTCATACCGAACGACTCCATCATGCGCACCTGCTGGTCGATCGCAGCCGTCTTGCCGACGTCGGTCGACATCAGGGCGAAGACGCCGGTCGCGCCGATCAGCACGATGACGGCGAGCACGCCGAACCAGCGCGGATGCGCCGCGACGTTCGCGTACGTGTCGCGCGGAGAGATGATCACGCCGACGACGCGCGCCGCCAGGCTTTTCGGCGTGGAAGACGCCGCGTCTGCCGTTCTGGTTTCCGTCACATCAGCCTCGCTTCTTCATCCTGAATAGATACGCCAGCCGTTATCGCCGGTTCCGACGCCGGACGGCCGAAGCGGACGGCGCCGGTGTAAACACTTTGCGAAGCACGCCGAGGCCGTTGTGAAGGCGGCGGCGCGACGGAACGTCGAGCGGCGCGAGCACCTCGGCCAGGTGCGATTCGGCCGAGCGCGCGACGCGATCGAGCGCGGCCTTGCCCGATGCGGTGACTTCGACCATCACCATGCGACGATCGGCTTCGTCGGGCTGCGCGCGACGGACCCAGCCGCGCTCGACCATCGCGCTGATCGAGTTCGACATCGTCGGAAGCGTGACGCCCTGACTGGATGCCAACTCGGTGAGCGTGCGCGATCGCTCGCTGAGCATCGACAGCAAGCCGAAATGCGCCGGCGCCGGCAGCTCGCCGGCCGATCGCAACTGCGCCGCGACGGCTCGCATGACGAGCGGAATGATTTGCAGAATATCGCGCGCGGCCTCCCGCGCCTGATCGCGAGTCATTTGTTAGGGGACCTAACCATTATACGCCCGTCAGTTCCTTGACAGTGAGAAACTTGCTGTTTACCATGCGTGGTCCCTTGCGACAAGGAGCGTGAGCGTGGTCGGATTCGTTCCCAAGGAGATGTTCTTTACAAAGGGCGTCGGGAAACACCGGGAAAAGCTGACCTCGTTCGAGCTCGCGCTTCGTTCCGCCGGCATCGCGGCGTGCAATCTCGTTCGCGTCTCCAGCATCTTTCCGCCGAAGTGCCGCATTCTGTCGCGCGGCCAGGGCATGAAGCGTCTCGAACCCGGCCAGGTCACGTTCGTTGTCATGTCGGAAGCCGCCACGCGAGAGCCCCACCGCCTGATCGCCGCCACTGTCGGCGTCGCGATTCCACGCGATCGCGAGTTGTACGGTTATCTATCGGAGCATCACAGCTTCGGCGAGAGCGAAGATATCGCTGGCGACTACGCTGAAGAACTCGCCGCCGAGATGCTCGCGACGACGCTCGGTCTGGAGTTCGATCCGGACAAGAGCTGGGACGAGAAGAAAGAAGTCTATCGGCTCTCGAATCAGATCGTCCGCACGCAGAACGTCACGCAGACCGCGGTCGGCGACAAGAAAGGCCTCTGGACGACAGTCGTCGCGGCGGCAGTCCTCGTCGGATAGCTGTCTCTCGCCCGGTTCGCCACCAACATTCAACCCGCGCGCAGACCGACCGACGTCTCGGCCCGGGCCGACACGCGCGTCCGCCCCTACAATGACCTGCCATATGCGCAGAGTCTGTCTGACCTTCGTGTCCCTGGTGTCCTTTGCGTTGAGTTCGGTCCCGCAAGCGGCCAATGCGCAACTCTTTGAAAGTTTCGGCATCCGTGCGCAAGGGATGGGTGGCGCGTTCGTCGCCGTCGCCGACGACGCCAGCGCGACGTGGTGGAACCCGGCGGGCCTCGCCAGTGGCGCGTACTTCAACGTGCTGTTGGAGTACGACCGTTCCCGCGAGCCGCCGGAGGCAAGCTCGCAAGCATTCGCCTTCGGATTTCCGGGCCTGGGTCTCAGCTATTACCGCTTGCCCATCAGTCAAATGCAGCCCGATACCTCTACAGTACCAGACGGGCCGAGCCGACAAGATCAACGCCATCTTAGTCAGTTCGGCGCGACCGTCGGGCAGTCGGTCGGCAACCATCTCGTCGTTGCATCGACGTTGAAGTTGGTGCGCGCGGGAGAAACACATGGCGACCTCGATGTGGGCGCCATCGCAGCGATCGGCCACGTTCGCATCGGCGCGGTTCTTCGCAACGTCCGCGAGTCGTCGTTCGCAGCCGAGGCCGGTACCGACGAAGAAGCGCTGATCCTCGCGCGGCAGGCCCGCGCAGGCATCGCTTTCACGGCGCGGAGTCCAGGCATCGTGAACGAGGTGACCATCGCGGCCGACGCGGATCTCACAAAGACGATGACCGTCGTCGGAGAGACCCGTCATATGACGGCCGGGGCTGAACTGTGGCTGTGGACGCGAAGTGTTGGAATTCGCGGCGGACTGAGCAAAGACACGGTCGTCGATCGTGGGTCGGCGAGCGTCGGTCTGAGCTTGGCTCTGCGGTCGGGCATCTACCTCGAAGGTCAGCTCACCGCAGGCTCTGACGCGAAACGTCGGAGTTGGGGGAGCGGACTTAGAGTGACGTTTTAAGTCAGTTATTGACATATTTTGTCAAGACCGTGTAATCTCAACCGTTCATGGCCGTTCGAATAGGCGAGCTCCTCCTCAAAGAGAAGCTGATCACTCCCGAGCAGCTGCAGCAGGCCTTAACTCAACAGAAGGCCAACGGGGGAAAGCTCGGCTTCAACCTCGTCAAGATGGGGTTCGTCAAGGACGACCAGATCACCGCTCTGCTCAGCAAGCAGTACGGCGTCCCCTCCATCAACCTCGCTCAATTCAAGCTCGACCCGACGATCATCAAGCTCGTTCCAAACGAAACCGCCCGGAAATATCAAATCATTCCGCTGAGCCGCTCGGGCAGCACGCTCACCATCGCGATGACGGATCCGACGAACGTCTTCGCCATGGACGACATCAAGTTCATGACCGGGTATACGGTCGAACCGGTCGTCGCCTCCGAGATCGCGATCACCGAAGCGGTCGAAAAGTACTACCCCGCAGGCGGCAAGGGCGGCGGCGGAGCGGCGCAGGCCAAGGGGGGCAAGCCGGGCGCGGCGGGCTCGAGCGGCAGCACGCTCGAAATGGCGAGCAAGGGCCTCGAAGAGCTGCAGGCGACGCTCGGCGGCGACGCCGACGACGTCGAGGTTCTCGAGGAGCTGCAGGAGATCAGCGCCGAGGCGCTGGCGCGCCAGGGCGAGGAAGCGCCGGTCGTCCGGCTGGTCAATGTCGTGCTGATGTCGGCGATTCAGAAGGGCGCCAGCGACATCCACATCGAGCCGTACGAGAAGGAGCTGCGCGTCCGGTACCGCATCGACGGGATTCTCTACAACATCATGAGCCCGCCGATGAAGTACCGCGACGCGATCTCGTCGCGCATCAAGATCATGTCGAAGCTGGACATCGCCGAGAAGCGGCTGCCGCAGGACGGCCGCATCAAGATTCGCTACAACGAAAGCGGCGAGCCCAAGGAGATCGATTTCCGCGTCTCGGTGCTGCCGACGCTGTTCGGCGAAAAAATCGTTCTCCGTCTCCTCGACAAAGACAAGTTGATGCTCGACATGACGCGGCTCGGGTTCGAGCCGGAGTCGCTCGCCAAATTCGAATCGGCGATTGCGCGTCCCTGGGGCATGGTGCTCGTGACGGGACCGACAGGCAGCGGCAAGACCAACACGCTGTACTCCTCGATCGCGAAGATCAACACACCCGAGACGAACATCATGACCGCCGAGGACCCGGTCGAATTCAACTTGAGCGGCGTGAACCAGGTCCAGGTGAAGGAGAACATCGGCCTGAACTTCGCGGCGGCGCTCCGCTCCTTCCTCCGCCAGGATCCGAACATCATCCTCGTCGGCGAAATCCGCGACTTCGAGACGGCGGAAATCGCCGTCAAGGCGGCGCTCACCGGACACCTCGTGCTCTCGACGTTGCACACCAACGACGCGCCGAGCACGGTGAACCGGTTGATGAACATGGGCATCGAGCCGTTCCTCGTCGCGAGCTCGGTGCACCTCATCTGCGCGCAGCGTCTCGTGCGCCGCGTCTGTTCGAACTGCAAGGAGCCGAACCCGATGGCGCCCGAAGCGCTCATTCAGGCGGGCTACTCGCCCGAGGACGCGAACGAAGTGACGCCGATGAAAGGCGCCGGATGCGACCGGTGCAATCAGACCGGCTACAAGGGCCGCGTCGGTCTGTATGAAGTGATGGAGATCGCCGACGAGCTGCGCGAGCTGATTCTGGTCGGCGCGTCGTCGCTCGAGCTCCGGCGCAAAGCGGTCGACGAAGGGATGCTCACGCTGCGCGCCAGCGGGCTGCGCAAGGTGAAAGACACGGTGACGACGATCGAAGAGGTCGTTCGGGAGACGGTCAAGTAGGGATTGGTTGCTGGTTGCTGGGAACTCGGAACGAAGGACAAAGGACAGAGGACCAAGAATGGCTACGCTGCCTGAATTGTTGAAGACGCTCGTCGACATGGGCGGGTCGGACCTGCACCTCACCACAGACACGCCGCCGCAGATTCGTGTGCACGGACATCTCCAGCGGCTGCCGATGCCCGCGCTGACGCCGGCGGAGACGAAGAACCTGGCGTACAGCGTCCTGACCGACGAGCAGAAGAAGCGGTTCGAGCAGACCAAGGAGCTCGACTGTTCGTTCGGTCTGAAAAACATCGGCTCGCGTTTCCGCTGCAACGTCTTCAATCAGCGCGGCGCCGTCGGCGCCGTCTACCGCGTCATCCCTGAAAAGATTCGCGCGTTCGGCGATCTGGGCCTGCCGGCGGTGCTCGCGACGCTCTCGGAGAAGCCGCGCGGCCTGGTGCTCGTCACCGGCCCGACCGGCAGCGGCAAGTCGACGACGCTGGCGGCGATGATCGACAAGATCAACGCCGAGCGCCACGATCACATCCTGACCATCGAGGACCCGATCGAGTTCGTGCATCAGCACAAGAACTGTCTGGTGAACCAGCGCGAGGTGCACGGCGACACCGACAGCTTCGGCAACGCGCTCCGCGCGGCGCTCCGCGAGGACCCGGACATCGTGCTCATCGGCGAGATGCGCGATCTCGAGACGGTCGAATCGGCGCTCCGCATCGCCGAGACCGGCCACTTGACGTTCGGCACGCTGCACACGAACTCGGCGTCGCAGACGATCAACCGCATCATCGACATCTTCCCCGCCGGACAGCAGGCGCAGATTCGGACGCAGCTGTCGCTCGTGCTCGAAGGGATCGTCACGCAGGCGCTGCTGCCGAAGGCGGACGGCACCGGACGCGTCTGCGCGCTGGAGATCATGGTGCCGAACTCGGCGATCCGGAATCTGATTCGCGACGACAAGATTCACCAGATCTACGGCGCGATGCAGACGGGACAGGAAAAGCTCGGCATGCAGACGATGAATCAGTCGCTGGCAAGTTTGCACATGAAGCGTTCGATCACGCTCGAAACGGCGATGTCGGCCTCGTCGAACCGCGACGAGCTGCAGGACATGATCAACCGCGGCGTTGGGGTCGTGGCGGGAGCGGGTCTGGGACGAACTCCTGGCACCACGACTGCGCGTCCGGTGAGGAGCTAGGCGTATGGCGACGTTTGCGTATTCGGGCCGCACGCGCGCGGGCCAGACGGTGTCGGGCGAACGCGTCGCCGACACCATGGACGCCGCGACTGCAGCTCTCCGGCGCGAGCAGATCAATGTCACGAAGATCACGCCAGTTCAGGCCAAGGCGGACGCGAAGGCCGAGAAGAAGGGGAAGATCGGCAAGAAGGTCAGCGCGAAGAACCTCGCGGTGTTCACGCGGCAGTTCTCCGTCATGATCGACGCGGGCCTGCCGCTGGTTCAGTGTCTCGACATTCTGGGCACGCAGGAAGAGGACAAGAACTTCGCCGCGGTGATCCTGCAGACGCGGACCGACGTCGAATCGGGCGCGTCGCTGGCCGATGCGATGCGGCGCCACCCGAAGACGTTCGATCCGTTGTTCACGAACATGATCGCGGCGGGCGAGGCGGGCGGCATCCTCGACACGATTCTCAAACGGCTCGCGACCTACATTGAAAAAGCGGTCAAGCTGGCGGGACAGGTCAAGTCGGCGATGGTGTATCCGATCGCCGTCATCTGCATCGCCGGCATCGTCGTCGGCGTGATTCTGTGGAAGGTCATTCCGACTTTTGCGGCGTTGTTCTCGGGCCTCGGCGCCGACCTGCCGCTGCCGACGCGCGTCGTCATCATGATGAGCGAGAACCTGGTCCGCTTCTTTCCCGTCCTACTGGTCCTCGGCGGCGCCGCCGCGTACGGGTTCAAGAGTTACTACTCTAGCGAAAACGGCCGGCGCGTGGTCGACAAAACGGTCCTGAAGGCGCCAATCCTCGGAAACATCATGCGGAAGATTGCCGTCGCGCGGTTCTGCCGCACTCTCTCGACTCTCATCAGTTCGGGCGTGCCAATTCTCGATGGTCTCGAGATTACGGCGAGAACCGCCGGCAACGCGATCGTCGAAGACGCGATCATGGTGACGCGCAAGAGCATCGAGCGCGGCGAGACGATCTCCGTGCCGTTGAAGGAGACGAAGGTGTTTCCACCGATGGTCACGCAGATGATCGGCGTCGGCGAAGCGACCGGCGCGCTCGACACGATGCTCGCGAAGATCGCCGACTTCTACGAAGAAGAAGTCGATACGGCGGTCGCCGGCCTGTTGACGCTGCTCGAACCGATCATGATCGCGCTCCTGGGCGGCGTCGTCGGCGGCATCGTCATCGCGATGTACATGCCGATCTTCGACTTGATCAGCAAGCTGACGTAACGGTTGCTGGCGACTGGGGGCTGGAGGCTAGAGGCGATCTTGGATAGCGAACTGCGGAAAAAGGTGGCGCGGCTGATTCTGATCCGCGCCATCATCAGCACGATCCTGCTGGGGACGGCGACGTTCGCTCAAATCGCGGCGCCGGGTTCGCTGCCGGTCGATCCGTTCTTCATCCTCATCAGCCTCACCTTCGGCCTGACGATCGCTGGCGCGATCACGCTCCGGTTCGTCGAGAAGAACCGCTGGCTGGTCGATGTCCAACTCGCCGGCGACGCGCTGATCGTCTCGGCGTTCATTTACGTGACGGGCGGGATCACGAGCTACTTTGCGTCGTTGTACGTTCTGCCGATCGTCGCGGCGAGCACGGTCCAGTTTCGCCGCGGCGGGCTGCTCGTGGCCGCTTTCAGCGCGCTCTTGTACGGCGGGCTCGTGCTCGCTCAGTACTTCGCGGCGTCGCACCTGCTGCCGCACGGCTGGCTGTTCGACGAGGACCTTGCGCTGCCGGCGCGGTCGTTCGCGCGGTATACGGTCGCGCTGAACGTCTTCGGCTTCTTCGCCGTTGCGCTGCTCAGCGGATCGCTGGCCAACAGCCTGCGATCCGCGGGCGCACGCCTCGAAGAGGCCTCGTCGGAAATCGCAGACCTGCAGGCGTTGAATCAACATGTGATCGACAGCCTGCCGAGCGGGCTCGTCACGACCGATCCGGCGCACCGCATCCTGACGTTCAACCGCGGCGCGGAGATCATCACGGGCCTGACGGCGCGAGCGTGCGTCGGTCGGCCCATCGAGGAGATTCTGCAGTTTCCGGCGGCGGTCATCGAATCGGTCGGCGGCGATCCGAAGTCGCGCGGCGCGCGGCGGCACGAATTCAGGTACCGCACGGGCGACGGCCGCGGCGATCTCGAGATTGGCTTGACGGCGACGCATCTCGAAACGCCGCGCGGACGGGCCGGTCTGCTCTTTACGTTTCAGGACGTGACCAATATCCGGAAGCTGGAACGCGACTCCGCGATTCAGCAGCGGCTCGCCGCCGTCGGAGAGATGGCGGCCGGCATCGCCCACGAGATCCGCAACCCGCTGGCGTCGATGTCCGGCTCGATTCAGATCCTGCGTCACGAGCTGCCGCTGAGCAGCGAGCAGGAGCAGTTGATGGACATCGTGCTCCGCGAATCGGAGCGGCTGAATACCACGATCAGATCGTTTCTGGCCTATGCGCGGCCGCAACGCTTCGAGATCGCGCGGTTCGACGTGCGCCGCGCGCTGAATGACACGGCGCTGCTGCTGCGGAACAGCTCGGAAGTACGCGATGGCCACGACATCCGCGTCGACGTTCCGGCCGACGAGCTCTGGTACGAAGCCGACGAGGGTCAAATCAAACAGATTGTCTGGAACCTCGCGACCAACGGACTGCGCGCCATGCCCGACGGCGGGCGCCTGTGCCTCGCCGGCGCGTTCGAGCCTTCGTCCGACGGCGTGGTGCTGACCGTGCAGGACGGCGGCATCGGCATTCCGGCCGACGAGCTCGACAGCCTGTTTCAACCATTTCACGGCACGTTCGCGAAGGGCGCGGGCCTGGGCCTCGCGATCGTTCACCGCATCGTCGCCGATTACAACGGAGAGATTCAGGTCAGCTCGCAGCCGGGCGGCGGGACGACCGTTTCGGTGCGCCTGCCCGCGCGCGCCGTCGTCAACACATGAGCAGTACTACTGCCCAACCCATCGTCGAGACCGATCGCCGTCCCGCAAGAATTCTCGTCGTCGACGATGAACGGTCGATGCGCGAACTGCTGGCGATCGTCCTGCGCCGCGAGGGATACGAAGTGCTGCTCGCCGAAAACGGCCGCAGCGCGGTCGACATGCTCGAACGCGAGCCGGTCGACCTGTTGATCTCGGACATCAAGATGCCCGATCTGAGCGGCGTCGACGTGCTGCGCGCCGCGAAGAAGATCGATCAGGACATCCTCGGGATCATGATCACGGCGTTCGCGTCGACCGACACGGCGGTCGAGGCGATGCGCCTCGGCGCGTGCGATTACCTGAGCAAACCGTTCGACATCGATCTGCTCAAGATGAAAGTGCGCGAAAAAATCGAAAACCGCCAGCTCCGGCAGGAGAACCTGCTGCTGAAACGGACGCTCGGCCTGTCCCACCAGTTCTCGAACATCATCGGCCGCAGCGCCGCGATGCTCGACGTGTTCAAGATGATCGAGACGGTCGCGCGCACCAACAGCACGATTCTGCTGACCGGCGAGTCGGGCACCGGCAAGGGCCTCGTCGCGCAGGCGATTCACTTCCACTCGCTGCGCCGCGACAAGCCGATGGTGTCGCTCAACTGCGGCGCGCTGCCCGAGGCGCTGCTCGAGTCGGAGCTGTTCGGCCACATGCGCGGCGCGTTCACCGGCGCCGACTCCAACAAGAAGGGTCTGCTCGAAGTCGCCGAACGCGGGACCGTCTTCCTGGATGAAATCGGCGAAATGTCGGCGGTGATGCAGGTCAAGCTGCTGCGCGTGCTGCAGGAGCGCCGATTCCGGCGTGTCGGCGGGCTCGAAGAGGTGCAGGCCGATATCCGTGTGATTGCGGCGACCAACCAGGATCTGACCAAGGCCGTCGCGGACGGGCGCTTCCGCGAAGATCTTTATTACCGGATCAACGTGATCCCGATTACGCTGCCGCCGCTGCGCGAGCGGCGCGAAGACATCCCGCTGCTCGCCGAGCACTTCCTCATCAAGTACTGCGAGCAGATGAACAAACAGATCGCCGGCATCTCGCACGAGGCGCTCGATCTGCTGATTCACCACGAATGGCCCGGCAATATCCGTGAGCTGGAGAACGTGGTCGAACGCGCGGTCGCGCTCGAATCGACGCCCTCGGTTCTTCCCGACAGCCTGCCGGCAACCGTGCGCGGAGACAGTCCGCGTCCGCCTTCCGCGCCGGTCGAGACATTGCCCGAGTCCGGCTTTGATCTCGAGGCGCACGTCAAAGAGATCGAGCGCGGGTACATCGCCGAGGCGCTGAAGCGCGCCGGCGGCGTGCAGGTCAAAGCGGCGGAACTGCTTGGAATGAGCTTCCGGTCATTTCGTTATTACGTGAAGAAATACAACCTGCGTTGACATTCTCTGTCGGCGGAGGCCGACAGAAAGTGTCAGGCGGCTGTTTTTTGGCAGTGGCTCATTGCGAGCCACGCCTTGTAACTGATACGATGGTAATAACTTACAGCGCGAGCGGCGGTGCGGGTCTGTGGTACCGCCCTTGCTGAGTTTTCCCGCATTCAGTCGTCACCCTAAGGAGATTACGAATGAAGATGCGTAACGCGAAAGGTTTCACCCTCATCGAGCTGCTGATCGTCGTGGCGATCATCGGCATCATCGCGGCGATCGCGATTCCGGGTCTGCTGCGCGCCCGCATGTCGGGCAACGAAGCGTCGGCGATCGGGTCGCTCCGCGCCATTAACAGCGGCGAGGCGGCGTTCTCGTCGAGCTGCGGCGGCGGCGGGTACGCGACGTCGCTGGCCCAGTTGGCGGCGCCGGCCACGGCCGGCGGCCAGGGCTTCATCAGCCCCGATCTCGCAGGCGCCGGTGCGACGATCGTCAAGAGCGGCTTCACGGTGACGTTGGCGGTCGGCGCGAGCAACACCGTCGTGATGGCGAAGGCGTCGACCTGCAGCAACAACGCCGACGCGCTGGCCAGCTACTTCGGCATCGCCGATCCGGTCACGTGGGGCGGCACGGGCAGCCGTCACTTCGGCACCGACGAGCGCGGAACGATTTTCCAGGACAGCAGCAACACCGCGTTCGCTGCTCCGGCGAATCTCGTGACGGGCGGCACGGTCGGACCCGTTCAGTAAGCTCCGTCGTTTGAGCTCGACCATCTGGCTCCGGCGTACCGCCGGAGCCAGTTTTTTTTCCCCCGCTTGACGACGGTCGCTGCCTCAGCTACAACTCGTAATTAACTGTCATGAGCAGACGCGCGACACTCTTCGCGCTCGTGTGTGCGGTCATCGGGCTGGTTGTTTCGATTGCCGCCGCGTACGTCCATTATCGGCTGCTGTATGACCCGACGTATCGCAGCTTCTGCGACGTCAGCTCGCGAATCAGCTGCACCGAAGTGTACATGAGCAGATTCAGCACGGTTCGCGGCGTTCCCGTCGCCATTTTCGGCGCGATGTGGTTCGTCATCGCCGGCCTCCTCTCGACGGCTGCGCTGCGGGCGCGCGACAGCGTACGCGAGAGCGTGCCGGGCTATCTATTCGTGCTGTCGACTCTGGCGCTCGCGATCATTCTGTATCTTGCGTATGCCTCGTTCGTTATCCTGAAGGCCGTATGCCTGCTGTGCCTGGTCACGTATGCCGCGGTGATTGGGCTCTTCCTCGTTTCCGGCGCGGCCACGACATTTCCCATGACCACTTTGCCTCGCCGCGCGGCGCGTGATGTCCGTATTCTCGCCGCCAGCCCCCTGGCGCTGACGCTCGCCGTCCTGTTTTTCGCCGGCGCAGCGACGACGCTCGCATTTTTCCCGCGCGAGGCGTCGATCGAAGCCGCTGGGGCTGCCACCGGACCGCCGCCGCCACTCAGCCAGGAGCGTCAGTCCGAGTTCGAGCGCTATTACGCGTCGCAGCCCCGCATCCCGCTGATCATCCCGAACGACGGCGCGAAAGTGCTCATCGTGAAATTCAACGACTTTCAGTGTCCCGCATGCGGCCAGTCGTATCTGGCCTACAAACCGATTTTCGCGAAGTACGAGGCGGAACATCCGGGGCAGGTGAAGGTCGTCCTGAAGGATTACCCGCTGAATCGCGACTGCAACGACGCGATCGGTCAGACGATTCATCCCGCGGCGTGCGACGCGGCCGTGGCGGTGCGTCTCGCGCAGCAGCACGACCGGACCGATGCGATGGAGGAGTGGCTGTACACGCATCAGCCGTCCATGACTCCGCCGTCGGTTCGCCAGGCGGCGCGCGACATCGGCCAGATTACCGACTTCGACGCGAAGTACCAGCCGACGCTGGCGCTCGTGAAAGGCGACGTGGCGCTCGGGCGTCAGCTGGCCGTGAAATCGACGCCGACGTTCTTCATCAACGGCGTGAAGCTCGAAGGGATGCTGCCGCCTCAGTACTTCGATCAAGCGATCGCCTACGAGCTCGCACACGCGAAATAATGTGAACCCCGCGCTGGCGACGTACGAGCTGACGAAGGATTATGCCGTCGGCTTCTGGCGCAAGCGCCCGTACCGCGCCCTCGATCGCCTGACGCTCGAAGTCGAATCCGGCGACGTGTTCGGCTTTCTCGGACCGAACGGCGCCGGCAAGACCACGACGCTGAAGCTCCTGATGCGGCTGGTGTTTCCAACCTCCGGCCGCGCCGAGATTTTTGGCCGCCCGGTCGGGGATGTCGGCGTGAAGCGGCGCTTCGGCTACCTTCCCGAAAATCCGTACTTCTATGACTATCTGACCGCCGAGGAGCTGCTCCGATATTTCGCGCGGCTCTTCGGTTTTTCCGCCGCCGAAAGTCGCGCGCGTGCCAGCCGTCTGCTCGACGAGGTCGGCATCGAGCGCGAGCGATCGATGCAGCTGCGGAAGTTCTCGAAGGGAATGCTTCAGCGCGTCGGGATCGCGCAGGCGCTCGTCAACGATCCCGACCTCGTGATCTTCGACGAGCCGATGTCGGGTCTCGATCCGCTCGGACGCCGTGACGTCCGCTCGCTCATTCTGAGGCTTCGCGACCGCGGCTGCACGGTCTTCTTCAGCTCGCACGTGCTGAGCGACGCCGAAGCGTTGTGCAACCGCGTCGCGATCCTCGCCAGAGGGCGTCTGGTCGCGACCGGGAAGCTCACCGACATCCTCGCGTTCCGTGCGCGCGGATGGGAGTTGGTTGTCAGCGACGCGCCCGCGCGAATCGTCACCGCGCTCGGACCGCGCGCGCGCCGCATCGTGCAGATCAGCGAAGGGCGGTACATGCTGGATCTGCCGCTCGATCCGCCGCCCGAACGGCTATTGGCGGAGCTCACGACCGCCGGCGCACACCTCGTCTCGCTGAATCCGATTCGAGACACGCTCGAGGACTTCTTCGTCGAGCGCGTCACAGCTCCCCACCCCATGTCGGCGGACCACCGTCCGGCGCCGAGTGAGAGCGAGCGGGGGTGGGAGGCGACGAGTGAAGAGCGCCTGCGGCCCGAGCGAGGCGCCGGAGGGGACCGCGGCGCAGCCGCGGCGCCGAGTGAGAGCGAGCGGGGGTTGGAGGCGACGAGTGAAGAGCGCCTGCGGCCCGAGCGAGGCGCCGGAGGGGACCGCGGCGCAGCCGCGGCGCCGAGTGAGAGCGAGCGGGGGTGGGGCCCCGCGAGCAGTAAGAAATGAAGGCGACCCTCGCCATCGCCGTCAATGTGTTCCGCGAGTCGGTGCGGGACAAGATCCTGTACAACCTCGTCCTGTTCGCGATTCTGATGATCGGCGCTTCGTACGTGATCGGTCAGCTGACTGCCGGCCAGGACGTCAAGATCATCAAGGACCTCGGGCTCGCAGCCACGACGCTATTCGGGCTGTTCATCGCCGTGTTCATCGGCATCGGCCTCGTGTCCAAGGAAGTCGAGCGACGCAGCATCTACAGTCTCCTCTCGAAGCCGATTCACCGGTACCAGTTCGTCCTCGGCAAGTACGCGGGGTTGGTGCTGACTCTGGTCGTGAACATCCTGGTGATGGCCGCGGCGCTCTATGCGGTGCTGGCGTACATGCGCTGGGGGATTGAGCCCTCGATCGAACGCGCCTGGGACGCGCCTGCACTCGACCCGGCACTCCTCACAGCGGTGCTGCTCATCCTGCTCGAGCTGATGCTCGTCACGGCAATCGCGTTGTTCTTCTCCACGTTTTCGACGCCGCTGCTGTCGGCGGCCTTCACGTTCGGGATCACAATCGCTGGCCATTTCAGCCGCGATCTCCGGAACTTCCACGACGTCGTCGAATCGCGCGTCGCACAAACCATCGCGCGCGGCGCGTACTGGGTGCTGCCCAACCTCGAACCCTTCGACGTCAAAGCGCAGGTCGTTCACGGCCAGCATGTGACGGCCGGGTACGTCGCGCTCGTTGCGGCGTACGGCGTCGTCTACATCGGCATCCTGCTCGTGATTGCGACGTTCGTGTTCTCGCGGCGAGACTTCAAGTAATGAAGCGTGCGAGCGCCTGGCCGATCGTCGGCATCATCGCCGTCGTCGTCGTGCTGACGGCGGTTGCCGCGCAGCTTCAGGCGGCGCGCGAGCGCTGGTTTCCGCCGCCTCCCGTCGAGGACGATGCGCTGTACATCGACTCCGGATCCGCGCTGAAGCGGTTGACCGTCTCGTTCGACACGCTGGCGGCCGATGTCTATTGGATTCGGGCGATTCAGTATTACGGCAGCACGAAGCGGCGGCTGGCGTCGCAGATCTCAGGGCCGGAGCCGCCCGCGATGATTGCCGATAGGTCGGATTACCGCAACCTCTACCAGCTGCTCGACTTGACGACGTCGCTCGATTCCCGGTTCGACATCGCCTATCGATTCGGCGCCGTGTTCCTCGCAGAAGGGTACCCGAGTGGTCCCGGGAGCCCGGACCTGGCGATTCGGCTCCTGGAGAAAGGTTTACGCGAACGACCCGATAAATGGCAGTACATGCAGGATATCGGGTTCGTCCGCTACTGGTACCAACGGGACTATCGCGGCGCCGCCGAATGGTTCCGGAGAGCAAGCGAAGTCCCCGGGGCGCCAATCTGGCTGAAGCCGCTTGCGGCGACGACGGTGGCGCAGGGCGGCGATCGACGGTCGTCGCGCGTCATGTGGCTCGCCATTCTTCAATCCGCCGACGTCGACTGGCTGCGCCAACAGGCCGAGCGGCGGTTGGTGCAGCTTCGCGCGCTCGACGACATCGACGAGCTGCAGCGCGCCGTCGATATGTATTCGGAACGGAACGGCGCGAGGCCGAGCGACTGGATGACGCTCGTTCGCGCGCGCGTGCTCCGGGCCGTGCCCGCCGATCCCACCGGTGTGCTCTACGAACTGACCACCGACGGCCGCGTGCGGCTTTCGCAGTCGTCGACGTTGTTTCCCTTGCCCTCGGAGCCGGCGCAGGTCGCGCCGGCGATCCGATGATTCCGGACTGGGTGCTGATCGTCCTCGCGACCGTGCTGGGCGCGGCGATCGGCAGCTTCCTCAACGTGTGCATCTACCGATTGCCACGAGAGATGTCCGTCGCGTGGCCGCCCTCTTCCTGTCCGCACTGTGGGCAGACGCTCGCATGGTACGAGAACATTCCGATCGCGGCGTATCTGGCGCTCGGCGGGCACTGCCGCACGTGCCGCAATCGGATCGGTGCGCGATATCCGATCGTGGAAGCCGTCACTGCCGCGATGTTTGCAATCGCATGCTGGTATTACGGTCCAGGGCTCCTGTTGGTGTCCCGTCTCGTGCTGGGTTGCGCGCTCATCGTCCTCTTCGCTGTCGATCTCGAGCATCATCTGTTGCCGAACGCGATCACGCTTCCCGGCATTGTCGTCGGCTTCGCCTTCAGCTTGTTCATCGCGCCAGGATGGGTCGACTCGCTGCTCGGTATCGCGCTCGGCGGCGGCAGCCTGCTCGCGATGTTCTACGGGTGGCTCTGGCTGCGAGGCGAAGAAGCGCTCGGCATGGGCGATCCGAAGATGCTGGCGATGATCGGGGCGTTCGTCGGATGGAGGATGACGCTGCTGACGCTGGTGTTCGCGTCGTTCATCGGTTCGTTGATTGGCGTGGCGTTGATCGTCACGGGGCGCGGCGATCGCAAATCGATGGTCCCGTTCGGCTGCTTCCTCGCGCTCGGCGCGGTGGTCGCCATCGCGGCCGGTCGCGAAATTCTCGACTGGTACCTCGGGACGTTCGCATGAGGCTGACGCCAGGCGCCTACGCATTGCTTGGCTTGACAGCGCTTGTGGCGGCGCTCGTCACCATTCTCACGTTCGCGCTCATGAAGTTCATGGCAGCGGCGCGCGACGCGCGCCGGTCGCTCGGGTCGTCGAGCGGCGCCGAGACTGCGCTGTTGTCGGCCGCGCTCCAGGAAGCCGTCACCAACCTCAAAGCCCGGGAGCGGGCCACGGCCGCGCGCGCGGATGCGTCAGAACGGCTTGCGGGCGAGATCGTGTCGAGCCTCACCGCCGGCCTGCTCGTCATCGGGCTCGACGGCGAAATCCGCATTCTCAACCCTGCGGGTCGCCGGATGTTGGATCTCGCCGACGATGCACCGCCGGAGCAGATCGAGCGATCGCTGAAAGAGCTGACGCTGACCGAAGTCGTCGACGAATGTGTGACGACCGGCACTGCCGTCGTCCGGCGCTCCGTCACACTGCCGGAGCCGCGGCACGGCGTCTCGCATGTCGGCGTGACGGTTTCACCGCTGTTCGACGACCGCAGCGAACTGCACGGCGCGATTTGCCTCTTCACCGATCTGACCGCGGTCAAGGATCTCGAAGAGCAGCTTCGCCTGAAGGACAGCCTCGCGGCCGTCGGCGAGCTGACGGCCGGCATCGCGCACGAGTTCCGCAACGGTCTCGCGACCATTCACGGGTACAGCAAGCTGTTCGATTTGAAGGCCCTCCCCGACTCCTACCGGGCGTACGTCGAAGGCATCCGCGCCGAAGCCGAATCGCTCGGACAGGTCGTCACGAACTTTCTCAACTTTGCGCGGCCGGCGCAGCTCGTGCTGTCGAACGTGGATCTCCGGAGCATCTGCGAGCGCGCAGTGGAGGAGATTCGAACCGACGCGCGCGCGCTCGGCGGCGACATCGAGATTCGCGGAGAGTTTGCGCTCGTCGACGGAGACGAAGTGCTGCTGCGCCAGGCGCTCAGCAACCTCCTGCGGAACGCGGTCGAAGCGTGCGCGGGGTCGTCGACCGTCCCGCGGATCGTCGTGCAGTCGGAGGTCGATCGTCAGCAGCGGCTGATGAAAGTGGCCGTCAACGACAACGGACCGGGCATCGCGCCCGCCTTGCGCGAGCGCATATTCCGTCCGTTCTTCACGTCCAAACGCAACGGCACCGGCCTCGGACTCGCGCTCGTACAGAAGATCGTGGTCTTTCACAACGGCCGCATCGTCGCCGGCGTCTCGCCGGAGGGCGGTGCGAGCCTCCAGGTCACGTTGCCGACGACCAAGTAGCGCATTCCAGTACTGTTACTGAACGTAACAGAACGCCTCACGTGCACATCGCGTCAGGGCACGTCCGCCACTCCGGATCATCCAGCAAACCACGCGTAGTCAGCACGTTGCCGGAGCTCCATGGCCGATCATCCTTCAATGGCAGAGGCATTGCTCAGTTCGAGGTATCAAGTCATGCGAGCCCCGAACCAACGCTTCAGCGGCACACGCGGCTTCACGCTCATCGACATGGTCGCGACGATCGCGATCATCGGCACGCTCCTGGCGATTTCGGTGCCGCAGCTGATCGACGTGGTCGACGGCTACCGCCTCGGCATGGCGACGCGCGTCGTCGAGCGCGAGCTCCAGTTCGCGAAGCTCAAAGCGGTGTCGGCCGAATCGCCGATGCGCGTGCGGTTCAATTGCCCGGTCGCGAGGCAGGTCCGCGTCGTGGAACTGATCGGCACGTCGGCCGTGCCGAACGCGAACGACGCGGACAACTATACCGATCGGTGCAAGGAAACGATTTACCCGTACAAGGCGACCGGATCCGACACGAGCCGGTTGACGAAACCGAACAACGACGGACCGGTGCGCTACCTCGATAGCAGCGTCACGATCACGACGTCGAAGACGATCGAATTCTGGCCCGACGGAACGGCGCACATCGATACCAACGCCGGCAATCCGTGGCCGGCAGCCGGCAATCCTGGCGTGACGATCACGCTGACCCGAAAAGGGAAAACCAAAAACATCGTGGTGAATGGCCTTGGCAAGATTCAAATGGATCGCTAGACGCGCGCCGGCTCCGGGCGCCGAAGCTCCCGGAACGAGCGAAGGCGGCTTCTCACTCGTCGAGACGATCATCGCCTCGAGCGTCATGATGGCCGGCGTCATCACGCTTGCGCAGCTGTTCGTCATGTCGACGCGCACGAACGTCGCGGCGAAATCGACGTCGATCGCGGCGGTGCTGGCGCAGCAGAAGATGGAGCAGCTTCGGTCGCTCGAGTGGGGCTTCGACGCGCTCGGCCTTCCCAACACCGATACGACGACGAATACGGCCGTCGTGCCGATGGCGGCCAATGGCGGAACGGGCCTCAGTCCTTCGCCGACCGGCGCCGGCAACCCGTTGAAAGCGAACGTCGCCGGCTGGGTCGATTACGTCGACAGGTACGGCAACTCGCTCGGCGGCGGTACCACGACGCCGCCCGCCGGCACGTCGTACATCCGGCGGTGGTCGGTCGAGCCGCTGCCGACCAATCCGAACAACACGATCGTCCTGCAGGTGCTCGTGACGCCGATGGGACTGCGTACGGCCGACGACAACACCGACAGCGTCCGGCGCAAGGATCAGGAAGCGCGGATTATCAGCGTGAAGACGCGAAAGGCGAGCTGATGCGGCGCGAACACGGTTTTTCGATCCTGGAAATGATCGTCTCGATGGGCGTCATGCTCGCCGTCACCGGCGGCATCTTCGCCGTCATGAACCCGTCGCAGGGCACGTTCCAAACGCAGACGGAGGTATCCGATCTGCAGCAGCGCCTTCGCGTCGCGAGTGACACGCTTTACAAGGACCTCGTCATGGGAGGCGGTGGCGCGTACCAGGGATCGATGTCCGGTTCGCTGAATTATGCGTTCGCCGCGATCGTCCCGTTTCGCAGTGGCGCAGTCGGCCAGGATCCACCGGGTACGTTCAAGACCGACACGATCACCATCACGTACGTTCCGCCGACGGTCGCGCAGACGACGCTCTCGGACAATCCGGGCAACAGCCTGACGAATTCAGCGGAGACCAAGGTCAATGCGGAAGCGGGTTGTCCCGCGGGCGATTTGCTGTGCGGCTTCAAAGAAGGGATGACGTTGCTGATCTACGACTCGACCGGCCATTCCGACACGTTCACGGTCACGCAGATCCAGGACATCAACGCCAACAACGTCAAGCTCCAGCATAACAGTGACCAGCTGGCCTACGAATTCCTGGCCGATTGTTCGACCCAGCCGGCTCCAAATCCGTGTGGCTCGACGAAGATCGTCCAGGCGGCCAGCTACAGCTATTACCTGAAGACCGACGCGCTCAACAAGACCGGTCAGTTGATGTTCTACGACGGGGGAATCGGTGCCGACGTGCCCGTCGTCGACAACGTCGTCGGGCTCACGTTCAAGTACTACGGCGATCCGCAGCCACCGCAGTTGAATGGCAATCCGTTGTCGAACACCATCGGCCCATGGACGACCTATGGTCCGACGCCGCCGGCGCTCGGCACCCAGGTGAAAGACCACAACAACAACGCCGCCGACGGCTGGGCGGCTGGTGAGAACTGCGTCTTCAGGATGGACAATGGCCAGCAAGTGCCACGTCTGCCCGTCCTCGGCGCTGGCGGCACGACGACGACGCTGGTCGAGTTGACGCAGGCGATGTTGACCGACGGCCCGTGGTGTCCCGGCGGGCCGAACGGAGCGATCGGGAACGCGTGGGATGCCGACCTTCTGCGCGTCCGCAAAGTGGCCGTGACGATCCGCGTCCAGTCCGCGAACGCCGCGCTGCGGGGGCCGGCGAGCGCGTTGTTCACGAACGGCGGCACCTCGAAAGAGGGCAGCAAGTGGCTGCCCGATCAACAGGTGACGTTCAGCGTGTCGCCGCGCAACTTGAACCTGGGCAGGTAACGCAATGAGCCGTATAGCCGGGGTCGGTCAAGTGGGGATGAACATGCGACGCGAAGACGGAATCGCGATGATCGTCGCGCTGATGGCGATGCTGCTGATGTCGGCGCTTGGAGCGGCGCTCGTAATGACCACGACGTCGGAGACGATTATCGCCGGCAACTTCTCGCGCGGTCAGGAAGGGCTGTACGCGGCCGATGCGGCGTTCGAGCGCGCGATGGACGATTTGCTGACCGTACCCGACTGGAACAAGCTGCTCGACGGAACGACGCAGTCGGCGTTCATCGATGGAGGGCCGAGCGGCGATCGCGTACTTCCTGATGGATCGCACCTCGACATCGGCGCCGCGCTCAACATGGCCAACTGCGGCAAGACCAGCGATTGCTCGCCCTCCGATCTGACGGGGAATGCCACCGGCACTCGTCCGTGGGGCGCGAACAACCCGGTCTGGCGTGCGTACGCGTACGGGCCGCTGGTCAACATCCTGCCGACGGGGACGATCAACTCGAACTGGTACGTGATGGTGATGGTCGCCGACGATCCGTCGGAGAACGACGGCGATCCGCTGCACGACGGCACCAACGGCGGCAATCTTGGCACCGGCGTCCTCGCCATGCGCGCCGAAGCGTTCGGACCGCGCGGCGCGCACAAGATCATCGAGATGACGGTCGCCAGAACGAATACGACGAACCTGGAGCGCGGCTATACCGGACAGCGCGGCGAGGACGAGCAGAACCGCCGCGCCCGCAAGGCCGCCGTGCAGACGCCCGGCAAGTCGCTCACGATGCAATCGATGACGCTGAACTCAGGAGGAATCCAGTAGCGCCTCGCGCTACGCGACACATATGCGTTTCCTGATTTTTCGAACCATGCTCGTTGCGGCGATGGGCGTCGCGTGCGCATCGAACGCCGCGGCCCAGGCCGATCCGCTGGAGTTCCTGAAAAAGTACCCGTCGACGACGGCCAGCGTCGGCTCGCCGAACGTCATCGTCGCGGTCGATCTCGCGAACCGGATGCTGCGCGATGCGCCGTCCGACTCGACCTGTTTGCCGACGTCGGCGACTCCCAACAGTTGCGATGTCGGCGTGGCGAATACGACGAGCAGCTACTACGACCCATTCCCTTACTCGAAAACGGGTGCGGCTTGGGAAGCAGACACAGGAATACACGGCGGATTCAACATTACGAACGTCAACACGGCGACCAACTACCGGCGCAAGTACGAGGCGCTCGTCCCAGGCGCGTCGAACTCGTTCAACGCCACCACGATCACCGTGACGCATGACGGCGATGGCAGCGCGTACACACGATTCGAGGCGCCAACGCGACTCGCGATCTTGAAGGCCGCCCTGTACCAGACAATTGTCGAGAACACACGCGTTGCCAGGTTCGACCTCGTGCGGATGCGTCAGAAGTCGCCGAAAGCGGCGGGGCAAGGCAACTTCAAGCCTGTGACAGTGACCGACGCCGACGAGTTGACGACGACCGAATTTGCCGCTGGTCAGTGGAAGATCTCCAGGCCGACTGTTACGGGGGACAACGGCAGTGTGGGGCAGCCGACGACGGCGAACATTGCGATCATCCACGGCGAAGACAGCACCGCGAACGCCGATTTCCTGACCATGCTTGGTCTCGACGAGCGGCAGGATGAAGGTAACACAGCATCGACGCGAAGATTGACACCAGCTGGCAACGATGATTCGTCAACCAACAAAATAGATGCGCCGATCAACAACTTGCTCGTCGACGCCCACGACGAAGCGAAGCGGCTGATTGCGATCAACAACGACCCGACCTGCCGCAACACGATCGTCATCCTCATCGTCGGCGGCGGCGAAGGAACCACGGGGGGCGCGACCAATGCGTTGCTCGCGACGACCGCGGCCACCTTCATGAATCTGAACAACTCGGGTCGCCGCGTGCCGATCTACGTGATCGCGATCGCGCCGCCAGGCGCCGATCGATCGTCGCTGCAGGCCATCGCGACCAGCAGTGGCGGACAATACTTCGAGATTACGAAGCAGATGATCGACTCGGCCTTCTTGCTGCAGTCGACGGTGTATCCGAGTTCGGTGACGGGGACCTTGGTCGTGCCGGAAGTCGTCGCCGCGATGAACGCCGCCGTCATGCACAGCTACGCGGCGAGCACCGACTTCAATGCCGGCACGGCGAGCGAGTTCCCCATGACCGCGCCGATCACCGGCACGGTCGACCTCACGAACGGCCACGACATCAACGGACATGCGCTCCTGAATTCCGAGGTGCACAACACGAAGTCCGGCGCCTTGATTCCGCAGCGAGGCAACGTTCTCGTTACGACCGCTGTCACCACGCCGACGACGAATGGACTGGGCGGTGTATTGCGCGCGTTCCGCACGTACATCCCGAAGAGCGACAGCACGCAGCTGTCCGGTTGGCAGTTCGTCTCTCAGCTGTCGGCCAGCGATCCTGGCGGACCGCAGGAGAAGCGGCTCTGGGTCGCGTGCGTCCCGGGTCCCGGCTGTGCGACGCCGACCGGGACGTCGGTGACCGATTCGAGTCTCCGGAATCTCTATACGGTGACGCCCGACGGCACGATGGTCGCGTTCACGACCGCCAATGTCGCCACATTGGCGCCGCTGATGAACCTGAACCCGACTGACGCGACGAGCGTCATCACGGCGGTGCGCAATCTGCCGCTCGGCCCGATCATGACCTCGACGCCCGCGATCATGAATCCGCCGTCGCTCGATCCGCCGCCCGACGCCTCGTACCCGAAATTCGCCGAGGACAACAAGGGCCGCCGGAGCATCGTCTGGGTCGGCACGAACTGGGGCATCTTCGAAGGCATCGACGCACGGCTCGGCGTCGAGGTGTGGGGCTTCATTCCGCTCAACCTGCTGCCGAAGCTGAGGACGATTCGCGACGGCCAGCCGATGGGCAATTTCGATTACTTCGCCGACAGCTCGCCAAAGGTCGCCGACGTGCGGTACAGCGACGGGAGCTGGCATAGCCACCTTGTCGTCGGCGAAGGCGGCGGCGGCACGTTCTATCAGTCGTTAGACGTGACGCTCGCCGACATGACATCGTGCAGCGGCTGCGTGTCGACGAGCGACGACATCAGCGCGCTGCTGACGTATTTTTCGACGCCGCGCGTGACGCTGAACTGGGCGTTTCCCAGTTACAGCAATTTCGATCCGACGCTCAGCGCGGCGCAGCACTGCGATCCGGTCTCCGGCACGTGCGACTCGCTGGCGTACGGCGATCTCAAAGCGACGGCGTCCGCTGTTGAGAAGAGCGTCGGACAGACCTGGTCGGATCCGGCCATCGGCGAGGTGTCGAGCAATTCAGGGCCGTACTCCGTTCTGGTCGGTTCCGGATTTCTGCCGCGTGCGACCGAGATCCAGGCGAACCGCAACAGCGCGCGTGCCGGCACGACAATCTATATTCTCGACGCGCAGACCGGCGCCGTCTTGGACAGCAAGGATGTGGGGAGCGACGGCGTCAACGAAACGGCGAACAACTGCCGCGCGAGCGCCGGCGGCTGCACGAATCTGAAGAACGCGATCCAGGCCGATCCCGTTTCGACCGGTCCATCGAGCTCGCGGTTCATCACCATGGCGTACGCCGGCGATCTCGACGGCAACCTGTGGCGGTTCGACATCATTCTCGATTCGTCGAACGGCAACAAGCCGAAGATCAACACTACGACGAAGATTTACGCCTCCGGATCGAATCAACCGATCTTCAGCTCGATGGCGACGGTCAACGTCGGCGGGACGCAGCAGTACATCTTTTTCGGCACGGGCGCGGACACACTGGGTCCGACCGACAAGAACACCGTTTACAAATACCTCGGCGTTCTCGACACCGGCGCGGGCAGCACGGCGCCGCTGAGCCAGAATCTACAGAAGACGAACGGGAACAGCATCACGGTGGACGAGCGCGTGTCGGCGTTCCCGGCGGTTGCCGGCGATATCGTGTTTTTCACGTCGACGGTCTATAACCCGTCGAGTCTCTGCTCGGCGCCGACGGCGAATCTGTACGCCTTCACGTTCATCGGCGGCCCGGCGTACGACAACACCGGCGACAACGTGATCAAGACCAGCGGGAACGGCGCTGATACACCGCTGGTCAAATCGATCGCCGGCTCGCGCGCGACCGCGCCGTTCATCGTCGACCAGCATCTCGCGTTCGAGATCGGTGGGAAAGTACAGCTCTTCGGCGATCCGAACGCGTACAATAACGGCGTCGGCAACGCTGGCGTCCGTCTGCTTTCCTGGCGCGAAGTGCGCTGAGCGCGGCGCAGGATTCCTGAAAGCACGCAATGGCTGAATACGTTGTCTGTTCGTCCTGCGGCGCGCGCATCAAGGCGACGCGGCAGCGATGCCTTCGTTGTCTCGAGCCGCTTCACGGCGACGAAAGCCTGTCGTATCCGTCGCTGAGCCTGTCGCGTGTCCAGACGCTCGCGCTCGCGGGCGGGGTGTCGCTCGCCGTGCTCGCGCTCGTCGTCGTGCTCTGGTGGACGCGGCCGCAGGAGGCCGATCCGGTTGCGCGTCCGTATTCGACGCCATCGTCGGCGCAGCCGCGCCAGGCGCCCGACACGCCGTCAGCGGAACCGGCGCCGTCCGCCGGAGCGGCCGCAGCCGAAGTCGCCGCCGTTGCCGACGTGCGACGCACCGCTGGCACCGCGCTGACCGGCGGAAACCTCGAGTCGGCGCGCGCGTCGTACGAAGCCGTCCTGGAAAAAAAGGCTGACGACCCTGAAGCCTTGAACGGACTCGGGCTCGTGCTCGAACGCTCGGGAAAGCTCGACGAAGCGATCGCACGCTACGCGCAGGCCGCGCAGCTGGTCCCCGATAGGTGGACGTACCGGTTCAACCTTGCGCATGCCGAGGCACAGGCGCAGCGATGGGATCGTGCGACCGCCGATTATCGTGAGGCAGTGCGTCTGTTTCCCGACGATTACGCGACGCAATACAACCTGGCGCTCGCTCTTCATAACCAGGGAGACGACCGGGCGGCGATTCCGGAGTATGAGAAAGCGATTCAGCTCGCGCCGAGCGAGCCGAGCTTCCACTTGTCGCTGGCGATGAGCCTGGAACGCGTCGGCAAGACGTCGGATGCGGCGCGGGAGTATCAGCAGTACCTGCAGATGAACCCGTCTGCGCCGGAAGCGGAGAAGATCAGGGCTCACGTGCAGTCGCTGACCGCAACCACCCGGACGTAGCCTTGACCGTCCTCAGGGGGTCACGTACGATCGAGTTGCGGCCGATAAATTCTGTGAAAGTCATGCCCTTCCGATTCCTCGTCGTCGTTGTCCTGATGTCGCTGGCCGCGGGCCGCGCGGCCGTCGTGTCGGCGCAGTCGCTCGCCGACCTTGCGAAAAAGGAAGAAGAACGGCGCAAAGAGATGAAGGGGCCGACCAAGGTCATCACGAACAAGGATCTCGCGCCCGTTCCCAGCGGATCGACGCCGGCACCGGCCGACGGCGCAGCGGTGCCCGCCACTCCGGCACCGGGCGGTGCGGCGAAGGACGCGAAAGGCGCCAAAGACGCGAAAGACGAGAAGGACGCCAAGGCCAACGAGCCGGGAAAGGACAAGGCCTATTGGGCAGGCCGCCTCAAAGGGCTCCAGGAGACGCTCGACCGCGACCAGACGTACGCCGACGCGTTGCAGAGCCGCATCAATGCTCTCACTACCGACTTCGTGAACCGCGCCGATCCGGCGCAGCGCTCCGTTATCGAGCGCGACCGCCAGCGATCGCTCGCCGAGCTGGCCAAGCTCAAAGAACAGATCCAGAAGGACAAGAAGGCTCTCGCCGACCTCGACGAAGAAGCGCGCCGCGCGGGCGTTCCGCCCGGCTGGCTGCGGTGACTCTTCGGCACGCTCGGTGTCGTCCTGAGTAGAGTTGAGCGATGACTTCGCGTACCCGCCGTTCGATTGATCCTCCGATCCTGCTCGTCGAGGACAAAGACTCGCTGCGGGCGATGCTGCGTCATGCGCTCGAAGCGCAGGGACACGCCGTCGTCGAGGCGCGCGATCAGCGTGAAGCAGAAGCGGCGCTGCAGGGCGGTCGTCCCGGAGTCGTGCTGTCGGATTTGCGTCTGCCTGAAGGAGACGGATTCGGCGTGCTCCGTGCGGCCAAGGAGCTCGATCCCGAGATGCCGGTCATCGTGATGACGGCGTTCGGCAGCATCCAGGACGCCGTCGCCGCGATGAAGGAAGGGGCGCTCGATTTCCTCGCCAAGCCGGTCGATCCCGACCATCTGCTGCTGATGGTCGAGCGCGCGCTCTCGCAGCGTCGCCTGACGACGGAAAACCTGATTCTCAAAGAGGAGCTGGCGCGGCGCCGCGGCGCGCCGCAGATCGTCGGCGACGATGCCAAGCTGAAACAAGTCTCGGTGGCGCTGCATCGCGCGGCCGCGACCGATACGACAGTGCTGCTCGAAGGCGAGAGCGGTACCGGCAAGGAGCTGTTCGCGCGAACGCTTCACGCGCTCAGCCCGAGGGCCGACGGGCCGTTCGTCGCCATCAACTGCGCGGCGATTCCCGAGACGCTGCTCGAGACCGAGCTCTTCGGTCACGAAAAAGGCGCATTCACAGGCGCCGCCGCCCGCAAGCCGGGAAAGTTCGAGCTTGCGCATCGCGGCACGCTGTTCCTCGACGAAATCGGCGATCTGCCGCTACCGCTCCAGGCGAAGATTCTTCGCGCGCTCGAGGAGAAGCGATTCGAGCGCGTCGGCGGCACCGTGCCGCTGCAGGTGGATGTGCGCGTCGTCGCCGCAACGAATCGCAACCTCAAAGCCGCGGTCGCGGCGCGGCAGTACCGCGAAGATCTCTACTTCCGGCTGTCGGTCTTTCCGATCACCATTCCGCCGCTGCGCGAGCGGCTCGACGACATCACGACGCTGGCGCGCTACTTCATCGATCGCTTCTGCCACGACTTGAACAAGAAGGCGCTCATCCTCTCGCCCGCCGCGGAACAGGAGCTCTGCGCCTACGGCTGGCCGGGCAACGTGCGCGAGCTGCAGAATTGCATCGAACGCGCGGCGATTCTGACCGAGGGCGAGACGATTCATCCACGGCACTTGAACCTCTCGTTCCGCGACGCCGCGCCGCCGGCGGCCGACGACGAAGATCGGAGTCCGTGGTCGAAGATCGATCTGTCGGGCAGCCTGGCGGAGGTGACGCGGCGGACGCTGGCCGAAGTCGAGCGTCGCAAGATCGAGCTCGCGCTGAAGGAAGCATCGGGCAACCGCGGGCGCGCGGCGGAGCTGCTGCAGGTCAGCTACAAGACGTTTCTCGCGAAGCTGAAAGATTACGGGCTGGATGGGCAGGCCTGACCGCCTTCGCCAAGGCTAAGGTGCTCCGCCGCAGCTTTAGCGGAAGGGCTGCCTACGTCTTGAACCCAACCTGCTTCAGCGCCGCTCTCATTTCTTTTTCCGTGACGTCGTCCACGATCGTCGTCGCGCCGACGGTTGTCGGCAGGACGAAGTGCAGCCGGCCGGCGACCATCTTCTTGTCGTGCTTCATCGCCTCGAGGATGTGGGATGTCGAAAGGTCGGCGATTGGCGGCAGCGGACCGAGGCTGGCGATGACGTCCGCCAGCGCCTGACGATCGGTTTCCGCGAGCGCTCCACGCCCGCGCGCGAGCTCGGCTGCCACGAGCATTCCGTACGCGACCGCTTCGCCGTGGCGGTAGCGCCGGTATTTCGTGACCGACTCGAGCGCGTGCCCCGCCGTGTGTCCGAAGTTGAGGATCCGCCGAGGCCCTGCCTCGCGCTCGTCCGTCGCCACGACGTCGGCCTTGATCCGGCACGATTCGGCGATGATCGGCGTCAGCGCTGCGGCCGTACGCGCGAAGATTTCCTTGCGCTGCTTCGCGACGCGGTCGAACAGCGACGCGCTCGACGTCATCCCGTACTTGATCACTTCGTAGAGGCCGGCGCGGAACTCACGCCGCGGCAGCGTCGCGAGCAGCAGCGGGTCGACGACGACGGCATGCGGCTGATAGAACGACCCAATCAGGTTCTTGCCGAGCGCGTGATTCACGCCGACCTTGCCGCCAATCGCGCTGTCGACCTGCGCGAGCAGCGTGGTCGGAACGTGGACGAGGCTGACGCCGCGCAGATAGGTCGCGGCGGCGAATCCGGCCATGTCGCCGATGACGCCGCCGCCGAAGGTGACGAGGGTCGTCGCCCGATCGGCGTTGACGCGCGTCAACGCGTCGTAGATGCGCGACACCGTCGCGAGATGCTTGTACCGCTCCCCGTCGGGTACTAGGATCGGCTGCTCGGAGGTGACGCCGGTGCGGCCGAACTGCACGCCGTGAAAGCGCCACACGAGCGGGCTCGACACGACGAAGCGCCGCTCGGGGAGGCGAATGTCGTTGATCAGGCGGCCGAGGCGATCGAGCGCGCCGTCGTCGATCGTCACACGGTACGTGCGTGAAGGCGTCGATACATCGATGCGAACCGGGTCCATCGAAGCGCTCTGCTAGCATAGCTGAGCAACCGTCAGTATGCATGTGGCGACGTTCTGTCCGGAACACGCGCGAGCGGTTCATCGCGTGAGCGAGTCAGCGACGTAGGCGCGGTGTGGCGACGTTCTGTTCTAGATACGCCCGAGCGCAGCGCCGGCGGCCAAGCGAGCGGGGGTGGGGCCCCGCGAGCCCAAGGAAATGCCGCGACGGCATCAGACGCATGGCCCCATGCAATAAAAAATGGACTTTGTGATCGTGGGCGGCGGCATCGCCGGTTTGCGCGCGGCGATCGGTCTCGCATCAGCCGGCCGCGTCGTCGTACTCACGAAATCCGATCCGACGGAGAGCAACACCGGTCACGCACAGGGCGGCATCGCCGCCGCCATCGGAGACGACGACAGCCCGCAGCTGCATGCGGCGGATACCATGCGCGCCGGCGACGGGTTGTGCGACGCAGAAGCCGTTCGGGTGCTGGTCGAGAACGGACCGGCGTACGTCCGCGAGCTCATCGAGTGGGGGACGCGATTCGATCGCGACGGCCGCGGCGCGGTCGCACTCGGCCGTGAGGCGGCGCACAGCGTCCGCCGCGTTCTGCACGCAGGCGACGCGACGGGGCGCGAAATCGGACGCGTGTTGTGGGATCGCGTGCACGCGCTCGGATCGGTCGAAACAATCGATCACGCGCTCGTGACGGACGTGCTGAAGGACGGCCGCGCGGCAGCGGGTGTCGCGTACATCGACGGCAGCGGCATTCGGCGTGAGGTGCGCGCCGCCGCGACGCTGCTGGCAACGGGCGGCGCCGGCCGGATTTTTCGCGAGACGACCAACCCCCCGGTTGCGACCGGCGACGGCATTGCGCTCGCGTACCTCGCAGGCGCGCGCGTGGCGGACCTGGAATTCGTCCAGTTTCATCCGACCGCGCTGAACCGCGCCGGCGCGCCTCGCTTTCTCATCTCCGAAGCGCTGCGCGGCGAAGGCGCCCGCCTCGTGAACGATCGCGGCGACCCGTTCATGTCGCGTTATCACCAGGACGGCGATCTCGCGCCGCGAGATGTCGTCGCTCGGTCGATCGTCCGGGAAGCCGAGCGGACCGGTGGCGCAATCTTCCTGACGCTCGCTCATCTCGACGCGGCGTACGTGACCGGTCGCTTTCCGACGATTGCGGCGATGTGCCGTGAAATCGGACTCGATCTCGCGCGTGATCCGATTCCGGTCGGTCCGGCCGCGCACTACGTCATGGGCGGCGTCGAGACGGACGAATGGGGACGCACGTCGCTGCCGGGACTCTACGCCGCCGGCGAAGTCGCGTGCACCGGCGTCCACGGCGCAAATCGCCTCGCGAGCAATTCGCTGCTCGAAGGGCTCGTCTTCGGCGCTCGCGCCGCGAGCGCCATGCAGCAGAATCCGCAGCCAGCGCCGCTCAAGGCGGACCGCGTGATCGTTCACGGGTTGGAGGGGACACATCGGACCGCTGCCGCGACAGTCGCAGGCGCCGACGAGCGCCTGCCGCCAGACCGGCGGGGATGGGGCCCCGCGAGCGATGAAATGCGTTTCGGTCGCGAGCCGTCACCCGAAGAGATCCGCGATCTCATGTGGCGCCGCGTCGGATTGTTCCGATCGCGCGATGGGCTCGCCGACGCGGTGTCCGCGCTCGACGCGGCCGCGGCGGCCAAACCGCATGACGCGGCGACGCGCAACCTCGTTGTGGTCGCGAAGCTGATCGCCTCTGCGGCGCTTCGCCGCGAGGAAAGCCGCGGCGGTCATTTCCGGGCAGACTTCCCGAAGCGCGACGATATACACTGGAAGGTCCATCTCGTCGATCAACATGCCTAAACAAGAGAAAGCCGACGCGTTCGTTACCGAGATCACTCCCCGTTCGGAGGACTTCTCGCGCTGGTACCTGGACATCGTGCGCCGCGCCGAGCTCGCCGACTACTCGCCGGTGAAGGGATGCATGGTCATCAGGCCGTACGGATACGCGGTCTGGGAATTGATTCAGCAGGCATTCGACGCCGAGTTCAAGAAGACAGGGCACGTCAACGCCTACTTTCCGTTGTTCATCCCCGAGAGCCTGCTGCACAAGGAGGCGGAGCATGTCGAAGGATTCGCGCCGCAGGTCGCGTACGTGACGCACGCCGGCGGCGAGGAGCTCGAAGAGAAGCTCGTCGTGCGGCCGACGTCGGAAGCGATCATCGGCACGATGTACGCGAAATGGATCCAGTCGTGGCGCGATCTGCCGATCCTGATCAATCAGTGGGCGAACGTCGTGCGATGGGAGAAGGTGACGCGTCCGTTCCTGAGGACGACCGAGTTCCTGTGGCAGGAAGGGCACACGGCTCACGAAACACACGAAGAGGCCGAAAGGGAAACGCTGATGATCCTCGACCTGTACGCGAAGGTCGCGGAAACGGTCATGGCGATGCCTGTCGTGAAGGGGATGAAGAGCGAGAGCGAGAAGTTCGCGGGGGCGCTGAGAACCTACTCAATCGAAGCGTTGATGGGCGACGGCCGCGCGCTCCAGGCGGGGACGTCGCACAACCTCGGACAGAATTTCGCCAAGGCGTTCGACATCACGTTCCAGGCGCGCGACAAATCAGTGCAGCACGTATGGGGCACCTCCTGGGGTGTGTCGACGCGACTCGTCGGCGGCGTCGTCATGACGCACGGCGACGACAGCGGTCTGATCCTGCCGCCTCGCGTGGCGCCATACCAGGTCGTCATCGTGCCCATCGGCCGCGACAACTGGCGCGAAACGGTGTTGCCCAAAGCGCAGGAGATTCAGCAGCAGCTGCGGTCGGCCGGCATCCGCGTGACGCTCGATGAGCGCGACGAACGTCCCGGATGGAAATTCTCGGAATGGGAGCTTCGAGGCGTGCCGCTGCGCGTCGAAATCGGTCCGAAGGACATCGAGAAGTCGGCTGTGCTCGTCGCCCGCCGCGACACCCGCGAGAAACAGAGCCTCGCCATGGACGGACTGGCGACTCGTATCCAGCAGCTGCTCGACGACGTGCAGCGGACCCTGTTCGATCGTGCCCGCACGTTCCGCGACGAGCACACTCAGCGGGTCTCGACCTACGAAGAGTTCAAGCAGGTGATGGAAGGACGTCCCGGCTTCGTCATCGCCCCCTGGTGCGGGTCGACCGATTGCGAAGCGCAGATCAAGAACGAGACGCAGGCGACCATTCGCAACATGCCCCGGAGCGGCGCGCCCGGAGGCACCTGCATCCGCTGCGATCAGGGCGCGATCGCCGAGGCGTGGTTCGCGAAATCGTACTGAGTGTCAGTCGGCGTCGCCGATGCGCTTCGGCCCGACGATCCACGCAATGGCGATGCTGAGCAGATAGAGCCCGACCATCGGCGCCGCGAAGATCGCCTGCGTCATCATGTCGCCCGTCGGCGTGATGACCGCGGCGACGACGAAGATGATGAGGAATGCGTACTTGAAGTTCTTGGCGAGGAACCGCGCGGTGATCAGCTTGATGCGCGCCAGGAAGTACACGATCGTCGGCATCTGGAAGACCAGCCCCATGCCGATCAGCATCTTCGTGTACAGCCCGAACACGTCTTCGAGCTTCGGCATGAACGCCAGATCCGGCGTGTTGAAGCTCGCGAAGAAGGCCATCATGAACGGGAACGAGATGTAGTGATTGAACAAGGCGCCCGCGACGAACCCGATCGTCGTGAACAACACGAACGGAATCGCCATCCGTTTCTCGTTCGAGTAGAGGCCCGGCGCGATGAACATCCAGACCTGATACATGATGTACGGCGCAGCGACGACGGCGCCGGCGATCAGCGCGACGGTGATGTAGAGCGAAAACGCTTCGCCGGGCTGCGTGTAAATGAGCTTGACGCCTGGCGGCAGCGCCTTGCGCGTCGGCGCAAGGATGAAATTGAAAATCGGATTGATGTAGGCGAACGTGACGAGGATCCCGACCGCAACCGCGAGGCACGATCGCACGATCCGTTTCCGGAGCTCGTCGAGATGCTCCAGAAACGACATCTTGCCTACGCCGAGCAGGTCGTCGTCTTCGTCGGGCGGAAGCTCTTTGTAAGCGCCTGATTGGGTGCCGGGAAAGGGGACGAGAGCCATCGGGCTGACCGATCAGGCGCTGTGGTCGGCCGTACGCGCGGACTCTTCCGTGTGCGGCGTGGGCGTCGCGGCCGACGGCGGGGGCGTCTGCTTGGTCGCCGTTTCCTTCTGTTCCTCGATGCGAATCTCTTCCTCCAGCGTGTTCCGCAGCTCGTTCGATGCTTTCTTGAATTCGGCGAGGCTCTTCCCGAGCGAGCGGCCGAGCTCGGGCAACTTCCGCGGTCCAAAAATGATCAGAGCGATCACGAAAATGATGATCAGCTCCGGCATGCCGATGGAACCAAACATATCCCCCCGCTTTCTGCGAGAAATGAACTGCCATTATAACCCATAAGCGACCCCGAAGTCGTTGCCGGGCTATAAGTTATCTGTTACGATGCCAAGTATATGCGCCGCTATCGACCTTTGCCCGCCGTCGTGTTTGCCATCATTGTCTCTGCTCTCGTCGGCGGCCTGTTCGGCCGGAGCGCGCTCGCCACCGACGACAAGATTCCGGACCATTATCGCGCGTTCACGGCCGCGCTGAGCGCCATCGAAAACAGCTACGTCGACAAGGTCGAGTCCGACGCGCTGGTGACGGGCGCGATTCGCGGCATGCTCGGCACGCTCGACCCGCACTCGAGTTATTTCACGCCGAAGGAATACGCGCAGATGCGCGAGCGGCAGGAAGGCCGCTACTACGGAATCGGCGTCTCGATTGTCGCCGTCGACGGCGACATCACGGCGGTGACGGTGTTCGAAGGATCGCCGGCGTACAAGAAGGGAATCCGGAGCGGCGACGTCATCGCCAAGGTCAATACCAAGGATGCGAAGGGATGGACCACCGAGCAGGCGATGCGCGAACTGCGCGGCCCGCGCGGGACGACGGTCGACGTCGAGATCAGGCGCCGCGGCTACGAAGCGCTCATTCCATTCCAGTTGACGCGCGACGAAGTCTACATTCCCACCGTCCCTGCGTATTTCATGATCGATTCGACGACCGGCTACATCCGGATGCAGGACTTCGGCGAGAACACCGACCGCGACGTGAAGCACGCGCTGCACGATCTCACGTCGAAGGGGATGCGCCGCCTCCTCTTCGACATCAGGAACAATCCGGGCGGTCCGCTCGATCAGGCGATTCAAGTGGCCAACGAGTTCCTGCCGCGCGGACGAATGATCGTGTACACGCGCGGCCGCATCGCGAACTCGGATCAGGATTACCGGGCGAAGGACGACGGCGAGTTCACCGACATTCCGATCGTGCTGCTCGCCAACCGCAACAGCGCGAGCGCATCGGAAATCGTCACCGGCGCGCTCCAGGATCACGATCGCGCGTACGTCGTCGGCGAGACGACGTTCGGCAAGGCGCTCGTTCAGTCCGTGTACCGCATCAGCGCGGGCGCGGGTCTCGCGCTGACCACCGCTCATTACTACACGCCGAGCGGCCGGCTCATCCAGCGTCCGTGGGATGCCAGCTTCGACGAGTATCTGAGCTATGGGCTGAAGGATCAGTCCGAAGTGCGTCAGCACGCGGCGAGCGAGTTGAAGCACACTGATGCGGGACGTCCGGTGTACAGCGGCGGCGGCATCGAGCCCGACAAGCGCGTCGTCGGCCAGTTCGAAGGGTTCAATCCCGATCGCCTAGGCCGCCAGTTGTACGCGCGCCAGGCGTTCGAGCGGTTCGCGCAGCGGTTCTCGGCGCAGGGCGACACGCGTGTGAGCGGCACTTCCACCGGCCGCAAGGATGTGAAGCCGAACTTCGTCGTCGATGACGCGATGCTCGCCGACTTCCGCGAGCAGTTGAAAGGCGATCGCGTGCGGCTTGACGATGAGGCGTTCAAGAAGGATATCGACTTCATCCGCGCGATGATTCGGTTCCGCATCGACGAGGCGGTGTTCGGCATCGCCGAAGCACGGCGCCACCTGGTCGGCGCCGATCCGCAGGCGCAGGCGGCCCTAGCAATGTTCGGCGAGGCCCAGAAGCTCACGGAGTTGAGCAAGGCAGGCCGGACGAAGGCGCACTAGGCCGCGGGTAGGGCAGCCGACCGCTACCAATTGGGCTGCGATTGGCGGTTGCCGCAATATTTAGTCGTGTTACACTGACGACCGATTTTCGGCCCCGGGGCCGTTTTCCCGTCGGGAAGACGAAAGGGCGGTCACATCGGTCGTTTGTCTGGTTGTCTCCCAGCCAATCTAGGTTGTCGTTGTCGCTCGCCTGAACGGCTCGCGCTGCCGGAACTGTGCGGACTCGGAGCGCCGTTCGTCGCGCGAGGCTTTCAGCCGAGCGTGGTGTGTTCAGCGGAGCAGGGTGTGTGCCATGCGTCTGCAACGTCTCGAAATCAACGGCTTCAAATCGTTCTCGGACCGGTCGGAGCTCGCCTTCGATGACGGGGTGACCGCCATCGTCGGCCCCAACGGTTGCGGCAAGAGCAACGTCGCCGACGCGATCACGTGGGTCATGGGCGAACAGAGCGCCAAGAGCCTGCGTGGCGACAAGATGGAAGATCTCATCTTCAGCGGCAGCGACGCGCGCAAGCCGACGGCGGCGGCCGAAGTGAAGCTGAAGTTCAGCGGATTTCTCAAGACCGTTGTGGCGGAAACCGTCGCGTCCGACTCGAGGCGGACTCCTGCGAACGGCAACGGCCAGCGCGGGAACGGGAACGGACATCACTCACACAATTCGGCCGAAGCCGGACGTCCCACCGATCTGGCCGAGGAAATCATTCAATCGGTCGCGCGCGAAATCGAAGTCACGCGGCGGCTCTATCGTTCGGGCGAGAGCGAATACCTGATCGACGGCCAGTTGTGCCGCCTGAAGGACATCCACGACCTCCTCATGGATACCGGGCTGGGCGCGAAGGCCTACGCGATCATCGAGCAAGGCAAGATCGGGATGATCCTCAGCTCACGTCCGACCGATCGGCGGCAGCTGATCGAAGAAGCGGCGGGCGTCACAAAGTACAAAGCGCGGCGGCGCGCCGCTGAGCTGAAGCTGCAAGCGGCACAGCAGAACCTCACGCGGATCGACGACATCGTCTTCGAGGTCGAGAAGCAGCGCGGCACGCTGAAGCGGCAGGCGGCGAAGGCGCGGCGGTATCAGAGGCTCCGCGACGAGCTGAAGCGCTGGGAGAAGGTGCTCTTCGCGCGCAAGTATCGTCAGCTCGCGGAAACCATCGCGTCGGCGCGGGCGCGGCTCGCCGAGGCGCGCGAGCGCGAGTCGGTCGCGGCGGCGCGCGTCTCGGAAATCGAGAGCGATCTCGGCCGTGTGCGGATCGAGCTCGTCGAAGCGGAATCGCGCGCCACCTCCGCGCGCGAAGCGGCGCACGCGCGGGAGCTGTCGATCAACCGCCGGCAGCAGCAGATCGCGTTCGATCGCGAACAGATGCAGACGCTCGATGCTCGGTCCGCCGCAGTGGCGGGCGAGCTCGAGACGATCGAACTGCGGCGCGAACCGGCCAGGGCATCGGTCATGTCGCGCCGCGAAGCGGCGGCTGAGGCCGACAAGGAACGCGATCGCGCCGCGGCGGCGTATGCGTCGGAATCGGAGGCGTACGAGGCGGCGCACCGCGAGATCGAGGGGCTCGAAGCGGACGTCGAAGCGGCGCGCAGCGAAGTCTTCTCGGCAATCAACTCAGCGACGGCACTGCGGCACGCGGTCGATCATGCGGCCATGGCGCGCGAGAAGGTCGCCGAGACGCTGGCGAAGCTGGACATCGAGAGCGGCGACCTGCGCGTCGAATCGGAACGCGTGGCGCTGGAACGGACGGCGGCCTCCGACGGTCTCCGACGCGCGCACGACGCCATCGAGGCGACGCGCGTTCGACGCGCCGCGCGCGAATCGGAGCTCGCGAGCGCCCGTATCGAACACGACTGGCGCGCGCGATCGGTTCGCGCGCGCGAGCACGAGCTCGCCGGCCTCGAGGCGCGGTTGAAATCGCTCGAGGAGCTCGATGCGGCGCGCGCCGGATTCGGCGATGCTCCGCGGGCCGTCCTGGCGCAGGCGAACGGCACCGTCAACCAGCACGGCGCCGTCGCCGATTACCTCGAGGTGGAAGCGGGATACGAGCGGGCGGTCGAGGCGTGTCTCGGCGATCTCCTGCAACACGTCGTCGTCGAGCGTCCGGAGCACGCCGCCGCGGGATTCCGGGTGGTTCAAGAAGCCGGCGCAGGACGATGCGGCTTCCTGATCACGACGGCTGTAACGAGGGTTGTAGGGGACGGTCTCAAGACCGTCCGCTACCGCGAGGGCGATTACCGCGATGGCGACGACCGTGACGACCACCACGGCGACGCCGACGGAATGGTCGCCTTGTCTTCGGTGGTGCGCGCCAACGGACCGTACGCCGACGCCATTCGCTCGGCGATTGGCGACGCGTGGATCGCGCCGTCGTATCAGCAGGCGGCTGACGCGAGCTGCACGACGCGGATGTTGGTCGCGACGCTCGCTGGCGAAGTCTTTCACGGTCCCGCGCTCGTGTCGGGCGGCACGCGCGCCGAAGCGCGTGGCATCCTCGAGACCAAACGCGAGATCAAGGAGCTGCGCGACCGCATCGCCGTGGAGCGGGGCGCGCTGACGCGCCTCGCGCAGGAGACGACAGAGCTCGAAGCCGCGATCGCGCAAGCGTCGAACGCCGTCGCGGCGCTCGACGCCGAGCACCACAAGCACGAAAAGGCGATCGTCGGCTACGAATCGCAGCTCCAGCACGCCAGAGACGAAGAGACGCGCCTTGCGCAGCGCGCCGCGCAGCTGGTTCGCGAGCGAAGGCAGGCGGAAGAGGAGCGCGATGCGCTCGATCGGCGTCGGGAAGAAGCGCGAGCCTCGATCGCGCGGCTGGAAAACGATCAGCGCCTCGCCGACGAGCGGCTGACCGTCGCGCAGCGGCGGCTGTTCGAAGCGCGCGAGTCGATCGATGATTCCAGCCGTCGCGCGGCCGAAGCGGGAGCGGCGCATGCGGCGCTCGTCGAGCGGGCCAGCGCGCTGGCGGCCGAAGTGCAGCGGCTCGAGGAAGCAGCGGCGGAGATCGAAGCGCGCGCCGCGTCGCTCGCGATCGAGCTCGAGGAATCGCGGAGCCGCGTGCGCCAGCTGCGGGAATCGATTGTGGCCGGCGAGCGGCAGCTCGACGCCGACGTCCGCGATCTCGACGACCTTCGCAGGGCCGTCATGAGCGCCGACGAGCGCGTCGCCGCGCTTCGCGCGACGAGCGACGAGCGCGAGGCCACGATCAGGGAAGCGCGCGGCGCGCTCGACGCGATCCGCGCCGTCGTCTCGGAGCTCGACATCGCGCGGGCGACGGCCGAAGGCGATCTGTCTCACCTCGCGTACACCTGCGAGGATGCCGTCAATGCCACGCTCGACGAGGTGCTCCGCGAGGTCGAGCAGCTCGAAGCGGCGGGGCAGGCCGTTCCGGACGCCGCGGCTCTGCGCGCCGAGGAGCCGGTCGACGAGGACGAGGACGCGGCGGGTGATGTCCGGCTGAAGCCGGACGTCTCTGAAGATGCGGTCGCGATCGCGCAGCAGCGCACGATGAGCGCCGAGGAGGCGATCGCAGCGCTGCGGGGCAGGATCGAGCGGCTCGGTCCGGTGAACATGATGGCGATCGAGCAGTTCGACGAGCTCGACGAGCGCCACAGGTTCCTGTCGACGCAGCGCAACGATCTCGTCGAATCGATCGCGCAGACGAGCGAAGCGATCAGGCGGATCGACGAAACGACGCGTCAGCGTTTCACGGAAGCGTTCCTCGCCATCAACCGCAATTTTCAGGAGACGTTCAGCACGCTGTTCGGTGGCGGCCGCGCCGGGCTGACGCTGCTCGACGAAACCGATCCGCTCGAGAGCGGCATCGAGATCATCGCGCAGCCACCGGGCAAGCGGCTGCAGAGCGTCCAGTTGCTCTCGGGCGGCGAGAAGGCGCTGACCGCCATCGCGCTGATGTTCGGCATGTTCAAGTACAAGCCGAGCCCCTTCTGCCTCCTCGACGAGATCGATGCGCCGCTCGACGATGCCAACATCGGCCGCTTCGTCGAGATGCTCCGCGGCATGCAGCAGCACACGCAGTTCATCGTCATCACGCACAACCGCAAGACGATGGAAATCGCCGATCGCCTCTACGGCGTGACGATGGAGGAACCGGGCGTGTCGAAGCTGATTTCGGTCCAGTTGAACTGACGCCCGCCCGGCAGCCGGCCTCCTTGCGATCGAACGGAGGTCGGTGCACGATCGTCTTTACCCCGGAGGACACATATGATTCGACGGGTTGCCTGCCTGGCGGCGGTTCTTGCGCTCCTAGCGTGCGACGTCTCGATTGGAAGCCTGGCCGGCCGCGCCAGCGACGAATGGACGCGCAGCTACAAGTTGAGTCCCGGCGGCGAATTCAGGATCCGCAACACCAACGGGCGGATTGACGTCGAGGGCGGCGACGACCCGTCCGTCGAGGTCCGCGCCGAACGGATCGCCAGAGCGGTCAGCGACGAGGCCGCGCGCGAGCTGCTGCCGCGCATCGCCATCAATGAGGACGTCAAGCCCGATCGCGTCTCGATCGAGACCGGCAGACTGAGCGGAATCATGATCGGCGCCGGTTTCGAAGTCCGCTATCACGTCCGCGCGCCGAAGAGCGTCGTCGTCAATGTGTCGAACACGAACGGGCAGATTACGCTGAAGTCGTTGAGCGGCCGCGTGACCGCGCACACGACCAACGGCGGCGTCCGCGGAAACGCACTGAGCGGCGGCGTCGACGCGACGACCACGAACGGCGGCGTGGACGTCGAGTTCGCGTCGGTCGGCACCGACAGAATCTCGCTGACCACGACGAACGGCGGCGTCACGATCGATCTGCCGGCCGACGCCAAAGCCGACGTGCTGGCCACGTGCACGAACGGCGGCATCAGCGTGTCGCCGGACGTCAAGATGCAGGTCACCGAGCAATCGCGGAGGCGCTTCGAGGGGAAAATGAACGGCGGCGGCACACCCGTCGACCTCAGGACCACCAACGGCGGTATCCGCATCCGCTCCCGAGGCCTTGCAGAGAAAACGACAGAGAGTCGATGAACGAGGACAAAGCGACACGCTACAACCGGCTGAAGCGGCGTGTGACCGTCGTGTCGCTGATCGCGACCGTCGGCCTCCTCGTGGCGCTGCTCGCAACCGGCTGGAGCCTGGCGCTTCGCGATGCCGCGCGCTCGAATGTGCTCGCCTACGTCGCGCTGTTCTCGATCGTCAACGAAGCGGTCGGTCTGCCGCTGGCGTTCTACGGCGGCTTTCTCCTCGAACGGCGGTACGGGTTGTCGAACGAGACGTTCGCGCGCTGGCTGCTCGACCAGGCGAAGTCGTTCGGGATCGGACTCGCGCTCGGCGGCGGCGCCGCCTGGTTGATCTACTCGTGCATCCGTTTTTCGCCCGAGCGATGGTGGGCGATTGCCGGGGTGCTGTTCGCGCTCGTGATCGTCGGTTTGACGAATCTGGCGCCGGTGCTTCTCATGCCTCTGTTCTATTCGCTGAAGCCGCTCGATCGGGAAGCGCTGCGCCGCCGGCTGCTCGCGCTGGCGGACCGGGCTGGTGCACGGGCGCTCGGTGCGTACGAATGGGGACTCGCCGACAAAACCAAGAAAGCGAACGCCGCTCTGGCCGGCCTAGGCGGTACCCGGCGCATCCTCGTGTCGGACACGATGCTCGCCGAATACTCGGAGGATGAGATCGAAGTCGTCCTGGCGCACGAACTCGCGCACCACGTCCACGGCGACATTTGGAAAGGGATTCTGTTCGAAAGCGGACTGGTCCTCGCTGGCTTCTATCTCGCGTCGCGCGTCCTCGCCGCCTTCGCGCATCCGATCGGCCTGAACGGCGTCAACGACGTCGCCGGCCTGCCGCTGCTGGTGCTTGCGGCAGGGGCGGTTTCGTTCGTGATGGTGCCCGTCGCGCACGCGATGTCGCGCGCCTTCGAACGCCGGGCCGATCGGTTCGCGCTCGACCTGACGCAGAACCCGGGCGCGTTCATCGCAGCGATGCGGCGCCTCGGTGCCCAGAATCTGGCCGAGGAGCATCCGTCGAAAATCGTGCAGTGGCTGTTCTACAGTCATCCCCCGATGCGCGACCGCATTGCGGCCGCGCAAGCCTTCAGGCCGACTCCGCTCGCCTGATCGCCCTCCGCACTCACGCCTCTCTACGCCGCGATTGGTTGCGCCGGCTCGACCGGAGGCACGAGCGTCGGCCGGGGACGGCGCAGTTCTTCCAGATGATGGAGCACGTGTTCCCGCTCCCAAGCCGTCAAAGCGACGTACAGCACTGTATTGATCGCAAGATGCATTTCCCGCCGGCTCAGCCAGGCGGCGGCGTTGTACAAACCCATGATTGCGGCGAGACCAAACGCACTCGCGTGAACACCGAGCTTCAGGTGCTCGCAGTTGCCGCACTGCAGGATACGAAGCTCCATTTCCATACAGTCGAGCCATGCAACCGCTGTTCCGCTCCCGTCCGTTCGAATAGCATAGAGACCGCCGAATGATGACCGACTCGTCTACCCGCCGCCTCGTCGTTGCGATGACGGGCGCGACAGGCACCATCTATGGCGTCCGCGTCCTCGAGGCATTGAGAGACGCCGGCGTGGCCACGCACTTCGTCATGAGCAAATGGGGCGCGCGGACGCTCACGCACGAGACGCCGTACACGGTCGAACAAGTCAACGCGCTCGCGACCGAGGTCCATGCCGTGGGCGATCTCGGCGCCCCGATTTCGAGCGGATCGTTCGTCACGCTCGGAATGATCATCGCGCCGTGCAGCATGCGCACGCTGGCGGCCATCGCGAACGGCTTCGGCGACAACCTGATCCACCGCGCGGCCGACGTGGTGCTGAAAGAAGGGCGCCGACTCGTCCTGGCGGTCCAGGAGACGCCGCTCAGCGCCATTCATCTCGAAAACATGTTGAAGCTGTCACGGCTGGGTGTGGCGATCGTCCCGCCTGTGCCGGCCTTCTACAACCGACCGGATTCGTTGGACGATATTGTGAATTACACGGTGGCGCGGTTACTCGATCAGGCGGGAATCCACATCGAAGCCGCAGCGCGCTGGGATGGGATGAAAACCGGGCGGTAACGCTCATGTAGGGACCGACCGACGTGTCGTCGACGCAGTGACGACGCGTCGGCACGGGGCCGACACGTTGGTCCGCCCTAGGATTTGGTGGCGGTTTCCTTCGCGGCTTCTTCCTGAAGCAGCGCCTTGCGGCTCAGACGAATCTTTCCCGTCGGATCGATATTGATCACTTTGACCAGTAGTTGTTCGCCTTCCTTGAGCTCGTCGCGCACGTCCTTCACGCGGTGGTTCGCGATTTCCGACACGTGCAGCAGGCCGTCGGTGCCGGGCATGATCTCGACGAACGCGCCGAAATCGGTGATGCGCTGAACCTTGCCGAGGTAGGTCTTGTTCAGCTCGGGTGTCGCCGTCAGCTCCTGGATGATCGAGATCGCTTTCTGAGCCGACGTCTCGTCCGCCGACGCGACGTTGACGCGCCCGTCATCCTCGACGTCGATCTTCACGCCGGTCCGCTCGATGATGCTGCGGATCATCTTGCCGCCCGGACCGATGACGTCGCGGATCTTGTCCACGGGGATCCGGATAGTGACGATGCGCGGTGCGAACGACGAGATGCTCTGGCGCGGCGTCGCGAGCGTTTCGCGCATCTTGCCGAGGATGTGCAGCCGTCCCTGGCGCGCCTGCTCGAGCGCCTTGCGCATCACCTCGGTCGTGATGCCGGTGACCTTGATGTCCATCTGGAGCGCGGTGATGCCGTCAGCCGTGCCGGCGACCTTGAAGTCCATGTCGCCGTAGTGATCTTCGGCGCCGGCGATGTCCGACAGCACGGCGTACTTGCCGCTTTTCTCGTCCATCACGAGGCCCATGGCGATGCCGGCGACCGCGTTCTGCAGCGGGACGCCGGCGTCCATCATCGCGAGCGATCCGCCGCAGACCGACGCCATCGACGAAGATCCGTTCGACTCGAGGATGTCCGACACCACGCGGATGGTGTACGGGAACTTTTCCTCGCCGGGAATCATCGATGCGAGCGCGCGCTCCGCCAGCGCGCCGTGGCCGACCTCGCGGCGTCCCGGTCCGCGCAGGAACGCGACCTCGCCGACCGAGAATGGCGGGAAGTTGTAGTGGAGCATGAAGCTCTTCCACTGCTCTCCCTCGAAGCTCTCGATTTTCTGCGCGTCTTCAGCCGTGCCGAGCGTGCAGGTGACGAGCGCCTGCGTCTCGCCGCGCGTGAACACGGCGGAGCCGTGCGTCCGCGGCAGGACGCTGGTTTCGGTCCAGATCGACCGGATCTCGTCGAACTTGCGGCCGTCGAGGCGCAGGCCGCGCTCCAGCACTTCGTCGCGCAGCACCTTTTCCTTCAGATCCTTGAAGATCTGCTTCGCTTCGACCTTGCGCTCCACTTCGCCTTCGGGCAGCGACGCGACGAGATCCTCGAGCAACTGGTCGACGCGATCGTAGTTCTCGAGCTTGCCGCGGATGCGCATCGCCTCGGTGAGCGGCACGAGCACTTTCTCCTCCACCTCGCGGTAGAAGTCGTGCCCGATCTCCTTCTTCTGGACCTGAAGCTTCTTCTTGCCGGCTTCGCGCGCGAGATCGTCGATCGTGGCGACGATCTGTTTGATCGCCGCGTGCGCCGTCTCGAGCGCCCGGACCACCTGGTCCTCGCCCACTTCCTTTGCGCCCGCCTCGACCATCACGATGCCGTCCTTGCTGCCCGCGACGACGAGGTCCAGCACGCTCTGCTTGCGCTGTTCGAACGTCGGGTTGACGAGGAACTCGCCGTCGACCATGCCGACGCGCACGCCGGCGATCGTCTTCTCGAACGGGATGTCCGACAGCGCGAGCGCCGCCGAGGCGCCGGTAATTGCGAGCACGTCGGTGTCGTTCTCCTGATCGGCCGAGAGCACGAGGGCGATGATCTGCGACTCGAAGCGCCACCCCGAGGGGAAGAGCGGCCGGATCGGCCGATCGATGACGCGGCTCGTCAGCACCTCCTTCTCGGCGGGCTTGCCTTCACGCTTGAAGAAGCCGCCGGGGATTCGGCCTGACGCGTAGGTGTACTCGCGGTAGTCGACCGTGAGCGGCAGGAAGTCGATGCCTTCCCGCGGCTGCGCCGACCGGCAGGCGGTCACGAGGACGACCGAGTCCCCGTAGCGGACGATGATGGATCCGTCAGCCTGCTTGGCGAGCTTTCCAGTTTCTAGACGGAGAGTGTTCTGACCGACGTGCAGTTCGCGCGTGTGCATAAAGTTGGAGCCGAGAAGTGAAAAGTGAAAAGCACCGGTCGCTTGTTCACTTTCTGATGTTGAGTCGCCGAATCAAATCGGCGTAGCGCTGCGCGTCCTTCATCTTCAGGTAATCGAGAAGGCGGCGGCGCCGGCCGACCAGCATCAGCAGGCCGCGGCGCGAGTGGTGATCCTTTGCGTGCGTCTTGAAATGCTCCGTCAGATAGTTGATACGCTCGCTCAGGATGGCCACCTGCACTTCGGGGGATCCGGTGTCGGCGTCGTGGGTCTTATAACTCCCAATCAACTCGGTCTTGCGATCTTTGCTGAGTGCCACCTGCGGGTACCTCCACGGACGCCCCAGTCAACGCTGTTGTGCTCGCGGGTCCCACCCGCTCGCTCTCGCTGCGGCGCTCGCTTTCATCACGACGGCCGCAGGCGCTACCAGATGCGCCGTATAACCAAAAACTTCTTAGTCGAGCAAGATCAACATGTTACCTCAGAACGACCGAGGGATGCAAAAGCCCGGAGGGGCCCATCCGCTCGGCAATCGCGACCAGATCGCCGGCCGAGTCGAGCAGCCGGACGAACGGCCAGGAATCGGGATCCGCGGTTGGCGCAGCGGGCGCCTCCAGGTTACGACCGTGAAGAGCTCGCTGCAGCCCCTCGGCGTCGAGCGTGACCGGCGGGAGGCTGGTCAGCATCCGCGCGAGTGGCACGACACCTCTCGCCGCGGCCTGCGGATCCCGCTCGGCTGCCGCCAGCGAGATCGAGTCGTCGAGCGAACACTCCCCGCTGAGCGTGCGCCGGAGCGCGATCAGATGAGCCCCCGTTCCGAGTCGTTCACCGAGATCGTGGGCCAGCGACCGAACGTAGAAGCCCCCGGAGCAGTGGAGCGTCAGCGACACTTGGTCGGCGTCGAGGTTTGTGATGACGAGACGATTCACCGTCACGAGTGTCGGTGCCGGCGCGCCGTCAACATCCTGATTGAGTCCGACACCGGTCCGACCCCGATCCGACCCTGGTCCGACTCGTGTCGGACCCTGCCGTGCGAGGTCGTAGCTGCGGCGGCCGCCGATTTTCTTTGCGGAGAACAGGGGCGGCTGTTGCAGAAACTGACCGCGAAACGCGTCAAGCGCGCGATCGATCACTTCGACCGCCGGCAGTGGATGCTCGTACCGCGCGCCGACCTGTGTGCCATCGCTGTCGGCCGTGTCGGTTGCGAAGCCGAGACGGACGATCGCTTCGTAGGACTTGTCGCCGGCGCTCAGGAATCGAGCCAGCCGCGTCGCACGGCCGATGACGAGCGGCAGCACGCCCGTCGCCAGCGGATCGAGCGTGCCGGTGTGCCCGATCCGCCGCTCGCGCAGGATGCGCCGCATTCGCGCGACGACGTCGTGCGACGTGGGACCGGACGGCTTGTCGACGACGAGCAAGCCGTCCATCGCGTTTACCGCACCGGGGAGAGCAGGCGCTCGAGCTCGTCGAGCCGGCTGTTCAAGTCGGTCCAGCGCGCCTGCTCGGCGGCCAACGCCTGCGCCGCCTCGTTCTCACGGATCTGCAGCTGCTGCTGCTCCGTGGCGAACTGACGCATCTGGAGCTGCGAGTTGCGAAGTCCGGCTTCCATCTCGCGGCGACGCGCCGGGTCGGTCTCGATCTGGATTTGCCGCTCGGCGTCGGCTATCTCCGCCGCCGTTCGCTGCACTGCCGCCTCGTGGCCTGCGAGCTGCGACCGCACGCTGGTCAGGTCGGAAGACAGATGCGAGACGCGCTGCTCCTCGATCGTCAATCTGGCGAGCGTCAGCTGCAAGCGCGGACCGACCGTCGCCTGCTGCTCCATCGTCACGCGAAGCGCATGCACCTCCGCCAGCAGCGCAGCCAGCGGATCGCCCGCGCCGGGCGCCTGCGCCGACGCGCCGAGGGTCATCGACCCCGTGATGGCGAGGATGCTGGCGATGATGACTACGTGAAGGACTCGCCCTGCCTGCGCGCGCATGTCACACCTCGCTTCGTCAATGCTCGAAACCCGCCATCCTGCCGTTCTGCGACTCGATGGCCCGTTCGATCTTCTCGATGAACATTTTCTGCAGCGCGTCGATGCCGCCCCGCACCGTGCAGCCTGCGGCGTTCTTGTGCCCGCCGCCGTTGAATTCCTTCGCGACCGCGCCGATGTCGACCTCGCCCTTCGATCGCATGCTCACGCGGTACTCCTCGCCCTCGGACTGCTTGAAGAAGACGACGGCCTGGATCTCCTTCACGGTGAGGGGAAGATTGATGAGCCCTTCGGTGTCCTCATACGTGCCGCCGGCGGCGCGCGCCATCTCGTGATCGAGATACACGATCGCGATCCGCCCCGTGACGTCGAGCTGCATCGCGCTCAGCACGGTGCCAAACAGCTTCAGCCGTCCCATGTTGTTGCTGTCGTACACGTTCCGCGCGACGAGCAGCGGATCGACGCCCGCCTCGAGGCACTCACGGCAAATGTCGAACGTCCGCGGCGAAATATTCGAGTAATGAAACGATCCCGTGTCGGTGAGAATCGCCAGGTAGACGTGGGTGGCGATCACCGGGGTGAGCGGAACGCCGAGCGCGCGGACCAGCTCGAATACCATCTCGCCGCACGCGGCCGCGCTCGCGTCGAACCAGTTCAGCGACCCGTACGCCGTGTTTCCCGGGTGGTGATCGATGTTGATCACCGGGAAGCGATCGAGGCCGCTGACCCCGGTGCGCGCGAGGTCGCCGCACTCCATGATGATCGCGGCGTCGAAGTCGTCCTCGACGGCCGGCGCGATGCGGATCTCCGGCACGCCGGGGAACTGCATCAGCGGTCCGGGCGCCGGATCGGCGTTGACGACGTCGAAGGCTTTGCCCATCTCGCGGAGCGCGTAGCCCATGGCGAGCTGCGATCCGATGGAATCGCCATCGGGACGGGCGTGCGACGAAAGGACGAAGCGCTGCCGTGAGCGGATCGCGTCGACGATGCGCTGAAGATCAGGATTTACTGCCATCATCGGTCGGCGTCTGGCCGGCGTGCAGCTCGTTGAGGAGCTGTTCGATGCGATCCTGGCCGGCGATCGATTCGTCGTAGATGAACTTCAGATCCGGTACGCGCCGCAGCCGCAGGCGCGATCCGATCTGACGGCGCAGGAAGGGCGCGGCGCGCTCGAGCGCGCGCCCCGAGGTCTTTTGCGTTGTCGCTTCGGCGCCGGTCGGGCCGAGCGCGGTATAAAACACACGCGCGTGCTGCAGGTCGGGGGTCACCTCGACGCGAGTGATCGTCACGAACCCGATGCCGGGGTCGTGCACCTCGCGCGCGAGCAGGTTCCCCAGCTCGCCGCGAATCTGATCGGCGACGCGATCGGGACGCGATCCTTGTGACATCAGTAATGCAAGTTACAATTGAGAATTTACAATTTACAAGGTCAGGCGAACTTGGACTCTCTTTTGTAAATTGCAAATTGTCAATTATCAAGTGAGGAACTCGACCTCGGTGCGCGTGATGAGCCCGGGCTCGACGCGCTCGATCTCTTCGGCGACGGCCGCCAGCTCGCGATCCGCGTGCGGCTCGTCAGTGCTCACCGTCACGACCGCGAGGCCGGCCCGCTGCCAGAGATCCTGGTGTTCGACCTCCGAGACTGCGACGTTGAACTTCTTCAGGCGGTCCTTGATCCGCCGCAGCACCATCCGCTTGTCCTTCAGTGACTGGCTGCCAGACACGTGAATCTCGACGGTCAACAGGCCGACGACCATTGTCTTATTCGCGGCGGAGCCCCACCCCCGCCGCGCTGGCGCGCTCGTGACTTTTCCTCTGCTCGCGGGGCCCCACCCCCGCTCGCCCTCGCTCGCGCATTCGCGCTCGCTCCAGCCGCAGGCGCTCCCCTCGCGCATATCCAGAACAGAACGTCACCACGTTATCAAGATCGGACTGTCTTCGTGGTTCGTGTCTTCGTGGCCTACGCCGTGATGGCGACACGCTCCATCACGAATACTTCGATCACGTCGCCCACCTTGATGTCATTGAAGCGCTCGAAGCCGATACCGCACTCGAAGCCGGCCTTCACCTCGCCCACGTCGTCCTTGAAGCGCCGCAGCGAGCCGATCTTCCCCTCGTAGACGACCACGTTGTCGCGCAGCAGGCGCGCCTGCGTGTCGCCCGCGCGCGTGATGCGTCCCTCGGTGACCATGCAGCCAGCGATCGTGCCGTACTTCGGCACCTTGAAGGTATCTCGCACTTCGGCGATGCCGATTCGCGTCTCTTTGAAGGTCGGCTCGAGCAGCCCGGTCATCGCCTTCTTCATCTCGTCGGTGACGTTGTAGATGACCGAATGCTGCCGGATCTCGACGCGCTCGCGTGCGGCGATGTCTTCGGCGTTTCGGTCGGGCCGCACGTTGAACGCGATGATGATGGCGTTGGATGCCGACGCCAGCAGCACGTCCGACTCGTTCACAGCGCCGACGCCGGAATGGATGATCCGGATCTTCACCTTCTCGTCCGACAGCTTCGTCAGCGTGTCGGCGAGCACTTCGGCCGAGCCCTGCACGTCGGCCTTGATGATGATCGGCAGCTCCTTCATGCCGCCTTCGGCGATCTGCGCCTGCAACGATTCGAGGGTGAGCCGTGCCCCTTTCGCGCCGAGCGCGCGCGTCTTCGCCTGCTCCTCGCGGAACGCGGCGATCTGGCGCGCCTTCGCCGCGTCGGCGACCTGGAAGACGTCGCCGGGCTGCGGCAGACCGGTGAGGCCGAGTACTTCGACCGGCGACGCCGGCCCGGCCGCTTTCGTCGGACGGCCGCGATCGTCGATGAGCGCGCGGACGCGGCCGACGATCGGTCCGGCGATGAACGTGTCGCCGACGCTGAGCGTGCCGTCCTGAACGAGCACCGTCGCCACCGGACCGCGTCCCTTGTCCAGCTTCGATTCGAGGACCGTCCCGGTCGCACTGCGCTTCGGGTTCGCCTTGAGCTCGAGGATGTCGCTGACGAGGAGCACCATCTCGAGGAGCAGCTCGATGTTCTGCTTCTTCTTCGCGGACACTTCAACGGTGACCGTCTGCCCGCCCCATTCCTCGGGCATCAGGTTCAGCTCGGTCAGCTCGCGCTTGACGCGCTCCGGGTTCGCGTTCGGCTTGTCGATCTTGTTGATGGCGACGATGATCGGCACGTTCGCGGCGCGCGCATGATCGATCGCTTCTCTGGTCTGCGGCATCACGCCGTCATCGGCCGCCACCACTAGAATGACGACGTCCGTGACCTTCGCGCCGCGGGCGCGCATGAGCGTGAATGCCTCGTGGCCCGGCGTGTCGAGAAACACGATGTTGCGCCCGTTGATCGTGACCTGATACGCGCCGATGTGCTGCGTGATGCCGCCGGCCTCGCGCTCGGCGACGCGCGTCTCGCGGATCGCATCGAGCAGGCTCGTCTTGCCGTGGTCGACGTGTCCCATTACGGTGACGACCGGCGCGCGCGTCCTCTTGTCTTCGTCGCGCGCTTCGCCCGTATCCACGAGCAGCTCTTCTTCGAAGCTGCGCATCTGGACTTCAGCGCCGAACTCCCGTGCGACCATCGTGGCCGTCTCGGTGTCGAGCGTGTTGTTGATGGTGACGCGGAGACCTTTCATCAACAGCTTCGCGAGCACGTCCTTCACGCGGACTTCGAGTTTGTCTGCGAGATCGCGCACGGTCATACCTTCGGCGAGCGTGATCGTGCGGCTGACCGGTGGCGGCGTCGCCGGCATGGGCGGCGGCGCGGGACGCGAAGTCTGCTCGCGGCGCTGCCCGGCGGCCGGCCGGCCCTGGCCGCCAGGCCGTGGACCCTGATAAGCCGGACGCTGCGGCATACCGGGCCGCTGCGGGTACGGTTGTCCGGGTCGCGGCGCCATGCCCGGCTGCTGCGTGCGCACCGGCTGCGACGGCAGCGGACGCGGGCCGCCAACCGGCATTTGCGGCGGACGCGGAATTGGCGGACGCGCCGTTGGCGACATTCCGGCGGCGGGACGCGCGGCGTGCGACGCCGCCGCACGCGGCGTCGCGGTTCCGGTCTGTCCGGCCGCCCCTCCGGCCACCGGACGGGCGGCCGTCGGAATCGCCGGCCGCTCCGGTGCCTTCGGCCGCGGGACGACACGCGGCGCCGGCGTGGTCGGTAGCGGCGGTGTCGGTGTATCGGGACGTCGTTCTTCGATGCGCAGTCTCAGAGTCGGCGGTACGACGCGGCCGGCCGTCGGCGCCTTCGCCGGTGTGCTCGCGGCGGGCGCCGGCGCTGCGGCCAAGGGTGGTTCCGCCGGTTCCGCGACGGCGATCGGCGTTTCCGCAACGGCAGCCGGTTTGTGATCGTCTTTCCACGGCTTCTGCGCTGCAACCGGTTCGATCTTCGGCGGCATCGCGACGACCGCTGCGCGATGGACGTCGGCGACAGGCGACTCGGGCGCGACGACTGGCTCGTGTACGGGCGCGGGCTGCGGTGCAACAGCGATCGCCGCCGGCGCAGCTTCGGCGACAGCCGCCGGCGGCGGCGCCACGGGTTTGACCGTCTTGACGAGTCGGGGCGGCGGCAGCACCGGCGCCGCGGGCTTCGGCGGTTCCGCCGGCTTCTTCGACGGCGCCGGCTTCTTGCCTTTCACGACGGGCGTCTCGGCGAAGATGTCGCCGCCCGGCAGCGTGATGCCGCGCTGCTTCGCGAGGCGCTCGACGAACTGACGGGCGACGACTTCTTCAATCGTGCTCGAGGCGCTCTTCACCTCGATGCCGTGATCGCGCTTGAGCAGCGCCGTTACTTCCTGGCTCGTCGTCCCGAGCAGCTCCGCGACTTTGTAGATCCGGACAGTTGCCAACGATTACTCCTGAGTTTCCTGCGCTGGGGTCTCGCCGCGCGCCGCCGCGAGAATTTTCTCGGCGGTCTTGCCGCCGATGCCGGGGACCTCGGACAGCTGCTCTACCGTGGCGCTCGCCACGGCGTCCTGCGTGGCGAAGCCCGCGTCGACGAGCCTGCGGACCGTCTTCTCGCCGACGCCAGTGAGCGTATAAGGCGCCGGCACATCCGACGGTTCTGCCTCGGCGAATCCCTGTTCGGTGTCGGCCTGCGCGTTTGCCGTCGCGTTTTCGTCGGAGCCTTCCGACGCCTCGGCCTCGTTTTCGCTGGAGCCTTCCGACGCCTCGGCAAGGGAGTCGGCGGCGGCGGCTTCGAGCCCTTCGAACTGCGCTTCGACCTCGCGGCGCTTCTCCTCCTCGCTCTTGATGTCGATGCGCCAGCCGGTCAGCTTCGCGGCCAGGCGCACGTTCTGCCCTTTCTTGCCGATCGCGAGCGAGAGCTGCTTGTCTTCGACAATCACTTCCATCACGCGCTCGTGGTCGTCGACGATGGACACGCGCTGCACTTTCGCCGGGCTCAGCGCGTTGGTGACGAACGCGACCGCGTCCTCGGACCATTCCACGATGTCGATCTTCTCGCCGCGGAGCTCGCGGATGATCGACTGCACGCGCGTACCTTTCATACCGACGCACGCACCGACCGGATCGACGTCGCGCTCGCGGGAGAACACGGCCACCTTGGCGCGGTCGCCCGCCTCGCGGACGGCGCCTCGAATCATCACGGTGCCGTCGTAGATCTCGGGCACTTCCTGCTCGAACAGCTTGATGAGCAGCGCCGGATCGGTACGCGAGAGCATGATCTGCGGACCCTTCGCGCCGCGGTTCACGCCCTTGATGACCGCGCGGACGCGATCGTTCGGGTTGTAGCTCTCGGCGCGCGACTGCTCCTTCCGCGGGACGACCGCTTCGTTGCGTCCCACCTCGACGACGATATCGCCGTTCTCGAAGCGCTTGACCGTGGCGTTGACGACTTCGCCCACGCGCTGGCTGAACTCGGCGTAGACGTTTTCGCGTTCGGCTTCGCGCACCTTCTGGAAGATGACCTGCTTGGCCGTCTGCGCCGCGATCCGTCCGAGCACTTCGGTCGGCTTCGGGAATTCCATCTCGTCGCCGAGCTCGATGCTGTTGGCGACGTCGTCGCCATAGAGCGACCGGTAGATATCGCGCGCCTCGTCGAGGCCGATCTCGGTCGCGGCATTGGCGACTTCCTGCACGACGGTCTTGAGCGCGAAGAGATCGACCTGGCCCGTCTCCATGTTGAAACGGGTTTTCAGGTTCTCGCCGGTCTTGTAGTACTTGCGCGAGGCCGTCGCGACCGCTTCCTCGATCGCGCTGATCACCACGTCGGGCTCGATCCCCTTTTCCTTGGCGAGCGCTTCAATCGTTTGCTGCAGCGGATTGCTCATGTTGCCTTCAGAACTCCACTTCGAGATGTGCGCGCGTAATCACGCCGATCGGCACGCGGTGCCGGCGCCCGTCGTCGGCGTCAATCAGCACCTCGCCCCCGTCGATGCCGCCGAGCGTGCCCTTGAAGAACGACTGACCGTCCACGGCCTGGCGCATGACCAGCTTCGCGCGGCGGCCGGCGAACCGTGCGTAGTCGGCCGCGCCGCGCAGCGGTCTGTCGAGGCCCGGCGATGAAACCTCCAGCACGTAAGCGGTCGGCACGACGTCCTCGACGTCGAGGATGGCGCTCAAATCGCGGCTGACGTGCGCGCAGTCTTCCACGCTCACGCTCTCTTCCGCGCTTGCCGCCGACCCCGGCCGATCGAGCCGCACGCGGAGCACCATACCGCTGCCTTCGCGCCGGAACTGGACGTCGAAGATCTCCAGGCCGTAGCCGGCCGCGACACGCGCCGCCATGCTGCGGACCTGTTCGACAACGTCGCCAGCCCCCATAAACTAAAAAAGTGGGCACATGCCCACTCGGTCTTCCAACCTAGGCTCCGAACACTAAATTATAGCACGGGGCGCGCGATGAAGTCGTAGCCACGAGCGCCCACGAGCTCGACCTTGGCCAAATCACCGGGTGCGAGCGTCGACGGGTCGCATTCGGTGAGAAAGACCGACGCGTCGATGTCGGGTGCCTGCGTCGCGAGCCGGGCCCGGAGCACGAGATCGTGGTCGCCCGACGGCCCGTCGACGATGACGCGCGTGCGCTCGCCGATGCGGGCGCGCTGCCTTGTGGTGACCAGGCGCTTCTGGAGGCTCATCACGCGATTCCGTCGGGCCGTCTTCTCCCGCGCCGGGACGTCATCGTCGAACCCGAACGCCGACGTTCCTTCCTCGTGCGAATAGGTGAAGACGCCGACGTGATCGAACGCGTGATCGCCGACGAAACCACATAACTCCTCGACGTCCGCGTCGGCTTCGCCCGGGAACCCGACGATGAACGTCGTGCGAAGCGCGACGCCGGCGACGCATTCGCGGATCCGCGTCAGCAGCGCGTCGTAGGTCTGCCGGGTCCCAGGCCGCTTCATCCGCTTCAGAACGGCATTCGACGCGTGCTGCAGCGGCAGGTCGATGTACTTGCACACCTTCTCGCATTCGGCGATCGCGGCAAGCGTCTCATCGTCGATCGTCGTCGGATAGAGGTAGAGCAGCCGGATCCATTCGAGCCCGTCGATCGCGTTGAGGCTGCGGAGCAGCCGGGCCAGCGCGCCGCGCTGGCCGAGATCGATGCCGTAGAAGGTCGTGTCCTGCGAGATGAGCAGCAGTTCTTTGACGCCGCGCGCCGCGAGCGCGCGCGCTTCGCGCACGATCGAGTCGGCCGGGCGGCTGCGGTACTTGCCGCGAAGCTTCGGGATGATGCAGAACGCGCACTTGTAATCACAACCTTCCGCAACTTTGATGTACGCGTAGTGCCTCGGCGTGGCGAGGAAGCGCGGTGTATCCGCATCGTAGAGATAGGTCGGAAGCAGTGGCTCCGCGTTGCGGACCGTCGGTTTGGTCTTGAAGAAGGTCGCGCCGAATGTTTCTGGTTGGGAACGCCCTTCAGGGCGTCCCACGCCGATCGCGTTCACGATTTCCGGAACCTCACCGGTGCCGAGCACCACGTCGATCTCGGGAATTTCTTTCTTCAGCTCCTCGCGATAGCGCTCGGCCATGCAGCCGGTGACGATGAGCTGTCTGCAGGCGCCGTCTTTCTTGTGCTGCGCCATCTCCAGAATCGCGTCGATCGATTCCTGCTTCGCCTTGTCGATGAACGCGCAGGTGTTGACGACCAGGATGTCGGCCTGCGCCGCATCCTGCGTCAGCTCGTGCCCCGCCTGTTTCGCGAGACCAAGCATCACCTCGGAGTCGACGAGGTTCTTCGGACAGCCGAGGGAAATAAGGCCCAGTTTCATATGTTGAACAACTCTCCACCACGGGTGGAGATGTTATGCCTCACGGATACAACCTATACAGCATGCGCGGATACGGAATCGCCTCCCGCAAATGATCGAGCTTGCAAATCCACGAGACGACGCGTTCGATGCCCATTCCGAAGCCGCCGTGAGGCACCGTGCCGTATCGACGTAGATCGAGATACCACTCGAACGCTTCCTGCGGCAGATCGTGTTCCTTGATCCGCTTCAGCAGCAGATCGAGATCGGCCAGACGCTCGCCGCCGCCGATGATCTCGCCGTATCCCTCGGGCGCAAGCACGTCGACGCCGAGCGCGAGCTCGGGCCGATCGGGATCCGGCTTCATGTAAAATGCTTTCACCGCGGCAGGGTAGCGGTGAACCATCACGGGGCGGTCGTATTGCTCCGACAGCGTCGTTTCGTCGGGCCCGCCGAAGTCGCCGCCCCACTCGATCGGCAGCCCTTTGGACTGCAGCGTCTTGACCGCGTCGTCGTACGAGATTCGCGGAAACGGCTTCTTCACCCGCTCGAGCGTCGACGTGTCGCGTTCGAGGACTTTCAGTTCAGGGCGCCGTTTGTCCACCACCCGCGCCACCACCTCGACGACCAGGTCTTCGGCGAGCTCCATCACGTCGTCGAGAGACGCGTATGCCATCTCGGGCTCGACCATCCAGAATTCCGTCAGGTGCCGCCGGGTCTTCGACTTCTCCGCGCGGAACGTCGGCCCGAAGCAGTACACCCGGCCGAGCGCCATCGCGTTCGCTTCGTTGTACAGCTGACCGCTCTGTGTCAGATAGGCCGTCGTCTCCTCGAAGTACTGCGTCGGAAAGAGCGTCGTCGTCCCCTCGCACGCGGCGGGCGTGAAGATCGGCGTGTCGGCGAGGATGAATCCGCTCGAGTTGAAGAAGTCGCGAATCGCGTTGATCACCTCGTGGCGCACGCGCAGGATCGCCTGCTGCCGTTCTGTGCGGATCCACAGATGACGGCGGTCGAGCAGGAAATCGACGCCGTGCTCCTTGGGCGTAATCGGATAGTCGTGTGATTGGCCGACGATCTCGAAGCCCTCGACATCGATCTCGTATCCGCTCGGCGCGCGCTTGTCGGCGCGGACCGTGCCCGTCACGATGATCGAGGTTTCCTGCGAGAGGTGATCCGCCTGCTTGAACAGCTCTTCGCCGACCGCGGCCTTCGACATCACTCCCTGGATGAAGCCGGTGCCGTCGCGCACGATCAGAAAATGAATTTTTCCGCTCGAGCGGCGGTTGTGCAGCCATCCTTTGATGGTCACCTCCTGCCCCTCGTGCTTGCCGATATCCTCTATGTAGACGTGCATAATCAGCTACAGCGTTCGGCTATCAGCTTTGGCCGGGAGCTGACAGCTATTCAGTGACCAACATGCGTTCCATTCGTTCGCGCACTTTGCGCGCCCGCTGAAGTGTTTCTTTCGCCGCGACCCGGCCGACGATGTCGAACACGAACGGCCCTTCGTAGCCGACCTTCTGCACCGCCGTCAGCGCCGACAGCCAGTCGATTGCGCTGTCGACCGGCACGTGCGTCGTGATCAGATGCTCCGACACGGTCTCGATCGTGTCGACCAAATCGCCGCCTCGCTGCGCGTGCGCGAAATCGAGGCAGACGCCGGCAGCCACGTCGAGCGTCTCCACGAAATGGACGAGCGAGCCGGCGGGCGTCATCGAATCCGAGCTGGAATCGACGGCGATCCGAACGCCGAGCGGCGACGCAAATCCCGCCAGCCGCTCCACCTCGCGTGCCGCGCCGCGTGGTTTGCCCGCGTGAAGGACCAGCACGCGCATCGGCAGGCGCCGCGCCATGAAGAGCGCCTGATCGGCGTCCTCAGGCGCCGTTCCGATCGGGACGTCCACGCCGTGCAGCTCGAGTCGCGCTTCCGCCAGCCACTGCTGCAGGTCGGCGACAACGGCCGGGTTGTGGAAGTCCACGTGCGTGCGATCGGCCACGACCTCGACCGTCTCGAATCCGTGCGCGGCGATCTCCGCCAGGTGCTCGCGGCTCAGGCGCTGATGCCGATAGAGACGCGTCGACACCCCGAACTGACGTTTTGCCACGGATCGAACCATCCATTGTAACGTGGTCCGAACCCAAGCCTTACTTCAACTCATCGATGTGGGCGCCGAGGAGCTCGTTGAGCCGTGCGAAGCGTGCGTACTTCTGAAGATTGTCGCGCACGTAGCGGAGCGTTCGCGGAGTGTACTGGATGTAGACCGGATTCCGGCGCGTCATCGTCTGGAAACCGAACGTGCCCAGCGCCTTGAGATTGCGTTGCACGGCCATCAGGTCGAACCGGCGGCGGAAGTCTTCGTCGTCCGCGCGACGCTTGAGCGCGAGAAAGTACGCGATCAGCTCGTCGAGCTCGCGGTCGGTGACGTCAACGTACGAATCGCGCAGCAACGACACGAGATCGTATGTGTCAGGTCCCATCCGCGCATCCTGGAAATCGATGATGTAGAGGCTGCCGTCGTGCAGCATCAAGTTGCGGCTGTGATAGTCGCGATGGCACAGCACACGCGGCTCGGAGGCGAGCTCCTGCACGATCGCCGCCCATTCGGCATCAAGCGCGTCGCGCTCGGCTGCGCCGAACGGCGACGCGCGATAGCCTTCGACGAAGTGCTTCGCGAAGAAATTCAGCTCCCATGTCAGCTTGTCGACGTCGAACGCAATCGTGTACGGGACGTAGCGATCGGACTGCAGCTCGGCGCCGCGCCGCTGCAGCTGCTCGATCAATGAAACGGCCTGACGATACAACGCCGCGTGCTCGGTTGCCGACGCCGCGCCAAGATGCGCCTGCAGCGTGACGTCACCGAGATCCTGGAGCGCAAGGATGCCGAGCTCGTCGGAGTGGCCGAGCACGACCGGCACCGGCAGCGACATCTGCTGCAGCAGGTCGGCGACGTTGGCGAAAGGGAGTGCCGCGAACTCGATCGATCCGGCATGCAGCGCGAGCACGAACCCTGGGCCGCCGGACGGGATTATGCGGAAGTACCTGCGGTCCGACGCATCGCCGGTCAGCGGAACGACGCGCGCGCGCTCATCCGCGAGACCGCTATCCCGGAGATAACGGGTGATCCGATCGCGCAGTTGCAGGCCGTCAGCCGTTCGCTGGTCCATTTCGTGCTTTGTGCGCGGGCGCCCCACCTGTTCACGGCGTCCGGGGCCCACCCCGGACGCTCTCGCTCGCGCGTTGCGCTCGCTCGGGCTCAAGGCTGCCGCGCACCTGTCGCTGCTCGCTCGCGGCGGCGGTCAGCGGCGACTTTTCGCGTGGGAAACATCTGCCACCAGAATTGCGTTCCGGTGGATGGCGCCTGATGCGACACGGACGCGATCGGTGATGATGCAATCCTCGATGATGGCATTCGCGCCGACCTCCACATCGTCCCACAGAATCGACCGCACGATACGCGCCGTGGGATGAATCGATCCAGCTCGACCGGCCGACACGTCGCCGCGCCCTTCCTTTTCGGCGAAGGCGTTCGACGTGCGCCAGTAGTCGTCGACCGTGCCGACGTCCCAGAATTCGGCGTCTGCAACGACGCCGCGCACCAGGCCGCGGTCGCGTGCGATCAGCGCGTCGTACACCTGTCCGATCGAATTGATCGGCTCGCCGAGCGGCAGCGGTTCGAAGATCGAGCGGTTCGCGATCTGGACTCCGATGAAATGGAACGAACCTTTCGCTGAAGGGCCGCGGCGCACGAAGCCGGTCACTCGGTGCTCGCCGTCGAGCACAACGCCGCCGTAGCGCTCGTGTTCACGATTCGGCACCAGCGCCAGCGTCACCAGCGCGCCCGATGCCGCGTGCGCGTCGGCGAAGTCGCCAAGGCGCAGATCCGTCAGCGTATCGCCGTTCACGATCAAGAGCGCATCGCCGTCGAGCAGAGGCAGCGTCTGGCGCGGTCCGCCCGCGCTGCCGAGCACGCGCGGCTGTTCCCACGAATAGCGCACGCGAACGCCGAGATCGCCGCCGTCGCCGACGACGGCCGTCAGCGTTTCGGGAAGATGATGGAGGTTCAGCACGACGTGCGACACGCCGTTCGCAGCCAGCCAGCCGATGATGCGCCGAATCATCGGCTCGCCCGCGACCGGAATGGCGGGTTTGGCTCGAACGTCGGTCAGCGGCCGCAGACGCGTGCCCAGTCCGGCCGTCAGGACGAGCGCGTCGCGAATGCGGCTAGTCCTCGAACAGCATGTCGGCCGGCGTGACGCCGCATTCCTCGCAGTGCCTGAGGTAAATGCGGCGATATGAGTCGAGCAGGTAGTCGGAGGGTCCGCGCCCGAGCACTTCGGCGGTCTCGTGGATGCCGCGATCGCCGCCTTCGATCTCGACGAAGGTTCCCACCGGCGTCTCGTCCACCGTGACGATCACGTCGTCGAGCGCGAATTCCTCGCGGTACTTCTGATAACGAAACCACGTCTGGAAGCCGAGCTGCTGGAGGATGGCCACGAGCCCTTCGCCGTCGGCAACGATTGTTTCCATCTCTTCGCGCGCCTTCACGAGCGACGGCGGCACCGGACCTTTGTAGGTCAGCACGCTGCGGCCCGACTCGACGCGAACGCGCAGGACGCAGCGATGCCGCCGCAGTGTCTCGTCCGCCGTGTCGAGGAGGCAGTCCTCCTGCAGGCGCCTGCAGCGGACCGGCGTGGCGCCGGCGCGCAGGATGGCCGTCCGCGCTGCCTCTGGGGTCTCAAACCTGAGCTTGATCTCACGCTCGAGTATCGCGGTCATGGCGCGTATTTAACTCCCAAGTCTCTGAAACATCAATCGAACAAACACATACATCGTGAAGCACTCGAGCGCGAACGGAGGGAAGCCCAGGTAGCCGGGCAGCGGCATCTCGAAAACTTTCCAGTCTTCCATGATCGGAACGGTGTAGTGCCATTTCGCTTCGGCCCAGAAGTTCCACATTTCCCAGAGCACGCCGCACAGCAATCCGCTGCCGAGGAGATCGGCGGTCCGATGACGATCGGCCATCAGCGTGGCGCCGCCGAGCCGAAAATTGATCGGATCGAGCAGAAAGATGAACCCGAGCCACACCGGCGCCGCGAGATACCTTGCAACGTCGCGGGAGACGAGAAAGGGCACGAGCAACATAGCTGTCCCGATCGCGATGGACAGGGAGCGCCCGCGGCTCGAGCAAGGCGCGGGGTGGCCCGCCGGAGGGAACGTTCTCCGTCCGTCTCCTGCCGCTGTGGCCCCTCCCGCCGCTCCGGCCTCTCCCGCCGGTCCGGCCCATCCCGCCCCTCCTGCCCGTCCCGCCCCTCCTGCCCGTCCCGCCCAGACAGAGATCAGATCGGCTCCCTCGAAGATCGCGGGCCATATTGTCGCGAACGACCAGGCGTAGCCGAACATCCGGAGAAACCAGTTCTCCGGAAGGCCAGTGTAGTACCAGTTCCGGATAATCAGGTTGTAGCCTTCGAACACAATCCAGAGCGGAATGGAAAGGATCGCGAGCAGCGCGAACTCGCGCGGCGACGATCGCATCCACGATCGGCCGCGCGCGCGGTACACGATGGTGTCGGCGAAGAGGATGAAGCCAGTCCAGCAGATCGGTGTATTCCACGAATAGAACGGCTCGATGCGCGCGATCGTCGCCGCTTCGGACACGATCATGATGGCGAGGCCGGCGACGGCCGCTGCGCTCATGTGACGCGCATCCTGTACGAACAGCCCATGAGCGATGGAGTGCCGACGTTCTTTCCCAGGATCAGGACCTTGTGACTGCTGCCGAGGCCTCCTGGCATCAGCAGCGTTCTGAGGGCAGCGTTCCGCTTCAAATCCGCGCGAGCGGTACTTTTCTCCATTGCGGCAGGGATCCCATCCCCGACGCTGCTGCTCGACCCGTTCGCGCCTCGCAATGGCTCGAGGCTGCCGCTCGCCGACGAGCCCGCATTTTTCAACGCTCGCGGGGTTCCACCCCCGCTCGCGTCGCTCGTGCCCTCGCGCTCGCTCGAGCCGCGGGCGCTGCTCTCGCGCGTATGTAGAAAAGTGCGTCGCAGTCGATCGTCACTTTGCAGAAGGCCAAGCAAAAAGTACGTCTGATCGAGAAATCCGAGGATTGTGAGGCCTTCGGCTTCGGCCGCTCGGCGAACCGACGTGAAATCGACGTGCGCGGTGATGTCCTGCCCGCCGGCACTCTGCAACCACGCGGGCGCATCGGGCCGCAGCTCCGAGCCCGCGCTGTGATGGCCGTAGAACGTTGTGAGCGTTCCGGCAGAATGCGACGCGGAGTAGAGCTCGCGCGCCTCGTGGCCGTAATCGATCACGATGATGAAACCGCGCCGCAGCCGGCGCGCCGCGTCCCGGATCCATTCGACTGCGCGCAGATTGACTTCGACGCGCCATCCGGGTTCGAGACGCGCGGCGATGCTATCGAGATATTCGGCTAGTGCCGGTGTCGAAGGCGGACCCTCGACAGTCGTCAGTCGCCAGTCGTCGGTCGTCGGTCGCGACGACTGCTGATCGCCGACTGCTGACTGAAGACTGATGACTGGTGACTGAGGATCGATGACTGACGACTGATGACTGACATATATTTCCCGTAATCCGTCCGTCCGCATGACGACCTGATGCACGGGCAACGCGTCGAGCAGCTCGTTGGCGACGAGCACCCCTTCGAACGACGCGGGCAGCGATGATTCGGAAGATGTCAGTCGATCGGCGACCTCGGCGAGCATCGCACGTTGAGCGCCGCGTGCGGCGGCGCTGGCTTCGACGAGGTGCAGGCGAATCCGGGCGTAGAAGCCTGGATGCTCGCGCGTCGCGGCGCGAAGGATGTCCGTCGAGAGGCGGGCATTTCCGGCGCCGGCTTCGACGAGATCGAAGGGCCGAGCGAGCTCGCCCCGCAGGCCGGATTCTGCTGCGAGCAAGCGGAACATTTCCTCGATCTGGACTTCGAGGAGCTCGCCGAAGAGCGGACCGATATCGACGCTCGTAAGAAAATCGCCCGCGCGGCCGGATCGTTGGGGCGCGCGGGCGTAGTAGCCGAGCTCGGGATCGTAAAGCGCCAGCTCCATGAACGCGGCCACCGTCAGTGGACCGCGCTGGCGAACGCGCTGCGCGAGTCGGGATTCGGGATTTGGGATTCGGGATTCGAGAGGCGTCGTCACCCTGCGATTCCCAAATCCCGAATCCCGAATCCCGACTCCGATGTCACTCTTTGCGGACCGGCACGAACGTCTCGTTGTCGCCGCGCCAGACGCGCAGCTGCGCGAGGTGGCCCGACTGCACCTTCTGCAGCTCGCGCTGTGCTTCGGATGCGTTCGACACGCTGCGGCCGTTGACCGAGAGAATGACGTCGCCTTGCCGCAGCGCGCCGGCCGATGGCCCGTCGGGATCGACGTCGGTGACGATCGCGCCCGACTGTCCCGATGGAAGCCGCAGCCTCCGCGACAGTTGCGATGTCAGGTTCTCGAGCGTCAAGCCAAAGCCGCTCGCGCCCTGCTGTTCGGGCTGCTGCGTGTCCGGCTCCTGATTGCGGCGTCCGCCGCCCGTCGCCTGCTGCTCGGCCTCGAGATCCAGCTCCTCGACGGTCACGTTGAACGTTTTCTCCTGCCGATTGCGCAGCACCTTGACGGGCACGCTCGTGCCCGGCCTCGTGGCCACGACCATCTTCACGAGCTCGTCGTTGTTCGCAATCGGCCGGCCGTTGTACTCGACGATCACGTCGCCCGGCTCGATGCCGGCTTTGGCCGCCGGACCGCTCGAGGGCACCTGCGCGACGACGGCGCCTTTGCGTTCCTTGAGCCCGAAGTCCTGGTAAGCCTCGCGCGGGACCGCGATCACCGAGACGCCGATGCGTCCGCGCGTGATCTTGCCGGTCCGCAGCTGCGGCAGCAGGTCGTGAATCGTATTGATCGGCACGGCGAATCCGATGCCGATGTTGCCCTCGGTCTGCGAGTTGGTGATGATCGCCGTGTTCATCCCGATCACTTCGCCGCGCACGTTCAGCAGCGGACCGCCCGAATTCCCCGGGTTGATCGCAGCGTCGGTCTGAATCATGTCGTTGTTGCGGCCGTTGGTCACCGGGAACGCGCGTCCGACCGCGCTGACCACGCCGACCGTCACCGTGTGGCGATACCCGAACGGGTTGCCGATGGCCATCACCCAGTCACCGGGCGCCATCTGCGCGGAGTCGCCGAACTTCACCTCGGGCAGCGCCCCCTTCGGTTTGTCGACGAGCTCGAGGAGGGCGCTGTCGGTCAGCTGATCTCTGCCGATCACCTTCGCCGTATATGGCGTCTCATCGTCACCGTAGAGGTACACCTCGATCTTGGTCGCATCCTCGACGACGTGGTTGTTGGTGAGGATGAAGCCGTCCTTGCTGATGACGAATCCCGTGCCTGCCGCCGACGTCTTCGGCTCGCGCTGCGGCCGGCCGCGCCGGTTGCCGCCGCGTTGATCTTGATCGTCCTGCTGGCCGGGATTGCCGAAGAAGCGATGGAAGAGATCGTCCGGTGTCGTGCCGCGGCCGCCGAAGAACTCGGTGAGGTCGTTGCTCTTCGCCTTCATCTCGGTCCGGATGTTCACGACCGACGGCGTCACCGACTTCGCGATGTTCCGGAAGGTGTCGGCGCTCAGCGGGCCGGTAATGGGCGCGCTGTTGGTCGCCGGTACGTTGATCGTCTGCGCTGATGACGCGGGCGTGAGATCGAGCCGCGACGCGAGCACCATGCCGACAGCCAGCGAGGCGACCGCGATCAGGAGCGCATAAAATAATGTGGTCTTGCGAGTGGACATCGTCACGATCCTCCGGCGGCGGTCGACCGCCTGACGGGCCCCAACGGACCCTTTACATCAGTCTCAATATCTCGGTCTGCAGTGGTCCCGTCACGGCCGCATCGCGCTCGGCGACAACCATGTTGATTTCCGTCCGAACGCCGAAGTCGTCGAAGTACACGCCGGGCTCGATGGTGAAGCCGGTGCCGGGCAGCAGGCGCCGATCGTCGTGCGTCTCGTAGTCGTCCATGTTGACGCCGTTACCGTGCACCGTTTCGCCGAGGCTGTGACCCGTGCGGTGCAGGATCTGGCGGTCGTAACCCGCATTGCGCAGCACGGTCGCCGCCGCGCGATCGACCTGCCAGCCGCGCACGTCGCGGCCGGCTCGCGCCATCTCCTGCACGAACCTGATCGCCGCGTCCCGCGCGTCGCGAATCGCGGCGAACGCACGGGCAAACCGTTCAGGCACATGAGACCCGGCGAATCCGACCCACGTGATATCAGCAAACACTGCGCCGGGTGCGTCGAGCTTGCCCCAGAGGTCCAGCAGCACCAGGTCGTCGCGGCGGATCGCGCGGTGGACGGTCGCCGTCGGCAAATAGTGCGGGTTGCCCGCGTGTTCAGTCGCCGCTACGATGGGATCCGAATCGCTGACGAGTCCCTCGTCGCGAAACCATCCCGCCATGAGCTGCTGAATGTCGTATTCAGAGGTGGCGACGCCGTCGATCAACCGTGCGCCGACCGCTTCGAACGCTCGATCCTTAACGCGGTAGAGCTTTTCCGACGCCGCGCGGTGTGTCGCGATGGCCGCATCGTCCCATACGGCCGAGAAGCGCTGGAACAGGTCGCCTGACGAGACGACTTCAACGCCGAACTGCCGCACCAGCTCCATCGTGCCCGCGTCGACGCGTGAGACGTAGGGGATAGCGCATCCCGGCGAGTACTCCATCGCAATGCGACGTACGCCGGACAACAGCTCGCGCAGCCCGGCTTCGAGCTGATCGCGGCCCGCATATCGCCGGGGCGTGCCGGGAAGATGCGCGAGAGAATCTTTCTCGATCGCGTGCACGAGGGCGCGCGGCTCGCCGATCGCGGGAATGAGGTAGTACCAGCGGCGGGTGGCGAGATGGCCGCCCTGGCGGTTGACGGCAGTGACGTCGGCGGCCAGCGGGTTGATGCCGCGGAAGTCGTACAGCAGCCAGCCGTCGAGGCCGTCCGTCTTAAGAGCAGCCTGGACCGCGGAAATATCGAGCGACGTCCCCGTGACGGCTATCTGTGAGGAGGACACCCGTCCAGTATAGCAACGCCTCGCCGAAGCCCGCACAGGGATGCCGGCGGGCGAGGGCGGCGGGGACGCTATAATCGCAACGAGAACGTCACTTATGAAAAAAGCTTTTCAACTCGCCGTGCTGGTCGTGTTTCTCACGAGCACCGTACTTGCCGGCGGCGGCGGGGTCCCCGGCGCGCGGACTTTGCGCGCTGGGGTGCCCGAGCAGGGCGCCGCGCCGCAGCCGCAACAGCCGACCTTCCGCGTCCAGGTCGACTACGTCGAAGTCGACGTCGTCGTCACCGACCGGCAGGGAAATCTCGTCCGCGATCTGAAAAAGGAAGATTTTCAGGTGTTCGAGGACGGGAAGCCTCAATCGATCAATACGTTCACCTTCGTGGACATTCCGATCGAGCGGGCGGATCGTCCGTTGTTCGCGGCCTCGCCGATCGAGCCGGACGTGAAGACGAACGAGCGTCCGTTCGACGGCCGGGTGTACGTGATGGTGGTCGACGACCTGCACACGCGGTTCGGACGCACGCAGCGCGTCAAGGCGGCGGGGAAGCAGTTCATCGAGCGCCGCCTGGGCGCCAACGATCTGATGGCGATCGTTCACACCGCCGGTCCGACCGACGCGAACCAGGAATTCACCAGCAACAAGCGGCTGCTGCTTGCGTCGCTCGACAGGACGCAGGGGCGCAAGCTCGATTCGGCGACCGCGAACAGGACGACGGAGTACTTCCGCACGCGTGATTTTCGGCAGCAGGGCGACGCGCTGAACGATCCCGAGGACGCCGAGCGAGCGTTCAACGCGCGCAATACGCTGCAGACACTGAAGAACGTGGCGGAGTGGTTCGCATCGGTGCACGGGCGCCGCAAGACAATCCTGCTGCTCAGCGAAGGGATCGACTATGACATCAACGATCTGATCCCGCAGGGCGGATCGAACCACCGCGACGCGTCGATGATTCTCGACGAGACGCGCGACGCGATTGCCGCGGCGACGCGGGCGAACGTGTCGATCTACGGCATCGACCCGCGCGGCCTCACCGATCTCGGCGACGAATCGATCGAAATCGGATCGTTCCCCGACGATACGTCGCTCGGGATCGGACCGGGATCGCTGCAGAACGAGCTGCGCCTGGCGCAGGACAGCCTCCGCGTCCTGTCAGATGAGACCGGCGGATTCGCCGTCGTCAACCGCAACGATTTTTCGACCGCGTTCGATCGCGTCGTGCAGGACAACAGCTCGTACTACGTGCTGGCGTACTACCCGCCCGATCCCAGGCCGGGACGCGCGCACAAGATCGAGGTCCGCACCACGCGGCCCGGTCTCACGATTCGCGCGCGCAAAGGGTACGTGACGCCGAAGAAGGCGGTGCCCGAGAAGGTGAACACGAAGGACATCCGCACGCCGGAGGTGCGCGGCGCGCTCGACAGCCCGCTGCCGGTGAGCGGCCTGACGATGCACGTGTTCGCGGCGCCGTTCAAAGGCACGGCGCCGAACGCCTCGATTCTGCTCGGCGTGGAGCTGCGCGGACGCGATCTGCAGCTGACGCAGAACGGCAAGATTCAGCTCTCGTACCTGGCGATCGACGCCGCCGGAAAAGTCCGCGGCGGCAACACCGACGCGGTGACGATGGGCAATCTGCGTCCCGAGACGAAGACGCGCATCGAGACGACCGGTCTCCGCCTGCTGAACCGGTTCGAGATTCCGCCAGGCCGGTATCAGCTGCGCGTCGCGGCGCACGACTCGAACGGCGGCAATGTCGGGTCGGTGCAGTACGATCTCGACGTGCCCGACTTCGCGAAGACGCCCTTCAGCATCAGCGGCGTCGCGCTGACGTCGATCACGGCGTCGCAACTGCCGACGGCGCATCCAGACGAGCAGACGCGCGGCGTGCTGCCGGCGCCGCCCGCGGCCACGCGGTCGTTCCCGCAGAACGACGAGGTGGCCGTGTTCGCCGAGGTGTACGACAACAGCGGCAACACACCGCACAAGGTCGACATCACCACCACGGTGACCACCGACGAAGGCAAGGTGATGTTCAAAACCGAAGAGCAGCGCGACTCAGCGGATCTCGGCGGCAAGAGCGGCGGCTACGGCTATTCGACGAGGATCCCGATGAAGGATCTGGCGCCCGGCCTCTACGTCCTCAACGTCTCGGCGAAGTCGCGGCTCGGCAACGGTCCGGCGGCCGAGCGTCAGGTCCGTTTCAGCGTGACGCCGCCGATTACGGGACGATGAGGAGAATATCGATCACGGTGGACACAGAGGGCTCGGAGGTTCAAACCCGTTTGAATCTGGCTTTATCCCTCGCGGTGGAGAGCCTGATAATGCTGATGTTCGTCGCTGTCGTCGCGGCGGCTGCGCAATCCGTTCCCGCTCCGCGCACGATCGACAAAGGCGATCAGAGCAACATCGACGATCGCCGCGAAGTCGTCGTGCGCACGGCGGCGGAGTGGCAGAAGCTGTGGCAGCAGCACTCGCCGGACCGTCCGATGCCGTCGGTCGATTTCTCGAAGGAGATGGTGGTCGGCGTGTTCCTGGGGAACAGGCCGACCGCCGGCTACGGCGTCGCAGTCGTGAAGACGATCGACGCCAACGGTGTGCTGCACGTGCAATATCGAGAGAGCGCGCCGGGCCGCGACGCCATCACCGCCCAGATGCTCACTTTCCCGTACCACCTGGTCGCGATCTCGAAATCAGCTTCGCTCGATGTGACGTTCGAGAAGATTCCCTGACGGGAAACGACTTATTTCTTCTTCGCCGCCTTCGCCGGAGCCGGCTTGGTTGCCGACGCGTTCTTCGCCGCCGGCTCCTTCTTCGACTCGTCGAGCGACTTCACGAGGTGCGGCTTCACGCCGCCGTTGGCGTGCGTGAACATGAACATCTGCACCTGGAAGTTGGGATTGGTCGGTGTGCGGACTTCGAGCGTCTGCACTTCGCCCGGCTGCAACAGCCCGTTCACCACGGCCTCGCCGCCCGGCAGCATGTTCTGCTGCTTGTCGTACCAGGTCTCGGCGACCTTCAGCCGCGGAATCGGCGCGTTCATCGTGTTCTTCACGGTGATTTTCGTGATGAGCGTGGAACCCTCGCGGCGCGTCGGCGACTTCACGTATTCGATTTCGGCCTGGCCCTTCACCGGCGGGATGAATTTCTTTCCCGCGAGGATCGATTGCATCGGCGGAGCCTGCGGGGTCGACTGTTGAGCAATGACGGTGCTGCCGACAAACGCGGCGCACACGGCGGTCGCGGCGAAGACAACGCGCGCGCGATTCATAGGTTCCTCCCGGGGTATGTGGACGAGCTGTAAGCTGAACGAAAGATTATAGCTTACATCTCGCCGTTCCAGTCCTCCGGTTCGGGGTTTACCGACCGGAATATTTCCATGTGCCATTTGCCGCCGCCCCACGGCTCGATGACCTCGGCCGCGACGACGTCGACGAGAATCTCCGAGAAAAGCCGTCCTTCCGGATCGCCTTCGAGATGGTAGGCCGGCTCGTCCCAGCCGAAGTTCGGATAGAGCATTAGCGTGAGGAACAAATCGTACCCATCGTCGACGACGATCAGCTGACCGCAGGGGCGCTTCAGCGTGGAATGGTAAATGAGGTATTTCTCGGCGGAGTGCGCGCGGATGTAGCGCTTGAGCGCGAACTCGCGCGCGACGATTTCTTCGACGGCGATCTTCTTGTCCCAGCAGTCGCGGCAATACTTCTCTTCGCCGCGCGGCTCGGACACGTCCTTGGCGCCGCACAGCGCGCACCGCGACTTGGCGACCGACTTGCGAGGCATCGCACCAATCTACAATTTACAAGTGACAATGTCCAAAGAGTGGCAATGTCGACAGAGTGGCAATGCCCAAAGAGCGGCAACATCCAAGAGGGGCTGAATCGTCACTTGTCAATCGTCAATTGCCGTGAGCGGCCGGCGAGCGCCGGCGCGTACATGCGATCGACGTACTCCTTGACCATGCGCCGCGCGGAAAATCGTGGCGCGACCGTCCGAATCGCTTCCTTCACCAGCGCGATCCATCGTCGCGGGACGCTCGACGCGTCGCGATCGTAGAACGCCGGCACGACGTCTTCTTCGAGCAGGCGGTACAACGCGTTCGCGTCGGCGCGATCGACCTCGTCGAAGTTCTCGCCGCTCTTGCCGCCGTCGATCATCCAGCCGTTCGATCCGTCGAAGCCTTCGGCCCACCAGCCGTCGCCGATGCTGAGATGCGGGACGCCGTTCAGCGCGGCCTTCATGCCGCTGGTGCCGCTGGCTTCGAGCGGCTTGCGCGGGTTGTTCAACCATACGTCGCAGCCCTGCACGAGAAAATGCGCGACGTGCAGGTCGTAGTCGTCGACGAACGCGACACGGCCGGCGAACAGCGGATCGAGCGCGCGCTTGTACACGCGCTGCAGGTGATGTTTGCCGATGTCGTCGGCGGGATGCGATTTGCCCGCGAAGACGATCTGCACCGGCCGTCCGGCCGCGTTGAGGATGCGCGCGAGGCGCTCGCCGTCGGTGAACACGAGCTCGGGCCGCTTGTATCCGGTGAAGCGACGCGCGAAGCCGATCGTCAGCGCGTCGGGCTCGAGCAGCGTGCCCGCGGCGACGACGCGCGGGATGCCGACGTGCTCCTCGGTCCAGCGCTGCCGCGCGCGCTCGCGCACGAACGTGAAGAGATGGCGCCGGAGCGATTGCCGGACGGCCCACAGCTCCGCGTCCGGAATCGCGAGGACGCCTTCCCACAACGCCGGATCGTCGTGGCGCTCGAGCCAGTCGGCGCCGAGGTACTTCGCGAAGAGCTCGACGAGCTCGCCGGCAATCCACGTCGGCACGTGGACGCCGTTGGTAATCGACGTCACCGGCCGCTCGTCTTCGGGCAGGTCGGGCCACATCGGTTCGAACATCGCGCGCGTCACTTGGCCGTGAAGCCGGCTGACCGCGTTCGTCACGCCGGCCGAGCGGATGGCGAGCGCCGTCATGTTGAACTGCGATCCGCTGCCGTTGTCGTACGCGCCGAGCGCGAGGAACCGATCGCGGTTCGAGCCGAGCGTGCCCCACGCGCCGGCCAGATGCTTCTCGACGAGGTGGAACGGAAACGCGTCGTGGCCGGCCGGCACCGGCGTGTGCGTCGTGAACAGCGTCGAATGACGGATTTCCTCGAGCGCCTCGTCGAACGACGATCCGTGCTCGATGAGATCGCGGATGCGCTGCAGGACGACGAAGCCGGCGTGCCCTTCGTTCAGATGGAAGACGCCGGGATCCGATCCGAGCGCTTTCAGGGCGCGCACGCCGCCAATGCCGAGGACGATTTCCTGCTGGATGCGCGTCTCCCGATCGCCGCCGTAGAGGCGCGCCGACAGCTCGCGATCCCACGGCGCGTTCTCTTCCAGATCGGTGTCGAGCAGGTAGATCTTCGCGCGCCCGAGCCGCACGCGCCATACCGCGAGCAGCACCGATCGATCGCCGAGCGGCACGGCGGTGACGCACGGTTTGCCGTCGGGCGTCAGCGCCGGCTCGATTGGCGCGTCGTTCCAGTCGAGCCGCTCGTAGCTCTCTTCCTGCCACCCTTCGGCCGACACGTGCTGATGGAAGTAGCCCTGCGGGTACATGAACCCGATGCCGATCAGCGGCACGCCGAGGTCGCTCGCTTCCTTGCAGTGATCGCCTGCGAGGACGCCGAGGCCGCCCGCGTAGATCGGCAGCGACTGATGCAGCGCGAACTCGGCGGAGAAATACGCGATCGACTGGCCGGAGAGCGGCGGAAACGTGCGAGACCACCACGTATTCCGCGCCGCGCGCGCATCGTCGAGCGCGGCGATCGCGCGATCGTAGATCTCGACGAACGCGCGTTCTTGGGCTGCCTCCTGCAGCTTGTCCGGCGGGATCAGGCGCAGCATGCGGACCGGGTTGTGCGCCGTGGCCCGCCACAGGGTGTAGTCGAGCCGGCGGAACACGGCTCGCGCTTCCGGATGCCAGCTCCACCAGAGGTCGACGGCGAGTTCTTCGAGTCGATGGAGGCGTTCAGGGAGGGCGAGCAATCCGTCTCCTGTCATGAATCGCAGGCGTCGACGAGCGACGCGAACTTGGCGAGGTCGATGTTGCCGCCCGAGACGACGGCGACGATCTTGCCGGCGCCGGCCTTGTCGCCGAGCGCCGCGGCAATCGCGCAGCCGGCGGCGCCCTCGGCGATGACGTGCGCGCGCTCCGCCGCATGCTTCATCGCGCGCGCGACTGCATCGAGCGAGACGACGATCGATCCCGACAGTTGATTGAGCAGCGGCCACATCGTCTCGAGCACCGATTTGCCGCCGGCGCCGTCGACGAACGACGCCTTCCAGTTCGTGAAGTACACGGGACGTCCCGCGGCAATCGACGCCGACAGCGGCGCAGCGGTCTCGGGCTCGGCTGCATACACACGGACGTTCGGCTTCAGCTCGCGCACCGCCGCCGCGATGCCCGACAGCAATCCGCCGCCGCCGAGCGGCGCGATGATCGCGTCGACGTCGGGAAGATCCTCGAGGATTTCGAGCCCCGCCGTCGCGTTGCCGGCAATGAACCGGTCGTCGTCGAACGGATGAATGAAATGGCCGGTCATCCGATCCGATCCGTGCGCCTCGACGGTCCGCCAGCATTCGTCGTACGTCGCGCGCACGATGGAGGCGCCGAGGCGTTCGATCGCGCGAATCTTCGTATCGGGCGCCGTGTCCATCACCATCACCGAGCAGCGCGCGCCGACTTTCCGTGCGGCGAAGGCGACGCCCTGAGCCGCGTTGCCGGCGCTCACGGTCCACACGCCTTCGCGGAGCTGCTCCGGCGTCAACTGACGGATCACGTTATACGCGCCGCGGATCTTGAACGAGCCGATTGGCTGAAGCACTTCGAGCTTCAAGTAGATCTCGGCCTGCGCGTCCGACGGGCGCGGTCCGGCCTCTGGCTCGAGCCTGATGAGCGGCGTGCGGATCGCGGCGCCGTACACGGCGAGCGCGGCGTCGCGGATGGCGGCCAGCGGAATGCGGCGACCCGAAATCGTGACGGCCAAGGCGGGTAAATCGTAGCTGCCTCAGGAGATGAGCGTCAATGCTGAGCACCGTCACGCCCGCCGTCTCAGCTGTACTAAGGGAGCAGTGCGAAATCAGCTCTTCACCACGGATTGGTGGCGAGCTTGATTCTGCTCTCTGTCATTTCCTGAGCAGCTCGCGGAGCCTCTCCAGCGGGATCGCTTCCGCCTTGCCGAAGCGCGAAGTCACGGTCGTCGCCTGGAAGAGCGAGTTGTAGACCGCTTCTTCTGTCGCTTCGAGCGCGGCTTCGAAGAGAGGCGAGGTCGCATCGGTCGGCAGAATCTGCCGCGTGTGCGGCGACGTTTCGTTGAAAGGGCTCCGCATGGCGGGTGCCGTCGAGAACGCGATCGCGAAGTCGCCGCTGCCGTTGCTGTACGCCGAACCGGTGCGGCCCAGGCCGAAGACGGCGCGCGCCGCAAGCCGGTGCAGATCGCGGGCGTCGAGCGGCGCGTCGGTCGCGACCACCAGCATGCAGGAGCCGTCATCCTTCGACTCCGACCCTGATTCCGGCCCCAGTGGGGCGGTGAGACGGTTCGGCGGCTGCAGCATCTTATAGATGGGTACGCCGGCGATTGTCAGGTTGCCGCCGAAATTGGTCTGCGCGAGAACGCCGACGGTGTAGCCGGTGCGATCGAGTTTGCGAGACGAGGTGCCGATCCCGCCTTTCCAGCCGTAGCAGATCGTTCCCGTGCCTGCGCCGACGGCGCCTTCCGCAACCGGACCGGTTCTCGCGTTCGCGATCGCGTCGAGCACGTGCTTCGTCGTGACGTGCAGTCCGCGGATGTCGTTCAAGCCGCCGTCGTTGGTCTCGCCGACCACTGCGTTGACCGATCGCACCTGCTCGTTGCCGCGCTGCGACAGCGTGTAGCGCACGAGCGCGTCGACCGCGACGCCGACGCTCAGCGTGTTGGTGAGCACGATCGGCGTTTCGATCGTGCCGAGCTCGGCGACCTGCGTCGATCCGGCGAGCTTGCCGAACGCGTTGCCGACGAATATGGCGCCGGCGACCTTCTCCTGAAACACGTTGCCGCCATGCGGCACGATGGCGGTGACGCCGGTGCGGACGCTGTCGCCTTCGACGATCGTCGTGTGCCCCACGCGCACGTCCGCGACGTCCGTGATGGCATTGAGCGGACCGGGCGAGAAGACGCCGGGTGCGATGCCGACGTCGCGCGCGCGCGGCCGCGTTTGCGCGGCCAGCGCCATTATGGAGAGGGCCGCGACGAGGGCAGTCGAACTGTGGCGTGGAAGCATTGCGTTCTCTTCGGCGATCGGCCGGCTAGAGCCTCGTGACGGCGCTATCGTAATGCTGAAAGCTGCGCAGAGATCCGATCGAGCCGCGCGATCAGTTCGCCGTGGCGCTCCGCCTCGGGCGTCGGTTTCTTCGCCAGGAAACAGATGCTGCCGCCGGGATCCAGGATCGCTCGATCGATCTCGTCGAGCGACGCGAAACCCTGCTTGTGCGCGGCGGCCTCGAGCTCGACTCGCGAAATCAACTCCTTGCGGAGCCGATCCTGCCGGATGACGCCGTTCTCAATCAACACATCGGGATCGCCTTCCACGAGCCGTTCGAGTTTTTCGTGTTCGAAGAGGAAGCGGACGACGACGTAGTTGATGACGAGCAGCGTCGTCGCGCCGATGATTCCGCCGGTCACGCTGTTGTCGTCGCCGATGATGGCGTTCTGCACCGTGTTCGACAACGTGAGCAACACGACCAGATCCAACGGGTTCAACTGCGCCAGCTCGCGTTTACCGGCGACGCGGAGCCCGGCGATCAGGAAGAAATAGACCGTGATGGGCCGCAGCACCTTTTCCGCAATGGGCAGCCCGAGAACGAACATGTCATGCAGCGTCTTCACCATGCGGCGATTGTATGAAGAGCGGACCCGGAGCGGACCTGGCCGGCGATGTGCTTACGACAGACTTACGTTTCTGTCATGCGGCCCGCCGCCGGGCCTCCGAGTGCCATTGACCTGGGATCGCAGGCCGGTATAATCGACGCGGTGTACCTCGACAACCAAAAAGTTCCTTGATGTTACATCCCGTCGCATCGACCACGACGATCCGAAAGGTCGCCCCTGGTCTTGGTGCGCTGTGCCTTGCCTTGATTGGGTCGGTCCTGATCTCCCGCGCCCAGTCCGCTCCGCCTCAAGCGACGGCCGCTCCGGGCGCCATGAGCGACGGCACGATGCTGCTGCCGAACGGGTGGCGGCTCGCGCCGGCCGGGAAGCATCTTCCGCTCAGCACGCTGCCGCTCAACATCGTCGTCTCGCCGGATGGTCGCTACGCGCTCATCACCACGAACGGCTTGACGAAGCCGGCGTTGACCGTCGTCGACATCGCGAGCTGGAAGGTCAAGAGCACACTGACGATCGACGCGGCGTGGTACGGCCTCGCATTCAGCCCTGACGGCACGAAGATCTACTCGGCAGGCGCAGCGCAGAACAACGTGCAGGAGTTTTCGTTCGCGTCCGACGGCACGCTCACGCGCGCGCGGACGTTCGCGTTGCCGGCGCAGAACGGCGACACGTTCGCGGGCGGCCTCTCGGTGAGCCGCGACGGACGCACGTTGTATGCGACGCGCGTCTTTGCGATGACGCTCTCGGCCATCGATCTCACCAGCGGTCAGGTGGTTCGGACGGTGCCGCTGCCCGCCGAGCCGTACACGAGCGCCGTATCGCCCGACGGCCTTCTCGTGTTCGTCTCGCTGTGGGGCGGCTCCCGCGTGCAGGTGTATCAGGCCGATTCGCTGTCGCTGTACGCCGAGCTCACGACCGACGAGCATCCGAACGCGATGACGTTCTCCAACGACGGTCGCCGGCTGTTCGTGGCCTGCGCGAACAACGCCGCGGTGTGGTCGTTCGACACCCTCGCGCTCGCGCCCATCGAGCAGATCGCGGTAACGATGTCTCCCGACGCGCCGCCCGCGACGACGCCGAACGCGCTCAGCCTGTCGCCGGACGGCAACACGCTCATCGTCGCCAACGCGGACATGAACGCCGTCGCGGTCATCGACGTGAGCAATGCGTCGCGCGCCTTCGTCAGCGGCTTCATCCCGACCGGCTGGTACCCGACCGGCGCCGTGTTCACGCGCGACGGCCGCAACATCCTCGTTCTCAGCGGCAAGGGGCTCGCATCGGCCGCGAACCCGACGAACGGCGCCCTGGAGAAACGGCTCGTCGGCGCGGTGTCAATCGTGCCGACGCCCGATCGCGTCGCGCTCGCGGAGTACACGCGCAAGGTTGCCGCGGTGACGCCCTATAACGACAACATCCGCCTCACGCCGGCCAACGCGCCGGTCGGCGTCGCCATTCCGCGATCGGTCGGCGGCAGCTCGCCGATCAAGCACGTGTTCTACATCATCCGCGAGAACCGCACGTACGATCAGATTCTCGGCGACGTCGCGCAGGGAAACGGCGACCCGAAGCTGACGCTCTTCGGCAACGACGTGACGCCCAACGCGCATGCGATCGCGCAGTCGTTCGTGCTCTTCGACAACTTCTACGTCGACGCCGACGTCAGCTACAACGGGCACGCGTTCTCGACGGCGGCGTACGTCACCGACTTCATCGAGAAGACGTGGCAGACGTTCTACGCCGGACGCGGCGGACTATATCTGTCCGAGGGCGGCGGCTTCCTCCGGAATCCCTTCGGCAACATCAGCGCCTCGGCGCGCGGGTACATCTGGGATGTCGCGCGTCAGAGCGGCGTGTCGGTGCGCAGCTACGGCGAGTTCGTGGCGCACGCGTCGCGATCGGCGACCGGCGAGGTGACCGCGGTCGCCACGGTACCCGGCCTCTCCGGCATTGTCGCGCCGTCGTATGCGGGGTGGGATCTCGACATCACCGACGCCAGACGGGCCGACGCCTGGCTCGCCGAGTTCCGGCAGTTCGAGGCGAACGGCGCGCTGCCGCAGCTGTCGATCATCCGGCTGCCGAACGACCACACAGCCGGCACGCGCCCCGGATCGCCGACGCCGCGCGCGATGGTCGCCGACAACGACATCGCGCTCGGCCGCATCGTGGAAACGATTTCGAACAGCGCGTACTGGAAGGACTCGGCGCTGTTCGTCGTCGAAGACGATGCGCAGAGCGGCCCGGACCACGTCGATTCGCACCGGTCGGTGCTGCTCGTCGCGAGCCCGTTCGCCAAGCGCGGCTTCGTCGACCACACGCTGTACTCGACGTCGTCGGTGCTGCGCACGATCGAGCTGATCCTCGGTCTCACGCCGATGAGCCAGTACGACGCGGCCGCCGCTCCGCTGTACAACGCGTTCACCGGCACGCCGAACATCGCGACGTATCAACGCCTGGTGCCGCGCGTGCCGACCGACGAGAAGAACCTGCCCGGCTCGTTTGGCGCTGCGGCATCGCTGGCGATGGATTTCTCGGTCGAGGATCGCGCGCCCGAGGTGCTGTTGAACGACATCATCTGGCGCTCGATCAGAGGCGCGAGCTCGCCGATGCCGCCGCCGCGCCGCAGCGTCCTCGTGCGTCCCGCATCAGGTGCCGCAGAGGCCGACGACGATGATGACATCTGGTAATTGGATAATCGGGTAATTGGATAATCGGGTAATCTGAGAAGACGATTACCAGATTTCGCGATCATTCAATTCCTCAATCCAATTACCCGATTACCCGATTACGCGATTACCCAATTCCGCGACCTTCCCTGCTGCTCACCGCATCGTTGTGTTGCGGGGCGAGCCTTGCCGGGTGTCGTACAGTCCCTGCTGCTCCGTATCAGCTTGCATGTGCCGTTGAGGGTCACGGTCCGCGCGTTCTGACCGCGTCGCGCGAAATCACCGTCCCGCTGACCGTCACCAACATCGGGACGCGCGAATGGGATCCGGCGCGCGTGCACCTCTCGTATCACTGGCTGTGGCTCGTGCCGCGCGAGATCGCCTCGCGATCGCGGTGGGACGTGCCGTATCAGAATGGCATTCGCACGGAGCTCGGCCGCGCGGTCGCGCCCGCCGCGCGCGTGTCGGCCGAGGGACGGCTGCTCGCTCCGTCGGTTCCCGGGGTGTACTGGCTGCAATGGGACATGGTGGAAGAGAACGTCGCGTGGTTCGCGCAGGTCGCGCCGCGCCAGCCGCGCGCGCTCGTCGTCATCGTGCCGCCGATCGTGTGGCTGCTCGCGCCGCTGCCGCTGCTGATCGCAATTGTGGCCAGAAGGCTCGCCCACGCGGACGTCCTCTGGTCGGCCGCATCGCTGTTCTGTAAACCCTTCATCATCGTTCACGACGCCCTGCTCGAACCAACGGCGGTTGCGTACTGGTTGATGGCGGTCGTTGCCGTCGGAATCCCAGTCGTCGCCGCGCTCGTGCTGCCGCGGCGCCTACGACCGTGGGTGCTGCTCTTCATCGGCATCTTTGGATCGCTGTTGATCCTCGCCGACGTCGTCTACTACCGGTTCTTCGGCGACGTGCTGTCGACGCCGGCGCTGCTCGGCGCGCATCAGACCGGACAGGTCTGGGGATCGGTGCGGACGTTGTTCACGCCGGACCTCATCTGGCTGGTTGCCGACTGGCCGTTCGCCGTCTGGATCGCCGCCCGGGTGACACTGCGGCGGGCGTCCGGGATGCCGGCGCTCATGCGGGCGGCGATGGCCAGTACGGCGGCGGCGGTCCTCGCGGTCAGCGGGATGGTGATCTCGGCGCCGCGCGTGCTCGCGTCGACGCCGCTCGCTCAGATGTTCCGCGACCGCGCCGTTGTGGAACAGCTCGGACCGTTCGGTTATCACGCGTACGACGCGTGGAATTACGCGAGGTCGACATGGTGGCGCCCCGACGCGTCCGATGCGGACATGCAGGACGCGCTCGAATGGTTCGCCGAGCGCACGCCGCTGCGTGCTGCCGCCGGCACTTCGGCGTTCGGTGTTGCCCGCGGCGACAACCTGATCGTCGTACAGGTCGAGTCGCTGCAGGACTTCGCCGTCGATCTCGACGTCGGCGGCCGCGACGTGATGCCGCATCTGCGGCGATGGAGCGGTGACGCTGTCCGGTTCACGAACGTGACCGATGAAACGAGCGAAGGCCGCACCTCGGACGCGGAGTTCGCGACGATGGCGTCGCTGCTGCCGCTCGATCACGGCGCGGCGGCGTTCCGCCATCCCGGCAACCATTACGTGGCGCTGCCGCGCATCCTTCGCGAGCACGGCTACGCGACGCTGTCGGCCGTTCCCTTCGAGCCGGGCTTCTGGAACCGGCGCGTAACGCACCCCGCGTACGGATTCGACCGGAGCTTGTTCGAGAGCGACTTTCAGATGACGGAACAGATCGGATGGGGACTGAACGATCGCGATTTCCTCCAGCAGATGGTGCCGCGCCTCGAGCGCCTGCCGCGGCCGTTCGCGGCGTGGATGATCACGCTGTCGCTGCACCATCCGTTCGCCGACTTTCCAGCCCAGCACAAGACGCTTCCGCTCGGTCCGCTCGAGGGAACGTCGTTCGGCAATTACCTCCACACGATGCGCTTCTTCGACCGGGCGCTCGACGATTTCACCGCTGCGCTCGCGCGCGACGGTCTGCTCGATCACAGCGTCGTCGTCGTGTTCGGCGATCACGATGCCGGCTTCGCCCGAACCGACGAAGTCGCGGCTGCGATGCGCGTCGGCGGCGACGACGTGTCGTGGACGCTCAACGATCGTGTGCCGTGGTTCGTCAGGCTGCCCACGCGTGCAACGGCGCCAGACCTGCGCGGCGAGCGGACGATGCCGGCCGGTCAGACCGATTTCGCGCCGACGATTCTTGGTCTCCTCGGCATCGACGCGGGATCGCTGCCGTACGTGGGGCGCAACCTGCTCGGAGCGCCGGATGATGCGCCTGTCGTCCGTCCGTACGGCGACTGGCTCGACTCGCATCATCTATTCGCATCGCGGGGCGCCGAGCGTGTGTGCTACTCGCTCACGCGTCGATCGATAGCCGACCTGGACGAATGCCGAAATGGAGATCTCGCGGCGCGCCGCACGCGCGACGTATCGCGCCGCGTCGTCGTCGAGGATCTGCAGGAACGCCTGCGTCAGTCGCTTGGAGGTCGAGCGGCGGCCGCTCGCTGACAAGTACAATGTGATCGCTCGAATGCGCGTCGCTGCTGTCCTCTGCCTGCTGCCCCTCGCTGTTCCCGCGTTCGCCCAGGAGCCGCCGCCGAAAATCGGACCGTTCGTCATCGATCTTCACGCGACCGTGCCGCGCTTTCCTGGCGATCTCCAGCTCGCCGAGAGCCGGAACATGATGCTCGCGGAGCTGCCCGGCACCGGCCTCGGCGTTCAGGCGGGCGTGCACATCTATCTGTTCAAGTGGAGGGCGATTACGTTCGGCGTCGGCGGCGAGGTCGCGTCGAGCCGCGCGCGACAGACGCCCGCCGAAGGGACGCAGAACGTGCGGGCTGCCACCGAGGAGTTTCGTTCGATCGCGCCGCAGCTCTCGTTCAATTTCGGCAGCGGCACGGGCTGGAGCTACATCAGCGGCGGAATCGGACAATCGACCTGGTCGATCGTGCCGGAAGGGCGGACGCCGTTCCCGTCGGACTCGGAGAGGCTGCGCACCATCAACTACGGCGGCGGCGCGCGATGGTTCGCGAAGAAGCATCTCGCGTTCAGCTTCGACGTGCGGTTCTACGCGATCGACCCGGGCACGCCGTATTTCGGGTTCCCCGGCAGTCCCCGGGCGACGCTCCTGATTATTGGCGCGGGAGTGTCGGTGAAATGATCATCACGCTTCGAACTTCAGCCTTGGAATTGTTCATGCCCCGCGCAGAGCGATCATCGGATCCACGCGCGTTGCGCGGCGTGCGGGCACGTAGCTCGCCAGCAGCGTGAGGACCAGAAGTCCGCCGCCGACGACCGCGAACGTGAGCGGATCGGTGGCGCTCACCTCGAACAGCAGACCGCGAATCAGCCGCGCCCCGGCGAGCGCAATCACCGATCCGATGGCGACGCCGGCAACCGCCATGCGCCCTCCGTCGCCGAGCACCATGCGCGCCACGTCGCGCGACCGCGCGCCAATCGCCATGCGGACGCCGATCTCGTGCGTCCTCTGCGTCACCGAATACGCGACGACGCCGTAGACGCCGACCGTGGCGAGCACGAGCGCCAGACCGCCGAGCAGCAGGAAAAGCAGCATGTTCAGCTGCCGATCGGATGTCGCGTCGGCCACGACCTGATTCATCGTCGCGACGTCCGAGATGCCGAGGCCGGGATCGACCGCGGCGATGGCCGCGCGCGCGTAGCTCGTCGCCGCGAGCGGATCGGCAACCATGCGCACCACAAACGTCATCGTCGACACCGCGGGACCGGTCGTGTCGCCGTAGCGGAACTGTGTGTGGGGACGGTACATCTCCGCCCGTGCCGGTTCGGCGAGCCCGCGATGACGCACGTCGCCGACGACGCCCACGACGGTGATCCACCGATCGTTCCGCCCCATCGTCAGGCGCCGACCCAGCGGATTTCGGCCGGGCCAGAAGCGTCGCGCCATCGTGTCGTTGATGACGATGACCCGAAGCGTGTCGGCGCGGTCCGCGTCGGCGAACGTGCGCCCGGCGCGCAGCGGCGTGCCGAGCGCCTCGAAATATCCCGGTGTCACGACCTGCCAGTCCGCGGCTCGATTCAACCGCCCTGTCGGCGGATCGCCTTCGAGCACGATGCTCCAGTCGCCGCGCGTGCTCGCGAGCGGCAGGCCGGTGACGGCGCCGGCTGCGGTGACGCCGGGCGATTCGCGCAGGCGTCGGCCCACGTCGGAGTACGCCCTCGCCATCGCCGCGGCATCGGGATAGTTCGCCTCCGGCAGCGATGTGCGCAGCGTGAGCACGTGCGCGGGATTGAACCCCGCGTCGACGTCGAGCAGACGCGCGAAGCTGCGCGAGAGCAGCATGGCCGCCGCGACGAGGACGACCGACGCGGCGACTTCGCCGATAAGGAGGACGCGGCGCAGCCAGCCCGTGCCCCCGGGCGAATGGCGGCCGCCCTCCTTGAGCGCCGGCTGCAGCTCGAGCCGCGATGCGTGGAGCGCGGGCACCGTGCCGAAGAGGACGCCGGTCACGAAGGCAACGGCTGCGGTGAATGCGAGAACGCGGCCGTCGATCGCGACGTCGCCGACGCGCGCGATCTTCAGCGGGTCGAGCGCGACGAGACCGTGCGGGAGCGCGTACGCGACCGCGATGCCTGCAGCGCCGCCGATCATCGACAGCAGCATCGATTCGGTGAGGAGCTGGCCGGCGATGCGTCCGCGGCCCGCGCCGGGGACGGCGCGGATCGCGAGCTCCTGTTCAGTGGTCCGGATGTGTCGTGCGTTACCGTTTCTTGCCGCGGTCGGTCTGACGGCGTGCGCCGGCACCGGTGCGCAAAGCCTCAGCGGCCCGACGCCGGCCACGTCGGCGCCGGCGTCAGCGGCGCCGGCGGCGACGGCAATCATCATCGCCACCACGTCGCTCACGCCATCGACGTTTCAACTGTCCGCGACCGCACGCCTGTCTATCAGGGCGTAATGGGATCGGTGACGCTGGCCGTGGCGCGCCCGCCCGGCGCATCCACGTTTGCCCGTACGTCGTGTGCCCAGGTCCGCTCTGCACGATGCCGTCAGGTGAGTGAGAAGGGCGGATAGTCGTCGACGAGCAGCAGCACGTACGCTTCGACGCGCAGCAGCCAGCGCAGCGCACCGACGCCGAACTCATACAGTCCACCCGGATAGGCGCCGGTGATCAGAATCGCGACCCACGCGACGATCGCCGTCACCCACCACGCGAACACCACGAAGAACAGCGCGATGAAATGCGGGATCGCGAGAAAGATCCTGAAGCCGACCGTCACGCGATTGCGCGGCAGCGCTGGATCCACGATTTCGACCGACGAGGGATACGGCGCGTCGCCGAACGGCGGGTAGTCGTCCTCGAGCAGCATCAGGTAGGACAGCGCGCGCACGCGCCACCGCATGTAAAAGCGCGTGAACTCGCGGATGCCCGGCGGATGGTTCCGTCCGATCACGATGAGGATCCAGCTCACGATCGCGAGCAGGTAGGCGGCGATGCCGAGGACGCCGGTCTCGCCGCCGAACGTGGTCGCATCGCCGCGGCCGCTCTTGAGCGTGACGATTCCGATGCCGCCGACGAGGATCAGGTGCGGGATCGCGAGCAGCAGCCGGAATCCGACGGTGAGCCTGTTGCGGTTGGCGAGCGCCGGCTCGACGCGCACCGTCACTGGATACGTCATCGCGCCGAATTATGTCATCTGTCTCTTGTCCTCGACTGCCCGGAACTCGCGGCCGCGCGTCTCGGGGCCGACCCACATCAGCAGCATGACGAGCGCGCCGGAGGCGGCGATGCAGATCGTCATCGCGTACGGGAGCGTGAAGCCGAGATCCTGGAGTCGTCCGACGAGCGCCGGCGTCAGCGAGCCGATGCCGGCGCCGACGTGGTACGCGAACCCGGCGCCGGCCGCGCGGACGACCGTCGGGAAGCGTTCGTTCAGATACGCGGGGACGACGCCGAAGTTGCCGGCGCCGAAGAATCCCATCAGCAGCGCGCCCGTCCACAACAGCAGACTGTTGCCGGTCCAGACGTAGATCGGAATGGTGAGGATGCCGACGAGCGTCGAAACGGTCGCCGCGCCTCGGCGGCCGAGCGCGCCTTCCGACAGCCGCCCGACGGCGACGGCGCCGGTGACCGCGCCGAAGTTCAGCGCGAGCATGTACGGCAGCGCTGGCCGCTGCATCCGTCCGAGCAGCGTCGGATACCAGAACGTGATCGAGTGGTACATGAAGAGAAACGCGCCCATGAGGATCGACGTGTGAATCGTCGTCCTCACGACGTCGGGCGCGAACAGGCCGATGAGCGACAGGCGATCGCGCTGCTGGCGGCTGCGGAGATGGCGCTGGCGTTCGAGCCACACGGGGCTCTCCGACACCCCTTTTATGATGAACAGCACGAGGAAGGCCGGCAGCACGCCGATCCAGAACATGACGCGCCAGCCCGCATTCGATCGATTGACGAGCGGATAGGCGAGCTGAAACACGAGCGAGGACAGCAGGAATCCGAGCGAGTAGCCGCTCTGCATCATGCCCGACGCCGTGCCGCGCAGATGCGCCGGCCAGTGCTCGAGCGTCAGCGGCATGCCGGCGGCCCACACGCCGCCCATGCCGATGCCGAACAGCGCGCGCAGCGCGAACAGCATCCGGAACGACGTCGCGAAGCCGCTGAAGAACGCGAACATCGAGTACCAGAGGATCGAGAACATCAGCGGACCCTTGCGGCCCCAGCGATCCGCCGCCGTGCCGGCGCCGATGCCGCCGGCCACGCGGAAGATCAGCGTGATGGTCCCGAGCGCGCCGGCGAGAGCGGCGCTGACGGTGAAGCTCCGCTGAATGTCGACGAGCAGAAACGTGAGAATCGTGAAGTCGAAACCGTCCAGCACCCAGCCAAGATAGGCGGCGACGAACGCCTTCCACTGTTCGCGGGTGACTTCACGGTACCAGGGTTCGGCCGGCGCGCGCCGCGGCGCAGCGGCGACGGGGATGGGTACGGCCATGGCGCACGCATCATATCCGCGATGCGCGTCACCTCGTCGGCTGTGAAGACGGCGGTACGATGCCTACTGAAGACTTGCCTTGAGCCATCCGAGCACCTCGCTGTACCAGAAGCTGCTGTTCTTCGGTTTCAGAATCCAGTGGCCTTCGTCCGGGAAGAGCACGAGCTTCGACGGCACGCCCTGACGCTGGAGCGCCGTGAAGAACTCGAGGCCCTGCGTGTACGGAACGCGGAAATCCTGCTCGCCGGCCACCACGAGCGTCGGCGTCTTGTACTTGCCGAACTCGAGGACGTACGTGCTCGGCGACCATTTGTCGTAGCTCGCTTCGTTGGTCCACGGCGTGCCGCTGAACTCGTGCTCGGGGAACCAGAGCTCCTCGGTCGCGCCGTACATGCTCGACAGATCGTACACGCCGGCGTGAGACACCAGCGCGCGGAATCGGCCTTTCGCCTGCGACTCGAGCCAGTCGATCAGATACCCGCCGTACGACGCGCCGGCAGCGGCGACGCGCTGTCGATCGGTGAACGAGTACTTGCCGAGCACTGCTTCGAGCCCGCTCATCACGTCGGTGAAGGCCTTGCCGCCCCAGTCATTCGCGATGTCGTCGGTGAACTTCTGTCCGAAGCCGGTCGATCCGCGCCGGTTGATCATCACGACGACGTACCCCGGTGATGCGAACGTCTGCGCGTTCCAGCGATAGCTCCAGGTGTCGCCCCACATCGTTTGCGGGCCGCCGTGCAGCAGCATGACGACCGGATACTTCTTCGCCGCGTCGAACGCCGGAGGCCGCAGGAGAAATCCCTGAACGTCCACGCCGCCGGCGCCGCGGAACGTGAACGATTCCGGCTTCGCGAGCTCGAGCTGACCGAGCAGCTGCGCGTTGTGCCGCGTCAGCGCTCTCTCCTCGGCCTGGCCGTGGTCCGACGACGGTCCGGCCGCGCCGAGCGCGAAGAGCTCCACCGGCGACGCGAGGCTGCTGCGCGCGACGACGACCGCGTTGCCGCGGACGTCGAATTCGCCGTTGAAGGTGTTCGGCGTCACGGCACGAGGCGCGCCCCCGGCCGCCGGGATCACGAATAACGGCATCTCGCCGCGATCTTCCGCGTTGAAGTAGATCGACGCGCCGTCGGAAGACCACAGCGGCGTGTCGGCGCTGCGATCGAACGCGTCGGTGAGGTTCGTCGACTTTCCCGACATACGGTCGTAGACCATCAGTCGCCATTTGTCCGACTCGTAGCCTGCGCGCGCCTGCGAGCGGTACGCGATGCGCGTGCCATCCGGCGAGTACGCCGGCGCGCCGTCGAATCCCGGACTCGTGGTGAGCCGCTTCGGTTGGCCGCCGTTGGCGTCGATCTCGAACAGATCGGCGTTCGTGCTGGTCGCCTCCACGGCATCGGTGATCGCGATGTAACAGATCGTGCGGCTGTCGGGTGCAAAGGCGATCGGATGCGGCCCTTCGCGCTCGCGCGGCGGCACGTCGAAGTCGGCGCCCGGCAGGAGATCGCGCGCGCGGCCGCCATCGGCAGGAACGACGAAGAGATGATTTCGCTTGCCTTCGCTCCACGACGTCCAGTGGCGGAAGAGCAGCCGCTCGTACACGCGCGCGCGCACCGGATTTTCTTCGCGCTCCTTGTCGCGCCGCGTGTTGCACGCCTCGTCGCGGCAGTCGGGATACACCTCGGAGGTGAACGCGATCGAGCGGCCGTCAGGCGCCCACACGACGTTGTCGGCGCCGAAGGAGACGTCGGTAATCTTCTTCGCCTCGCCCGGCGCGTCGATCGACATGACGTAGATCTGCGCGGCGCCGTCGCGCGACGAGACGAACGCGATGCGGCGTCCGTCCGGCGACCAGCGCGCGCCGCCGTCTCTGCCGGTCGACGTGAGCGCCTTCGATTCGCCGCCATTCATTGACGCAATCCAGAGATTGCGCGCCACGCGGTTCGCGTTCATGTCGGGCACGCCAACGGTGTAGACGACGCGCGCGCCGTCGGGCGACAGCTGCGGCTCGCTGATCCGCGCGAGCGACAGCAGATCGTCGGTGGTGATCGCACGCCCCGCGGCGAAGGCCGGCGCGGCCGACAGCAACAGAATTGAAGCGGATTTGAGCATTGTTTACTTTCTCGCGGGGCGCATTCCTTGCCCGCGCGGGGCCCCACCCCCACGCGTTGGCTCAAGGCTGCCCCCGCTCGCTGATGCCTTACCCGCAACGCTGAAGAACGCGTTGCGGGCGGGCATGGCCGCAGGCGCTAGTGCCTCCGTCGCAGCGCCGTATTGAGCCGCCGTTCGAGATTGGCGACGGCAGTGGCGGCCTGGATCGTCGGCGCGCGATCGGCGGCTTCGACGACGTCGAGCGCCGTCGCGAGGTCGTTGTTGAGATCCGTGAGCTTCGCGACGTAGCTGCGATGCATCATGTCGACAATCTTCGTCGCCAGCATGAACTGCCGCATCAGGCCGGCGACGGCGATCGAGGCGCGCGGATCCATTTTCAGCGTCAGCGGTTCCGTGAACGACCGGCCGCCGACCGTCAGCTTCACGACGTAGGTTCCAGGCGGCGCGAGCACACCCAGCGGCTCGCGCGGCGTGTCGAGATAGATCGCCGAGATCGGAAGATCCCGCTGAAACGCCTCCGGCGGCGGATATCGATAGTCCCACACGAAGCGGTGCATGCCTTTAGACGATGCGACGACACGCGGCGGCCGGATCCAGTAGGTCGGTACGGTCAGCTCTTTTTCGTTCAGCGGCTCCGGCCGATCGTCGCTGGAGTACCGGCGCACCAGGCTCGAACGCTCGCCCGAACGGCTCGCGGTACCAGCGCCTGAAAGGCTCGCGCTGCCAGACAGAATCTCCAAGGTGACGGGCCCGGCCGCGTCCGTCGGCAGATAGTAATTGATGATGGCGCCGTCTGGCGGGTTCTGACCAGCGGGGACTTCGGGCGGCAGCGGCGTGTCGGTGTTCTGATTGCGGCGAAGACGATAGGCGATCTGTGGCTTGAACAGGATAGGCGGGGCTGAAAGGCCCGCCCCACGATTCGAAAGGCGCCCATTGTCCGCCACGCCGCTCGGCGGCGCGGCCCTTTCAGGGCCGCGATTCAACTGCCGCAGCGGCGTGATGTCGTCGAGAATCCAGAATCCTCGGCCGTGCGTGGCAATCGCGAGATCGTCGCCGTGGACGACAAGGTCGCGCACCGACGAGTGCGGGAGGTTCAACGTGAGCGGCTGCCACCTGTCGCCGTCGTCGAACGACACGTACACGTCGCGCTCGGTGCCCGCGAACAACAGACCTTTGACGATCGGATCCTCGCGCACGACGTTGACCGGCGCGTTGTCCGCCATCCCGTGGGTGATCTTCGTCCACGTCGTCCCACCGTCATGCGTGCGGAAGACGAGCGGCGTCAGTTCGTCGACGCGGAACCGCGACACCGACACGTACGCAGTGTTCGGATCGAAATGCGACGGATCGATCTGCGTCACCTTGCTCCACGCCGTCAGTTCCTTTGGCGTGACGTCGGTCCAGTGCGCGCCGCCGTCTCGCGTCGCGTGCACGAGCCCATCGTCGGATCCGACCCAGATCAGATTCACGTCCTTCGGCGACGGTCCGATCGCGTAGATGACGCCGCGGTGCGCGCTCTTCGATGCGTCGGCGGTGTAAATGCCGAGCGAACGCGGGACGCCCGGATTCGCGCGCGTCAGATCGCCGCTGACGATCGTCCAGCTGCGCCCGCCATTGATCGTCTTGTAGAGCCGCTGCGACGCGAAGAACAGCACATGCGGATCGACAGGGGAGAAGATGATCGGCGCCGTGCGATCGAATCGATCGTTTTCGTCGCGTATGACGACGGGGCCAACGTTCTGCACATCGCCGGTGCGCTCGTCGTACCGCGTCACCTTGCCGCCGAAAACGACGCCGGGATGCAGCGGGTCGGGCGCCGCGTAGCCGTACTCCTCGACGCCGACCGGGTGCCATTCACGAAACGAGATTTCGCCGTAGTCGCTGCGGCTCGCGACGCCGGCCGATCCGCTTTCCTGCTGGCCGCCGTACAACCAGTAGGGAAAGCGGTTATCGGCGGTCACGTGGAACATCTGCGCCGTCGGCTGGTTGTACCAGAGGCTCCATGTCTGTCCGCCGTTGACTGTGATGGTCGCGCCCTGATCGGACGCGATCAGCATGATGGCCGCGTTCGCCGGGTTGATCCAGATCGTGTGGTAGTCGTCTCCGCCCGGAGCGCCTTTGAAGCCGCTGAACGTGCGGCCGCCGTCGATCGATTTGTAGGTCGACGTGTTCGCCGCGTACACGATGTCCGGATTGCCCGGGTCGACGCGGACGTTCGCGAAGTCGTCGCCGCGCCCCCACACGCGCGCCTCGTCGTTCACGCGCGTCCAGCTCTCGCCGGCGTCGTCGGACCGATAGATGCCGGCGGCCTCACGCGATGCGGTCACCCAGGCGTAGATGCGGCGCGGGTTGCTCGGTGCGATGCCGATGCCGACGCGGCTGAGACCCTGCGCCACGGTCGGCAGACCGCGAGTGAGCGGCTGCCACGTGTCGCCGCCGTCGATCGACTTGAACAAGCCGCTCGTCGCGCCGGTGTACGCGTTGTTGTATTCCCACGGCGCCTGCCGCGCCGCCCAGAGCGCCGCATAGACGATTTGCGCGTTCGCCGGATCGAAGGCGACGTCGATGGCGCCGGTGTTTTCGTCCTTGTAGAGCACCCTCTGCCACGTTCGTCCGCCATCGACCGAACGGAAGACGCCGCGCTCGCCGTTGGGGCCGTACGGATGGCCGAGCGCCGCGACGAACAGGCGATTGGGATCGCGCGGATCGACGATCAGCGTGCCGATCTGACGCGCCTCTCGAAGGCCGAGATGCGTCCACGTTCTGCCCGCATCGGTCGATTTGTAGATGCCGTCGCCCACGGAGAGATCCGGACGCTGCAGCCCTTCGCCGCTGCCGACGTAGACGACATTTGGATCGGACGGCGCGACAGCCACCGCGCCGATCGACTGCGTCGGCTGATCGTCGAAGATCGGCGTCCACGTCAAGCCGTAATCGGTCGTCTTCCAGACGCCGCCGTTGTTGACGCCGATGTAGAACACGTTCGGCTGCTGCGCGACGCCGGCGGCGCCGACGGTCCGTCCGCCGCGAAACGGTCCGATGTGCCGCCAGCGCATCTCCTGGAACAGCGTTGGGTCGTACGTGGCGTCCGCCTTCGGTCGAATAACAACCGCAGCAACGACCAACACGAACACCATCAGCTTCTTCACGAACACCTCAACAGTAAGGTTACGGTCCGGCTTTTGCACGGCACAAGTTGTGACACGCGTCGCTCCGCTTGCCGCGTCCGCGATCTTCGCCACTTACATACCGTTTTGCACGCCAAGCATCGGTTCGACGATGCCACGCGCGGACGCGCAGAAGCGGATGGCGGAGCTGTGGGAGGAACCACGCGATCCTGAATCGCGCGACATGATCTACGGTCCGTGGGGACGCGAATACGCGCCGAATGCGCAGGAGACCTTCACGTTCTCGCGACCGAAAAGCCACGGCGTCAGCCCTGGCTTCGACGTCAAGGATGCGGATGGGCGCGAGTGGAGCGTCAAGTTCGGCGACGAAGGGCACGTCGAAGTGTTCCTCTCGCGCATCTTGTCTGCGGTCGGCTATCACCAGCCGCCAGTCTATTACGTCGACGCGTTTGCGCTTCGCGACGCGAGAGGTACGCATCCGAAATTTCCGGGAGCGCGCTTCCGTCCCAAGGTGCCGGAGCTGAAGGAGCTCGGCGACTGGTCGTGGCAGCGCAATCCGTTCGTCGGCACGAAACCCTATCAGGGGCTGCTCGTGATTCTGCTGCTGTTCAACAGTTCCGATCTGAAGAACTCGAACAATTCGCTGTTCGAGTACCGCGACGGCGCCAAGAAAGAACGGTGGTACGTCGTGCGCGATCTCGGAACGGCGCTCGGCGAGACCGCGCGTCTCGATCCGAAGCGCAACGATCCCGATCTGTTCGGCAAGCTGCGGTTCATCAAGCGCCTTCATGAAAACGGGCTGGTCGAATTCAGCTACCACGGCCGGCATCAGGAGCTGTATCTGGAGCGCATCACGGCCGACGACGTGAAGTGGGCGTGCGATCGCCTCTCGCGCCTGACCGACCGGCAGTGGTCCGAGGCGTTCAAGTCGGCCGGGTACGACGACGAGCCGGCATCCAGATTCCTCGTGACGATCAAACAGCGGATTGATCAGGGACGAACGCTGCAGGAGCTGGAATAAAGAAGATGTGGGAGCAACCAGCACCAGCAACCAGCATCTATGATCTCGTCAAAGTCATCGTGGCGTTCGTAATCGGTACGACGCAGGTGCTCGACGACACGGTCATCGGCCCCGTCAGCGTCGAGGTCGCGCCGATGGTCGCGGTCATCGTCCCCGTCATTTGACCGACGCAGGTCGGTTGCGCCGGGATACCGCCCGGAGCCACCGAGATGGTAAACGCGAGAGTGTTGCCGGTCATGGTGCCGTTCAGAGAACCGTTCAACAAAACGGTTCCGGTTGCGAGATTGATGACAGCCGGTCCCGTCACCGTCGTGTTGGACTGACTCAGCGTCCAGGTCATGCGCGCCGTTTGACCCGCGACTGTGATCGATCCGGTCCACGTGCCGCCGACGTTGGTACCCGTCGCCGTTGGAGTCGGTGTCGGGTTGGACGGGGAGTCGTCGTTGCAGCCGATGGCCGCCGCAAGCAGAACCGCCACCGTGAGAATGACGAGCGCCTTTGCCATGGAAGAATCGAGACTGCGAAAAGCGTGCCTAGGCTGTGCTATCGTGTGCGGTCAGGAGGCACGATGAAGAAGGCGTTCCGGCTGCTCCCGCTCACGCTGGCTGCGTGCGGGCTGCTCGCGGGCTCGGCCGCATCCCAGCCGGCGGAGCTCAAAGTCGGCGATCCCGCACCCGACTTCACGCTGCCGGCGACCGACGGCAAGACCTACACCCTCAGCAATCTGAAAGGGCATTGGGTCGTGCTCGCCTGGTTCCCGAAAGCGTTCACCGCCGGTTGAACGGCGGAATGCAACTCGCTCCGTGAGAGCGGGTCGCTCATCAGAAAGTTCGACACCCAGTACTTCATGATTAGCGTCGACACGCTCGAGGACAACAAGGCCTTCGCTGAAAAAGAGCACGCCGATTTTCCGATGATCGCCAATCCCGACAAGAAAGTCGCGATGGCGTACGGCGTCATCGCGCCCGACGCGCCGCCCGATCGCCAGTTCGCGCGACGCTGGACGTTCTACATCGATCCCAGCGGCAAGATCGCGGCGATCGATAAAGCCGTCAAGCCCGCGTCGTCGGGTCAGGACATCGTCGCGAAGCTGAAAGAGCTGAACGTACCGGAACGAACCAGCCGCTAGAAGAATTGGGTGCGTGTCACGCCGCACACAGTGTGCGCCGCGTGACACGCGTTTCCCCCGCTCTCAATTGCTACAGGAGCTCGCTCGCTACACGTGGCCCGGCAACGTCCGCGAGCTGCGCAACATCGTCGAGCGACTGCTGCTCCTGACCGGCGACGCGATCGACGCCGCGACGGTGCGGCAGGTGCTTCCGGGCCGCCGGCCGAGCACGTCAGGAGAAGCCGGATCGGGCACGCTCGCGAATCGCGTCGCCACGTTCGAGCGCGACGTCGTGCTGCAGGAGCTGGCGGCGCACGGCCATCGCGTCACCGAAACCGCGCGAGCGCTCGGACTCGAGCGCAGTCATTTGTACAAGAAGTGCCAGCAACTGGGGATCGATCTCAAGACCGAGCGAACGCAGCCGTAAGTCTCGTACCCGTTAAACGATTCCACCAACCAATCCGGTCAGCGTTCCGAGCAGGCTGTTCAACAGATTCACGAGACCAGCGACGTTGCCCAGCAGGTTGGCTGCGGCGCACACCAGATCGCCCAGCGGCGTGCCGGCCTGGCCGGTTGCCGTGATACCGACAGGATCGAGTGCCACCTGCACACCCAGAAGGTTGACGTTCGTTGCGCCAATGCCGATCTGAACAGGCGTGCATCCTGTCGCCTGAACAGCAAACATTCGAAATCGTCGCGACTCATCAGCCGACCAGCGAAGCAGGCGAACCTCTGATGCGCCCACGGCTCGGTTGTCGGCAAGGACGACGCCGCCTGTAGTCACGCTGACAGGCAAAGTTACCTCTCCAGCGAACGCGGTTCCGATCACACGGTTCGGCCGAGTCAGTGTGCCTTGCACAAAACCGATCGCCACGATCTGGTTGCCTCGCTGTTCGAATCGATTGATCGTCACTGTTCCAGCGAACGATCCGTTGTTGGCGAACGTTCCCGACGCCTGCAGTGTCAGAGCTGGTTGCGCCGCCGTGGCGTTTGTTCCGACGAGCGCAAACACCGATGCCATTGATGCCACCCAAGCCACTCTCCGTACGACGTTGTTCATCACGCAGTCCTCCTTTCGAGGCGATGTCCCGCGGTTAACGGCCCGGCGCGCGTGCAATTGACATGCCCCGTATACAGAGGAGGTGCGTTCAGTGAATCGCGGGTACTGCTTTCATCAGCTCGGCGAGCGCGCCGTTCAACGCGCGCATGCCCGCTCGATCGCCACGATAGTGACCCATGCGCACGACGACGAGGTCGTGGGTGGGAATGATGAAGGTGCGCTGCCCGCCGGCGCCGTTCGCGTAGTACGCGGACTTCGGGATCGGCAGGCCGCCGTCGCCGTTCACCCAGAACAATCCGCCGTACACCGGACGCGTCCATGCCGGCGCCGGCGTGCTGACGAATTTCGCCCACCCGTCGGGCAGCAGCCGCTTCCCCTGCCACATCCCGTCCTGCAGGTACAACTGCCCGATGCGCGCCCAGTTGCGCGCCGTGCCGTAGTCGTAGCCCGTGAGCAGGAAATTGCCGTACGGATCCGTTTCGAGCACCTGCTTCCGGATGCCGATGCGATCGAAGAGCGCGCGCTGCGGAAACGTCAGGTAGTCCTCGCCGCGTTTGGTGACCGCCTGCTTGATCAGATAGCCGACCATCAGCGGATCGGAATTGCGGTAGCGCCCTTCGGTGTTCGGCGGAAACTGCAGCGGCCGCGTCATCGAATGCGCGAACGCGTCGATGGCGCCGGTATAGATCAGCGTGTGATCGGGATAGCCCTTGTCGGGCGTGTAGTCGGGATCCTGTCCGGCGATGAACCGCAGCCCGCTGCTCATGTGGAGCAGGTCGGCGATGCGAATTGCGCCGCGCGGATCGCCCGGCTTGTGCCAGTCAGGTACGGGTACCGGGTCATCGACGCGGAACAATCCGTCCTTCACCAGCAGCGCGAAGAGCGTCGCGGTGAGGCTCTTGCCCATCGACCAGCTTTCGAGCTGCGTGTTGCGATTGACGCCGGGCATGTAGCGCTCGGCGATGATGTCCCCCTTGTAGAGGACGAGGAACGCGGCGGTCAGCGCATCGGGATCCTCGAACGCGAGATCGACGGCGCGGTCCAGATGCGCGCGATCGATGTCGCGCGGCATCGGCTTGTCGCGCCAGTTGTCGCCCATCGGCCACGGCTGCATGTCGGCGGATGGCAGCGACGTGACGACGCGCACCGGCGTGAAGTAGATGCCGTCGTGATCCTCGGGATGGATGATACAGCCCTGATCGCCGTAGTACTTCGCGGTCCGCGTGACGGCGCCGTGCGACATCTTCACGAGCTTCTGCTCGCGATCGACGTCATAGGTGACGCCGGATCTCTGGTCCTCGGGGAAGAGGAAATAGCCGCTGTTCCTGAAGGCTTCCGCCGGATCGCGACCCGAGACGAAGACCGCGGAGCAGAGCACCTTGGCGTATCCCGCGAGGCCGAGCGAGATCGGCGTCCCTTCGGGCGCGAACGCGGATCGCGTCTGCTCGGCCGCAAGCGTCGCGGCCGCGAGGAACAGGATCGTGAGCGGGGCCAGCCGTCTTCGCACAGCGCACCTCCGAGCTTTTTTGCCGCGTGGGGCCGCACCCCCACGCGCAGACGCGCTCGCGGCGTAAACCGCTCGCGCGTATCTAGAACAGAACGTCGCCGCCGATAACGACATCGCCAAAATCCATCGTGACGATTGTCTACTGCTCTGCGGGATCGCAAATCGTCCCGAACTCGAACCCTCTTGCGCGCAGCTCCGGGATCAGACGCGCCGTCGCGTCGACCGTGTGCCGTTGATCCTTGAACGGTTCCGATTCGTCGCCGTCGTGCATGACGATGATGTCGCCGTTGCCGGCGCGGGAGCGAAGCCGCGTCACGACCGAATCGGCGGTGCGCTCGCGGAACCAGTTCCAGTCCCACAACATCCAGCCCCAGCCGACCATCCGGTGATCGATCCGCTTGAGGCCCGCGTACATCGGCCAGCTGCGCCATCCCGCATGCGGCCGGAACGCGCGGCATGGCGGCCGGCCCGCCACCTGCTCGATATGCGCGGCCGCCGCCGTCAGTGTCTGCGCGAAGTGTTCGGGCGACATCAGCATGTAGGCGCGGGTGTGCGAGTGAAGCGCGACGGCGTGCCCGTCGGCGAATATGCGCCGGACGATTGGCGCCGTGCGATCGGTGATGTGCCGATCGATTAGAAAGAACGTGGCGCGCACCCGTTCGCGCGCCAGCACGTCGAGCAGATCGGGCGTCGTCGCAGGGTTCGGACCGTCGTCGAACGTGAGGTAGACCGTCGCCGGCGTTCGCTTAGGCATGTGCCACGCCGATCGTCCGCCGGCGATGAAGTCGAAGAGAAACGGTACCGGCGCCGTGTGCGCGAGCGCGAGAATGCCGCCGGCGACCGCAATCACAATCCACATCGCTTATCGCGTCACGTCTCTCTTCAGCGCGTTCCACTCGGCGAGAAGCCTGGTCAGCGCGGCGCGGCGCTCGCTGACCGCCGTCACGAGCTGTGTCGTCGGCGTCACATCCGCCTGCTGCAGGATGTTCATCAGCTGCCCGAGCGCGCCGCTCATTGCGGTGAACGAGCGCGTCAGCTCGTCGGACCGCTCGGCTGAAAGCCTCGCGCCACCCGCCGTCGTTGCGCTTCGGGATTTGATCTCGTCGAGCGTCTTCTGCACTTCGATCATGCCGTCGTACATCTGCTTCGACAGTATGAACTGCTGCGCCAGCCCGAGCGGCGGCGTCTTCACTCGCGGATCCATTTTCACCGTGAGCGGCTGCGTGTAGCTCCTGCCGTCGACCGTGAGCTTGACCGTGTAGGCGCCGGTCGCGACCCACGGCGCGTTGATCGCGGGCGCCGTGTCGTGCGCGATCGCCGCAATCGGCAAGCCGCCACGCCCGCCACCGCCGGGCGCCGGTTGGTAATGGAGATCCCACACGAACCGGTGCATGCCGGCCTCCGCCGACAGCAGCTGCGGCGGACGATACCAGTAGAGCGGCACTGGCGCCGTAGATGAATCCGGAAGCTGCGGACGATCGCCGCTGGAATAGCTGCGGACGCTTTTTCCGGCCGAGTCAAGAATTTCCAGCGTCACCGGACGGGACGAAGCCGCTTGCAGCGAGTAATTAACGATGGCGCCGTCCGGAGGATTGGGCCCCATCGCTTCGTCCGGAGGCAGCGGCGTATCGGTGTTCATGTTCCAGCGCACGCGATACGCGGTCCTTGGTTTGAACAGGACGACGTCCGCCGCAGGTAGGGGCGGACCGGCGTGTCCGCCCCCCGACGCCGAAGGGCCGACACGCAGGTCGGCCCCTGCCAGAAGCCGATCCATCTGTCTGAGCGGCGTGATGTCGTCGAGGATCCAGAAGCCGCGGCCGTGCGTGCCGGCGATCAAGTCGTCGTCCTTCACGATCAGATCGCGCACCGAGCTTGGCGCCATGTTGAGGCGCAGCGACTGCCAGTGCTCCCCATCGTCGAACGACACGTACACTTCGCGCTCGCTGCCGGCGTAGAGCAGTCCCTTCTTCTTCGGATCCTCGCGGACGACGTTGATCGTGCCGCCGTCGGGGATGCCGGTCGTGACGTGCGTCCACGTCTTGCCGCCGTCGTGCGTGCGGTAGATGTGCGGCCGCAGGTCGTCGAGGCGCAGCGTGTTGATCGCCGCGTACGCGTCGAGCGCGCTGAAATGCCCGGCGTCGATGATCGACACCTTCGCGAACGGCTTCAGATCGGAGGGGGTGACGTCGGCCCAGTGCGCGCCGCCATCGGTCGTCACGTGAATCAATCCATCGTCGGTGCCGGCCCAGATGCGGTTGATGTCGAGCGGCGACGGCGCCACCGCATAGATGACGCCGCGCTCGGTCGGCTGCGCCGTCGGTTCGTTGCGGAACTTGCCGATGTTGGCGGGAATCTCGAACGTCTTCCGGGAGAGATCCGGGCTGATTTGCGTCCAGCTGCGGCCGCCGGTCGACGTCTTCCACAGCGTGTTGCCGGCGAAATAGAGCACGTGCGGATCGACGGGGGAAAAGAGGACCGGTGCGGTCCGCAGCGTGCGGATGCTACCGCGTCCGCCCGGCAGCGGCGAGATGTTCTGCACCTGGCCGGTCCGGCGATCGGTGCGCGTCGGCGTACGGCCGCCGTAAATAATCTCGGGGCTCAGCGGATCGGGCGCCGCGTACCCGTACTCGTCGACGCCGACCGGATGCCATTCGCGAAACGTGATGGCGCCGTCGTTGCCGCGGCTCGAGACGCACGCCGAACCGCTCTCCTGTTGACCGCTGCACACCCGATACGGAAACGCGTTGTCTGCCGCGACGTGGTACACCTGCGCCGTCGGCTGGTTGTACCACGAGCTCCACGTCTCGCCGCCGTTGACGCTGATGATCGTCCCCTGATCGCTCGCGAGCGCGATGATGTCCGGATCGTCAGGGTTGATCCAGCCGCGCTGATAGTCGTCGCCTCCCGGCGCGCCGCGGATGCCGCTCCACGTCTTGCCGCCGTCGATCGATCGCCACGTCACGACGCTGGCCATGAAGACGGTGTCGGGATTTCTCGGGTGGACGAACGGAACCGGCAGATCGCCTCCGCCGATGCGGCCCGCAGGACGCGCATCGGTCGTGATTCGCGTCCAGCTGTCGCCTGCGTCGTCAGAGCGATAGATGCCGACCGCCTGCCGCGACGCGACCGACGCGTAGATGCGGCGCGGCTCGCTCGGCGCGATCGCGACGTCGGCCTGCACGACGTCCTCCGGCAGACCGCGTGTCAGCGGACGCCAGGTCGTGCCGCCGTCGGTCGATTTGAAGATGCCGCCGTTGGTGCCGTTCCAGGCGCCGTTCTCCCACGGACCCTGACGCGTCTCCCACAGACACGCGTAGACGACGTCGGGATTCCGCGGATCGAGCTCGAGGTCCGACGCGCCGGTGTTCTCGTCCTTGTAGAACACTTTCTGAAACGTTCGTCCGCCGTCGATCGATCGGAAGACGCCGCGCTCTTCGTTCGGCCCGTACGGATGGCCCAGCACCGCAACGAACAGGCGATTGGCGTCGCGCGGGTCGACGACGATGTACGGAATCTGCTGGCCGTCGCGAAGGCCGAGGTGCGTCCACGTCTTCCCCGCGTCGGTCGATTTGTAGATGCCGTCGCCGGTGGAGAGGTCGGGCCGCGCGATGCCTTCGCCGCTGCCGACGTAGATCACATTGGGATCGGACGGCGCAACGGCGATGGCGCCGATCGATCCGGTCGGCTGGTCGTCGAAAATCGGCTTCCACGTGCGGCCGTAGTCGTTCGTCATCCAGACGCCGCCGTTGACGAAGCCGGTGTAGAAGACATTCGAGTGCCGCGGCACGCCGGTGACGGATTTCGCCCGCCCGCCTCGGTACGGACCGATCGCTCGCCAGCGCATCGCTGCCTGAATCGGTCGTTGGTCGCTCGACTGGGTTCGGACGAACACACCGGCGACCAACGACGCGACGGACACGAGCACGACGATGACACGGCATCGCGCGGCATTCAGCACTGCGGCCTCCCGATTGCTCAGTGCTACCAACAATGGCAGTTCTGCCAGAATCGTGTATTCGACAAACTCAACCGTAGGTCCACGTGACGGAAAAACATACATCCGGCATCGTCTGGCGCGTGAAGATCACTGCCGAACCGGACCCGAACGAATTCGACGAATACGATGTACGTCGATTCAGGGTCGGTGAGAACTACGAGGTGTCCGCACGTCTGGGCTCGTTGTTGATCCTCGGCGGGTACGCCGAAACGGCAGGTCCCTTTGCGCTGGCCGAAGCGGCCGACGCCGGTAAACCGACACCGCCCGCGCCGAAACCGAAACCAAAGGCATAGCCCCGTTCGACCGCCACAATCACGTCGAGATCGACTACTTCACCACGAGAATCGTGAACGTTTCCCACGGACCCGGCGATTGCCGGTTCGCGTTCACGGCGCCCCCGCCGCCTCGATCGGCTGACATATACCAAGGCGGATCGATGGCCGTACGAAGCCTGATCACGTCGCCGTCGCGAACCGGTCCGCCGTTGCCGTTCTCGATCGCGAACGTTTCCCACGGCCCCTCGGCCGCGCCCGCAGCGGCCATCGCGTTGCCGCCGCCGCCGGCCGCCTGAAGGTAGCGTCCGTTGCTCGTCCGAAGCGACACGCGATCGCGGTCGAGCGGCGGACCGCCGTCGAGCGCGGCAACGACAAACGTTTCCCATTCGCCTGGATTCACGCGATCGGCAAGCACCGCGGATCCGCCGCCGGCTTCGGCGACGACATAGTGCACGCCGTCGCTCGTTCTGAGCCGGGCGCGCATCAGCACCGACGTGACGAAATTCCACTCGGGCTCGACTCGTGAGGCGAGCAGATCGCGGAAATGCGCGTGGCGCAAGTCGAAGCCGAACTCGGTGTGAAAGCACCACGCCGCGGCGCCGGCCTGTTTCGCGTTGGCGCGCGCCTGAATGAAATAATCGGCGCGATCGGTTGACGGAAAGGGAAATCGCGTCGGCTCCTGCAAGTACGCCGGGCGGCCGTTCGCTCTCATCGCGTCGACAATCGCCTGCAGACGTCCGCGTTCGTACCAGTTCGGCACCCGGTCGTCGTGGTACGCCGTGACGTCGAGGCGGGTGTCGGCGGTGAACCTCGCGGCCGCGTCGGCCGACAGGTTCGGCGTGATCGACGCGGTGACGATGCGCTGCGCGTGGACGGCTTTGATCGCGGTGGCGATCGACGCCACGTCGGGCTGTGCGAGCGGCCGGCCGAACGGCCCGTACACGTCGCGCTCGTTCTGGATGTCGAAGAGGATATTGTCGTACGCGGTCAGGGCGCGGGCGGTCGCGACAATCGCCGTCTGGAAATGCGCGGCGTCGAGGCCGGCGACGTGCTCGGCCGTAAACGTGACGTCGACGAGCAGGCGGCGCTCGCGCGCGCGGTCGAGCACGAACTGCAGACGCGAGAGGCCGTCGGGGTCGAGCGAGCCGTCGGCGCGCACCAGTTCCCGCGTGGGCCAGAGCCGCACGCCGTCGAACCCGGCGTCGCGCAGGAACTGCAGATCGCCGGCGACGTCGAGCGCGTTCATCCCATCGAAGTAAGTGATGAACGTCAGGAAGCGGCGCGAGCCGTCGATCGCGAACTGATCGCCGTCAATCGACAGGCGCTGAGCGGACGCGCGCGCCGGCAAGAGGAAGACGGCGGCGCTCGCGACGAACAGCAGAGCGGTCAGCCGGCGGCCGATTCCCACGCCTTCGACCTTTGCAAGGCGGCGGCCCACCGCTCGCGCAGCGCCGCCGCCGCCGATCGGGTCATCTGTGGTTCGAACCGGCGGTCGACCTGCCATTGACCCGTGATGGCATCGAGCGACGGCCAGTAGCCGACCGCGAGGCCGGCCAGGTAGGCGGCGCCGAGCGCCGTCGTTTCGGTGACGGCGGGACGGACCACCGGCACGCCGAGCAGATCGGCCTGGAACTGCATCAGCGTGTCGTTGGTCGCCGCGCCGCCGTCGACGCGCAGCTCGGTGAGCGCGATCCCGGAATCGGCCTGCATCGCGTCGAGCAGATCGGTCACCTGATACGCGATGCTCTCGAGCGCGGCCCGCGCCAGATGGCCGGACGTCGTGCCGCGCGTGATGCCGACGATGGTGCCGCGCGCGTACGGATCCCAGTGCGGCGCCCCCAGGCCCGCGAATGCGGGCACGAGGTAGACGCCGCCGTTGTCCGCAACGGAAGCGGCGAGCGCCTCGATCTCCGGCGCCGTCCGCACGAACCCGAGTCCGTCGCGAATCCACTGAACGACCGCGCCGCCGATGAACACGCTGCCCTCGAGCGCGTAATCCGTCCGGTTGCCGATCTTCCACGCGACCGTCGTCACGAGCTTCTGGCGCGAGCGCGTTGGTGTATTGCCGATGTTCTGCAGCAGGAAGCAGCCGGTGCCGTACGTGTTCTTGGACATGCCGGGTGTACGGCACATCTGACCGAAGAGCGCCGCCTGCTGATCGCCTGCGATGCCGGCGATGGGCACGCCCTGCACCGCGAGTGCGTCCGACGCTTTGCCGTACGCCTCGCTCGACGATCGAACTTCGGGCAGCACGCTCGCGGGCACGCCGAACAGCCGCAGCAGCTCGGCGTCCCAGTCGCACGTGTGGATGTCGAACAGCATCGTGCGCGACGCGTTGCTGACGTCGGTGACGTGCTGCCGCCCGCTCGTCAGCTTCCACATCAGCCACGTGTCGACGGTTCCGAACGCGAGCTTGCCCGCATCGGCCCGCGCCCGCGCGCCGGGAACGTTGTCGAGGATCCAGCGAATCTTGCTGGCCGAAAAGTACGCGTCGATGAGGAGGCCGGTCTTCGATTGAACGACATCGGTCGCGCCGGCGGCTTTCAGCCGCTCGCAGAAGTCGGCGGTGCGGCGATCCTGCCAGACGATCGCGTTGTGGATCGGCTCGCCGGTCCGACGATCCCACACGATCGTCGTCTCGCGCTGATTCGTGATGCCGATGGCCGCGATATCGCCGGGCGCGAGCCGCGCGCGTCCCAATGCCTCGGAGGCGACACCGATCTGAGACGCCCAGATTTCCTGCGGATCGTGCTCGACCCATCCCGCCTGCGGAAAGATCTGCGTGAATTCCTTCTGCGCGACCGCGCGAATCGCGCCGTCGCGATCGAAGACGATCGCGCGCGAGCTCGTCGTGCCCTGATCGAGAGCGAGAATATACATGTCGTCAGTCGTCGGTCTTCGTCATTGGTCGTCAGGTGCTCATCGTAGTGACCAGCGACCGACGAGCGATGACCAGCCACGGAGTCTACAATACGCCATGCGCAAAGACATCACACGAGAGCTGCTGGCGGAATTCCTCGGCACCTTCACCCTGATCGTGTTCGGCGTCGGCGTCGTCGCGCAGGTCGTGCTGAGCAAACAGACTGCCGGCACCTATCTCTCGATCAACATCGCGTGGGGCCTCGCCGTGACGATGGGGTGTTATGTGGCGGCGGGCGTCACCGGCGCGCATCTCAACCCGGCGGTGACGCTGGCGCTCGCCGCGCACCGGCGGTTTCCGTGGTCCAAGGTGCTGCCGTACTCGTTCGCGCAGATCGCCGGCGCGTTCGCGGCGTCGGCCGTCGTGTTCGTGACGTACCACGAAGCGCTCGGCGTCTTCGACGGCGGCGCGCGGCAAGTGCTCGGCCCGCAGGGGACCGCCGGCATCTGGGCCACGTATCCGCAGCCGTTCCTGAGCGTCTTCCCCGGCGGCGTCGTCGATCAGATCGTCGGCACGGCGCTGCTCGTCGCCGTCATCTTCGCCATCACCGACAACCGCAACTCGCCCGCGCCCGCCGGTCTGGCGCCGGTCGTCGTCGGCCTGCTCGTCGTGCTCATTGGCGCAACGTTCGGGTTCAACTCCGGATACGCGATCAATCCCGCTCGCGATTTCGGTCCGCGGCTCTTCACGTCGCTCGCCGGATGGGGGAGCGAAGTCTTCCGCGCCGGAAACGGATGGTGGTGGGTGCCGATCGTCGCGCCCTGCATCGGCGGCATCGTGGGCGGCTGGGTCTACGACGCCTGCATCGGACATCACTTTCCGGATCGGCAAGCCGCCGTGCGCGCCGAAGCATGAGGGTTTGAAAATCGTGTAAGGCGATGTCCGGTTTGGAATAGTCCGATAACGTATTAATGTGCCCCGGAGGAAAAAGGATGATTTCCGGATCGACGCCAGCACGCCTCGTCCCGCGCGTCACCCTGACATGAGCCGCCGCGCGCTCCTGTTCGCGTTCGCGCTCGCCGCCGGATCGACGCTCGTCCGCGCGGCGAAGTTCGACACGAGGACCGTATCGTTTGCGATTGCCTTTCACGACGTCACCTCCGCGTATCGCGACTTCTCGATGTTCGTGCTGCCCGACGCGAAGGTGGCGATCGACGCGGTCGGCGGCCCGCCCGGCGACTATGCGCTGGACGCCAAGGACGGCATCGTCGAGCACCTGGACGTGCGCAGGTGGCGGTGGACGGCGCCGGTGCGACCGGGGAGCTACGCGTTGAAACTGGACGGTCCCGGCGGGAAGGACACCGTCACGCTGCACGCGTTCGTGCTGGTGCCGTTCAAGCAGGTGACGAGCGGGTGGTTGAACGGCTACCGCATCGGCGACTATCCGCCGCCGCTGAAAGGCAATCCACTGTACGTCGCGCCGGCGGGGTTCGTCGAAGTGACGCACGACAACGAGCACACGAGAGTCTCCCCGCATTTCGAGCTGAAACAATTCATCTGCAAGGAGGACACGACGCGGAAGTATCCGAAGTACCTCGTCGTGCAGGAGCGGCTGCTGTTGAAGCTCGAAGCGGTGCTCGAGCGCGTCAACGCGCTCGGCTTCGCGGCCGACACGCTCAACGTGATGAGCGCGTACCGCACGCCGTACTACAACCACGCCATCGGCGACGTGCGCTACAGCATGCATCAGTTCGGCGGCGCCGCCGACATCTTCGTCGACCCCGGCAACAAGGGGCGGATGATCGATCTGAACGGCGACGGCGTCGTCGATCTGGGCGACTCGAAATTTCTGTACGACGAGATCGACCGGATGCTCGCGACGCCGCCGTACCAGAAGTTTCAGGGCGGTCTGGGGTTCTACCGCGCGACCTCTGCGCATCCGCCGTTCGTGCACCTCGACGTGCGCGGGACCAAGGCGCGGTGGCAAGGGTGATCCCGGCGCAGTAAGATGGCGAGCCGATGCGCGGATTCGCCCGAGGCGTCGTCAAGAGCCTGATCACCACGGTCATATTCTTCGTCCTGCTCGAAGGCGCGCTCCGCGGCGCGTACGTGGTGCGGAACTCGTTCGTTCGCCTCGTGCCGCTGCCGTACTCGGTGGGCGATGAATACGGCCCGATTCCGCCGTGGCTCGATCGACTGCTGCTGCTCGCTCCCGACGACACGCTCATCTGGCACGTGGTGCCGAACGTCGAGCGCACCTACGTCGACATCTTCAGCCCCGTGCGCAGCGAAGAGGATCGGATCGCGCTGCTGCGGCGGTTCGTTCCCACGCTGCCACCCGAGTTCCGCCTCAACCCGACGTGGCACATCGCGATCAACTCGAAGGGATTTCGCACAGGCGAATTCGGCGTGAAGGCGCCCGGTGTCGTCCGCATCGCGTGCGTCGGCGACTCGTGGACGTTCGGCATGCCGGTGAATCAGGACGAGACCTATCCGAACCGGCTCGCGGCGCGGACGCGTGCCGCGTACCCGGATCGGCGGTACGAAGTGCTGAACTTCGGCATCCTCGGATATTCGTCGTTCCAGGGTCTCCAATTGATGAAGAGCGCCGTGCTCGATCTCGATCCGGACATCGTCGCGATTGGATTCGGGATGAACGACTCGGAGGTGGCCGGCTATCGCGACAAGGACATGGTCAGCGGTACGCCACCCTCGCGCGCATGGCAGCCGATGGCTGCGGCCAAAGAGCTGGAGTTCTACAAGCTGCTCCAGTACTTCGCGCTCAGGCTCAAGTTCCGTCCGAAGCCGATGAGCGCGTACCTGCAGGAAGAAGCCGACACGAAAGACGGCGCCGTCGATTACGACGCGATGGATCCATGGACGCGCGTGTCGCCGCACGACTTCGAGCAGAACGTCCGCGAGATGATTCGTCTGTCGACGGCGCGCGGCGCCCGCGTCGTGCTGCTCGACAACGAGCTGTGGGAGCAGAGTCCGTATCGTCCGGTCCTGCATCGCATCGCGGCCGACGTGAACGTTCCGCTCGTCGACAGCCTGACGATCGTCGAAGATGCGAAGAACAAACTCGTGGCGGATCTGGAAGCGGGGTTGCACCTCGCCGCCTCCGCTCCCGCCCTTCCTGCCCCTCCCGCCCTTTCTGACCGTCCAGCCGTTCCTGCCCAATCCACCGTCATCTTCCGCGTCTCTCGCGCCGCGTTCGACGTGCCGAAGGCGTTGTCGATCGTGGGGCCGCACGCGCAACTTGGCGATCTCGTACCGAACCGCGTGCTCATGCATGACGATGGGAAGGATGGCGACGAGCGGGCGGGCGACGGCGTGTGGAGCGTCGCCGCGTCGTTCCCTGCACGCACGCGCGTGACGTACGTCTATACCAACAGCGGCGCCGCCGGACGATGGGAAGGACTCGACATTCCGCATACACGCCACGTGTACGTTCCCGAATCGCGCGACGGCGGACCGATCTATTTACCGGTGGAGACGTTCGGTCAGCTCTATATGCAAGGCGACGGCTGGCACCCGAATGCTGCTGGGTACGATCTGATCGCTAAAGCCGTCGTGAAGGCGCTCGCTGGGTACGAGCGCTAATCAACACAAAGGACACGCAGCGAAAGGCCGAGTTGGATGCGTTCAGGCTTGCGATCCGAGCCGCGCCGTGGAGCAGCGGCGCTCGGCGCCCACAAAGCAACTAGCATCTGGGCGTTGGGCGCCTCTTGGTCAGCTGTCGTGCAGGGCATCTGCGACGTTCTGTTCTAAATACGCGCGCGGGCTACGGCCCGCGCGCGTCAGCGCGTGGGGGTGGGGCCCCACGCGAATAAGAAAATGTTGTTCGGCCTCAGCGCAGTACGCCGTTCTCCATGCGCAGCACGCGCGTCGCCCACGTTCGCGCGAAATCTTCGTCGTGTGTCGCCATGAGGAGCGCGCGGTTCTGTTGCAGCAGACCCTGCAGCAGCTCGCCGAGCTCGGAGCGGCGCGCGGGATCGAGCGACGCGGTCGGTTCGTCCATCAGCAGCACCGGCGGGTCGACCGCGAGCGCCCGCGCGATGGCGACGCGCTGCGCTTCGCCGCCCGAGAGCTGCCGCGGCAGCGCCTCCGCGCGGTGATCGACGCCGAAGGCCGACAGCAGTTCGTGCGCGCGGCGGCGCGCGTCGTCCGGCGACAGGCCGTGCGCGTGGACCGGCGCCAGACAGATGTTCTGCATCGCCGTCAGATGCTCGAACAGATAGTGGAACTGGAAGACCATCCCGACTCTCCCCGTCACCGCGACGTGGCCGCGTTCGTACGGTTCGAGCCCGGCGATCGCGCGCAGCACGGTGGTCTTTCCCGATCCCGACGGTCCCATGATCGCCACGAGCTCGCCGCGAGCGACCGACAAGCTCACGCCCGCGAGCACCGCGCGCGGCCCGCGGCGCAGGTGCAGGTCATCGACCGTGAGCACGACGTCGTTCATGCAGCGGACGTTTTCCAGTGGCGCTCGAGACGGCGCGCCGCCGCCGCGAGCGGCAGGGACATGAGAAGGTAGAGCGCGGCGCACAGCGTGCCCGGGATGACCCAGCTTCCGAGGTTGGTGGCGAAAATCTGCGTCTGCTTCGTCAGCTCCATCACCGTGAGCACCGACACCAGCGACGAATCCTTCAGCAGCGCGACGAAATCGTTGGTCATCGGCGCGAGCGCGAGACGCAGCGCCTGCGGCCCGCGGATCAGCGTGAGGACCTGACGAGTGCTGAGACCCAGCGTGCGGCCCGCTTCGAGCTGACCGGCCGGGACGGCTTCGAGCGCCGAGCGGTAAATCTCGCTCTCGTACGCCGCGTAGTTGAGCGCGACGCCGAGCAGAGCGGCGGCGAACGCGGGCAGCCGAATCGCCGCGGCGAGGCCGTAATAGATGACGAACAGCTGCAGCAGGAGCGGCGTGCCGCGGATCAGCTCGACGTAGCCGAGCAGGATCGCGCGCAGAGGGGGCGCGCCGTACACGCGGCCCGTCGCGATCAGCACACCGATGACGACGGCGACGCCCATCGACAGACACGACAACACGATCGTGACCAGCGACGCGCGCAGCAGCGCCGGCAGATACCGCTTCATCGCCTCCCACTTGCTCACCGTCACGAGGCTCGACGTCTCGAGGCCGCCTGGCGCCGTGAACGGCTGCACCGGCTTGCCCTGAAGCAGATCCGCGTACAGCCGCGATTGATCGCCGTTCCACACGTTCCATCGACGAAAGATCCGTTCGAGCGAGCCGTCGCGCATGGCGCCGCGAAGGATCTCGTCGATCGAATCGCGCAGCGGTGCGTTCTGCGGCGACAGTACGGCGACGTAATGACCGACGGCGATCGTGTCGGGTTGAATCGTGAACCCGGGCACGCTGCGATGACGGCGCTCGGCGAGCACCTGATCGAGGAGCACCGCGTCGACGCGCCCGATCACGAGGTCCGTGTACGGATGCACGTCGTCGTCGTACGAGACGGCGCGGAGGCCGTACTCGCGCTCGGCGCGGAGCAGGATGTCGTACGCGATCGTGTCGCTGAGCGTGCCGACGGTCCGGCCGCGGAAATCGGCGAGGGTGCGCAGCGTCGCCGCGTCGGCGTCGCGGACGCTGAGCACCTCGCGGAATTCGTAGTACGGCACCGTGACCGCGAGCGTCGCCCGCCGCGTCGGCGTGTCTTCGAGGCCGCTCAGGCCGACGTCGGCGTCGCCGCGGACGATCGACTGCACGATCGACGTGAAGGTGATCGTGATGAATTCCGGCGTCCGGCCGAGGCCCCGCGCGATCAGGTTCGCGATCTCGACGTCGAAGCCGACGAGGCGATCGGGCTGCCGCGGATCCGCTTCGACGAACGGCGCGCCGCCTTCGGGATCGCCAGCCCAGCGAAAGACTCTGGCAGGTTCTGCGGCGGCACGTGCTTCGGCGATGGTTGTCGCGCAGCCCTTTAGGCCGGCCAGAAAAGCGATCGCGATGGCGACCGAGGGGATGGCAGCCCTGAAGGGCTGCGCTGCATGAAACCCGTGCACCGCGATAGATTGTAGCGGGAGGCTCGCGATGGCGAACGTGGCGTTTCTCGGAACCGGCATGATGGGCAGCGGGATGGTGGAGGCGATGCTGCGCCGCGGCGAAGCGGTCGCGGTGTGGAACCGCACCGAGTCGAAGGCGCGCGCGCTCGAACCGCTCGGCGCGAAAGTCGCCGCGTCTCCCGCCGACGCCGTGACCGCCGCGGATCGCGTCCATCTGATGCTCCCCGACGATGCGGTCGTCGATCGCATTCTGGAGCAGAGTCTTCCGCGCGTCCGGCGCGACGCTGTCGTGATCGATCACTCGACGACCTCGCCGCGCGGCACGAAAGCGCGGATCGAGCGTCTGCAGAAGTCTGGCGTCAGCTTCCTGCACGCGCCGGTGTTCATGTCGCCGCAGATGACGCGCGACGCCGTCGGTCTGATGATGGTGTCCGGGCCGCGGCAGGTCTACGACGCGGTCGGCTCCGTGCTGGAGAAGATGACCGGCGAAGTGTGGTACCTCGGCGAGCGCGGCGATCTGGCCGCGGCGTACAAGCTGTTCGGCAACTCGATGCTCTTCGTCCTCACCGGCGGCATCGCGGATGTCTTTGCGATGGCGAAGGCGAACGGCATCGAGCCGGCCGACGCGCTCACCGTCTTCGACAAGTTTCCGGTCGGCAACTTCATCAAGCTGCGAGGCGAGAAGATGGCGCGGCGGGACTTCAGCGCCACTTTCGAGCTGACGATGGCGCGTAAGGACACGCGCCTGATGCTCGAAGCCGCCGATGGTCAGCCGCTGACCGTACTGCCCGGCATTGCAAAGCGGATGGACGACGCGATCGCGAGCGGGCACGGGAAGGATGATCTCGGCGCCATCGCCGCCGAGGTGTTGCGATGAGGATGACGGTGCGTGCTCTCGTCGTCGTCTCCGTAGCGCAGGCCTTCGGGCCTGCCTTTGCGCAACAAAACTCCGACGCGATCGAGAACTTCATCTCCGTCAACGCGGAGGTCATCGCGCTGACGCACGTCCGCGTCATCGACGGCACCGGCGCCGCCGCGCGCGACGATCAGACGATCATCATTCGCGACGAGGCCATTGCCGCCCTCGGCGATGCGGCGCGCACGCCGCCGCCCGACGGCGCGAAGATTCTCGATCTGTCCGGCAGGAGCGTGATTCCCGGCCTCGTGATGATGCACGAGCATCTCTACTATCCAACCGGACCCGGCGTGTACGGTCAGCTCGGCGCGAGCTTCTCGCGTCTGTACCTCGCCGGCGGCGTGACGACGATGAGGACCGGCGGCAACATGCACGGCATCTTCGACATCAATCTCGCCCGCCGTATCGCCGATTGGGAGTTGCCCGGTCCGGACATCGACGCGACGGCGCCGTACGTCAACGGTCCGAACACCTTCCTGCAGCTGCACGCGGTGAAGACTCCACAAGAGGCGCGATCGCACGTCGCGTACTGGGCCGGACAGGGTGCGACGTCGGTCAAGGCGTACATGCAGATCTCGCGCGCCGCGCTGAAGGCGGCCATCGACGAAGCGCATGCCCGCCGCATGAAGGTGACCGGGCATCTCTGCTCCGTGACGTACGCGGAAGCGGCGGATCTCGGCATCGACAACCTCGAGCACGGCTTCATGCCGGCCACCGATTTCGTCGCCGACAAACAACCCGACGTCTGCCCGGGCCAGGCGCGCGGCCAGCAGGCGATCGCCGCGCTCGACGACAACGCCGCGCCGTTCAAGGCGCTGGTGAAGAAGCTCGTCGATCGCCGCGTCGCGCTGACGTCGACGCTCACCGTGTTCGAGACGTTCACTGCGGGCCGGCCGATCCCGCCGGGTCTCGAGGTGCTGACGCCGACGCTCAAAGACAGTTTTCTGCGCTCGCGGGAGCGCGCGGCCGCCAACCCGCAGTCGGCGTACGCCAAGCTCTTCCCGAAGAACCTGACGCTCGAGCGCGCGTTCGCGCGCGCAGGCGGACTGCTGACGGCCGGCACCGATCCGACGGGATTTGGCGGCGTCGTTCCCGGTTTTTCGAATCAGCGCCAGGTGGAGCTGCTCGTCGAAGAAGGCTTCACGCCGCTCGAGGCGATCTCGATCGCGACGCTCAACGGTGCGAAGTATCTGGGCCGCGACGCGCGCATCGGCACAATCGCCGCCGGCAAGCAGGCCGATCTGGTCGTCATCAACGGCAATCCGGCGCGGACGATTGCCGACATCCGACGCGTCGAAACGGTTTTCAAGAAGGGCGTCGGATTCGATCCCGCGAAGCTGATCGCCTCCGTATCGGGACAGGTCGGGATCTGGTAGGGCTCAGCGCCGGCTGCGGGAGGCGGTTCTCATCAGCCGCTCGACGCGTGGTACTCGCGCCAGTGGCGCAGGCTGACCGACAGAAGCGAAGACTCGTGCGATCGCCGCCGGCGCGGTGACGCGCACCCACTGCTCGATGACCGGCGCCGCCGCGCGCCACACGAGCGCGCCCGGCACGAACAGCATCGCGTAGACGAGAAGGATGGCTGCCGCCCGCGGAAGCGGACGCTGACGCCGGCCGACGTTGATGCGACGCCGGATCGCGTCGACGGCTGGCGCGAGCAGGTAGGAAGAAGAACACCGCCAGGAGTCCGAGAATGCCGGCGGCCCCGAGGAACCGGATAATCCTGCGCCCATGCGAACGTTAAAACGTCGGGGGCGTGTTGATCCAGAGCAGGACCGCTTCGTCGCTCGACGGATTGAACCAGCGGTGACCGACGGTGCTCTCGAACCAGAAGCTGTCGCCCTGCTGCAGCGTGTGGCACTGGAGCTCGTCGAGCCAGATCTCGAGCGTGCCCGACATCATGTAGATGAATTCTTCGCCCTGATGCGAGTACGAGCCGTCGCTGCCCGCGCCGGGCGCGACGCGAAAGAGCTGACTCTCGAGCTGCCGCGCGCCGACCGAGAGCAGCTCGATGCGGACGCCCGACTGCGTCTGAATCGCGCGCCGATCGCGCGGCCGCACCAGATGGTTCGACTGCTTCGGCACGTCGAAGAAATCGAGCACCGTCGACCCGTACGTCGAGGCGAGGCGCTGCAGCGTCGCGACGGAGGGATTGGCGCGCGAGAGCTCGATCGCGCTGAGAAAGCCCGCGGAGATCTTCGATCGCTTCGCGGCCTCGACGACGCCGAGACCGGTCTTCTTTCGCAGCCTTCGCAGCTTGGCGCCGAGATCCGTCGGGCGCGGCCCCTGCGCGTTCCGCGCCGACGCGGTCTTGCCGAGCACCTGCTTGATGCCGGGCAGGTTCAGCAGCTTGACGTCGCGGAGGTACTTGATTCGCTTGAGGACCTCGAGCAGCTCCGGGCTGTAGAGCCGATACCGGCCGTTGCTGCGCGCCGGCGCGACCAGCCCGACGCTCTCCCACAGCCGCAGCGTCGACGGACTGACGCCGAGGATCCGCGCGGTTTCACCGACCGTCAGCAGTCCGATCCGCGATGCGCGTCCGCGCCTGGCCTTCGTGCGACGTCTCATGAACGCGCCGCGATCATAAGGCAATCGCCGCGCCGATGTGTTGACAGCCATACATCTTTCTAGTAGAACCGCGGGCCATGGCCGCCATCAGCATCCGCACGGAGATTCCCGGGCCAAGGTCGCGCGCGCTCATGCGGCGCCGCGCCGCGGCGGTCCCGAGGGGCGTCGCGCACGCCGCGCCGGTGTTCGCGGCGTCCGCCGACGGCGTCCGCGTGACCGACGTCGACGGCAACGTGTACCTCGACTTCGCCGGCGGCATCGGCGTGATGAACGTCGGCCACTCGGCGCCGTCGGTGGTGGCCGCCGTCGGCCGGCAGGCCGAACGCCTGACGCATGTCTGCTTCGCCGTGCAACCGTACGAATCGTACGTGGCCCTGGCCGAACGCCTCGCGGCGCTGACGCCCGGAAGGTTCGCGAAGAAAACGCTGCTCGTCAACAGCGGCGCTGAAGCGATCGAGAACGCGATCAAGATCGCACGTCATGCGACTGGCCGTCCGGGCGTGCTGTGCTTCGAAGACGCGTTCCACGGGCGCACGCTGCTCGCGCTGTCGCTCACGAGCAGAGTCGCGCCGTACAAACTCGGGTTCGGTCCGTTCGTGCCGGACGTGGTGCGCGTGCCGTACGCCTATTGCTATCGCTGCGCGTATCACACCGAGCATCCGGACTGCGCTGTGGCGTGCGTCGACGCCATCGAGCGGCAGTTCCAGCGCCACGTCGATCCGCGGACGATTGCCGCGGTCGTCGTCGAACCGGTACTCGGAGAAGGCGGCTTCGTCGTGCCGCCGATCGGCTATCTCTCGAAGCTTGCCGCGCTCTGCCGCCGCCACGGCATCGTCCTCATCGTCGATGAAGTGCAGACAGGTTTCGGCCGCACCGGTCGCATGTTCGCGTGCGAGCACGACGGCGTCGAGCCCGACCTGCTGGTCGCGGCCAAATCGCTGGCCGCCGGCCTGCCGCTGGCCGCCGTCATCGGCCGTGCGGAGCTGATGGATTCGCCTGTCGAGGGTGGGCTTGGCGGCACGTACGGCGGCAACCCGATCGCCTGCGCGGCCGCGCACGCCGTGCTCGATCTCTTCGAGTCGGGAGACCTGCTGCGACGCAGCGAGGCGATTGGCGCGCGCATCGAGGCGCGCGCGCGCGAATGGGCGCGGAGCTGTCCGCTGGTCGGCGACGTGCGGCGGCGCGGCGCGATGGTCGGCGTCGAGCTCGTCACGAACAGGGAGACGCGCGAGCCCGCCAAGCGCGAGACCGAAGAAATCATCCGGCTCGCGTGCGAGCGCGGCGTGCTCATGATCGCCGCCGGCACGTTCGGAAACGTCATCCGCTTCCTGACGCCGCTCACGATCACGAACGACGAGCTCGACGAGGGGCTCGAGGTGCTGTCCGAGTCGGTCCGGGCGGTGACCTCGCAGCTCGCGGCGCGCTGAACGCGCGCGCCAGACCTCCGCTCCCTTCGTCATGTGGTACTTCCGCAAGCTCCCGGACGGCCTGACGGTTCTGCAGACGCGCCCCGAGCACGCGCAGCAGCTCGAGGAGCTGCAGCGCACCTGCTTTCCAACGCTTGCGGATGCCGAGCGCTTCAAGGCGGCCCACTATCTGAAACACATCGATCTGTTTCCCGACGGACAGTTCGTCGTCCTCGACGGCGACCGCGTTGTCGGCGCGACGACGACGCTTCGACTGCATTTCGATTTCGACCACGTCGACCACACGTTCGCGGATCTGATTCAGGGAGGCTGGCTCTCGTCTCACGAGCCCGGTGGCGACTGGCTGTACGGCGCCGACGTCGGCATCGATCCTTCTTATCGCCGCCGCGGTCTGGCGACGGCGCTCTACGCGGCGCGGCAGGAGACCGTCTGGCGATTGCGGCTGAGAGGGCAGGTCACCGCCGGCATGATTCGCGACTATGGCGCCGTGAAGGATCGCATGTCCCCGGACGACTACTACAGAGGCGTCGTCGAGCGCCGACTCACCGACTCCACGCTCTCGATGCAGCTCGGCGTCGGCTTCGAGCCGCGAGCGCTGCTCGCCAACTACCTCAACGATCCGGTGTGCGACAACTACAGCGTGCTGCTCGTCCTCCCGGCCGAGCAAGAGGTGCGAGGCGCATCGCGGAAACACGCCATGTCCTACATCCGTTTGAACACGGAGATTCCCGGATCACGCGCGCGCGATCTCATCGCCCGTCGAACGGCCGCCGCTCCGGCGGGTCTCGGCCGCGCGACCGACGTGGCCGTCGAGCGCGCCGATGGCGGCCTCGTCTTCGATGTGGACGGAAACACGCTCATCGATCTGGCCGGCGGCATCGGCATGCTGGCCGTCGGTCACTCGCCTGCAGAAGTGGTGAAGGCGATTCAGCAGCAGGCGGCGAAGTACATCCATCCCTGCGCGCTGGTCGCGACTTACGAGCCGTACGTGCAGCTCGCGGAGCTGCTGAACGAGATCACACCGGGCGCCTTCAGCAAGAAAACGATCCTGGCCAACAGCGGCGCCGAAGCGGTCGAGAACGCGGTCAAGCTCGCGCGCAAGTACACGGGCCGTCCTTCGGTGATTTGCTTCGAGGGCGGCTATCACGGGCGGACGCTGCTGACGCTGAGCCTGACGAGCAAGTACAGCTTGTTCAAGAGCGGGTTCGGTCCGTTCGCGCCCGAGATCGTGCGCCTGCCCGTTCCGCACGTGTACCGCACGCCGCCGGGAATGACCGAGGACGCATACGTCGATTTCGGCATCCGCCAACTCGAGCACGCGTTCGTCGCGCAGGTGGATCCGAAAGCCGTCGCCGCCGTCATCATCGAGCCGGTCCAGGGCGAGGCGGGCTTCATTCCGGTGCCGCCGCGGTTTCTCGCGCGCATCCGCGAGCTGTGCACCGAACACGGCATCGTGATGATCGCCGACGAAGTCCAATGCGGCATGGGGCGCACCGGCCGCCTATTCGCGATCGAACACTACGACCTCGTTCCGGATCTCATCACGATCGCGAAGTCGCTGGGCGCAGGGATGCCAATCGCCGCGGCGACCGGTCGCGCCGAGATCATGGACGCGGCGCATCTCGGCGGCCTCGGCAGCACGTACGGCGGCAGCCCGATCGCCTGCGCGGCGGCGATCGAGGCGATCGGCATCATCCGCCGGCCCGAGTTCCTCGCGCACGCGCGCGCGCTCGGCGACGTGATGCGCGAGGTGATGAACGCGTGGACGATGAAATACCCGATCGTCGGAGACGTGCGCGGCCTCGGCCCGATGATGGTGGCCGAGTTCGTCGCCGACCGCAGATCGAAGAAGCCGGCGACGCCGGACGAAACGCTTCAGATCGTGCGCGAAGCAGTCGCCCGCGGCGTCATCCTGATGCGCGCGGGACTCTACAGCAACTGCGTCCGTTTCCTTCCGCCGCTGGTGATGCCCGAAGACATGCTGCGCGAAGGCCTCGAGGTCGTCGGCGGCGCCATCGAGGCCGTGTCGCTCCGCCACGCGGGCACGCCGGCATGAGCGCTCAGCCCGCGGCCGATCTCGTTCTGTACAACGGCAACGTCATCACCCTCGGCCAGCCCGCGGTCGCGCGCGCGGTCGCCGTGCGCGGGGGCCGCATCGTCTGCGTCGGGCGCGCTGAAGACGTGCTGAACGGGGCCGGCGCGAAGGCGCACCGGATCGATCTCGGCGGCCGAACGCTCATCCCGGGGCTGAACGACGCGCACGCGCACATCTGGAAGATCGGCCAGCTGCTGACGACGATGCTCGATTTGCGGCGCGTCGGCAGCATGGAGGAGTTGGTGTCGCGCGTCGCGGCGCACGGTTGCGCGCTGCCGCCGGGCGCGTGGCTGCTCGGGCGCGGCTACAACGAGGCGGCGATGCGCGAACGGCGGATGCCGACGCGCGCCGATCTCGATCGCGCCGACCCGAATCGACCAATCGTCCTCACACGCACCTGCGGTCATATCTGCGCCCTCAACAGCGCGGCGATGAGCCGCGCCCGCATCGACGCGGCCACGGACACGCCGGAGGGCGGCGTGATCGATCGCGACGATCGCGGCGAGCCGACCGGCGTGCTGCGCGAAACGGCGATAGGCCTGATCAACCGCGCGATGCCCGCGCCGGAACGCGGCGAGTACGAGCGAATGATCGTCGCCGCGCTTGACCATCAGCTGTCGCTCGGCATCACCTCGTCCGCGGACTGCGGCGTGCGGCCGCAGCTCGTCGACGTGTATCGCGCGATGGACGCGAAAGGCGCGCTGCCATCGCGAGTGAACGTCATGCCGCTCCGGCGCGTCGACGGCGTAGCGTCTGCGGTGCCGCTGCCGGAGCGATTCGTCTCCGATCGGCTGCGCGTCGACACCGTGAAGTTCCTTGCGGACGGCGGGCTGAGCGGCGCGACGGCGGCGCTGAGCATGCCGTACCGCCACACCCATTCCAGCGGCGTGCTGCGATTCGCGAACGGCGAGCTCCACGAGCTGTGCGCGGAGTCGCATCGCGCGGGCTGGCGGATTGCGACGCACGCAATCGGCGACGTCGCAATCGATCAGGTGCTCGACGTGTACGAACGGCTCGGCACCCATCCGCGCCGGATCGCCCACCGCATCGAGCACTTCGGGCTGCCCGATGCGCGGCAGCTCACGCGTGCGAAGGCGCTCGGCGTGATCGCCGCGCCGCAAGCCATCTTCATCCACGAACTCGGGCGGAATTTTCGCCAGTACCTGCCCGACGCGCTGCTCCCGCGCGCCTATCCGATTCGCGCGATGATCGATGCCGGCATCCCGGTGGCGCTGTCGTCGGACGCGCCGGTCGTCGAAGACGACAACCCGCTCGCCGGAATGATGGCGGCGGTGACGCGCATCGACGGCGACGGAGAGCTGATCGCGCCGTCGCAGGCGATTACGACGCGCGAAGCGCTGTACGGATACACGATGGGCGGCGCCATCGCGACCGGAGACGAAGCCAACCGCGGCAGCATCGACGTCGGGAAGTGGGCCGACTTTGCGGTGCTTTCCGGCAACCCGCTCGCCGAGTCACCCGGAGCGCTCACGCGCCTGACGGTCGAGATGTCACTGGTCGGCGGCCGCGTGGTCTTCGAACGATGAGCGTGCAGCAGCCGCTCGACATCCCGCGGACGCTCGGCCGGCGGGACCTCGTCCTGCTGAAGATCGTCGCGATCGTCAACATTAATAATGTCCCTCCCGTTGCCGTCTACGGCTGGGCATCCCTGGGACTGTGGATGCTCGCGTTCATCACCTTCTTCGTGCCGGAAGCGATTGCCGTGCTGACGTTGTCGCGCCGCTATCCGGGAGAGGGCGGGATCTACCTCTGGACGCGCAAAGAGTTCGGCGAAGCGCACGGGTTCCTGTCGGGCTGGTGCTATTGGACCAACAATCTGTTTTACGTGCCGGTGCTGCTCGTCTACATGACGGGCGTCTTTGCGTTTGCCGGCGGCGAGGCGCGGGCGGCCGCTCTCGTCAATCAGCGATCGTTCGTCGCGGTCGTGTCGTTCGCGTGGCTCGCCGTCATCGCCGTGGCGAACATCCGCGGCCTCGCGGTCGGCAAATGGATTCAGAACGTTGGCGGCTTCAGCGCGTTTCTGAGCGTCGGACTCGTGCTCGCGGCCGCGGCGGTGATCGGATTCAGCGGCGCGGGCGCCGAGGCGCCTGCGATCGCGCACGCGACGTGGGAGATGACGACGAGCTTCGCCGTCATGTGCAACGCGCTGGTCGGCATCGAGCTGGCGTCGACGATGGGCGACGAGATCCGCGATCCGGAACATGACCTGAAGCCTGCCATCGCGACGGCGGGCGTCGTGTCGATCGCCTCGTACCTTCTCGTCACGGGCGCGGTTCTGACGCTCGTGCCGGTCGAGCGCGTCGGCGTGATACAAGGCGTGATGCAGGCTGTCGCGGCCGGCGCCGACGCCGCGCGGCAGCGATGGATGATCGCGCCGCTCGCGATCGTGATGGGTCTCGCGACGGGGGGCGCTGCTTCGGCCTGGTTCGCCGGATCGTCGCGCATCCCGTTCGTCGCCGGCCTGACGAGTGCGCTGCCGCCGGCGCTCGGACGCATCCACCCGCGCTGGCACTCGCCGCACATCGCCTTGACGGCGTGCGCGCTGATGGCTGGCCTGTTCACGGCGTTTTCGCTGACGGGATCGACCGTCAACGAGGCGTATCAGGTGCTGTTGAAGGCGGCGGTGGTCATTCAGCTGATTCCGTTCACTTATCTCTTCCTTGCGCTTGCCAGACTCGCCGGGGTGGGCATCTTGTCGCGCGCCGCCGGCTTCGTCGGCCTCGGCGCCACCATCGTCGGCCTCGGCGCCGCGTTCCTGCCGACCGCGGACGTATCGAGCGTCGTCCTGTTCGAGACGAAAATGATCCTCGGCGTCATCGGACCGACCGCGATCGGATGGTTTCTGTTCAAGCGGGCACAGCGCGATCAGGCTGAGGTTCCAGCATGACGAGCGACAAAGATCTCGGAATGCATCGGGCGATCACGCGCCGCGATTTTCTCAACGGGGTCGCGATCGGCGTCGGCGGCGCAATCGCCGGCCGCGCGCTGCCGGAGATTTCCTGGCTCGCCGCGACGGGGATCACTCAGGATGCTCCGGGCTACTATCCGCCGGCGCTGACCGGCATGCGCGGCAGTCACGACGGCTCGTTCGAGGTCTCGCACGCGCTGCGCGACGGCCGGTTCCGACCGACCGGACAATCTGTTGCGACGGGTGAAACCTACGATCTCGTCGTCGCCGGCGGCGGCATCAGCGGCCTGTCGGCGGCGTACTTCTATCGCGCGCGGGTCCCGTCCGCGCGAATCCTGATTCTCGACAACCACGACGACTTCGGCGGACACGCGAAGCGCAATGAATTTCGTCCCGGCGGCCGGTTGTGGATCGCCAACGGCGGCACCGCGGGCATCGAGTCGCCGTTTCCGTACAGCAAGGAAGCGCACGAACTGATGGCCGCGCTCGGCATCGATCCGGTCGCGCTCTCCGCGGAAGCGGGTCGCGCTGCCGATCGATCCGTCTTTCAGGGACTGCAGGCTGCGACGTTCTTCGATCGCGAGACGTTCGGCGTCGATCGGCTCGTGGTCGGCACGCCTGGCGGCGGCCGCGGCCGGGGTCGCGGCGCCGCACCGGGAGAGACGTGGGAAGCGTTTCTCGCGAAGACGCCGCTTTCGTCCGAGGCGCAGCGCGACATCGCGCGGCTCGAGACCGCGGCGGTGGACTACATGCCCGACCTCTCGAACGACGAGAAGAAAGATCGTCTGTCGAGAATGAGCTACAAGGATTTCCTGCTGAACGTCGTGAAGGTGCACCCCGACGTGATTCCGTTCTACCAGGTGCGGACGCACGGGTTGTATGGAATCGGCATCGATGCCGTCGGCGCGCTCGAGTGCTGGGCCTACCACTATCCCGGGTTCGAGGGGATGAGGCTCGATCCGAAAGCGACCGGCAGAATGAGCTTCACCGCGCGCGGCGATGCGACGCCGAAGCCGGCGTACAACTTTCATTTTCCGGACGGCAACGCGTCGATCGCGCGGCTGCTCGTGCGCGCGCTGATTCCGTCGGCGCTGCCGGGGCACGCGGCGCAGGACAGCGTGCTCGCGAAGGTCGATTACAGCACGCTCGATCGGCCGGAGACGCCGGTTCGCATTCGATTGAACAGCACGGTCGTGCGCGTGAAGCACGTCGGGTCGCCGGCGTCGGCGAGCGAAGTCGACGTGGAGTACGGCCGCGACAGGAAGGCCTATACGGTTCGCGCCAAACGGGTCGTGCTCGCCTGCTGGAACGGCATGATCCCGTATCTCTGTCCGGAGCTTCCGGACAAGCAGAAAGAGGCGCTGAAGTACGGCGTGAAGGTGCCGCTGGTTTACACGAGCGTCTCGCTGCGGAACTGGACCGCGTTCCACGAGCTGGGCATCAACGGCGCCGCCACGCCGGGCATGTATCACACCGGCGTGCGCCTCGAGGTGCCGACCGTCATCGGCGGCTACGATCCGACGCCGAAGTCGCCGGACGATCCGATCCTCGTCCGCATGACGCGGACGCCGTGCAAGCCGGGGTTGCCGGCCCGCGATCAGCACCGGGCAGGACACGTCGATCTGCTCACGACGACGTTCCAGACCTTCGAGCGCAGGATTCGCGATCAGCTCGCGCGCGTGCTGAAGGACGGCGGGTTCGATCCGGCGCGCGACATCGACGCGATCACCGTCAACCGCTGGCCGCACGGCTACGCGTACGAATACAACCCGCTGTGGGACGCCGACTTTCCGTCCGGCCAGGCGCCGTGCGAGATCGGCCGCAAACCGTTCGGGCGCATCGCGATTGCGAACTCTGACGCGGCAGCTGCGGCGTACACCGATCAGGCGATGGATCAGGCGTATCGCGCGGTGAACGAGCTGATGGGCGTGAAGAGAACGTAAAGCGCGTTGCCTGAATCGGCCCGAACGATTTTGGTGCGTTCGTGTCTCGCCGCCTGGTTGGAAGGCATGCTCGCGCTGCACGAGCGATTATTTATCTGGCACGCCTCCGCTCGATGATGTCTGCTTCGCGTCTGAGAGCGTCAGCGCGATGAGCTCCGCCGGATGATCCTTCGCGCCGATCGGGACGACGATGAACTGCTTGCCTTTGTGCATGTAGGTCATCGGCGCGCCGGTCGTGCCGGACGGCAGCTCCATTTCCCACACGACCTTACCCGTCGCCTTGTCGTACGCGCGGAACTTCTTTCCCCACCCCCACGAAACCTGCGGCGTGCCGATGACGGCGTCGCTGCCTTCGCCGATGAACAGCAGCGTCTTCGTGACGAGCGGCGCCGGGCGGTTCGGGACGCCGAGCGGCGGAAGATGCAAATCCTTCAGCAGCGGATGCTCGCGCGGGCCGTCGCCGTTGGCGACCATCCACACTTGTTCGCCCGAGTTCAGGTCGAACGCGGTGATGCGGCCATATGGCGGTTTCACGATCGGCAATCCCTTGACCTGCGGTCCGAGTCCTTGAACGAAATCGGGCGCGTTGTTCTGCTGCGGATTGCCGGAAGGTCCCGCGTAGTCCATCGTCGCGCCTGCATTTCCCTTCGTGCTGGCGACGGCGCGGATGCCGGGAAGCGTGAGCGACACCGCGTAGTACATCCCGGTCTCGGGATCGAACGCGCCGGTGTGCCAGTTGCCGGCGCCCCACGCGCCCGGAATCGTGAAGGTGCCTTTCTTGCCGCCGGCGTCAGTGCTGCGGATCGAAGGCGGCGTATAGAGCGGACCGAGCACGAACGCTTTCGCGTAGTCGAGCGCCGCCTCGCGCAGCTCCGGCGTGAAATCGATCAGATCGTCTTCGCTGATGCCCTGCCGATCGAAGGGCGGCGGCTTGGTGGGAAACGGCTGCGTCGGCGACGCCTGCTCGCCCGGCACGCTCGACGCCGGCACCGGCCGCTCGACGATCGGCCAGACCGGATCGCCGGTGACGCGATTGAGCACGTACAGGAATCCATTCTTGTTCGGCTGCATCACCGCCTTGATCTTCTTTCCGTTGACGGTGATGTCGCCGAGGATCGCCGGGCCGACGTTGTCGTACTCCCACAGATCGTGATGAATCATCTGGAAGTGCCACACTCGTCGTCCGGTCTTCGCGTCGAGCGCGACGAGCGCGTCGGAGTACAAGTTCGCGCCAGGACGCCATCCGCCGTACGCCGCGGCAGTCGGTGCGGTGAGAGGAATGTAGGCGTATCCGAGCTGCTCGTCGGCCGACATCGGGTTCCACGCGCCGATGTCGCCGGCCACCTTCCACGACTCGTTGCCCCAGCTGTCGCTCCCGAACTCGGCGCCCTGCGGCACGACGTGGAACGTCCACAGCAGCTTGCCGCTGCGCGCGTCGAACCCCCGGACGTTCTCTGGCGCCGCCTCCTTCTTGTCGCCGCCGTCGCCCGCGCCCGCCGTGTTGCCGGTCACGACGACGACGCTGCCGACGACGAGCGGTCCGGTGCTGTCGTTGAACTTCGCGGCGAGCGGCTGGTTCTCCTCGAAGTGCAGGCTCGCGCGCCCGTGATCGCCGAAATCGGCGTACGGCTTTCCGGTCTTCGCGTTCAGCGCATACAGATATTCGCCGCGAATCACGAAGATCCGGTGATCGGATCCGCCCCGCCAGTAATCGACGCCGCGGGTACTCTGGCCCTGGAGCTCCTCCTGCGTCCGCGCGAACGGCTCCTGCTGCCACACCGTCTCGCCCGATCCGGCGTCGAACGCGCTGACGAACCCGTGGACGTCCTGCGTGTAGAGCGTCCCGTCGACCACGATCGGCGTGGATCGCAGATACGCGTTGACGCGCAGCTCCGGAAACGCTTCCTTGAAGCTGGTGTTCGTCGCCGGCCGGCGCCACGCGATGCGCAGGTTCTTCACGTTGTCGCGCGTGATTTGATCGGCGGGCGAGTAGCGCGTGAACGCCTTGTCGCCGCCGAAGTATCGCCACTCGATCGTGCGGCCCTGCGAATGAACGGCGAGCGTCGCGGCGCCGAGAAGGCCGACGATCAGCTGCGCGCGAATCGGTAGCGTGAGGCGAACCACGAGATTCCTCCTTAGAACTGATACCGCAGCCCGATCGTGAACGTCCGCGGCCGGACGACGGTGTTGGTCTGCGCGAAGGCGGCGTCGCCCTGCTGCGTGCTGTTGTTCAGTACGGTCAGCACCGTGCCCGTGTCGAAGATGTTGAACATGTCCAGCGACAGCCGGACGTCGTGCCGGTTCGGCAGCCGGAAATCCTTGTCGATGCGAATCTGGAGATCGTTCACGGCCGGCATCGCGTAGACGCCGCGCGGCTCGGCCAGAATGACGACGTTGCCCTGATTGAGGCGCGCCGTGATGAGGCGACCGAACGGACGGCCCGATTCGTACGAATAACGCGCGCCGATGAGGAGGTCGAGCGGCGCCCGATACGTGGTCGACAGCTTGACCGAGTTCGTCGAGTTGGTCGGCGTCGGTCCGTACGCGTTGATCAAATCATTCGGCGTGCGACCGAAGCCGGCGGTGGAGCTGAGGCTGGCGAAGTCCTGCTGCGTGCTGCCGGTCACCGTTCCGGTCGCATACGCCTGGGAGCTCTGCCACGTGTAGGACGCCTGACTCTGCCACGCGTTCGAGAAGCGCTTGTTCACCTGGACGAAGAACGCCTTGAAGTCCTGGCTGAAGTCGCCGCGGTTCACCACCTCGAACAGGCTCGCCGACGACGGCGAGATGCGGTTGTAGACGGTCAACGGCGTCGTGACGCCGCGGAAGACGTCGTTGAAGACGACCGGCGCATAGGTTCCGCCGGCATCGGTCAGCCGGATGAAGTCGCCTTCCTTCTTGATCACGAACGACGCGTCGAGACCCGTGTCGGCCATGATCTGACGCTCGATGCCGACGAAGAACTGATCGGTGTACTGGTTGCGCAGACTTGGATCGATCGCGAAGTTCGTCTGGTTGTTCACGATCGACACCGGGATGTCGTACTTGCCCGTGATCGGGTTGTAGCGTTCCGTATCCGACGGGGTGTTGCCGAGCGCCCTGCTGCTGAACATGCTGGTCGCCAGCTTGCCGTAGAGCCGCGCGTAATTCGTCTTGAACACCGTCTGGCCCGATCGATCGAGGCGCACGGTCATGCCCAGACGAGGCGACACGTTGTTGAACTTGATCAGATCCGGAATGCCCGGATACGTCACGTCCGAAGACGCCGATGGGAACGTCTTGTCGATGCCGACGAGCGTCGTCAGCGAGCTCATCGACTGGATGTCGCCGGCCGTGTGGTCGTATCTCACACCGAGGTTCAGCGTGAGGCGTCCGTTCACCGTCCAGTTGTCCTGCAGATACGCGCCGATCTGACGGATGCGGCCGCCGGTCACCGCGGGATCCTTGAACGTCGCCTGATCCTTCGCGCCGCGCAGATCGCTGTACGACACGTTCTGGAACGTCAGCGTGTTGGTCTGCTGCGTCGCGTAGACGTCCTGGATTCCGCCCTTGAAATCGTGCGAGCCCTTTATGACATCGCTGGCGCTCCGCGCGAGCGAGGCATCGATCGTCGTGCGGTTGTGCGCCTGACGGCTGGCGTTCATGGCGTTCACCAGCGAGAAGCCAGTGCCCGAATCGCTTCGCCCGGGCGTGGTGAAGTCGTCGGTGAACGGCGTGAAGTTGTCGCGGATGTAGATGCCGCCACCTTTGAGCTCGAAGAGCGTGGCCGATCCGAACGTGTGCGTGTAATGCCCGGCGAGCACGGGATTGTGCCCGTGCTCGATCGTCTGCGTCTCGATGGGCTGGGTCCGGCTCGCCGTGGCCGCACAGCAGAAGATGTTGTCGTCCCAGGTGAAGTCGCCGGCGTCGTGCTGGCCGATTCTGAACGTGGTTTTCGCAAACGGCTTCGTGCTGTGTCCGCCGCGGGCGAACGCCGGATCGACGCCGACCCCGGACGATTGCGACTTGCCCCATGGCGCCGCCGCGTAGAACCAGATGCGATCCTTCACGATCGGACCACCGAGCTCGCCGGTCGCCTGATAGCTGTAGTCGACGTGGTAGGGAAACTGTTCGCTCGGCGTGTTGTTGCCGACCCACTTCGGAGGAATCCAGTACAGGCTTTCGATGCCGTGAAACTGATTGCCGCCCGACTTGAGCACGATGTTCACGACGCCGCCCTGGAAGTTCGCGTACTCGGCCGAGACGCCGACCGCCTTGACCTCGACTTCCTGCATCATGTCGGGGCTCGGGAAATCCCAGACGCCGCCGTTGGACACGGCGGAAATTTCCACGCCCTCGTACTGGAACGAGTTCTGATCGCTGCTCGATCCGAAGATGACGAACCGCGAATCGTTCGGCACCTGGTTGATCTTGACCGACGGCGCGTACGTGACGACGTCGAAGTACGATTGGCGCGCAGTCGGCACGCTCTGCAGCCAGTCCTTGTTGAAGTTGCTCGTCACGCCGGCGTGAAGCGCGTCGACGACCGGCGATTCGCCGGTGACGGTGATTGACTGCTCGACGTTGCCGACCTTCAGCTCCACGTCGACCTGAATCGTCCGCCCGACTTCCACGCGGAGTCCCTGACGGCGCACGCTGGTGAACCCCTGAAGCGAGTACACCACCGTGTATTCGCCGGGCGGCAGGTTCTCGAATCCGTACAGTCCCTGCGCGTCGGTCACTTCGACGGCAGCGGCGCCGATGCGCGCCGGGCTCGAAGCTTCGACGGTGACTCCTGCGAGCACGCCGCCGGTGTCGTCCTTGGCAAATCCCCGGATGCCGCCGGTGGCGGTCTGGGCAGAGACGATGTCGGCGCCGAAGGCGATGAGGACTGTGAGGCAGAGCGTACGTGTGAGTGCGGCCATCGGAACTCCTCTCCGTCGACCGCGCATGTAACAGGAGAAATGCAAGGCTGTCAACGGCAATCGGCGCGCGCCTGCGCTCGTGTTTCACGTGTTTGACAACCATACATGTTTAATGTAGAAGCCACGCACATCTGGAGGTTGCAGTCATGACCTTCGTCCGGCGCCTGGCGGCGCTCCTCTGCCTTCTTTTGTTCGTCATCGCGGCGTCCGTCGCGCGTGCGCAGACGGTCAGCACGACCGCCGGCGCGATCAACGGCACGGTTACCGATACGACGCACGCCGTCCTTCCCGGCGTCACCATCGCGTTGTCGGGCCCGGCGGTCATGGGAGCGCCGACGACGGTGACCGATCAGAACGGATTCTTTCGTCTGCCGGGCCTCGCGCCCGGCGATTACCAGCTGACGTTCGAGTTGTCCGGCTTCGGCCCCGTCACGCGCGCAGGCATTCACGTCAGCCTTGGATTCACCGCGACGGTCAACGTCGAGATGAGTCCGGGTTCGGTTGCCGAAACGATCACGGTCAGCGGCGCGTCACCCGTCGTCGATCTGCAGGCGACCAACGTGACGACGCATTTCGATACCGAGCGGCTGGCGAGCCTTCCGGGGTCGCGCGATTTCTGGGCCGTGGTGGCGCAGACGCCGGCCGTGTCGATGTCGCGCGTCGACGTCGGCGGCAGCGGCGCGCTCACACAGCAGCCCTACACCGCGTACGGATTGACGAGCGGCGGCGGCGTCAACCGCGGCGTCGTCGAAGGCATCATGGTGAACGAAGGCGCGGGCGGCGGCGGCAGCGATTTGTATTACACCGACTATGGATCGTTCGCGGAGATTGCGGTCAATGCCGTCGGCAACACCGCGGAGATGCCGAATCCCGGCGTGCTCAGCCAGTTCATCACGAAGTCGGGCGGCAACACCTACCACGGCACGCTCTACGCCGACTACGAGAACGATGCGATGGAGTCGCACAACATCGACGCGTCGCAGATTGCCGCCGGCGTGACCGGCAGCAACGTCTTATCGGCGTCCGATACGAATCGGCTCAGCACGTTCAAGGACTTCAACGCCGACCTCGGAGGGTTCGTTGCGCGCGACAGGATGTGGTGGTACGGCGCCTATCGGCGGACGACGACCGGACAGCGTTATCCGACGCTGGTCGACGACGTGCAGGACACGTGGGTGCCGGTCGGCACCGGCAAGGTCACGTACAACTTCTCGGCGTCGCAGAAGTTCATCGGGTACTTCCAGCACGCCGACAAGTCTCAGCCCGATTACCTGGGAGCGATTCAAATCCTCGGCGGCCGCACGACGCCCGCCATCATGCACGCCGATGCCGTCTGGAACTCTCATTTTCCGACCAACGTGTGGAAGGTCGAATACAACTCGGTGCTGACCAACGCGCTGCTGCTCGAAGTGCGGGCAGGCACGTATCACTCGGTGTGGTGGCGAACGAGCAAGAGCCCGGCGCCGCGTGTGGAGGACACCGGCAACAACTTCGTCTCCGGCGGCGTGTACGGCATCAACTTCATCCGCAACCGTCCACAACTGAACGGTTCGCTCAGCTACTCGAAGGCGGGATGGGGCGGCAATCACAACTTCAAGGTCGGCGGCGAGATCATGCGCGACAGCGTCGTGAATCCCTTCTACGGATTCACGAGCGCGACCAACGCGCTCTCGCTGTTCGTGAACGGATCGCCGAGCCAGGTGTACGTGTATCAGTCGCCGTCATTCTCTCAGAGCGGCGTGTTGACCGACGCGCTGTACGTCAACGACACGTGGCAGCTGAAGAAGCGGTTGACGCTCAACCTCGGCGTCCGCTGGGATCGCCAGCAGGCGTTCCTGCCGGCGCAGGAAGGCCCCGGCGGTCTGACGTTCGCCGAAGTCCGCAACGTGATCACCTGGAACAACAACTGGGGACCGCGAATCGGCGTCAGCTACGATCTGACCGGCGACGCGAAGACGCTCGTGAAGGCGAGCTTCGGACAGTTCTGGCTGTATCCCGGCGCCGACTTCGCGAGCGGCATCAATCCGAATGCAGCGACGTGGTACCGGCAATTCCGCTGGACGACCGATCTGAATCGCAACGGGGTGTGGGATCCGGGCGAAGAGGGCGCGCTGCTCGGCGTGTCGGGCGGCGCGGCGTCGACCGCGCTCGACCGCGATCTGCAGAACACGTTCACGCGGCAGGTGACGACCTATGTCGAGCGTGAAGTCGCCGCGAACTTCGGCGTCCGCTCCGGTTTCGTGTGGAACGGGCGGCGACAGGTCCGCACGACGATTCGCGCCGATCGCCCGTTCGATGGATACAGCGTGCCGGTCACCATTCGCGATCCCGGTCCCGACGGCCGGCCCGGGACGTCCGACGATGGCGCGACGTTGACGGCGTACAACCTGGGGGCGCAGTACGTCGGCCTGGCGGCCGTCAATCTCACGACGAATCTTCCCGACTCGGCCAACAGCGACTACTACACGTGGGAGATCACGGCGACGAAACGAGAGACGGGGACGTGGTCGCTCCTTGCGAGCTTTGCCGAGACGTGGAGCCGCGAGACGAATCTCGGCGGCGGCGCGTCGTTCACGCCCAACGCGCTGATCAGCACCGACGGCGGGCGGCTCGTCTACAAAACGTGGCAGGGCAAGATCAACGCTTCGGTGAGGCTTCCCTTCGATCTGCGCGTGACGCCGATCTTCCGGCACCAGTCGGGCACGCCGTTCGGCCGCACGTTCGTGGCGACGCTGAACTACGGGAACGCCACCATTCTCTCGGAGCCGTTCAGCGCCGAGCGCACGCCGAACATCAACGTGTTCGACGTGCGATCGGAGAAGTCCTTCAGCGTGAACCGCTCGCGCGTCGTCGGGTTCTTCGACGTCTACAACATCTTCAATACCAATGCCGAGCAGGCGCTCAGCGTCAGCTCCGGCAGCTCGTTCCTGCGGCCGACCGCCATCACGCCGCCGCGCATCGCGCGCGTTGGTGTCAAGCTTCAATGGTAGGGAACGACCTTGTCCCGGAGCGCGCTTGCCTTGACGCACGTAGCGCAGGCCCAACGGGCTGCGCGGATCGATAGCGCCCTCACGGCGGCGAGACCGCGTGCGGGCAACCCTCGCTCTGGCGCACCGTTCGACCGTCCGAACAACATTTACTCGCGTGGGGCCCCACCCCCACGCGCTGACGCCCTCGCGCCGTAGCGCTCGGGCGTATCCAGAACAGAACGTCACCGAGCCGTAAGCGCTTTGAGACGTCCTCGCGGCGTCATGCTCTGCGTGGCGACGTTCTGTTCTTTATACGCGCGCGGGCAACGGCCCGCGCGCGTCAGCGCGGCGGGGGTGGGGCCCCGCCGCGTTAAGAAAATGACGGCTCAAGGTGCGCCAGAGCGAGGGTTGCCCGCCCGCTCGCGCGACGCCTCCGAGTACGGTCACCTCGGCGACGCCGAGCGTCGTGGAGCGGCGGCGCGTCGCGCGCCTTCGAGCCGCCGGTCGACCCCCGATCGCTCACAACACGCGCCGTCAGGCACCACACGCGACCGCACGCCTGCGGTCGCGTACGTGGGTACACGTTGGAAAACATGATGCTGACGGCGCGTGTTGTTCCGACGGCGAGCGGCGCGCCAAGCGCCGCCGCTCCACGACGCGGCTCGGATCGCTGCGCGAGCTAGGTCAACGCAAGTGCCCTCCGAGATTAGAATGCGCACGGGAGTCGAACGATGAATAGGGAAGACCGCCGGCTCGGCATGGATCGGTCGATCACGCGGCGCGATTTCCTCAACGGCGTCGGCCTGACGGTCGTCGGGTCGATCCTCGCGCCGGAGCTCGCCCGCGCGGCGCAGACGGAACTGCACCCCAGCGCGCAAAATCCGCGCGCTTTGGACCCCGCATTCGCGCCCGAGCGCGCCGCCGATTACTACCCGCCGACGCGCACCGGCATGCGCGGCAGCCATCCGGGATCGTTCGAAGTCGCGCATCAGCTGCGCGACGCGCGGCAGTGGAACCTTTCTGGCGCGATCGAGACCGATGAATCGTACGACCTGGTGATCGTCGGCGGAGGGCTGAGCGGTTTGTCGGCCGCGTACTACTTCATCCGCGATGCGGGCCGAAACGCGAAGGTGCTCGTCCTCGACAATCACGACGATTTCGGCGGCCATGCGAAGCGCAACGAGTTTCATTACAACGGCCGCATGCTCGCGCTGAACGGCGGCACGCTGAACATCGAGTCGTGGAATCGCTACAACGAGCACGCGCGCTCGCTCATCACCGAAATCGGCATCGACATCGATCGGTTTCTCGCGTCGAACCAGAAGAACCGCACGCTGTATGCGTCGCTGGGGTTGACCGGACAGGCGCTGTTCTTCGACAAGGAGACGTGGGGCGCCGACAAGCTCGTCGTTCGACACAGCGCAGGAGGAGGCGGACGAGGCGGCGGCTACAAGGGCGACGATGTGTCGCAGATGCCGCTGTCGCCCCAGGCGCAGAAGGACCTGCTGCGCCTCTATGGCGGCGCACATGCCGACTACATGCCGGGGCTGACGTCGGCGGAAAAGAAAGTCCGGCTCGCGAAGATGAGTTATCAGGACTTTCTCCTGAATCTGGTCAAAGTCGACAAGCAGGTCGTCTGGTTCTTCCACAATCAAGGCGCCGGCAATTTCTGCGTCGGCGTTGATTGCTATCCGGCGCTGTTCGGGTGGCAGGACGGACTGCCGGGATTCTCGGGGATGGATCTCGAGGCGAGCCCGAAAGGACTTCTCGCCGATCTGCCCGGCGGCCATCACGGACGGCAGATCGGACCGGGCGGCGGACCGACGGTGCATTTTCCGGACGGCAACGCGACAATCGCGCGGCTCCTCGCCCGATGGCTGATTCCGGGCGCGGTGCCGGGCACCTCGATGGAAGACGTCGGCGCCGCGCGCGTCGACTACGCCGCGCTCGATCGATCGGGGCAGACGGTCCGCGTTCGGTTGAACAGCACGGTGGTGCACGTCGCGCACGACGGCGACGCGGCCCGCGCGAAGGAAGTCGTCACCAGCTACGTGCGCGGCGGCAGGACATATCAGGTGCGGTCGCGCGCCGTGGTGATGGCGTGCTGGAACTCGTTCATTCCCTACCTCGTGCCCGATCTGCCGGCGGCGCAGAAAGACGCGCTCGCCTTCGGCATCAAGGGGCCGCTCGTCTACACCAGCGTCGCGGTGAAGAACTGGACGGCGTTCCAGAAGCTCGGCGTCGCCTCGATCAACGCGCCGACGATGTACCACACGGGCGTGTCGCTTTCGGAGGCAGTCAGCCTCGGCGATCTGCATCACCCGCAGACCCCGGAAGAACCCGTCGTCCTGCACATGACGCGCTACCCGATGTCGCCCGGTAAACCGCGGAAAGAGCAGCACCGAATGGGACGCGCCGACCTGCTGAGCACGACCTTCGAGACCTTCGAGCGCAAGATTCGCGATCAGCTGGCGCGAAATCTCGGCGGCGGAGGGTTCGACCCCGCGCGCGACATCATCGCGATTGCCGTCAACCGCTGGCCGCATGGTTACGCGTACACGTACAACCCGCTGTACGACCCGCTCGAGTGGGTCTACACCTCATCGAACGATCGGCCGTGCGTCAAGGCGCGGCAGCCTTTCGGCCTCATCACGATCGCGAACTCGGATGCCGCGGCGAGCCCGCATACCGACGCGGCGATGCTCGAGGCGCACCGCGCGGTTCAGGAAGTGCTGCAGCGTCGGGCGATGCCGCTGCTCACATCACCGTGAGCGCCGCGGACGCGAACATTGACGCCGTCGTCATCGGCGGAGGTCCTGCCGGATCGGCAGCGGCGCGGCTGCTGACCACGTGGGGGCACGACGTCGTCGTCCTGACGACGACTCCCGATCGGTCGCGCGGACTTGCCGAATCGCTTCCTCCGAGCACGCAGAGGGTTCTCGCGGAGGTCGGTGTGCTCGATGCCGTGGACGGCGCCGGCTTCTATCGCTCGACGGGCAACACGTCCTGCTGGGCGTCGCGCGAGCGGCGCGTCGAGACATTCGGCTCGCTCGGTTACCAGATCTTCAGACCCGATTTCGATCGCCTGCTCCTCGACCGCGCGGCGGCCGCGGGCGCCGACGTGCGGGAAGGAACGCGCGTCGGCGCGGTCCGCGTCGCGGACGACGGCGTTCGCGTGGACTACACGCTGAACGGTCGCCCCTCGAGTACCTCGGCTCAACTGGTCATCGATTGTTCGGGAAGAGCGGGCGTCGTCGCGCGGCGCATGCGCAAGTACGAACCGTCATATCGAACGTACGCGATCGTGGGCGTCTGGCGCAGCGATGACGGCTGGGAGCTGTCCGACGAAACGCACACGGTCGTCGAAACGTTCGAGCACGGCTGGGCATGGTCGGTGCCGGTGGATCGATCGACGCGCCACGTTGGCGCGATGGTGGATGGTACGTCGCCGCGCGCGGCCACGGGCCGCGAGCTCGAGGCCGCGTATCGCGGCGAGATCGCGAAGACCGTCGAGATGCGCCGGCTGCTCGCCGGCGCCGGACTGCTGCGCGTGTTCGCCTGCGACGCGTCGCTGTATTCGTCGCGCGCCTACGCCGGACCGCGGTTCCTGCTCGCGGGCGACGCCGCATCCTTCATCGATCCGCTCTCCTCGTTCGGCGTGAAGAAGGCGCTGGCGTCGGCGTGGATGGCCGCGGTAACGGCCCACACATGCCTGCTGCATCCGGATCGCCGCCCGGTGGCGGTTGATTTTTTTTCGAACTGGGAGCGCCAGGTTTACGCCGCCAGCCTGAGGCATTCGCGCGATTTTGCACGCCAGGCATCGGAGCGGCATCCCCACCCATTCTGGGCGGCGCGCGCGGGAGTTGACGTACCACCGCAGGACGACATGGACGCTCCGGACGTGCGCGCGGCATTCGAACGCATCAAAGGGGCGTCGTCGATCGCCTTCCGGCTCGCCGACGACGTCCGCCTGGAGAAAGCGGCGGTGATTCGGGACCACGAGATCGTCGTCGAGGATGCATTTCCGGGTATCCGGTTCTTCGAGAATGTCGATCTCGTGAAGCTCGCCCACATCGCCTGCCAGCACACGCGCGTGCCCGACGTGTTCGACGCGTATTGCCGCGCGCAGTCGCCGGCGCCGCTACCGTCCGTCATCGCGGGTTTGTGTCTCCTCGTGACCAAAGGAATCCTTCAGACGCGAGCGTGAGTATCTTGAATCTTGACACCTTACGGGCGGCGGCGTAGAGTCGCGCGCAATTTCAATTTCGCGTCATCTCCCTCAATTAATCGGCGACCACCGCGATCTTTCGTCTCTTCAAAAGCGGGGAGGGTTGTATGAACCGGTTGTGTGCAGTCCTAGTCCTGCTGCTGGTCGTCGCGGTGGCCGCGCCGGCGGCCGCGCAGCGGACAACGGGCGAGATCTTCGGTAAAGTCGTCGACGAGAGCGGAAACATTCTGCCGGGCGTCACCGTCACGCTGCGTGGCGCGGGCGTCGCCGGAGCGCCAACCGCGGTCACCTCCGAGACCGGGACGTACCGGTTTCCCGTCCTGCCGCCAGGCACCTATAGCCTCGAGTACACGCTTCCCGGATTTGCGACACTGAGACGCGAAGCGATTCCAGTCGACGTCGGCGCGACCGTCGAGCTCGACGCGTCGATGAAGATCGGCGCCATCGAGGAGGCGGTGACGGTGACGGGCGAATCGCCCGTCGTCAACCTGTCGTCGTCGCAGGTGAGCACGGCCTACAACCACGAATGGGTGATGAACGCGCCCGTGCGGCGTTTCTCCTATTTCGATCTGATCAACTCCGCTCCCGGCGTGAGCGCGACCTCCAACGTCGGCCAGAGCACGGCGGCGCAGTCGTTGGGTAACAGCACCAACGAGAACTCCTATCAGATCGACGGCACCGACATCAGTTCGACGCCGTGGCCGAATACCGACGCGGTCGAGACGGTGGAAGTGCTGCAGCTGGGCGCATCGGCCGAGTACGGCAACGTGCAGGGCGCCGTCTTCAACATCGTCACGCGAATGGGCGGCAACGTCTTTCACGGCGACGCGAATTTCTACTTTCAGAATGACGCGCTCACCGGCCGGAACACCACGGACGCGGTCGACAAAGGGTTCCCGTATCACCGGGACAAGTGGCGAGACGCCACGATCCAGGCCACGGGTCCGTTCATACTCGACAAGTTCTGGTTCTTCGGCTCGTTGGAATACCAGCGGGACTGGGATTCACAACCTGGTACGGATCCGAAGTCGCCAGTGAAGAACGACTCGCGGCGTGTGTTCTGGAAGTTCAACTACAACATCACGCCGAACCATCGGCTGATGCATGGCTACCACAACGACTACTACTTCATTCCGGACATCACGTCCGAGTTCACTGCGCCGAGCACCATTTCACTCAGCCATGGCGATAATCCGACGCCCAACCTTGTGTACACCGGTGTGCTGTCGGACAAAACGTTCATCGAGACGCGGTACTCCGGTTTCTGGCTGCACAGCTCCAACGATCCGAACGAGTCCGGAGTCTCGCGCGTGCAGCCGCGATTGGAGGATCAGGACACCGGCTTCATCACGGGCGGCATCGGCCAATGGACCGAGAACCGGAGCTGGCGGTACGGCCTACAGACGAAGGTGTCGCATCTCACGGGGAACGTTCTCGGCGGTACGCACGAATGGAAGTCCGGCATTCAGTACGTCGGCCATGGCGCCGACACCGTCACCGGCAATAACGATCTCTATCTCACGTACAACGTCACGCACCGCCCGACCACGGGTACCACGCAGTTGCCGTATCACGCGGGATCGATGGCTCGAGCGCTCGGCCTGTACGTCGACGACACGTACCGCGTGGGCAACGCCGTCATCAACCTCGGCGTACGGTACGACTACAGCAAGGGACTGTTTCAGGCGCTTCCGTTCCTCGATGCGCAAGGGAATCCGACAGGGCTGATGTCGCCGGCCAACGATGATGTCTATCACTGGAACACGGTCTCGCCGCGCGCCGGCATCAACTACAGAGTCAACAGCTCGGGAAGAACGCTGCTGAAGGCGCATTTCGGGCGGTATTACAAGCTGCTCGAAGCCTCGGAATTCCGGCCGGCGGTTCCGTCGGTCACGACGCTGAACACCTTCACGCTGGACTCTGCCGGCAACCGCACTAACATCGTGCCGACTGCCGCCGCGAACCTGCGCATCGATCCCAACTTCAAGTCGCCGTACAGCAACCAATTCATCGCGCAGCTCGAGCAGGAGTTGGTGGCCAATCTTGGTTTGCAGGTGAATTACGTTCACAAGTACGGACAGGACTACGGCGCCTGGCAGGACATCACCGGACAGTACGTGCAGGTGCCGTACGTTGACAATCTCGGAACCGGCGCGACGGGCCAGACCGTCATGGTCTACAAGCTCACATCCAATGCAGCCGACCGGGTGTTCCTGCAAACGAATCCCGCCGGGATGTACATGCGGTACAACGGCGTCACGTTCATGGCGACCAAACGGATGTCGAACAACTGGCAGGGCGTCGTCTCGCTGGTGCTCTCGAAAGCGGAAGGGCGGCTCGCCTCCAGTGCAAGGTTCAGTCCGGTGACGTCGCAGAGCAGTCTGGCGACCTCTCCGAGCGGTTCAGCACAGTTCGGTCGCGAGACAGCTGGCCCCAACGACTTCGTCAACACGGAAGGGCGGCTCGTAGGCGATCGGCCCGTTGTGGCCAAAGCACAACTCGTGTACCGGTTCCCCTGGGGCATTCTCGCGTCCGGGAACTTACAGCACCAGACCGGCCGCTTCTACTCGCGCCAGGTGCGCGTCAGTGGACTCGGCTTCCCGGCCGCCGTTCAGATCAACATGGAGTCGAACACCGGCACGCGCCGCGTGGCCGCCGTCAATCTGTTCGATGCGCGCGTGCAGAAGGAATTCGCGCTGAACGGAAGCCCGATCAGGTTCGACGTCTTCATCGACGCGCTCAACCTGACCAACAGCGATCAGTACGAGTCGGTTGGATCGTCGCTCGGCACCTCGTCGGCGTTCGGCGTCCCGACGCGATACATCTCGCCGCGCCGAATGCAGCTCGGCGCGAAGATTCGATGGTAGTGGACGGTCTTTAGACCGTCCCACACCGGCACGGTCTGAGACCGTGCCCACCGGAGGTCCCGAGGATACGAAGAGGGAGAATCTCATGACATATCTCAGAACCGCGGCCATCGCGCTCCTCGTCTTCGCCATCAGCGCGTCGGCGTTTGCCGGCGATTTGCAGGACAGCATCGCGAAAGCGGCGCAGCAACAACAGCAGGAGGAACGGGCGCCGACGAGACACACGAACAAACCGCTGGTCTACACGGGTGCGGCACTGTTCGTCGGCGGCATGGCCGTCGGGCTGTTCTCGTTCATCAACAATAAGAACGGCTCCTTCTCCGAGTTCGGAGAAGCCAACGCGGTCAACAAGCCGCTCGGCGCCGCGGGTCTCGCCACGGCGTTCGTCGGCGGGACGATGATGTTCCTTGGCAGCCACAGAGCTAACACAAAAGCGCCGTCGGTCACGATTGGCGCGCGTCAGCTCAAGGTGGTCAAGCAATTGTCGTGGTGACGCGATGTTGAAACCAATTGGTTGTGTTCTGGGTGTGGTTCTCGCGGCGACGTTGGTGCCACGCGCCGTGGCCGATTCCTCTCAGGCACCGGCGAATCGGGCCGCACAGACGGCGCAGCCGGGCGGCGAATCGAGAGGCGACGAAGGCATTCCGGTCACCAGCGATCTGGTCAAGCGGAAATGCGGCACCTGCCATCTGCCCGACGAAAAAGGCCGGCTGTCGCGCATCTCGTACCGCCGAACGACTCCCGAGGGATGGGAGCAGACGATCAAGCGGATGATCACGCTCAACAACGTCCCTCTCGAGCCGGCCGAAGCGCGCGACATCGTGCGGTACCTCGCCGATCATCATGGGCTCGCGCCCGACGAGGCGAAGGCGGCGGCATTCGAGGTCGAGCGCCGGCTCATCGAATACTCATATCCCGGTGACAAAGACACCGAGCGGACGTGCAGCACGTGTCACTCGATGGGTCGTGTTGTCGCCCAGCGGCGCACCAAGGAAGAGTGGACGCTGCTGTTGGAAATGCACCGCGCGATTTATCCAGGCACGGATACCGTGTTCCGGCGCGGTCTCGGCCAGCGCCGCGGAGGCGCGCCGCAGTCGGGCGCGCCGCCGGAAGACACCAGACACCCGATGGACCGGGCGATCGAACATCTCTCGTCAACGTTCCCGCTCACGACTGCGGAATGGGCGGCGTGGTCGGCGACCATGCGGCCACCGCAGCTGCAGGGGCGATGGGCGCTCGCCGGTTATCAACCGGGCCGCGGTCCGGTATTCGGACAAGTGATCGTCAGCAATCAGGGCGATCCGAGCAGCGGTGATTTCACGACCGAAACCACTTTTACGTACGCGCGCGGGGGACAGACCGTGACGCGCCGCGGCCGCGGTCTCGTGTACACGGGGTTTCAGTGGCGCGGCCGATCGAGCGGCGACGGAACGCCGTTCACGATCCCGGGCGTCAGCACCGACTGGCGGGAAGTGTTGTTCGTCGATCGCGAGTGGCGGAGCGCCGAAGGCCGTTGGTTCACGGGCGGATACAACGAACTGGGGCTGGATGTGCGGCTGCGACGCGTCGGCGCCGATCCGATCGTCCTCGGCGTCGCCGAGCCGATGATCAAGGCCGGCGTCTCGCAACAGGAGCTGCACCTGTACGGCGCGAACCTTCCGGCAAGTCCATCGCAAGCGGACGTGAACTTCGGCCCCGGCGTCACGGTCGATCGCATTGTCAGCTCGACGCCGACGCAGATGGTCGTGTCGGTGTCGGTCGCGCCGGGCGCGGCGGTCGGACGGCGCGCCGTCATTCTTGGCGGCGCCACCGGCGAGGCGGACGTGGCCGTCTACAACACGATCGACTACATCAAAGTGCGTCCGCAGGCCGGCATCGCGCGGCTGGGCGGCGCGGCGCAGTTCCCGAAGGGATTTCAACAGTTCGAAGCGATCGCGTACGCGAAAGGACCCGACGGAAAGGCCGACACGAAAGACGACGTCGAGCTCGGACTGATCGACGCGTACTGGACGCTCGAGGAGTACACGGCGACGTTCAACGACGACGACAAGGAGTTCGTCGGCGACATCAACGCCGAGACGGGACTGTTCACGCCGAACGTCGACGGTCCGAACCCGAAGCGGAGACACAACGCCAACAACTACGGCGACGTCTGGGTCGTGGCCTCGTATCCCCGCAGTCTCGCGATGAACCGCGGATCGAACGTGCGATCGGTCAAGGGGCGCGCGCACCTGCTGGTTACCGTTCCGGCGTACATCCTCTTCGAACAACCGGAGGTCGGCAGATGATCACGCTGGCGCCTCGCGAGTTCCACCTGTTCCAGGCGGCGGGCCGCGATTTCCTGTACCTCGTGCCGAGCGCGGCGATCTTCGCGCTCGACGACATCACGTCGGCCGTGCTCGCAGCCGTAACTGAAACGAAACGTACCGAGGCCGCCGTCGTCGACGCGCTCGCCGAACGGTTCGACGGCGCCACGGTTCACGAAGCCGTTGCCGACCTCCTGGCCGTCCGCGCGATTGGGTACGAGCACGAGCCCGAGTCGCGCACGCCGCGAGTGCTCCCGTTGATGCCCGCATCGTTGAGCACCGGGCGGAGCGGCGTCATCCCGCTCACGACGATGGTGATGAACGTCACGAACCAGTGCAACCTGGCGTGCACGTACTGCTATGAGTACGGCGAGGACAAGATCGTCGACACCGAGCACGGCAAGAAACCGAAGTTCATGTCCGAGCAGACGGCGCGCGAAAGCGTCGAGTTCCTGCTCAGGGAAAGCGGCACCGTTGCGCATCTGACGTTCTTCGGCGGCGAGACGCTGCTCAATTTTCCGGTGCTGCAATCGACCGTGGCTTACGGCCGGCGGCGCGCCGCGGAGCTCGGGAAATCGATCGACTTCAGCCTCACGACCAACGCCACGCTGCTGAGACCGGAGATCATCGAGTTCCTCGTGGAGAACGACGTCGGCGTCACGATCTCGATCGATGGTCCGCGCGAGATGCAGGACAGGTTCCGCGTCTTCCACAACGGCGCCGGCAGCTACGACGTCGTCGCGCCGAAGATCAAGGAGCTGTTGAAACGGCATCGGAGCAAGCCGATCGCCGCGCGCGTCACGTTGACGTCGGGCACGCTCGACATCACCCGCATCTATCGCCATCTGACCGAGGAGATTGGCTTCGGCGAGGTCGGATTCGCGCCGGTCACGACGTCTCCCGGTCAGGGGTACGCGATCGGCGAGCGTGGGTTCGATACCATGCTCGCGCAGTTCCGCGCGCTCGCGCAGGAGTGGCTCGAGTGCAGTCTCGCGAACCGGCATCACGGCTTCTCGAACGTCACCGAATCGCTCGAAGAGATTCACAAGGGCGTCAGCAAGGCGTATCCGTGCGGCGCTGGTCTGGGTCTCCTGGGAGTGTCGACCGACGGCGACGTCGCGTTGTGTCATCGGTTCGCGGGATCGGACGCGCACAAGCTGGGCACGGTGCGCGACGGCGTGGATCGCGATGCGCAGGTCGCCTTCCTCGAGCGGAATCACATCGCCGACAAAACCGACTGCAGCAGGTGCTGGGCGCGTCCGTTGTGCTCCGGCGGCTGCTATCACGAAGCGCACGTGCGCTACGGCACGACGACGCATCCGAATCTTCACTACTGCGAGTGGATTCGCGGATGGACCGACACGTGCCTGCGGCTCTACGGTGAATTGTCCGAGCGAAACCCGGCGTTCCTGGCCCGGTTCGATCGAGAGGAAGCGAAGGCGGAGGCGGTGGTGTGACGCAGCCCTGAAGGGCTGCGCTACCAAGAGGAGTAACACATGCGTCATCTCAAACCGATCAATCAAAAGGCTGGCCGCGTCGTCGACTTCGTGGCGAATCAGAAGCACGACGTCGTCGCGCTGCAGCAGCCGCCGTTCCGGCCGCATCTTCCGCTGGGATGCACCTCCCTCTTCTCGCCCGGCTGGGAAGCGGATCAGGCGGGCGGGACGGCCGGACTCTGCACGCCCGTCGAGCGCGACATCTTCGACTGTCACATCAGCTGCTTCTGGCCGGCGCAGGTACCCGACATGCTGAATCACTCGCCCGACTGGACGGGCAAGTGCGCCGCCGCGCAGAAGGACTGGCGGAAGATCGATCTCGTGTTCCCGTGAGCGCACGCCAGCCGGACCGCTTGAATCGGGAGATCAATGACATGTTGAAGCGCGTTTTGTCGGGGGCAGTACTTCTCGCGGCTCTCTTCACGCTCGTTGCCGCAGCGCCCGCGAAGCTCACGGGCGGCAACGGCACCTTGTACATCGGCGGATGGCCGAACAGGATCTTCGTCATCGACGAGGCGACCGAAAAGGTGACAGGCACCATCGAAGTCACCACGGCCGGGCCGCCGAAGGGCGGTCCTCCGCGATCGATGGTGCTGTCGAAGGATCGCAAGCGGTTCTATCTGACGAACTCGCTCGAGCAGGTGGAGATCCTCGACGCCGCCGCGCGCAGGAGCATCGATCACTTCTCGATGTCCGAAGGGCCGAACAAGCGGACGTACATCCGCGGAATGGTTCCCGATCCGCTCGATCGCTTCCTGATCATGGTTCTGAAGGTCGTCGAGAAGAAGATCGACCGGTACGAGGTCGGGGCTCCGAAGATGGTCGTCTACGATCTGAAGGAGCACAGGATCGCGCGCACCATTCCCTGGCCGAACAACGAGGAGCGCGAGAACGTCAACGTGATGTTCTCGCCCGACGGCAAGCTGCTGTACTTCTTCGCCGACGACGTGCTGATCTACGACACGACCGATTTCAAGCAGGTCGACACCTGGGAGCTCTCGCGGCCGATCGAGGAGGGGTTCGGCCGCTTCGACTTCGGCCCGCGCGACACGACCTACGAAGAGCCTGGCTACTACAGCGGCATCTTCACGACCAGGGATCCGATCCAGAACCGCGACATCATGGGCGTCGCGCGCGTGAACCTGACAGCCAAGAGCTTCGACTTCTGGCCGATTGGGCCTGCTGTGCAGCTTCCCGTCGGAGCTCGGCCGGTGAGCTTTTCGCTCGCGCCGGATCGCAAGCGCGCCTACGGACTGCTGCAGGAGATCGGCCGCTACGAGTTCTGGACGTTCGATCTCGACCGCCACAACGTGGCCAAGACGGAATTCGACGGCCGTCCGCGGATGGCATTGCGGACCAGCACCAACGGCAAAATCCTGTACATCTATCAAGCCGGCAATACGATCGACTTCTACGACGCCGCGAACTACAAGTACCTTCGCACCCTGACGCTCGATGCCGACGAGACGACCGATCTCATCGTCGTCCCTGCTGAAACCGGCCGCACGACGTCTTCCTCGCAGCACTGACGAACGACGGGGGCCGGCACGGCGGCCCTCGTTCGTTTCCGCGCCGCCTCTGATTGCGGACGCTCGCCTGAAAGGCTCGCGCTACCGTCGGCGGACGCTCGCCTGAAAGGCTCGCGCTACCGTCGGCGGACGCTCGCCTGAGAGGCTCGCGCTACCGTCGATCGACCGGCCATGCCGCTGCTGAACAGTTGACGAACGGATTTCCGAACGCGCTTCCAACAAAATCCTGTAAGCGGCCGCGCGCAGCCTTGACAGGAGCACACACCGCGCGTAACGTGCGCAAAGCTTTCAAGTTTCATCTAAGGTGACAGTGCTCTCTTCTGGGGTCCAATCTCACGGTCCTGAACGATTTCAAGGGAGGAGCAGCATGCGGCGAGGCGCGATCGTCTTCGGACTCTTGGTGCTGGTCCTGGTGTCGGCAGCAGCCCCGGCACGCGCGCAGCGAACCACGGGAGAGATTGTCGGCGTCGTGACCGACGAATCGAACCTCGTTCTGCCGGGCGTCACGGTGACGCTTCGAGGCCCCGGCGTCGCCGGCACGCCGACGGTCGTCACCAGCGAAACCGGCGCATACCGTTTTCCGGCGTTGCCACCCGGAGAGTACACGATCGAGTACACGCTTCAGGGCTTCGCGACGCTGAGGCGCGAGAACATCCCCGTCGGCGTAGGCGCGGTCATCGAGCTGAACGTTCCACTGAAGGTCAGCACGCTGAGCGAGACGGTGACCGTGACCGGCGAATCGCCGGTGGTGAACCTGGCGTCGACGACGGTGAGCACGAACTACAACAAGGAATGGGTCGCGGCGGCGCCGATCAGACACTTCTCGTTCTTCGATCTCGTCAACTCCGCGCCTGGCGTGAGCGCCACGTCGACGCTCGGCTCGAACTCTTCAGCGACCACGCTCGGGAGCACGACGAACGACAATGTGTACGCGATCGACGGCACCGATCTGTCCGCACCGATCGGCGGCGGCGCCTGGCCGTGGCCGAACGCCGACGCGATTCAGGAAGTCGAGGTTCTGCAGTTGGGCGCTTCAGCCGAGTACGGCAACGTCATGGGCGCCGTCTTCAACGTCGTGACCCGCCAGGGCGGCAACCAGTTTCACGGCGACGCGACGTACTACGGGCAAACCCAAAAGCTGACGAGCCGCAACACGACGGTTGCGCAGGAATGCCTCGGCGTATCGGACTGTCCGTCAAGTGGCCTGCCGTATCACCGCGATCAGTGGCGAGATACCACGGCCCAACTGACGGGTCCGTTCGTCCGAGACAAGTTCTGGTTCTTCGGATCGTTCGAGTATCAGAACGACTTCGATTCGCAGCCCGGTACCGATCCGTCCGCGCCGGCGAAGTCGACGTCGCGGCGCGTGTTCTACAAGTTCAACTACAACATCACGCCGAATCACCGGCTGATGCACGGCTATCACAACGACTACTGGGCCTTCCCGGGAGTTCCGACAGCCTCCATCGCGCCGAGCGCCGTTGCGCTGTTCCACGGCGACAACCCCACGCCGAACCTGGTGTACACCGGCGTTTTGTCGAGCAAGACGTTCGTGGAAGCGCGTCTGGCCGGCTATTACGGAAAGGATTCCGGCGATCCGTTGCTTCCCGGTGAGCCGCGCGTCAAACCTCACATCATCAACCAGGATACGGGCCTGATTAGCGGCGGCATCTCGTCCTGGGACGATGAGAAGGTATGGCGCACCGGCGTCAGCGGGAAGATCTCGCATCTTGCCGACAGGTTTTTGGGTGGCAGCCACGATCTGAAGCTCGGCGTGCAGTACAGCACCGGCGGCCAGGACAGCGTCACCGGACCCAACGACTACCTCTACATCGTCGGCGGACGGCAGTCGTATGGCTACACACGTTTGCCGTGGCACGCGGGCGGACTCATTCGGATCCTCGGAACGTACGTCGACGACACCTACCGCCTCGGAAATACGTTCACGTTCAACCTGGGATTGCGGTACGACCATAGCCAGGCGCTCTATCCGTCGTTCCCGGTCCTCGATGCGTCAGGGAATGCCACCGGACAGGTCTCTCCCGGTAATGACGACGTGTATCACTGGAACGTGGTATCGCCGCGAATCGGTGCGACCTGGAAGGTGAACCAGGCAGGCAAGACCGTCGTCAAGGGCTACTACGGACGCTTGTATCGCGGAATCCTGCTCGCCGATTTCACCGACGCCAATCCGTCGGTCACCCCCAGGTTCATCTTCGACATCCTGCCTTCGGGTGCGCGCACGAACTTCGACGTCGTCAGCAGCAACACGAATCTGACGATCGATCGCGGTTTCAAGGATCCGTACTCGCACGAAGCGATCGTTCAGATAGAACAGGAGATGATGCCGAACCTCGGGCTGCAGGTGAACTACGTCTACAAACGCGGATACGACTACGGCGGCTGGCAGGACACCGGCGGACGTTATTCGCAGGTACCGTATGTGGACAGTGCGGGCATCGACGCGAGTAACAGAACACTACAGCTGTTCAGCCTACTGACGCCATTCAGTCAGAGCACGTTTCAGATGACGAACGTGCCGGGGCTGTTCAGCAGATACAACGGAATGACGATCACAGGCACGAAGCGGATGTCGCACAATTGGCAGGGAACGCTTTCTCTCGTGGTGTCCAAATCCGAAGGACGCGAGCCCTCGAGCACGCGAAGCCCGGCGACTGCTCAATACGGCACGTCCGGAGGCTTCGGGCGGATCGGATGCGGCAGTCCATGCGCCGGCGGTCAGAACGACTTCATCAACACGGATGGCCTGCTGCTCGGCGATCGTCCGGTCGTGGCGAAGGCGCAGGTCATCTACAACTTCCCCTGGGGGATTCTGGTCTCGGGCAACCTGCAGCATCAGACGGGCCGCCCGTGGGCGCGCCAGATCCGCGTGGCCGGATTGGGATTTCCGAGCCGGCCCACGATCTATATGGAGCCGCTCGATGGCAGCCGGCGGCTGCCGGCGTTGGATCTGGTCGACGCGCGGGTGCAGAAGTCGATCCCGCTCGGGCGCCCTGGCGTGTTTCTCGATCTCTTCATCGATGCGCTCAATCTGACGAACAGCGACTCAACCGAGAACGTCCTGAGCCGGCGCGGCGATCAGCCCGATACGTTCGGCGTGTGGTCCGGGGCGGACACGTTGGTCCGCCCCTACCTGTCTATTTCGGCCAATCGATCACGGGCGGCACTGAATCCCGCATTCAATTCGAGAGTCTTCCGAAAGTACGGCGCCGCTTCTGATGCGCGGTGCTCGCGCTGGAGCGTGAGCCCGAGATTGTAGGTGTAGCGCGGTTCCTTCGCGTCGCGCTGCACCGCCTCCCGAAACAGGCGCTCCGCTTCGACGAGATCACCGCCCGCACCGACGATCATCCCGAGCGAATTCCACTGCGACGGCTCCGCCGGATCGCGCGCGATGGCGTCCCGAAAGGAGCTCGCGGCCTGCTGGAGATCGCCGCTGTCGCGATGAAGCTCGCCGAGGCGGCGGTAGATCCGCGCGTCGGTGGGCACGGCGCGGGCGCCGCGGCGCAGCGCATCGATCGCGCCGTGGCGATCCTTGATCGCGACGCGGCAGTCGGCGAGCGCCAGATACGTGGCCGCAAATCCCGGCAGCCGCGGAATCGCGCGGTCGAACTGCGCGGCTGCCTCGCGCCACCGCGCCAGCGCCACGAGCGCCTGGCCGTAGTAGTAGTGCGATTCGAAGCTGTCGATGCCTCTCGCCGCGAGCGTCTTGAAGCGGGTCGCTGCGGCGTCGTACTGCTTGTCGCGCAGGTTCAGCAATCCCGCATGGAGCAGGGCATTCAGTTCCCTGTAGTCCGCGATCTTGTCCTTCGGATCCGCGTCTGTCGACGCGCCGCCCGCGGCGCCGCCGCTCACGTACCCGAGGGCGCCGAGCTTTTCGATCAATTCGATTGGCACGTCGCCCGCCTGCGCCTGACCCCGCGTCGCGGCCGCCTCGCTCGCGAGACGACGATCGATCGCGGCGCGGAACGCGCGGGCTCGCGCCGGCTCGGCGTCGATCACGTTCTTCAGCTCCGACGGATCGCGCGCCAGGTCGTACAGCTCCGATCGCGGCGCGAGGATGAATTTCCATCGCCCCTCGCGGACGCTGCGGAGATCGCTCCAGCCGTAATGGATCCGCGGCGTCAGCGATTCGGCGAACGCCGGCACTTCGTCGCGCGGCGCCGGTTCGCCGCGCAGGAGCGACGCGAGGCTGCGCCCCGGAAGGGATCCGGTCGACCGCGGAGGCGCCACGCCGGCGAGATCCAGAATCGTCGGGAACAAGTCGACGCTCTGCACGACGAGCGGGAGGCGCGTTCCCGGGACGATGCCGGGTCCGCGCATCAGCAGCGGCACGCGCAGCGTGGCCTGATACAAGAAGAACCCGTGCACCAGCTCGCCGTGCTCGCCGAGCGCTTCGCCGTGATCGGAGGTGAGCACGAGCAGCGTGTCGTCGCGGATGCCGAGGCGCGCCAGCGTCCGGTCGAGGCGTCCGATCAGCTCGTCGGTCCAGGCGACTTCGCCGTCGTACGGGCGCTCGGCGTATCGCGAGGCATAGGGTTCGGGCGGTTCGTACGGCGCGTGAGGATCGTAGAGATGCACCCACGCAAACGTCCGCTGGCGCCGGTGGCGTTCGAGCCACGCCGACGCGTCGGCGACCGCGACGTCGCCGCGTTTTTCCAGGATGTCGAGGAAGCGCGCCTCGTCCGGCGCGTCGGTGCCGAGATCGAAACGATCGGAGAACTCGTCGAACCCGCGCGCCAGACCGGACTGCGACGACAGCACGATCGACGACACGAATCCGGCGGTATCGAACCCGGCGGCCTTGAACGCCTCCGCCATCGTCGGCACATCCGGGGCCAGCGCGCGCGAGATGTTGTCGCGGATGCCGTGCTGCGCCGGATAGAGGCCGGTGAAGATCGAGACGTGCGACGGCCGCGTGATCGGCGCATGCACCATCGCGTCGAGCGCCAGCGCTCCTTCGCGCGCGACCCGATCGAAGTTCGGCGTCGCGACATCGCGGCTGCCGTAGCAGCCGAGCCGATCGGCGCGAAGCGTGTCGATGGTGACGATGAGAATGTGACGAGGCGGGCCTGCGACGGCGTGCGGAGTGTTGTGATCGCAGCCGAGGACACAGAGAGGGCAGAGCACACAAAGAAAGGCAAACCACAGAGACACGGAGACACCGAGAAAATCAGACGGCGCGATCGCAAAGCGCGCAGAGAGTGAACGCCGATCGGTTCGGCGGCCGGCCTGCGCAGCAGGCCGGCATGCGCGGCCGGATCGGACGGAAACGCGAGCCAGGGTGGATCCTGACGGCTCGCGTTTCCGTCCGACTCCGGTCGCGCGCGGCGCTCCGCGCCGCCGCCGAACCGAGGCGTCTCTGCACCTCTGTGTCTCCGTGGTTGGTTACCTCTGCGCGCTCGTGTTCCTGCGCGCACTCGCGAGCTTCGCGCGCGCTTCCTCTCGTTCTCCGGCGGCCGCTTCACGTGCGGCGTCGTTCGCGCGTCCGAGACGCGAATAGACGTCGGCCAGCACATAGTGACCGAGTGGAACGACTTCCGCGTCGGGATGGCGAGCCATTCCCGTTGTCGCCGCGGCTTCGGCGCCGATCAGGTCGCCGGCATCGAGCCGCGCCTTCGCGAGATACAGGTAGCCGCTGCCGAAGTCCGGATTCGCCCGCACCGCTTCGTCGAAGTGGCGGACCGCATCGGCGGCGCGGCCCGATGCCATGAGGATCTTGCCGAGATTGAAATGGGCGCGATACGCGTCGGGACTGCGCGCGATCTCGGCCTCGTACTCGCGCGCGGCGGCGTCGGTCTGGCCTCGCGCGTCGCGGACGAGCCCGAGATCGTAATGCGCCATCGGTTGATCCGCTTTGTCTTTCAGCGCGTCCAAAAGACTCCGTTCGGCCTCGTCGTACCGCTTCATCTCGATGTAGCACTCGCCGAGCTTCGTCAGAAACGCCGGACGTTCGACGTTGTCGGCGACCGCGCGCTTCAACGCCGCCTCGGCGCGCTCGAACTCGCCGCGCCGCATCCAGATGTCGGTGAGCTGGTAGCGTGCTTTCGAGTCGCGCGGGTTCAGCGCCAGCACCCGCTCGAAGCCGGCTTCGGCCGCGTCGTTCTTTCCGTCGGTCTTGTAGGCGAGCGCCAGGCTGAACGCCGCGGTCTGGTTGTCGGGATCGAGCGCGAGCGCCTTCTGGTACGCCTCGAGCGACTCCTTCGGCCGCTTCGCCTTCGCATTCATGTTGCCGAGCATGAGGTACGCCTCGACGATCTCCGGGTCGGCCGCCAGCGCCCGGCGGACTTTTGAGATCCCTTCGTCGAGGCGTCCTTCCACCGAATCGAGCGCCGCCTGCTTCATCAGGTTGTACAGGGCGATCTTGTCCTTCGGATCGCCGCGGCGCCGCGTCTCCAGCGCGCGCGGGCTGATGCTCGAGCCGACGTACCCCAGCGCGCGAAGCCGCTGCTCGACGTCGGGGTCGACCGCCCGCGGCGCGGCGGGCGCAGACGCGGATGCCGTGCGCGCGACCAGCTCCTGCAGCGCCTGCGCCTGAATGTCGGTGCGACCTGGATTCACTTCGGCGACGTTGCGCGTCTCACCGGGATCGGTTTCGGTGTCGTAGAGCTCGCGCGTTGGTGCGGCGATGAAGTGGTAGCGCCCGTCGCGAATGGCGGTCAGCTCGCTCCAGCCGTAGTGATGGCGCGGGTACCACGTCTCGGACAGCGCGACGAGGTTCAGCCGTTCACCGCGAACGAGAGGCAGCAGGCTGCTTCCCTGAACCGCTTTCGGCCCGTCGATGCCGAGCACCTCGAGCACCGTCGGCATCACGTCGACGATGCGCACCTGGTCGGTGACGATGCGCGAGGGCAGCGTGGGACCGGCCACGATGAGCGGGATTCTGACGGTTGCGTCGTACACAAAGAACCCGTGCTGCTCTTCGCCGTGCTCGCCGAGCGACTCGCCGTGATCGCCGAGGACGACGACGACCGTGCGATCGAGGCGGCCGTCGCCGGCGAGATGATCGAGCAGACGGCGCAGCTGCAGATCGGCTGTCGCAATCTCCGCGTCGTACGCGCCGATCATCGTCGGCGGAAAGCGCTCGCGGATCGATGCGGGCGGATCGTACGGTGCATGCGGCTCGTAGAGATGCACCCACGCGAAGAACGGGCGCGTCCGATCCTGGTCGAGCCATTCGATGGCTTTCGCCACGACCTCGCTGCCGGGCCGCTGCACCGCGTCGAGGCCGACGTCCATGCGGTACTTGCCGAGATCGAAGTCGTCGAAGAAGCGCTCGAAGCCCTGGGCGATGCCCCATCGACGATCGAGGACGAACGCGGCGACGAACCCGCCGGTGCGGTACCCTCGGGCGCGCACGACTTCTGCGAGCGTCTCCTGCTCCTCGCCGAGATAGAAGCCGCCGTTGTCGCGCACGCGATGCGCGCCGGGGAAGGTTCCGGTCATGAGCGACGCGTGCGCCGGGAGTGTCAGCGGCGCCGACGTGGCCGCCTGCGCGAACCGGACGCCGCGGGCCGCGAGGGCGTCGAGCGCCGGCGTCTGCGCCGCGGCATACCCATAGCTGCCGACATGATCCGCCCGCAGCGTGTCGATGGTGACGATGAGGATGTTGAGTCGGGCATCGCGGCGCGCGCGCGCGATCCACGAGCCGAACGCGATTGAGGCGAGCGCCAGACCGCACGCGAGCGCGACGAGCGCGGTCGCAGACGCCCTGCGCGTAGCCCCCGTGTCCTTCGGCACGGCGACATTGTAGCGAATGCGAAAATCACGCACTTTCCTGATTGCCCGACCTTCGCACGCCCGGTAGGATCTGGGGGCAACCGAACGACCCAATCGCCGAGTAGCGCGGAGCCGCTCGGTGGATCTACGCGGCACTGAGAGAGCCAATCGCCGATAAACGCCGAGCGGCCGAAGGCCGCGAGGTACAGGTCGCGGGGGTGGGGCCCCGCGACAAATAAGAAAAGGAGACACCATGCGACGGCTGCGGATCCTCATCGCGTCGAGTGCGATTCTGGCTATCGGAACGTCGAGCTTCGCGGGCGATTTTCAGGACAGCGTGGCGAAAGCGGCGCGCGACGCCGCCGGGCAGCAGACCGAGCAGCGATCCGGGAACCGCAACCCGTACCTCTGGCCGGGCGCGGCGCTCTTCGTCGCCGGCATGTCCCTGGCGGTGTACGGCTTCCTGCACACGAGCGGCGGCGAATTCGTGTCGGGCGAAGTGTCGAAGGAATCGAAGACAGGACTCGGCGGCGCGGGGCTCGCCGTCGCCGCAGCCGGCGGAGCACTGTTGTACTGCGGAACGCTGCGCGCGCGTCACGCGCCGTCGATTACAGTCGGTCGCGGACGCCTCACCGTCGCGAAGCAGGTTTCGTGGTAATCCCTACCGAGCGTAGCGCCGCGCATGCGCGCCGATCTCCGCTGCCATGGCGGCATCGCCCTGCTCGCGCGCGCGGGCGAGCGCCCGCGATGCCGCGACTCGCGCGTCGTCGAAGCGTCCGACCGCCGCGTAAGCCGCGGCCAGCGTATCCAGCGCGCGCGGATCGCGGTCGCCCGTCCGACGATTGACCTCTAGCGCCAGATCGAGCGCGCGCGCGCCGTCGCGGACGCGCGGATCGTCGCTCGTCGCCAGCAGCCGCGCGAGATTGTGTTTCAGATTGATGTTGTCGGGCTGCGCCGCGGCTGCGCGCGTCAGCACGGCCGCCGCCTGCGCGCTGTCGCCGGTTTGCGCGAGCGCGAACGCGAGGGTGTTCGGCACTTCCACATCGGTGACGCCGCCGTCGAATGCCTGGCGCAGGTCGTCGGCCGCCTCGCGAAGACGGCCGCGGCGCGCCAGGAGCATCCCCCGGGCGGCGTGCGCATGCAGGCGGCGTCCATCGAGCGCGATCGCGTCGGCGTAGCGATCGCCCGCTTCCTCGAAGCGTCCGGCCTGCGCCAGGCGATCGCCTTCCCGCTCCGCCTGCGTCGCCTTCAGGATCGCGAGGTTCTTCCGCGCAAGATCGTGGTCGGGCACCAGGCGCAGCGTCTCTTCATACCGTCCGATCGCTTCGTCCTCGCGGCCGGCTTCGGCAAGGGCAATCGCGAGGTTGTAGGTGGCCACGTCGTCGCGCCGGTCCACATCGGCCGCGCGCGCCCACAACGCGATCGAATCGCGCCAGTATGCGGTCTGACGAAACGCAATCGTGCCGGCGGCCGCGACGAGCGCGAGCATCGCGAGCGCGACCGCCGGTGTGCGGGAGCGGCGTGCCGACAGGCGCGACACGGCAGCGCCGACGACAATCCATGCGATGACGCCCGGCATGTAGGTGTAGCGGTCCGCCGTCGCCTGCAGACCGCTGGGCGTCAGGCCGGCGACCGGGGCGAGCATCAGCAAGTACGCGAGCGATGCAACTGCAAATGCCGGCCGGCGCACGCGAAGTCTCCACGCGGCGACGGCGGCCACGGCGATCGCGCCGGTCGCCAGCGCGAGCGGCAGCATGTCGACGGCGGGCGCGATCGCGAGCGGATCGAGCGGCGACAGGCGAACGGGCCACACGATCCGTCCGAGATATCTGAACGGCGCCGTCGCCGCCATCGTCAGACGCGCTCCAACTCCCACTTCTTGTACTGAGGCGATCTCGCGCGCACGCGACTCCGCGATTGCAGCAGCCGCTGCGAGAACGGCAAACGGGACTTTCTCGGCGGCGAGCCGACCGGGGCTCGTGCGGCGCCGGCGCTGGAGCGGATAGACGTCGAGGAGCAGCAGCACAATCGGAAACGCGATGGCGTTGGCGCGCGCGAGCAGCGATGCGCCGTACAGCGCAATCGACGCGATCAACCGTCCGTTCACGTAGGCGAGCAGCGCGAGCAGCAGCGCCGTCAACGAGAGGACGTACGGAAACGCGCTCGCCCACGCGACCGGTTCGACCTGCAGCGGATGCACGAGAAAGAGGGCTGCGGCGGTGATCGCCGCGACGCGGCGGCGCCGCGAGTCGAGCGCCGCTCTTTCGACGAGGCGAAGGGTGACGATGTACACAAGCCAGCCGTTGATGAGGTGCCCCGCGAGGCTCAACGCGTGAAACGGCGTCGGCGACAGACCGAACAGCGACTTGGTCGCCGACCACGCGAGCCAGGCGAGCGGCTGGTAGTGGCCCATGTGCGTGGTCGTGAACGCCCAGGACCATGTACCCGGCGCGGCGAGGTGTTCGTTATCGACGAGAACGGACGGGTCGTCCCAATTCACGAATCCGTTCCGCAGGACGGGCCAGAGCGCGGCCAGCCCCGCGAGCGCGAGCGCTCCGGCGTCGACGGCGCGAACCGCCGGGCGACTCTCTGGTAAAGAACTCATGGAGCAACGAATCGACGCGACATTGTGGACCGCTTGTGCAGACGTTGCACAGTGTATGCGACCTTCTCTTGCGAAAAAATGTTGCGGAAGCGGCCCCCGTAAGAGGAAACTCATCGCACCATGGTGAGACAAGCGGCCCTCGGATTGATGGTCGTCGCGGCGCTCGCCGCCGCGAAGCCGGCATACGCCCAAACGACGCCGAAAGACGAAGGCATCCCGGTCGACAACGCGCTCGTGCGATCGAAGTGCGGCAGCTGCCATCGCGCCGACGACAAGGGACGGATGACGCGCATCTCGTACCGCCGCGCGACGATGGAGAACTGGGAACGCACGATCCGGCGCATGGTCACGCTGAACCACGTGGCGCTCGAGCCCGCCGACGCGCGCAGCATCCTCAAGTACCTCGCCGATCGCCAGGGCCTCGCGCCGGAAGAAGTGCGCCCGATCGAATTCGAAGCGGAACGGCGCACGATCGAGTACGCCTACAAAGCCGACGAGACGACGGCCAATCTCTGCTCGTCGTGCCATTCGGTGTCGCGCGTGATGAGCGAGCGCCGCACGAAGGAGGAATGGGACCTGCTGATTGCGATGCATCGCGGCTATTACCCGCTCGTCGACAATCAGCCGCTGAACGGTCCGCAGGGTTTCCGCCGCACGCGTCCGATCGAAACCGAGCCGGGGCCCGACGGCCGTCCGCCCGACAACCGCCACCCGGTCGATCGCGCGCTCGAGCACCTGACGAAAACCTATCCGCTGCAGACGTCGGAATGGTCCGCGTGGTCGGCCGCGATGCAGCCGCCGAAGCTGGCGGGACGATGGGCCGTCGTCGGATCGCAGCTGGGGAAGGGCGCCATCTACGGTCAGGTGACGGTTGCGGCCGACGCGGGCGCGCCCGATTCCTTTACGACTGAGATTCGCTATACCGTCGCCCGCACCGGCGAATCGGTCTCGCGCAGCGGGAAGGCGCTCGTCTACACCGGGTACCAGTGGCGCGGACGCGGCAACGACTGGCGCGAGGTGCTCTTCGTCGAACGCGACTGGAAAGAGATGTGGGGGCGCTGGTTCAGCGGCGCCTACGACGAGACCGGCATCGACGTGAAGCTGACGCGCCTCTCGAGCGATCCCGTCGTCTTCGGCACGAGCGCGACGGCCCTGAAGAGGGGGTCGACAGGGTCGACCGCGTCGTCGGCGCAGAACGTCAAGATCTACGGCGCGAATCTGCCGGCGACCGTTCGACCCGAGGACATCGGGCTCGGACAAGGCGTGAAAGTCGCGCGCGTGATCAGCGCGAGGCCGGAGGAGATCGCGATCGACGTCGACGTCGACGCATCAGCCTTGATCGGCGCCCGCGATGTGTCGGTAGCCGGCACCGTGAAGCCGGCGGTGCTGGTCGTCTACGACAGGATCGACGCCGTGAAGGTGGAGCCGGTGGCCGGCATGGCGCGCGTCGGCGGCGCCGTGTTTCCGAAGCAGCTCCAGCAGTTCGAAGCGATCGGCATCAACAACGGACCCGATGGCAAGCTTGGCACTGCCGACGATCTGAACCTCGGGCTCGTCAACGTGAAGTGGTCGCTCGAGGAGTATCCCGCGACCTTCGGAGACGACGACATTCAGTTCGTCGGCAAACTCGATGAGAGCGGCCTCTTCACGCCGAATGTCGACGGCCCGAACCCGAAGCGGAGCGGGAATCGCAACAACGTCGGCGACGTGTGGGTCGTCGCGGAGCTGCTTGATGCTCCCGCTACGCCGCCGGCGCCGGGATCGCCGCCGTCGATGTCGGTGCAGCCGCTGCGCGGACGCGCGCATCTGCTCGTCACCGTGCCGCTCTACATGAACTGGTTCACCGAGGACACCAAACAATGACGGCAATGTGGGCGGCGCGCGAACATCATCGTTTCGAGGCGGCGGGCAGACCGTTCGTGTATCTGGTCCCCAGCGCGGCGATCTTCGAGCTCGACGAAGCGAGCGACTCGGTGCTTCGAACGCTCAACGAGCGTCCGCGCACGCGCGAGGAATTGACGGAGGCGTTCGGCGACGCGGAGCCCGCGATCGCCGAGCTCGCGCGCGTGCAGGCGATCGCTGAGGTCAGCGTCCCTCCGCCCGCGACCCCCAAGGTCATCCCGCTCGCGCCGTTTCCATTGACCACAATGGTCCTCAACGTCACGAACCAGTGCAACTTGAGCTGCACGTATTGCTACGAGTACGGCGAGGACAAGATCGTCGACACCGAGAACGGCCGGCAGCCGAAGTTCATGACCGAGGAGACGGCGCGACAGAGCGTCGATTTCCTGCTCAAGGAATCGGGCAAGGTCGCGCACATCACGTTCTTCGGCGGCGAGACGCTGCTGAACTTTCCGGTGCTGCGGAAGACGATTGCCTACGCGCGCCGCCGCGCCGCGGAAGAGGGCAAGGACGTCGACTTCAGCATGACGACGAACGCGACGCTCCTGAAGCCGGACATCATCGAGTTCCTCGCGGAGAACCGGATCGGCGTCACGATTTCGATCGACGGCCCGCGCGAGGTGCAGGACAAGTTCCGCGTCTTCAGCAACGGCGCCGGCAGCTACGACGTCGTGGCGCCGAAGATTCGCGAGCTGCTGAAGCGTCACCGCAGCCGGCCGATCGGCGCGCGGGTGACGCTGACCTCCGCGAACCTGGACGTGAAGCGGATCTACCGTCACCTGACGGAGGAGATCGGATTCTGGGAAGTCGGGTTCGCGCCGGTGACCACGTCGGCGTCGCGCGGACACGCGATTTCCGACGACGGATACGATCGGATGCTGTCGCAGTTTCGAGAGCTCGCGTACGAGTTCCTCGAGGCGTCCGTCGCGAACCGCCACCACGGATTCTCGAACGTGAAGGAAACGCTCGAGGAGCTGCACAAGGGCGTCAGCAAGGCGTATCCCTGCGGCGCGGGGCTCGGACTGCTCGGGGTGGCGACCGGCGGCGACGTCGCGCTCTGTCATCGGTTCGCTGGATCGGATGCGCACAAAGTTGGCAGCGTGACGACCGGCGTCGATCGTCAGGCGCAGGCCGCGTTTCTCGAGAAGCATCACATCGCGAACAAGACCGACTGCAGCGTCTGCTGGGCGCGGCCGCTGTGTTCCGGCGGCTGCTACCACGAGGCGCACACGCGGTACGGCGACACCGGTCACGCGAACCTGCACTACTGCGAGTGGATTCGCGGCTGGACCGGCGTCTGCCTGCAGATCTACGGGGAGCTCTCAGTTCGTAATCCAGCGTTCTTGGCGCAGTTCGACGACCAGGATATGAAGGAGACGGTGTCGTGATTCACTTGAAACCGATCAATCGCAAGGCCGTTCGCGTCGAGCAGGCGACTGACCACGACGTCGTCGCGCTGCAGCGGACGGCGCTCCCGCAGAACCCGCACTTCCCGCTCGGCTGCTCGCTGATCTTCTCGCCCGGTTGGGAAGCCGATCGCACGGGCGGAACCGCGGGACTGTGCCAGCCGGTCGAGCGCGATCTCTTCGACTGCCACATCGGCTGTTACTGGCCGGCGCAGGTGCCCGACCAGTTGAACCACGCACCCGACTGGACGGCGAAATGCGCCGCGGCCCAGAAGGACTGGCGGAAGATCGATCTCATTTTCCCGTAGCCTCTATGCGCAAACTTGCATTCGCATTCGCACTCGCGCTCGCGGCGTGCGCCATCGTTCATGCCGCCGACAGGAAGGTCAGCGCCGGCAACGGCACGTTGATCATCGGCGCGTATCCGAAGCAGTTCTGGATTATCGACGAGGCGACGGAGAAGATCGTCGGCACGATCCCGTACCAGTCGGGCATTCCCCGGCGCACTTCGATCTCGCGCGACCGCAAGCGCTTCTACACCATCGAAGCGCAGATGGAGAAGGTCGAGGTCGTCGACATCGCGGCGCGCAGGACGATCGACACCTTCACGCTCAGCGAGGGCAACAAGAAGGTCCGCATTCGAAGCCTCGAGCCGGATCCGCTGAATCGCTTCGTCGTCATGGTGATCGCGTCGGCGACGAAGCTGATCGATCGCTTCGATATCGGCAACCCGACGCTGGTCCAGTACGACTTGCAGCAGAAGAAGGTCGTGCGCACGATTCCGTGGCCGAACAACGAGGAGCGCCAGAACGCGAACATCCTCTTCTCGCCGGACGGCAAGCTGATGTACCTGTTCACCGAACAGGACGTCCTGATCTACGAAACCAATACGTTCACACAGGTCGACAAGTGGGAACTGTCCAAGCCGATTGAGGAAGGTTTCGGCCGCCTCGAGTTCGGACCGCGCGACGTGATGAACGACGAGCCGGGCTTCTACACCGCCATCTTCAACGTGTCCGATCCGGTCCAGCATCGGCGGACCATGGGCATCGGCCGCGTGAACCTGGCGGCGAAGACCGTCGATTTCTACACGCTCGGTCCGTCGACGCCGGTCAGCTTCACGCTGGCGCCCGATCGCAAGAGCGGCTTCGGCTTGTTCGATGACATCGGACGCTACGAATTCTGGAAGTTCGATCTCGAGCGCCACCGGCTCGCGAACCGCGTCGAGTTCAAGGGGCGGCCGCGCATGGGATTGAAAACGAGCTCCAACGGCAAGGTGCTCTACATCTACGTGGCGGGGAACACGATCGATCTCTACGACGCCGACACATACCAGTATCTGCGCACGATCACGCTCGACGGCGACATGACGACGGAGCTGTTCGTCTTCAATACGCCGCCGTCAACGACTACGCCATCGCAATGAGCGCCCGCGGCCCGAGCGAGGCGCCGGAGGGAAGCCCGGCGAAGCCGGGCCGCCGAGTGAGCGCGAGCGGGGGTGGGGCCCCGCGAGCAGTGATTAATGTTGACACCAGCATCCGACGGGCGCTCCGGTTCATCGTCCCCTACTGGCGACGGCTGGCGCTCGTCCTCGCGCTGAGCGCGCTCAGCACGGCGCTCTCGCTGTACCTGCCGCTCCTCTCTCGCGATTTCTTCGATCGCGCCCTGATCGGCCGCGATCTCGGGACGCTCGTCCGCGTCGTCTCGCTGTTCGCGGCCGTCAGCGTCGCCAGCTTCGTCGTGAACGTCGTGAGCGGAATGCGATACACGCGCGTGTCGGCCGACATCCTGTTCGACATGCGGCTCGAGCTGTACCGCCACCTGCAGCGGCTCTCCCCGCGGTTCTACGTGCGCACGCGGATGGGCGACATCATGTCGCGCATCAACAACGACGTCGGCGAGATTCAGCGGATCGCCGCCGAGACGGCGCTCGCGTGGGTCGGCAACGTGCTGTTCCTCGCCGGAACGATCGCGATGCTCGCGTGGCTCGACGTCCGCCTGTTCGTCCTCACCGTCGCGACGACGCCGTTCGGCATCTGGGCGCTGGTGCGCTATCGCACGCGGCTCGAAGTCGAAATCGGAAAACTGCGCCAGCGCAGCGCCGACATCGGCAGCTTCCTCATCGAGACGCTCCAGTCGGTGAAGCTCGTCGTCACGTCGAACGCGCAGGAGCGCGAGGTCGGACGCTTCCGCGAGCGGAACGCGGCGTTCATCGACTCGCTGATGTCGATGCAGCTCCTCTCGTACTTGTCCGGCGGGCTGCCGGGCCTCGTTCTTTCCGCCGGAACAGGCGCCGTGTTCGTATACGGAGGCCTCCGCGTCATAAACGGATCGATCACCGTCGGCACCTTCGTCGCGTTCATGGCGTACCAGATGCGCTTCCTGCCGCCGCTGCAGGCGCTGATGGGCATGTACGCGAACCTCGCGACCGTTCGGGTCTCCCTGCGCAGGGTCGCGCAGATTCTCGACGAACCGGTCGACGTCATCGAAGCGGCCGACGCGGTCGATCTGCCGTCGGTCCGGGGCGACGTCGAATTCGACGAGGTCACCGTATCGTTCGGCCGCGGCGGGCCGGTGCTGGAGCGATTCTCGTTCTCCGTGCGCGCCGGAGAGACGCTTGCCATCGTCGGCCCGAGCGGCAGCGGAAAGTCCACGATTGCGGATCTGCTGCTGCGGCTCATCGATCCGGACGCCGGCGCCGTGCGCCTCGACGGTCGCGATCTCCGAACGGTGCGGCTCGCCGATCTTCGCCGCCGCGTGGCACTGGTCGAGCAGGAGCCGTGCATCCTGCACGCGACGATCGCCGAGAACATCCGATACGCGCGTCCCGGCGCGTCGGACGAAGAGGTGTCGGCCGCGGCCGATCGAGCGGCGCTCGCGCCGTTCATCGAATCGCTGCCGGAGAAGTTCGCGACCGTGGTCGGAGAGCGCGGCATGGCGCTGTCGGCCGGCGAACGTCAGCGGATCGCCATCGCCCGCGCGCTGCTGGCCGATCCTGACGTTCTCGTGCTCGACGAACCGAGCGCCGCACTCGATCCGACCTCCGAGCGCCACATCGCCGATGGCTACGAGTCGGTGATGCGCGGCCGCACCACCATCGTCATCACACACCGCCTCGACCTCGCGCGCAGGGCCGACCGCGTCATCGAGGTCCGATCCGAGTCGGACCAGGGACGAACCACGGCCAGACCGTGGTTCGGCCACGATCTGTCTCGAGTCTGATCCTGATGCGCGTCAGGGTTGCGATCATCGACAGCGGCGTTCACGCGGCGCATCCTCACGTCGGCGGCGTCGGCGGCGGCGTCGGCATCGACGACGAGGGGCGCGAGCACGGCGATTACACCGATCGCCTCGGTCACGGCACCGCGGTCGCCGCGGCGATCAAGGAAAAAGCGCCGGACGCAGAGCTCTTCGCGGTGAAGGTGTTCGATCGGACGCTGTCGACGCGCGTCGCGAACCTGATTCACGCCATCGACTGGGCGGCGCGGAATCAGATGCACGTCGCGAACCTCAGTCTCGGGACTGCGCGGCCCGAGCACGAGACGATTCTCCGCGAGGCCGTTGACCGCGCACGAACCCGCGGCGTCGTCATCGTTGCCGCGCGGGATGACGGCGGCGTGCGATGGCTGCCGGGGAGCCTGCGTGGCGTGATTTCAGTTCAGCTCGACTGGGCGTGTCCGCGCGACGAATATCGCGTCGTGGAGATCGAGGGGGAGACCGTCTTTCGCGCGTCCGGCTACCCGCGCGAGATTCCCGGTGTGCCGCCCGACCGAAATCTCAACGGGATCAGCTTCGCCGTTGCCAACATGACCGGGTTCGTCGCCAGAGCGCGCGCTGCCGCTTCGGATGAGTGGATGCAGGCGCTCGTCACCGTGGGTGTGCGATGACCCTTGTCATCCGTCTGCTGGTCAACGCGGCGGCGCTGTGGGTGGCGACGCGCATCGTGCCTGGCGTCACCTATCGCGGCGACGCGCTGCCCTTTCTCGGCGTGGCGCTGGTGTTCGGGATCGTCAACGCGTTCATCCGGCCCGTCGCAAAGCTTCTCACGTTTCCGATCATCATCCTGACGCTCGGCATCTTCGCCCTCGTCGTCAACGGCCTGATGTTGTGGCTGACCAGCGCGCTGTCCGGTGCGCTCGGCCTCGGATTCCACGTGAGAGGGTTCTGGGCTGCGCTCGTCGGCGCGCTGGTCGTCAGCCTCGTGAGCACGCTTCTATCGCTGATCGTCGTCGATCGCTCGGACGCTAGACGGTCTCACGCCCACTGATCAGTCCGACCAGGAAGAGCACGATCGCGATTACGAGCAGTACGTGGACAATCGATCCAATCGCGTAGACGCCGCCAAGGCCAAGCGCCCAGGCGATCAATAGAATCAGCGCGAGTGCGAACAACATGGTGATGTCCTCCCACGGAGCGCGTGCGCAATCGCTGCGCCGGCCGACGTCTGCTGCTGTGGTGATGCTCGTCTGTATGGCGTGTGGCGGATCGCCATCGAGCCCATCCACCAAGGGACAATGGGGCGGCGATCACGCGTCGCTCATCGTCGGCGATGCCGCCGGCCACATCGAATTCGACTGCGCGCACGGCGACTTCAGCGGCGCGATCGCCACGGCATCGTTCAGCCGCGCCGGATCGTTCGTGCGCGAGCACGGCGGTCCGATTCGCGAAGGGGAGCCGATCGACACGCATCCGGCCACCTACGACGGATCAATCAGGGGTAGCAGCATGACCCTGACGGTCCGTCTGACCGACACGAACGAAACCGTCGGGACGTTCGCGCTGACGCGCGGATCGATGGGTCGAATCGTGAAGTGTTTGTGAAGCGACCCACATATTCCGTCCATCGAACACGACGCCAAACGGTCCCTTGCCCGACGTGTAGATGGCGATCGGCGCACGGCGTCGCACAGTGAGGGTGTGAATCGGAGGCTGTGAAGCGCAGTTCAACCTCCGAATAGTTGTTCGCGCGGAAGGTGACTCGCGGCGCCGTCCGCCAGCAGACACGTGCCTTACGCCGACGGGACGTCGATGCCGTGCTTCTGCGCGATGCCGACGATCCTCGCGAGCTCAGGCAATTCCGGCGGGCTCGGCCGCGCCGCCGCGTCGGTGGCGGGACTGCCCGCTTCTTCGATGAACCGCTCCACGCCGGCCGGCGACTGGATGACCAGCGCCTTCGCCGGCGCGCCGCCGCCGGCGCGATGCGTGTGCACGACGCCTTTCGGCAGATAGACGAACGAGCCGGCGCCGGCCGTGAACGATTTGCCGGCGAGCGAGAATTCGAAGGTGCCATCGAGGATGTAGAAGCTCTCGTCGGCATTGCGGTGGATGTGAGGCGGAGGACCGAGCTCGGGTCCTGCGGTCAGCTCCGCGACCGTGAACGCTCCGTTCGTGTCGGCGCCGACCGCCTTGAACGTGTGTAGATCCGTCAGCAGCCAGAACGACTTCCCCTGCCCGGGGCCGAAGTGAATTCCACCCTGGGTTAACGACGGTTGCGCCATGATGATCTCCTCCAATGCGAACAGCTCGACGCCGAGCGCGGGACGCGCACAAGCATACAGCCGCGCGCAACTATAATTCCGCGCGTCAATGCGCCTCCGGGCCTTGAAGCGTCATTGGGATCGACTCGCCCGGCAGGATCCCTTGTGGGCGGTGCTCACGGATCCGGGAAAGCGCGATGGCGGCTGGGACGTCGACCAGTTCTTTCGAGCGGGAACCGAAGAACTCTCGGCTGTCCTGCAGCGCGCCGCGCGGCTGGGCGTCGTCGTGTCGCGGCGCCGCGCGCTCGACTTCGGTTGCGGCGTCGGCCGTGTGACGCAGGCGATGGCCGGATCGTTCGACCGCTGCGACGGCGTCGACATTTCTGCATCGATGCTGCGACTGGCGCGCCGCCACAACCGCGACCCCGCTCGCTGTTCCTATCACCTGAACGTCGCTGACGACCTGGCGCTTTTTCCCGACGCCAGCTTCACATTCGTCTTCTCGACGCTCGTGCTCCAGCACATCGCGCCTACCTACACCAGCGGCTACATCGAGGAGCTTCTTCGCGTGCTGGCGCCCGGTGGACTCCTGGTCTTTCAACTGCCGAGCCATCGTACGGCGCAGCTATCGTCCGACCACGCAGTCAGCCGCACGGTGGCGGCACGCCTGCCGCCCGAAGCGTGTCGGGCGCGCATTGCGGCCGAGACGACCGCGTTGGTGTTGCAGGCGGATCAGCAGGTGGACGTCAAAGTCGCCGTCGAAAATTGCTCGTCCTTCGTCTGGCCCGCGTTGCCCGACCGGCGCGGCCGTTTCCAGATCAAAGTCGCGAATCACTGGTTGACCGAAGCCGGCGCCATGTTCGAGCGCGACGATGGCCGTTGCCCCCTACCGCACGACATGGCGCCCTCGTCGCGCGTCGATGTGATGCTTGGCGTCACCGCGCCTCTCATCGACGGCGTCTACTCGCTCGAGGTGGATCTGGTACAGGAGAACGTGTGTTGGTTCGCCGAGCGCGGATCGCCGGTCATCCGGATTCCGTGCCGCGTCGCGGGTGGCATGCCTGCGACGTCGTCTTCGCCGCGTCCCGCGCCAACTGACGGGGCAGCCGAACGTCCATTCCGAGAGCGCCATCCACGGGTATTCCACGTGCTTCGGGTCACGCGATTGCGCGACGTGTACTGGACCTGGCGCCGCGGGCTGGACGCCGTCAAACGTTCTCGCGACCGGTTGATCGTCAGCGCCAGCGAGGCCGTCTACGTGCCGCTGAGAGATCGCGTGCACAGCCATCTCATCGCGCCGATGATCAACTGGTGGCGGAGAGGACCGTTCGCGGCGAGGATGGAAATGCACTGCGTGCCGCGCTCAGAGGTAATGTCGATTCTCGCGTCCGGCGGAGGACGCGTTGTCGACATCGAAGAAGAACTGTTTCCAAGGGGATACCTGAGTTGCCGATACTGGGTCTGTAAGGACGCGAACGGAATCAATTGATCCAGCACGGCTCGACTATTCAACGACCTGCATCAGAATCGAAGAAGTCGCACGAATTCAGAAGGCACTCGGCCGCTTGAGCAGTGCGCTGTCCATCAGAACCTGTGGTAGCGATCGAGTTGTACGTTGCATCATAATCTCGCCCCATGCGCATAGCGATCGCAGTCGTCGGCCTGACGTTGGCGCTGTGGGCTCAGGCCGACTTCGCCGACGTCGACAAGCTCTTTCAGGACTTCGCTTCCGCCAACCACGTTCCCGGTGCGGCGTGGGGCATCGTCATCGACGGCAGGTTGGTGCATGCCGGCGCGGCGGGGTATCGCGACCTCGAGACGAAATCGGCGCCGAACGCCGACACCGTCTTCCGTATCGCCTCGATGACCAAGAGCTTCACCGCGATGTCGATCCTCGAGCTGCGCGACGAAGGCAAGCTCTCGCTCGACGATCCGGCGGAGAAGTACGTGCCGGAACTTGCATCGCTGAAATATCCGACAACCGACTCGCCGAAGATCACCGTCCGCCACCTGCTCTCGCATTCGGAAGGCTTTCCCGAAGACAACCCGTGGGGAGATCAGCAGCTCTCGATCGGCGACGATCAGCTCTCGCAGATGCTGCGCGGCGGCATTCCGTTTTCGAACGCGCCCGGCGTCGCCTACGAGTACTCCAACTACGGCTTCATGATCCTCGGCCGCATCGTCGGTCGCGTGTCGGGCGTGCCGTACGCCGACTACGTGGCCGCGAACATCCTGCGGCCGCTCGGCATGATGTCGACGACGCTCGAGCCCTCGTCGGTGCCGGCCGACCGGCTCGCGCACGGATACCGGTGGGAAGACAATCAATGGAAAGAAGAGCGCCAGCTGCCACACGGCGCCGGCGGAGCGATGGGCGGCATGCTGACGTCGATCAACGATCTCAGCAAGTACGTGGCGGCGTATCTGTCCGCATGGCCGCCGCACGACGGCCCGGAGACGGCGCCAATCCGCCGCGCGTCGCTCCGCGAGATGCAGCAGATGTGGCGTCCGGCGGGCGCGACGGTCACGCGCGGCGCGGCCGGCGCGATTCAGCTCAACGCCGGCGGATATGCGTTCGGTCTTCGCGTGTCACAAACGTGCAACTTCAAGTACATCGTTTCGCATACCGGCGGCCTGCCCGGATTCGGGTCGATCATGCAGTGGCTGCCCGAGTACGGCGCCGGGGTGATCGCGTTCGGCAACGTCACGTACACCGCGTGGGGCCGCGTGGTCGCGAACGTCTTCGACGCGCTCGCGAAGGACCGACGGATCAAACCACGCGCGGTGGCGCCGTCGAAAGCGCTGACCGACGCGCGCGACGCCGTGTCGCAGCTCGTCATCAAGTGGGACGATGCGCTGGCCGATCGCGTTGCGGCGGAGAATCTGTTTCTCGATCAATCAAAGGATCGTCGCCGCGCGGCCATTTCCGAGCTTCGATCGCGCGTGGGCGCCTGTACTCCGCCGAAGGATTTCGATTACATCGAGAATGCGCTGCGCGGGCGGTGGACGCTGACGTGCGAGCGCGGAAACGTGCAGGTGGCGATCACGCTCGCGCCGACGATGCCGCCGAAGGTCCAGCTCATGGGCATCAGACCGGCGATGCCAGTGACAATGGAGAATTGCCAATAAATGGGAACACGCCAACGAGGCGTGGGCGAGCTTTGCGCGACGCGACGTCGGCCTGAAGGATCTAGCATTGCGATCGCGACGTGCTTCCTCACCCGATAAAATAGCCTCGCAAGAGATCCTATTCCCGCACGAACGCCTTCAATGCCGCGACGTTCGCCAGGCTCCGGAACGGCGTGCCCGCCCATTCAATCTGAGCGTCGTGCCGGTTCAAGCCGAACACGAGAACCCGAAATGAGTGGTGATAACCGCCCTCTTCGTAATGCACCAGACAATGACCCGGCCCGCATCCTGCGCTGATCAGTCGCCGCGACGGGGCGTGTCGCGAGACCATCATCTGCCATAGGTTTGCTTGAAACGGCTCCATCGGATCAGCGAGCTCGAGCGTGCGATCCGGGAATGACGCGCGCATTGCCTCACAGTCGCCACAGGAGCCAGGACTTCGGCCCGAATGTTCGCACGGTGGGCCGGAGAGAGCGAATAGTCCATCTTGGCGTGCGGACACTGCGACGGCATCGAGATCGCAAATCCCAGCATCAACCAGTTCGGGAACATGAGGCGACTCGACAGAACGCGGTTGAGGACTAACACATGTACCAGGCGCACTGGTCCGTATTTCAGAAGACTCGACTCGAATCAACGAAAGTACTCGCTTTTCAAGTGGGACGCGATGGCCTCGGCCATTGATTGAAGATTTTTCGCGCCGCGCCCCTTATTGACGGAGTATGACCAGACAATCTTACCGCTGCTGTCGACAAGCTGCACCGACGTACTCGCCTTGTCCTGCGTGTCCGCGCAGTACGCGAACAAGCACTTGACGACTTTGGATCCGGTCGTCTCTTTTTGCACTTGCACCTGTGCGGCCTTCAGCGTCAGCGTCGCGAGGTCAGCCTTGTCGACAACGTTTGCCGGCACCTTCTTCTTGAGAATCGCCGCCACCACATACGTCTGAAATCCGTCGTCGGTTGGTTCCACGTAGATCGTTGCCGGTGTAGTGCTGCTCGCCGTCTGATTCTGAGTTGTTGGTGACAGCGTCGACACGAGCAGCACGAACGCGATCGTCAGATACATAGCCCCTCCCCGAATTGTTGTAATGAAGACCGGTATTGTAGCCGACGCGATCGACGGTGAGTCCGTCATTCAGGACAGATACGAACGAACGTTCGATTCCTGTGCAACGAAGCGTCAGCGCGTGAAACGACTCTCAATTCTCGTCGTTGAATCCGCGCCATCTCCGATCATTCACATCGGAGACCGAACCCATGAAACGCATTGGCAATCTCACCACCATCTGCGCGTTGTCGATGGCGTGCGGCAGTTCACCCGCAGCACCGACGCCGCCACCGCCGACTAACATCGCCCAAACAGCGCATCAAGCTGTCCGATGCGGCCGGGTGCGATTCAGATCGAGAAGGCTGGCGGCAAAAGATCAGCACTTCAGTGGCGCCGGCGATTTGGAGGCTTGTAATTGATCCGGGCTAAAATTGAAGCGAGCCTGCGGCCGCGGCGTTGACGGCACAAGGGTGGCGCGTGAGTTCCACGACCGTTGGCCATCTCCTGCATGCGCTCGGCTACCGGCTCCAGGCGCTGCGCAAGACCCAGGAGGGCAGCTCGCATCCGGATCGCAATGCGCAATTCGAGCACATCAACACGACGGCCGCGGCGTTCCTGCAGCGCCAGCAACCGGTCATTTCGGTCGACACGAAGAAGAAGGAATTGGTGGGGAATTTCAAGAATGCCGGCCAGGAATGGCACCCCGCCGGCACGCCGGAACCCGTCCGCGTGCACGATTTTCCCGGCGATGCCACCGGCAAAGCGATTCCCTACGGCGTCTACGACATGGCGCGCAACGAAGCCTGGGTGAGCGTGGGCCGCGACCACGACACGCCCGCGTTCGCCGTCGCCTCGATCCGCCAGTGGTGGACGATGATGGGCCGCGCCGCGTATCCGCACGCGGACGCGTTGTTCATCACGGCCGATGCGGGCGGCAGCAACGGCTATCGCTCGCGCGCGTGGAAGCAGGAGCTGCAACAGTTGGCCGACGCCCTGCGCCTCCGGATTCACGTCTCGCATTTCCCGCCGGGCACCAGCAAGTGGAACACGATCGAGCATCGCCTCTTCTGTCACATCACCGAGAATTGGCGCGGTCGTGCGCTCCGCACGTTTGAGACGGTGGTCGCGCTCATTGGCCATACGCGAATGGCTGCGGGGCTGCGTGTCAAAGCGAAGCTGGACACGCGAAGGCATCCCACAGGCTGCGTGGTCACCCATGCGGAGATGCGCGCGCTCGCGCCGCCGCCGACCTCGTAATCAGCTCATGCGTAATGCAAATCTCTGCATTCGCAAACAACGTCAGGCATTTCCCTTGCACTGCTCGCCGCGATGTCCTCGGAAAGCGAAGGTCGGTCATGATCTGTGGCCGTTCGCGCTCCCTTCTTGCCATCGCACTCCTCACTACGCTGCACCTCACACGGGGAATTGCGTCCGCGCAGCACCCGATCGACCGCGGCCCGTGGCAGCAACGCGACATCGGGGACGTGGGCCTAGCCGGGAGCGCCACGGAGGGTCCCGACGGCGATCTCTTTATTAACGGTGCCGGCAGTGATATCTGGGACACAGCCGACAGCTTCTTCTTCTTGTACCAGCCGATTGAAGATGGCATGATTCGCTCGAATTCCCCATCCGAAGACGCGACGAATCCGCACGCGAAGATCGGACTGATGATCCGCGCGACGCTGGATCCTGACTCCCCGCACGTCATACTCGATAGGCAGCCTGATGGCAGCATCGAGTTCATGACGCGCCAGGTGAAGGGCGGCTCGACGACGTTCGTGGCGGGAACCGGACCGGCGCCACACGCGTGGGGCTATCTCACGCGGAGCAGCGGCACCGTGACCGCGACGTTGTGCGCATTCAATACGACGCCAAGTTGTCAGACCCTCGGCAGCGTTCCGTTTCCATCGGGTTTTGCGTACGCGGGCGCCGTCGTCACGAGTCACGATCCGACGGTGGTGAATCACGGGTACTTTCCCGCAAGCCCGCCGGAGGTCATCACCGTCCCGAGTCCATGGATGACGGGAGACGTCGGCGCGGTCGGCGTGACAGGGTCCGCGCTCTTCCAAGATGGCACGTTCACGGTGAGCGGTGCGGGCGCCGACATTTGGGGCACGAGCGATGCTTATCGGGTCGTCTGGACGACACTTTCTGCAGATGGGAGCGTCGTCGCGCGCGTGGTGTCGGAGACGGGCGCGAACACGTTTGCGAAAGCCGGCGTGGTTGCCAATTCCAACGGTCCGTCCGGCGCGACGGTCATTCTCGACGTACGTCCCAACGGGATGACCGAATTCATGACGAGAAACGCCCAGGGCGGCTCGATGAGTTTCATAGCCGGGTCCGCAGTTTCATTTCCCGTCTGGCTGAAAGTTCAGCGCACCGCCAACACGTTTACTGCGTTCACCTCGACGGATGGAAGCGCGTGGCAATTCCTTGCCTCAACCGACGTCTCGATGCCCACGCATATCATCGCCGGACTGGCCGTCACCAGTCATGACACGTCCGCCCTCAACACGGCGACGTTCGATCATGTTGCCGTCTCGAGCGCACTGCCAATCGATTCGGATATCGGTGATGTCGGCGCGACGGGAGGCGTCGGGTTTTCGGATGTCAACATCCGCGTTGCTGGTGCCGGTGCGGACATCTGGGGAACCCAGGATGCGTTCAACTACTACTACTCAAGCCAGATCAACGACGGCAGCATGTACGCGCGCGTGACCAGTCTCGACAACACAGACCCGTACGCGAAGGCGGGGATCATGATTCGTGCGTCGACGGACCCCTCAGCGGCACACGTCATTCTTGACGTCAAACCCGACGGCGGTATCGAATTCATGGCGCGAAACGCCGCGGGCAACACAACGACCTTTATCGCGGGTGCGACGAGATCGTTTCCCGTGCTGTTCTACCTCGTACGAACGGGCGGGACGGTCAACGGCTACGTGATCGATGGGTCACAAGACACCCTGATCGGCTCCGTCTCGATCGATTTGCCCTCTGACGCTCTGATTGGACTGGCCGTGACAAGCCACGTGCGCGGGACACTCGCGACCGCCACGTTTGATCAGGTCTCCCGCTAAGTTGCTGGTGGTGAACCTGATCCGATCTCGTGGACAGTTGGTATGAGCTGTCTTTGTTCTTCTTCGTTCTCTTTCTTTTCTAAGAGAGTGATCGATGTGGACGCTGTGGGAATCTCGCGTTCTGTGCGAGATTTCCAAACCCCCGTGGGCGCGTTCTGTGCGTCCACAGGGGTGGCGGCATCCACATCGTCTTCGACGCTGCGAAAAGTTTCAAGATCGAGGCACGCGCAACGACTCGCCGAGGCCCGGACGTTGAAAATTAGGGGGACCTGGAGGTCGAGCCCGGTCACGATCGTCGCTGGCACAATGATGGCCCGGCGGATCACAAGTCGTGGCGCGCGATGACAGTGGCTGCGACCAGCGCCTAACTGATTTCACCGTGTCAAAGCGCTTGTTCCTTGCGACGCGATTGCGCGCGGAGGAGTCGAACAAGAGTCGTATGAAGCCGGCCCTGAATTCAAATCGGCGACGCGACGAGCGGCCGCAAAATAGTTACCGCGGGGCTCGTCGTTCAGTGGTTTTAGTGTTGGTGCGGAAGTGGGGATTTGAACCCCGACTGGATTGCTCCAACTAGCTCCTGAGGCGGCACGTACCGGTGACCGCACGCGATCAGGACCGGTCACGGCGGGCATCGAAGTGATCGAAAGTGATCAGCGCTGATCGCTTTGAACAGAAGCTGTCGCACAAAGTCGAACAGTCCCACGATGCCTTCTGGGTAACTGGTTAGCGTGTGTCCCTTGTACGCGCGCGCCGATTCTGGGCATAACAGCGCGTGGGCGACGACGGCGCGCCGAAGCCGCAGCGGCCTTCATCAATCGCCGACCTATATCGAGAGATCGATCGCTTGCGTCGGGAGCTTGAGGAATCCGAGCGTGCCCGCGAGCGATTGAAACGGGACAATGAGCGACTCAAGAAGGAACTGGCGCGGCACGCCGTTTGGCCAGCGACAGGCGGCACCGTTCTCGAAGGGCGCGCCTACGCTGTATCCGAAACGGCCCGGCCGCCGCGCCGGTCGACGTCACGGGCGTAACGGTCATCGTCAGCCGCCGACGCACAGGCTGAGAGCATCGGCTGACAATCGAGTCGGAGACTCGATACCCCTTGTCCCGGGCGGAAAGCGCACTGCATCGTCTTCACCATTCTTCAGCTCGAATGCAGTGCACCGTCCATTTCTGCGTAGACCGAGACGCACTTGTCCCGTGAGTCCAACAACCAGTTCCTCGACATTACGTCATCTTCCAACGGCCTCTTTCTTGAGGTCAGCGATCATGGCCGCCGCACTTCTTCCGCTTTGAGCGTGCGCGAGTCGTGAACGGCCGTGGGTCGTAATCGTGCCATTTGGCATGACTTCGTATGCACTGTCAGCGCCGAACTTCAATTCGAATCCATTCAATATATTGTTCCACAAAAGAAACATCACGTACTCACGTCCAGGCATGAACGCCGGAAAGTCGCTTTCAACAATTCTCTTCACACGAACACCTTCATCGATGTCACCGCCATATCGGAAAACGTTAATAGACTGTGACAATGGCCATTCGCTGTGAATGACTTCCGCAACATCCAGCGTGTACATCGTCCGAACAGTTGCGCCATTCTGGGGTGGTAGGTAATTACGCATATCGCGAATGCGGCCTACCACAACGGCACTTGCTGAGGCCACGGCCGGTCCGAGAGCCGTTGGTCGCTCCGCGTAGTCCACGATCATATTGGTGATCGCTATTGGTTTTCCTTGTGCTCTACCGTGTGACACTGCGACCGATAACAAAGTTGCGATATAAGCAAAGTGTCTCAGAGTCGGGATCATACGATGTTCCTTTCTCGCTACCGCCATTTTGTTAACGAGACGCCAAGAACACATCATAAGCGAGTCGAGAGACGGTTGCTCCGTTGCGATTAAGCACCTTCACGCTGGACCGACATTCGCGCCAGCCCAAGTCACCGGCGGTAGTCGCGAGCCCATAAAAGGGGGCTGTTCACCGATTTGAGTACAGCGATTCTTTCATCAGGTCGCGTCCATCGTCGAAATTCGTGAGATGGAGCAACACATAACGTGTGGCTTGCCCTCAGGTCGCGATGCGCAAGGCGCGTCTCTACCACACGAACGGAACCAGACGAAAGCGTACTCTGCGCATGTATTCCGTATACCCGGGCAAATCTCTCTGCAGGATTTTCTCCTCGTGGAGAAGCCGCCACAAAAGTACGGGCATGAAAGGAACGATCAGGCCGAGCGACCACCACGAACCGAGCGCGAGCGGCATTCCGACGAAAAGCCAAATGGCCCCGATGTACATCGGATGACGCACGCGCGCGTACGGCCCCGTGTCGATCACTTTTTGATCCTTCTCCACGCGAATGTTCGACGCGGCGAAACTGTTGACCCGGGTCACCGTGAAGATGAAGAGGAAAGACAGCAGGACCACCACATCGCCAAGAATCGACACCCACGGGGCAACCGGCGACCACGCGTTTCGGTAATCGAGCACGGACAGGACGATCAACGCAAAAAACGCGAGGAGGACCAGCGACACGATGATTTTCTGGGACCACTCTCGCTCATGTTGCGGCCCGGCCTTCAACCGACGCTCGAGAAGCGGTCTGTCGTAGATCGCCAGGTACACGGTGAAGCCAACGGTCGACGCGGCAAAGATCCCCAGGAACAGCCAGCCTTGCCAGTAGTCGAACGTGCCGGCCGGCCAGAAGATGAGGACGACAAAGAGGAGGGCCCCCAGCACTCCTTTAACGATCGCCTGCCGGTGGAGCGGATCCATATCAAGCACCAGGCCGGTAGATTGTCGCAGCAATCGGGCGCACACGTTCAAAATGGTGAGCTGTTACAACGCAGTGGCTCCCACTACACCACGTGTCTGAGCCAGAGCAATGTTTGGGCTCCAACTGGCGCCGGTCTGGTCCACTAAAATGGTAATTACCCGGCCACCACCTCACTTGGGGTGGGCGGTCTGCGCGGTGGTCTGGACGAAGAAGGGCGATCCCACGCGTGTGCACCGACATGCATCGGCCGTATCTCAATGCGGTGGGCACGGTGCTATCGAAGGCCGAGATCGTCTTCGACAAATTCCACGTGCGGCAGCACGCCAGCGCCGCGCTCGACGACGTGCGCCGCCAAGAATTCTTTCGGGCGGGCGCGGTCATGCGCGAGCACGGTCGCGGGAAACGCTGGCTGTTGCTGCGACGCTGGAAGACCGTCCACGGGTCGAAGCGCCGAGAACTCCAAACCTTGTTCGCCGCGAATCGCCGCCGCTGAAATTGAAGTGGACCACCGCCCACCCGATTCGATCGGCACGAGACTTGGCGGCCTTTCTGACCGCTCAACCGCTGTACTCAAATCGGTGAAGACCGTTTTTTTGATCAGCGCTGTCTAGGCGTAGGAGCGTGGGCGGATGGAATCGATTCGACCGTTGAGAGCGGCAGCGATCAACTCATCGATATCATACTGAGCAATATTGTCGTTTATGCTCCGCGATTTCTGTCGCGCGCGCTAGAATCCTCCGCGCGACGCGCGCGGCTCGCGCAAAACTTTCCAACACCGCAGGAGTAAGACGATATGGGTTTCCGGATCCCTTCGTGGGCCACGGGTGTGGTGTACTTTCTCGCAGCCTCAGCGGCACACGCGGCAACAATTGCCGTTCCGTCGGGCGGGGACCTTCAGGCCGCATTGAACGCGGCGCAGCCGGGCGATGTCATTACGCTCGAGCCCGACGCCACGTACACCGGCAACTTCATCTTGCCGAACAAAGCATTGCCGGACAACGGCGACACGCCGGAGTACATCACCATCCGGTCGGCCGCGCCCGACGATGTGTTTCCGCCCTTTGGCGTGCGCATGACGCCCGCGTACGCAGCGCATCTCCCGAAGATCAAATCGCCGAATGCCCTGTGGGCGCTGCAGACAGCGACCAGCGCGCACCATTACAAGCTGATGTTCCTGGAGTTCCAGGCCAATGTGGGCGGCGCCAACGACATCATCACTCTCGGCGCCAACGATTCGACGCAGACCGAGCTGACGCAAGTGCCGTACGCCTTCATCCTGGATCGACTGTACGTCCACGGCGACCCCGAGTTCGGACAGAAGCGCGGCATCGCGCTGCACAGCCGCGACACCACGATCATCAACTCGTGGGTGTCCGACTGCAAGGCCATCGGCCAGGAGTCGCAGGCCATCGGCGGCTTCAACGGCCCGGGCCACTATGTGATCGAGAACAATTATCTCGAGGCCGCGACGCAGAGCTTTCTGCTCGGTGGCGCCGACCCGCCGATTAAAGATCTGGTCACCACGGACGTCGTCTTCCGCTACAACTATCTCAGCAAGCAGCTCGCGTGGCGCAATCCGATCCTCGCGGCGCCGGCGAACGTCGCCGCGGCCGCGACGCCGGCCGCCGGCGCACTGCCCGCCGGCACCTATTACTACAAAGTGGTCGCACGCAAGCTCAGTTACCGGAACAACATTGCGGCGTCGGTCGCATCGGCTGAAGTGACGGCGACACTCGGCGCTGACGGCGCTGTGACCATCTCATGGACGCCCGTGGCGACTGCGCAGGAGTACCTGGTGTACGGCCGCACGTCGAACAGCCAGGCGATGTTCTGGACGACGCCGGACCCGTTCTTCACGGATACCGGCGCGGCAGCCGCGGCCGGCAAGCCGGGGAGCGGCACCAAGTGGATGGTGAAGAACAGCTTCGAGCTGAAAAACGCCCAGGACGTGCTCGTCGAGGGCAACGTGTTCGAGCATGTGTGGGTGGCGGATCAGCCCGGCTATCCCATCCTGTTCACGCCGCGCAATCAGAACGGCACGGCGCCCTGGGTGGTCGTCCAACGCGTCATGTTCCGGCACAATATCGTCCGCCATACCTCCGGCGGCGTGAACATTCTCGGCACCGACAACCTTGCGCCGAGCCAGCGCACGAGAGACATCACCATTGTCGACAACGTGTTCGACGATCTGACCGCGAGCATCTGGGGCTCGAGCCGGGTATTTCTGATTGGCGACGGCGCTGACAACGTGACGATCGATCACAACACGGTCATCAGCACTCAACCCGCGATCTACTACCTCTACGGGCGGCTGGCCGGTATTACCACGCCGATCACGAATCTCACGATCACGAACAACCTGTCGGCGCACAACTCGTTCGGGTTCTTCGGCGATCGTTTCTCGTCGGGATTAGGCGCGTTCAATGCCTACATGCTGCCGAACGGGATTTTCTGCCGAAACGTTCTGGCGGGAGGGAATGCCAAGGTCTATCTGGGCTTGCCGTGCAGCAGTTTTGACAATTACCTTCCGACCGTCGCCGACTGGCAGCTCGAGTTCGAGGGCTTCGCAGCGGGCAATTATCACCTGCGGTCGAACAGCACGTACAAGAACGCGGGCGTGCTGGTCGAGAATCATCAAGTGATCGGCCCGGAGGGGAAGGACCTTGGAGCTGAGGTAGACGTCGTCCTTGCCGAAACCACGCTCGCGCTCTCCGGCGACATCAGGCTGCGGCCCGGGATGCCGCCGGTCCATATTGGACCGCCGACCGTGCCAAAGGGCATGTTCAACGTTCCGTACGAGCAACGCGTGACGTGCAGCGGTGGTCTGGCGGGATGCGCGATTCAAGTGCTGGACAGCTCGTTGCCGGACGGCCTCGCGTTCGATGCGGCGTCGGGCCTGATCACCGGAACGCCGGTAGCGCCCACCGTCGGCCTGCTGATCCTTCGTGCCTACGATACGGCGTGGGATTTCAACGAGGCGACGATCACCCTGGAGATCATGGTGGATCCCCCGCCGTACGCGATCAGCATTCCGGAAATACCGGCGGGAAAGGTCGGAGAGCCGTTTCATCTCGCACCGAGCGTGAGTGGAGCGCTCGGAACCGTCGCGTGGAGCGTCGCGTCCGGCAATCTGCCGGACGGGCTCAGCCTCGACCCCCTTTCGGGTGAAATCGCCGGCACGCCGACGATGTGGGGAACCAAGACCGCCGTGATCCAGGCGAAGGATTCGGATCGCTGGGGGCTTAATCGCGTCGTCTTGGACACGGTGACGATCACTGTCGCTCCCCTTCCGATCCGGATCGTCACTTCGGCGCTCCCCGCGGGCGTTCTCGGTTCGCATTATGACGCGGCACTGAGCGCCACGGGGGGCACCGGCTTGCAGACCTGGTCGCTCATCGGCGGTCTCTTGCCGCCTGGCCTCGTGCTCGGCACCACCGGATCGGTGACCGGCGATCCGCAGAGCATCGGACGGTTCACTTTTACCGTTCAGGTGAAAGACGATTGGCCGGGCTACACAGATTCCGGGACGGCGACCCTCGTCATTGCTCCGCTGCCGATCGCAATCACGACCGCAACGCTGCCGTCAGGAGATGCTCCGAGGCCGTATCGGGCGGTACTGGAGTTCGCCGGCGGCACCGGCCAGACCACGTGGAGTCTCGTCGAGGGTCAGCTGCCGAAAGGCCTCGAGTTGTCGCCAGACGGCATCATCAGCGGCAAACCCAAGGCCGTGGGCGCGTTCTCATTCACCGTGCAGGCAAGCGACGTGGGGTGGGACGGGAACGTGGCCAGGCGCACGTTCAGTCTAACGATCCGCGAACGTGAAGTAGTGCTCTACGCGTCGGATGCCAACATGGTCAAGGGCACCTGGTCGATCGTGCCGGATGCAACGGCCGCCGGCGGTTCACGCATGTGGAATCCCAACAAGAGCGCAGGGAAGATTGACCAACCGTTGGCGAACCCGGCGAATTACTTCGAGATTCCGTTTCAGGCGGAAGCGGGCGTCGCCTATCACCTGTGGCTGCGCGGCAAGGCCGACAGGAACAAGCGCGTGAACGATGCCGTGATGGTGCAGTTCTCAGGCAGCGTCGATGAGGCCGGCACACCAAATTATCGTATCGGCGCGACCTCGGCGACCGACGTGAACCTGGCGGACTGCAACGGCTGCCACCTATCGGGCTGGGGCTGGCAGGACAACGGCTGGGGCGTGAACGTAATGGGTCCGAACATCCATTTCGAGCAGTCAGGGGCGCAGACCATTCGCGTGCAGGTGAAAGAGGACGGCTTCTCGATCGATCAGATCGTGCTGAGCGCGGAGCAGTTTCTCACTGTCGCGCCTGGCGCGCTGAAGAACGACACGACGCTCGTTCTGCGCGACGGCTCACGATGCACCATGAGGCTCGGGACGGAGCCGGACGCAAAAAGCGACGGATTCGACCCGTCGCGATTTGCCCTGTGCCCGTAACGCCGGCCGCGTCGGCCGACTCGGCGCGCGCAGGTTAATCAGATCCAGCGCTCCTCCCTCACGTGAGGACGGCGAGCATCGACGACTTCAATCGTCGACAGGATGCTGCGGGCGGCCGGATCGTGCTCGTCACGCTGGCACCCGAAGTCGACGGCGCCGTGGGGCTCATCGAAC
>QHWB01000075.1 GCA_003222395.1 Acidobacteriota bacterium
CGAGGTCGCTCCCGCGCACGACCGTCCACCGCGTGTCGCTTGCAAACACCCGTCGGGTCGCTTCAACCTGGTCGTCGAGGTCCACAACGCGAGCGAGGCGCGCGAGCCGACCCACGATGTTCACGAGCACTTTGATCTTCCACGAGTAGACGTCCTGGCCGTCGCGAGTGATGTGCCACCCGCACGAGAAGACCAAGCGTGCCCCCGGATCCGCGTAGTCTAGAACCGCCTGAGCCGTTCCCGACGCGTAGTGGTGAACGCCCATCGGGGCAAGCACGACGAGCACCCCGTCGCACCCGGCTACGGCGCGCTTGATGACCTCGCGGTCATTCGTCGCTCCCGGAATGACAGTAATGCGCCCCTTGAAGGCATCGAGCTTCTCCACGCTGCGCTCGCGGCACACGCCGACCACCGCATAGCCCCGATCCAGCGCGTGCTGCACCATGTAGATTCCGAGCTTCCCAGAGGCCCCGACGATGCAGACCTTCATCATGTGCGCCAAGCTTACTCCTGGGTAACGCCGTCGGCGGTGAGCAATGATGCCCCCGCATTCACTCTCTCCCGGCTCTCAACGGAACTCCTGTCCCGGCATGTTAATCGGCGATCGACATCGACGCGCGCGCCTTCCGCAAGTCCTCCAACTTCTTGCGGAGGATAGTCGGCTCAATGTTTATGCGGGTGAACGCGAAGTGCGCCCACCAGGTGCGCCCACCACTGGGGCCAACCGGTGGACACGCGGGGGCACATCCATGAGCCCTCACATCCGATCCCGATGCATGCGCACTGACGCGAGCCCTCTATCCGGGACGCTCCACCTTGCACAAGCGCAGTCGAACCGGGGAGCCGGCGGGCGAAAGAGAGACTTTCCAGATGCGGAACGTTTGGTGAAGCGCCTGGTGGCCCAGGAGCTCACCTTGAGCTTTGTGCCGGACGCCGAACAGCGGCTCTGGCGGACCGTGATGCGCCGGAAGTACCAGATCACGCGCAGCCGCGTGCAACTCCACAACCGGCTGGAGTCACTCCTCGAGGAAGCCCACATCAAGGTATCGAGTGTCGTGTCCGATCTGCTGGGCACCAGCGCACGTCGTATGCTGCACGCGGTAGGCGACGGCGAAACGGATCCGGCCGCGCTTGCCGCACTGGCCGACCAGCGATTGCGCGCGACGCCCGAGCAATTGCGCGACGCCTTCGGCGCGTGCGCGGATCTTCACGCGGTGTACCGGCGGCTGGTGAAGCTGACGCTGGACGAATTGCGCGTGATCGAAGACCACCTCGCTCAACTCGATCAGCAGATGGCGCAGCTGCTCGCTTACTACCACGACGCGGTGCAACGATTGGCAGAAGTACCCGGCCTCGGCGTCGATTCCGCGCAGCAGATCATCGCGGAAGTCGGTGCCAGTGCCGCCGCATTTCCGTCAGCGAAACAGCTCGCGTCGTGGATGGGCGCGTGTCCAGGCAATGAGGAGAGTGCGGGCGTGAACTATAGTCACCGCTGCCCCAAAGGCAATCGACAGATGCGACGCGTCCTGAACCAGGCCGCGAACGCGGCGGTGAAAGCCAAGGGCACCATCTTCGCGGTCGTCTATCGGCGCCTCGTCCCGCGCCTCGGACACGCACAGGCCATCGGCGCGATCGCGCATCGGCTGTGTCGACTGATCTGGAAGATTCTTCACCAGGGGATTCGGTACGAGGAACGGGGTCCGGCCGTCAGCAAAGAGGCGACGCAAGCGCGGGCGCGCAAAATGATCCGAGAACTCCGAAGCCTCGGCTACCGCGTCGAGCTCGCGTCACAGACTCCGGCGGTGTGAGGTGATTTTCGACCCTGGCTGGCCTCTGGGGATGCTGCAATCTTCACGCGACAGACGCGATCCATACCATCGTCCAATAGATTCGGCTCCGGCGATCTCGTCTAATGGCACGTGGGCGTTCGACGAGAGCAGTCGTCGTGACGCACCGCGCGAGGCCGCTGCGAAGCCGACCCTTCGCGCCATCGACGCGGCTTGTTTTCTATCGTCTTGCTCCAGGAGGCTCAGGTGAACGCGACAACGAAGACGGTGCAAATTCGACTCAGGCGATCGTCTCCCGCCTACTGGCGGATCACATTCGACAATCCGCCGCTCAATGTGATGGGTCCACAATTCGTCCAGGAATTCAGGGAGATCGTGACGGCCATCGAGGACGACGAGCAGGTCAAGGTCGTGGTCTTCGACAGCGCCGTCGAAGGCTTCTTCCTGAATCACAGCGACTTCCTCGCCAATTTCGAGGATCTCAAACGGATCCCGACAGGGCCCACCGGCCTCGAGGCGTGGCCGGACATCCTGGTGCGCCTGACGCGCGCGCCGGTCGTGTCGATCGCCTTGATCAGGGGGCGCGCAACCGGGAACGGCAGCGAGATCGCGCTTGCCAGCGACATGACGTTCGTCAGTCGGGAAAAGGCGGTGCTCTCGCAGTGGGAAGTGGGCATCGGCCTGGTCGCCGGCGGAGGCCCCATGGCGCGCCTGCCGCGGCTGATGGGGCGGGGACGCGCGCTGGAGGTGCTCCTCAGCTCCGACGACATCGGCGGAGAGTTGGCCGAGGCCTACGGCTATGTCAACCGGGCGCTGCCGGACGCCGAGCTCGACGCGTTCGTCGATGCGCTCGCGAGGCGCATCGCCGCGTTCGACAAGTGGGCGATCGCCAACACTAAGCGTCTGGTGAACGCCAGCCTGCCGCCAGACGTGGAAATCGCGGCCGGCTGGGACGCCTGCATGGCCTCAGTTGCCCGGCCGGCCACACAGGCGAGGGTCAAGGCCTTTTTCGAGCTGGGCTTTCACAAGCCGGGAGAGGCCGAAGATCGCCTCGGAGCATATCTGGGCCGCCTCGGCCGCTGACGCGCGCTGCGCATTTTTCAAAGGACTTCATCATGGACTTACTCGCTCTCGCAAAGACGATCGCCGACCGCGTCGAGGCGGCCGCGTCGCGCGCCGTTGTGCCGGTCTCCGTTTGCATCATCGACACGCATGGCAATGTGATCCTCACGCACCGCATGAGCGGCGCGCCGGCCTTCTCGCTCGAGATCTCCGAGCGGAAGGCCTACACCTCGGCTCTGGTGGGGATGCGAACCGCCGACCTGCTGCCGCTCGTGCAGCCCGGCCAGGATCTCTTCCCGCTGATGGGGCTCGCTGGCGGCCGCTACTGCGCGATGGGCGGCGGAGCGCCGCTCAGCCGAGGGGGCGAGCGGGTCGCCGGTGTCGGCGTCAGCGGAGGAACCGTCGAGCAGGACGTCGCCATCCTCGAGGCGGGGCTTCAAGACGCGTAATGGACGACGGTCGAGTGCTGACAGGCTAGCGACAATGCTGGCGAGGAGGACTCGCAAGGGGGACACGGCTATTCTGGCAATCGATCGTGGTCGTCGCGTTCCCCGCGGTCGGAACGCTGTTCCCTGCGCAAACGGGCGACGCTCTCAAGGTACCAGGCGCTTTCAAGCACTGGCGTCTTGTGCACTCCACACTCATCGCAAAAGACGACAACAAGCTGGATCTGATCGCCGGCGGCCACCATAGGCCCGCATCGATCTGCGTGGGAGAAGCGAACGACGCCGAGAGCGAGTTCTCGGCAAGCAACATCCCTACAATAGAAGCAGCTGCGCTGACTAGCAGAGAACGGCGCGTGATCTTCTTCACGCTACCACCGGCCCGCGTGCGATCCACCGTCGACGTGGAGTACCTCTCCGCTGACCTGGCCTGCGTGCGCGAGGTACAAGACGGCGTCGGTGACATCATTCACGTGCGCAAACTTTCCCATCGGCTGCAACGTCCTGAGAAAATCTTTTGGATCGTCCTGGTGCATCGGCGTGTCCACGATTCCGGGGGCTACCGCGTTGAATCTGATCCCGTCCTTGGCATACTCGATGGCCAAGCTCTTGATCGCCGCGTTCAGCCCGCCCTTGGTGATCATTGGAACCGCCGCGTTCACTCCTGCGATCGGTTGATCGGCGAGCGCGGCGGTGATGCTCACAACGGCGCCGGACCCTTGTTTGAGCATTTGCGTCACGGCAAGCTGGGTGATGTAGAGAAAGCCCAAGAGATTGGTCGACACCAGGGCGTTAAAGTCTTCGGTTGTGAACTCAGTAAAAGGTCGGTGGAGAATATTCCCGCGTTTGTCACCAGAAGATCAATGCTTCCGAACTTCTCCATGGCTGCTGCGACAACTTTGGCGGCCGTTTCCTTTTTCCCGATGTCACCATCGACGAGAACCAGATTCGGTGAGGCCGCCAAAGACTGATTGACATTTCGGGATGTGGCTACGACGTTGTAGCCCGCATTCACAAGTGCTTCGACTAACGCCGCACCAATTCCTCGCGACGCTCCCGTAACGATCGCTGTTCTTGTTGATGACATAGATGCCTCAGAGAATTTCTTCGATGAGATGAACCGGACCCTCAGCGCGAATTTCGGCGGTGCCGACTGCAAGCAGACGGTTCAGAAACGCGTACCGTGGCGCGGCCGTTTCGAAACGAGGGACCGTCCGGAAATAGCGGTTCGCGTCGTCTCGAATGCCCGTGAAGGTCATGTCAATCAGGCTGCCGTCGTCGGCCTCGAGCGCGATCCGCAGGTCGAGCGTCATCATTCCGTTGCTTCGGGCCGTGACCCAATCGCCGCCGCCGGCAAGCACCTTGCCGCGAAGCCGCTCGCCCTCGAACGAGCCACCTGTGACGGGGAAGATCGTCAGCGTACCCTCGGGCGTCGAGCCAATCTCCTGAATCGGCGACGTCGTGAGACGAAGAACTATCAGCGGACGTGCAGTGATCGGCATGGTCATGTCACAGCACCTCATGAATCGTGTACACCGGGCCTTCCGCACGACGATCGCCAGTCGCAACGGCGATCAGGCGGTTCAGGAACGTGTACCCAGGGTGCGCCGTCTCGAAGCGCGGCATCGTCCGGAAGTAGTACGTGGAAGGGTCCACTGTCTCACCGCGGCCGAGGGCCGCGATGATTTCTGGTGGCCCGTGGCGCAGGCCAAACGATTTCATCGAGATGAGCGCGCCATCGTCGGTTTGGAGAGTCGCGCGAAAGTCCAGCTCCAGTACGCCATCCGACCGAAGGAGCAGCCAGTCAGCACTGCTGGCTGGCAGCACGGTTCCGCGAAGGCGAGGGCCTTCGAACGTTCCTCCGTCCAACGGCGCAATCCGGCGCGTGCCATAAGGCACCGCGCCGACGTCCAGCACCCGCGCGACTCTTACCTGCATCGTCATCAACGGCCGCGTGTTCATCAGCCGATTAGACCGGATGCGACGCCGTGAATCCATTGGACGATGGTATCGACTGGCGTTGGGTGGCTCCCGAGACGATCGTCTAATAGCGTCAATCGACCTGCCGTGGTTGGATCACTCAGGGAATTACCAATGTCATCATCCTGGCCTCGCAACCGGCTCACCGAAAGGCTGGCGATCGACTACCCGATCGTTCAGGGGCCACTCGGAGGGCTGTCCTCGCAGCGGTTGACCGCGGCGGTGTCGAACTTCGGGGGCCTCGGATCGTTTGGCGCTCACTCATTGTCCCCCGATGCAATCAGTGACGCCATCGGCGCGATTCGCGCGTTGACGTCAAGACCGTTCGCGGTGAACTTGTGGGTGTCGATGGAAGACGATGGCGCACGCACTTCAGATGAGGCGGCGTTCAACCGGAGCCTTCTCCCGCTCCACGATCATTTCGCCGCCCTCCACGTTCCTCTTCCGACCTACACACCGTACGTGCCGGCGCGTTTCGATGATCAGGTGCGCGTGGTGCTCGACGCGAAGGTTCCGGTCTTCAGCTTCATCTTCGGCATTCCACCGACCGACGTGCTGCACGAGTGCCGTCAGAGAAAGATCGTCACGATCGGAACCGCGACAACGCCGGAGGAGGCGGTAGCCCTCCAGGAGGCTGGCGTCGACGTCATCGCAGCGTCTGGCTTCGAAGCCGGTGGCCATCGAGGATCCTTTCTGCGCGCCGCGGAAGAATCGTTGACCGGGACCTTCTCCCTAGTCCCGCGTATCGTTAGTCAGGTCGACGTCCCCGTGATCGCCGCGGGCGGCGTTGGCGACGCCCGAGGCGTCGTCGCTGCGCTCGCGCTCGGCGCTGAAGGCGTGCAAATGGGAACCCTGTTTCTCACATGTCAGGAATCCGGGGCCAGCCGCCTCCACCGTGAAGCGCTGCTCCAGCGCGACTCTGGACATACGGGCTTGACGAGGGGATTCAGTGGGCGGCTCGCGCGCGGCATCGAGAACCGGTTGCTGCGCGAGTTCAACGAGCAGGCCCCCGAGATTCTTCCCTACCCGCTCAAGCGTGGAATCGTCAGAGACCTGGCTGTCGCAGCGGAAGCCGCCGGCCGTCCGGATTGGCTGCCGCTGTGGGCCGGTCAGAGCGCGGGTCTGTCGGCCTGTACTAATGTCGCGGCGTTCCTGCAGTCACTGCTCGACGATGTCTCGGCGATCGCGGGGCCCGTGAGCGGCTGGAGCGCGAAATACCGACGTCGGGCGCTCTGACGCCGCTGATCGGTCAGAGACGCCCGTTGCCCTCATTCAAGCCACGAAGGGCACGAGTTCGGCGTTCACGCGATCGGCGTGCGTCCAGCACAGACCATGTGGACCGCCAGCGATTTCGGCGAACTTGACGTGCTTGATCATCTTGGCCTGCCTGCGTGACGTCGCGTCCGGAGGCAGGATGCGATCAGCGTCGCCGTGGATGATCAGCGTGGGCACGGTGTTCTTCGCAGTGTCTTTCCGAAAATCCTCCACCCAGGCATCGACGCACTGCAGCGTTCCAATTGCCGAGGCACCGGCAGCCACGTTCCAGTTGTCCTCCAGCACGCGGTCGCTCACGAGCTTTCCGCCGTTCACGTCGTAGTTGTAGAAGTTCTTCAAGAAGTCAAACACCGTCGCCGCGCGGTCCGCCCGGATGGCACCCTTGAGGCCTTCGAACACGCTCGGATCGACTCCCTCGATGTTGTCGGAAGCCTTGACCAGATAGGGCCCAAGCGTGCCGATCAGCACCGCCTTGCGCACCCGGTCCGTGCCGTACTTTCCGATGTATCGCGTCACTTCGCCAGTCCCCATTGAAAACCCGACGAGTGCCACGTCTCGGAGGTCAAGGGTCTTCAAGACCACGTCGAGATCGCCAGCGAACGTGTCGTAGTCGTATCCGACTGCCGGTTTGCTCGACCTGCCGAAGCCGCGACGGTCATACGTGATCACCCGGTGGCCGGCCTTGAGCAGTGCAGCGGTCTGCTTCTCCCAGGCGGCTCCGCTGAGAGGCCACCCGTGAATCAGCACCACCGGCGTGCCCGCGCCGTGATCTTCGTAGTAGAGGTCGATCGATGTGGAATTCTCTTTCCCGACGGTAATCGTGCCCATCGTTGTGCTCCTCGATTCTGGACGACGTTTCGTGATGGCCGCTGGCGTTTGCATCGTGGCGCCGCTGCGCCGCGCCGCTGCGAATGGCGCGAACAGCGATGTCGTAATCACAGGCTACGGCGGCGTGTCAGAGTTGTGCGTGCGTTCCTGTGCGAATTACACAGGATGGTGCGCTGCGAATCCATTGGACGAACGTATCGGCGACGACCCAATACCAAAGTCTCATGGACGATGGCCACCAGCCTGACGCATCCTGTAGGCGTGTTGGTACGGCGTACCGGCAATGATCACTGAGCCCGGATGTACGGCGGATGCGCTACCCTGTGCGGATACGCTTGATACGAGCGACCAAGCGTGGGAGAGTGCACCATGAAGAAAGGCGCCGCACCCATTTCGCTAGCCGGCTCTCAGCTCGGCAACACACGCCATGTCTGCGCATTGTTCAACAGCGAAGAAGAGGAATATCGGGTGTTGCTGCCGTTCATCAAGGACGGCTTCACGTGCGGCGATAAGGCGGTTCACGTCGTCAACCCGAACCAGCGTGACGATCATCTGCAGCGACTGGCGGCGGTCGGGATCGATACGGCCGCCGCTCAGCGAGCCGGCCAGCTCGAGATTCTGGCGAGCACGGACGCGTACCTTCGCGACGGCCGCTTCGATCAAGATCGGATGTTGCAGGTATTCGAGCAACTCGCCAGCGGTAACGCGAACCACGTGTTTCCGCTCAGTCGCATCGTCTGCCGAATGGACTGGGCAGCAGAGCGTCCAACGCACGTCGACGAACTCATTGAATTCGAGTCTCGCGTCAACGATCTGTGGAATCGTCACGACGATGCGGTGATTTGCACGTACCACTTGAGTAGATTCAGCGGTGACACGGTGATCGACATCATGCGGACGCATCCGGCCGTCATCGTTGGTGGCATCCTTCAGCAGAATCCATTCTATGTACCGCCGGAGCAGTTCCTCCGTGAGGTGCGCGAGCGACGATCTCAACGGACAATTGAGTCGTGAGAGTGGTGTCTCGCATGGAAACCCCCATCGAACAGCCCGTCGACGAAATCACGCGCTTACAGCGGTGTGTCAACGATCTCGTCAGCATCCTCGCGCTTCCTGCGATGTGGACCGGCGGCGACCCGTCGCACATCGGTCACACCTTGATCGACTCGCTCGCCAGCATACTGACGCTGGATTTCGTCTATGTCCGACTGAACGACCAGGTCGGCGCACGGATCGAAATGGTGCGAGGCGCGCGATTGGCGACGCCGCAGGCCGAGGATATCGGCGCGGATCTGAGGCACTGGTTCGGCGACCACCCAGAGACGTGGCCTCCTGTCGTGCGTTGCCGAATTGGAGACGAAGACCTCTCGATCGCGGCTGTGCCGCTGGGTTTCCACGGCAAACTCGGCATCATCGTCACAGGTGCGCAGCGGGTGGACTTTCCGGAACAGAAGGAGAGGCTTCTCCTCACCGTCGCGGCGAACCAGGCGTCGATCGCGCTGCGGGAAGCACAGGTACTGAGCGAACAGCGGGGCCTCGCCCAGGAACTCGATCGGCGGGTCGCGCATCGGACGCTGGAACTTGCCCAAGCCAACGAAGACCTCAGAAGAGAAATGGCGGAACGGACGCGCGCCAAGACGCAACTCGCTGGCGAAAATGAGCTCCTGCAGATGGTGGCGTCTGGCCGTGTACTCGCGGACGTACTCGCAGCCCTATGCCGCTTTGTCGAAGAGACGGCGGATGATTGCATCTGCGGCGCATACCTGATCGACTGGAGGGTTCCCGCGTTCCAGAACGGCGGATCGCCCTCTCTCCCCACGAGTTTCACCGCGCCGATCGAAGGTCTGCCAGTGCGCTCCGAGCTCTGCCCCTGCGGAATCGCGGCCCTGGAGAAGAGGCAAGTGATCTCAGCGGATCTCGAGTCCGATCCGTTGTGGCACGACACTGCGTATCGCAGCCTCCTTTTGAGCCACGGGTTACGGTCGGTCTGGTCAACGCCGATTCTGGCCCTGTCGGGTCGCGTCCTGGGTACGTTTGCTATTTATCACCGCAGGCCCGCAACCCCATCTCCAGGAGTGCAGGAGCTAATCGCACAGGTGACGCACATTGCCAGCATTGCTATCGAACGCGCGCAGGACGAAGCCGCGCTCAAACGGAGCGCGGCATTCCTCGCACAAGGCCAGCACCTCAGCTCCACAGGCACCTTCTCGTGGCGGCTCGACACCGACGACATCAGGTTTTCAGAGGAGGCGAATCGCATCTTCGAATTCGACGCGGACAGTCGCGTGAGCCTCGAGCAGATCGCGGATCGAGTCCACCCCGAGGACATCCAGCTCTTGTCAGAGAAAGTGGAGTTCGCCCGACGGACAGGCGGAGACGTCGACTACGAGATTCGGCTGCGCCTGGCGGATGCCTCGGTGAAGTACCTCCGCACTATCGCGCACGGCAGCCGGGATGAGAACGGGCGGATGGAGTACATCGGAGCGATACAGGATGTGACGGCGCGACGACTTTCCGAGCAAGCATTCGAACGGGCGCGCTCCGAGCTCGCACATGTCGCAAGGGTGGCGACGCTCGGAGCGTTGACGGCGTCCATCGCGCACGAGGTCAACCAGCCGCTCTCGGGCATCATCACCAACGCCGGTACGTGCCTGCGAATGTTGGATGCCAGTCCTCCGGACGTCGACGGTGCGCGCGAAACCGCGAGGCGGACCATTCGCGATGGCAATCGCGCCTCGGATGTGATCACTCGCTTGCGTTCTCTCTTCAGCAAGAAGGAATTCACCCAGGAGCTGCTGGATCTGAACGAGGCCACGCGAGAGGTGATCGCGCTGTCGTTGAGTGAGCTTCAGCGGAACCGCGTGGTCGTTCAGTCGGAGCTCGCCGACGACCTCCCGTCCATCACCGGCGATCGTGTTCAACTCCAGCAGGTCCTGCTGAACCTCCTTCGCAACGCATCCGACGCGATGGTCGGTGTCGACGATCGCCCGCGGCAGTTGCTGATCAGAACCGAATCAGAAGGCCGGGATCATGTGCGCGTGACAGTGCGGGATGCTGGTGTCGGCATCGAGCGTCAGGTCATGGACAAGCTGTTCGATGCGTTCTACACAACCAAGAGCAGCGGCATGGGTATCGGCTTGTCTGTCAGCCGTGCGATCGTCGAGAGACATCGTGGCCGTCTTTGGGCAGAGCCGAATGACGGACCGGGCGCGACGTTCGCGTTTTCTATTCCCCGCGATCCAGAACGCACGACGGACGCGGCGCGCATCGTGAGGCACTCGTAATGATCCAGCATTCGCTCGTGTCGGTCGTGGACGACGATGAGTCCGTGCGCGAGTCGCTGCCAGACTTGCTGCGGCAGTTCGGCTTCGCCGTCCAGGCATTCTCATCGGCCGAGGCGTTCCTCGCGTCGGAGTTCGTGAGTCAGACCAACTGCCTCATTCTCGACATCGCGATGGTTGGCATGTCCGGACCCGACCTGCAACAGGAACTGATACGCCGCCGGCAGTCGATTCCGATTGTGTTCATCACCGCGCACGGTGACCCAACTGTCCGTCCACGCTTGTTGGCGCTGGGGGCCACAGAGTGCCTGTTCAAACCGTTCAGCGACGATGCGTTGCTCGAGGCGCTCACCAAAGCGCTGGGATGAGGTAATCATGCGAACAGTGAGCACCGGTCCAGCGGTTACAGCCACAGACGCTGAGTCCATCGTCTTCGTCGTTGACGACGACATCTCAGTGCGCGAATCGCTGGAGCTGTTCATCAAAGCAGCTGGCTGGCAACCCGAGACGTTCGCGTCGGCATTGGCATTTCTGTCCCGCCCACGCCCCACGGTTCCCTGCTGCTTGGTGCTCGACGTAACGCTTCCGGGACTCAGCGGGCTGGAACTGCAGCAGCAGCTTGCCGAGCGGACGGACATGCCGATCATCTTCATCACTGGCCACGGCGATGTGCCCATGACCGTGCAAGCGATGAAGGCAGGAGCCGTCGAATTCCTGACGAAGCCGTTCACAAACGACGTGCTGCTGGACGCCATCGGCGGCGCCATCGAGCGAAGTCGCACCGCGGTGCGCCAGGACTCGGAAATGCAAGTGCTCTGGAGATCCTACGCCTCGCTCACTCCGCGCGAACGCGAGGTGATGGCGTTGGTCGTCTCGGGTCTGTTGAACAAGCAGGTCGGCGGCGAGCTTGGCATCAGCGAGATCACGGTCAAGGCGCACCGCGGTCAGACGATGCGCAAGATGAAGGCCGACTCTCTTGCCGAGTTGGTCACCATGGCCGCGAGACTCGGCCTGCGATCTGCGCGAAAGGTCTGACAGTCAAGGTCTGGCAGACCGCCGATCAGCCCGTCGACCGGCCTTGCCCCAAGGATTCAGAATGTCGTTACTAGACGTGGTCCTGTGGGGTGCGCTCGCCGTGATCGTCGGCGCGCTCATTCCCGTTCAAGCTGCCACGAACGCTGCGATGAGTCGCGTGATCGGCAGTGTGGCGATCACGTCGCTCGCCCTCTTTGCAATCGGCTTCGTTGTCGTGGCAGCCTGGGTGATCGTCCTGCGCGCACCACTTCCGTCGCTGGAGACGATGCGGCGCGCGCCGGCCTATGGCTGGTTTGGCGGATTCATTGCAAGCTACGTGATATCCATCACGTTTCTCGCGCCGCGGCTCGGCGTCGGCAACGCGATCCGTCTCGTCGTAACCGGGCAGATCGTCGCCGCGGTCATCATCGATCATGTCGGCGCGTTCGGCGCGGTCGTCCAACGACTCACGATGGGGCGTGCGATCGGCGTCGTGTTGATGATCATCGGAGTCATTCTTGCGAGGCGCTAGCGCGGATTCGACTCCGATGTAGTGCAGGCCTTTAGGCCTGCCCTTACTGATGAAGCACCTGATGAACGAAGGCGACGGCAATCGATCCTTCGCCGACGGCGGACGCCACACGTTTAATGTTGGCGCCGCGGACGTCGCCGACCGCGAAGACTCCCGGGCGATTTGTTTCCAACAGATACGGTGACCGCGCCAGCGGCCATCCGCTTGTCACCAAATCCTCTGGCGACAAGTCCGGACCGGTCTTGATGAATCCCCGCCCGTCGAGTGCGACGCACCCGTCGAGCCAGCCTGTATTCGGCACGGCGCCCGTCATGATGAACACATGTCCGATGTCATGCGTCTCGACGACGCCCGTCTTGCTGTCGAGCCATCGAATGCGGTCGAGATGCCGGTCGCCGTCCAGTGCCACGAGCTCCGTTCGTGTCCGCAGCGTGATCGCCGGATGCTCCTCGATTCGTCGCGCCAGATAGCGCGACATCGTGTCAGCCAGGCCATCCCCGCGGACCAACAGATGGACATGCTTGGCCGTTTCCGCGAGAAACACGGCAGCCTGGCCCGCGGAGTTGCCGCCACCGACGACTGCAACTTCGTCGCCCGCGCACAGCTGCGACTCCATGCGCGAGGCCGAGTAATACACGCCCGCACCTTCGAACTGGGACACGTTTGCAATCGCGGGCTTGCGGTACCGCGCCCCCGACGCGATGATCATGGCTCGCGCGTTGATGCGACCGCCATCCTCCAGGTGCACGGCGTAGGGAGATCTGGCGCACGCGAGCTTCGCTGCGCCCTTCGCGACCATGACCTGCGCGCCAAACTTCTGAGCCTGCGCGTACGCGCGTGCCGTGAGGTCCACACCGGAAATGCCGGTCGGAAACCCCAGATAGTTTTCTATTCGGGAGCTCGAGCCGGCCTGCCCTCCGGGTAGGTTCGACTCGAGGACGAGCACATCCAGCCCCTCCGATGCGCCGTACACGGCGGCCGCAAGTCCTGCCGGGCCGGCGCCCACGATCACTAGGTCGCGGACGGATGTCCGATCAATCGCGTCGTTGAACCCCAGACAGTCTGCGATCTGCTGGATGCTCGGATTCCGCAGTACCACGTCACCACGGCCGATCAGCACTGGCACGTCGGCGGCGGTCACATGAAACCGATCGAGGAGATCCTGCGCGTCGGCGTCGCGATCGAGGTCGATGTAATGAAACGGGTGGCCATTGCGCGTCAGGAACTCCTTGACGCCCAGCGTGCCGGCGCAATGCGTCGAGCCAATCAGCACGACGTCGCCATAACCGCCGGCGATCAGCTCGATGCGGCGGAGGATGAACGCCCGCATGAAGATCTCGCTCAGCTCGGCGTCCGTCTGGATAAGTCCGAGCAACTGTTCCCGAGTGAGCTCGATTACCTCGCCGGCCGTGATGGTCCGAAGGCGCGTCAGACCTCGGCGACCAGTCAACATGGTCCCTTCGCCGCTGAATTGCCCGGCGCCTAGAGTGATGAATAGCGCTTCGGCTCCTCCTGATGTTCGGAACACCTGGACGTCGCCAGTCAACACAACGAAGAACGGCACGTGGCGTTGTCCCACCTCGACGAGCACCTCACCTGACGTCATCGCACGCTGTCGCCCATGAAGCGCGACGCGTGCGATCTGCGCCGGCGTGAGTATCGGAAAGACACGATCAGGGCGAGAGACGGTTACAGCCGGAGGCGTCAACAAGAAATCAAGTGTGTCCATGCGGAATCTGCGTGACCCTACACCGGTCCGAATGTAGCCCGGCGTGCGAGGCCGATCTATTGGACGAACGTATCGGGATACGTTGGTATCAGGTGCGGAAGACCGACACCATCGTGCAATAGATCCGCGCTCCGGAGAGTGGTCGAATGCTGACGCTGGCGGAAGTGCTGGCGGGAGGAATCATGAACAGGACGCAGTTATTTTGGCAATCGATACTGGTCGTTGCGTTCGCCGCGGTCGGAACGCTGTTCGCTGCGCAAACGGGCGACGCTCTCAAGATACCAGGCGATTTCAAGCATTGGTACCTTGTGCACTCCACGCTGATCACGAAGGATGAGAACAAGTTTGGTCTGTTCCCCGGCGTTCATCTCATCTACGTGAATGCGACCGGGTTCGACCGTTTGAAGCGCGGCGGCTCGACTCCTTACCCGGACGGCACCATGTTCGCTGACGATGTCCGCACCTTCTCGGCGGTGGAGGATGGGAGCTACCTGGAAGGCGCCGACCGCAAGGCCATTACCCTCATGGTCAAGGACTCAAAGAAATACGCGTCGACAGGCGGCTGGGGATTCCAGGCGTGGGCTGGCGGCGATTCTACGAAGCCAATCGTTACAGACTCGGTGAAACAGTGCTACGCCTGCCATGTGCCCCAGAAGGCGCAGGACTTCACATTCTCGAAGTTTCTCGAGTAGCGGGGACATCGATGGCTAAAGGGGTGATTGACGCCGACGAAATCTTGAAGCGGGCAAAGCCGTTGACACATCAACAGGCGCCAGAGATCCAGCCGTACGGACACTTGGTGAAGCTACCGATCGCATTGGCGGAAAGCGCGTGCCGGGAAGGCGTCGACAATCTCAACCAGCTCCTCGCCGACACGATCACATTACGTGACCTGTACAAGAAGCACCACTGGCAGGTGGCAGGACCGACGTTCTATCCCTTGCACCTGCTGTTTGACAAACACGCCGAGCAGCAGAACGAGCTGGTCGACAAGGTTGCAGAGCGCATCCAGCTGCTCGGTGGCGTGAGCGTGGCGATGGCCCACGACGTCGTGGATATGACGTTGATTCCTCGACCGCCAAAAGGACGTGAGGAAGTGCCCGTGCAGATTTCTCGCCTCCTCCATGCTCACGAAATCGTCTTGAAGGAAGCTCGCACCATGGCGCGGCGCGCAGCCGAGGCCGGCGACGACGGCACGAACGACCTCCTTGTCAGCGACGTGATCCGCAGCAACGAACTGCAGGTCTGGTTCATCGCCGAACACGTGATCGATGTGCCGCTGACGCGGGCGATGTGAAGAAGTGGCAACACTGCCCACGCCCTTCCCGGCCGACTTCCGCAGCTTGCAGGTGGCGAACGCCGACGCGACGATCAACGTCCGCGTCGGCGGCCACGGGCCCGCGGTCGTGCTGATCCACGGCTTCGGCGACACCGGCGACATGTGGTCGCCGATGGCCGCCGAGCTCGCGAAGGACCACACCGTCGTCGTGCCCGATCTGCGCGGCATGGGCCTGTCCTCGCATCCCGCCGGCGGCTACGACAAGTGGACGCAGGCGGGCGACATCCGCGCCGTCCTCGACGAGCTCGGCATCGAACGGGCCGACATCGTGGGTCACGACATCGGCGCGATGGTCGCGTATGCGTACGCAGCGCGCTATCCGGACAAGACAAGCCGTCTGGTCGTGATGGACTCGCCGTTGCCCGGCATCCCGCCGTGGAACCAGATCGTGCGCCTGCCCGCGTTGTGGCACTTCGACTTCGGCGGCCCGGACGCCGAGCGCCTGGTCGCCGCCCGCGAGCGCATCTACCTCGACCGCTTCTGGAACGACTTCGCCGGCGACCCGTCGAAGATCGACGAAGCGACCCGCCGCCACTACACTGCGATCTACGCCAGGCCCGGCGCGATGCATTCCGCGTTTGCTGAGTTCCTCGCGATCGGCCAGAAGGACGAGGCCGACAACCTCAAGGCGATGGAGACGAAGCTGGCGATGCCGGTGCTCGCCATCGGCGCCGCGAAGGCCTTCGGCGCCAACGTGGCGGTCGTCATGCGCAACGCGGCGACGAACGTGCAGGAACTCGTCGTGCCGAACGCCGGCCACTGGCTGATGGAGGAAGCGCCCACGGCGACGATCGCCGCGGTGCAGGACTTCCTCGTAGCGCGCTGAGTCCGGCGGCGGTCCTTCGAAGCGCCGTCGGATAGTTCGGTCCTGAGTCGCATGCGTCGTTTCGTGGCCTTACAGCGTCTCCTTCCCACCGAAATGCGCCCACCTAGTGCAAATCCTCGATACTCTTGAACGCCTCGTTCTTCTGGAGCATTTCGAGTACTGGCTGCCGCATCGTAGAGGAACGTGTCGGTATGTGCAGGTGATCGCCGAGGCAACCGATCATCAAAACTGTGTCAGAACTGTGTCACATACTCCCCGAAACCCTGGGGTAACACCGCTATTTACGGGAACACAGCGAGGCACACTGATGTTGCGGGAAGTCGTTGATGGGAATTGCGTTGATGCGATTTGGTGTGTGTCAGCACGCGCGAGCGGAACCAATTTCCAAGCGTGCTCCTTCAGCCTTCGGCCGCGTCAACACTTCCGAGACATTCATGGCGAGCGCTACGGTCGCGGCCCAACTCAAGAGCGGCACTCGGCACCCAACACAACGGTTCACAAGACCGCTGTACAATCGCGATCTGTCCTCGCGCAGTGCAACCTTCAGAAACAGAGGGTCAGAACGTCACCTCAGAATCAATGACTTGGGGCTGGGTTGTCGCGGAGAGTCGCGGATAATTGCGGGACGTGGCACTTGGGCGCAGGGGGTCGCTGGTTCGAATCCAGTCGCCCCGACCACTTTCCGCATCTGTAGGTCGCATATAGGTCACACAGTGAAATCCCTAGAATGTGACCTACCGGCCGCAAGTTCCTATGCGTTTAGGCTCCGATTGGTTAGGGCATACGTAGAAGGCTGTTGCCGCCTCCGCTCCGCGAAGAAGCGCACCGAGACAGCGTGACAGACGAAACCGAAAACCTCGGCCGCACGATGTGGTTGTTCGTCGTGGACGACGAGGACCGGGTGCGATTCCCGCTGAAGCGCTGGAGTCGCTTTCACCGCAACCAAGAGCCAGTGGCCGAGTTCGCCGGTCGCACGACGGTCCGGATGATTGACATCGGGTTGGTCTTCCGTGATCGGCGCGCCGGTCGATGTCTTTCACACGCACTGCGGCCTCGTGCCGGTGTATCGCACGGGCCGCCTCGAGGACCGCTATCACGCCCAGATGAGCGAGGCTATGAACAACATGTGGGCCCCGGTATCGTTCGATCGACGTGCCCTCCCCGCGTCCGTGGTGGATGCTCGGAAGCGGTTCGACGATCGCCTGCTTAAGCACCGGCGCGCCCAATACGACGCGAAATACAAGTGGAAACCCTACGAGGTCGCCCTGAAACAGCACTGCCCTGAACGCTCGAAATGGTTTTCTTCCTTTTAATCTGTGGCATCGCAGAGTCTCGGGTGGTCTGGCGCGACCGTGGACATGGGCCGGGCGCCGGTCCCCATATGGCCTGCCGTACTTGGGCCCACACCGTCTCGCTGGAGGATAGGGTCGGCAGCCTGACTGACGTGCTGACGTCACGGTTTGGTCTGCCCGTGCTTGCAGTTGCATCCATTGATACGGTTGGTGGGGACGGCGGGGAGGGATCAGTTCCTGACACCTGCGGTGGGCCCGAAACCCAGGAAGCCGTGCACCAGGCTGCGTACGACCTCTACGAGATGGCGAATCATGACGTTCCCCCGGTCAAGTCGGAGGCTGAACTCGACGCGTCGGCGACGAAGCGTGCCAAGGCGCTGCGGAAGCTCGCCGATAGTCTCGAGAGAGGGATCACTGCGAAGAAACGCGCAGCGCTCCGCAATCGGGCAGAGCAGATCCGAGTTGCGGCGGAGCGGTTGGTGTTTGGTGTCCATAACTGGGAACTCGATGACGAAGACAAGCGCTGGCATGCAGAGCAGGCAAAGAAGGCTGGGCCGGACGCAAATCAGAAGACCGACTGATTCGCTGCTAGCAGGCCCATGCCGGCGGCCGCCTGATCCTGCTTAGCCCGCGAGCGCAAAAGGCGACGAGGGAAGGCGGAAAGATGACGAAGGTGACGAACCAGTAGGTGAGAGTCGGAGGGCGAGAATGAGGACGATGAACGTCGATCCCATTAATAGTATCCCCTCAAACCCCCCATTCTTCAAGACTGTTTGTTGGACGCCAGGACCGGTATCATCGCCGGCCCATGTCCAAAATCACGAACCGCGATACGGCGCCCCGCGACGGGGGCTCGGTCGAAGATCGACTCGCGCGATTGCTGGATACGCCATTCCTCGCGCGCGTCGTTCCGCACCTCCCGCCGGAGACGTTGCATCGGCTCATTCGGTCCCGCGGACTCGATGCGTGCAGCGAGCTCATCACGTCGGCGACGGCCGCGCAGCTCACCTCCCTGTTCGACCTCGATCTGTGGCGTCACGCGCGGCCGGGACGCGACGAGCAGTTCGACGTCGATCGCTTCGGCGAATGGCTCGAAGTGCTGGTGGACACGGGACACTCGGTGGCCGCACGAACGGTCGCCGCCCTCGACAAGGATCTGGTGATCGCCGGACTCTCCCGCTACGTGCGTGTGTTCGACCCGGGCATCTTCGAACCAACCGCCCAGAGTGATGACGAGCCGATGGATCGTGACGACGCGATGCGTGAAGGAGATTCGATGGAAATCGACGAGGCGAGGGATGCCGAGTCGATGCCTGCCGACGACGCGCCGATGCACGATTCGAGCGGCGACCCGCTCGAGTGTGAAGTGGCCGGCTACATCGTCCGTGCGCGGAGAGCCGACGCGTGGGACGCGATCGTCACGCTGCTGGTCGCGCTCGACGCCGAGCACTGCCACTACTTCCACGCCGTGATGCAGGGCTGCCGGTGTCTGTCCAACTCGAGGCCGGAGATCGACGGCCTGGACGATCTGCTGCTGGCACCGGAGCAGCACCTCCGCGAAGTCGCGGTCGAACGGGAGCGCCGGCGATCGCTGCAAGGCTACGCGACGCCCGCCGACGCGCGCGCCTTCCTCGAGATGGCGCGACAGCCGAAACACACGCGATCAGGAGCGTCGGTGACGGGGTCGATGAAGGTCAATCCGATCGTCACGGCATATTTTCGAGCCGTGGACGAAGCACCGGAATCGTCGAACAAGACTGCGCGATCACCGGAACGCACACTGGAATCGGCGTCGTCGACATCGGCGTCCGCGTCGATGTCGTCGCCGTCCGCAGCGTCACACTCGAGCGATGTTCACACGCACGCGACCGACGTTCCCGAATCGCTCGAAGCGGTCATGGAACTCCTGACCGAGGCAGGCGTGATGCCGGAGCGTCCGCGCGCGATGCTTGAAGCCGCGGACGCCGACCCGCAGGCCGCCAGGCTCACGCGCTTGCGGCGGCTGATGGCGTACGTTCGCGACACGGACGAAACCGCATACCTCACGCGCAGTCGTGAGCTCGCGTTCCTCGCGAACACGCTCCTCAGGGGATGCTCCGTCCAGTCGCGACCGTTCACGCCACGGGAAGCGTCCGATGCTGCCGCGGGGATCTGTAATCTGGGGCTCGAGTACTGGCCCGCGCGTTGGCCGAGCGTGACCTCGCCGGGTGCGTCATCGCTGCATCCTCACGACACGGCCACACCGCCCGACTCGTTGCTGATCGATCACGACCTCGTGACCGCGTTCGCAGTGGGCTGGTCGGTGCTGCACCAGGATGTGAGTTTGTTCGCGGCGGAACAGCTCATTGCGATGCTGACCGGGCTGACCGATCTCGACTGTGTCGATCGCGACATCCGGCGCGGGCTCGTCGCGTTGCGGCGCACGCTCGTGAAGCAGCGCGACGCCGGCACACCGTGGCGCGCCCGCGACGCGGCCGAGATCCTCGCGATGCTCGACATGACAGCCTGGATCAGCGTGCTCGGCCTGCTGGCCGAATGTCCCGTCCTGCCCGCGGCGCTGAGGGCCATTCTCGAAGGTCGCACCACGACCGTCAGCCCGACGGCGTTCGACTTCATCTCCACGGCCGCCCAGATCGGCGACGTTCGCATCTTCATGCGGAAGCTCCCCGACGTGCTGTCACGCTGAACGAGTCTCAGCGCGGCGGTCGGTCGTCAGCCGCGTCGCGCCCTCTCGATGGTGGCGACGTCGATCTTCTTCATCGACATCATCGCCTCGAAGGCGCGCTTGGCCTCCGCGCCACCGGCCGCCATCGCGTCGGTCAGCGCGCGCGGGGTGATCTGCCAGGAGAGGCCCCAGCGGTCCTTGCACCAACCGCACGCGCTTTCCTGGCCGCCATTGCCGACAATCGCATTCCAGTAGCGATCCGTCTCCGCCTGATCGTCCGTGGCGATCTGGAAGGAGAACGCCTCGCTGTGCTTGAACGCCGGGCCGCCGTTGAGACCGAGGCAGGGAATGCCGAGGACGGTGAACTCCACCGTCAAAACATCGCCCGCCTTGCCGCTCGGGTAATCGCCAGGCGCCTTGTGGACGGCGGTCACTTCGCTATTCGGAAAGGTGGCGGCGTAGAACCGCGCCGCCTCCTGTGCGTCCTTGTCGAACCAGAGGCAGATCGTGTTCTTCGGTTTCATGTGTCCTTCACCTTCTTCCCCAAGTTTGCAGCGTTATGGAACGAAGCCAAAGGGACGTGCCGGCTCTGACGTCCTGCCCATCCCCATCATCCGCCGACGCGTTCCGCTCGGAACATCGTGAGCTCCGAGGTGTTGGATCGCTCGTCGTGGCGGACGAGATACGGATCACCGTCTGCGCCTTTCAGCTTGAAATATCCGTAGTCGGACGCCAGCCAGGCGTCGAGTACCTCCGCGACGGATATCCGACGGTCACCAAGAATCAGCTCGCGTGGCGTCTGCTCGCCGCGATGGCCGGCGTTACACTCAACACCGACGCTGAGCAGCCGCTCTTCAGGCATCTGATTCACCGCACGACATTGGCACGATCGTAGTGCTGAAGGCGTACTCGTGACGGCGATCACCGAGGACGACAACACGGCCTCGCTGGCCCTGGCCTTCGAGGTCGCAGGGTACTTTGAGATTTCGATGACGAGCGCGCGCGAGATCGCTGCCGAGGTTGCCGCGGTCGTGTCGACGTGGCGGGCCCAGGCGAAACGCCGCGGAATATCGCGTCAGGAAATTGATCGCATGGCTTCTGCTTTCGAGCATCGAGATCTCGACATCGCGCGGGGCCGTTGACATCAGGCCACGGGCTCTTCGGACGAAGGAGACGGCCGAGTCTCTCAAGCTCGAGTCCCGACGGTCCAGCCATTGCTCGTCGGTGAGGTCACGGGAATGAGACGCGGCCGGAAGGGCCATCCGGCTAGAATGGCCCAGTCGCTATTCGTCTACTGGCGCCGACCTGAAGTTCCAGAAGCTCGATCGGTGCGCCGTCATCGAGGATGAACGCGACCCGCACGCCTGTGGACGGAGAGTTCGGCGGAATCAGGATTTGCTTGCCTTCGAGCGCGGCATCCAGATCGTCGACAAACGCCAGGTGCGGGACCGTCTTCACAGCCACCGGCACAGGACACTGCGGGTCGAAGCGCATCCACTCGATGCCGTACGGGCTGGTCTCAAACTCGCAGACATGAATGCCGAGCTGTTGCAAATGCCGCTCACCGCGACGGGAAGAGCCGTGCGGAATGCCGAGGTGGTCGTATCGCCATCCGAGCCTCGCGATGGCGGGGATCTTCGTGCCTGCGCCGTATGTCACCCATAAATGATCCTAGGATGGCGGGAATGGTAGCACTGCTCCATCCAGCGATCACAGGTAACGGTAAGTCGCGTAGGAGGTGAGATCTTGGGCGCGCGCTCGTACTGGCGATCGCTGGTGCTATTCCAACCGGAGCGCGTCCATCGGCGGAATTGATGCCGCCCGACTGCCGGGAATCAGCGCGGCGACCAACGCGCTCAGCGTCAGCGATCCGGTAGCCACAGCCAGGGCGACCGGATCCCAGAACTTCACGCCGTACAACTGCGCGGCGAGCAATTTCCCTGCGCCGATTGCCAGCGGCACGCCGAGTCCCAGTCCTATCGCCACGCGCGTGAACGCGCTTCGCAGGACGAGATTCAACACCGCGCCCTTATCCGCGCCGAGCGCCATCCGGATCCCGATCTCGTTTGTCCTCTGCGCGACCGAGTACGCAGTGACGCCGTACAGGCCGATCGCCGCGAGCAGGAGCGACACGCCGCCGAAGAGTCCCGCGAGGCTCGCGACCGCGCGCTCCTGATCGAACGTCAGCGCAATCTGCTGCTCGAGCGTCCGCGCGTTCATGAACGTGAGGCGCGGATCGACGTCCGCCATCGCCTTGATCACAAGCGGCTCGAGCGCGCCCGGCCCCAGCTTTGTGACGAGCATCAGCCCGCTGATGAAGTGCGACTGGTACTCGACGCGCGTCATCACGCTGTTCACGTAGTTCACCTTCTGCGCGAGCGGTACGTAGAACATCGGCCGCGGCGGCAGCCGGAACTGGAAGCTCTGCCACCTAGCGTCGCGGACGACGCCGACGATCGTGAACGTGCCGACGTTCTGCGGCTCGTCGAGGCCGAAGTGCTGGCCGATCGGATCCTCGTCGCTCTTGAAGAAGCGCTTGACGAACGCCTCGTTGACGATCGCGACTGGCGCGGTCGTTTCGTTGTCCGCCTCCGTGAACGTGCGCCCGCGCGCCATCGTCGTGCCGAGGTTCTGCAGGTAGTGCGCGCTCACGCGATCCCACGACGCGCCCGCGTTGTCGCCGGGCTTCGGCAGCGGATGGCCGGCGACGAGAATCAGCTCGCCCCAGTTGTCCGTCAGCGGGTTGTAGAGAGCGAGGTTCGCTGACTGCACGCCGGGGATGCGGTTCAGCCGATCTTCGAGCGTGCGGTACATCGCCGTCAGCTGCGGCACGGTGTAGTCCGCGGACGGCCGGTTGATCGCGACGAGGACGCGATCGGGCACGGTGAACCCGAAGTCCTGGTGCTGGACGTTGTTCAAGCTGCGGCCG
>QHWB01000102.1 GCA_003222395.1 Acidobacteriota bacterium
GTGAAAGTCCAGCCCAGGTAAGGCCGTAGCGGGCCGCCTGGAAGCGAGTGTTGCGTGATCCGGAGGCGACGATGGCCACGAAGCGTACACAGCTGCTGCGTGGGGTGTGGGATTGAGCCACGAAATGGGCTTATCGCGGGAGCGGAGACCGTCTCCATGGTCGAACGCAACAGGAGCGGTACCGCTATGCGAGGTGCCGCTCACCCGCCGGGGTCGAAGAGCACATCACGCGCAGAAGGATCGCGTCGGAACCTGGGAGATCCCGCGTCCGGCCGACAGCGGACGAGGCTGGCGGTCCGCATCGGGAAGGCGAGGAGCCGAAGCCGATGATGCACGGGCGCGGGAAGTCGGACGAGGCCATAGTAGCGTCGAAGCCGGCGAACCAAGCGGAGCGATCTGCGGCGGAGCCGGTGGAGCGAAGGGCCGAGGCCAAGGGGAATGCGGACCAGCAAAGCACGCACCGGACGCCGAGCCGGGCAGGCGTGACCCAGGCGCTGGAGCGCATACGGAAAACGGCAAGGGAAAGGAAGAAGGAGAGGTTCACCGCGCTCCTCCACCACATCAGCGTCGAGCATCTCGAAGCGGCATTCTTCGAACTCGAAGAGACCGCCGCGTCCGGGGTGGATGGGCTGAGGTGGCGAGCCTACGAGGCAGACCGTGAGCGCAAGCTCGAGGACCTGCACGGAGGGCTCCATCGAGGGGCGTATCGGCCACTGCCGTCGCGGCGGGTGTACATCCCCAAGCCGGACGGACGGCAGCGCCCGCTCGCCGTTGCTGCGCTGGAGGACAAGATCGTCCAGCGGGCGACGGTCGCGGTGCTGAACGCGATCTACGAGGAAGACTTCCTCGGGTTCTCGTACGGGTTCCGGCCCCGGCGCGGCGCGCACGATGCGATGGATGCGCTCGTGGTTGGAATCGAACGGCGGAAAGTGAACTTCATATTGGACGCCGACATCCAGTCGTTCTTCGACACGGTGAGCCAGGAGTGGCTCATTCGCTTCGTGGAACACCGGATCGGCGATCAGCGCATCATCCGCCTGATCCGCAAATGGCTTCGGGCGGGCGTGCTGGAAGACGGGATCGTCAGGGCCAGTGCGAGGGGGACGGCGCAAGGTGCGGTGATCTCACCGCTGCTTGCCAACATCTACCTGCATTACGCCCTCGATCTGTGGGTCGAGCGCTGGCGACGGCACGAGGCCACGGGCGACGTGATCATCGTGCGCTACGCCGACGACTTCATCGTCGGTTTCGAGCACGAGAGCGACGCCCGGCGCTTCCTGGACGCCATGCGCGAGCGATTGGGAAAGTTTGCGCTGTCACTGCACCCTGAGAAGACCCGGCTAATCGAGTTCGGACGCGATGCGGCGGAGAACCGCAAGCGGCGCGGGCTCGGCAAGCCGGAGACCTTCGACTTCCTCGGCTTCACCTTCATCTGCGGCAAGTCGCGGCGAGGCAAGTTCCTGATCAAGCGGAAGTCTCGACGCGACCGCATGCGGGCGAAGTTGCGGGCGATCAAGCAGGAACTGCGACGGCGCATGCATCAGTCGATCCCCGAACAGGGGAAATGGCTGAAGCAGGTCGTCAACGGCTATTTCAACTATCACGCAGTGCCGACGAACAGCCATGCACTCGTGGTCTTCCGGGACGAGCTCATCCGCGGCTGGCGCCGGTCACTCCGCCGACGCAGCCAGCGAGGTGCACGCACCTGGGAATGGTTGAGGTCGGTCGCTGATGAATGGCTGCCCCAACCGCAAATCCTTCATCCCTGGCCCAACCAGCGTTTTGCCGTCACTCACCCGAGGTGGGAGCCGTATGCGGGAAAGCCGCACGTACGGTTCTGTGCGGGGGGCGCTCAGCAATGAGCGTCCCTACCGCGACCGCAACGCAACATGGCCGAGGGACAAGGTGCGATGGAAGCGACGCGCAGGAGTTTTCTGATCGGTGCTGCTCTCGGGCTTGGAACCGCGCTCTCGCGTCCGCGCTCTGGTCGCGCGCAACAGCCCGGGCTCGGTCGCGATCGGCTAGTGCTGCTCGGCACTAAGGGAGGCCCCCGAGTAACGTCCTATGCACCGACCCCGAGCGCGAACCTGATCGTCTACCGCAACGTGCCGTACGTGATCGATGCGGGCTACGGAGTCACGTTCAAGCTGGTCGAGGCCGGCCTGCCGCTGCCGGAGATTCGCTACGTCTTCATCACGCACCATCATTCCGATCACAATCTGGAGCTCGGCCCGCTCGTGTACAATGCGGCGGCAGCACGGAAGCAGGGCTCGCCGTCCGGCTGTTTGAAAATCTCGGAGTCCCGGCCGGCCGACTCGTTACCGAGGACCGCTCCCGCGACACCGACGAGAACGCGAAATTGAGCAAAGCCATTGCCGACCCCAAGCCGGGCGAGCGCTGGCTGCTGGTGACTTCCGCCCACCATATGCCGCGCGCGGTCGGAGCATTTCGGCGGGCGGGATTTCCGGTCGAGGCCTATCCGGTCGACTGGCGCACGCGCGGGCCCGAAGATCTCGCCCGCCCGTTCCGGATCGCGAGCGACGGTCTCAAGCGCACCGACACGGCGGTGCACGAGTGGATCGGGCTCCTCGTCTATTGGCTCACGGGCCGGAGCTCGGAATTCTTTCCGGCACCGCGCTAGAATTTCTAGGATCGGTTGAGCGCGGTGAAACCCATCGGAACGATGATGGGTTTCGCTCGGACAAGCCCTCGCTCAACCCCATCGTACGAGGCTGTCATGGCACAGAACATCACCAAAGGGTACCGCGCACTGGTCGATGCCGCGCAGCGCGAGATCGAGACGCTCGGTGTCGAGGATGCGATGAAGCTTCACGGCCGTGATGACGTCGTGTTCGTCGACCTGCGCGACATCCGCGAGCTCGACCGCGACGGCCGGATTCCCGGCGCCTTCCATTGTCCGCGCGGCATGCTGGAATTCTGGGTCGATCCGCAAAGCCCGCATCACAAGCCGGTGTTCGCCGAGGACAAACAATTCGTCTTTTTCTGTAACGGCGGCTGGCGCTCGGCGCTCGCGACGCAGACGGCGCAAACCATGGGGCTCAAGCCGGTGGCGCATATGGCCGGCGGTTTCGGCGCCTGGAAGAAAGCGGGCGGTCCGGTCGAGGCGCCGGAGCCGCCGAAGCGTTGAACCAGGAGCCGTGAGCAAGAGTCCCGATAGCCGCATCCTTCGAGGCTCGCGCTGCGCACCTCTGTGAATTACGCTATTCATCGGAATGCGCGAGCACCTCAAGGATGACGGCCATTCCGGGCAATGATGGATTCCATCGCTATTATTTGCTTGCTGCGGTCCCAGCTTGCTCGATCATGCCTTATTGTCGGGTTGGAGATCGCGGATGGCATTGAAGCTCATCATCGGTAACAAGAACTATTCGTCGTGGTCGTTGCGGCCGTGGATCGCCATGAAGGTCGCCGGCA
>QHWB01000103.1 GCA_003222395.1 Acidobacteriota bacterium
ACTATAGGCGTAGCAGTAGAACGGGCTCGCGAAGATGTGCGGGATCGCAAGCCATTCCCATCGAAACTCGTCCGGTACGGCAATCCGCCGACCAAACTGCGCGCGAAGGTCGGCCAAATACACCCGGCACATGTCATCTATCGTGCCGCCCTCCCCGATGATCCGATGCGCTTCCCGCTCGAACTGCACGAAATAGGCTTGACGCAGGACGGTCGCATAGATGTCGTCGAGCTGCCGTATCAGCAGGCTTCGCTTGACGGCCTTATCGCGTTCCGCGGTCATCAAAGTATCCGACAGAATCCGCTCACCAAAGACCGAAGCGGTTTCGGCCAGCGGCAGCGTCGAATGAAACGTGAAGACCGAATGGTTCGCAGCCAGCATACCGTGCACCGCGTGCCCCACCTCGTGAGCCAGCGTCGCGACGTCGCGAATGTCGCCGTTGAAGTTCAGCAGCACATACGGGGTCAGATCGGGGAGCACGCCGTAGCAATAGGCTCCGCCGATTTTTCCGGGACGGATGGCAGAATCCACATGCCGCTTTGCCAAAACCGTGGCGGCGAGATCCGCAAGGTGAGGCGAAAAACCCCGGTAGGCCTCCAGGACCATCCCCGTGGCGGCTGCGAAGCTATAGCGCTTAGGGGCTTCGCGGAAAGGCGCATAGATGTGATACCGGCTCATCTTTTTGATGCGGCACAGGCGCCCTTTCAATTGGAAATAGTCTTGGAAGATTCGCGCGTTCTTCGCGCACACTTTCAACAACGTCTCCACGGAGTCCTCAGGCACGTCATTCATAAGATTTCGGACACTGATGGGAGAGCGGTGGTGCCGCAGGCCGAGATGCTCCTGCTTCCAATCGACGACGAGGGTCTTATACATCTCCCCGAGCACATCGCTGTGCTCGGCATACCCCCGGTAGAGCTCCTTGTAGGCCGCCTCCCGCACACGGGCGTTGGGATCGCGCACGTATGTCATGAGCGCTTCACGGTTGAGCTTGCGGACCTTGCCGTTCGCGGCGAATTTAAATGTCATC
>QHWB01000035.1 GCA_003222395.1 Acidobacteriota bacterium
TTGACGATTGGCATCACCTTAACGCGGCGCGCAATGGGTGACATTCAGAATGGCCACTAGAAAGGCGTGTCGGTCGGCGGCATCGGATGCGTCGTCCGGCACTGACCGCGGCAGTGTCGTGCCGGACAAGCGACACGCGGCGAGCGTGTTTACTTGTGCCAGACGACCGTGCAGTTTGGGCCGTCAGTCACCGCCAACGACACACCAACCTCACGCCTGAGGGCCTCAGTCAAGCCGTTCCTGAATACATAGGCTCCATCGATCGAGTCAGGCGCATTCAAGACAGCGACAGATCGACAATTCGACTGCGCAACCTTAACACGCACCTCCTGTTCCACGGCGTCGCGTACGGCGGCCGCTTGCTGCCATGCACCTAATTCACCGCGGACCGCGATAATCCACCACGCAGCGATGGACGCGATCACACCCAGCAGCATCACACGTAGTCGACGCCGTCGTGTGGCGATCGCGGCAGTCAGGAGCAGACCGGCCCACCCGATGGTTGCGAGATAGAGGTACCGGCTGTTCTGCAGGTCGGCCGACACATAGAAGAACGTCAGCGCGGGCGCCGTACAGATCAACGGCCACGTTGCTGTGCTGATCGCAACGCGCCTTGCGTGAGAATCGACCGTGGCGGCAGACAAGCATGTGATCAGCCCCAGCAGCGCGACGACGACCAAAGCACTGATTACGGCATACTGCCGAATGAATGCGACGTGCCACGGCACGGCGAGTCCGCCAATCGTCCCGAACGCCCAACGCTGGACCATGTATTTTGTGATCGGCTGTCGCACCGCCTCAGACGCGCGGAACAAACGAAGGACACCGATCACGGTCGTTGCGACGAGCAACAGCGAGAGATCCTTGTACAGGCGCCTGGTTTGCACCTGTCGTGACCACGCGTCCAGGAGAATAAGAAGCGGAGCGACAACGGCGGTCTCTTTCGTCAGGAGCGCCGCAACGATCCAGGTGAAGAGCGTAATCCTGGGCTTCACCCCCTCCGTTTCGTAGCGCCGGGCCGCGAGCAGACTGAGTAATACGAACGTTGTGACCATCACGTCAAATATTCCCGAGCACCAGACGACCGGCTCGACAGCCGCGGGCATCGTCAATACGGTCGTGCCGACGAGCATCCCAGCAACTCGGTTGCGAAGGAGCGGCGATGACCACCGCATTGCGAGAAACGCGTTCGTCGCATGGAGGAGCAGGTTCGCGGCATGCAGCACCAACGCCGCAAGGCCTGTCGACAAGGCCACCGCCCAGAGGGCAAGCGGCACTGGTCGGAAGAAGTCAGGGTTGACGAATCCGAAATCGAAGTGACCGGCGCGGTCGGCGAGGACAAAATCATCTGACAGGAATCCGATCGTGAGCGCTGGCGAGAACAGCGCAAACGTCGCAGCGCACCACAGCAACCACGACCAGATTGGAACGCGCGGGGTGTCCACGCGGTGTGTGTCGGGCCGCGCAGCATTGAGAAACAACGACGTGGCGGCAAAGAGGACGAACCATAACGCGGCGCTCTCGACCTCATACCGCTTCACCTCACCGCTGTTCAACACGTACTGAATGAACTCCACCCCTGTACGACCACCCAAGATCGCCGTCAAAATGGCGAGCGAGCCATGAACCGAGAAGTATCTGGCGCGAGCCTTAGTTCCCTCGGTTGGCCGCCGTGATTCAGCGGTCCTGCAAGCGTGGTCGTCGTACTGCGGAGTTACCACTGTCTGGCAACGGAGCACAAGGTCTGACGGCCCGGTATCGCCCCAGGCGTTTAGCGCGCCCGCGTGCAGTTGACGTGCCTAGTGAGAAATCAGGTCAGACGGTCCGCATCGTGATTTGTGGTTGTACCTCGTTACATGCCTCGGTTGAGTTCGACAATTCGCCCACTCTGCAGCCGATAGTGCGCGATGACGTTTTGCGGCGCTGCGTCAGGATCGTCAAGAATCACAACGTCCCATTTGCGGTCGAACACCGTCTGGAGTGCCTCCGTCGACAAGTCGCCGAAAGCGTTCCGAAAATTCGATACCGTTTCGCCTTCCTGGTCCGTCAGCACAATCATGCCCGCATGCGGAAGGTGGGGTGAGTCCTCACGGACTTTTGTGAGCGTCCGCTGCGACACACGTGCGCCCTCGACCCACGGTGCATCTCGCATTTGATAGATCGGTATTGCGGCGACCACGAGCGCCGCGAGGACTGGCTCGACAAGCACTCGACGCGTGACGGTCGTGCAACTGCGGAGGCGATCGATGAGTGCGGCGCCGAGCAGCGCCGATCCTACACTCGGACCGACCGCGTACAGACTCGATCGAACGGGCAACCAAATGGTGATCGCAAGCATGCCTACCCACCAGGAGCTGGCTAGGAGCGCAACTCTCTTGGTCGTCGCATCTGCGGTACACCTGGTTTGGGTAATCCCCGCGACGAGGAGTGTCGCGAAAGCGACGAGTGTCGTCGAGCGGTCAAGGTATTCACCGATATTGCGAAGGAGAAGAGCTGGATCCGCTGTCAATCGATAGAAACTTGGCGCGGTGGTAAGAGTAAACGCTGCAGTTCGTGCCCTGAGGACGCCATAAACGGCCAGCGGCAGCACCGCGCAGAGAAGCGCCGTGACTGAAACGCGACGGCGATCCTCGAGTAGCCAATGCCACACGAGCAATACGAACGGCAGTGCGACAGCTTCTTCTTTCGATCCGAGTGCGCACCCGATAAACACGGCTCCCCAAACGAACTTGTGTTGAGCGAAGGCCCAGGCGGCGCCGATTGAGAAGAGGGTCAAGCACAGGCTGGTCCGACCACTCAACCATAAGACGCCCATATTGATGCCATGCGGATTCACCGCCCAGAGAAACGCTGCGATGATCGCTGCAGTGATCGGCAGTCCGATGGCCGATGCCAACGCGGCCACTGCGAATGTACACGCCACGTACAATCCGAGATTCGTCCAGCCGTACCCACGCGGCCGCCATCGATGAATCCGGTAGTCGAGCAAGAACGAGGTCGTGATGAGTGGTCGGTAGAATCCTGGCTCCGATGGAACGAGGATTCGCGAAGGTTGCGCGAGCGCGTTCTTTGCTGCGCGGATCCACGTGAAATCGTCCTTCACGAAACCGCGGCCGAGATCCGGGCAGTACACAGCCAGCACGAACACGAACCACGCCAACCCGAGAAGCGCGATTTGCATCCTATGGCCGACAACGGCAGAGGGCCGCGTCATGTTGCCATCATGCGAGTGGATCTCCGACGGCGTCAACAATTTGTGCCGTTTTACTCGCGAGTATCCGCCGCATCAGTGGACGAGCTCGTTCAGCTCGATCGCCGACACGGGCGGGCTTCTTCGGGCGCTCGCGGATCAACGGAGCGTTTGACGTTGACCGGTTGCCGCAGCCGTCTCGATCGCGTTCAGCATCCGATGGCGCTTCACCGCGTCGTCGAACGTGGGACAGAGATGCGTTCCCTCGCGATAGTCGCGAGCGAAACGCGCATACGCCAGGGCGACGTTGGTCGAAGGGCCTTGCGGCGGCGACCACTGATACTGTTCTGCGACGGGTAGGACCTCGAGCGAGAATTGCGCGCCCTTGCCACCGTGTACGGTTATCTCGAAAATCTGGGCCTGGCCGCCGGCGGCGGTGAGCTGCAGATCGCCCTCGGTGCCGTTGATCTCCCAGAGCAGATTCGTGCCGCGCGAAACGCCGCCCCGATAATGGATCGAGAACGCGGCTCCGCTCTCGAGCAGTCCGCTGACGCCGACCTGGTCCTCCGTGGTCATAGGCTTGCGTTCGTCCGTTCCCGCGAGGCTGAAGGACTTTCGGCGTATGGCCATCGTGGCCGAGAGCTCCCGGACCTCCCCCAGGCAGTAACACAGTGCGTCGGCCGCGTGGCCGACCGCGATCGACAGCATCGTCGCGCCGTTTTTCTTGTCGTTGAGGTATTCGTTGTACGGTTCCACCGTTGGTCCCCAACCCATTCCCGAACCGATCAACGTGGTGGAGAGCACCTCACCGACATAGCCCTGCGTGATCAGGTCACGGACGTACGCCACCGACGGCGCCGAGCGGGCCTGCAGTCCCGCCACGGCGAGGACCCCCTTCTTCTTCGCCAATGCGGCCAAGGTCTCCGCCTCATTCAGGCCGTTGCCAAGCGGCCATTCGCAGTACACGGCCTTGCCCGCCTCGAGCGCTGCCATTGTCAGTTCGAGGTGATAGGGCACGTTCACGGTGACGGCGACAACGTCGACGGCGTCGCTGTTCACGAGGTCGTGGTGATTGTCGAAGGCCAAACGCACACCAAAGCTCTTACCGGCGGCGTCGGCCGACTCGCGGCGGCTGGTGGACAGCGCCGTGATCTCAAAATCATGCAATAGCGATTTCAATGCAGGAATATGCGCCTGCGCCGCCCATCCGCGATCCGGATTGGCGCCGATGATGCCGACACGAATCCTTTTGGCGTCTTTCACTTCACCCCCTGCGTCCAGTTGTTCCTCGGCCGTCGTGCCGAGCCGTTTGAGCAGATCCGTCAGCGTCGCGCGTGCCGTCTTCGAGAGTCCGCGCATCGCCCGCTCCATCGCGTCCACATGTCCGCCGAACACCTTCGTAATCAGCGCCTCGCCTTTCGGCGTCAGATGAATCACCCATGCTCGTCGGTCAATAGCGTGATCGGCCCGCGTCACCAGGTGCCGGGTCTCGAGCCGGTCGATCGCGGTGGTCATCGACCCGCTGGTGAGATCGATCCGGCGGGCCAGTTCGCGGACGGGCTGCGGGCCCTTGTGCAGCAGCGCTTCGAGAATGGCGAAGTCCGAAAGGCACACGTCGAGCGCCTCGATACTGCGCGTCGCATGACGCGAGAGGGCACGAGCCAGGTGTGGATGGCCGACGGATCAGTTCTTCGTTGCGTCATAGCTGGGAACCGGGATCGAATCGCCGCACCGGCCTGATGATATTTGACAGCAAGTATATTCATGTGCCGCTGCTCTATGCGGCCGGTGCCGCGGCCCTCGCCTTCACCGGTTCGGGACAGTATTCGCTGGATGCACTGCTCGGCGTGACGTCGATGTGGACGACCAGGCATGCGGAGATTGCAGTAGGCCTTGCCGCGTTAGGCGCAATCGCGAGCCTCACGGTACGACAGTCAGCCGTGCCATCGCGTGTTCACGCGTGAGGCTCACTGAGCGTCAACAGGGCCGGCGATAATCAGCCGGACTTTGGACGGACGAACACATCCAACTGACGCCCGATACGGTTGGCGGGAAGCCCCGCATCCGCTGGCGGCGTATTACCGGTCCAGAACATCGCGATCTGGTTCAGGTCAGGCTCGAGCTTCGAGTGTACGCAGCAGATCCGACGCAAGCGCGGCGCACGATTGCGTGACTTCGTCCGCTGGCATCAGGACACCCGCCGCACGACCAGCCATTTGCGGCCCGGCGGCGCGAGCATCCGTGAAATGATCCTTGAGCACAACGAGCGCTTCGCGCGCGACATCGCGCGCGATATCAGCCTCCAGGAGACGAGTGGCTGTTGCGGCCAATCGTGAGGTGTCGGTTGACGGCAGGAGGCCAGTCGCGCCCTGAGAACAAGATACGGCGGAGCGCGAACCTTCAAGCGAGCGTCGCCCGCTCGGCTAACGCCTCGCGCTCCATTCGGTGTACCGTCCGCTCGGCTACCCGCCTTCGCGCCGGAGGCGCTTCGGCGCGTCCACCGTAGCTCGCTCTCGTTGTCACGCGAGCCGAGATGCAAAGCCTCGCGCTCCGTCCGTACGAGTTCGAGATGGCCGTAGTTATTGTTGGACGGGCCGGCGAGCTACCACGCGGATACCGCCCACATCGGCGTCAGTCACGGTCACTTCCACCGGTTGGTCCGTGCCGCCGACGACCCCTCTCGACACGCCGCCCGTCGACACGACGGTCGTCGATCCCGCGCCGCCCTGAATGCTGACCCACGAGCCGCCGCCGCTGCCGCCGCGGCCCATCATGATGGAAATCGAGGCGGAAAGCCGGTACGTTCCAGCCGTGACGCCGCCGATGACGAATCGGCCATCGGCCTGCGACTGTCCGCCGCCGCTCGGACCGAACATCGGAGCTGATCTCGGATCGCCCATCAGCATCACCATCGCGCCGCTGACGGGCTGCCCATTTTCGTCGACGACGATGCCCGAGATGCGGAACGCGGAGGCCGACGCGGGCGCTTGCGGAGCCTGAGAGAACATCAGCGTAAGAGCGAGCGCGCCAGCCATTCCCATCAGGCGACCTCCAGGCGAACGATCTGATTAGACACCGGTTGCTCGCGATCGCTGAATCGTTTTGCACGGCACAGCTTGCGCGCACCGACGGGCCGCTCGCTTAAAGCCTTCGCGCTAAATTTCGTATGACGTTCATTCGCTATAATCTGCGGCCTCATGCCAAATGATTACGCCCTTCGAGATGGCCGTCTCGTCCGTGCGCGTCGGCGTCGGTGACGAAAGGTGCGACATGAAGATCGTGGTTGTCGGCGGCAGCGGGATCCTCGGGTCAAAGCTCGTCGCAACGCTCAGCGCCTACGGCCACGAGGTCGTGGCGGCGTCGCGTCGCTCGGGCGTCGACGCCGTTACAGGCGAGGGCTTGACTGAAGCGCTGCGAGGTGCGGCGGTGGTTGTCGATGTGTCGAACTCTCCCTCCTTCCAGGACGCCGCGGTGATGAAGTTCTTCGAGACGTCAACGCACAACCTGCTCACCCATGGAGCCGCCGCAGGCGTCGGACATCATGTGGCGTTGTCGGTCGTAGGAAGCGGACGTTTCTTGAAGAACGCCTACTTCCGCGCCAAGCTCGCGCAGGAGAAGCTGATCAAGGAATCGTCGATCCCGTACTCGATCATCCAGCCCACACAGTTCTTCGAGTTCGTCGCGAACATTGCTGACGCTGCCACGCACGGCAATGTCGTTCGCGTCTCGCCGGCGCTCATCCAGCCGATCGCCGCGGACGATGTCGCCAGTGCGGTCGCGAGCATCGCGGGGGGGCCGCCGCTCAATGGCACCGTTGAAGTCGCCGGGCCCGAATCGTTCCATCTCGACGCCCTCATCCGACGAAGCCTGAGCGCCCGCAACGATCCGCGCGAAGTCGTCACCGACCCACACGCGCTTTACTTCGGCGCCGAACTGAGCGAGCGCACGCTCGTGGCCGGAGATGACGCACGACTCGGTGCGATCCTGTTCGAAGAGTGGCTCCGACGCTCGATCGCCGAGACGCCGCAGACGAATCCTCAGCGCGTAGAGAATGCTGGCGCTCCGATTCAACCAGCGGCGTTCAAGGAGCACGAGTTCCGCATCATCGAGGTTCCTCCTGGATCGGCCCTGCTGGTCGGCGATGTCGTGGTGTTCAATGTCGGTGGACGTTTCTGTGCGACGCAGAACACGTGTACGCACAGGCAGGGCCCACTGAGCGAGGGCACGCTCGACGGATCGACGGTGACGTGCCCGTATCACGACGCGCAGTTCGACGTGTGCACCGGCGCCGTGCTGCGCGGCCCGGCAAGAGAGCCGCTCGAGACGTTTCGAGTACTCGTCGACGGCGAAGTCGGGCGGACCGCTCCCGCCTTGCAATCACATCAGCAGGAGACGCGCATATGAGCACGATCACGGTGAAGGATAGGACCACGATCTTCCGCACGGTCTCACTGCGACACATCCGGATCTGGTCTACCGCGACCTGCTCATGTTCTGCCAGGAAAGCAAACAGAAGGTCGCGTGACCGTGACGCGATCCGGCCCTGAGGTTCAGTGCATGCCCCGCCGCCCGATGCCTTGACTTGAACTGACCTGCGGAGAATAGTGGCGCGGTGAACGCCATGCTGAGGAAGATCTTCCAGATCTCGGGCGCTCTGATCCTGCTGGTGCTGACCGGCGCAACGCTCGTCATCCTCGAACGCGTCACGACGGCGCAGGAGGCGACGAGCGTTCCGAATTTCGAGATCGATCCCCTGTTCTTTCAGAACCTGCCAAACAGGTGGACGACCGGACAAGTCAGCGGCATCAGCGTCGACAACCAGGATCACGTCTGGATTCTTCATCGTCCCGCCACCGTTGCTGAAGGAGAGCGATCGGCGGCATTGAATCCGCCGGCCGCGCTGTGCTGCGTTCCCGCGCCGCCGATTCTGGAGTTCGATCAAAACGGGCGGCTTGTGAAGGCGTGGGGCGGCCCCGGTCAGGAATACGAGTGGCCCGCGACCGAGCATGGCATCACCGTGGACTACAAGAACAATGTCTGGGTGGCCGGCAACGGCAAGGGCGATCACATTGCGCTGAAGTTCTCGACCGACGGCAAGTTTCTGATGCAACTTGGCAGGAAGAACCAGAGCACAGGCAGCAACGACACCGCGAACCTGAACGGGCCGGCGGGGATATTCGTGTACCCGAAGACCAACGAAGTGTTCGTGGCCGACGGCTACACGAACCGGCGCGTCATCGTGTTCGATGCCGACACCGGCGCCTACAAGCGGCATTGGGGTGCGTACGGCAAGAAACCGGATGATGCGTTTCTGTTTCCGCCTCGCGCACAGCTGATTCAAGGACCGCCGGCGCAGTCGTTCAGCACGCCTGTCCATTCGGTCGTCGTCGCGAACGACGACACTGTGTACGTCGCCGATCGGAGCAACAACCGCTTGCAGGCATTCAGACTCGACGGCACGTTCGTGCGCGAGGTCTTCGTCAATAGGAATACGCTGCAGAACGAGGGCACGGTCCACGCATTCGCGCTGTCGCGGGATCCGGCGCAACAGTACCTCTATGTTGCGGACGGCTCGAACAAGGCGATTCACATTCTCGATCGGCGAACGTTGGCTCTGCTCGATTCCATCGGCGGGCATGGCGGACACAACGCACGCGAGTTCTTCCACCTGCACAGCCTCGCGTCGCAGCCCGACTCGAAGGGGAACCTCTATGTCGGCGAAGTCAACGACGGACAGCGCTACTACCGGGTCCGCTATCTCGGAATGGGCAAGCCGATCAACCCCGGGTACTCGAAAGTCACCACGCGGTAGACCGGTCGTCGCGGACGGCGTGGATCCTATGGACTCGTGAGCATCGGCGTTTAGCGAGAGCGTGCTCGAGACCGTTAGCGAGACTCGGATTTCGAATAGAGGTAGAGATCGCCAGCCAGCAAATGTGCGTGCAGGCGATAGGGCCCTTTACCGGTCCACTCGAACGACCGGAACAGGCCTTCCTTGAAGATCTGAAACGCTGACGCCTTGAGATCGCCGGCCCACAGCGATGCATCGACCTTCTTGTAATCTTCGGCCCGCCCGACATCGATGCGCAGATCGCCGGCGCGCAGCTCGACGTCCTTGTTACCGCGCACGCCTTCGATTGTGAGGTCGCCGGCGCTGAGCCGTACGTAGAGATCCGATTGCGTCGGCACCTCGATGCTGAAGCGCAGATTGTTGTTGCTCGGACCGTTCGTGGTGATGCTCAGTTGGCGGTCGTGCACGTCCGCACGCGCCTGAACCTTTGCCAGAGATTCAGGATCGCGTACGCTCCAGTCGATGCGGACGCGGTCCTGCGGGGCGCCACTGATGCGGTAGTCGCCGGCTACGAGGTCCATTTTCACGGATCCATTCGCGGAAAATGGCCGCTCGAGCGAGCCCGACGTCGGGCCCTCCTTTGCCGAGACCGTCACGGCCATGATCGCAAGCGCCGCTAAAAACCAACTGCGCATGAGTCCTCCTGATGTCTGAGCACCCCAACACCGGTGGTGAGACGACTGCCACATCGAAGCAGTTCAATCTGGATCGCGCGGCCCCTTCCGCTCGTCCAACGTTGGCGCCAATCGGGCCAGCCACACCGATGCGCGCACGCGGACATGTGATCTTCAGTTGCCAAGGACGACGATGCGTGCAGCATTCACATCCCGAGACAGAACGTTGGGCCGTGCAGCCAGCATGCCGGTCCCGGCTCGTGCGAATCGCGGCGCAGACGGTTCACAGGTGCCAACGGTCCCTTCATCAGCGCCGCGCCGATCGCCGAATTGAGTGCATCGTCGCGGAGCCCAATGGCAGTGAAGATGGCCAGGAGGTTGAGCGGCCGCGCGTCGAACGCTTCGGCTCCGTTCTTTGTGATCACAAACATGAACCCCTTGCTGATCCGTTCCATCTGCGGCATCGACGCCGTGATCGGCAACACCAAGCGGCCGTCAGCCGTGAGCGCATCGAGCCACGCGTCGAGCGGATGCGTGACGCCCGCGTGCATAAAGATGGCGTCGAAGCGCTCGCGCAAAGGCTCGGTGCCGTTGCCGTGCCGAACCTCCGCCCATCCGAACGCCGCCAGGTTGCTCTTCGCCTTCTTGGCGAGCGCCTCGTCAACTTCGAGAGCGAACACGCGACCCGTGGGTCCGACGATGTGGGCCATGAGGGCCGTGTAGTAGCCCAGACCGCAGCCGATGTGAAGGACGCGATGGCCGGCTTTGAGCTCAAGCGCGTCGATTGAGGGAGCGACCGCCACCGGTCCGCCGTTGAACAACTGGCGATCCGGATCGATGGCCACCGAGATGTTGTGATACACGTGCCGCGGGTCGGCGTCCGGGGTTGCACGTCCACTACCGCCGGCATCACCTTCGCCACGGATGATCCACGGACCCGGCGGCAGAAACTGTTCTCGCGGGATGATGGCGAGCGCGTCGAGCGCTGCCGTCCGCACGTTGGCGCATATTCGGATCTCTTCGGAGAAGTACTGCCGTTGCAGGCTGAGGTCTGTCATTTCTTCTTCCTCCGTGGCGTGGCTGGCTTGTTAGTGACCGACACGCGCATCGACGTCGGAGGCGGCAAGATCGGTGCGTCCCACCGGTAACCGGGTTTATCCCAGCCGCGCGGCACGAACGTCGCCTCGCCAGATGCATTGAGGCGCTTGAGGATCGTGTGGATAGCGGCAAGGTCGTTGGCGTACTTCGACAGGTCGATGCCCATCGCTCCGAACTGGGCCCGCACTTCGAGCGCCGTCAAAGGATGACCGGCAGCCTTGAGCACCATCCGGCAGGCGTCGGTGAGTCCTAACGGCACTGTGGGGACGTATCCGCACAACCGCATGAGATTGCCGATCGACTGCGCAAGCTGTGCGATGCGGGCGTCGAGGTCCGCGCGCTGTTTAGTGAGGGCTTCGTACTCACGGCAGGCCGAATCGAGAGCGCGCTTGTAGTCGTCGCGCGTGGTCACACACGACGTCATACATAGTGTGTAAACGATGTCAAGAAGCCCCGAGACTTGAAGGAAGCCGCGGGCGCGGCGGCCAGCTGCGGAGCCGCGAATTGGGATCCGTGCGGAAACACCGCAGGATTACTTCACCCGCGAACGAACAGAGGTCCCTGACGCGAGGCCCTCGGCTGCGGAACATCAAACAGGACGAACTCACATGCTTCGATCGATTTCCGTCGCTCTGATGGTTGTAGCGGCTGGGCCGGCTGCCGGGTCGTTCGCGCAGGATGTCGCATCGGAAGCGGCGATCCAGGCCATCGTGTCCGACACGGTCCATTCTTCCAGACGGATGCCGGACAGCAAACAGTGGACGACAGACAATCTGAACGTCAACACTGGCCAATCCTATTGTTACCAAGATACGGAACTGCGATGTGTCAGGGAGTGATGGCTGAAGCGTTGGCCCGCGAAGCCCTCGCGAATCGGTCCGGGTTACACTTTCGCCGCACTGCTGTTTCAACGGCGAGGGGCGCGTCGCGATTCCCGTCGGCAGGGTCTGCTTCGAAAATACCCCGCCGATCGTTGCGGACGTGTCCGCCGATGATCGGCTTCGCGTCGTCAATGCGCGGATGTTGCCCGATCTGGGCATCGTCACCGCGAGCCACCGTTCGGACGCGATCGCCTCGGTCGATTACGAGGTCACGAACATCGGACGCGACGAGCCTCCGGCGGATTTGTTCGATGTGCCCACGACTGACATGCTCGGGCATGGGTCACACGACGACCCGCTCGTGAGTTTCGCGGCGTCGCAATCACCACCTGCGTGTCAGCCGATACGGCGATAGACGCGATCTGGTTGCCCACCAATTGCCCTCCAGGATCACGCCAAGCGAGCTTCACGGCGCCAACTGTCTAACTGAGCGGTAAACACATCGGCTTTGCGGGTACCCAATGCGCTGTTCGCACGACGCAACTCGGACGTAATATGACGACCAAGATGCCGTTCCTTGCCACCGCGTTGACACTTGCGCTCGCTGGCCAATCGACTGCGCTCTTCGAGTTCCGGCCCGACGAGTTCTGGCTGAACCTGCACAAATTCTTGTATGTCCTCGGGCGCGCGCAGAACCGGACCGCCGACGCGATGCGTGAGCCGGTTGCCGACGCGCCGTCCGATTCGGATCGCGGGATCGAATCGCTGACCCCGGCCGAGCGCAATGCATGGAATGACGCGATTACTGGATACGCGCGAGGACTCAGCCGGCAGGACTCGACGCGCGACACGAATCTCGCGTTGCTCGAAGGACGACTTGCTGGTGCCGGTGGCTCGTCGACGCTGAATGTCGTCGTCGACGACTCAGTGCGGACCATCCTCGAGCGCGCGGCGCCGATTTATCGCAAAGCGTGGTGGCCAACGCATCGCGCAACCAACCACGCGTGGATGGCCACCACTGAGCAACTGGTCGCCGCCCACGGTGCGGCGGTGCTGGACTTCATCGTCCGCGCATACCGACTGCCGTGGCCGCCGCAGGGCTATCCAGTCCATATCGTCATGTACGCGGCGTGGGGCGGCGCGTACTCGACAGACGGCAGCCTGCTCGTCGTCTCGTCGAACGCACGTGCGGGGACGACAGGTTGGTCCGGGCTCGAAACCGTGTTTCACGAGAGCATCCATCAGTGGGATGACGCGGTCGATGCAATCCTGAACGCGGACGCACGCGCGATCGCCAAGCGGCTGCCGCGGAACCTGTCGCACGCGCTTGTTTTCTTTACGGCTGCCGAGGCGGTCCGCCACGTCGCGCCGCCTGAGTACGTTCCGCTGGCGGATGCAACCGGTGCGTGGTCACGCGGCATGGAGGGACTGAAGGGCGCGCTCGACGCAACGTGGCTGCCGTACCTAAATGGAGGCGGCACTCGTGACGAGGCGCTCGCCGCACTGGTGCAACGAACGGCGACGCAGCCGGCGTCGGCGATCTTCACCTTTCAAACGGATGACTTCTGGTTGAACCTGCATCACTTTCTTCATGCGCTCGGTGTCATCGACGCAAAGCTACCGGACGCCGAGACCCCCGCGCTGGCGCCCGCGCGCGTCGACATGAAGCAAGGTCTTCCCCGCGTCGGCGAGGACCAGCGCCGCGTGTGGAGTGAGATCATCAAGCGTTACGGCACCGAGTGGAGTCGATCGCTTCCGAACGCCGGGCCCGGCGAAGCGATCGTCCGCGCGTTGGCGCACGTCGGCGATGCGCCGACGCTTGCGAGCGCACAAATCGACCCGTCGGTTGGTGCCGTCCTCGAGCAAGCGGCTCCGATTTATCGCAAGGCGTGGTGGCCCGCACATCGCGACCGCAATCGGGCGTGGCGCGCGCAGATGGAACCGCTGCTGACACAACATGGTCCCGCGATTCGCGATTTCGTAACACGCGCCTTTGCCGTGGAATGGCCGCAGGAAGGCCGGCTGCTGCATGTGTGCGGTTACGCGAATTTCGGCGGAGCGTATTCGATGGTCAACGGCGGCGTCATCGTCATTGGAAGCGCCGACCCGAATTCGAGCGGCTTGTCAGGATTGGAAGCGGTGTTCCACGAAGCGGCGCACCAGTGGGACCCGCAGACGTTTGCGGCGTTGAATGCGCACGCGAAGCCGATGAACGTAACCATCCCGCGCGATTTGACGCACGCGCTCATCTTTTTTAGTGCCGGGGAAGCCGTTCGGCGCGTGTCGGCGAAATATCAAAGCATGGCCGATCGTCTCGGCATTTGGGACAAGAACCTCTCCGGTGCGACAGTTCCAGCATCGCGTTTGAAGCAACCCCTCATCGACGCCTGGAAACCGTACTTGGACGGGACAGTCCCACGCGACGTCGCGCTTGACGCACTTGTGAAGCGCGTAACCCAATGAAGGACCGATGTCTGATGACGAGTCAGTACCGCAAGTCGCCAACTGTTTACGCGCCACCCACTTTGTATGCGCGCCTATTTCGCCACGTTGGACATGCCCACGCTTCGAGCGCGCGCGAACGTGTGACTCCCTCGCATGGCCTCTGGTTCAGGAAAACCTCGTAGCAGACGTCGAACGCCCGAGCTATTTGACCGGCAGCAAATGAAGAACGAACGTGCCTGGTACACATGTTCGCTTCGCTCGCTTGCGCGCGGGGCTCGGCCATCAGTCGATCGCGTCATTCGCTCAAGAGCTGGAGACTTGTGTTTAGCCGTTCAGCCCATAGGAAACCCCGAGTTCTCAAGGATCTGGCGAGCGGCCTGCGCGTGAGGGTCTTCGACCTTCGACAGAAGAGAATGGGAACTTTCCGTTATCGAGCAGGCACGGTCGGTGATGCTTGAACGCGGCGGCGAAACAAACTTGTCATACCGTGTGCGCGCAAATACAATCGCCACGATCGCTGCGAGAATTGCGACGGCTCACGCGTCGCAAGTCTCCGGTTGGTGAGATCAGCGAGGCGTGTTGATTTTGAGTTCCTTTCGCAGCCGCTCGATTTCCACAAAAACTTCCGTCTTCATCGGGCCCGAAGCCGCCGGGGCGATCTTTTCAAGGGCTTTCAGGTGCGCAGTGTCGAGCGCCTGGGCCGCCGACACTTTGATATCCGGCTGAACGCCCGTTCCTTCCCAGTCGGTGTGCGTCACGGGACTAATCGGGCGTCCAACCGGAACGATCACAACGAAGTGGTCGTTCACGCGCCGACGTCGGGCAAGGTGGGCGCCTCCACCGGTGACTTCGCCTACGACCGTCACCCGCTTGAGATTCTTGAGCGCATAGGTAAAGTCTTCGGCGGCGGAGAAGGTGCGGCCGCTCGTCAGCACGTAGACGTCCTTGCGCGTCAGCCGCTTTCCGGGCACGGACTCCAGGGTCCAGTACTGACGCGTCTCATTCGACGGCCGATCGTAGATATCGTCCAGCCGAACGGGATGGTCGAACAGGTAGCTCGCAATCAGGGCGACGCCGTCGGGGCCTCCGCCTCCGTTCTGGCGCAGGTCGAGAATTACCGCAGCGCTGTCGGCGAGCGACGTCATCGCGGCCGCGGCGGTGTCGCCCATCAGCCGGGCAGGCGCGAACGCCCGGAGATCGAGATACCCAATGTTCCCCGCGAGGCGATCGACCTTCGCGAACCCGTAATGCTGTCGACGCGCATCCTCGAGCGCCTCGGGTGGAGGTGGGGGCGAGGGAAATGGAAACTGCGGCAACACGGTGGCGCTGTAGCGGACCGCGAGGTGGCGGTCGCCGCTCCGCTCTCGCAGATGCGCGGTCAACACCTCGGCGAGCGTCCGGCCACTGGTGATGGCGTCGTATTCGCGGCGTTGTCGGCGTTGCCAAATGGACTGCGTCATCCTGGCCGCCGTGTCCGGGAAGACGTAGTAGTCCGTGAGTTCTTTGAGCACGCCGTCGATCACGGCGTCGCGCGTCGACGCGTCAATCGTCATGTCGGGCTCGGACGGGAAACCCTGAACCGAGACGCGAATGGAGGCGAACAGACACAGGATCGTGATCGCCGCTACCCTGAGATACCTCATCAGCACTCGGCCGCCGCGAGCATTGTAGCAGGATTCTCGTGTAGACATCGGTCTTATTTTGTGTAAGATCATATCATGCTGCCGAAGAAAGAACTGCTCATTCTCGAGCTGCTCGTCTCGGAAGGATCGATGTACGGGTTGCAGCTCGTCGAACGGTCCGACGGCGCCCTCAAGCGAGGGACCGTCTATGTGACGCTCGGGCGCATGGAGTCCAAAGGCCTAATCGAGTCGGAGCAGGAGACGCCCAATCCGGCCGCCATTGGATTACCACGGCGGATCTATCATCCGACGGCGCTGGGCGAGCGAATGCTTCGGGCATGGACGACGTTCACACGCGCAGTGGCGTGGGAGGTGAAGCCGTGACGCCGGGGACGAGGCTGCTGAAGATCGCGCCGTTGCTCTTCAACGAGCGTTTCATCGCGACCGTCGTTCGTCCAACGATCGCCGATCTCCAATCCGAAGTCGCCGCGGCAGGACCAGACCACGTGAAACGTCTCCGCGCGCGATGCCGTGGCTACTCCGCATTCTGGATGCTGATCCTCGTCGCACCGTTCGCGTCATGGTCCGATGATCTGCCCAACATCGCGGCCGGGCGTGTCGCCGTCGGATCGGCCGTCGTCACCCTCACGGTGATGACGCTCGGCGCCTGGACGGCGTTCGTGACCGCTGCAGGGGCGCTGATCGCGTTCCTGATCCACGCTTGGTACGAGCGACATCCCTCTGAGATTGCGATGCCGCCCGACGCGCCCTGGCGCTCGCCGCAAATCAACTTCTCGTCGACAGACGTTGCCGGCAACGTCGGCGGGCTGATCTTCGTCGTCGGCAGCGTCCTCATCGTGTCGCTCGGCCTGCCGTCGGTTTTCTGGTTCCTGCTAGCCGGCACGATTGCCGCGTGTTTCGTCGCGTGGGGACTCGCCGCGTGGCATTCGCGCGCGCGGCGGGAGGACTGGACATGCGCCGGACGACCACGACGACAGCTGTTCTAAGCATCGTTGTCGGCCAACTGCTGATTCCGCGCGCGATCGCTGTGGAGACAGGGACCGCCGCCCTGCCGGCGCTCCAAAACGCCCAGGGCGTTTGACAACCCGAACCCTGCTGCAATCCCAACGATCGCTGATCGCAAGCTGGTGCCAACGACCATTCGCTCGACAGTGGCAGGTTCCGCGTCGAGGGCATTCGGACGCCGATTTCAATTTCACGCTCCCACGGCAGGAAGACTGTCCATCGACCGAAGCCGATGTAGAAGCTACGCATGTCAACAGGTGTCTCGATCATTCCCAGCGCGCGTCGGTCGCGAGAATGCTCCTGTTCGTAGCGAACGCGCCGTGACAGGCTCGTGTCGCGGATGTTCGAGTCCAAGTATCTGCCGCCTGATCGGATCCCAAACGGGAATCCATCGATACTCGGCGACAGCGATGCCAGCGAGGTAGGCCGCTCTCAGGACGCCCAATCTGAGCAGGCGTTCATCTAACTTGCTTATCTGGAAGTTGACGTTCATCGGCTCCGGCCGGCCCTTCGTTTCGATTGCTTGCCCGAAGAGGCGCTCGGTCTCCTTCACCGACTCAGGATTCGAGGCCTCTTTGATGATTCTCAGAATAAACGCGCCGTTTTCGTTCGACAGCTCAGCAACGCTCCGCAGGTCCTCGTAGGTGAACTGAACATCGACGGGCTCACGCATGTCCCCGGTCGCAAATCCCTCGACCGTCCAGAAGTTCGCCCAATGCCAATCACACGTCTGTCCGGATGACGAATTGCAGTCTCTAGACGTCAGAACACGTAGACTTCCACGCATGAAAACAGCCGCTGCGATGGCCCTGCTCGGTGCGGTGACACTCGGAACGTTGAACGCAGCAGCGCCGGCGCCGGTTGCGTGCGAGTCGCTCGCGCAGATGAAGGTGACGAACGGTCGCGTGCTGTCGGCTGAATCGGTAAAAGCCGGCGCCTTCACGCCTCCGAACACGCCCAACGCCAATGCCGCCGCGGCGTTCACAACGGTTCCCGGCATTCTGTCGCGTGACGCTGCAGCTGACTCCCTCCAGTGATTCCGACATCCGCGTTGAAGTCTGGCTGCCGAAGGTCGGGTGGAGTCACAAGCTGCAGTCGTCCGGCAATGGCGGCTTGGGCGGCGTGATTCCCTATCCGGCGCTGGCGGCATCGGTGAAAGCGGGATATGCGGCGGTGGGGACAGACACCGGCCACGTCGGCGGCAACGCCGATTTCGTCTCCGGTCATCCCGAGAAACTCGTGGACTTCGGATATCGAGCGATCCACGAGATGACCGTCACCGCAAAAACGGTCGTCACCGCGCACTACGATGCGCACCCCATGCGCGCGTATTTCAACTCGTGCTCGACCGGCGGACGCCAAGCGCTGATCGAAGCGCAGCGATATCCTGAGGATTTCGACGGCGTCGTCGCGGGCGATCCATCGTGGGACCAGATGCGACTCTACGCCGCGCGCGTGTGGCTGAACACCTACGTCAATCGCACGCCAGCGGCGGTGATTCCGCCGAGCAAGTACCCGATGATCCACAACGCGGTCCTGGATAAATGCGATGCCCTGGACGGTGTGAAGGACGGCGTCATCGAGGATCCGACGAAATGTGCCTTCGACTGGTCGACATTGATTTGCAGCGGAGCGGATCGAGCTGATTGCCTGACGAAGGATCAGGTCGAGACCGCGAACGCGATGATGCGTCCGATCCGCGATCCGAAGAGCGGATCAGTGCTGCATCCGGGCCGCTACTATCCAGGATCCGAACTCGGATGGGGCGGCGTGGCGGGCCCATCCCCGTCCGGCGAATCGCACGAAGGAATGCGGAAGATCGTCTTCACGCCCGCCTGGGACTACCACACGCTCAAGGTGCCGGACGATGTGGAGCGCGCAGTCACGGCGGACAAGGGGTTGCTGTACGGCGGCGATCCCGATGTGTCGCGCTTCTTCAAGCGAGGCGGCAAGCTGCTGATGTATCACGGCTGGGCCGATCCGCTGGTCTCGCCGGACACGAGTGTGATGATGTTCCAGCGCATCCACAACACGGTCGGACTGTCGGCGGCGAATTCGCTCGCGCTGTTCATGGTGCCAGGCATGGGACACTGCCAAGCCGGTCCCGGCAGCGACGTCTTCGACAAAGTCGCCGCGGTCGATCAGTGGGTCGAAACAGGTAAGAAGCCACAGTCGATCGAAGCCACGCATCTGACCGCCGGCATCGTCGACCGCACGCGTCCGTCGTGTGCCTATCCGACGACGGCGCACTACAAGGGCACCGGCAGCACGGACGACGCGAAGAATTTTCGGTGTGAATAGGCGCGGCCGCCTCGGGGCGTGGAGCTCTCAGCGTGGATCCTTGCCGCCGGGTTGCCAGAGTTGGATCGGGTTGCCTTCGGGATCGGACAGCCTGGCGAAGCGTCCGTTCGGGTAGACCTCAGAGTGCACTTCGACGGCGATGCCCCGTTCGCGAAGCTGGGCGACCATCTTGTCGAGGTCGCGGACGCGGAAGTTGATCATCCACTGCAACCGCCGGTCGCCAAAGTACGACGTGTCCTCCTTGAACGGTGCGAAGACCGTTGTCCCCGCGCTGGTCCGCCACGGCGGGTATCGTAATTGCCAGGGACGCTGCTGACGCCGAGATTGGCCTCGTACCAGCCGGCCAGTTTCTTGGGATCCTTGGCGCGGAAGAAGAGTCCACCAATTCCCTGCACGCGTTCCATGTCGGTGGCTCCCTGGCGTGGCGCACGCGCCGCGCCGGTCCCGGCCGCCGCCGCGCCGGCAATCGCGACGCGAATCGCTGTTCGACGTGTGACGTCTGACGACTTGTTCATGCTCTTCTCCGCCTGTGCGGTCGGACCGATGGCACCGGCCAGTGTACTCCCGCCTCGTCGCCTTTAATGGATTTGGCGGTCCCCGCCAGATCATATATAGGGGATTCTGTTAGACTGTACTGAGCCTGCCAGCATTCGAGCAGTGCTCTGGTTCTCCCGGGTGCGCACCGACAGGCCCACTTCGGCCACCGATCGGAGCGCGTGGCATCCGTCACCTTCCGTCAACCGACAGTTACAGGAAAGCCGCCGATGATCAAGACGATTACCATTGTTGTCCTCGGGCTCGGCGTTTCAGCGCAGGCACTCCAAGGTCAGGATCGGTCGCGATATCGCGACTTCTACTTCGGGGAGAGTGTACTGTCGGTGTCGGCATTGACGAAGGCGGTCGCAACAGACGACAAGACCATCCATCAGCGGCTCTGATGCAGAAACTGTAGTGGCAGCCGCCGTACGTTTCGAGGAGGTCAACGGCGCCGTAGGATCCAGTTCGTCATATCGTCTTCAGCTTCTATAACGATCAGCTCTCCAAAATGGTGGTCGATTACGATCCGGAGCGGACGGCCGGCATGACGGATGCCGACATGATCGATGCGATCTCGACGATATACGGACCGCGATTGAAACCGGCGACCCCCAACCCGACCGGCCGCCTCGCGAATCGAAGAGGAGTCCGGCACGCCCATCACTCGATGGGAAGACCCCGATTACTCGGTGGTGCTCTATCGATCGTCTGACGTCTACCGATTGTTGGTGTCACCATTTCGGATCATCGTGATCTCTCCGAGGCTGGACAGCCTCGCGGGAACAGCGGGGGGAAGCAGACGACGCCCGAGCATCCAAGGAAAAGGCGCGACTCACGAATAAAGCGGTGTTTCGGCCCTAAAACCCGACGAGATGTTAGGCGGCCTCAGCCATTAGGCGTTGGGCGTGGTGAGGCTCTCCGCGATCTCAGTTTCCAACGCATGGATGGACGACCACGCCGAGAGTGACTCGGCTGGAAACCGGGAGGGCGGCGATGACAACGCAGGCATTCAGGCTCCGTCCGACGATGAAGCAAGGGACAGCAGCAGGCATTCCCGAAACATGGATCCATTATCCGTCCGTCGAGGACGCACGAACCGGCGCAAAGCTGATGTATCAGAATGATCGTGTCCTGCGCGTAATGGTGGTGACCGATAGCGCTGGATCATTCGTGGAATGGATCGAGCGATAAGCGCTCTGCGGCATAGAATGTCTGCAGCGTCCCAAGGAGAAACATGCCCGCACAGCAGGTCGAAATCAGTCTGAGGATTCCACAAGTCAAAGAAGCGCTAAAAGATGACAGCGGGTATCCGATTAACAATAACGACGTGAGGTTTATCAGAAGTATCAATGTGTCGTCCCTGCCGAAGCCTGGAGACAGCATTAAACTATCGGCCAGAGGTCCTCAACCGTTCCTGGGAACCGTCATGCAAACAAGGTGGGACGATGGCAAGGAAATGTTTGTCGTAGCTTGCCGGTATTCGCTTAAGTCGATTTCGATGCCGCTGTACCTTGCGCTCATGGGCGACCCGGACTGGACTAGGAAGCCGCTCTTGCAGCTGTAGTCGCCGAGGAAACCGTCAAGAAATTGGGAACGGGCTGCGAATCTGATCTTCTCGTGTGGGGAAGGGGCGCTCGCGGGAACGAAGTGCTTACGAGTCTACACCTTATGCGTGCAGCCGATCGGGGATCGAATTCGGTTGGAAGGCAGGGGTTCTGTTCGCCTATTTCAAGAAATCACAATAAACATGTGCATTTTCCCGCAAGTTGTCGCGGCGCCAGCAATTTCGCGTTTTCGGGTTCCTTCGCTGGCTTTCGTCCATCCGCGTCTATTTCGGCTTTTGCCAGCGCAATGACACTCGCAGCGACGGACTTCCCAGGTTTCCCCGCAGGCGGATCTCCGGAGTTCGCTCGAAACGTAGCGATCGCGGTTCAACGGCGGAACTTACAGCGCGCGTTGAAACACCACCGTCTGGGCCGACAGATTCGGTCTCGCCGTCCTGCTCGCCAATATCCACGAATCTGAGTAATTCGGTCCGCCAACGTTTGCCGCTGGATCCGTCCACCACTCGTGGTGGACGCGCGCTTCTTCGGGAAGTGTAAAACCGAGCAGATCTTCGATCTCCGCAAACGTCAAGACAACTGTGTTCGCGTATCTGTGCTCCAAATACTTGTAGAGCAACAGATACTGACCCGACATGACGCGCCCTTGCGGCCTCGCCGTTTCGGCGTTGGCCTCGCGCAGATCGTGCGTAGTGGGCCCGCGCCTCTTCATCCAATCCAGCATGACGCTCTCATGGCTCCAGATTCAGTAGTTCCGGCAGCGCGGCCACGGCGGCCTCGTGGCTGTCGAACCATCGTTGCGTCGGCAAAACATTCAGCTTGTCGCCGTCGATGAACTTGTCCGGCAGCTGGACTAATGCAAACCTGTGGGTGACCGGATCTTCGTAAATCGCGTATTTCACCATCGCCTCAGTACATCACGCCGATTCCGCCCGCGCCAGCGGCCGGCACATCCTGGGTCTTCTCCGGAGTCTCCGACACGAGTGCCTCGGTCGTGCGCATCAGCGAGGCGATAGAGGCTGCGTCTTGCAGCGCCGTCCGCACCACCGCCGTGACGCCGGCCCCGATCGGCATGAGAGGGCATGGAGTACTCCGGGACAGGTCGATCAGCGCGGACGACCCGTCAAAACTGGTATCAGCAGAAATTCAGACAGCGTATCGACAGTGGCGAATACTTGCCCCGTCCCGTGATGCTTCACTTGCAGTGTCTCGCCCGTGTCCCCGGTGAAGATCAAGTCGATGCGATCCTCACGTGGCGGTAGGCCGTTGGTCGCCGTGAAGCGATAGTGGCAGGCCATTGCTGCCGCGCCCAGATTCAGTGTGACCGTCAAGGAGGCCGCGGCAGGTGCCGGCTTGCGGACCACGAACCCGCCCTCTAGCGCTATCGCTTCCACGACAATATCCCGCGCGCGGTCTCCCGCAAACTCCTCGCGAAAGGCTTCGGCGTCGCGCGTCACTGCAGCGAGGAGATCGTCGAGGAGCCGTCGACCGCTACGACGAACGACGTCGGCCTTCCGAGCGACCATCTCGTCTTCCCTGACGCGCGCCATGTCCCGTTTTCGCTCGTCCTCTGCAATCCGCTTGATCCAGTCCGCGACTGTCGCGCTCGTACTCATGTCAACGCCCTTCGTGCCGACGAGTTGAGATCTGGCCGTTTGATCGCCGTCGAGCGCGACCGCGGCGCCTACATCGTGAATGCGAATGTGAGTCGCGCGACGCGCGCGACCCGGACCAAAGTTGGGCCGGTCGGCGCGCATCCTTCAGAGATTGTGGAAGGATGCACTACTCGAACGCTGGCAGGCTCACTTCTGGATGGCAGGACCCATTCTACTCGATCGGAAGCACGCACGGTTCTCGTCGGGGTCTTGGCGCTGATTGATCCTCGCAAGCGTGATCAGTTCATTCTCGGTGATCGCGCCGGAAACACCGGCGTGCTCTTCAATATCTGGCCGGGTCCTTCGCTCGGTTCCACAGGGAATGGCGTGGCGGATGGCCTCGATCACGCAGGTCCAAAGTTATCCGACCGCGCTCAGGATGTACACGATGGTCCGGCGGATCAGCGAGGGTTCCGAGCGGAGACGACAGCATTGCTCGGCAGGCCAAATGTCGCTCTCTGAACTGATCTCGTCCAAGCGCGACGGGTGGCAGGGGCGATTTAGAAGAATGTGTCGGTCGAGCTCAACAAGCGCTAAACAATGATATGACTCCAGCAATTGTCGCGAGGCTGTCTGACTGATCCAGACAAGTGCTGTTCGGCGCCCATCGATCCTGCGATTGCCTGGACCATTCTTGACGTTGATTGTTGTAGCTCGAGATCGCGGCTCAGACTCGGCGCCGCGTTGGCGTGGTGCGCAAAGGGCAGCTGCCGCGCCCTCGTTCATGAAGCCCTGGGAACTTGTCGGTCAGACACGGACGCCGGAAGGCGAGAGATGACGCTCCACCCGTCACGGGTGCGAGTACGTCATCAACGCCAGCGGCGAGAGCCTGATGTCGAGCCGCTTGCACGGCTCCGAAGAGGCGCTGGCGATGTTCGCTTGCGCCCGCGCGCGAACGCTCGAGGCGCCGTGCTGCCCACTGGCCAGATATCCGCTCAAGGACAAACGCGTGGTGATCGAGGTCGGTGACGTCGCCGCTCCGCTACGTGCGAGCCGTGGTCGGTTCGATGCCGTGCTGCTCGACGTGGACACTGGTCCGGCGGTGTTCACCGCCTCGCGCAATGCCGATCTGTATGACGATCACGGGCTCGCCGCCGCGCGCTCGGCGCTCAAGCCGGGCGGGGTGCTCGCGGTCTGGTCAGCGCGAGAGGATCGACGATTCGAGCAGCGTCTCCGCGCCGGCAGCTTCGACGTGACGGTGGAACGCGTGCGAGGCCGGCTCAAGAAGGGCGGGCCCGAGGAACGTCATCTTCCTCGCAGCGCCGTCCAATTCCGCCTAAGAAGGACTTCAGAGTCTGAACCGGGATACTTCCCGCCACCCGCCGGCGATGAGTGCCCGCTCGACCTCCCCGAAATACTGCGCGGCGACCTCCGCGTTCTTGAAGTGTTCTTCGAGGATACCGCTGTCGGGTTCTCCCGGCACAAACGTGATTCGCCAGAGTTCCGTCCCGCCCGCGACGACCCGGAGGCTATAGATGCGAACGTCGCCGTCGCGGCTGTAGCGGAAGACCTCGCCACCCGTCGCTCGTTCGTTCTCAGTCACTTCGCACGCTTCACCAGGCGTGGGAGCTCGGCGGCCTCTGGCGGCGCCGGCGATGGAGCAAGCAGTTCTCGAGCGCGCCCTTCGTCTACCGCTCGTCTATGACGTGCCATCCGCCTGCCATCGAGTAACGCTTGCCGGTGCTCGTCGCTCAGCACCCGTCGCGCCTTGATACGTGTCGGGACCACCGGACTTGTTACGTCATCCGCGGCTTCGGGCTGGGGTTCGGGAGCGTTCACGACGGTGATGCCAGCGGTGGCCAGCGCGGCGAGCGCGGTATCGATGGCGTCGACCTGATTCAGCAGTTCCGTGCGCTTGGCGTGCAGCGTCCTCAGCGAGCTCTCAAGATCGATCGTCATCACTCGGACGCCGCGAGCTTCGCCGCGTATGCCGCCTGCTTCTCCTTCCGCGCCGCGTTCCGCGTCTGCCACGACTTGTGCTCGGTCTTCGGCTTTGCCTTCAGCCGTTTCTTCGACTCTCGAGTCGCCGGCGTTGTGGTGGAGGCCATCTAGTACTCTCTTTCACCTTCTGAATTGTTGACGCCTGTCGAATCAGGAACGCGGGTCGGCGCGAGACGGTGCCCCTTAAGCCTCTACGTTGCCCAGGCGCGCATTTCGCCGAATTGATGCCGTGGTGGTCTTGCAGAAGAGGTCATCGTGATGATAGGTGACCGACCACGCTGGGCGTGCTGGTGGCGCGTGATTCAGCCGCCAACCGGTGCACATCTTTTCATCGCCCATCGCCGCTCAGACCACGCCGGGAGCCGACACCGGTGTCAAATCTTCAACCACTTTGCCTTGCGCCACCTCGAGCTGAGCCATCGTCGTGCGCTTATGGATGCCTGCGACACGAGGCGTACACCCACGTGTCAATTGCACGGCGCGCAGCGAAGCCAGCACGACAAATTGAAACTTCCCCATGTCGGATGGGCGTTGAATCACAGTTTTTCTCCCTCACAGCAGGCTTTGGTGAGGGCTTGGGCAAGCGGCCGAAGAGCTCAGAAAAGCAGGAAGCCTGATTATAACGTTAATGGACGCGATTGAGGTAAAGGCACTCGCGTTTACGCGCTGCCGGCCTTGCGAGCTCCCCCGGCTTTGCGCGGCGTACGTGTGCGGTTACCGAAGCCACGGGTGTTGGCCGCCGCCTTCCACGGCTGATGGCTCTGGGGCTTGGGCGATCGTACCGTTTTTACTGTGGCCGCGTCCGATGTCTCGGACACGACGGAAGATTGTTCGATCGATTCCGCCGCCGCCTTCCGTGCGGCGCTCGCTTCCGCGTTATCCTTCTCGAGGCAGCACTGTTTGTACTTGCGGCCCGAGCCGCAATGGCACGCCTCGTTGCGTCCCGGTCGACCGATCGTCGTTGCAGTCATCGAACGAGTGTACTGCAACCCGACGTACTCGACCGACGATCATGTCGCGGACGATGACGCACTACGTGCTACGCGACCACGCCCCGACCGAGCCACTCTGAACGCTGGTGATCACAAACATTCGCGAGTTGGAACAGATTCGCGAATGGCTCAGGCGCATTGATGGGCTCCGACACGTAGGGTGAGCGGCGCGTTTCTTGTGCACCGTCTCGCTCTGCTCAGGAGACCCGCACGTTCTCCGCACGCAGTCCCTTGTCGCCGCGGCCGGCATCGAAGACGACTGTTTGGCCCTCGCGCAGTTGCTCGAACACCGAGCCGTCCCGGACGGCGCTCCGATGCATGAAATATTCTTGGCCGTCTTCGCCCTGAATAAACCCGAAGCCCTTATCCGAAATCACTTTTGAGATGGTTCCAGTCATCGGTTTGTCCCTTTCGCGGCGCGATCCGCGAGCTCCCTCTCTTACGTCGTGGTGCGCTTGACGTCGACCGCCCGCGGACCCTTCGGGCTGTCGGTCACCTCGAACTCGACGCCATCACCCTCGCGCAGGTCGGCAATGCCCTCGCCATAGATAGCGCTTTGGTGAAAGAAAAATTCCTGGCCTGCCTCACTCTTAATGAACCCAAAGCCCTTGTCTACTCGCAGCGTCCGAATTGTTCCCGTCATTTATGCCTCTCCGATTTCTGGTGTTTGATCTTCGCCGCACTTCTGCCGCCGAGTGCCAGGTACGCAGCACCCGCGGTGAAGGGACAAGGCGGCGGCCGCCCTGTCTTCCCACGGCCTTCGTAGTTGCTTACCAACGCGGCTCTGAGCGACGCCGCGACTCGCCGCCGCCGAACCCTCCGGCATACGCGGGCTTCGGCCGCGCTTCGTTGACGGAGAGACTGCGCCCCCCAAGCTGATATTCATTCAGCTCTGCGATCGCTTTCTGCGCCTCGTCCTCGGTGCTCATCTCAACGAACGCAAACCCACGCGCCCGCCCCGTCGCCATGTCGCGCATCACTTTCACCGTTTCCACGGTGCCGGCACGGGCAAACAGGCCCTGGAGCTCCGCTTCTCCGGTTTCATACGGGAAATTTCCGACATACAACTTTCGACCCATGATCTGACTCCTCTGCCGCGAAACGCGGCATCAATGCCGCCTAGGCGGCGCACAGTTTCCACGGCCTCAAAGAGGCGATCCGTGGTCCGGAATTTCGTCTCGTAGCTAGGAAATCAGGGAGCAGCGAGTCAGGAGAGGCTCGTAACGCCGAGAATCAGCACAGCACGCGGCAAGATCCGATAGACAAGTATACATCATGCGGCGCTCCCCGTGGCAAACCTGGTGTCGTGCGTCTAACGGTTCGATACACGAGCGATTTTTCCGGGAATCGTGTCGGCGTCCTTGGTCCAGACGAACGGTTTGGGTGGACCATCCCACAAGCTTAGTGCTCACCGCCCTCACCGAGCGGTCGTCGTTTGTAAGAGATGCCGGATCAAGATGTACGCATTCGGCCCGGATATGGCAGAGCGTCAGCCGCGCTCTGCCGCGGCGTGTACGTCACGGAGCCGCAGTCCGTTCGGCAACGGCTCGCCGAACGCGCGGCTCGTGTCGGCCAACGTCGGCCGGACGACCTCATACAGGGGACGCGACGCATCCGCCTCGATGCCAGCTGCGCGCAGCCGTTCTCGCGCCGCTTCGAGGACCTCGTCGGCGACGTCGCGCAGCGCATCGGCGGTGACCGCGCCGATCTGGACGATCGCCGCGGCCAACTCCGGCGTCCACCGCTTGACGGCGATCAGCTGCTCCAGCCACCGGGCCGCATCCGAAGCCGAGACGACGCTCGTCAACGGACCGTACATCGGCGTGCGCGCGCCGAGCCGTCCAATCGACCACAGCAGGCTCGCGTTGTCGTCGTCTCGCGTCAGGCGGCCGAGGACCTCGTCGCCAATCTTCACGCGCGTCGCAGCGTCCAGCCGCTCGAGGCTCGCCAGCAGCCGCCAGCTTTCGCGTTCGATCTGCGGCTTGACGCGCGGCGGCTTGCGGCTGCCGACGCCGAGCTCTCCCATGACGTTCTGCGCGAGCTCGCGCTGCTGGCCAGCGCCAAGGCCGCCGGCCACGCGCTGCCAGAGGACGAGCCATTCCGCGCGGTTTTGCACTGACTTCTCGAAGATCAACCCGGCGCTGTAAATCTCACGCCCCTTTCCGATGCGCCAGGTATCCTTCGCGGCCCCGAATCCTGGCCGCACGCAGAATCCGAATAGGTTGAGCCACCGCGCCTCGTGCGCCGCCGACCGACGGCGGCCCTCGGCGACGTCAATCACCGCATCGGCGAGCCGCCGAATCGCACCGAGCGGCCACGCACTTTTTGCGTAGCCGAATTGCTGCTCGAGCCCCGCCACGAGGTTCTCCGGCGTCGTCGCCGCGGCCCCGGGTTGTCCGCTGGCGACCGGATGCGCCGCAGGCGCGCCGGCGCTCGCGAATACGGAACGCACCAGCATCTCTCCGGCAGCCATCGCAGCATCTTCGATGATGACGGTGTCGGCTGATTGCTCGTCCGGCTCCGGCGCGCCTGTATCGGCGACGGAATCCACTACGCCGCGGACCTGAAACTGCAGCCGCCACCGATGCTCGCTGCTCGTCGAGATGCAGGACAATTCGAGCGTACCCAATTCGGTGAATCGTACGGAGAGTTGCACCGGCAGCTCGACGTGCCGCGATTTCTTCCCGTAGCGGAAGACCGTCACGAGCGGCGTGTGATCCTGCACGTCCGCTGAAGCGAGCGACACGAGGTCGCCGCCGCGATCAGACCGGATTGTGGAGCTGTAAACGGAGAACGCGACCGGCCGATTGGTCATGATCGTGAACGGGTGATCGAACGTCTGCGCCGTTCCTTCGTCCGTGCCCCGCGCCAGGACACAGACGGCGGTGATCACGTCGGGCTCGTGTGCGCCCCGCAGCGCCACATAATACGCACGTCCGCTTCCTGCCTTCACGAGCGCGCCCGCGCTGCCGATGCCGGCGCGGAGACGCGCGTACACGGCGGCGCCGAGGGCCACCGCCGCTTCGAGATTCCCGGCGATCAGAAGCCGCGGCACTGCGCCACACCAGTGTGCCAGCGCCTCGGCTACGCGCTCGCGCGCGACAGCGGGCGTGAAGAAGCCGCCGTTAAACAACACCAGATCCGGCCGCACGAGCCGCTGGCCACCGTCCGAGCGCACCGCGCGATGGTCACTCGGCAGCACCAACGCCGAACGGGCGAGGAATGCCGCAAGGTGCCGCGTGATCGCGGGATCGGCCTCGAACGGCAGCCCGAGCTCGCGCAGCCCCAGCCGGCGATCTCGCGGGGCGCCAGTCGTATCCGACTCGACGATGGGCAGGAACTGGTCGAGCGTGGATTGGACCTCCATCTTCGTCAGCTCCACCGTGATCGATCCGCCGACGACGCTGCGGCCGCCGCCGAGGACCGTGATCGGGATCTGCTCCGGCGCGGCATCGCTCAGCAGCCGCTCCTTCGCCGCATTGCAGGAGCGGCGGAGCGCTGCCCGCTGCGTGATCGCGAGACGCAGTCCCAGACGGGCGGCGGTCATCTTCCGCTCGACGAGTGTGGCGAGCGCCAGGTCGACGTTGTCGCCGCCGAGCAGGAGGTGATCGCCGATCGCCATCCGCTCGAACGCGGGGGCGCCCGCCTCCATCCGGATTCGAATCAGGCTGAAATCTGACGTGCCGCCGCCCACGTCGCAGACAAGCGCCACGTCGTCGTCTTCGAGCGCGGCTGCGCCGCCGTGGTCGGCCATCCACGCATAGAACGCGGCAATCGGCTCCTCGATCAGCGTGAGATGGACGAGCCCGGCGGCCTGCGCCGCTTCGACGGTCAGCTCGCGCGCCTCCTCATCGAACGACGAGGGCACCGTCAGGACGATCGTCTGGTGCTCGAACTGCAGCGCCTCGTCGTCGGAGGCAACGGTCGCGTTCCAGGCGTCGCGCATGTGCATCAGGTACTGAGCGGACGCAGCAACCGGTGAGATGTGCGGGCTGTCACCGGTCGCACCCCACGGCAGAAACGCCGCGCGGCGATCCACCGCGCCGTGGGCGAGCCACGACTTCGCCGAGGACACCTGCCGTCCCGGCGCCAACGCGCCACGGTCGCGCGCGAAGACGCCGACGATGGCGGCTGGTCTCTGGTTCCACGGCAGCGCCGCCGAGCCGTTCGCGATTTCGTCGGGCTCAGGAAAATAGAGGAACGACGGCAAGATCGGCCGCGACTCGAGTGACCCGGGCGCCGTCAGCTGCGGTACGCGAAAGAGCTCGACGCGTCCACGCGGATCGCGGGTGTCGACGTAGGCGACCGCGGAGTTGGTGGTCCCGAGATCGATGCCGATGAGAAACGGCGACGGAACCATGAGACTGGAAGGGTGCCGAACTCTGCAGGTCGGACATGAGAAGCGACAGTCTTACGCTCTCACATCGTCAGTTCCGACGTCCTCATTGTGGCGGATGTTCAGCTCGAGCTTCCATCGCTGGTCGCCGTCCTTCGCGTTGCACCACAACTCGAGCGTGCCGATCTCGGTGACGCGGCTCTCGAGCGTCACCGGTACGATTTCATGGGCCGATATCGCGGCCACGCTGGCGCCATCATCTGCGCCGAGGGTGACTTCGAGGGGTGAGAGCTCCTCGAGGTCCTCGCCCCAATCCTCGATGATCATCCCGGGCGCATCGCTCTTGCGAATCGTCGAGGTCAGGAACCGGAATTCCGCCGGCGCGCCAACGGCGAGGCCGAAGTCGCGGCCAGTAATCGGCGCGCTCGTCCCTTCTTCCATCCCGAAGGGCACGACGCACAGCGCTTTCAACGGCGCGGCAAATCCCGGCACCGTCGGCATCGCGCTCTCGATGCCGACGTAGTAGCTGCGCGACGCGCCGCTGCGAATGCGCACGCCGCGGCCGCTCGCGCGCGCCCGCCCATAATAGGCGGCGCCGCGGGCGACCGCGTGATCGAGATCGGGTGCGTCGAGCACATGTGCCGCATCGAGGGGCGCGAATCCCTCATGCGCGAGCCATCCGCTCAGCACGTCAATCATCCGCGCGCCGAGCGGACCAGCTTTCATCATGCCGCCGTTGAAGAGCACGTGCGTCGGACACGCGAGGCCGCTCGGGCCACGTCGGACCGCGGCGCCCGACGGACCGCCCGCCTGTCGCGTGAGAAATCCCGCGAGGTGGCGTGTGACCGCCGGATCGGCGGCGTACGGCAATCCGAGCTCCTGCAGTCCCATCTGCCGGCGCCGCGCCGGCATCTCCTCGGCACCGACGATTGGGAAAAAGCCATCGACGAGCACCTGATTCAGATCGTCGCGCCGCAGCTCGGTGCGAATCGTGCCGCCGATCAACCGAGTGCCCCTGCCGAGCACCGTAATGGGGTGGGTGCGCTCGTGAGGCCGCGCGAACAGCGCCTCCTTCGCGACGCGGCATTGATGCCACAGAGCCTGCAGCTGCCACCGGTCGATGCGATGGCCGTCCGCCTCGAGCCGCTGCTGTGCCACGCGCGCGAGGGCGAGGTCCATGTTATCCCCGCCGAGCAGGATGTGATCGCCAATCGCGACGCGCTCGAGCGCGAGATCGCCGTCGCGCTCGCTGACCAGAATCAAGCTGAAATCGGTCGTGCCGCCGCCGATGTCCACCACCAGCAGCAGATCGCCAACACGGAGGCGGTGACGCCAGCGATCGCCAGCGCTGTCGATCCACGCATAGAGCGCCGCCTGCGGCTCCTCGAGCAACGTCACGCGCGCGAGCCCCGCCTCCGCCGCCGCGCGAAGTGTCAGCTCGCGGGCTTCCTCGTCGAATGACGCTGGGACCGTGATCAGGACGTCTTGCCGGTCGAGCGGCGCTGTCGGCGTTCCGCCGGCGAACCGCGCGTCCCACGCGTGCCGCAGGTGTCGCAGATACTGCGCGGACGCGGTCACGGGCGACAGCTTGTCGACGTCATCGGGAGCGCCGAATGGCAGGATTGCCGACGTCCGGTTCACGCCGCCGTGCGACAGCCATGACTTTGCCGATGCCACGAGCCGGGAGGGGTTCTCCGCGCCGCGCTGCCGCGCCAGTTCGCCGACTACCCAGCGCCGGGTGCTGTCGTCGTCGTGCCACGGCAGCGCGAGGCTGTCGGCGGGAAAGTCGAACGCGCCGGCAACGTAGAGAAACGAGGGCAACAGCAACAGCGCCGCGACCTCGCTGGGATTGACAAGTTGCGGGACGGGCATCACCTCGATCGGAGACGGCTCCTCGGATGTCAAATCTACATAAGCAATTGCCGAATTCGTCGTGCCGAGATCGATCCCGACGCTGTACGCTGCGCTGTTAGCCATCGATTGCTCGGCCTACGAATGCTCTCCCGCGAAGGACACGGTGTGATGGCTCACCCGAGTTCGATCTCGGCCGGCGCGATGATCGCGCGACCAGACGCGGCGAGCGGAGGAAGATCGACGCGCGTCGCGCGCCACCCTGGATGCAGGACCGTGCCGCGAAACGGCGGCTGGCCGGCGACATGGCCGACGAGGTGCAGCGACGCGGGATCGATCGGCTGATTCTGTCCAACGGTGATCGCCTCGCCCTCGCGTCCGGCGAGAATCGCCTCGAGCGCGACATACCGCTCGAGCACACGGCGGCAGCCCGCGTGCACGTCGCGCGCCGCCACGCCGATCTGCGCGTCGGAGTAGGATCCGAGATCTTCGCGCAGAAAATCGACCAAGCGGCCCTCGCGCTGCAGCAGCGCGAGCAGTTGAATCGCGCGATCCGCCGCATCATCGGTGGCCGGGCGCACGGGCAATTCCACGCGCGCCTCGGGTTGCAGCGCGGCCGGAAGCCGGCCCTTGAATAAGATCGTGAAGAACGCCGCAACGGCCATTTTGATGCGCGTCCAGAGCCTCATCGCCTCATTGTGACATGAAGATTTCAGGACGTGTTGTCGCCGGCTTCAAGACCGGCGACGTCGGTTCGGGGCACGAGATCGTTTGCCGGACGAACACGCGGCCATTATGACCGCCTGGCGGGACAGGCCAACCGTACTTACCGGGGCGCTCTTTACCGTCGACCTCTGCGACCCGAGGTTTCACGATCCGCTTAATGAGGCCAACTGGCAGCGGCTCGCTGAGCGGAAATTGGACGGTCCCTTTCGAGGTCTTGAACGCCGTCAGTTCGGTGAGTGTCCTGCAGCCCACGACGAGGGCGAGCGCCGACGCAATAGCCGGGCGTGTAGTCCCTCTCACTCGATATGTCTGCGGGATTCGGGGCCGACGTTCATCGGTTCGTCAGTTTCTGCACTTCCTCAGGAAGCCGAGCCCCCCTGCACGGTGATTTTCGATGCGGCGTCGCGAATTTCGCGCAAATCAGTATCGCTCAGGTCTACTGAGAGAGCACCGATGTTTTCTTCCAGTCGCTCGAGCCTTCGCGTGCCTGGAATCGGTACGATCCAGTTTCTGTGCGAGCAGCCAGGCGAGCGCGATCTCCGCGGGCGTGGCGCGTTTCCGCTCGGCGATGCGCTTCAGCAGTTCGACCATCGCCATGTTTGCGGCGCGCGCGTCCGCTGCAAAGCGCGGCGAGATGCTGCGGAAGTCGGTGCCGCTGAAGGTCGTGCTCGTATCGATCGTGCCGGTCAGAAAACCCGCACCAAGCGGACTAAACGGGACGAAGCCGATTCCAAGTTCCTCGCAGGTGGCGAGCACGCCGTTGTGCTCGACATCGCGCGTCCACAATGAGTACTCGCTCTGAACGCCGCGACGGCCTCGACGGCGTGTGCACGACGGATGGTCTGGCCGCTCGCCTCGGACAACCCGAAGTGCTTCACCTTGCCTTGCTGAATCAGTTCCTTCACGGTGCCGGCAACGTCCTCGATGGCGACACTCGGGTCCACGCGGTGCTGATACAACACATCGATAGTTGCCACGTTCAGTCGCTTCAGCATCGCGTCGACAACCTGCCGAATGTGCTCGGGCCGGCTGTCGACGCCGTAGCGCGTGCCGTCCGGATTGATCCCGAATCCAAACTTCGTCGCAATGACGACGCCTTCGCGGAAACGGCGCGAGCGCGTCGCCGACGAGTTCTTCATTCATGAATGGACCATAGGCTTCAGCCGTGTCGAACAGCATCACGCCGCGCTCGACCGCGGCGTGGAGGAGCGCGATGGCGTCTTGTCGGTCGGCAGCGGCACCGTACTCCCCCGTCAGCCCCACGCAGCCGTACCCGGCCGCCGACACTTGTAACCCGCTCTTGCCGAGGGTGCGCTTCTTGATGATCGTTAGCGCAGCGATCCGCGGCGGATGTGCCTAGGGGTGATTCGGATACGGATGTCAGTACCATGCGCCAATGCAGCTCGACCATCTGAACATGCTGGCGGCGTTCCTGACCATTGCGGGAAGAGCAAAGCTTTCAAGGCGGCGAAACGGCTGTAATTATCGGGAGGCGCGTTTATGAGCCCAAACGGATATACAGAAGTTCGCCAAGAACGCGACCGCGACCGGTCAGGCGGTTAAGGGATCACGGATGAGGAACGAGCCGCGATGAAGGAGCGCGCCCGAGAGCTGAAGGCGGAAATGCGCCGCGGCCCGCGCACGAAAAAGTCGGACGGCGAAAAGGACGTGCTCGCGAAGATTGCCGAGATGCCGAACCGGATCCCGCCATGGCCGAACGGCTCCATGCCATCGTCAAAGTCAGCGCGCAGGCCTCTCGCCGAGGGCTTATTACCGGATGCCCGCGTACACCAAGGACGGCAATGTCGTCTGCTTCTTCCAAAGCGCGCACACGTTCAAGGCGCGGTACGCGACGTTCGGCTTCAGCGACAAGGCGAACTTCGACGAAGACAGCGTGTCGCCGGTCGCCTTCGCGCTGAAAGAGTTGACCGCCGCCGACGAGGCGATGATCGGCGCGCTCGTGAAGAAAGCGGTGAGGTGAGGACCGAGTTCGCCACGGGATAGGAGCCAACTACAGAGGATGCGCCCAGGCGTCGTTGGCTAAACGCGCGCGAGTGCGCGGGTCCTCGATACTCTTGACGCGTCTCGTCTTCTGGCGGTGTTCCGTGATGCCCGCTGAGGCACATTCTGTGGGAGCCTCGAAAGACCGGCCGCGCCGAGGAGGACGCCTACGCCGAAATTGCTGAGGCGGATCTCCACAAAGGCTCGATCGGCTGGCATTGAACGTCGCGCCCGTCAACCCGTTCGTTGACGGCAGCTAATCGATTCACCGCGATCACGATCGGTCGGAGGCCGGCGGGCCGAAAACGAACCACACGTAATAGACACGCGGCTTCGCGGCCGGTGCGAACGGATCAATGTTTATCGGGAGAAAGGTTGGTTGCGGGGGCTCGAACCAAGCTGTATCGGCAGCTCTGTTGGGCGGCGGCGTGATGAGCGACAAACGCCGTTTTTCCGAAGTGTTTCCGCCATGTTCGACGATCCTCGCTGGGGCGACGACCCGCGCGAACGCGATGACGATTCGCGCGACCGTGACCCGCTCGATCCCCGAGACGCTTTCGTAGACAAGCTCAACCTACCACGCGGATTCGAGCGCGAGATCGTCCGCGACCGCGATCGCGAGTACGAGTTGCGCGGCTCTGAATCCCGCACCCTGAGTATCGTCGGCAGCTTTCGGGTAGTGTCGTCCCGCGACCTGCGCGACCACGACGGCCGGCCGCTCGACTCCCGCAAAGGCGACCTACGACACCTGCGCGAACAGGGTCTGGTCCGGACCATTTCGGTCGACGGCCATCGCGACGTCGCCGTCGTCCTGACCGAACGCGGACGCGATCTGCTCGAATCGCATCGGCGCGATCGTGATGGTCGCGAGGCCGGCAGTCGCGGTGCCGATTCGAAGTCTCAGCAGCGCTTCTACGCCGAACTGAAGAAGCCGCGCGAGGTCGAACACGACATGCAGATCTACCGCGCGTACGAACGCGAAGCGCAACGCCTACAGGAGCGTGGCGCGCGGGTTGAACGCGTCGTCCTCGATTACGAGTTGAAGCGCGAGTACCAGCGGTTCTTGCAGGAGCGGAACCGCGGCCGTGCGGATAGCGATGGGCGGCCAGATCGCATTGAGTCGGAGATTGCGGATTGGGCGCGAGAGCGCGAGCTGCCCTACTTCGACGGGCATGTGCATTTCCCTGACGCACGCATCGAGTACATCGACCGTGACGGTCGTCTCGATCACGTCGACATCGAGGTCGTCACTCTGCACTACCGCGGCACTCACGGTGCCGCTGCCTGCCGATCTGGATTCTCGACGTTTTGCGGATCGAGTGCTCGAACCGGCGGTTCGCCGTTCGATCCCGACTACGCCAGCGAGGTGTTGCGATGACAGCCGAACCACGCGTCAAAGCTGTCGCAGAGTTTGGCTTCACCGAGCGCCAGGCACGGTTCCTCGCGACCGTGATGCTGCATTCCGGCGTGTGTCTTCAACGCCAGTACGCGAGGTTTGCCGGCATCGTCCACGGGCAGAAGACGAGGAAGTTTTTCGACAGGCTCGTGAGGCGCGGGCACGTGAGGGCGTACACGTGTCGCCACAACCGCGGACGGGTCTATCGCGTGCACCACAAGCCGCTGTACCGAGCCATCGGCGAGACCGACAGCAGGCATCGCCGGCCGATGTCGGCAGTCCGCGTGGTCGACAATCTGGTGTTGCTCGACGCGATGCTCGCCACCCCCTCCGTTGAGTGGCTGACAGGCGACAAGGAAAGGCCCGTCCACCTCGCCAGGGTTACCGGTATCAGCCCTGAGGAAGCCGAGCGGCTGACGCGGCGCGAAGGTGACGACAACGCTGCACGCGCGACGCGGGACCGGATGCCGATCGGCGTCGATCCGTCCGGTCGTTGGGTGTTCGTCTACGTCGTGACAGGCGACCAGCGCGATGATTTCGAGTGGTTCCTCCAGCGACACGCAGGAACGCTCGCTGTGCTGCCGGCATGGACTCTTCGCATCGCCGTTCCGCCCGACCTTGCGTGGCTTGGCGAGAGGTACCGCGAGGAGGCCCGCTGCGAGCTTGCCACGGCCCTCCCGGATCTCGTCAATCACCTTCGCTGGTACTTCAGACAGCGGCGTGCGCATACTCTCGAACGCGCCTTGATCGACAACCAGGAGGGCTACGACGAAGCGCACTACGCCTTTGGCGCGACTCGACTTCAGGTGCTTTACAGGCGATGGCTCAAACAGGGCGACACTGCCTTTGAGGCGATCTCATCAGCCGCGATCGCCGAGGCGATCAAGCATGGCGTGGGACGCGTCGAATGCCTCGTCTTGCCGTTCTCTTATCTGCATCTGTCGCCCCTGGTCGGCTCGACTCGATCGACGTCGCAGGGGGCCGAGGAGGGTGAAGATAGGCCAACACCGTCTCGGCCCCCTCTCGGATCGTCTAGCTTTTCCAGCCAAGTCACGCCAGAGCACGCCACGCAGACAAGCGCGTGATGGGGAGAATCGCTTGCGTGACGACGACTTCGGCCGCGCGGCTCGCTGTGCCGGTCGCAATGAAGGGCGGCGCATTTTGCCGCCCGAGGACTGCAGCGCAAGTACAGCAACCGGGGCGTGAGCGACCCCGGTGCCGGCGCCTGAATTCGTTCCCGCCGTTGTTCGGGGTCGCTCACGCCCCCCTTGTTGTCGACGCAAATCGCCACGAAATGTTGCGGCAATCCGCCGCAGTCTCCGTCGTCGATCGCGCGCGAGAATGGACGGCATTTCACCTTGGGCCAACCGCGCGGCATCTTTGCCAGAAATGTCGCGGCGACGCGCCGTCGCGCAATCCATGCAGTACGCTGTGCCGGCTATGGTCGTTTTGCGATGCACGCGACAGCTTTTGATGCGCCTGAAATACGCAACAGAAGATCGAGTTGAGAAGTCGACTACGAGGCTCGGCGACTGGTACGGCACGCTAATTCGGTTTGGCCGACGACACGTCCTCCTGTTTACCAGCGAACGATCGAGGCTTCCGGTGCTGCTGCCCGTCCGCGATGCCGATCGGTTGCTGTCCGCATTTCCGTCCGCCGTTTCGGCGATGCTCGCGGCCGTCGGCGTGCCACCTGCGGCCATCGATCAAGAGCGATCCCAAATGTCGCCGATCCGCTTCGGTCCGACGCGGAACCGCAGCGTACTCGGGTCCATGAACGAGTTCGGATTTCTCGCGCGCATGCATTTCATAACCAAGCGCGCCGATCGGCTCGACGTCATCGCGCGCGAGCTGGCTGAAGTCCCGCTGATTCTGCCGTTCAAAGGCGATTCGTCCAGAGACGTCACACGGCGACTGTTCGCGATCGATTGACGCGAGGATCTGCGTCGCTCCCTCTCACGATTGTGCCGGAGCGCTCGGGCGCGTCAAGACTTCCCTCGCTCGGCTTCGGCGCTTCGCGGTCTTGACCCGCCCTGCGCGCTCCGGTCCGACGTACGCATTTATGGGAGCGACGCCAGATGCCGGCTCGGGAACTCCTTGCGATTGCTGACTGATTCGCATACGTTGAGCACCGTCACGGAAGATGGGCTACGGCGTTCACTTTCGGGCGCGCGGTGGAGTCGCCATAACTCGATGATGCGAGCGAAAAAGACCGTTCCGAAGTTCGACGAGCTGATCGACCCAACCATTCAAGCATTAAAGAGACTCGGTGGCAGCGGCTCGATCGATGAGATCGTTTTGGAAATTGTGAAGCTGCTCGATCTCCCGCAAGAACTAACGGAGGTTCCCCACGGCAACACCGGCCGGACGGAACTCGAGTATCGATCGGCGTGGGCTCGCACCTACCTTCGGAACGCAGGCTATATCGAGAATTCCGACCGGGGCGTCTGGGCACTGACGCCGAAAGGTACCCAGACTCCCAGTGTTGACGGCCGCCAAGTGGCGCGTGATGTTGCGCGACAGCAACAGGCTGCGCGAGAGGCTGCGGAGGCGGCAACAGCCCCCATCGGAACACCGGTTGAACCGCCGACGATCTGGCAAGACAGGCTCCTCGCCGTCCTGCGAAGCATGGATCCGAGTGCATTTGAGCGCTTGTGCCAACGACTCATGCGTGAATCCGGGTTCATTGAAGTCGAAGTAACAAAGCGTACCGGCGACGGAGGCATCGACGGTTACGGAACAATTAGGATTAGCGGTTTGATCAGCTTTAACGTCTTGTTCCAAAGCAAGCGTTACAAAGGGAATATCGGAGCAGACGTCGTTCGAGATTTTCGTGGAGCGATGGTGGGCCGAGCGGACAAGGGTTTAATCATCACTACCGGCGGATTCACGATCGAGGCGCGACGCGAGGCGACGAGAGACGGAGCCCCGCCGATTGACCTAATCGACGGCCGACTACTCGCTGAGAAACTTAAGGAGTTGAAGCTGGGGGTCTCCACGACCCTGGTAGAGAACGTTGACGTCTCTGAGGAGTGGTTCAGATCGATCTGACTCCTGTTCACTTCCCTAAATTCGACAGAACGCCAGCGGCGGAGCTGATAAAGCGAGTGGCCTGGTCTCGATCGCAAATCAGCCGCTGCGCAGGGTATGGAATCGTTCCCGAGTTTTTCTTTGTTCGTGGCCGTGCATCCGCCGCCGCCACCGAGGAAACCCTTGACTCCCAATCCGTGTTCCTCCACAATGGAGGAATTGAGGAGGAATGGTGGCAACCCTTAACGTCAAGAACCTGCCGGACGGACTCTACCGAAAGCTCCAGGCGCGTGCGAAACGCCAGCGGCGATCGGTAGCCCAGGAGGTGGCCCAAATCCTCAGCGAAGCCCTTGAAACACCGAAAGCACTGTCGATTCTCGAACTGCAAGGTCTAGGGAAAGAACATTGGCAGAACGTCGACGCCTTGAAACATGTGGAGCGTGAGCGTTCTGCGTGGGATTGATCGCTGATCTTGGTCAAGGCGCTGTCGCGATCGACACCGCGATCTTCATCTATTTCATCGAAGAACACCCACAGTTCCTCCCTCTCGTTTTGCCTCTCTTCGAACAAGCGGATCGAGGCAAAACGGAACTGGTCACTTCCGCGGTAACGCTCCTCGAAGTCTTGGTGGTGCCGTATCGGGCAGGCGACGTTCAGCTAGCAGAACGTTACGAACTGTTGCTGACAAGGAGTCGTGGAATTCGGATGGTCGACATCACGCGCGAGCAGCTCAGAGCGGCTGCGCAGCTGCGTGCAGCCACTGGCGTCAAAACGCCTGACGCGGTGCAGCTGGTATGCGCAATCGGAACAGGCTGCAAGGTCTTCCTGACGAATGACCGCGAATTGCCGCCGATTCCAGGCCTGCGCGTAATTCAGCTCTCGTCGTACCTGGATTCCAATGAGCGGCGGTGAGGCGGGCGACATGAACCACTTCGCAACAGCGCTGAATGCGGTTTGTCCATATTACACAATGTTTCCGCTTGAATTTCCCTTGGGTGTACTTGCGCGTCGGCGCCAGCCAAAACAATGGGTCTTAGATCCCTTTTGCGGCAGAGGGACAACGACCTTTGCCGCCCGATTACTGGGATTGCCGTCAGTTGGGCTGGACAGCAATCCGCTCGCAGCTGCCCTAGCTGCAGCCAAAGTACCTCGGGTTTCCGCGCGGCAGGTCCTTGCGACCGCGCGATACATCCTCCATCAGCATCCAGAAGCGAGTGATATCCCAAGAGGTGCGTTCTGGCGGTATGTGTACAACCCGACAACATTAGGACAGCTCTGCCGCCTTCGCGAAGGCCTCCTCGAATCGCGCGACACTGAAGCGCGAATCGTTCTGCGCGCAATTCTTCTCGGCGCGCTCCATGGCCCCCTCAGTCAGAACGGCACGAGCTACTTTTCCAATCAGTGCCCCCGAACGTACGCGCCAAAGCCACGCTACGCTTTGAACTTTTGGAAGTCGCGTGGTCTTACGCCTCCACGGGTCGATGTACCAAGGGTTATTCAGAGCCGAGCGATCCGATACCTGCGCGAACAGCCTTCGGCAGTAAACGGGATCCTGCGCGTCGGCGATGCGCGCAGCTTGCATGCGTACGCTGACTTGCCCCCGATTTCGTACGTGATAACATCGCCCCCTTATTACGGTATGCGAACGTACAGGCAAGATCAGTGGTTACGACATTGGTTTCTGGGAGAGCCAGCAGCCGTCGATTACTCAGCCAAAGACACAGACTTTGCTCACTCCAGCCCAGATGCCTTCATTCGACAGCTGGCTGACGTCTGGAAGAACGTCCGAGGAGTATGTAAGCGGGATGCGATGCTGGTCGTTCGCTTTGGAGGGATTCACGATCGAAAATGCGATCCAGTTGCGATGCTTAAAGAATCTTTGAGTCTCGCCAACTGGAATCTGGTGACGATCCGGTCGGCCGGAACGGCGCTGGACGGCCGACGACAAGCATCGCAATTCTTGGAAACGACGAAAACGCCTCGCTTGGAGTACGATTTCTACGCTATCAGATGAGGATTCACCTTCGGACAATGAACAAGGTGTTCTTTGGTCCGCGTCGCTCCGTAGCCCACGCCTCGTTCTGAGGACCGAAGATTGCGTTGAGCGCCTGAGGCACTAGGTTGTAAGCAAGAGTGTCTCTGTCATCCATCGTCGGCGGCAAGGCGTCTTTAATCAGTCCAATAACTCGCCCCCAGGGGATACCGCCACTCCGAATGGAATTGTTGAATTCTTCATTATGGCGCAGGCTTGCGATGGCCTGCTCCTGCCTGACCCTGAAAACGTCAACCGTTTCGTCGGTGACATCCCGCGCCGTTTGGGTAGGCACGCTGACCGGGAGGCCACTTGCCGTGGCGATGTTGGACGCGGCAACGTACTCTAGCTTTGTGGCGAAAGAATCCCTGAGCGTTCGCGCATACGTTTGAACGGCACGCGCGCGATAGTCCTTATCTAACCGTTCGTACATGGCCTCAAAGGACAGAACCCTCAACGAAATCGGATATGGCGTCCCGCCGACGCTGCTCCAGAAGACTCCTTGGCCAGCGATCGGCTCATTTAGCAGCGCACTCAGAATATCCTTGCTGAAATGAGCGTTCGCGCGTTGGACGTTCTTCAGATCACCTTCAGACAGCAAGTGAAAGATGAACCAGTTGTCACCCTGGCTCAGAATCTCGGCGGGAATGCTACCCGGTTGCTGTGTGATGAGCACAGCACCGAGATCGTACTTGCGCCCCTCCTTCACCCATTCGATGTACGGCAACGAGGCTGACGCTCTGTCGTTCAGAACCGACTGCGCTTCCTCTACGACGGCGATGGTCGGAATCGTCCTCGGTTCCGCTTTCGTGAACTCCTCCTGGTTGCGATCAAAGATCCGTCGCAGGATGAGACCAGAAAGAATCAGTGACGGGCCACCTCGAAGTTGCGATACATCGACGACGCACAATTTTCCTTGTGACAACGCCTCAAGGAGCATGTCCATCAATTGGCTTCCCCGATCGTGCAGCATGCGAACGATAGCGGTCATGTTCGCGCGCGCTGCCAGCGCTTCGGCCTGCTGATCGGCCTGTAGATTCAGAATCTGCTGGACGAGATTCAGGTCGGCGCCATTGCCATGGACGTCGATCAGATCGACGAGGGATGACCAATCCGATGAGTTCAGTCCGCGGAGTTTGCGGACATTTTGTTGATCTTGTTTCTCTGGAGACAGCGCGATCGAGATCACGTCTGAGGGCTGAAGTCGCCGAATGTCGAGCTTGATGCCGCCGGCGACAAAGGACCCATAGAACTCACTGGGTGCAGCCCTGGATGTAAACACTACGATGCGATCCTGCAGCTCCGGGACATCGCAGAGGCCTGGACGCCCTTTGTCGTCGGGCCAGAAATACTCACCATCGGGATCAAAGATGACCGTTCCGACCGGAACTTGTCGTCCGGCACGCTTGCCAATTGTCGGAGTCGCCTTATAGAGAGTGCTGAACAAAAGCTTGTTCAGGTTCGACTTCCCGAAGCCAGCGCGAGCAAACACGAACGTCCTCCGAGCCACAAGATGTTCTGCAGGGAAATGGACTTCCACCGCTGGCGCGCTAACGCGCATCCAAGGCTCGTGAACGATATCGGCGTCGTGGAACGAATATACGAACTCTCCCAGCGCCAAAACACCAATCTTTGCCCCGTCGTTGTAGTGGCCGGCGACTCTTCTTAACAACTCGTCTGACAAGAAGGCCACCGGGCTGCCGACGTGTGGCAGTCGTCGGTGAGACGGCACAAAATCCAAGCGGCCATCCTCATCGCGCAGGACACCTAAAACCCGGATGTCAACGCGGTATTTGAGATAGTCCTCTCGAAGCTGCTCTGGAATTGACCGCTCTTCGCGAAGAGCGCGAATGTTGAACTGTTCGCCCGCTGGGCCAGTCAGCCGACCTTCTGACGAGAGTGATGTAATCCTTCCCAGAACTGCCTCACTCGGCGACTCCAGCTGTACCAACACAAACTGCCCGTGCATCGGTATGTTCTGAAAATCCGTGCGATAGGGGAGGACGAGATCGGCGTGGAATTCCAGCCCGCCTTCGGAGAAACCACGAAAAAGGCCGACGATCTTCGACTTCGGAAACAGTTCAACGGTCGCGCTTGGTTTAGTCATATCGGGCTGCACTTGGATCGGGGTCATGCAGTTCGAATTCGTCGACTATGTGCGCTTTATCACGCAAATGGCTTCGGATCGCACCAGTAATCTCGTCCTGCAACATCCAGAAATCGAAATCCACGAGTTCCGCATTTTCATGCGCGGCCTGTAGACATTGCGGATACAACGGCACAGGAAAACCATTCAGCGCATCCGCGAGAAGGTAACCAAAAACAGCGGCCGCGTGTCAATGGCCCAGATTGGGTCGTGGGGCCTGTCGCCAAATTTCACAAAGAACATCTTGCCGGCGACGAACTTGTTGAGTTCGCCACCAGCTACTTCACTTTCATCTCCTCGTGCATACTCTGCCCACTTGTAGACGTTGCGTTCTAAATCTCGCGGCACCTCGACGTACACGGGGTAGGCCGTTCGCAACACGCCTTCGATCGCCATCGCCAAGCGATAACGCTGTAGCACCTTGCTGTGTTTTGCGATCCCTGCCAGGAATATCCGTCGCCTATGCTTTGAGAATTGTGTCGCTATCGCGTCGTCGATCCCCTGGCGGTATTTCTTGAACAAATCTCCGGAGAACACCTTGCTGCGGAGAAATCCATCGCGAACAATCACCGTATCGGTGGCGAAATCTCGCTCGCGAACGACTTCGAAGAGAACCGCCCACTCCATTAACTCGCGGTACACTTGCACCCAACTTGGCTTGGGAGACTTCGCCGGAATCATTGGCGACAGCTCACTGAGAGTGCGCACATCAAGGAACTGCATCATTCGACCAAGGGCGGTGAGGGGAGTCCCATCTCCCGTCCTGTGCCGACGACTGACAGCTGTTATGTCGCTCGTTGGACTGACAACCTCCAAGCAGTATTCGTTGTGACTCGAATCGACGACACGGACGATCTGGATAAGGAACGGGTCAAAGTGCACCTTGTTGTTTCCGCCATCCGTGCCGACTAGCGAGATAGCCGTCGTCGCCCGCGGTTGGATTCGGCGCGTCGCCGACCGAAGCGGCCGAACATCGGTGCACAGATCATCAAGAAGCACTGCATCATCAGCAATGCGTTGGCGCATTTCAGACCGAAGCGTGGCGAGGCTGTCGAATTCGATCATGGCTAACTATGAATGGCTCGGCGCGAAGTCAAGAAGCCGCGGTCGAACGGACCGGTCACTAACGAAATCGCGGATTGCCTCCACGTCCTTGAGAAACTCCTCGGCTGGCACAATTCGGTAACGCCAGCAACTGAACTGTGGTTCGGGCTGCGACGCGAGACGCTGACGTGCTTGATTGAGTCGTTGGGAGGCCTCTTCCTGTTGGTCTAGGACGGCGTGTGTAACCGCCAGGCATTGTGCGTAATTCGCAGTGCCGTTGTCGTCGTTTAGTCCTAGAACACGTTCAAACAACTCTTTGCGGGGCGAACCCTCTGACGCCCAGGCAGCCATCGCGCGATTGAAGGTCTCGGCGACGGATGTGTCGCGCGTCGGTGACTCGTCAATGAGTTTCAACGCCTCGTCAACGTGACCCAGGCCCATCAGCACCAAGACGAGCTGATTCCGTACAGGATCATGCAGGGACGCGGGTACGGAAGGAGTGACGTGAAGCTGCGTTAACAAGTCGCGAGCGGAAGTGAGGCCTTGTTCCTCACGCGCCAGCAGCGTCGCAACCCAGAACCTTCCTTCGTTCTCAAGGTCTTGGATAGCTGTCGCCTGCGAGACCGTTGTCAATCGCTCTGGTGACAGCGAAGACAGCAGACCAAGGGCTCGACCCACTTCGAAATCAGCTGTTCCTGCCGTATTAAGCAATGCTTCGACGTCGCCGAGTGCGCCATCCCGATTGCCTGTCATCGCGCGAGATTCGGCTCGACGAAGAAGCACGTGCGAAGTGCGGGCACCCATCTCCACCAGGCGCGTCCAGAGCGTGTCCGCCTCTTCGAAGCGGCCCTCGTGCATGCGCAGGTTCGCCAGACGTTGAATGATCTCAGCGTCGTCCTCGTGAACTCGCCGGATTTCGGTCAGACGCGACTCGATCTCAGTCCGAGACATCTTTGGGCTCGCTCCCTTACGGCGGCGAGTGATGTCGCGGAGGAATGCGAGCGCCCCTTCGCGATCGTGAAGGTTCTGTTCGATGATCTTGTCGGTCAGAACGTGATATTCACGCGCCAGCCGGCTTTTCGGACGATCGGCGGTGAAGATCACCTGGTTGAGGAGAGCTAGGCTGTCGTAGCGATGAACGATCGTTGAAAGATTGCTATATCCAAGCGTCTCGGAAAACACCCTGATTCGGCTGTCCAGAATCTGGTCCTCATCGTCAAGATCAGGAACGTTCGACATCACGAACGAGAGGTTTATCGCCTTCTTTCGAGGACCAGTTTTCTCAGCACGGATATCGTTCACGATCTTCGGCAAGCCCCGCAGATTCTGATCGGTTGGAAAGAAAAGGATGACCACCGAATCGGGAAGCTGCCGCGTGCAGATACCAGCTACATCACTGTGGCCTGTGCGGGAATCCACGAGGACGTAGTCTGGTGCCAGTGTTTGACGCCACTGCTCTTTCAAGTCTTCGAAGAGAAGGTATCCGCTTCGATCTGCATAGAGCGTTCGCCAATCGATCTCGCTGAGACGACGTGCGTAGCCTTCGTCTTGATGCCCCGAAGGCATTACCCACAAGTGGCCACCCTGTTTTCCAACGCTCGGACACTCGTACATGTACCGCTTGGGGAGGGGGTATGTGTCGATGCCGGGCGCCTCCAAATCGAAGTCGACCAACAGAACACGACGCCCTCGCAAAGCGAGCTCGACACCGACATTGACGAGTGCCTGAGTGCGGCCCACGCCACCCTTGAAAGAGTAAAACGTTGTGATGTGCATAAAAACGCCCTAAGGATGCAGTTGGAATGCCTTTTCAGCCTGCACAAGCTCTGGTGAGACTTGCGCAATGGCGCGTAAACGTGGCGTACGAAACGGCAGCACGTTTGCCGGAAGCACTCGATTCGCGGCGTGCGCAGACGCATCGGGTAATTTGGACAGATTCTCCGGGTAGCGCAAAAGTCGCAGGTACTGATCGTAAGCAGCATTCTGAAGGGTTGCTCCCGATTCCCAGCGTGCGAGTGTCGCTTCCCCGAGTTTCGTCAATGCTGCGAATACCGGCCGGTTGAAGCCGTAACGGATCCGAATATTCCGAATCTCGCTCGGTGTGAGAAGACCAAGGTGCTGGCAGACCGCGTCGTGGCGAAGTCGTTCGGCGTCCTCGTCGGTAAACTGCGTGCCACAATCGGCACAGGTTCTGACAGGAACCTCCACGGACAATTCCGCTGCAGACGATCCGACCCCATGGGTGAAACGATCAGTCTCGATCAACGTGGAGACGTTCGAACTACCGCAGTTCGCGCAACGAGGATTCTTGGTGCGAGTCGACGATGACGCGTTCTTAGTACCGAGAATCATTGTCGTTGACCTTTTTCGCTGTAATGAAAGCTGCGGCCGATGACGGCGCCATTACCGAGTTGAAGTTTGATGTAGATATCTAGTCGCTGAGCTCCACCGCTTGCCAAGATGACGTAGCCGGTTTTGCCGCGCGGATTGTCCAATTCGATTTCCTGTATTTCGTTGCCGCTCTCGAGGAGTTCGGCGATGAATTCCCATGCCCCGACCTCGGTGAAGACCTGCTGATCCGGATCGCGGGGATCGACCACAGCTCGAGGCCGCCAGTCGCACGGCCAACCGAGCACCCGGGCTCGGGATCTCCTGCATAGAACGGCGAGGTCACGTCGAATGCTGTCGAGGCGCGCGGTAGCCTGCTGGGGTTCCTCCGGCTCCGCCATCTACGCCTCATCAATACAGGAGAGCGATGTCATTTGCGTATCATATGATACAAATAGACCTAGAGTCAATGAAGTTCTGAATCAGATGATACAAAAAACGCAGACGAACGGTAAGTCCTTAGTGTCCAGTTGCTTATTGACGGAATCGATTCTGCGTCAGGAAGGCAATTCGGCGGGCCGCGAAGTCAAGATGCTGTCGGACGACAGCTCAAGGGCGTCAGGACGTCTTTCGGCCCGGCGCTTCGCTCTCGACAGGTCAAGATATGCGGCCAGGTCTTCGCCGGCATTATGGAGCGCATCAACGAACGTGGCCGTGGCGGTGCCGCTTGAGGATGTGCGGCTTTTTTTTCGTCGGCCCGCGCTCTGATCGTCGACGTGATGCTCTCGTCGCCGTCATGGCTTCGAGCGGTACCTCGCGGCGATTCTACTCTTAACGGTCCGCCGCGCTACGACTACGATCTCTGTAAGGCCGCGCGACTTGAGCTGGCAATTCGATCGGTTCTTCGCACGGAGCGTAGCAGAATGATTCTGGCGGCGCTCCGGTAAGGCTACCCAACGGGAGCGGAGGCCCGCGGGTCAAGGCCGCGAAGCGCCGAGCGCAGCGAGGGAAGCCTTGACGCGCGACGACGCTCCCGTAAAATCGCGGTTCGGAGCGGTGCGCGCTGGCAGCTTCCCATTCCGGAGCGTTTCGCTTGACAGCCACTGGCCGAGAAGCGTAGCTTCAATCATCTCTCCCGTGGCGATTCTCGCCACCCCTCCACGTGGCCTCAGGCCGCGCGGAGCCGCTTCCTCCCGCTGCCCTTAGGGCAACGCGCAGCAAGCTCCCATTAAGCAATCGGTTGTCGGGTCGCGTAGACCGTCGTTAGTCGCCGGCTGCTGAAGGCGCCGGCGAGCGGAAACGATTAGGGCTCATCGAGACTGCTAGCGCGCAGCGCTCGTGGTCAGAGAGCCTGACACTGATGCCGGGTTCTGTCGAAGGCGCCTGAAGCGAGCCTCCTTACGAGACTCGCCAACGCGGCCGAGCGGAACGTCGGACGCATTCGTGATCATCACGGGTGCGTTCGGCGTTCCCGTTTTCGATTTTGCGCCGGGCCGTGAACGCGACGACCGCATCGCGTTTCATGCACGGTCCGCCACAACGCCAACGGCGCAAGCGCCGCTGCGCACTCGCCGCTCCGTTCTCAGAACGGTCCTCGGCCTTAGGCCATCGCGGCACATCGTCGAGTCAATTCGTGGACCGTCTGTTGAAGCGGAGTTATCATGCGAGGGCGACGATCGCGCGACTGGCCACCGGGCCGCGATCCTCATCTCGACGAACATCGCGGCAAGACGATAGCGGATGACAAGTGCGGCGAAGCGCTCCGCGCGCTCGCGCGACTGCTGGCGCGTCAAGCGGCACGCGAAGTCTTCGAACGCGAGTCGACGGGCGCTCGGGTAGACCACTCCACTCCTGAGGGCGTGCAATGAAAGTTGCGATCTACGCGCGGTATTCCTCCGACAACCAGCGAGAGGCTTCGATCGCTGACCAGTTCAGGATCTGCCGAGAATTCGCACGGCGGCAAGGATGGCAGATCTCGAACGAGTACTCGGACCACGCCGTCTCGGGCGCGACACTGTTACGTTCAGGCTTCCAAGCAATGATGCAGTCGGCGCTTCGCAAGGAGGTCGACGTCGTGCTCGCTGAATCGCTCGATCGATTCAGCCGCGACCAGGAGGACACCGCCGGCCTGTTTAAGCGACTCACTTTCGCCGGCGTGAGCATCGTCACGCTCGCCGAGGGCGACATCACGTTCCTGCATATCGGCCTGAAAGGAACGATGAACGCGATGTTCCTCAAGGAGCTCGCGGACAAGACGCGGCGAGGCCTGCGCGGACGCGTCGAGACCGGCAAGTCGGGTGGCGGTCTGTGCTACGGCTACCGCGTCGTGCGGCGGCTGGAAAACGGCGCCGTCACGACCGGCGAACGCGAGATCAACGCAGACGAAGCTGCCATCGTTCGCAGGATCTTCCGCGACTACGCTGCAGGCGCCTCGCCGAAGCACATCGCGAAGACGTTGAACAAAGAGGACATTCCAGGTCCGCAGGGCGCTCTTTGGAGTCCGAGCACAATTCACGGGAATCCGAAGCGCGGGATCGGCATTCTTCACAACGAGCTGTACGTTGGGCGTCTGGTATGGAATCGCCAGCGGTTCCTCAAAGATCCGGACACCGGCAGGCGCATCGCCCGGACGAATCCGCAATCCGAGTGGATCACGAAGGACGTGCCCGAGCTCCGGATCCTGGACGACGAGCTTTGGCAAGCCGTGCGAGATCGGTACGCATCGATTCAGCGGAAGTGGGGCCAGGCCGAGCGATTCAATCAGTTCAGACGACCCAAGTACATGTTCTCCGGCCTGACGAAGTGCGGCGTCTGCGGCGCCGGATTCATTGTGTACTCCCGCGAGCACCTCGGATGCTTCGGTGCTCGCGGTCGCGGCACGTGCGATAACCGACTGACGATTCCCCGTCAGGAGGTCGAGACGCGGGTTCTCCGGGCGCTCCAGGACAAGTTGATGCGCAAGGATTTCTTCGAGGAGTTCTGCCGCGAATTCGCGAAGGAAATGAACCGCCTCCGGATGGAGCGCGGCGCCAGGATCAACTCAGCGAAGCGCGAGCTCGCGCGGATCGAAAGCCGACGGAAGAAGCTGATCGATCTCGTTCTCGACGACCAGTTACCTGCGAGCGAGGCGAAGGAAGAACTACTCGCGAACGCCAAACGCAGGGAGGAGCTCGGCATGGCCGACCTCTACCGCAGCAAGGTCGAGGAACTCGCCGCGGCGCTCCAGCGCGAGGACACGCGCCTCGAAGCCTCAGAAATGCTCCGTGGGCTGATTGAAGCGATCGTCTTGACGCCGGAGTCCGGCCAGCTTCGGATCGAGCTGAGAGGCAACCTGGCCGCGATGCTGACCGTCGCCCGAAAAACAACGAGGTCGCCAGAAAGTGGCGACCTCATTGTGCCGGTACAGTTGGTTGCGGGGGCGGGATTTGAACCCGCGACCTTTGGGTTATGAGCCCAACGAGCTACCGGACTGCTCCACCCCGCGTCACTGTTCGAACACCCGATTTTAGCACAGGTGCGCGCATTCTGATTCGCGCGGGATGAGCCGGCAACGCACAACTGCAGTCGTCAACTCGCGATCGTCCCACCCACAATTCCCGTAGCATCCTCGATCTCGCGTGGATGCGGATCTCGCGTGGATGCGTCCAGCCGAGCAATTCCAGCACGGGCTCGCCAATTCTGTGCCAGAGCGGCTAGGATGATGGCAGCTCATGCGCATGCTCAGCTTCTTCATCGCGATACTGGCCGCCGCGCCGGCGCCGGCAATCCCCACGCACGGTGAAGGTGGCCGATAACGTCTCTACGCTTACGAGGACTATCACGCGGACGGCGAGCATTTCACGACGACCAACATGTTCGTCGTCATGGATGGCGGCGTCCTCGTCGCGGACGGACAAGGAAGTCCGGTGGCGACCAAAGGACTGATCGATGCGATTGCGAAGGTCACGGTCCGGCCAATCAAGTACGTCGTCGTCTACTCCGATCACGGCGATCACACGGGAGGCAATGTCTCGTTTCCACCCGGCATCACGTACGTCATTCATCCAGCGTCGAGGGCAACCCCCGAGCGGCAACCGAACGGCTGGAAGCCGCTTTCGAACGCGCAGGTCGTTGCCGACAAGTTGCCGTTGAAACTTGGCGGTGAAGATGTCGAGATCGTCTTTCTGGGACGCGCACACACCGGCGGCGATCTGAGCGCCTTTCTCCCGCGACAGAGATCCCGTTTCTGCGCGAGACGTTTCTCAGCCGCGTCTTCTCCGCGATGCGATCGGCGTATCCACGCGAATGGCTGAAAGCGCTTGACCGCGCGGAAGCCATGAACGCGGATATCTATCTTCCAGGTCACACCGAATCGGGACCTGTGTTGCGCCAGGAGCTCGCGGCTTATCACAAGGCGCTGCGGGCAGTCGTCGCGGAGGCTGCGAGGCTTTACAACTCGGGCGTGCCGGTCGACGAGGCAATCAGGCGGGCCGACTTCGGCGAGTACGCGTCATGGACGCTCGCGAAATCGCAGGGGCCGATCGCCGTGAGAAAGGTGTACGAAGAGGTGAGCGGCGCGTTGAAATGACCTTTCCGACCTTTGCCGACATCGAAAGCGCGGCGCGGCAGATTGCGGGCGCCGCGCACCACACGCCCGTCGCCACGTCCCGGACCATCAACCGCCGCATCGGCGCCGAGCTGTTTTTCAAATGCGAGAACCTGCAACGCGGCGGCGCCTTCAAGTTCCGGGGCGCCTACAACGCGCTGTCGCGGCTGACCGGCGACGAGCGGAAGCGGGGTGTGGTGACGTTCTCATCGGGCAACCACGCACAGGCGATCGCGTTGGCCGGACAGGTGTTGAACGTTCCGCGCGTCATCGTGATGCCATCGGACGCGCCGGAGGTGAAGCGACTCGCCACCGAAGGGTACGGCGGCGAGCTCGTGCTGTACGACCGCGATCGCGAGGACCGCGAGGAGATCGGCCGCCGGCTCGCGCGCGAGCGCGCCCTGACGCTCATTCCTCCCTACGATCACGCGCACATCATCGCAGGCCAGGGCACGGCGACGCGCGAGCTGATCGAAGACATCGGCCCGCTCGACTATCTGTTCGTCCCGTGCGGCGGCGGCGGACTGCTGTCGGGATCGGCGATCGCGGCGCGTGCGCTCGCGCCGGACTGCAAGGTGATCGGCGTCGAGCCCGCGGCCGGCGACGACGCGACTCGATCGTTTCGCTCGAAGCGGCTGCAGACGGTCCACAACCCCAAAACGGTCGCCGACGGCGCCCGGACGCCGTCGCTCGGTCAGCTCACGTTTCCAATCGTCCTCGAATGCGTCGCCGACATGGCGACAGTCGACGATCCGACGCTGCTGCGCACGATGTTCTACCTCTGGGAACGCCTGAAGCTGATCGTTGAGCCGACCGGCGCGCTGGGCGCGGCGGCAGCGCTCGAAGGCGCGATGCCGATTCGCGGCACGCGCGTCGGCGTCATCCTCAGCGGCGGCAACGTCGACCTCACGCAGATGCCCAAATGGATCGAGCACCGATGAAACGTCTGCTCGCGGCGCTCGCCATCGCCGCCGCGGCGTTCGTGCCGTCGGCGACGTACGTGGCGTCCGGCTCCAGACGGATGACAGTCGCCAACGCACAGCTTCAAGACAAGGCGGCGCACCCGCGCAATTGTGCGCCGGTCATGTTCCTGCAGGTCAACGACGTGTACTCGACGGTGCCGATCGACGGCCTGGGCGGCCTCGCGCGGGTCGCGACGCTGAAGCAGCGCTGCTCGCGCGCGCCGGACGGATGCCGTTCGTCGTCCTCGCAGGCGATTTTCTGTCGCCGTCAGTGGCCTCAAGCGTGTTCAAGGGTGCTCATCGCACCCGAGTCGGGAGACCTGCTGGTGACTGCGTTCGAGAAGTTCGTGAAGCAGAAGCAGGAGATCACCCAGCCGACCGACGGCCGCATCACGATCCCGTGAAACCGCTCGTGGCATCCACGAACCACTCGCGCAGATGCCGGGCGCGCTCCGGCGGTTCGCGCGTGAGATCGCGTTCGACGCGCCGCAGATCGTCGATCGTGTCGACGTCGTATCCGCCGCGCACGAGGCTGACGCCGACGCCGAGGCGATCGGCGCGCGTGAGCGTATCAATCAGCACCGAGTCGCCGCCCCACGCGATGCGATCGAACAGCCCTTCGTGGATCTCGTTCATCCCGATCAGATAGTACCCGCCGTCATCCGCCCCACCGACGACGACGCCGCCGTTCCGGCGCAGCGCGTCGGTTGCTTCGAAGAGATGCTCGGCGGCGAGCAACGGGATGTCGGACCCGACGAGAATCGCCGGCGCGTGTCGGCGGACCTCGATCAAGTCACGCAGTGCAGCGAGCATCCGCGCGCCGAGATCGCCGCCGCGCTGCGCGACGAGCGTCACCGCGCAGGGCGCGAGCGCCGCGATCTCGTGGCCGCCGTCATGGGGCGTGTAAAACACGAACGGATCGACGCTGCCGAACCGGCACACGACATCGAGGGTGTCGGCCAGCAGTGCGGCGCGCAGCGAGGTCAAACGCGGTTCAGCGATATGGGGGACGAGACGCGACTTGCCGCCCGACGAGGGCGCGCGGGCGAAGATCGCGACGGCGGCGCGTCGATGACGCTCGGCTGAAGCATCGCGCTCCAAACTACAGTCTCACGCTCGATTTCGCCGCGCGCGGCGCCGCAGCGGGCGACACGCTGCGCAGCCTCGACCAGTACACGCGCGACGCCAGCAGCACGGCGACGATGAATCCGTACGTCAGCGGGCGGCGCACGTCAGCCTTCACCAGCCACCAGTAGTGGAGCACGCCGAGGACGCCGGTCGCGTAGACCAGTCGGTGCAGCCTGCTCCATCGTCGCCCGCCGAGCCGCCGGATCCACCCGGCAGTCGACGTCACCGCCAGCGGCAGCATCGTGCACCACGTGGCGAACCCGACTGTGATGAACGGCCGCTTGTAGATGTCCTCGCTGACCGATTTTGCGAGGTTCACGACCGTGGTCCACGCGACGATGCCGTGCGGGAAATCGAGACCGGCAAAGCGATCGACGATGACGTAGGTGAGGAAGTGGAGCGTGCCGTAGAAGAACGCGAAGAGTCCCGTCATGCGGCGGAAACGAATCAGCGCGTTCCAGCCGGTGAGCCGCCGGAGCGGCGTGATCGAGAGCGTGACGCAGACGAACCGAAGCGTCCAGACACCGGTCTCGTTGGTGATGTCGCTGAGCGGGTTCGCGCTGAGGTTGCCGGTGAGACCGGCCCGAATCAGCCAGGCCACAGGGCCGAGCGCGGCGACAAATATCAGAATTTTAAGAATGCGAATCGGCATTGCGGATTTCGGAATGCGGATTGATTGAAGATTGAATCGTCAATCAATCCGCAATCCGAAATCCGCCCCTCGACAACCTCGGGGCGCCCTGAGCGCGTCGAAGGGCGCAATCAATCCGCAATGTTAGTAGTTCTTTCGCAGATCCATGCCGGCGTAGAGGGAAGCCACTTGATCGCCGTAGCCGTTGAACAGCAGCGTCTTGCGCCGGAAGAACTCGCCAATGCGCCGCTCGGTCGCCTGGCTCCAGCGCGGATGATCGACCGACGGGTTCACGTTGGCGTAGAAGCCGTACTCGTTGGACGCCTGTTCCTGCCACGTGTTGAGCGGCTGCTTCTCGACGAACTTCACCTTCACAATCGACTTGATGTGCTTGAAGCCGTACTTCCACGGCACCGCGAGGCGCAGCGGCGCGCCGTCCTGGTTCGGCAGCACCTCGTCGTAGAGGCCCGCGACGAGGATCGTCAGCGGGTGCATTGCCTCGTCCATCCGCAGCCCTTCCTTGTACGGCCAGTTCAGGACCGGCACGCGGACGCCAATCATCTGGCGCTGGTCGTACGCCGTGGTGAACTCGATGTACTTCGCCTTCGACGTCGGCTCGCACCGCTTGATCAAGTTCGAGAGCGGGAACCCGGCCCACGGAATGACCATCGACCACGCCTCGACGCAGCGGTGGCGGTATACGCGCTCCTCGAGCGTTTCGCCCTTGAGGACGTCCTCGAGGTCCATCACGCCCTTCTTCGCGCACTCGCCTTCGATCGACACCTTCCACGGCTGCGTCTTGAAGTCGCGCGCGTACTGCTCCGGCCCGTCCTTGTCGGTGCCGAATTCGTAGTAGTTGTTGTAGCTCGTGATGTCTTCCCACGAGTTGATCTTCTCGTTAGAGACGCTTAACGGGCTCTTCTTGATGTTGGCGAGCTTGCGTCCGTGCGCCGCGCCCTTGGCCTCGACGAGCGCCTCGGCGCCGATCGCGCCGGCGGCCGCGGCCACACCCGTGACGCCGGCCGCGCGGATGAACTCGCGACGATTCAGATACAGCTTCTTGTCGGTGATCTCAGAGCTGCGGATGTCGGCCGGGCGTTTGATGAGCATGGTCGTTATTATAAAGATGATGGAGCCGCTCAGGCGACGTTCCCGCGAAATAGCGCGCCAATAGCATCAGGTTCCGCGCAGTGCGCCGAATCCAGCCGTCCTGTTCCCATTTTCTCGCCGATGTCAGTGCCGGCAGCCGCGACCTGAACAGGGTCCCGTGCGATCGCAGCCGGCGCACCAGGTCGACGTCTTCCATGAGCGGGATGTCCGCGTAGCCGCCGAGCGCCTGGAACAGGCGCCGCCGTATGAACAACGCCTGATCCCCGTACGGCAGCGCGAGGAGCCGCACGCGGGCGCGCACACCGGCTTCGATCGCCCGCGCCACGAGCAGAGGCGACTCGAGCTTGAACCTGAAGCAACCGAATGCGGCGCATGGATCGCGATCGGCCGCTTCGACCGCGTCGCGCCACCGCGGCGCCAGCAGCGTGTCGGCGTGAAGAAAAACGATCCAGTCGCCGCGCGCGACGTCCGCGCCTGCATTCATTTGATGCCCCCGGCCTCGCCGGGTTTCAAGCCACAGAATATCGGGCCGCCGCGCCCGCAGCAACGCCAGCGGCCCGCGGTCGTCCGGCGTCGACGCCACGATCAGCTCGCATCCGTTGAAATCGGTCGAGTCGATCGTTCGGGCCAGCGCGGCTTCGTCGCGGAAGACCGGGATGACGACGCTTATGGGAACCATCAAACCGTAAAACGTAGAGAGCGCCGAGATCGCCGCGAATCATTTTACGGATCGTCAACGAACCATCGCTGAGACCGTACGAAAGACTACGCTACGAACTCTGCGGTCGCTGCGTTCTATGGTGGTCGGTGAGCCCGAAAAACCTCCGCCGACCTGGGAGTGCAGACATACGCTGCACACAGTGTCGACGGAGGCTCAGGCTTCAGATGGCCTTGCGCATCATCGCGGCAAGACCGAGGAGGGCGCTGCCGACCAGCAGGAGCTTCGCCGAGTCGGGGACGGAGGGATATCGTGAATCCGCGATTGCGTCAGAGCCTGAAGCGGCACGAATCAACACCGGCGACGCCACGACGGAGGCGGATGGTGCGGCGACGACGCCTGTGCGCGCGTACTTGGCGACCGGTTGCGGTTCTATCGACAGGGCGTATCCAACCGGCACGACCAGTGCGGCGACAATCGCCGCGAGAACGAGAATTCGATACCGTTTCCGCATTCTTGCCCGCATCTTTCAGCCACGTCCGTGACGGTCAGCCATTTCGTATCGCATGTGCGGAGTTCAAGGGACGTACCGCAAGCGCAGAGATCGCTGACCTCGCACAAACCATTGGGTTCGTATGATTTCCCGGCGATGACTGGCTTCCGCGGCAGTCTATTGAGTGGCCTTTTGCGGAACCCATTTTCTCAAGTTGGCCTGTGTTACGCTCGACGCGGAACGATGAGCAACGTGATGCCAACCTCGACCTCACGCGAATGCGATCCCCACCTTCTCTCTCTCGCGGTCCACGAATTCCGAACGCCGGCCAGCGTGGTCGGCGGCTATCTCCGGATGCTCCAGCGCGATACCACGCTGAACGAGCGACAGCGCAAAATGATCGACGAAGCCGAGAAGTCGTGCGCGCGCCTCGTTGAAATCGTCCAGGAGCTCAGCGATATCGCCAAGGCCGAGGCTGGAACGCTCGAGCTCGGGCGAGAGCCGCTCGACATCTTCACGCTTGCGGCAGAAGTGGCCGAGCATGTGCAAGAGGGTCGTGATCGCGGAGTCCGGTTTGAGATTCGCGGGATGGGCACCGGAGCGCGAATGACAGGCGACGCGATGCGGCTCCGCAAAGCATTTGACGCGATTTTTCGAGCAATTCTGCGTGAGAAGACCGGTCAGACAACGGTGATTGCGGAGTGCCGGCGCGAACGGCTGGAGGGTCGGAGCGCGGCCCTCGTCATCATCGCCGACGAAGAAAGCGTAGCGGCCGCATACGACAGCCCCGCTGGCGTGTTGTATGAGAAACGCGGAGGCCTCGGGTTGGCGCTGCCGCTCGCCCGGCGCGTCATCGAGCGGCTTGGCGGCGATGTCTGGTCTCCGGCGGAGCCTGAGGGGCTGCAGAAAAACGCGATCGTCATTCGTTTTCCGATTACGGAGTAACCGTTGAAGAAGCCCTACGTCGCGGTCGTGGACGACGATTCCGCGTTCGCAAATTATCTTCGTACCTTCCTGTCACTCCGCGGCTACGAAACCCGGTCCTACTCGCGCGGCGACGAACTGGTGGCCGCCGTCAAGGCAGGCGATCCGCCCGACATCGTCCTCCTCGACGTGATGATGCCGGGCATGAACGGCATCGAGACGCTGCGCGCGCTCAAGTCCGCGAAGGCGGATCTGCAGGCGATCATGCTGTCGGGACGCGAGCAGGCCTCCACCATCGTCGAGGCCGTGCGCCTCGGCGCTGCGGACTACGTTGTGAAGCCGGACGATCCCGAGGGGCTCGGCGAGATCGCGCTCGACGCCGCGATCAAGAGCGCTATCGAGAAAACACGCCTCGTGTCAGAAATCACCGAGCTGCGGCGGCAGCTGAGCGACGACCAGGACCGGGCGTTCTTGTTCTGGGGCGACAGCCCCGACATGAAAACGATCGCATCGGTCATCGAGCAGGTGTCGGACAGCGACGTCACCGTATTGATTCGCGGCGAGAGCGGCGTCGGCAAGGAGCTCGTCGCCCGCGCCATCCATCAGCGATCGCTCCGGCGCGACAAGCCGTTCGTCAAGGTCAACTGCGCGGCGCTGCCGGCCGAGCTCCTCGAGAGCGAACTGTTTGGCCACGAGAAAGGCGCGTTCACCGGCGCGGCGACGACGCGCGTCGGCAAGTTCGAACAGGCCGACACGGGCACGATCTTTCTCGACGAGATCGCGGAGATGAAAGCCGCGCTGCAGGCGAAGCTGCTGCACGTGCTACAGGACGCGCAGTTCACGAAGCTCGGCAGCAACAAATCGATCAACGTCGACGTGCGCGTCGTCGCGGCGACGAACCGCGACCTCGAAGTCATGCTCCAGCACGGTGAGTTCCGCGAAGATCTTTACTATCGTCTGAAGGTGATCGAGGTGACGGTGCCGCCGCTGCGCGAGCGGCGCGCCGAGATTCCGCAGCTCACACAGTTCTTCATCGACCGCTATGCGCGGCGCTACAACCGGCCGCAGCGCCAGCTGTCCGACGAGCTTCAGCACCTCTTTCAGACCTATGAGTGGCCGGGCAACATCCGCGAGCTGGAGAACATGATCAAGCGGATCGTGATTCTGCAGGACGAGCAGCTCGTCGTCCGCGAGATGACGCGCGCGCCGCGCGGCATCGCCGCGTACGCCGCCGCCGGCGCAGGCGGTGCGATGCATCCGCACGGCCACGCGGGCGGCGTCGCGATCGAGGAGCCCGACGATCTCCGCGAGGATCCGGCCGACCTCGTCGACGCTGCAGATGACGACGAGGCGGTGCAGCCGGAAGAACCTGTGGCGATGGCGCCGGTCGGATCGCGGCTCGCGGACGTCGCGAAGGCCGCGGCAATCAAGGCCGAGCGCACGATCATCGAAGATACGCTGAGGCAGGTGCACTGGAACCGCCGCCGCGCCGCGGAGCAGCTCGGCGTCAGCTACAAGACCCTGCTCAACAAAATCAAGGAGTGTGGGATCTCTCGCAAGTGAGCGCGCACGGAAGAGTATCGTTGTACACTACAGTGAGAAGTTTTCTTCCGTTGCGTCATCGGCCGTCCTTTCACTGAAACGCTTTCCTCAGAGCAAACCGTAGGAATCTCCAATCACACGACTAATTTTCCGCAGTGGCACTGCCATTGCTGAATACTGCCGACGTGTCGCTTATGAATCTCAACGGCAAACTCCAAGTCATGGTCGTGGACGACGATGTGACGATGTGTAACTTCCTGCGATCGTTCCTCTGCGACCGTGGCTATTCCGCGATTACTGTCGGCAGCGCCGAAGAGGCGGTCAAGCGGTACCACGCCGAGCGGCCGGCCGCCGTGATTCTCGACGTCGTGATCCCCGGCACCATGGACGGACTCGAGGCGCTCGCGGCTTTGAAGAAGATCGATCGCGAGGTCCCCATCATCGTCGTCTCGGGTCAGGGACGCACGACAACGGTCGTGCAGGCGATGAAGCTCGGCGCTTCGGATTTCGTGAGCAAGCCATTCGACGCAACCGATCTCGAGGTGCCGCTCGCCAACGCGCTGAAACAGCGGCAGCTCAGTCGAGAGGTCGCCACGCTGCGCGAGCAGCTGCAGTCGCAGGAGCAGCACAACCTGCTCTTCGGCAACAGCGAGAAGATGGCCGAAGTCCGCGATCTGATCGAGCGCGTCGCCGACACCGACGTCACCGTCCTCATTCGAGGCGAGAGCGGCACCGGAAAGGAGCTTGTTGCGCGGGCGCTCTATGCCTCCTCGCTCCGACGTGACAAGCCATTCGTGAAGGTGAACTGCGCCGCGCTGCCGACCGAGCTGCTGGAATCGGAGCTATTCGGTTTCGAGCGCGGCGCGTTCACCGGCGCGATTCAGCAGAAGCCGGGCAAGTTCGAGTTCGCCAACCACGGCACGATGTTCCTCGACGAGATCGGCGACATGAGCTTTCCGCTGCAGGCCAAGCTGCTGCAGGTGCTCCAGGACGGCGAGTTCTCGCGTCTCGGCGGCAAGCACGACATGCGCGTCGACGTACGCGTCATTGCGGCCACCAACCGCGATGTCGAGCAGGCCGTCGCCGAAGGACAGTTCCGCGAGGATCTGTTCTTCCGGCTCAACGTCGTGTCGATCAACCTGCCGCCGCTGCGCGAGCGCCGCGAGGAGATTCCGATCCTCACGGAGTACTTCCTCAAGAAGTACTCCGTTCAATACAACAAACCTCATACCGACGTGTCGGCCGACACCATGCGGCTGTTCATGGATCACGACTGGCCGGGCAACGTGCGCGAGCTCGAGAACCTGATCAAGCGGGCCGTGGTGCTCGGCAGCGAAGCGCCGATCCGCAAGGAGATCCAGCACGGCATCGCGATGGCCGCGCACCGCATCCAGTATCCGGCCGCCGGCGCTTCCGGCAACGGTCACCAGGCCGCCGGCAGTCATCACACGGTACCCGCGCGCGCGAACGGATCGCAGGCGTCGGGCGCGACGCCGGCGCCCGCTGCGCGGCCGACGCCCGCGGAGATCGCGATTGCGGCCACGGAGGCGGGCAATTACTCGCTGAAGGACATCTCGCGCGAGGCGGCGCGGCAGGCCGAGCGAGAGCTCATTCTCAAGATGCTGCAGCAGACCAGGTGGAACCGCAAGGAAACCGCAGAAATTCTAGGCATCAGCTACAAGGCGCTGCTCTACAAGATCAAAGAAAACGGCCTCGACAAGGCTTCATAACGACATGGCCAGTAGTGCGTTCTACGAAGAGGGCGGCAGGCTGCTGACGCCCGGCGCGTTCGAGTTCGTCCTCGATTCAGAGCTCAAGCGCGCGGTGCGGTCCCAGAACTTCCTGACGCTGGTGACGGTGGAAGCCAGCCGCGAATGGGAGGGAATGGTGGTGACGGCCGACGAAGGAACGCTGCACGAAGTCGCCGAGATCATCGGCCGCGAAGTGCGCGACACGGATCTGCTCGGCCACACGGCGACCGGCGCCCTTGCGCTCGTGCTGCTCGACGCCGACTTCGAGCACTCCACGCGCGTGATCGATCGCGTCGTGTCGCGGATCGAGAACTACGAGTTCCCCACCGCGCTGCGCATCGCCGTGGGCGCCGCCTGCTATCCGACGCACGCCGTCGACGCCGATTCGCTGAAGCGCCAGGCCATGTCGCGGCCGATTGTGAACTGGCGCGGCGGCAGCCACACCTCTTCCTCCGCCGAGAAGAACTGAGGGAGCATCCATGACCAAACACCCACGGATCGTCTCATCCGTCCTCACGTTGTCGACGGTCGCGCTCTGTTTATCGGCGCCGGTGTCCGCCGCCGGCAAGGATCCTGACGACAAGAAGGCGTCGCAATCTGCGCCGGCGCTGGTCGACGACTACCGCCTCGCGCCCGGCGACAAGCTGCGCATCGAGGTCTATCGCGATACGCAGATGTCCCAGTCGGTCCAGATTCGCCCCGACGGCAAGATCACGCTGCCGCTCCTCGGCGATCTCGAGGCGACCGGCCGCACGCCGATCGAGCTGCGCGACGTCATCGCGAAGCAGTTGAAGGAGTACATGACGAATCCGGTCGTCACCGTGATCGTCGTCGAAGCCACACCGGCCGTCGCGTACGTGACCGGCGAGGTCAACCATCCCGGCGCGGTGACGATCCAGAGCCAGCTGACCGTCCTGCAGGCGCTCGCGATCGCCGGCGGCTTGAAAGACTTCGCCAACGCGAAGAACATCCGGATCCTCCGGCGGTCTGCGCTCGGCGTGCAGACGATCGCGTTCAACTACAAGGACGCGATCCGCGGCAGCACGCCGGTTTACCTGCGGCCCGGCGACACCATCGTCGTTCCTGATTGAGGCGGCCATGGTCCGATATTCCAACAGAGTGCTGCCGTCGCTGGCAGCGGTCCTGCTGGCGACGGTGTCGACCGTGTCGGCACAGGACCTGCGAGTGGGATCCGCCGGCGCACCGACGTCCACAGAGCTGCCAGCCGGCGGCTGGAATCTGACGCCGTCGCTGCTCTATGGCGCCAGCTGGGACTCCAATGTGCTGCTCAAAGGGCGCGGCGACGACACGCGGGCGGATCTGCTGAACGTGATGAACCCGCGCGGCGACGCCGAATTCGTCGGCCGCCGGGGACAGTTCTCGGCGAGCTACGACGGTGCATTTCTGATCTACCGCGAGCTGAACACGCTCGACAGCTACGACCAGCACGCCTCGGTGTCGGCACGGCGGTCGCTGTCGAAGCACGTGACGATGTTCGCCAACGACATGCTCGCGATCACTCCGACAACGGAACTGTCTCTCCTCATCGGCATTCCGTTTCTGCGCACCGGCGCACGCGTGAACGACCTCCGGACCGGAATCGAGGCCGACCTGACGAAGCGGACGTCGATTACGGCGTCGTACCACTTCGATTGGGTCCGGTTCGACCCGGTTCCGACGTTCAGCCAGTTGCTCGGCGGCGAGAGTCACGGCGGATTGCTGTTCCTCCGACACAAGTTGTCCGACCTCACGGCGCTCACGGTCGAGTACGACCGCCAATTCTCGAGCGTGGGCAGATCGGAAACCTTCGACATCGAGAACACCGCCGCCGGGTTCGAGCGCAAGCTGACCGTCGCGATGCGGATCTATGCCGCCGGTGGCATATCGCACCTCGGCGAGAGCAGCCTCGCGCCGGCGCACACGAGCCCGCGCTATCACGCCGGCCTCGCCTATCAGATCCGGAAAGGGACTCTGGACGTGATCTACGACCGGTCGTTCGCGCCATCGTTCGGATTCGCCGGCACGACCGACAGCAAGGAGTTCTCGGTGCGCGTGTACATGCCGCTGGATCGCAAGGTGTACACGCGGTCGGCGGTTTCGTGGCGTACGAACAGTTATCTGCAGGCGGTCGACACGAGCCTCGACTCGAGATGGTTCGAAGCATCGATCGGCTATCTGACGCAGCCGTGGATGCGCGTCGAAGGGTTTTATGCCAGCGCCCTGCAGACGACGACGTTGCCGGGCGGCACCCTCGACCGCAATCGATTCGGCGTCCAAGTCATCACAGCCAAACCGGTGAGGATCCGCTGATGGAAGAAACCCACGTTCATGCCCTCGATTACCTGTCGGTCGTCCGACGCCGCAAGTGGTGGCTCGTCGCTCCCATCGTGTCGTCGGTGTTCGTGGGGCTCGCGCTCGTGCGCTTCCTGCCGAAGGAGTATCGCTCGACGACGACGCTCGGAGTCGCGGCGCCGATCGTGTCTCCAAGTCTCGTCAACCAGACGACGCTGCTCGACAACCAGGAGCGCATGCGAGCGATGTCGCAGCAGCTCGTCAGCCTCCCCATTCTCGCGCGCGTCGTGCGCGAGGAACGGCTTGGATCTGGCGCGCCGAACGATCCGCAGATTGCGAGGCTGCGCCGCTCTATCGACATCACGGTCCCCGAACCGGTCGCGAATACGAACGAAATCCGTCGTCTCGATACGTTCGTCGTGTCGTTCACCGACGGCGATCCAGCGCGGGCTCAGAGAATCGCGAATCGTCTTGCGACGGTGTTCGTCGACGAGAACTCGAAGCTCCGCGCCGAGCATGCGGAGGACACGTCTGCCTTTATCGCGACACAGTTCCGCGCCAGCCAGGTGAGGCTCGCCGATCTCGAGGCGCGCCTCCGGAAAGCGAAGGAAGCGCACATGGGCCGCCTGCCGGAGCAGACGCCAGCCAATCTGCAGACGCTCTCCGGTCTTCGGCAGCAGCTCGAGGCGAACGCGACCGCGCTGCGCAGCGAGCAGGACCGCCTGTCGATGGTCGAGCGCCAACTCGAGGGGCTGAAACAGGGCAGCAGCGACGTCGTGTTCGTTCCGCGCGGCAACGAGGCGGCGCTGCCGCCCGAGAATCGGGTCGTCACACTGCAGCGGGAGCTTGCGGCGGCGCGCGCGGTGTACACGGACAAACACCCCGAAGTGCAGCGCCTCGAAGAAGAGCTGGCGAACGCGCGCAAGGACGTCATCGCGGAGCGCCAACGACCGGTAGCCGATCGGCTCGCCCAGCTGCAGACCGATCCGGCCTATCGCCAGCTGGTCGCCGACCGCGAAATGGCGCGGCTGCGCATCCGCGAGCTGCAGCGCGCCGTCAGCGACGCGCAGCGTCAGATTGGCCAGTATCAGGCGCGCGTCGAGGCGGCGCCGATGGTCGAGCAGCAGCTCGCGACGGTGCAGCGCGACTACGATCTCGAAAAGCAGCAGTACTCCGAGCTCTCGGCCAAGCTGCACGCGTCGACCATCGCGGAGAACGTCGAACGCAACCGCAGCGGCGAACAGTTCACGATTCTCTATCCCGCGTCCTACCCGACAGAACCGACCAAGCCAGTGCCGTGGCGCGTGATGCTCATCGCGATAGCGAGCGGTATCTGCCTGGGGGGCGCGCTCACGCTCGGACGCGAGTATCTGGATCGTTCCGTCCACGACGTGCACGAGCTGAAGGATGAATTCGAAGTGCCCGTGCTCGGCGAAGTGACGCGTATCCAGCCGGTATAGGGTCAAGGAGCCACGTTATGAGCCGAATCCAGAACATTCTCGAGAAGGCGGAACGCGAAGGCGCGGTTCGCCGCGTCCGGCCGCAGGTTGAGGACATGACGGCGGTGGGCACCGTTGACGGACGGGCCGCGATGACGCCGCCGCTCGCCTCGCCGTCTGCCTTCGAAGCACCGGAGCCTGCGGCACCCATCGCAACGCCGGTGCCGTTGGTGCGTGTGGTCACAGGTACGCGTCTGAGTCCGCCGCTGCTCGCAGCGCTGTCGCCATCGACCGCCGCGGAGCAGTACCGCGCCCTTCGCACACGCATCGTGCACAGCGAGACCGGCGGACCGGTGAACGTCGTCCTGATTACCAGTCCAGGGCGCGGCGACGGCAAGAGCCTCACCGCTGCGAACCTGGGCCTCGCGATGGCGCAGGAATATCAGCAGCGCATCTGCGTCGTCGATGCCGACTTTCGATCGCCGCAGCAGCGCCGACTGTTCGGGTTGCCGGAGACGCCTGGCCTCGCCGACGTGCTCCTGTCCCGCGCCACGATCGAAGAGGCAGTGATCGAGCTCGAGGAGCATCACATCTCGGTGCTGCCCGCCGGGAGTCAGTCCGCGCATCCGGCCGAGCTCTTCGGCACCACGACGATGCGCCGAACGCTCGAGACGCTGCGTTCACGGTTCGATCGCATCGTCATCGATTCGCCGGCGGCGACGCCGCTGGCCGACGTCGGGATCCTCGCGCCGCTCGTCGACAGCATCGTCCTGATCGTCCGCGCCGGGTACACGTCGAAGCCGGCCATTCACGACGCCATCGCGGCCATCGATGCCGCGAAGCTGCTGGGCGTCGTCTTGAACGAAGCGGCGTAGCGGTCAGAAGGAGCCATGCAGGTCTTCAACCGCAACGTGTCCGCCAGAGGTCTGACGGTGTTCACCTTCGAGGTCGTGCTGATCTCGGGGTCGATGACGCTTGCGGCGAGCCTTCACGGTGGAGCGGGCGGCGTGGTCGCGACCGGCTGGAAGATCGCCATCGTCACCGCGCTGTGTCAGCTGTGCTTCTATTACAACGACCTGTACGACCTGACGGTCGTACATTCCAATCGCGAGCTCGTCGTGCGGTTGCTACAGGCCGCGGGCGCGGCGGCAATCGTGCTCGCGGCGGCGTGTATCGCCGTTCCGTCGCTGATTCTCGATTCGGGCACCTTCGTGACGGCGCTCGGCGTCTTCGTAGTCGCCGTCCTTACCTGGCGCGTCACGTTCAATTACGTCGCGCGCGATCCGCACCTGGAAGAGCGGGTGCTGATCCTCGGCACGGGCCACACCGCGCGGATGCTCGCGCAGCAGATCGCCACCCAGCAGGATTTCGCGTACCGGCTCGTCGGGTTCCTGACGCACGACGCCGGCGACGGATCACGATCGAGATCGCAAAACGCGGGGAGCAGCGGGTCGTCCGACACGACCGAAATACACGTTCGCCGTCACGACATCATCGGCACCGCCACCGACATCGATCGGCTGGTTGCGAGCCGGCACGTCGATCGCATCATCGTCGGACTGTCCGATCGCCGCGGCCGCCTGCCGATTGAAGCGCTGTTGCGCGCGAAGCTCTCCGGCGTTCGCGTCGAAGACGCCACGACGACGTACGAGCGGCTGACCGGCAAGATCCTCATCGACGACCTGAAACCGAGCTGGCTGATTTTCTCCGACGGCTTTCGGGCATCGCGCTGGACCCGCTTCGTGAAGCGGATGCTCGATCTCGCGCTGTCGATCATCCTCGGTGTCATCACCGCGCCGCTGATGGCGGCGACTGCGATTGCGATTCGGCTCGATTCGTCCGGGCCCGTCCTCTACCGCCAGGAACGGGTCGGAGAAGGTGGACGCACGTTCACGCTGTGCAAGTTCCGCTCGATGCGCGCCGATGCGGAGGCGGGCACGCCGATATGGGCGAAGGACAAGGACGATCGCGTCACGCGCGTGGGACGCTTCATAAGGCTGACTCGTCTCGACGAGCTGCCGCAGCTTTGGAACGTGCTGCGCGGCGACATGAGCTTCGTCGGCCCGCGACCCGAACGGCCGTACTTCGTGCAGCAGCTCGCCGCCGCGGTCCCCTTTTACATGCAACGGCACGCCGTCAAACCCGGCGTCACCGGCTGGGCCCAGGTGAAGTACCGGTACGGCGCGTCGATCGAAGACGCGATGGAGAAGCTGCGCTACGACCTGTACTACATCAAGCACCTGTCGATCGTTTTCGACCTCACGATCGTGATCGATACGGTCAGGGTCATCCTGTCAGGCAGGGGCGCCAAGTGATGCGCACGACTGAGGGACAAATCGGGGCGCCGCAAGACGAAACGCTTGCGGTTGCCCGAAATGTCTCGACCCGCTATCTGGCCATCGCTGCCGAAATGGCCATCGGGATCCTCGTGCTTCCGTTCAACGTCGCGCACCTCGGCACGGCCGCCTACGGACTGTGGATGTTGACGACATCGATCACGGCGTATTTTTCGGTGCTCGACCTCGGATACTCCGGAGCACTCGTGAAGTTCGTCGCCCAGTACCGGGCGCGGCGCGATCCGCGCGCACTCAACGAAATCCTGAGCACGACCTTTTATCTCTTCACTGCGTTCGGCATCATCGCGTACCTCGTCGCCGTCGTCGTCGCATTGTTCCTCGGCCGCCTCTTTCATCTGTCCCCTGAGCAAATCCACCTCGGTCGAATTGTCTTGCTCATCGTAAGCGTCAATGTCGCAGCCGGGATGGCGTTCACCGTGTTCGGCGGTGTGATCAACGGCTTCCAGCGGTACGACGTGAACAATATCGTGGGCACGATCAGCGCGGTGGTCGCCGCCATCGTCAACGTGCTGGTGCTGATAAGCGGATACGGCCTCGTCGAGCTCGTTGCCGCGACGACGGCCGTACGGCTGCTCACCTATTGGGTGTACCGGGCGAACGCCTACCGCGTCTTCCCGGGGTTGCGTATCCAGTGGAAGCTGTCGAGCCTTGCGCGGCTTCGGGAGATGACCGGGTTCAGCATGTACATGGCGCTCATCACATGGGCGAACAAACTGAACTACTCGGTCGATGCGCTCGTCATCGGGGCATTCATGGACATCAGCGCCGTGGCGGTTTGGGCGGTAGGCCAGCGTCTGGCTGAAACCACGCAGCGAATGACGAATCAGCTGAACGATGTGCTCTTCCCCACGGTCGTTGACAACGACACGGCACGTCGACACGGCCGCCTGCAGCGAATTTTCCTCGTCGGCACGCGCCTGTCGCTCGCCACGGTGCTGTCGATTGGCGGCTCCCTCATCCTCATGGCGAAGCGACTCGTCCACGCGTGGGTCGGCGCCGAATTCGACGGCAGCGCCGTGGTGGTCCAGTTGCTCACCTTGAGCGTGATCGCGCGGGTCGGGGGTGCCACGGCCGGCACCGTCCTCAAAGGCGCCGGACGCCACCGCCTGGTCGCGTTTGCGAACATCGTCACGGCCATCGCGAACCTCGTGCTGAGCATCGCCCTTGTCCGCCGGCTCGGACTTGAAGGCGTGGCAATCGGCACAGTGGTTCCGGTCGCGGCGCTCGCTACGTTCGTGCTGTTCCCGGCCGGATGTCGCCGAGTGCGGCTGACCGTCTGGCGCGGATTCGTCGAGGCCGTGTGGCCCGCCGTCTGGCCCGCGGCGTTGATGGCCATTTACGTCGCGGCGACGCACGTGTTCATCCCCGACTCACTCGTTGCCGTCGGCGCCGAGATGATCTCGGCTGTGGTGGTCTACGCGATTGCGTTCCTCCTCGGCATCAGCCACGACGAGCGTCGGTTCTACGTCTCGAAGCTCGCCCAGATGGGCGGACGGCTGCGTCCGCGCGCGGCGGCCGTGTCGGAGGGTGCATGAGAGCCGTCATCCTCGCGGCCGGCAGAGGAGGACGCCTGCGCGGCGTGACCGGAGCGCTCCCGAAGTGTCTCGCCCGCGTCGGCTCGTCCACGCTGCTCGAACGGCAGGTTTCGACGTTGCGCGCGTGCGGCATCGAGGACGTGACCGTCGTGGCTGGATATCGCGCGAGCGACGTCCGCCGCGTCTGCGGCCGCCGCATCCGGCTGGTCGACAATCTCCGGTTCGCGTCCACCAACAGCTTGTACTCGTTGTGGCTCACGCGTGCCCTGCTCACCGACGGTTTCGTGGTTCTCAACAGCGACGTGCTCTTTTCACGCCAACTGCTCGAAGACCTATTGACGGCGCGCTACGACGACGCACTTCTGGTGGCGGCTCGCGGCGCGCGGGAATATTCCGACGAAGAGATGAAAGTGCGAATCCGCGGCGGGCGGATCGTCGCGATTTCGAAGAGCCTCGAGCCCGCCGACGCGGACGGCGAGAACGTCGGCATCGGAAAATTCGGCCGCGACGGCGCTGGCGTGCTCATCGATGAGATGAACCGCCTGATTACCCGCGGGGCCCTTCGCGAATGGTTGCCGGCCGCTTTCGCCGCGTTCGCCCGGCGCCGTGCGCTCTGGGCGGTCGAGAGTCGCGGCTTTCCGTGGATTGAAATCGATTTTCCTGAAGATTATTGGCGCGCGTGCGGAGAGGTCCTGCCCGCCATCGATGCGCTCGACAGCCCTCGGTCTCAAACGCCAATCGCTGCGCGCGGTGCGTCCACCGCCGCCACCGGGAGAACGGTCCATCATGTATGAACGGTTTTACAACCTGCGCGAGAGGCCCTTCTCGCTCAGTCCAGACCCTGACTATCTCTATCTAAGCCGGGTTCATCGCGAGGCTCTGGGATACCTGCGTTACGGCATCGAAGGGCACGCCGGCTTCGTCGTGATCACCGGCGAGATCGGCTGCGGCAAAACAACGCTGCTGCAGACGATGCTGCGCAATCTCGACCGCCAAACGTCGGTCTCACGCCTGGTGAACACGATGCTCGACGCGCGCGAGCTGCTCGAGGCCGTCATGATCGACTTCGGCCTGGACCCCGGGCAGGGCCGCAGCAAACCGCTGCTGCTTCGCGATCTCGCCCAGTTCCTCGTGGATCAGCGAACGGCCGGCCGGCTCGCACTGCTCGTCATCGACGAGGCCCAAAATCTCAGCTTGTCTGCCCTCGAAGAAGTTCGCATGCTGTCGAACCTCGAAACGGAAAAGTCGAAGCTGATTCAAATTCTGCTGGTCGGACAACCGAACCTGCGCGAAGTGCTCGCACGTCCCGAGCTCGAGCAACTGCGGCAGCGCGTCACCGTGAGCTATCACCTCCAGCCACTCGACATCGATGAAACAGCCGCGTACGTCAATCACCGGCTGCAGCGCGCCGCCATCGGCGCACCGCTCGAGTTCTCGCGCGCCGTCACCGACGTCATCCATCAGTACAGCTGTGGGATTCCGCGAAAGATCAATATCATCGCCGACGCGATGCTGCTGTTCGGATACGGCGAGGAACGTCACGTGATCGACATCACGTTGACGAAGGAGGTCATCGACGAACTGACGTCGATGGGTGTACTCGCGGCCGCCACCCCCCCACGCGTTGGCGCGTCATCCGAGGCCACAGCACCAGCCGCCGAGCCGGTATCGCCGGGGGCGGCAACTCCAGCTCCTGCGGCGGCCGCATCCCTGGAAGGGGCAGCGCTCGCGACCCCTTCGATGTCGGCGGCGCCAGTTCAGGCTGGGGCCGCGGCCGCCGCCGCCCTGCCGGCGGCGACGATGACAGCACCACTTGCGCCGATGTTGCATGACGGGGAACTGCATGCGCGCGAGATCCGTCTGGCCGAGCGCGAGCGACAGATCGCCGAGAAGGAGCGGGTTCTGAAGGAGAGTTATCGGCTCCTTCGCGACGTCCGGACGGCTCCCGTCACGCAACCCCCATGGCCGCCGGCAAGGCCGGCAGCCGACGGCAAGGCTGCGGCCGCGGCTGCCGTGTCGCGTGCGAGCTACGAAGGCGCCACGTCATCGTCCCACAAAATATCCCACGAATCCTTGCGTGGTCCGGAAGGCTTCTGGACGCGCCTGCGCCGCGGTTTGTTCGGCGCGGCGAAACCTGTGGTCGAGGACTGGAGGTTCTGAATTTCCATGTCATCACCTGCGCAACAGCTGTTGAATCACATTCAGACGCGACGCGCGCGCGTCGGCGTCATCGGCCTCGGATACGTCGGCCTGCCCCTCGCCGTCGAGTTTGCGCGAAACGGATTCGCCACGACGGGAATCGACCTCGACAGCCGCAAGATCGAGTCGATCGGCCGGGGGACGTCTTACATCCCCGACGTCCCGAGCGCGGAGGTCGCTCGCCTCGTCAGCAATCGACAGCTTCGGGCGACGGCCGATTTCTCCGCCATCGCCACGCTCGACACGATCAACATCTGCGTGCCGACGCCGCTGCGGAAAACGAAAGACCCCGACATGTCCTACATCGTGTCGGCCGTCGAAGCCGTCGCGGCACACCTTCACGCGGGAATGCTGATCGTCCTCGAATCCACCACCTATCCGGGGACGACAGAGGAACTGGTCCGGCCGATGCTCGAGGCAACTGGTCTCAGAGCCGGTGTCGATTTCTTTCTCGCGTTCTCGCCTGAGCGCGTCGATCCGGGCAATCCGAAATTCAACACGCACAACGTCCCGAAAGTCGTCGGCGGCATCGATGCGGAGTCGACCGAGCTCGCGGCGGCACTCTACGCTGCGGCGATCGCGACCATCGTGCCGGTCGGTTCCACCCAGGTCGCCGAGATGGTGAAGTTGCTCGAGAATACGTTCCGCGCCGTGAACATCGGCCTCGTCAACGAGATTGCGCTGATGTGCGACCGGCTCGGAATCGACGTGTGGGAAGTGGTGCGAGCGGCGGCGACCAAGCCGTTCGGCTTCATGCCGTTCTATCCCGGTCCGGGTCTGGGCGGTCACTGCATCCCGATCGATCCGTTCTACCTGTCATGGAAGGCAAAGCAGAGTGGATTCGATCCCAGGTTCATCGAGCTCGCCGGTCAGATCAACGCGTCGATGCCGCACTTCGTCGTCGACAAGATCGCGGACGCCCTGAACCGGCACCGCAAGCCGCTGAACGGGTCGACGGTGCTCGTGCTCGGCGTGGCGTACAAGCGAGACATCGACGACATCCGCGAGTCGCCGTCGCTCGACGTGATGACACTGCTTCACCGCAAGGGCGCAACGGTGCTGTACGCCGATCCGCACGTGCCGACGGTGTCGGCGCGCAGCTGGTCTGGCGGCTTCGAGCTGCACGGTGAGACGATCACGCCGGAATCGCTGACGCAGGCCGACTGCGTCGCGATTCTGACTGATCACCAGGCGGTGGACTACGGCATGGTGCTTCGGTCGGCACGGCTCATCGTGGATACACGCAACGCCGTTGCGGCTCAGCATCCGAAGGTCCTGAAGCTGGGGGCGCCGAGTGCGGCGCTCGATTCCGCTGCGGCCGTGCCGGTCGAGAAGGCGGTGGCGTAGCGGCCATGGTGTCGGTGTTCTGGATCTCGTTCGCGATCGTCGTCTATGTGTACGTCGGCTACCCGGCGCTGCTCTTGGCGTGGGCCCGGTTGCGTTCGCGCGACGTCGTCCGCCTGCCGGGGGCCGCTGCGCCTGGTGTGTCGATCGTGATCGCGGCGCGCAACGAGGGACAGCGGCTCGCGAACCGGATCGACAATCTCCTGCAGCTCGAATATGGAGGCGACCGCCAGATCATCGTCGTGTCGGACGGCTCGACCGACAACACGCTCGAAGTGCTCGCCAACTACCGTGGTTCCGTCGACATCGTGGTGGTCGATGCGGGCGGCAAAGCTGTCGCGCTGAACGCCGGCGTCGCGCGCGCCCGGCACGACATCATTGTCTTCGCGGATGCGCGCCAGGCGTTCGCGAGCGATGCGCTCATCGAACTGACGGTACCGTTTGACAACCCGCGCGTGGGCGCGGTCACGGGCGAACTGCTCCTCGACTGCGAGTCGCCAGGCCGGCGACAAGCCGACCGGCGCACGAGCGGCGCAAACACGCCAACTGGCGCGGATCGACGCGCCACGGCCGATCGCCGTCTCACCGTCGAATCGACGATCGCCGACGGCGTCGGTCTGTATTGGCGGTACGAGAAGCAGATCCGCCGATACGAGAGCGCCGTCGGCTCGACGCTTGGTGCCACGGGCGCGATCTATGCGATGCGGCGGTCGTTGTGGCTGCCGTTGCCCCCCGACACGATCCTCGACGATGTGCTCGTGCCAATGCGCGTAGTGCTGGCGGGCTATCGGACGGTGTTCAACGAGAAAGCGCGTGCATTCGACCGCGTCGCGCCGGATGCCGAGGCGGAGATAACCCGGAAGGTGCGGACGCTTGCCGGGAATTTCCAGATCCTGACGCTGGAGCCGCGGCTGCTGCTGCCGTGGCTCAACCCCGTCTGGTTTCAGTACGTATCTCACAAGATCGGACGCCTCCTAGTGCCGTACGCAATGCTGGTGCTAATAGGGTCGAGCATCACGGTCGCGGATCGATCCAGTGTCTACGCCGTCGCCCTTGCCGCGCAGTGCGTGTTCTACCTGCTCGCCGCCTACGGTGCGTGGCTCGAGCGGCGGGACCGGGTTGCCGCCCGCCGCCTGGCGCCAGCGTGTGCGGCGTCGTGGTCGGCATCGGCGTCGCGCGATCGCGAAGGTGCGCTGAATGCGTGAATCTCGCGCGCCGCGTCAGTCGCTGCTCGAACGCGCGGCCCGAATAGCGTTCACGTTCGTCGTGCTCAATTGCTCCGCCGTCATCGGTCTCTGGTCGGCGATGACGCGGAAGAAAGTGTGGCGCTGAAGGATGGACTCCAGGCGACGCGTCCCGCCGCTCCGTGTCGTTCGCCCGGCCGAACGCGCGCAGGCATCGCGGGAGCGGCTCGCGTTCAACTATGGAAGGCCGTCGGTGCCGAGCCGCCAGCTCGTCGAGGCGGTACTGGCGAACGAGGCCGAACCGACCTTCGCAACGGCGGCTTATGCGGAGCCGCGCGATTGGGGGTATGTCGGTTTGTTCGCCTTCACGGCGGTCCTGCTGCTGCGCCCGCAGGATCAGTTTCCGGTGCTCAGGCCGCTGCACCTCGCCGAAGTCTGCGCGCTGATTGGCATCGGGCCCATGATGCTGCACCGCTTCGCGCGGCGGCTCCCCGTATTCCGCGTCACTCCGGAGACAGTCGGGCTCATCGCGTTCGGCCTCGTCATGCTCGCTACCGTGCCGTTCTCCATCTGGCCGGGTGGCGCGCTGTCGGAATTCACCGAGTCGTACCTCAAGATTCTCGTCGTGTTCGTCCTGATGATGAACACCCTGACGACGCCTCACCGTCTCGAGCGAATCACATGGCTGATCATTCTGTGCGTCGGCTACATCGCAGCGCGCGGTGTGGTTGACTACGCACGGGGTGTCAACATGGTCGAGAACGGGCGGCTCGCCGGCGCCGTGAGCGGGATTTTCGGCAATCCGAACGACCTCGCGATGAACATGGTGACATTCATGCCGGCAGCGGCAATCGTCGCGATCTCGCGGCAGCAGGCGGCGTGGCGGCGTCTCATTGCGGCAGGCATCGTGGCGCTCATGCTGGCGACCATCGTGTTCACCAAGTCGCGCGGCGGCGTCGTGGGGCTCACGATGATGCTCGCCTCATTCATTGTCCTCGGCGGCAAGGTGCGACGCGGCTTCGGTGTCATCGCGGTTGCCTGCATCGTCGCCGCGACGCCGTTCATGCCGCCGGCGTTCTGGGCGCGCATGCAGTCGATGTTCGACGAAAAGACGGACAGACAACAGTTCACGGGATCGAGCGAAGCGCGGCGCGTCGTGATGATGGAAGGGATCGCGACGTTCGTCGAGCGCCCATTTACAGGGGTGGGCGCCGGTCAGTTCAAGAACTACAACCCGTCAGGTCGGAAAGAGCGATGGCGCGAAACTCACAACGCGCTGATTCAGGCGGCCGCCGAAACCGGCATCTTCGGCCTTCTCACGTTCAGCTTCCTCATTTTCCGCGCCGCGGTTGCCGCGGCGGCGACCCGTCGGATGCTGAGCGCACCACGGCGCGCCCGCGCGCCGGATCCGCTCGCGGCCGTTCTCATGCCGCGCGATCGCGCGTCTTTATACAACCATACGGTCGCGATGACGGCTGGTTTGATCGGCTGGTTCGTGTGCTCGATGTTCGGCTCGATTGCCTACAATTGGACGTTCTATTACGTCCTCGCTCTTATCGTGGCCGCCCGGGAGATGACGCACGACCGCCTCGTCGCCGCTCACCTGCTCGGTTCGCCCGGTAAGAAGCCGACGTTCGTACCCGCGGCAAAGTTTTCGCGCAGAGTGGCATCGGGCGTGGCCTGAGGTCCGCGAACCGGCAAATTCCGACGCAAACGACCGCGGCGTTGCGGCATTTTCCTTGCTGACTTGGAAGTCCGTAAGGGTCTCGCAACGACCAAAGACGTATGCCTAACGTTTCGATTTTGGTAACCGCATGTAACGCAGGCCGTACCATTGTCGCGGCGCTCGAGTCGGCGTTCGCTCAGACCTACAGCGATTTCGAAGTCATCGTCGTCGACGACGCCTCTTCGGACGACACCGCACAGCGCGTTTCCGACTACGGCGACCGCGTCGTATATCTTTTTCAGCCCAACAGTGGTCCGTGGCGCGCGCGTAATGAAGCCATCAGGCACGCCCGCGGCAGGTTCGTGGCGTTCCTCGATGCCGACGATGTCTGGTTCCCAAGCAAGCTTCAACGGCAAGTCGCCTACCTCGAACAGCACCGTTCGGCCGCAGCCGTTCATACGTCGGCGATCGTCAGCGCCATGCCGACCACGGCGATGCGCGAGAACGCTGACCGCCTACCGCTCGATGTCGCTTCGCGGCCGCCGGCACGCATCTTCTGCGATCTGTTCCACGGCGACGTAGCGATCGACACGGCGACGGTGCTCGCGCGGCTCGACGCGCTGGTGGACGCCGGCGGCTTCGATGCCGACGGCGAGCAGCACATGGAAGAATGCGGACTCTGGCTGCGCGTCGCCGCCCGGTTCGCGATTGGACACCTCGAGGTGCCACTCGTCGTGCATCGGCCCAAGTCGCGATCGAGTGCGGGCGATGAGACGTTCGCGACGCACGAACGAATCATTCAGAGGCACGCCGCAACGTGCGCGGTGGCCTGTACGCACCACTTGCACGACGCGGCGGCATGCGCGCGGCGCCGCCGGCATCGGCTGTACGTCGCTCTCGGACGTGAGCGTTTCTGGAGCGGCCATCTGGCCGCCGCGCGCGCAGCCTTGCGCGAAGCGATTCGCACGCGTCCCAGTGTGGCCGTCCCCTACGTGTACCACGGTGCGTCGCTGCTCGGGAGCCGCGTACTCGGACCGGTGATTCGCGTTCGGCAGAGGCTTCGGTCGAATGCGACCGAAGGCGCAGAGCGCGCGCCCGTATTCGATCCGTCCGACCTGCTCAACGGCACGTCCTACCGCCAGACGCGCCGGGCGATCGTCCGATCCATTCACGCCGCAGACAACGTGCTGAGCCGTCTCGGACGGGCGGACGCACGCGTGCTCTTCGAGGCAGCATCTCCGATGAGCCTTGCGGTGTTCGGGCCCGTGCTCGAACGACTCCGTCATGACGAACGCATCGAGTTCTGGTTCATGACTTCCGACGACGCGTGGGACGGCGAACGGATTTTCCGACCGGCCGGCGTGAACGACCGGATCGTGACTCCCGATGCGGCGCGATGGATGAAATTCGACGCCTATGTGAACACTGACTTCTGGAACACGACGTGGTTGCCGCGACGGCCGCGGCGGGTTCACATGTTCCACGGCGTGGCCGGCAAGTACGGACTCGACGCGCCGATCCAGCTCGCCCCGACAATCGCGAGCTTCGATCGACTGCTGTTTCCCAACCGCGATCGGCTGCGACGGTACGCGGAGGCGGGCCTGATCGATGCCGACGGACCGCAGGCGGCGCTCGTCGGGTACCCGAAAGTGGACTGCCTCGTCGACGGTTCTCTCGATCGACGGGCAATCGAGCGATCCCTCGGCATCGATCCATCGATACCGACCGTCTTGTATGCGCCGACCTGGTCGCCGTACTCGTCGCTGCATTCGGTGGGCGTCGATGTGATCAGAGGGCTAAGCCGGCTCGGGATCAATGTGCTGGTCAAGCTCCACGATCGATCGTACGACCCTGGCGAGCGCGCGTCCGGCGGAGTGGACTGGCGGGCGACACTGGAACGGCTCAGCCGTCTAGGAAACGTCCATGTCGCCGGCGGGTCGGATGCCTCGCCGTATCTATTCGTCTCGGACGCGCTCGTCACTGATCACAGCTCTGTCGGCTTCGAGTTCATGCTCTTGGATCGGCCCGTCATCGTGATCGATTGCCCACGGCTCATCGAAAAGGCGCGTGTCAACCCCGACAAAGTGAACGAGCTCCGCGGCGCAGCCGCGGTCGCGCGCACTGCGGACGAGGTCGCCGCTCTCGTGCGGCGCGAACTGGACGATCCGACCCGCCTGAGCTCCCGGCGCCGAAAAACCGCTGAGCAGCTGTTTTACGGCGCAGGACGAGCGACAGGACGCGCGGTACAATGCATCTACGATCTGCTCGCGCTGCCGGCGCCGATGACGGGGCCCGAACCCGAGCGACGGCCGGCACCGCAATCCACCGACATCCGCTCCGTTTTTATCAGCTAAGAAGCGAGGTCGAAATCATCGTGTGTCCTAGGATTGTCCGTTCCTGCTGGTCACGGGGCCGGATCTCCGCTATCGCGTTCGCGATCACATGCCTTGTTGCCATCTCGACATCCGCATCAGCTGCGGAGCACATTTACTTTCCCGCCGTCGACAACGTGACTGACGTCCTGGTGGAAAAGATCAGGAACGAAACCGTCCGGGTCGATCTCTCGTGCTGGTATCTTACCGAGCACGCGATCTCGATCGCGCTGATCAACAAGTACAACCAGGGCGTGCCCGTGCGGCTCCTCGGCGACCGAGGCTCGATCTTCGAAATCGATCCGCGGACGAAGACCGAATTCTACTGGCTGGCGAGCCAGGGACTGCCGATCCGGCTCCGCTACTATCCGACGTGGTATCCGGAAATCAACCACTGGAAGATGTCGCTGTTCGTGGGCCAGAAGCTCGTCGCGTTTGGCTCGGCGAATTACACTCCGTTCGAGCTTGCGCCCGCATCGGCGACGGATTTCAAGGACGAAACAGTCCTCCTCTCCGACGATTCCGCCCTCGTCGACGCGTTCAAGACGAAGTTCGACCGGATGTGGAACGACACGACGCTCGAGGCGGACAGCATCAGCGGCAACCCGCCGTACTTCAAGAATTGGGACGACGCATGCGCCAACGAATTTACGGGCAACTGCGCCGACTATCGGACGCTCTACCCCAATCCGGTGCCGATGATCATCGACACGAGACGCCTGGAGCCCGACAACTTCACCGATTTGCCAGAAATGGTCTGGGGACAGGGGCCGAAGTTTAACGACCGGCTCGTCCAGGAAATCAACCAAGAAACGAATCACGTCGACTTCGTCATCTACCGGCTCACCGTCGACAACATCACCGACGCGCTGCTCAACAGGTTCACCTCCGGTGTTCCCGTGCGAATCATCATGGAGCCGAACGAGTACTTGAACCGGAAGTGGCCGGAGTTCTGGCTCACGCACGCGAACATGGACAAGTTGTGGGCGGCGGGTGTCCAAATCAAACAACGTGTCCACAATGGCCTCACGCACATGAAGATGCTCGTCACCTCGACGGTGGCGACCAACGCATCATCGAACCTCGCCGCGGCGTGGCAGCGCGACCACGATTACTTCGTGCCGGCGGCCACCAAGCCCTTGATCTATCAGGCCATGGCGGACCGGTTCCAGTTCATGTGGACCAATTCGGGATTCGGGGATTTCACGCCGCAGCCGCCCGATACGCCGACGCTCGCCTCACCTTCGTCGAACGCGACCAACGTGCCGACGACCACATCACTCGTCTGGAACCTGACGCCGTTCGCGGTCAGCTACGACGTGTATCTCGGCACGGCGCCGTCGAACATGACGCGCATCGGCAACGTGCCCGCGCAGATGGTGAACAGCCCGCCGAGCACGTATTCGTTCACACCGGCGAGTGCGCTGCAACCCGGAACGACGTACTTTTGGAAAGTCGTCGCGCGAACGAACGCGACGCCGGTGAACCCCGCGCTCGTCGGCGTGTCGTCGGTGTTCACCTTCACGACGGCGGGCGCCGCCGGCCCGCCGGCGGCGCCAACGAGTCCCGCGCCATCGGACGGCGCAACTGCCGTCAGCACGACGCCGACACTCGGGTGGGCGCCTGGCGGCGTCGGGACGACGTACAACGTCGCCTTCGGCGTGGCGAATCCGCCGCCCACGATCGCCACGGGCCTGTCCTCGTCGTCGTACGTGACCGGTTCACTCGCCAGCAAGACGACCTATTTTTGGCGAGTCACCTCGGTGACGAGCGGTGGAAGCACTCCGGGTCCGGTCTGGTCATTCACGACCGGTGCCGCGAACGGATCGACGACCGCGTCCGACGTCGTGATTTATGCCTCCGACGTGAATGCGCTTCACGGCACGTGGGCCAAGGCCGCCGATCCGACGGCCGCCGACGGCGTCAAGTTGACGAATCCCGACAACGGCGTCGCTGCGTTGGCGAACCCGCTCGCGGTGCCTCAGAACTACTTCGACGTGTCGTTCGTCGCTCCTGCCGGGACGCGTTATCGCGTGTGGCTGCGTATTCACGCGATCAATGACCTGAAATGGAACGATTCGGTGTTCGTGCAGTTCTCCGACAGCACGGACGTGACCGGAACACCGGTATACCAAATCGGCACCACGGGCGGACTGTTGGTGAATCTGTGGACGTGCTCCGCTTGCCAAAGCTTCGGCTGGGGCTGGCAGCGCAATGCCTACTGGCTCGCCGACACCGGAGACGTGTTCTTCCAGAACAGCGGAGCGCACACACTGCGCGTTCAGATTCGCGAAGACGGCGCGGAAATCGATCAGATCGTCATCAGCCCGACGACGTTCGCCACCAATTCTCCCGGGTCGGTGAGCAACGATTCGACGATTGTGCCGAAGGCGCCGAGCGCACCGACAGCGCCCTTCTCGCCCGCGCCGGCGAACGGCGCGACGGGCGTCGGGACCAATGCGACGCTGACGTGGAGCACCACAGGCGCAACGAGCTACGATGTCAACTTCGGCACCAGCAACCAGCCGCCGCAGGTGGTCAGCGGGATCTCCACGGCGTCGTACTCGCCGACGAGCCTTGCGAACGGCACGACCTATTTCTGGCAGGTCGTCGCGCGCAATTCAGGCGGCGCGACGACCGGACCCGTGTGGTCGTTCACGACCGCGACCACACCCCCTGCTACGCCGACGGCACCCAACCCAGCGACCGGAGCCACGAACGTCGCAACCGACGTGACCCTGACGTGGTCGTCCAGCGGCGCGACTTCGTACGACGTGCTCTTCGGGTCGAGCGATCCGCCGTCGCAGGTCGCGACCGCTCTGTCGACCGCGTCCTACACACCGGGTCTCGCTGCGGGCACGACGTATTTCTGGCAGATCGTCGCGCACAACAGCGGCGGCGCGGTCCAAGGCCCGGAGTGGACGTTTACGACCGTCGCCGCGGCGCAGCCGCCGACGGCGCCCGCGGCGCCGACGCCGCCTTCGGCGGCGACGGGTGTGAGCACGACGCCGACGCTCTCGTGGACGTCGAGCGGCGCGACGAGCTACGACGTTGCCTTTGGCATGAACAATCCACCACCAGCCGTCGCGACCAATCAGGCCGCTGCGACATATACGCCGGCGCCGCTCGCAAACGGCACGACGTACTTCTGGCAGATCGTGGCGCGCAACGCAGCGGGGACAACGGCGGGACCTGTGTGGTCGTTCACGACAGCCGCAGCAACTCCGCCAGCCGTGCCCAATTCACCGCATCCGGCCGATGGCGCCCTCAACGTCGCTCTCAACACAACGCTGACGTGGAGCTCAGCCGGCGCGACGACGTACGACGTAAATTTCGGCACGACAAACCCGCCCGCTCCAGCGGCCACAGCACAGTCGGCAGCGGCGTACTCGCCGTCGAGCCTTTCCAGCGGAACGACGTACTTCTGGCAGATCGTTGCTCACAGTGGCAGTACGACGACCACGGGACCAGTGTGGTCCTTTACGACTTCTGCTTCAGCTACCGTAACTGATGTGGTGATCTACGCGACAGATCTCTCGCCGGATGCGCTCCATGGATCGTGGACAACGGCGAACGATCCGACGTCGCCAAATTCAACCAAGCTCGTGACACCGGACAACGGCTGGGCAACGACGAGTGCTCCGCTCGCAGCGCCGGTGGACTACATCGACGTCACTTTCACGGCTCAAGCGGCCACGCCATATGCGCTGTGGCTGCGGATGAAAGCGTTGAACGACAACAAATTCAACGATTCCGTGTGGGTGCAGTACTCGGACGCGATCGCAAACGGTGCGCAAGCGTACCCGTTGAGCTCGACGTCGGGCTTGCTCGTGAATCTTGCGACTGACACATCCGCGGTCAGTCTGCACAACTGGGGATGGCAGAACGGCGCGTACTGGCTCTCACAGGCCACGACGGTGACGTTTGCGACGAGCGGTACGCATACGCTTCGCATACAGGTGCGCGAGGATGGTGTTCAGCTGGATCAAATTGTGCTCAGTCCCACGACGTATCTGAATACCGCACCCGGCGCTCCGACCTCCGACTCGACTATCGTGCCGAAGCCATGACGTAACGGCCCGGCAGGAGGAACGAGGCCACAACGCCTGACCGGCGCACGGGGCGGAACGCCGGTCGGGCATATGTGGAGGCGTACTCGTGGGACCGATCATCCGCCCAACCGCAGGTCGCCTTGGATCCTGGCGAACGCTGCTCGGAGTTCTGTTTTGCGCGACGGTCGCATCAACCGCAGCTGCCGCCGATCAGATTTACTTTCCAGCCGTCGATAACGTCGCAAACATCCTCGTACAGAAAATCAACGCGGAGACGGTGCGCGTGGACCTGTCGTGCTGGTACCTCACCGAGCACGCGATCTCGATCGCGCTGATCAATAAGTACAAGTCTGGCGTTCCCGTCCGCCTCCTCGGAGACCGCGGATCCATTTTCGAGATCGATCCGCGCACCAAGAATGAGTTCTATTGGCTCGCCAGCCAAGGACTTCCCATTCGCCTGCGGTTCAATCCGATTTGGTACCCGGAGATCGATCACTGGAAGGCATCGATCTTCGTCGGCCAGAACACCGTGTCGTTCGGATCAGCGAACTACACGCCCTTCGAGCTCGCGCCGGCGTCGTCGGTCGACTACAAGGACGAGACGGTGCTCTTTACGGACGATCCGGTGATCGTCAATGCCCTCAAGACGAAGTTCGATCGATTCTGGAACGACACGACTCCCGAACCCGAGAGCATCGCCGGCAACCCACCCTACTTCAAGAACTGGAACGATGCCTGTACGGCGGAGCCGACTGGCAACTGTTCCGACTACCGGACTCTCTATCCGAATCCGACGCCGATGGTCATCGACACACGGCGCCTCGAGCCCGACAACTTCACCGACGTGCCGGACATCGTCTGGGGACAGGGGCCGAAGTTCAACGACCGGCTCGTACAGGAGATCGACAACGAATCTTCGCTAATCCAGTTCGTCATCTATCGGCTGACGGTCGACAACATCACGCAGGCACTGCTCAACCGGTTTCATGCAGGAGTTCCGGTCCGCCTCATCATCGAACCGAACGAGTACTTGAATCGAAAGTGGCCGGAGTTCTGGATCAGCCACGCGAACTTCGACAAGTTGTACGCGGCCGGCGTTCCAATGAAGCAGCGTAAGCACAGTGGCCTGACGCACATGAAGACGCTGGTCACGTCGACGGTCGCGAGCAATGCGTCGTCGAATTACGCGGCCGCATGGCAGCGCGACATCGACTACTTCGTACCGGCGGCGACGAAGCCCACCATCTACAACGCGCTCAAGAACCGCGTGACGTTCATGTGGAACGACACGGTCGGGTTCGAACCGTTCAAGCCGCTGCCTCCGGACGATCCGACGCTCGCGAGCCCGGCCTCCGGCACGACCGCCGTCGCAACGACGTCGAGCCTCGTGTGGAACATCACCGTGTTCGCGGTCAGCTACGACGTGTACCTCGGGACGTCGCAGTCGAACATGACGCTCGTCGGCAACGTGCCGGCGCAACTGGTCAACAGTCCACCGAGCACGTATTCGTGGACGCCGTCGACGCCGCTTCAGACGGGCACGACGTATTTCTGGAGAGTGATCGCACGTACGAATGCGACACCGGTGAACCCGTCGCTAGTCGGCACATCGCCGATCTGGTCATTCACGACGGCCGGCACGGCAGCGAACCCACCACCGCCGCCGCCGCCGCCGCCGCCGCCCCCCAGCGGAACGCTGCCGTCGCCATGGACAACGCAAGACGTCGGCTCGACGGGCATCGCCGGTAGCGCCTCGGCATCGAACGGCACATTCACGGTCAGCGGATCCGGCGCCGATATTTGGGGCACGAGCGATGCGTTCCGGTATGTCTTCCAGCCGATGAACGGCAGCGTCCAAGTTGTCGCGCGTGTCACGTCGCTGCAGAACACGCACGCGTGGGCGAAGGCTGGCGTCATGATGCGCGAATCGCTCTCCGCAACGGCGGCCCACGTGATTCTGGACGTGACGCCGAGCGGGACGATCGAGTTCATGACGCGGTCATCGACCGGGGCAGCGACGACGCTGATCACGTACGGATCACAAGCGCCGCCGGCATGGCTGAAGCTCTCGCGCAGCGGAACGATCGTGAGCGCGTCCGTCTCGGCGAACGGCTCGACGTGGACGGCACTCGGCACGACGACCTTCGCGCCGGCCAGCGCGAACATCGGGTTGATCGTGACCAGCCACGACACCACGACGTTGAACACGGCGACGTTTGACAATATTTCCGTCGGCACCGTCTCGTCGCCACCGCCACCACCACCGCCGCCGTCGTCGAGCGGCAACATCGTGATTTATGCGAGCGACATCGCGGCGGCGGCGCGCCACGGCTCCTGGACCATTGCGTCCGATCCGGCGTCACCGAACGGAACGAAGCTCGTGACGCCAGACAACGGTGTGGCGAACACGAGCAGCGCCCTCGCGGCGCCGGCCGATTACGTCGACGTGACCTTCAACGCGAGCGCTGGAACGCCGTACACGCTATGGCTTCGGCTGCAGGCGCTCGGCAGCTCGAAGCTCAACGACTCGTTGTGGGTGCAATTCTCCGATGCGTCGACGAACGGTGCGCCCGTGTACCCGCTGAACAGCGCTTCTGCATTGCTTGTGAATCTGGCGACCGACTCCACCGCCGGTAGCCTGTCCGGGTGGGGATGGCAGAACACCGCCTACTGGCTGCAACAACCGGTGACAGTCACGTTCTCTACGGCAGGCAGCCACACAATGCGCATTCAGGTTCGGGAGGACGGCGTTCAACTGGATCAGATCGTGTTGAGCCCGTCGCAATATCTCACGACGGCACCCGGGACGGTATCCAACGACCGAACGATCGTGCCCAAGCAGTAAAATCGTGCCCAAGCAGTAAAGATGTTCGGCAAACTGATGGGACAGCGGGCATTGCGCCGCCGTTCCCCTCAGCGGCCTATGTTTTCTGTTCGATCGACTTCGTCCATGGAGTGCTCAGCAAGAGATTTGCAGTAAGACTCGGCAGGACGGGATCGTGAGGCTGCCGAAAGAACTGCTGTGTCGTTTATCAGTCATCGATTGCACGAACTATGACCCTGGCCGACGCGCTCGCCGCAACATCGCCGCGCCGCGAAACAACCGGACGATTCACCAACCATGATGCCCGCGTTCGTGTCGGTCGTCGTCGCCACGCGCAACCGCGCATCGTTGCTGGCGCAGACGCTCGATGCGCTTTGCGCGCAGTCCTGGCCCGTCGAGCGGCTCGAAATCATCGTCGGAGACAACGGATCGACTGACGACTCACGTCGTGTGGTCGAGGCGGCTGCCCGGCGCTCGGACGTCCCAGCCGTCCGGTATTTGTACGTTCCGGATCCGGGTAAATCGAACGCGGTCAACGCGGCCGTGCAATGGGCGCGCGGCGACCTCATCGCCTTTACGGATGACGACGTCGTGCCGGAGGCGCGCTGGATTGAATGCCTAGCCCACGCCGTCGCCGAAACGAACTGCGATTTCGTGACGGGCCGCATTCTGCCGCGGTGGGAAATCGATCCGCCACGCTGGTTGTCGCGCCAGCTCTACGGCGCGTTGTCAGTCTTCGACAATGGCGAAGCGCGTCTTTCCATCGGCGCAAACGGCAGCAGCAACGTGATGGCGCTCGGTGGCAATACCGCCGTGCGATCTGAAGTGATTCAGAGGATCGGTGGTCTCAGAACGGACCTCGGGAGCCTCGACGGTACGTTGCGAACCGGAGAGGACCACGAGTTCTTTCTCCGGATGGTCCACGCCGGCTGTCGCGGCGTGTACGAGCCGGCGGCGATTGTGCGGCATTGGGTGCCGCAAGAGCGGCTGAGACGGCGCTATTTCTCGCGATGGCTCTATCAGAATGGCCGCGCGGTCGCGCGGGTGGAGTCGTCATATCCGCCCGCGGTTGCGCGGCTGTTCAGGGTCCCGCGATATCTCTGGCGCGAGACCGCCGTCAACGCATGGCGCGCTGTTCGGTATGTGATTAGCGGCGATCGGCCCTCGGGGTTCGCCGCCGCGTTGCGGGTGGTGTGGTTTGGCGGGTACATCCGCGAAGCGTGGCTGGGCCGGTTGCACATCCTATCGGGCACTCGCCTATGAGCATCAGCGTCATCATCGCCACGCACAACCGCTGCAACCTGCTGGACGACTGTCTCACGCATCTCGCGCGCCAGGCGTTTATCCCTGGCGACGAGATCGTTGTCGTCAACAACGGATCGATCGACGGCACTCCAGCCGTCGTCGCGCGCCACGCACGCGGTTCCGCCGTGCCGCTTGTGTATGTCGAGGAGCCGGTCCCGGGCAAATCGTACGCGGTCGCCGCAGCGGTACGGGTGGCGAAAGGCGACGTGCTCGCGTTCACCGATGACGACGTGAACGTCGCGCCGACATGGCTCGACTCGATACGCAGAGCGATGGCCGACCAGCTGACGGCGCTCGTCGGCGGTCCTGTCGAGCCAAGGTGGGAACGGCGTCCGCCGGCATGGCTGCGGCTGCCGGCGGAAAACTGCGGCAGGCTCACAGCGCCGCTCGCCCTCCTGAATTACGGCGTCGACACGATCGACCTCGGACCCCGCACCGTGCTCGGCGCAAACCTTGCCGTGCGGCGTGACGTGTTCGTGCGCGTCGGCGGGTTCGCGCCGCATCTTGGAAAGCTGCGCGGCACGCTGCTGGGCGGAGAGGATCACGAGTTGTGCCGCCGCGTACAGGATGCCGGTCTACGCGCGGTGTATCGTCCAGACGTACGAGTGCGCCACTGGGTCCCGGTGGATCGGATGCGCGTCGGATATTACCTGTCGTGGTACTTCTGGTCGGGCATCACGAACGCCGCGATGGACGCTGAGCAGCCGCCGCGCGGCCGCACAGTCCTTGGGGTTCCGCTGTACCTTTTCAGACGGGGCGCGAGCGCTGGGATCGGTGCGATTGCAGCCGCGGTTGCCGGCAACCTGACCGGTGCGATTGAGCGGGCGATCGATGTCGCATTCGCCGCGGGATACGCCGCATGGCGATGGCGCCTTGTGATGGCGCGCCCGATGACGCCACCGGCAAAGGGCGCCTTGTGAACGTCTCTTCGGTCACCGTGCTCGTCTGCACGTATAACCGCGCGCAGCTGCTGCGTGAAACGCTCGCTGCGATGCAGGCGATGCAATCGCCGTCGGACTGCTCGGTCGAAATCATCGTCGTCGACAACAACTCGACCGACAACACTGCGCTCGTCATCGCCGAATTGGCGTGGGGACGCTTTCCGATCGTCCTCCTCCACGAGCGCCAGCAGGGTAAGAGCTTCGCGCTGAACCACGGGCTGTCGCACGCCGGCGGCGACATCCTCGCGCTCACCGACGATGACGTCATCCCGAGCGCCGACTGGCTGCATCGCATCGTAGAAGATTTTCGCGCGCGCGACGTGACGTTCGTATGCGGGAAGGTGCTTCCCCGCTGGGCTCGCTTGCCGCCGCCCGAGCTGCTCACTGCGAAAGCGAAGCACATCTGGGGGCCGATCGCGATCATCGATTATGGCGATCGGCCGATCGACTACGTCGCCGAAAACCGGAAGCAGTGGCTGCCGATCGGCGCGAACCTGGCATTCTCACGCACGGCGCTGCTCACCATCGGCGGCTGGCGTACCGACCTCGGCAAAGTGAACAACACGCTGATTTCCGGCGAGGATCACGAGATTTTCATGCGGCTGCGCCGCTTCAACCTGTACGCAGGGTACTACGACCCGAACCTGATCGTGCGGCATTACGTGCCGGCGCAGCGGCTGACGCGCCAGTACTTCCGGCAATGGTTCTTCTGGCACGGGAAGACGCGCGCATTGATGATGGACGATCTTTATCCCGATGTGGACCTCGCACAGGTTCCGCGCGTCGCAGGCGTGCCTCGATTCCTGTACCGCGAGGCCCTCGCGCAGCTGTGGCGGTGGTTGCGCACACGCTGCAGTCGCGACGCGCTGACGGCGCTCAACGAGGAGTTGCGGCTGCTGCAGTTCGCCGGTCTGATGGTCGAATGCTGGCGGCGCCGGCGCGTTCGCAGTGGATCGGCGATTGCAGAAAGGCTCAGCAAGACTCATGCTGCGCGATGATCTTCGTGAAATGGTGCACGAGCAGTTGGATTTCCGCGAGCTGTTGTATCAGTTGACGGCGCGCGATCTATTGCTGCGCTACAAACAGACGGCGATGGGCTTCGCGTGGGCGGTGCTGATGCCGCTGATGAACACTGCCATCTTCTCGGTGGTGTTCATGCGCGTGGCACCCGTGCAGACCCGCGTACCGTACCCCCTGTTCGCGTTCTGCGGACTGCTCGTCTGGAATTTCACGGCGTCGGCGCTCCGATTTTCGGTGACGTCGCTCACGACCAACACGAATCTCGTCACCAAGGTGTACTTCCCGCGCGAGATCTTTCCGTTCTCGGCCGTCGCGGTGTCGTTCGTCGATTACGCGGTCGCGGCCACGGCGCTCGTAGCGATGATGATCTACTACGGCGTCGCGCCAACGGCGGCAATCCTCCTGCTCCCGACGATCGTCGCGATCCACGCGATGTTCACGGCTGCGCTCGCTCTCCTCCTCGCGATGGCCAACCTCTTCTACCGCGACGTCAAGTATCTCTTCGATGTGTTCCTGACCGTCTGGATGTTCGCGAGCGCGGTCGTCTACCCCGTCGATGGCATCGGCGGCTGGGCCGGCGCGCTGATTCGCGCGAATCCGATGACCGGCATCGTCGAGGCCTACCGCAGCGTGCTCTTGTACGGCACGACGCCGGAGCCGATCGCCTTCGGATGGACCACCGCATTGACTCTGATCCTCCTTCCCGCGGCGTGGCTGCTGTTTCACCGCTGCGAGTTCCGCTTCGCGGAGAACATCTGACCATGTCGACGCGACGGGTCCTGTTTAACGGTGTCTGGAAGGCGTTCCGTCGCGGGCAACGTCACGACTCGCTTCGCGATTTGCTACCGTCGCTGGTGCGGCGCGCCTTCGGTCGGAGCCGCCAGGTTGACGACAACGTGTTCTGGGCATTGAAGGGCATCGACTTCGAGGTGCACGCCGGCGAAGCGCTCGGCATCGTCGGCCGCAACGGCGCGGGCAAGTCCACGATATTGAAGCTGCTGACGCGCATCCTCAAACCGACGCGTGGATCGTGCACTGTCATCGGGCGCTCCGGAGCGCTCATCGAGATCGCCGCAGGGTTTCACCCCGATTTGACAGGACGCGAAAACGTGTATCTGCAGGGCGCGATCATGGGTATGCGGCGGACGGAAATCACCGCGCGCTTCGACGACATTATCGAGTTCGCTGGAATCGAGCGGTTCGTCGACACGCAGGTGAAGCGCTACTCGAGCGGGATGAACGCGCGGCTGGGATTTTCGATCGCGGCCCACCTGAACCCCGACGTGTTGCTCATCGACGAAGTGCTGTCGGTCGGCGACCTGGCGTTCCAGGAAAAGTGTCAGGCGCGCATGAAGCGCTTCCGCGACGATGGCGTCGCGATCGTATTCGTGTCGCACCATCTGCCCGCTGTCGCGCAATTGTGCAACAAAGTGTTGCTCCTCGATCAGGGCGAGCCGGTCCGGCTGGGAGCGCCCGCGGAGGTGATCGCGGAGTATTGCAGCGGCAGCCGCGCCAGCGACGAGCAGGACGTGGCGATCACCGCTCGGCTCCGTCGCAACGATACAGAGCGCCCCGATTACCTGTTCGACGTCGTTCCGGGCGAGCAGCTGAATCTCGACGTCAAGATCGAATTCCGCAGTGACGTGTTGCAGGCGACAGTCGGCGTGGTCGTGTGGGATCTGGCTATCGAACGATACGTATACGGCGCGAGCTCGGACTTCGTCGGCGTGCCGCCGATCCGCGCGCGCCGCGGCGACCTGCGTACGTTCAGCTTCACGTTCGACGCGAACCTGACGCGCGGCCTTTACGCGATCGAGGTGAACGTCGTCGACACCGACCGACATCGGTTTCTTGGCATCGCGCGCGGGATTACGCACTTTCAGGTCGTGGAGCACATCTCCTATGACGGCGTCGCGAACCTATATCTTGTCGGCCGGGAAGGCGCGTCGGTCCACGATCTTCGACAGGCTCAACCGGCTGTCGGCCGTTAACAGGCTCACGCATGAAGGACGCGATGTACTTGAGCTGCCGGCGTCGCCGTATTCGCCGTCTATCGTCGCGCGGCCGCGTCCTCACATCGACCACGGCGTCAGCGGCTGGCTTCAACTTTGCGGATGACCCTCGCGACGGCCCGGAAGTGGGCTCAGCGGTGGAACGCCGCTTCCACTAAGTGGCACGACGGCCGAGCAGAAAGGCGACTATGTTGACGCATCGAGACTTCATCGCAGGAGTAACGGGACTGGCATTATCGGTCGCGCTGGTCACGACCGCCTCAGCCGGCGAGAAACGGAGTGGCAGCTCGCGGCATGGCGGCTCGCGCGACGAAGATTCGTCGCGTTTCGCCACCGCTGTCTGCGAGGTTTCGCGCGACGGCCACGTGCAGTTCGTCAGCGATCGGAACCCGTTCCGCGGCAGTTCCCGCGGCGCGTACGGCGGCATCTTCTTCGCGGGCGGCGGCACGACGGTGCCGGCCGCGCACACATCCACGTCAGCGGTCGCCACCTCCCCGAGCGCTAATGCAGCCGGCCCGGGGGCCACGGCACCTGCAACGCCTGCAGCGCCTGCAGCGCCTGCAACGCCTGCAGCGCCTGCAACGCCTGCAGCGCCTGCAGCACCGTCAGCGGGTGGCGGCTCGGCTGATCATGGCGGAACGACGGGACCAGGATCGTCGGTGGCTCCGGTACGGCCGCACGAAGCGGACGACCATCAAGATTCGCCGGCAGAGGGCGAGGCCTCGTCGCACGGACATGACGATGCCACTGCTGATGCGCCTCCGAATACTGCGCCCGGTGGCAGCGTCACCGGGACAGCTGCGGCCGCGCGTCCTCTGGCAGCGAATCCGGAACCGGCCAGCCTGTTGCTGATCGGCACTGGTCTCGGGAGCGTCCTCTTCGCCCGTCGCCGCGCGCGGAAGCAGCGAGACTAGGCACATGATCGGCATCGGCGCCTGGGTATTCTCGGCGGGATTGCTCTACGCCGGAGTACTTCTCAAGCTCGTACAGCAGTGGGCGGCCGATCCGACTTATTCGCATGGATTCGTCGTCGCTCCGATCGCACTGTTCCTTGTGTGGCAGCAGCGCGATCGGCTGCGGCGGACCACCTCACGGCCGTCGGGATTCGGGCTCGTCGTGATCGTCGTCAGCTTGGCCATTTATGTGCTCGGCTCGCTCGGAGCCGAGCTCTTCCTCACACGCATTTCGCTGCTCGGCGTGATTGCGGGCACCGTGCTGTACGTCTTCGGGTCGCAATACCTCCGCGTCCTGGCTTTTCCGCTCGCGTTCCTCGTGTTCATGATTCCGCTTCCCGCAATCGTCTTCGACCGCGCGACGGTGTCGCTGCAGTTGGTCGCATCACGGATGGGCGAGGAGTTGCTGCGCGCTGCTGACGTACCAGTGCTGCGCGACGGAAACATCCTGACGCTGCCGGCGATCACACTCGAGGTGAACGACGCGTGCAGCGGGATCCGATCGTTGATGGCGTTGCTGAGCGTCGCCGCGCTCGTCGGGTACTTTTCGGATGTGCCGCCATGGCAGCGCGTCCTCCTCACGTGTGCTGCCCTCCCTATTGCCATCGTGCTGAACGGCGTCAGAATCGCCGCGACAGGTCTGGCGGCGTCGCGCTTTGGTCCGGTCGCGGCAAGTGGCGCGATTCACGCGACGTCCGGCTGGATTGTCTTCATGTTGGCGCTGGCAGCCGTCTGGTTGCTGGAGAAGACGCTCGGGTCCCGCGTCCGCCGCGCCGCTCGGCGACGCCTGGAGACGGCATGATGGCGCGGCGATTGGCCATCGTGGCCGCGCTGATGCTTGCCGTTGGAGCATTTCTGCGCGTCGTATCTGCAGCGGACCTCGTGCCGGACGCGTCAGGGCTCAATGCCCTGCCGATGCGAATCGACCAGTGGCACGGCCGGGATCTCGGCCGATTCGATCACGACATCGAGGCGGTTCTGCAGGCCGACACGTACACAATGCGAAGGTATACGCGCGATGCGATTCCCGTGGACCTCTTCGTCGCGTACTACGCGACGCAACGCACCGGTCACACGATCCACTCGCCGCTCAATTGCCTCCCCGGCACCGGGTGGGAATGGGTCGACCGGCGGCGCGAGCGAATCCGCATTGGACCAGGGCGTGACATCGAGGTCAACCGCAACATCGCGAGGAAGAACGGGGAACAGGATCTCGTCTACTACTGGTATCAGAGTCACGGCCGCACGATCGCGAGTGAGTACCGGAACCGGCTGATGCTCGTTCACGACGCGCTGACGCTTCACCGCAGCGACGGCGCGCTCGTCCGAGTCACGGCGCCGATCATCGTGGGCGCGACGCGCGCAGCAGATCTTCCGGCATTCATCCGCGCGCTGTATCCGGTCCTCACGCGACATCTTCCGGAGTAAATTGCATGCGCACGCGGATTGTGTCACTCATCATCGTCGCCATCGCTGCCGCCGGCTGTTCCCGGCAGTCGTTCGAGCGTTTCTTCACGCGCGGTGAGCGCTTTCTGACGGCCAAGCGGTACGCGGAGGCCGCGATCGAATTCGAGAATGCCGCTCGCGCGAATCCACAGTCGATTGCCTCGCAGATGAAGCTGGGCGACGCCTACGCGGCGCTCGGCGAGCGAACCAACGCCGCCGCCGCTTATCAGCGGGCCTGCGCCCTCGACCAGCGTGACGTCGCTGCCTGCGTGCATTCGGCGGCGGCGCTTCTCAACATCGGCGACTACGACACGGCGGCGTCGGAAGCGCGCGGAGTGCTCGCGGCCGATCGCTTCAACCTCGACGCGCAGTTGATCCTTGCGAGCGCCCTGTCGGGGGTTCGCCGGTTCGCGGATGCGGAAGAACGTCTGCAGGCGGCGATCGCCACGGCGCCGCAGGATCCGCGGGTGTACAAAGCGCTCTCGACGGTTCAGTTGCGGCGCGGCAACGCGAAAGCGGCGGAAGCATCGCTGATCCAGACCATCAAGCTCGATCCGGCAGCTACCGACGCGCGAGTAAGCCTCGCGCAACTGTACCTGCAGATGGGCCGCGCCGCAGACGGCGAGAAGCAGCTCCGCGACGCGCTCGCGATTGCTCCGGACGACCTCGAGGCGAACAAGACATACGCGAGCTATCTCGTAACCACCAATGATTGCGCCGACGCCGAGAAGTACTGGCAGACGGTCGCAGCGAAATCCCCCGATGACTCGGGATATCTGTCACTGGCCGACTACTACGTCTGGAGCGGACGCCCCGACGACGCGCTGCGCGTGCTTTCGAAGGTGGCAGCGAAAGATCAGGGAGGGGCGGCAAGGGTCCGCGTGGCCTCGATCCTCTACGACCGCGGCGAACGATCGAAGGCGGCGGAGATGGTCGACGAAGTACTGACGCACGACCAGTCCAGCCTCAACGGCCTGCTGCTGAAAGCGCGGATCTCGCTCGACAACGGCGATGCGGCTGCGGCGCGCGACTACACTCACCGGGCCGCAGAGGTGGATCCCGACGCGCCTGCCGTGCGGGAGATGCTAGCGCACGTGAACGCGCAGCCGTAGGCGAGTCGATTGGCAACCGAGATTCGGACGACGTGAAATGAGCCGAAGAATCGCGTTCACGCTTGTCGTCGTCTGGATGGCAGCCGTGACGATTTCAGCAGCAGCTCCGGGTGTGCAGCTGTCAATCCGCGACGGGCGGGTGTGGCTCAACGCCACGAACGCGACCCCGCGCGAGATCCTCGGCGAGTGGACTCGCGTTGGCGGCACGCGCATCGTCAACGCCGAGCGGATTCCTGGCGGTCCGCTGACGTTGCAGCTCGACGGCGTTCCCGAGCTGCAGGCGCTCGACGTGCTATTGCGGTCAGCGGGCGGCTTCATCGCCGCGTCGCGGGCGGACGCGACGGCAGGTCAGTCGCGCGTCGATCGGATCGTCATCGTTCCCCCCAAGTTAGTAGTGGCCGTTCTTCCGGCGCCGCCGGCCGCGACCGCGAACGTCGTCACGATCACGGGCGTTCAGCGTGTCATCGGCGCCGACGGTATTCCCGTCCCGGACGATCAGGAAGACACGCCGGACGCTCCACGGGCGCGACCGACGTTCACCTCGATCCCGCCCGGATTCTCAGCGCCACCAGACGAGCCATCGCCGCCGATGGCGCCGAGCGCCACGCCGACGGCGAGACCGACGGCGCCCGTTGGCGTTCTGGTCCCGGGGACCGTCGTCCCGCCGGCTGCGCCTTCCGGCCAGCCGCGGCCACCACGGCCCTGATATCGCGCTCGGTTTTTCGAGGTGGCCCTATGACGGTTTCTGCCGAAAAAGCGTCCGGACTGAATGGAATGCTCAAAGCTTTGTATCGGTCGCCACTGTCGAAGCCAATGCGACCGGCGCTGCGCCGGTTCCGCCGCACGCGGCTGATGCCGGCACACTGGCTGAAGGCCTGGCGGGTGTTCCAGATTCTGAACTTCAGGTACGGATACCTCCGTTCCGTCGCAACCGAGACGCCGCTCGACGGGGATCTGAACCCGAATCCCTGGTACACCTATCCAGCGCTCGAGTATTTGAAACAACTCGACTTTCGGGACAAGACCGTCTTCGAGTACGGCTGTGGCCATTCGACGCTGTTCTGGGCGGCGCGTGCGGCGCACGTTGTCAGCGTCGAACACGATCACCGGTGGTATCAGAGCATGGCCACGCGCGTACCGGGCACGTGCGAGCTGATTTTCGAATGTGACTCGGACGCGTACGCGTCCACGATCGAGCGGTTTCGCGACGGCTTCGATGTGATCGTGGTCGACGGACTCGTGACCGGACGAACGCGCCTGAAGTGCGCGAAGGCGGCGGTCAGGCACCTGCGTGAAGGCGGAATGATCATTCTCGACAATTCCGACTGGCTGCCCGAGTCGTCGAGATATCTGCGCGAGTCGGGTTTGATCGAGGTGGACCTGACCGGCTTCGCGCCGATCAACGACTACACGTGTACGACGTCCTTCTACCTTCACCGCTCGTTCGCGTTCAAACCGCTTCGCGATCGCCAGCCGATGCCGGGCGTCGGCGCGCAACCCTACAACTGGGAGGCGGGCGCGATGGCGGAGCGGCAGGCAGCCGAAGCACGGGCTGTCACCGCCGCATGATGGGATCACGTCGTTGATGGAATCTTCAGCCGGCGTTCTCAAGAAGATCAAAAAGGGCGTGCTGGGTTCGGCGAGAGGCTGTGGGGTCTTTTCGCTCGTCCAGAACAGCAAGTGGCGCCGCGATCGTCTGCTCATCCTCGGTTATCACGGCGTCGCGATCGATGACGAGCACTGCTGGAAGCCGACGTTGTTCCTCCATCCGGAGTATTTCCGCGACCGGCTGCGGCGGATCGGGCGGTGCGGGTGTACGGTGCTGCCGCTTGGCGAGGCGCTCGAACGGCTGTACGCCAGCGACCTGCCCGAGCGAAGCGTCGCGCTGACGTTCGACGATGGGACGTACGACTTCTACAAGCACGCCTACCCGATGCTGAAAGAGTTCGGTTTTCCGGCGACGGTGTACCTCACCACGTTCTACGCCGACTACAACCGACCTGTGTTCGACGTAATCGTGTCGTACATCCTGTGGAAACGTCGCTGTGCATTTCTGAACCTGAAGGAACTCATCGGCGAGAATCTCCGGTTCGAGCTGAACAGCGAAGCGGCGCGGCTCCGTGCGACGAGAACGCTGCTCGCGTTTTCGTCGCGCCGGAAGCTGTCGGCCGAAGACAAGGACGATCTCGTCGTCCGGTTGGCCGATGCGGTCGGCGTCGATCATCAAGAGATACTCGCGAAGCGGATTCTCCACATCATGACGCCTCGGGAGATCGGGGCCGTCGCGTCGAACGGCATAAACGTCCAGCTTCACACCCACCGCCACCGCACACCGTCCGACAGAACGCTGTTTCTGCGTGAGATACAAGACAACCGCACACGCATCGAGGCGCTGACCGGCTCGCGTCCGACCCACTTCTGCTATCCAAGCGGGGTGTACGACGACGCGTTCCTTCCGTGGCTGCGTGATGCGGGTGTCGAATCCGCAACGACCTGCGATCCTGCGATCGCCACGCGCAGCTGCGAACCGCTGCTGCTACCCCGTCTCGTCGACAGCTCCACGCTTTCTGCGCTGGAGTTCGAAGGGTGGCTGACCGGAGTCGCCGACATGCTGCCGCACCGCGCGAGAGCCTGACTGGAGTGCAGATGAATCCGATTCAGGCTCTGAGATCGTTCCGTCGCCATTGGACTGCCGAATCGCCGTGGACGCTGCGGAGCAAACAGTTCATCGCGACTGTCGTGCCCGACCGCGTGCTGATGGAGCTCAAGAAGCGCTACTACCTGAGCTTGTTGCGCGCCGACGCCGACGAGCTGATGGAAATAGACGTTCGAGCCCTTCCGCGGTTGATCAAATCGGGCGACTTTGCGATCGATGTCGGTGCATTCGTGGGCTTCTACTCCCAGCGGCTGTCGCGACTGGTCGGACCCGGAGGGCAAGTATGGAGCTTCGAGCCGGTGCCGGCAACTTTCGAAATTCTCACCGCATCGCTGCGTGGTCTCGGCCTGACGAACGTCTGCGCGTTCCCGTACGCGCTCAGCGATCGCGACGGCACGGCGACGATGGAAGTTCCGCGGTTTACCGGCGGCGGTGAATCCTGGTGGGACGCTCGAATCGTAGATGAAGATCGGCGCGACGGACTCAGGCGTTTCGCAGTCACGAGGAAACGGCTCGATTCGCTGCTCGCGACGAATGACCGCGCTGTGGCGTTCGTGAAAATCGACGCCGAGTACCACGAGCTGCACTGCATTCACGGTGCGCTCGACACGCTCCGGCGCTGGCACCCGGTCGTTCAGGTGGAAACGCTCGGCGACGTCGACGCACCGGGATCAGACCTGAACGCGCTTGCATCAGTGCTGTGCGGCCTTGGGTACTCACCGCACCGTTTCGACGGCGATCGCTTCCATCTGCGACGACCGGGAGAGCACCAGCAGAATCTGTTCTTCATGTGTGGTCATCACACGGACGCGCTGTAGCGCGGGTCATCGACGCGTTCCTTTCCATGGAGCGGTCCGCGAGAATTGGACGCGGCTGAGGTTGCAGCGAAGGGCTAAGGGCAGGGATTTTGCTCTACCGTAATCGGGTCTTATGAACACCTCGCCCGTCTCGTATCACGATGACGAATTCAGGATCGCGCTCGACTCGACGAGTCCTCACCGCGTCGTCCCGGACACTGGCAGCGCCGAGGCAGTTCTCGACATCGGTTGCGGTGCGGGCCAGACGCTCGTGACGCTGGGAAACCACAAGCGGCGCGTGGGGGTCGACGTCGACATCGAAGCGTTGAGATTCGGATTGCACCGAACGACGACGGAAGGGATTCGCGTCGCCGCCGCGCAAGGGGAACACCTGCCCTTCGCCGAAAGCACGTTCGATTTCGTCTATTCGCGTGTCGCGCTGCCATACATGGATATTCCAGCCGCATTGAGCGAAATGCATCGCGTTCTGCGGCCGCGCGGCCGCCTGTGGCTGACGCTTCACACGATCGACATTCCGGCGACGCAGTTCCGACGCGGCAATCTCAAAGGGCGGATCTATGCGCTGTACACGATCCTGAACGGTGCATGGTTTCACATCAGCGGCCGCACGTTCCCGTTCGTCCGCGGCCTATGCGAGTCGATTCAAACAGAGCGGGGCATGCGCGTCGCGCTCGGGCGCGCAGGATTCTCGAAGATCGAATTTTGCCAGACCTCGCGGCATTTCGCGGTGACCGCGGAACGATGATGCCCGAAGCCGTTGTACTAACCCCGCCGCCCTCCGAGGACACGACCGGCGAAGCGCGCACAGCAACCCCCACAGCGCCGCGCGTCGCTCGCGCCGCCCTCGAGATGCTGACGCCGCCCGAAAAGACCGAAACGCATTGCCTTACGTGTCTCGCCTCCCTCGAAGCGGCGCTGTCGGACGGGCTCCTCGGCGAATGGCAGCACGTCGTCGACGAAGACCCGCTCGCAAGCCTGTTTCAGTCGCCCGGCTGGTGCATGGCGTGGTATCGCTGCTACGCGGACGCGTACCAGCCGTATGTGATTGTCGTGCGCGCGCGACGTGGCGTCGTTGGCGTCGTACCGATGGCCGTCGATCGCCGTACCGGCGATTTCGCATTTGCCAGCAACACGATGGCGGACTACCGCGACATCGTCGCGCTGCCACGATACCGCGCGAAAGTCGTCTCGGAACTGATTCGGTGCTACTTCGCCGCCGGCTTTCGAAATCGGCTCGAGGTCGGATGGATCGACCCTGCGTCCAACACTCCGGCGTTGATCGCGAACGCCTGCCGCGAACGCGCGTTGAAGTACACGGTCCGACATCATCCGTGCTGGCGCTGGTTCCCGCCGGCGCCGCAAAAACCGAGCGCGCAGAAGTTCCTGAATTGGTACAAGCGCCACGGCAACGTCTCGTTCGACGTGGTCCGGTCGGCGGCAGAATGGGAGCGATTCCGCGAAGAATACTACCGTCAGCACTCGCTTCGTCAGGTTCACGCAGGCCGTCCGATTGCGTTCGATGCCCGCAAAACTGACCTGTACGACCGCCTGTTTCGATCAGCCGACGTTCAGAGTCATGTCACCGCGTTCCGTGTCGACGGCACGATGCTCGCCGGGCATTTCGGATACGTGTGGCGCGGCGTGTTACTTCTGGGCCCGCCTTCGATCCGTCTCGAAGATGAGCAGCGATCGCCGGCAGTCATCCTGTTCTCCTGGATTATTCAGAATGCATCCGACCTCGGTCTCTCCGGCTTCGATCTGACGATTGGCGACAGCGATTTCAAGAAACGGCTTGGGAACACGTGCGTCGAGCTGACGATCGTCGAGGTCTACCCGGGACCAGTCGCATATTACGTGCGGTCGGTGCGCAGCGGTGCCGTGTCGGCCGCGAAGACCGTGGTGAAGAAGATCGGCGGCGAAGACGCGTGGAAGACGACGGTCAAGTCTGCCGCCGCGTGGCTCGATTACAAGCGGCAGCGCCTCCGCGAGATGGGGGGTTGGACCGCAGCCCGCGCGGCCGTTACCGCCGCGTTGTCTCGCGTCTACGAGAAGCGGACTGGGCTGGTGTATGCGATGACGCCGGAACAACTCCATCCGCTCGAGCCGAGGCTTGTCGCCGGGGAGCAGTACGAGGTCCACGACAACTGCGTCGCGGATCTGCTGCTCTGGACCGGATCCTCACCAAGCACTACCAGCGCCATCACCGCCTGCGCGCGTGCCTACGCTCGGGTGCGCAATGACAACCGTTTGCTTCATACACTCGTCATCGACGGCAAGCTGGCCGCGTGGGGGTTCTCGTACCAGCCGACGCAGCCGGCGAACCTGACCGAAACGCCGGGCGCGGTCCTCGACTTCGAGGCGAATGCGGTCTCGCTTTACGATTTCCACACCATCCCTGAATTTCGCGGCCGTCGAGTCTATCAGGCGCTTCTGTCGCGCATCCTGGCTCGTCGATTCGCCCAGGGAGCGGCCCGCGCGTACATCACCGTCCTGCTGTCGAACACGCCGTCCCGAGTAGCAATCGAGCGCGTAGGATTTCAGCTGATACGGGAGCACCACTACCGGCGTCTGCTGAAGCGAGCGTCGGTGACGTCGCGCGTTCCACAGCGCTAACATCGAACCCGGTTCGACGCGGGGCGCGACGCGAGTCCGTACTCCGCTTCGGCGATTAGGCCAATTCGCCCCGCAGCCGTTCGGATCCAGGCACACGCATCAGAATCAGTTTCCGCGACGCAGGATCCAGCACCGCGAAGAAGGCGACGCTGAAGTACACACCGGAGATAATCGCCCCCGCCACAATCAAGTCGAACCAGTTGCGCCCGGGAAGGATCGTGAATCTGAGCATCGCCGCCACGGCGGCTGCCGGAACGGCACATAACAGCGGACGGGAATAGATCGCGTCGATGTACTCGTAGACCGAGAATCGATTGATGCGGCACATGATCGCCGCGAGATACACGCATCGGCTCAGCATGAGCGACGCCGCAACGACGCAGGCCGCGCCGAAAGCACCATACCGCGGCACCACGACGAACATCGCCGCGATCGAGCCGATCACCTCGACCAGGATGCCGTACGCGTATAGCGCATGACGCCCTTGACCCATAAGAACCGCGCCCGAGTTGAACTGGCCGGCGATTGCGAACAGAAACGGAATCGCCAATATCGGAAGCAGCGGACCGCTCGCGCGCCCGAGCACCGGCGACACCCACACGGTCAGCAATGGCGTTCCATAAAACGCCAGAAACACGGCGAGCGGCATGAACAGCGCCAGGCAATGTCTGTTGGTCACGACCGCCATGTTCCAGACGTTCCGCGAGTCGCGTTTCTCGTCGAACTCCGCTGTGACCGACGCGGTGATGTAGCCCACCTTCGCGAACGCCTCGGTCGTGTACATCAACAACCGCCAGGGCAGCGCGAAAAAAGCGACGTCGCTGGGTCCGCGCAGGTATCCGAGCATTGTCGAGGGTGATTGAATCGAAACGAGGTTCGCCGCCGCCATCACCGACGAATGCTTGCCGTAATGGAACATGCCCTTGAGCGCCTCGACCCGCACCATCTGCGGGGACAGCCTGAGCTGCGGGAACACGCGCTTCAGATTGATGATGTTCCAGAGATCTTCGCCGATTTGAACGCAGACGGTGAGCACGGCCAGGCCGATCAGACCGTACCCCGACATCAGCAGCGCAATCGATCCGATTGCGCGCGTCGTCAGCGCGGCAATGTACGCGCGATTGATGAGATCGAACCGTTGGAACGCTTCGAGAGCGCCGGTTATCGGGGACACGGTGAGCCGCTCCGAGATCGAGAATGCGATGATCACGATCAGCAGTCGCCCATCCGGCTGCAGCGCGGGTTGGATCTTGAAGAAGCCCATCGCCGCATACCGACTGAGGAATGCGATCACGAAGCAAGGCGTCGACATCAGCAGGAAGTAGAGCACCGCGGTTGCGAGCGTTTCGTTGATCGCGGGCCACTCCCGCCGGGCTTTGTGCCGCGCGCACCGGTTGATCACCGCCGAACGAAACCCGAAATCGAGCAGACGCAGATAGTCCATTGTCGAAAACAGAAGTACCCATACGCCGTATCGTTCGACGCCAAGCCGGCGAACGATGATCGGCGAGAGCACGATGCCGAGCACCAGGTTTACGGCTACGCCGATCCAGCTCCAGACAACGTTGACGAGAAAACGCCTCTTCTGGGATAAGGACTCGGAAACCGGCGGATCCACGGGGTTCATTCGGCAGTAGGGTTCGAGCAAGAAGCCGCGCCGACCAGCTGGACCAACATCATGCGCTACGGCAGAGCACAGCGCGTGCCACTTATGGACGAGCGCCCGCGGTCGAGCTCACCCTCGCCGACGCGGGAACAGCCGCACTTCGAGCCGATGGCGCGTCGCGAGCGACGGGCGCTCGACGAGGTAGAACGAGGCCAGCGATGCAATTGCCATGAGGATGATGTTCAAGGGAAACGTCGCGAGCGCGGACTGTGAATACCGGTTGAGAAAGAGCTGCTGCCACAAATAGATCGAATAGCTGATCACGCCGACGAAGGCGACCGGACGCGCGTTCAGGAATCGGCCGACGACGCCTTTGTGATACATCACTGCCCAATGGACGCATAACGCGGCGCCGACGTTCATCAGCGTGAAGCTCGCGAAGAAGTAAACGCGCGGATGTTCGTGAAACGCGCTCGCTGCGAGCACTATGAGCGGCACGAGCAGGAACGCGGGCGACGCAAGCATGCGGCGGTACCACGACTGGGCGATAAGCCAGCTCGCAAGGCCCGCGAGCAGGCATCCGATCGCCAGAGAATCGGCGACCGTCTCGAAGCCGTGGCCGATGCCGTTCGTGTTCGACGCTGCGAAGTGCCACAGGACGAGGCGGACGAACGGCGAGATCACGACCACGGCCGTCGCGACCGCGAATGCCCCGCGTCGCCCGGCCAGCAACAGCACCGCGGGCCAGAGAAGATAAAACTGCTCTTCCACTGCCAGCGACCAGGTATGCCCGACCCACCAAGAACGCTGCGCGTAGTAATTCGACGAATACGTGACGGCATGGACGAGATCAGCCGGCGCAAGCCGGATGAGTTGCAGAAATGCCCCGATCGCCACGACCAGAATGAGCGTGTAGTACGGCGGGAGGATGCGGAAGGTTCGTCGGAAATAAAACCGCGAAAGGCTGATGGTGCCGTAACGATTCCACTCGTCCAGCAGGAGATTCGTGATCAGAAAGCCCGAGATGACGAAAAACACGCGCACGCCAAGCTCGCCGAGCGGCAGAATGTCGGCGACACGACCGTTTATCGGAGACCGCTCCGTGCCGGCCAGGTGGCTCAAGACGACCAATCCGATGGAGATAGCCCTCAGACCGTCGAGCGAGGGTATACGCCGGTCGGCAGCCGGAGAAAGCGGCCGTTGCGCGCGAAGCTCCGCCGGTGTGACGCGACGGCCGGCATCGGAAATGGATTCGTTGAGCGTTTCGTGGCGAGGCGCCCGTTCGAGCGTTGCTTGAGCCAACGCCGCCGCTCGAAGCAAAACGAACGCCGATACGGTCGAGCGGGGAATTCCGCCGGTTCTTAACGAAAAGGACAGCCGACTCGGCGGGATGCGTTCCGAGAAACGGAACGGCGGCACCCACAAACGTCCTGTTCGCGGCAAACCCGCGACGGACGTTTGTGGGTCCGCCGAGCGAACGGCCTGCGACACGACGCCGCAGGCCGTCCCTCGATCAGAGAGACATCACCGGAAGATCCGCAGCGCGGTCTGAACGGGCAGATGGTCGGAGACGGTACCGGTGCTCGTCGGGATCATCGTCCAGAGCGCCTGCGCCCTACCGCCCGCGTCGGCGAAGCAGAAGTCGATCTTCATGTTCGGGTTCGGCATGAAGGCGGAGTACGGATTGCCGCTGCCGACGAGCGGCCAGGTATCGACGAAGTTCGGCCTCATGCCGCTCGTGGTGTTCACCTCGTCGGCGCCCGCATTGAAATCGCCCATCGCGATTTGAGGCGCGGAATAGTTACTGGCCCACGACTTCAACACCGACATCGACGCGGCGCGCGTAGCCACGACGTTGGTGCAGCCGCCGGTCTGTAGATGCGTGCCGAAGACCTGCAGCGGAGTGCCGCCGACGCTCACCGCCAGACGCGCAGCCGCCCGCGCCGAGTGATAGCAGTCCGCATATGGCAGATACGCGACGCTGCTGCCGAGAACCGGCAGCGACGAGAAGATCGCCACGCCCTCGTCCTCGCCCCGCGTGCACGTGCCATTCCACGCGCCCGACGGACAGTGCGTCTGGAACACCCCTTGCCATGTCTGTCCAGTGACCGCCGCCAACCGATTCAGATAGTCCGTGTAGTGGAAGGCGTAAGCTTCCTCCATCACGATGATCTGCGGCCGCGGGCTGAGCGCCATCAGCGCCTCGATCACCCGCTGCGCGTGCGCCACCGACGAGTCGTTCACCTGGATATTCCAGTCGGCAACCACGATGTCCGTGAAGGATCCTGTGCTGGGCGGCGGCGGTGGCGGGGGAAGCGGGGGCAGTGTGGCGCCCTCCGTCGTGAACGACCAGATCGGTCCTGTCGTCGACCCGGCCGCGTTTTTCGCGATCACCTGCCAGTAGTACTTAGTTCCGGAGCTCAATCCTGACGCTTCGTAATAGACGGGAGTCAGGTCATTGATGAACGCCGCTGGCGGATTCGAGGCCGAGAACCGCAGATCGAACGAAGTGGCGCCGGTCGACTGCCAGCTGAGGGTGGGCGCTACCGTGACCCCGACCGCTCCGTTCGTCGCCGATGTCGTCGGCACGGACGGCAATGTTCCCGTCGACGGCGGCGTAACGCTCGACGCGGCATTCACGGATATCGATCCGACATTGAATCCCGCGCTGTCGAACGACAAGGTCATCTGCTGCCGTCCCGCACCGAGCGCGACCGGCACGCTGACTGTCGTCCAATTCTGCCATCCACCCGTCGCCGGAATCGCGACCGCCATCCACACGTTGCTCGCCGTGTTGAATCCCAGATGCAGCGAGCCTCCCCCGCTCGGCGACGCGACGCGCAACTGCACGGTATAGCTGCCCGCGCTCGCCACGTTCACCGTGTAATTGACCCATTCGCCCGCCAAGATCCAGCCGATATCGTAGCCGCCGTCGGCGCAGCGTTCGAGATCGACGTCGGTCGAGCGATACGCGCCGCCGAGGTTGCCCGCGGTCGTATCGTGGTACGCCACGCCTTCGCCGCCGTTATCGAAATTTGCCGCCGCGATGACGCCAGGGATCGCCGCCGGCGTACCTGTGTATGGCGTCATGCCGCCGCTCGGCGGCGCTGCGGAAGCGGGCTTCGCCACGATCGTGCTGTCCCGGGTCACCTGGCCGGGCGCGCGCGAGAGATACGTCGAAGCGCTGAGCACGATCTGATCGAGCTGGACGCCGTCTTCACGCGTCTGAATACGAATCGTGTGAGTGCCACTGGTCGCGAACTTGACCGTGTTCACCTGATTCAGCCAGTACGCTTTGTCCTGCCAACCCCACCCTGAGACGCCGCAGCCGCTGCAGTTCTCGAGGTTGACGAGGAGAGCGCTCGTGGTGGCCATCCGGTAGATCGCCGATCCGTTCAGGTCGGTTGCGTCGCTGAACTGGACCCAGACCGAGTCGTTGTACTTCGAGCTCGCCGTCGCGCGCAGCCGCAGCCACACGTGATACGCCGTATTCGCAGGTGCATCGAACGTGGCGTCGACGAAGTACGTCGGCGAGGCCAGAGGGGAATTGGCGGTGGACCATCCGTTGTCTGGTGTCGTCAGAATCTGCGCGCCCGCTGCGCTGCCATCGCCAGCCCTGACCCAGTTGCCTTGCAGCGACCGAACGTCCGACGCGTACAACACTACATCCGGAACCGCTGCCGATGGAGCCGCGAGCAGGCCCGCCGCCAGCGTCAGCGCCACCGCAATCGTCCGATCCAACCGACGAATCTTCATCTGTCCTCCATTCGAATGCGCGACCGTATCGACTCGGACGCGAAGGAACGATCGACGCGTCCACACACTTATTGCCTTGGGGCCGCGCGACGCTCGGCGCGGCCGAACCGCAGCCGCATCGCATCGCGTGTGAGTTAAGAACCTTGAAAGGGATTGGCGCGGTCCGGTATCTCCGGGCGCGCCGGCCGTCTCATGGGCAAGAGTTCGGCCAATTCCTGACTTGTGTGGAAATGCTGAAGTTTCGGCGCTCTGTCTGTTCAAGGCTCATGAGGCGCCTTGGACGACAACTCAACAGTATGGCAAGAATTACACGTCGCCGCAGCATGGCACCGAAGAATGCGAGCGAATTCTAACGTCCTTGATGGTCTAACTCGTAAAGCATGAGTTCGCAATTGGTACATCGGGGCGACTTGTGAGCGCGAGACGCGACCGGAAGTGAGGTCCCGTGTCGGCGGCGGCGACAGCTGATCGACCCGGGCGAACTCGGTTCTGACGAGCCCTGGTTCCTCCCGGCCATTACCGGAAGATACGCAACCCCGTTTGGACAGGGAGGTGATCGGAGATGTTGCCCGTGCTCGTCGGTAGAACGGTCCAGACCGGCTGCGCCCTTCCGCTCGAGTCGGCAAAGCAGTAATCGATTTTCATGTTCGGGTTCGGCAGGAAGGCGGAGTACGGATTGCCGCTCCCGACGAGCGTCCAGGTATCGAGGAAGTTCGGGCTCATACCCTTCGTGGTGTCCACTTCGTCAGAACCAGCATTGAAGTCGCCCATCATGATCTGCGGCGCCGAGTAGTTGGCCGCCCACGACTTCAACACGGACATCGAGGCTGCCCGCGCGGCAACGACGTTCGTGCAGTTACCGGTTTGAAGATGGGTACCGAAGACCTGAACTGGAACGCCACCGACGCTCACGGCCAGACGAGCGGCTGCGCGCGCCGAGTGATAGCAGTCCGCATACGGCAGATAGCCCACGCTGCTGTCGAGAACCGGCAGCGAAGAAAAAATCGCCACGCCTTCATCTTCCCCGCGCGTGCAGCTGCCATTCCATGCGCCCGACGGACAATGCGTCTGGAACACCCCCTGCCACGTCTGACCCGTCACCGCCGCCAGGCGATTCAAGTAGTCTCCATAGCGGAAGTCCCAGGCTTCCTCCAGCACGATGATCTGAGGCCGCGGACTGAGTGCCATCAACGCGTCGATCGCCTGCTGTGCGTGCGCCACCGATGCGTCGTTCACCTGAATGTTCCAGTCGGCTACAACGATGTCGGTGAACGCTCCGGTCGCGGGCGGAGGCGGCGGTGCCGTTGCGCCTTCCGTGGTGAAGGACCAAACAGGTCCCGGCGTCGATCCAGCGGCGTTCTTGGCGATCACCTGCCAGTAGTATTTCGTCCCGCGGCTCAAGCCCGAAACCTCGTAGTACAACCGCGTGACGTCGCTCGCGAAGGCGGCTGGTGGATTCGACGCCGAAATCCGGATCTCGAACGATGTCGCGCCGGCCGACTGCCAGATAAGGGTCGGCGCAACCGTAACGTCTACCTGACCATCTACAGCTGTTGTCGTCGGCGTCGCCGGCAACGGAGCCGTTGGACCGGTTGACGGCGGTGCGCTGCTCGCGCCGATGGTGATCGAGGTCACATTGAAGCCTGCTGTGTCGAAGAGAAGCGTCATCTGCTGGCGCCCGGCGGCAAGCGTCAGCGGCACGCTGACCGTCGTCCAGTTCTGCCACCCACCAGTCGCCGGAACCGGCACCGATGTCCAGACGTTGCTCGCCATGTTGAACCCGAGGTGTAGCGAGCCGCTTCCGCTTGGTGACGCAACCCGCAGCTGCGCGGTGTAGCTGCCGGCGCTCGCGACGTTTACCGTGTAATTCACCCATTCGCCCGCTGCGATCCACCCGATGTCGAACCCGCCGTCGGCGCTCGGCTCCAGGTCGACGTCGGTCGAGCGATACGCGCCGCCGTTGTTGCCCGCGCTCGTGTCGTGATACGCCACCCCTTCCCCGCCGTTGTCGAAATTCGCGGCCGCGATAACGCCGGGAATCGGCGCGGGCGTACCTGAATACGGGGTCATGACTGCGGATGGTGCGAACTGAATCGAATTGATGTTACCGACCGGACCAGCAGGACCACCGCTGTCCGCCACGAGGCGTGCTTTCTGCTGGCCTGCCTGGAGAGTCACGGTTTGCCCGACGCTCTGCCAGTTCTGCCACGATCCGGTATCGGGGATTGTGATCGCACCGGAGACGTTCACACCGTTCATCTCCAGATGGAACGTGCCGCCCTGTCCGAGCGACGCCACCCGGAAGGTGACGACATATGAGCCTGCCGCACTGACATTGACGGTGTAGTTCAGCCACTCGCCCGCCGCGATCCAACCGACATCGTTGCCGCCGTCGGTGCTTGGCTCCAGATCGACATCGGTGGATCGATACGCGCCGCCGCTGTTGCCAGGCGTGGTGTCGTGGTACGCGACGGACTCGCCGCCGTTGTCGAAATCCTGCGCCAAGATCGTTCCCGGAATCGACGCGGGCGATCCGGAGAACGGCGTCGAGATTGGCCGTGCAACCGGCTTGGGAACGACCGTGGCGTCGTTCGTCGATTGACCTGGCGCGGTCGTCAGGTACGTCGAGGCGCTCAGGACGATTTGATCCACGTGGACCCCGTCCTCTCGCGTTTGCACGCGGATCGTATGCGCACCGCTCGCGACGAATTGAACCGTCGTGGTCTGCGGCAACCAATACGTGCCGTCCTGCCAGCCCCAGCCCGAATCGCCGCATCCGGAGCAGCGCTCGAGATTGACGAGCAGTGCGCTCGTCGAGGACACGCGGTAGATGACCGATCCGTTCGGGTCGAGCGAGTCGCTGAACTGCACCCAGACCGAGTCGTTGTATTTCGAGTTCGCCGACGCACGCAGACGCAGCCACACGTGATACGGCGTGTTCGCGTCGGCGTTGAATGTCATCTCGAAATAATCGGTTGGCGCCGGGGACGGTGACTGTATCGTCGACGATCCGAAGTCTGCGCTGGCGAGATACTGGTCGCCAGCGCCAACACCCGGTATCGCAGCCCAGTTGCCGCGCACCGTCGTCACATCCGATGTGTACAGCACGATGTCCGGAGTGGCCGCGAAGGCTCGCGCGCACTGGCCGAGCACGAAAACCAACACCGCGGGCGCGAACCACCACCGCACTATCTGCCGTCTCATCGGGCAACCTCCTCACGCCTCGCGCGCTCGCGCGGCGCACCGTCTTCGCGGCACAAAGTTTCGTCGGCGCAGATCTGCCGCTGCGATTTGGATTACCGGAACAACTTTGGGAAACGGCGGCCGTGCGCAGGCCGACGTGTCGCGACAGGCAAGCCTTCGGCCACTCGAGGTCGTTGCGCGAATTGCTCAGCACTTTGCCGGCTTTGCAGTGAAAGGCCTCACAATCTCGTCCGAAATCCAACTGACCAATATGGAAGAAATTACATGGCGATGATAGGTAGAGGCCGAAACTCTTAGCGAAATCGCCGAGCTGACATTCCCAAATCGTAATTGATGTGTTCTGAACTAATACATTGTTCGGCGGCGCGGGAGGTCCACCAAATCACGTTAATGTCAGGTATGTCCTCTGTGGCGATGTCAGGAACCGCAACTTCCGTAATCAAAGTCACAATTCCGCCAGGACGAGACGGACGCGGGCCTCTAACTGTCGTGTTGTCAAATACGACAACCTCCACTTAATGATGTGTTTGCGATTCCAACGCGTCGGTCACTGCTTGAGCAGGGACGATTCGAACGATTTCGTCAGCGCCTCTCGCGTTTTGTAACCGACACGGCGGAATCGTCCCGGCTCGCGTAACTGCTCGTTCGCGCATTGCCGACGAAATTTCCGCCGGAAAACCGACTAAACCTTCGGGCCTCGTCGCAAAACACGACCGTGGTACCGCCATTGCCCCATGCTCGCCCGGCCACGTTCGCAACGCGCGAACGTTCTGGCTCCCCGAAAAAAGCGAGCTGATCGTGATGGGAAAGAAAGCCCTTATGGGGCTGTGGGCGACGTGTGCCTTGTTGGCCCTCGACACAATCGGAACGAGCGCGACGACTCCAGACGTCGTGTTGTACGCCTCGGATGCCTCGAATCTTCACGGGAACTGGGCCCGCGTCTCGGACGGCACCGCCGCCGATGGGCAACTCCTGTCCAGCGCGGATAAAGGGTGGGCGTCGACCGCGGCGCCGCTTACGGCGCCCGCAGACTATTTCGAGTTCAGTTTCGCGGCTTCCGCGAACACGCCGTACCACGTGTGGGCGCGCGCGCGCGCGACCGCGGATTCGAAATACAACGACTCGGTCTACCTCCAGTTCTCCGATGGCGTAGATCCGAGCGGCGCCGCGGTCTACGCGATCGGCACGACCGGCGCGCTCCTGGTGAACCTGGCAACCGACGCTACCGCGACGAGCGTGAACGGATGGGGATGGCAGGACGGCGCCTACTGGATCACGCAGGCAACCACGATTAGCTTCAAGTCGACCGGCAACCACACCCTTCGGATCCAGACGCGCGAAGACGGCGTACAGATCGACCAGGTCGTTCTCAGCGCCTCCACCTACCTCACCAGCTCGCCAGGTTCCGTGACTGTCGACACGAAAATTGTCCCTAAGCCGCTTGCGCCGTCATTTCCTTACACGGGCAGTCCTTTCGCAGTTCCAGGAACGATCGAAGCGGAGAACTTCGATAACGGCGGCGAAGGCGTCGCGTACCACGACGCGACCGCCGCGAACGCGGGCGGCGCCTATCGCCAGACCGACGTCGACATCGAACCGGCGACTGAAGGCGCGTACGACGTAGGCTGGATCGCCGCCGGCGAGTGGTTGAACTACTCTGTCACCGTCGCGGCGTCAGGCAATTACACCCTCAGTGCTCGCGTTGCTTCGACGGGGCCGGGCGGTACCTTCCATGTCGAGTTCGCGGGCAAAGACGTGACCGGCGCTCTAATCATTCCCGACACGGCGGGGTGGCAGAACTGGACGACCTTGTCGACGACGGTGGCGCTCACCGCCGGACCCCAGGTCATGCGCGTGGTGTTCGACAAGCCGGGGCTGAACGCCGTCGGCAATTTGAACTGGGTGCGGCTGGCGCCGTTGACATCAGCGCCGTTTACGGGGACCGCGGCACCCGTACCCGGCACCCTTCACGCCGAGAACTTCGACAACGGCGGCGAGGGGCTCGCGTATCACGATCTCACGGCTGGGAACTATGGCGGACAGTACCGCACGAGCGATGTCGATATCGAGGCTTGCAGCCTCGGCGGATACGATGTCGGATGGATGGACAGCGGCGAGTGGCTCGCATACACCGTGAACGTCGCCACTGCTGGCGCATACACACTGCAGTTCCAGGTTGCATCGGCCGTCGGCGGTGGCCAACTCCACGCGAGCTTTGGATCGACGAATACGGCCGTCATTCTTGTGCCGAATACAGGCGGCTGGCAGACGTGGACGACGGTGAGCACCGCGGCGAACCTTGTCGCCGGGCAGCAGGTGATGAAGCTCGTGATTGACATCGGCGGTCTGAACGTCGCGGGCATGACGTTCGCACTGACGCCGGCCGCGCCCCCGACGCCGCCGCCATCCGTGCCTCCGCCTGCCGTACCCACAACGATTGCCGTTGATGGAGCCGTTGATGTAACCGTCTCGCCGACCCTGCCGTGGCAATCCGTGGGCGCGACGTCCTTCGACCTGCGTTTCGGCACGACGAATCCGCCGCCGATGTTCGTCGCCGACACGACGCGGTCCTATTACGAAGCGTCGGCGCTGAGCACTGCGACGAAATATTACTGGCAGGTGATTGCGAAGAACGCCAGCGGTTCGACGTCAGGTCCCGTCTGGTCGTTCACGACGGAGCAGGGGTCGGCGCCGGCACCGGTTCCGCCGCCGCCCCCACCGCCAATTTCGCCCGACGTTCCGCTGACCTATCACGCCATCAGCGATCGTGTGACGCGGATGAAGCCGGCACTTCCGGTCCTGGGACCCGCCGGATCTTCGATCGTCGATCCGTCGTTCGGTACGAGGATCGTGCGCGTGACTGACGCCAACACGAGACCTAACCGCATCAACATGTCGTACCGCACACCGTCGGCGGGCCACACTGTCGGCTGGAACGCGACATCGACGATGTTCTATGTAACGAGCACGGATGGCACGATCGTTCCGTATACGCTCGACGCGAGCACTGGCACCGGGTCTAGGATACCGGGCAGCGGTGACGGCGGCCTCACGCTCAACTTCATCAACGATCCGGAATTCAGCACCACGAATGCGAACGTCATTTACGGCGTCACGAGCACCATCCACACGGTGTCGCAGTACGATTTTGCTGCGAAGGTCTACGCGCCCGTTGTCAATCTCGATACGATCGTCTCCGGTCTCTCCGGTTATGTCGGCGGGCAGGCCGCGGGCGGGACATCGTCGGACAACCTCATGACGTTCTTCGGAGGCGCCACGCAGGACCTGCATCACTACGCGCTGTGGTTTCCGGTCAACAATCTCGGCGCGAAAAAACTGCTCGACACGCAGGCATCCACGGTGAACGGCGTTCCGACGAACATCGCGCTGAATTTCAACCTGCACTCGGCGTCGATCGATCGGAGCGGCCGATACGTGCTGCTCTACCCCACGGCTGTCGATCAGGCGGCGCCGCGTCACGCGTCGCAGGAATACATCTGGGATACAGCGACTGACTTGTTCACGGCAATGACGTCGGGCGGGCTGGACGGCGGCCCCGATTCGCATCCGTGGGGACACGATGCGCCGGGGTTCGGTTACAACATCAACAAGGACTGCTGCACGACATCGTGGTGGGATGCGGCCCAGTGGCAAATCCGTTCGCTCGCGACTCCATTGGTCACATCGGATCTCATAACCCCGGTGCTGACGCCGAAAGAGGTGTACATGGCCGACCACACGTCCTGGAACAACGCGCAGCCAAACGTGCTCGTCCCGGTCATCAGCGGAATGTATCGCGCACCGGATAACATCGACACCACGCCGTGGCGGCCCTGGGATGATGAAATCATCGCGGTGGAGACGGGCGCTCCTGCGGGAGCGGGCGCGACGGTGTGGCGATTCGCGCATCACCGGAGCCTGATTACGTCGGATTCGCCGACGACGAACACCAATACGTTCTGGTATACGCCGCGGCCGAACGTTTCGCGAAATGGCCGCTGGGTCGTCTTCACCTCTAACTGGGAGAAAACCCTGGGCAGCGAACCGGCGCCCGGCGTCTTCCGACAGGACGTGTTCCTGATACAGCTTCAGTAAGCATCTCGACGGAGCGATCAGCGGGACGACCAGCGTCCCGCTGATCGCCTCCCTACCGTCTGAGGCGTTGCACCTGAGCCGTTCGGTTCAGGAACGGCTCGTGCTTAACCAATCGTGACGGCCGCCGCCTGGACCGATGCCTTCGCTCTCCCCGACCAGCAGTCTTACGGTCCGCACCTGCTGGCTTGTCTCGGCGAAAACGACGGCCCTTGCGTTCACGATCGCGATTCCGCTGCTCCTGGTCCGGCGGATGCCGCAGGATGCGTTCGGGCTTTACAAGCAGATCTTTCTTGTCGTGGGTACGGCCGTCGACCTGCTGCCGCTCGGCTTTGGTCTGACCGCGTATTACTTCCTGCCCCGCGACGAAGCCCATCGCAATCAAACGGTCTTGAACGTTGTGCTGTTCACCACGGGCGTGGCAGCACTGTTTGCTGCGATGCTGTCGTTGTTCCCGTCGGTCCTCGTATTGATCTTCAGCGAGCCGACGGCCGCACGATATGCCCCATGGGTCGGCGTAATCGTCGTACTCTGGGTGCTCGGGTCCTTCTTCGAAATCGTCGCCATCGCCGAGCAGGACTTCAAAATCGCCTCGGCCGCGATACTGGCGATTCAGGCGACGCGGGCTGCATTCTTTCTCGCCGCGGCCGTATTCGGCGGCACGGTCGGCGCACTCGTGTCCGCCGCCATCGCGCAGGGCGTCGTGCAGGTCACCGCACTGATGGCGTATCTGTCGAGACGCTTCCCGGGCTTCTGGCGCGCAATCGATGCGTCGTTCTTCCGGAAACAATTTGCGTACGCCCTTCCATTCGGCGTCGCGGGCACGCTCTGGACGCTGCAGATGGATCTCCACAGCTACTTCGTCTCGCACCAGTTCGGCGCGGCGGCGTACGCGGTCTATGCGATCGGATGCTTCCAACTGCCGCTGGTGGCCATCGTCGGGGATTCGGTCGGTTCGGTCATGATTCCGAGGATCAGCCTGTTCCAGCACGAGCGACGCACTCGCGAAATTCTGCTTCTGACCGCGCGTGTGATGCGCAAGCTCGCCGCTGTTCATTTTCCGGCGTACGCGTTCCTGCTCGTGATGCGGCGCGAGTTCATCGTCGCGCTCTTCACACATCGTTATGTCGACAGCGTTCCTATATTCGCCGTCAACCTGACGCTGATACCGCTTGCGATTGTGCTGGTCGATCCGATCATGCGCGCGTATGCCGAGCATCGGCATTTCCTGATGAAACTGCATGGCGTGTTGTTCGTCGGTCTCACGGTCGCGCTCTATTTTGGCGTCAGACGGTTCGGCCTCCTCGGCGCCATCACGCTGATGGTCATCTCCAATTACGTGGGTCGTATCGTTACGGTCACGAGAGTGATACGAATCCTAGATGTGGCGATCCGCGACATCGCGCTGTTCGGTGACCTCGGGAAAATCGCCATTGCCTCCGCTGCCGCCGGACTGTTGACGAATATCGTCCGGCCGCTGCTCGTCGAGGCGTCGCCGCTGATGGCACTGGTGGTATGCGGCGTCTGGTTCGTCGCTGTGTACGCGACGACGCTCCTGGCGACCGGAATCTTGACACCTGACGAGCGCGTCCTGATCCACAACGCTGTCCTGCATGTGACAGGTCGTTCCCCGCATCCTCTTATACAAGGGTGACAGGTGGCCAGCGACAGCTGGGCTCCGCTCCTGTTGGGGTCGGTATGCAGTATGCTTCGCGACCTTTCGTCATGCTCGATCGACTCTCGACTTCCGGTCCTCCTTCTATCGAACGCCTCGTTTTGACCATCAGTGTTCCTCGACGGCCGAGCCATTCCACTAATGTGGAGTTGTTTTCCGATGGGACCGGCGCACACGAACAGGTCGGTTGCCAATCCATATCCAGCTCATCACGTACCGCGATGGCGGCTGCGGAGGCTCCGTGACCGCCCCGCCGACGATCAGCATCATCACGCCGGCGTACAACGCGTCGGAATTCCTGTCGCAGACCGTCGCGTCGGCGCTGGCGCAGACATTCCGCGATTTCGAGCTCCTGATCGTCGACGATGGGTCGACCGACGACACGAGGAACATCGCTCTCACCTGGGCGCGCACCGATCCGCGGATCCGGATCCTCACACGACCGCACGGCGGACCTTCGGCCGCGCGCAATACGGCGATCGCTGACGCCCGTGGCCAGTACTTCGCGCTGCTCGACAGCGACGATCTGTGGCACCCGACGTTCCTCGACGCGCAGATGAGCATCCTCACCAGTTCGCGCACGGTCGACATCGTCACCGGCAACGCGTACAACCTCGGTGGCGCCAGGGACGGCGAGCCGATCAACCCGATCAGCAAATCGTGCCCGCAGCTGTCGTTGCGAGACATCCTGGAGCGCGAGAATTCAGTGTTCATCATGTCGGTGTTCCGACGCGCCGTAGTCGAACGCATCACGGGATTCGACGAGCGTCTGCCGCTGAACGAGGACTACGACTTCTGGATCCGCGCCGCGCACGCGGGCTTCGTGTTCGTGCGCAACCCGGTTCCGCTCGGACATTACCGCCGCCGGCCCGACAGCATTTCGGCCAACGAGATTGAAATGATCACCGGCATCCTGCGCGTGTTCAGAAACGCGCGCGAACTCTGCGCCGATCGCCCTCGCGAGCTGGCGGTGATTCGGAAACAGCTCGCGCGATTCGAGGAGGAGCGATTGCTCGCCAGCGCCAAAGCGAATCTCGTGGGCCGCAATTTCGCGGCGGCCAGCGATGATTTCAACTCTCTTCTCGACGTCAGACGTGACTTGATGACTGCGACGGTCGCGCGTCTGAGCAGATACGCCCCCGTGATGCTGTTGTGGGCGTACCGCCTCAAGCGCGCGCTAAGGAGGCGCGGCGCAGCGAGTGCGCCGGCGGCTTCTCCGGCCTTCCATTCATGGCATTCCGCTGAGGTCCACCATGATCACCGCGCCTGAGCTGCGCACTTCCTCCGGCGCGGGTGACCTGCACCCATCGGCGAGTGTGCTCGAAGCGGACCGGTTCGCCTTCGGGAGGAACTGGCTTCGCTTCCTGACAGTACTCGACGACGAGCGCATCCGGCGGGCGGAAATGTCGCTGCTATCGATGCTGAAGGAGCGGACGCTCGAAGGACGCCGCTTTCTCGATATCGGCAGCGGGTCGGGCCTCTTCAGCCTCGCAGCGCGCCGGCTTGGCGCGCACGTGCATTCATTCGACCTCGACCGCGAATGCGTTCGCTGCGCGCTCGAACTACGGCGCCGATATTTTCCGGCCGACGTCAATTGGCGGATTGAACAGGGATCGGCACTCGACCGCGAATATCTGACCTCGCTCGGCAAGTTCGACGTGGTCTACTCGTGGGGCGTGCTGCACCATACCGGCAAGATGTACGACGCCCTCGAGAACGCGATCCTCCCGACCGCGCCGCTGGGGAAGCTGTTCATCGCGATTTACAACGATCTCGGCACCCGAACCGAGCGCTGGCGCGTCATCAAGCGCACGTACAACCGGCTGCCGCACGCGCTGCGTCCTGTATTCACGGCGATCGCTGCCGCGCCAAACGAGGCGAGAGCCTTCGCTGGCGCGTGCCTGCGAGGAGAGGCCCTCAGCCACCTCCGCAGCTGGACCGCGGTCGGGGAACGTGGGATGAGCCACTGGCGCGACATCGTCGACTGGGTCGGCGGTTATCCGTACGAGGCCGCCACACCGGAAGCGATCTTCGACTTCTACGAGAGGCGCGGATTTCGACTGGTGACGCTGAAATGCGGCGGTGTCGGACTCGGATGCAACGAGTTCGTGTTCGTCCGGGAGGCGGATTGAGCCTTCGGCGGCCTCGCCCCGCCGCGAAGGCGGCGCTCGCAGCGATCTGCCTCTGGGCGTCGCCACTCTCGGCGGCAACGATAGTGGTTCCGGCCGGTGGCGATCTGCACATGGCGCTCACCAATGCGCGGCCCGGCGACACCATCGCACTTGCGCGGGGCGAGACCTATGTCGGCAACTTCACGCTCCCGCAGAAAGATGGCGCGCAGTACATCACGATCACCACCGAGGGGCCCGACACGGTTGCTGAGAACGAACGGATGACCCCAGAGGCGGCGCGTCAGCTCGCGAAGCTGCGGTCGCCGAACAACCAATCCGTGATCCAGACGGCTTCCGGTGCACAGCACTGGCGCCTCGCCCTGCTCGAGTTGCAGGGCGCGGCGAGCGGCAGCGGCACGGACCAAATCCTGGCGCTCGGCAGCTCCGGGCCTTCGCAGAACGCGGTCGCGCAGGTGCCGCGCGATCTCGTCGTCGACAGGTGTTACATCCACGGCGACAGCCTCGTCGGGGCCAAACGGTGCGTCGCGCTGGACAGCGCGGCGACGACCGTGACCGGTTCCTACATCTCCGACTGTAAGCGGATCGGCCAGGATGCACAGGCGATCGCCGGATTCAACGGCCCGGGTCCGTTCACCGTCAGCAACAACTACCTCGAGGGCTCGGGCGAAAACATCATGTTCGGCGGCGCCGACCCGGCGATTCCGAACCTCGTGCCCGCCGACATCCGCATCACCGGGAATCTGATCTCGAAGCCGGTGAGCTGGCGGAATGAGAGGTGGACCGTCAAGAACCTGGTCGAACTGAAAAACGCGCGCCGGGTCACGATCAGTCACAACATCATTCAGTTCAACTGGTCGGGCGGGCAATCGGGCGTCGGCGTCCTCTTCACGGTTCGCAACCAGGACGGCGGCTGCCCGTGGTGTCAGGTCGAGGACGTCGTATTCGAATACAACCTGCTCCAGCATGCAGGCGGCGGGTTTTCGATTCTCGGGTTCGACGACAATCACCCCAGTCAGCAGACGCGCAACATCACGATTCGCAACAACGTGCTGGCCGATATCGACGAGAAGAATTGGGGAGGCAACGGGTATGCGTTCCTCCTGGTTGGAGGCGCGCGCGACATCACGATCGATCACAACACGATCGTGCAGGAGCATGCGCACGGCGTCGTCCTCGCCGACGGTCCAAGGGTGCTCGGCTTGTCGTTCACGAACAACGTCGCGCGTCACAACGACTACGGGATCATGGGCAGCGATCATTCACCAGGGGCCGACACGATCTCGGCGTACTTTCCGGCGGCGGAGATTGTCGCGAACGTGATCGCCGACGGCGACCCCGCGCGATATCCGCGCGGCAACCGGTTCCCGTCGTCCGCCGAATTCCGCGCACAGTTCGTGTCGTACGAAACCGGCGACTATCGCCTGGTTCCAACCAGCGCATGGAAGCGCGCAGGCAGTGACGGTGAGGATCTTGGAGCCTCACCCGTGATTGCGGCAGGCTTGCCCAAAGACCCGCGCAGCTCGCGGCCCCAGCCCTGAAGCGCGGAGACCGTCGTGTCACCTGTGAACAAGCTTCGAGTGGCAATCGTCGCGCCGTCCCTGCGCATCCTCGGAGGACAGGCGGTCCAGGCCGACAGGCTCCTTCGGGCGTGGCGGAACGATCCTGACGTTGACGCATGGCTCGTGCCCGTCAACCCGACGCCATCGCAGGCTCTGGAATGGGTCACACGCGTCAAGTACCTGCGCACCATTGTCACCGAGCTGACATACGGCCCGCAGCTGCTGCGCCAGCTGGCGCAGGCCGACATCGTGCACGTGTTCTCGGCGTCGTATTCGTCATTCCTGCTCGCGCCGCTGCCGGCTCTGATCGTCGCGCGTCTGCTCGGCCGCCCGGTGATCCTCAACTATCGCAGCGGCGAGGCGCGCGATCATCTGCGCCGATCGGCAATTGCGCGATGGGCGATCAGCCGGGCCGACCGCAACATCGTACCGTCGCGCTTTCTCGTCGATGTCTTTCGCACGTTCGGTATCGACGCGACAGTCATCCCGAACATCGTCGATCTGGAGCACTTCCGCTACCACGTCCGCGACCCGCTGCGGCCGCGCCTGGTGTCGACGCGGAATTTCGACGCCCACTACAACGTCGCCTGCACAATCCGTGCGTTCCGGCTCGTGCAGAACCGCTGGCCCGAGGCACGGCTTACCCTCGTCGGCGGCGGCCCGCAGGAGCAGCCGTTGCGAGCGCTCGTCGATCGGCTCGAGCTGCGCCACGTCACATTCGCGGGACGCGTGATGCCAGACGAGATTGCGGATTTCTATGCAGCCGCAGACATCTTCATTCAGAGCCCAGTCGTCGACAACATGCCGACGTCGGTCATCGAGGCATACGCGAGCGGCCTTCCGGTCGTCTCGACCGAAGCTGGCGGCGTACCCGCGATCCTCACGCACGGCCAGCACGGGCTGCTCGCGCCGCTCGACGATCACGAACGGCTCGCAGCGCACGTGGTGACACTGCTCGACCGTCCGGCGTACGCCCGTCATCTCGCGGAGAACGGGTACGCGTTCGCGCGCACGTGCACGTGGCCTGCGGTCCGCGCACAGTGGCTGAACGCGTACCGGAGCGTTCTCGATGCAAGCGACGAGGTCGCTGGACCGGTCGCCGCGCTTGCTCGACCCGCCCCCGAACTGGCTCGACCCGAATCCGCTCCAGCGCCTGTCGCGCAGGGCGGCGCACGTTTACGGGACGGAACAAGCTCCGCTCCTACGCTGAAGGCCTCATGAAGGGTCGCTCGCTCGCACGGCTCGCGCGCATGGACAAAACAGAGCTCGCCTGGCGGAGTCGCGCGAAGGCACGGACGCTCTTCGATCGCACCGCCGCGGCGGTCGTGAGGCCTCGATGGAATCGGCGCGATCTGGCATCGCGCCTCTCGCGCTCGGCTGCGAGCCTCTGCAAAACGGCTGAAAGCCTCGCGCTGCAAGACTTCGACGAGGCGCATCGCGCGCTGTCGCGTCATTTTGCCGACGCGCCGCAGCGATTCCCTATCGCGCGTGCGATTCGGCGGGCGCTAGTCGAACGGGTCGTGCGCGAGTTCCCGGCGAGCCCTTCGGAGGCAGCCGCGCGTGCCGATCGTGTGTTGTCGGGGCACTACGACCTGCTTGGCTATCGCGGCCTCCGCTTCGACGGTCGGGGACGATTCGAATGGAACTACGACCCAGTTCACGATCGGCGCGCGCCTGACGTCTTCTGGACCAGCGTGCCATACCTGGATGCCTCCTGCGGCGACCACAAGATCATCTGGCAGTTGAATCGGCACCAGCACTGGCTGGCGCTGGGCCGCGCGTACTGGCTGACTGGTGAGGCGAAGTACCGACACCATTGTCTCGACGAGCTCGCGAGCTGGCTCGAACGCAATCCGCCCCTGCTCGGCATGAACTGGACGAGCATGCTCGAGCTCGCGTTGCGATCCCTGTCGTGGCTGTGGGCGCTTCACTTCTTCGTCGATCCCGACAGCGAAGACGCGTCGCCGTGGACGGTCGATCTGCTGCTCGGCGTCGACCGTCAGCTGACGCACGTCGAGCGCTACCTGTCGTACTACTTCAGTCCGAACACGCATTTGCTCGGTGAGGCGCTCGCGTTGTACGTCGCCGGCCGCACGCTGCCCGAGCTCGCGGCGAGCCCCCGGCGCGAGGCGGTCGGACGTCGTGTGCTCGTCGACGAAATCGAACGCCAGATCGCCGCCGACGGCGGGCACCGCGAGCGGTCGACGCATTACCATCGCTACACACTCGATTTCTACACGCTCGCGCTCGTCGTCGCGCGAATCACGCGCGATCCTGTGGCCGACACGTTCGAGCGCACCGTCGGCCGTCTCGCGCTCGCCGCGCGGCTGCTCGCCGACGACCGCGGCCGGCTGCCGCACCTCGGGGACGACGACGGCGGCGTCCTGCGCCCCTTGACGGCGCGGTGCGTGGATGATGTTCGCGACAGCCTCGGCGTCGCCGCCGCACTCGTCGACCGCGACGACCTCCGCGTCGGCGCGCTGCCGGAAGAAGCACTGTGGATGCTCGCGCATCCGATTTTCGCCGCTGCCACTGAATCCCGATTGAAAGGCGAGGGGGCCGTCGCTGAAAAGCCTGCCCGACGAAGAAGGCAAACCCCACGAACAGGGTGGACGTCGGCCGCGCTGCCGGAGACTGGCTATTACGTTTCGCGATCCGGCGACGGCACGCATCTCGTGATCGACGGCGGTCCGCACGGATATCAGAACTGCGGTCACGCGCACGCCGACGCGCTGTCGCTGACGCTGACGGTTCGCGGACTGCCGCTGCTGATCGATCCCGGTACCGCGTGTTATACGAGCGATCTCGCCCTGCGAAACCGCATGCGGTCAACGGCGATGCACAACACGGTGACGATCGATCGCCGGCCGCAATCGACGCCGACAGGGCCGTTCCACTGGTCACAGATCGCGCACGCGCGCGTCGAGCGGTGGAGGACCAACGACGGGTTCGACTACTTCGGCGGCGTCCATGACGGGTACGCGCCGCTTGCGCATCGACGTCACGTGCTCGCGATCCATCGCGATCTGCTGATCGTGGCCGACTGCATCGCGGGCACGGACGCGCACGACGTGGCGGTCCACTGGCATCTGGATCCCCGCTGGAAGGTCGAGATCCTCGGCAATCGGGCATCGCTTACCTCGATGATCGAACGCGTCGGGTTCTTCGCGCCGCGCGGATCGATTGATCTCCTCCTCGCCGATTCGGAGTCGGGCCTCGGATGGTACTCGCCGGTGTACGGCCGCGTGGAGCCGACTAGGACGATGCGAGTGCGTCACGAGGATGTCGTGCCGTTCTGGATGGTCAGTGTGTTCGATCTGACTCCCGACAACGCCGTCACGGATGTCGACTGGGCGCCGGTCTGGGCCGAGGCCGGCACGCTCGACCAGAGCATGGCGTTGCGAATCTCCCGCAAGCAATCGACCGATTACTTCGCGATTGCGGACGTCAAAGTCGGAGCGAGGTCCGACGCGAGCGTGACACCGAGCTGGCGTATCGCGGAGTTCGAGACCGACGCGCACATGCTCTTCTGCCGCACAGGGGGCCAGCGACAGCTGCTGCGGCTCGCGCTCGTCGACGGATCGTCGGTGAGAACTCCAGGACGCCGCGGCGTGCAGCTGGTGCTGCCGCAGGTAGCGCCCGATCTTCATCTCGACCTTTCAGGCGCAGTACGCATCGCCGGTCCGGCCTTCGGTGCGCAGCTGATTGTCAACGGGCGCGAATGTGGAGTGTCGCCCGAGCGTCGGGGCGTGCCGAGAAGCTAGCAGGAGCTCGAAGTTCGGATTTCAGGATCCGGTATCAGGGAATTACGCCTATGTGTGGAATTGCCGGCTTCGTCGAGTCGTCTCGCAGTGCGATGCCGTTGAGCGTCGAGGCGAGCGGGGCGCTGGTGCATCGGATGTGCGACGTGATTCGTCATCGCGGACCTGATGACGAAGGCGTATGGGTAGAGCCAGGCGTCGCACTCGGGATGCGGCGCCTGAGCATCATCGATTTGTCCACCGGCCATCAGCCGATCCACAACGAAGACGAGACGGTCTGGATCGTGTTCAACGGCGAAATCTACAACTTCCGGGAATTGCGCCGCGCGCTCGAACTCGCCGGCCACCGCTTCTACACGTCGACCGACACCGAAACGATCGTGCACGCGTACGAGGAGTGGGGCACCCGAGCCGTCGGACGGTTGCGCGGGATGTTTGGGCTCGCCATCTGGGACACGCGGTCGCGAACACTGCTCATCGCACGCGATCGCATCGGCATCAAGCCACTGCACTACGCCACTGTCGGCGGGCGGCTGTATTTCGGATCCGAGATCAAGTCGCTGCTCGAAGCGCCGGACCTGCTGCGTGAGCTCGACCTGGACGCGCTCGATCACTACCTGTCGTTCCTCTACACGCCGCGGGACGGATCGATCTTCAAGCACGTGCGGAAGCTGCCGCCCGGTCATCTGCTGACGTGGCACGACGGCGACGTTTCGATCGAACAGTACTGGCAGCTTCCGGTCGACGAGGACTATCGCGGATCGGAAAGCGATGCAATCGCTGACCTACGTGGTGTGATCGCCGACGCCGTGAAATCGCACTTGGTCAGCGACGTGCCCCTGGGCGCGTTCCTCTCCGGCGGGATCGACTCGAGCACCATCGTCGGTCTGATGGCGCAGGAGTCCGGCAGCCGCGTCAAGACGTTCTCGATCGGGTTCGACGTGCCCGAGTTCGACGAGCTCGAACATGCGCGTCGCGTGGCGCGCCATTTCGGCACCGAGCATCACGAATTCGTCGTGAAGCCCGACGCGGTCGACATCCTCGACGCGCTCGTCTCGCATTTCGACGAGCCGTTCGCCGACTCCTCGGCGATTCCGACGTGGTACGTGTCGCAGATGGCGAGGCGTCACGTGACCGTCGTGCTGTCTGGCGACGGAGGCGACGAGCTGTTCGGCGGCTACGATCGGTACGTGCCGCATCCGCGCGTGGTCGCCTTCGATCGATACAGTCCCCGCGCGTTGCGGCGGGTGGCGGCGATCGCTGCCGCGCGACTGCCGCACGGAGCGCGCGGCAAGAATTTCCTTCGCCACGTGTCGCGCGACGATCACGGGCGGTACGTCGATTCGATTCGCTTCTTCGGATCGGACGAAAAGCCTGCGCTGCTGACGCGCGACGTGCAGGAAGGTCTTACCTCAGGCGTCGATCCCGAGACGCGCCTTGCCACGCACTTCGACCGCTACGCGCACCTGGCCTGGCCAAGCCAGATGATGCGCTTCGACGCGGAGACATATCTGCCCGAGGACGTGCTGACCAAAGTCGATCGCATGAGCATGGCTCACTCGATCGAGTCGCGCGTGCCGCTGCTCGATAACGAGGTCATCGCGTTCGCCTCCCGCCTGCCGTCCTCAATGAAGATCAGGAACGGGCGCCGCAAGCACGTGCTCAAAGAGGTGGCCGCGACGCTGCTGTCGCGCGAGATCCTCGAACGGCGCAAGCAGGGTTTCGGCGTCCCGCTCGGCGTCTGGTTTCGCGGCAACCTGCGCGAACTGTTCGCGGACACACTGCTGTCCGCCTCGACGCTTCAGCGAGGTTATTTTCAGCCTGCGTTCGTGCGGCAGATCCTGAACGAGCATCTGTCGGGCAAGCGCGACCACACACTGCGGTTGTGGCAGCTCGTCGTGTTCGAGCGGTGGCATCGCGCTTACGTGGACAATTCCTTTCCATTCTCGACACCCGCGTTTCCGTTGGACGTCGCGTTACCGACGCGCTGAAGAAGAAATAGGCGCATTTTGCGAACTCGACTGGCACCTGCCTTGCTCAGATAGCGCGCGTGCCGTCGTCGGCTGTTCCAGTCGCTATCGTGATGACCAGCTTCGAGCCGGGCGGCACGGAGCGGCAGATGATCGAGCTGGTGCGGCGGCTGGATCCGGCGAGATGGTTGGTTCACGTGCCGTGCTTTCACGCACGTGGCACGTGGTTAGAACGCGTCGTCACAGCGGCGGCATCCGTCGTCGAGTTCCCGATCGAAAGCTTCCGCACGCCTGACGCGCTGCGTCACGTGTGGGCTTTCGCGCGCTGGTGCCGAGACCGGAAAATCGCTATCGTCCACAGCACAGAGCTCTACTCGAACATCTTCGCTCTGCCGGCCGCGGCGCTCGCCCGCGTACCGGTCCGGATCGGCAACCGCCGCGAGATCAACCCCGACAAGACGGCGGCTCAGATCGCGATGCAGCGCGCGGCGTACGGCGCTGCACACAAGATTGTCGCGAATTCGCGCGCCGCCGCCGAGCGCCTCCGGCTCGAACGCGTGCCGCCGCGGAAGATCACAATCGTACCGAACGGACTCGATCTCGAACCGTTTCAACGACGTCGCCAGCGGGGAAGGCGGCGCACGGTCGTCGTCGTCGCGAACCTGCGCCGCGAAAAGGGACACGACGTGCTGCTCCACGCGGCCGTCGACGTGCTCCGGCAGTTCCCCGACGTCGTGTTCGAGCTCGTCGGCGGCGGTCCCGAACGCGAAGCGTTGCAAGCGCGCGCGCGCGCGCTGAACGTCGCGCACGCGGTCACCTTTGCCGGGCACCAGGACGAGGTCGCGGGGCGGCTCGCCGCGGCGGACCTGTTTGTCCTCCCCTCTCGATCGGAGGCATTCCCCAACGCGGTGCTCGAAGCGATGGCGGCTGGACTGCCGATTGTCGCGTCGGCCGTGGGGGGCATCCTCGAACTCATCGACGACGGCAGAACCGGGCTGCTGGCCCCGGTGGGCGACCCGCATGCGCTCGCGGACCGCATCGTGCGCGTCATGTCCGACGCGACGCTCGGCGAGCGGCTCGGCGCGGCCGCGCGCGCCGAGGCGCATTCGCGCTATTCGTTCGACCGGATGGTGGCCGCGTTCGAGGACGTATATCTGATGGAGCTGAGTCGCTCGGCCAAAGCCTCCCGCATTGGTCCGTCATCATGTGCAAGTCGTCAGTCGTCAGTCGAGCGAGGCGCGAGCGCGTGACATGTGCGGAATAGCGGGCAAGTTCAATTTCAATCCTGATCATCCGATCGATCGCGACCGCCTCGTCGCGATGACGACCGCCGTCGCGCATCGCGGTCCGGATGCGGACGGCTTCTACGTCGGCGACGGCGTCGGTCTCGGGCACCGCCGCCTCAGCATCATCGATCTCTCGACGGGCGGTCAGCCGCTGACCAATGAGGACGGTACAATCTGGATCGTCTTCAACGGCGAGATCTACAACTTCGCCGACACTCGACGGGAGCTCGAGGGGCTCGGCCATCGGTTCCGCACGAACACCGACACCGAAGTGATCGTTCACGCGTACGAACAGTGGGGCGACCGCGCGGTCGATCGCTTCCGGGGCATGTTCGCCTTCGCGCTCTGGGATGCGCCGAAACGACGGCTGCTCCTCGTCCGCGATCGCCTGGGCGTGAAGCCGCTGTACTACTGCACGACGACGAGCGGCGTCACGTTCGGATCCGAAATCAAATCGCTCCTGGAGGATCCGGACGTGCCGCGCGGCTGGAGCGCGGAGGCGCTCGACGCGTACCTCGCGCTGCTCTACGTGCCGGCGCCGCGCACCATCTATCAAAACATCTGGAAGCTGCCGGCCGGACATCTGCTCGTCGCCGAGAACGGATCCGTGACGATCCGCCGGTATTGGGATCTCACGTTTACCGGCGACGGCGATCCGTCGCGCGAAGCGGCGTATCTCGATCGCCTGGAGGCGCTCGTCGACGAATCGGTGCGGCTCCGTCTGCTGAGCGACGTGCCGCTCGGCGCGTTCCTCTCGGGCGGCATCGATTCGAGCCTCGTCGTCGCGTCGATGGTGAGGAGCTGTCCGACCCGCGTGGTGACGACATCGGTCGGCTTCGATGAGCAGGCGTTCAACGAGCTCGAATACGCGCGCACCGTCGCAACCCATCTTGGGACCGAATCGCACGAGAAGATCGTCCGCCCCGACATCGTCGATCTGCTTCCGAAGCTCGCCTGGCACCTCGACGAGCCGTTCGCCGACTCGTCGGCGGTGCCGACGTACTACGTCTCGAAGGCGGCGCGCGAACACGTCATCGTCGCGCTGTCGGGCGACGGCGGCGACGAGCTGTGGGCCGGTTACGCGCGGCATCGTGTCGAGCGGTGGGAAGTCGCCGCGCGTCAGTGGCTGGGCATCAAGGGAAGCCGCCTCGCGGGGCGGCTCGCCGCACGTCTGCCGCTGTCGGTGAAAGGCGCCCGGTCGCTTCGGCACCTCGCGCTCGCGCCCGCCGACGCGTACGCGCAGAAGCACGCATACGGGATGTTCGAGAACGGTCTCCGCGCGGCGCTGTACTCGCCTGATTTTGCGCGAGAGGTGCGCGATGCCGATCCGTTCGTAGGATTCCGCAGCGCATATCAGGCATGTCCGTCGTCCGATCCGGTCGACCGCGCGCTCTATGTCGACGTCAAGACCTATCTCGTCGACGACATCATGACCAAAGTCGACAAGATGAGCATGGCGGTGTCGCTCGAGTCGCGTGAGCCGTTGCTCGATCACGAGCTGCTCGCCTTCGCGGCGTCCATTCCGTCGACGCTCAAAATCAGGAACGGCCGCGGCAAGTATCTCCTCCGACGCCTGCTTGCGCGACGGATTCCGCAGTCGATCGTCCATCGGCCGAAGCAGGGATTCGCGGCGCCGATCGGTCAATGGCTGCGCGGGCCGCTCGTCCCGATGGTGCAGGAGCTGCTGCTCGACGGCCGTCTCAAGGCTCGCGGCGTGTTCGACGACCGCGAGGTCGCGCGCATCTGGCGCGAGCACCGCGACGGCGTCCACGACCACCCCCACCGGCTCTGGACGCTGGTGATGCTAGAGCTCTGGTTCCGTCGGTTCATCGACGGCGTCCAACGTGTGCAGCCGACCGGCGCTGCGTCGGACGGCGTGCGGGCGTTCACGGCAAGCGTCGAGGCGGCATAGTGGAATCGTGTCGATGCGCAAGCTTCACGTCGCGATCGTCGCCCCGTCGCTGCAGACCCTCGGTGGCCAGGCGGTACAGGCAGACCGTCTCGTGCGTGCCTGGTGTTCGGATCTGGACGTGAATGCCTGGTTCGTGGCCTCGAATCCGGCGCCGCCGCGGTGGATGGCGCCCGCGGTGCGTTTCAAGTGGGCGCGCAACGCGGTGATGCTGGCGCAGTACGTCCCTCGTCTGCCATCGGCGCTTGCGGGTGCCGATTTGGTACACGTCTTTGCCGCGCCGTACGCACGCTTTTGGCTCGCGCCGTTGCCGGCCGTGGCCGCCTCGCGGACGTTTGCGCGTCCGGTCGTGCTGAACTATCGCAACGGCGAGGCTGCGGATCATCTGCAGCGTTCGCCGATCGCCCGGGCGGTAATGGCGAGCGCCGATCGTATCGTGGTGCCGTCTCAGTACCTGGTCGACGTGCTGATGGGATTCGGCCTGCACGCGACGGCGATTGCCAACGTCATCGACCTCGATCGGTTCCGCTTTCGCGACCGCGAGCCGTTACGACCGCGCGTGCTGTCGACGAGGAATTTCCACGAGCTCTATAACGTCGAGTGCACGATTCGCGCGTTTCGCATCGTGCAGACGTGTCGTCCGGACGCCAGCCTGACGCTCGTCGGCGGCGGTCCGCTCGAGCGTCATCTGCGATCGCTCGTCGAGAAACTCCGGCTCGCGCAGGTCGAATTTCTCGGCTACGTCGACCAGCACGAGATCCACCGCGTCTACGCGGATCACGACATCTACATTCAGAGTCCCAACGTCGACAACATGCCGAACTCGGTCATCGAGGCGTTCGCGAGCGGGTTGCCCGTCGTCTCGACCAACGCAGGCGGCGTTCCGGTGCTCGTCGCCCACGAACGCGACGGCCTGCTCGCCGACGTCCACGATCACCGCGCCCTCGCGGCAGGCGTGCTTCGCCTGCTCGCCCAGCCGGATTTCGCGCGGCGGCTCGCGCAGGCCGCCCGCGTGAAGTGCGAGGCGTTCACCTGGGCGGCGGTGCGCGAGCGTTGGCTGAAGCTGTACGACGAAGTCGTCACCGCCCCGGTAGCAAGGACAGCGAGCGTCCCCACGCATGTGGCCTGAAAGTCGCATTCCACTCGCCGTCGTGATGGCGAGCTTCGATCCCGGCGGCACCGAGCACCAGATGATCGAGCTGATTCGGCGTCTCGATCGGCGGCGCTGGGAAGTGCACGTCGCCTGCCTTCGTAAAGGAGGTGCGTGGCTGCAGCGTGCAGTGGATACCGCTTCGTCGGTTGCGCAGTTCGACGTGAGAAGCTTCCGACGCCCTGCCGCCGGGCGCCGGATGGTCTCCTTCGCTCGATGGTGCCGCGAGCGGCGTATCGCCATCGTTCACACGGCTGAACTCGACGCGCATCGGCGCGCGGCGTCCCGTTCCAAACACACGCGATCCGAACCGCGCGAGCGAATCACCGATGGGGCATGGCGCCCCGCGAGCATCGAATAATGTGTGGGATCGCAGGTTTCGTTGGTTGTGATCGACTCGATCGCGAGGCGCCGCGGCGTGCGCTGCGCATGCGCGACGTCATGCAGTACCGCGGACCGGATGAGGCCGGACTCCACTGCGACGATTTCGCGGCACTCGCGCATCGCCGGCTCAGCATCGTCGATTTGAGCACCGGTCAGCAGCCGCTGTCGAACGAGGACGGCACCATCTGGGTGATCTACAACGGCGAGATCTACAACCACGGGGATGTCCGGCCCGAGCTCGAGTCGCACGGTCACCGCTATCGCACCAAGTCGGACACTGAAATGATCGTCCACGCGTACGAGCAGTGGGGCGACGACTGCGTCCACCGATTCCGCGGGATGTTTGCGTTCGCAATCTGGGATGCCCCGAAGCGGCGCCTGCTGCTGTCGCGCGATCGCCTCGGGATCAAACCGCTGTACTGGTGCCGCGCCGGCAACACGCTGCTGTTCGGATCGGAGATCAAGGCGATTCTGGCGAGCGGGCTCGTGCCGGCCGATCCGAATTACGCCGTCCTGCCCGAAGTCCTCAGCACGCGCTACACGTCGGGCGAAGAAACGCTGTTCAAGGGGATTTACAAGCTGCTGCCGGGCCACCAGCTCGTGTTCGAGCTCGGCGAGATTCGCGTGCGACAGTACTGGGACGTGCCGGTTGGCGAGCGTTCGGAGCGCTCCCGCTCGGCTGAAAGCCTCGCGCCACACTCGGGAGGTCGCGCGAGCCTTTCAGGCGAGAGTGGCCGTGACGTCGTCGATCAATTCCGATCGCTGTTGACCGAATCGGTTCGTCTCCGCCTGATGAGCGACGTGCCGCTCGGCATGTTCCTCTCGGGCGGCATCGACAGCAGCGCCGTCGCCGCGCTGATGGCGGGGCTCATCGATCGGCCGCTGCAGACGTTCTCGATTGCGTTCAAGGAACGCGCGTTCAACGAGCTCGAGTACGCGCGCGAGGTCGCGCGAACGATTGGCGCCGAGTCGCACGAGGTCGTGATCGACGACGCCGATTTCTTTGGCGCGCTGCCGAAGCTGGTGTGGCATGAAGACGAGCCCATCGCGCATCCCTCCAGCGTGCCGCTCTACTACGTCTCCGCGCTGGCACGCCAGCACGTGACCGTCGTGCTGACGGGCGAAGGCAGTGACGAGCTCATGGCCGGCTACGGCAAATACCTGCGCCTGGCGTGGAACTGGCGCGCCGGAACTGTGTACGAACGCGCGGTGCCGCGCGGCGTGCGCAACCTGGTGGCCTCTCGCATCGTCCCGCACGTGCCAGGACTGGTCGGACGGTACGCACGCCGTTCGTTTCTCGCCATGGACCGCACGCCGGAGGCGATGTTCCTCGACAACTTCGCGGCAATCCGCCTGTCCGATCAGCAGCGGCTGCTCGCGCCCGCGTTCCGCGATGGCGCGACGAAGTCGAACGCGTACGGGCCGTCTCTCGATTACTTCGAGCGGCCAAACGGGTCGAGCACGCTGCTCGATCGCCTGCTCTACGCCGACATCAAGACCTACCTCGTCGAGCTGCTGATGAAGCAGGACCAGATGAGCATGGCGGCCTCGATCGAGAGCCGGGTCCCCTTCCTCGATCACGTGCTCGTCGAGTTCGTCGCTCGACTCCCCGACGAGTGGAAGCTCTCGGGCGTGACGACCAAGCGCATCCTGCGCGAGGCAATGAAGGGGGTTCTGCCGGAATCGATCCTCAATCGCCCGAAGATGGGATTCCCGGTGCCGTTCGCATCGTGGACAAGAGACGCGTGGAACGGAATGGTACGAGAGGTGCTGCTGGACCGTCGCGCGCGCGAGCGCGGCATCATCGATGCGCCAGCCGTCGATCGCCTGCTGCGCGATCACGCAGACGGACGCACCGACGGCGGCGATCGTCTGTGGAGCCTGTTGAACCTGGAGCTGTGGCACCGCACGTTCATCGATAACGAAGGAGTTCAGGCGTTGCCCGGTGTGGCAGCGTCGCCGCGACGCTCTGTTCTGGATGTACCCGAGCGCTACGGCACCACAGCTTCGAGCGCGGGGGTGGGGCCCCGCGCGGCGTAGAGCACGATGCGTATTCTGTGGCTCAAATCGGACCTTCTGTTGCCGCTCGACAAAGGCGGCAAGCTGCGGACGTGGCACCTGATGCGCCATCTGGCGCGGCGTCACGAGATCACCTATCTCGCGTTTGCCGAGCCGGGGACGGCGCGATCCGATGTCGAGGGGATGAAGGAAGTCGCGGCACGCGTGGAGACGATCGAGCGCAGCGATCCGGCAAAGGGATCGGTGCGCTTTTACGCCGACGCGGCGCTGCATGTCGTCGATCCACTGCCGTATGCCGTCGGGAAATATCGGTCGGCCGCGTTTCGGCGAAAGCTGGATCGTTTGTTCGCAGAAGAGTCGTTCGATCTGCTGGTTTGCGATTTCCTGTTCCCGGCGGTGAACCTGCCCGAGCATCTGCCGTGCCCGTCCGTCATCTTCACGCACAACGTCGAGTCGGAGATCTGGCGCAGGCATGCGGAAACGAAGCGGAGCGTCCTTTCGAAGCTGCTATACGGCGCACAGCATCGGCGGATGCTGCGATATGAGCGGCAGACACTCCGTCGTTTCGACGGCGTGCTCGCGGTATCCGATGCCGATCGCGAAACGCTCGCGCATCTGTATCCGGACGCGATTCGCCAGCCGGTGCACGTCGTGCCGACGGGTGTGGACACGGCGTATTTCAGCCCAGTCCCAAGAGACCAGCAACCTGTCACCCGCAACCGGCAACCGGTCCCCAGTCTGATCTTCACCGGTTCGATGGACTGGCTGCCGAACGAAGATGCGATGCTCTATTTCTGCCGCGAGATCCTGCCGTTCATCCGCTCCGAGGAACCGCTCGCGCGATTGACGATCGTCGGCCGCGCGCCGACCCCGGCGGTGAAGAAACTCGCCGACGCAGCCGGCATCGTCGTCACCGGACGCGTGGACGATGTGCGGCCGTACATGCGGGAGGCATCGGTGTACGTCGTGCCGCTACGCATCGGCGGCGGTACGCGGCTCAAGATTTTCGAAGCGATGGCGATGGGCAAGGCGGTGGTGTCGACGACCATCGGCGCCGAAGGTCTGCCGGTCACCAACGGAACACACGTGATGGTCGCCGACGATCCGGCATCGTTCGCCCGCGCGGTCGTCGTCCTGATCCGCGACGCAGACCGACGCCAGCAACTCGAAGTCGCCGCCCGCGCGCTCGTCGTCGAGAAGTACGACTGGTCGGCTGTCGCGGGTGAACTGGAAATCGCGCTGGCCCGCTTTGCCGGCCGGCGCGCTGGAGAAATCAATCCATGCAAGTCTCCGTCTTTGGTCTTGGATACGTAGGGAGCGTCTCGGCGGCATCGTTTGCCGCGGACGGACATCACGTAATCGGGGTCGACGTGAACCCCGACAAGGTGGCGGCGATCAACGCGGGACGGAGCCCGATCGTCGAGCCGGGGCTCGAGGACGTCCTCGCGCGGACCGTCGCCGAGGGGCGGCTGCGCGCGACGACCGACACGGCGGACGCCGTTCGCGAAACCGAGGTGTCGCTGCTCTGCGTGGGTACGCCGAGCCGCCGAAACGGCAGCCTCGATTTGACGTATCTCGAGCGCGTCAGCGAGCAGATCGGCGCCTCGCTTCGGGACAAGTCGAGTTACCACGTCGTCGTCGTCCGCAGCACGGTGCTGCCCGGCACCACGCATGGCGTCGTCATTCCTGCGCTCGAGCGCGAGTCGGGTAAGACCTACGGCGATGGGTTCGGCGTCTCGGTCAATCCGGAGTTTCTGCGCGAGGGGACGGCGTTGAAAGACTTCCGCAAGCCGCCGCTGACGCTCGTCGGCCACAACCACGCCGCTGACGCGAGCGGAACGATTGCCCTCTACCAATCGATTGACGCGCCGCTGGTCAGCACGAGCATCAGCGTCGCCGAGATGATGAAGTACACGAGCAACGCGTGGCACGCGCTGAAGATCTGCTTCGCGAACGAGATCGGCAACCTGTGTAAGCGCGTCGGCGTCGACAGCCACGACGTTATGGACATCTTCTGCCGCGACGAGAAGTTGAATCTGTCCTCATGCTACCTGAAGCCGGGATTCGCGTTCGGCGGTTCGTGTCTACCGAAGGATGTGCGCGCGCTGCAATACCGTGCGAAGGAGCTCGACGTCGAGCTTCCCGTCATCTCACAGATCCTGCCGAGCAACAGGCTGCAGATTCAGCAGGCGTTCGATCAAGTGATGGACACGGGCAGGAAGAAGATCGGTCTGCTCGGCTTCAGCTTCAAGGCGGGTACTGATGATCTTCGCGAGAGCCCCATCGTGATTCTCGCCGAGCAGCTCCTCGGCAAGGGTCTGTCGGTCTGCATCTACGACAAAAACGTCTCGCTGGCGAAGCTGGTCGGCTCGAACAAGGAGTACATCGAAAAGCAGATACCGCACCTGTCCTCGCTGCTGTGCAACGCCGTCGATGAAGTCATCGAGAAGTCGGAAGTGATTGTCGTGGGCAACCAGTCGCCGGAGTTCGCCGACGCGCTGAGGAAATGCCGGGCGGATCAGATCATCATCGATCTCGTGCGGCTCCCGATCTATGGATCGCTGCTGCAGGCGGACTATCGGGGAATCTGCTGGTGAAAACCGCTCTCATCTGTCACGAAAGCGCCTCCCTTGATCGAGAGGGACTCGTTCGCTGGCTAGGATCGTTTTCGACCTTCGCGGGCACCGTCGTCATCCGCGAACCCGGTCGACAGTTGCGGAAGCGCGTCACACGCGAGATCAGGCGCGTCGGGTGGCGACGCTTCCTCGACGTGCTCGCCTTCCGCGCCTATTACCGCCTTGCCCACGCCCGAGCTGACGTCGCGTGGGAGCGGCAGGAGCTCGAACGTCTGCGCGGCTTGTTTCCGATTCGGCCGCGGGCGCCGGAGCTCGTTGTGTCGTCACCGAATTCGCCAGAGGCGGAAACGTTCCTGCGCGAGCGGCAACCGGATCTCGTCATCGCGCGCTGCAAGACGCTGCTGAAGGAACAGGTATTCACGATCCCGCATCTCGGGACGTATGTCATGCATCCGGGGATCTGTCCGGAGTATCGCAATGCGCATGGCTGCTTCTGGGCGCGCGCCAACGGCGACCACAACAACGTCGGAATGACGCTGCTGCGTATCGATCGCGGCGTCGACACCGGTCCCGTGTTCGGATTCTTCCGCGTCGATGCCGATGTGTCGGAGTCGCACGTGGTGACGCAGCATCGCGTCGTTCTCGAGCATCTCGACGCGATCCGTGACGCATTGATCGCGATCGAAGCCGGCACGGCGCAACCCATCGACACCACCGGCCGCTCGTCCGCGACCTGGGGCCAGCCGTGGCTCAGCGCACATATACGAATGCGGCGACGACGCGGCGCGCGAGCCTTCAAAGCGAGCGGACCCTCCAACGTCGCCCTCGATGGCTCGGCCAAAAGCCTCGCGCTACCGAACGAATGATGACCGCCCTCATGTACCACGACGTCGTGGAGGCCGGCGCAGAAGACTCGAGCGGATTTCCCGGCCGCGATGCGGCTTTATATAAGGTGACGCCGCAGACGTTCGACGCGCATCTCGCGACGCTGAAACGATCGTCTTCTGCCCCGTTGATCACCTTCGACGACGGCGGCATCAGCGCGTCCGCAGCGGCCGACGCGCTCGAACGATGCGGGCTCGTCGGACATTTTCTGATCACCACGAACTACATCGGCACGCGCGGCTTCGTCGACGGGCGCGCCATCCGGGAACTCCATCGGCGCGGTCACGTGATTGGGAGCCATTCGTGCTCGCACCCGCTGCGCATGGGCCACTGCTCCTGGCCGCAGCTGCTCGACGAGTGGACACGCAGCTGCAGGACGCTCGAAGACATCATCGGCGGCGAGGTGCGGATCGCGTCGGTACCAGGCGGCGACTTCGCCCCGGCGGTCGCCGAAGCCGCCGCGCGCGCCGGCATCAGACAGTTGTTCACGTCCGAGCCGACGCGGACGCCGCGCCAGGCGTCCGGTCTCACGCTCGTCGGCCGCTTCACGATCCAGTGCTGGACGACAACCGACGTCATCGCCGGCCTCGTATCTGGAGCGTGGCTGCCGTTCGTGCGCCAGGCGGTCGTGTGGAACGCGAAGAAGCTGTCGAAGCGTCTCGGCGGCGAGCAGTACTTGAGAATTCGCAAGCTGCTGCTTCGTCATGGCGATGAAGTTCGATGGGGCGACATACACACCTGACAGCGATAGCCGGAAGCCGCTGACTATAATGCCCGGATGAATCGATTCATCCGCCTTGCCGTCCTTATCGCCGTCTGCGCCCCGCCCACCGCCCGCGCACAGGAAACCGACACGGAGCGCGCCGCCGCGCGCGACGTGCTCAAAAAGATGGCGGCCCTCGAGGAGTCGCTCGACGTTCCCGGCATGGTGGCGAAGCTGACGGCCGCGAGCGCCGAACGCGACGCGGTCGTCGCGCGGGCGAAGGAGCTGATGGAGAAAGAGCTGCTGGGGATGGCCGACGACATCGCGACGCATCCCGAGATTGGCTTCCAGGAAACGCGGTCGATCGGCAAGCTCACCGACTATCTGCGTCAGCACAACTTCAGCATCGAAACCGGCACTGCCGGTCTGTCGACCGCGTTCGTCGCGAGATACCGCGGCAACAACGGCAGGCCGAATCTCGGCGTCATCCTGGAATACGACGCGCTGCGCGGCACGAAGGGCGCATTTCACGGCGATCAGCACAGCGCGCAGGGGCCGGCAGGGATCGCGGTCGCCGTCGCGATGTCCGAGTACCTGTCGCGCACGCGGACGCCCGGCAGCGTCACAGTCTTCGGGACACCTGGCGAGGAGATGATGCCGCCCAACGCGAAGACCGAGATGCACCTCGCGCACGCCTTCGACGGCATGGACGTCATCGTCCGCAGCCACGCGTCGACGGTCACGTCGCGTCCGCGGTACGGCTTCGGCACGTGTTGTCTGAACATCGACGGCGTCAAGTACACGTTCAGCGGCGCGCCGGCGCACCAGATGACGTCGTGGAACGGGCGCAACGCGCTCGAGGGCGTCATCCATCTGTTCAATAACATCGACAGCGTGCGGAGCAGCATCCGTCCCGAGGCGAGAATTCAGGGAATCATCACCGAGGGCGGCGCGGCCCCGAACGTGACGCCCGATCGGACTGCGGCCGACTTCTACATCCGTTACCCCGATGAGGTGTATCTCGCGCAGGTGACCGAGTTCGTCGACAACGCGGCGAAAGCCGCGGCGCTGTCGACGGGCACGAAAGTGAAGATCGATCACTACGGACAGAACCGCGACGGGATCGGCACGGCAACGCTCGGCGAGCTCGGCTTCGCATATATGAAGATCTTCGGCGCGACGAACGTACAGCCGGAGCCGGGCAAGCCGCAGGGATTCGAAGAGACCGGCAGCGTGTCGCGCGACATCCCCGGCATCGGCATCACGGCGCAGTCGTCGACCGCGCCGAATCATACGTACGAAATGGACGCCGACAACCTCAAGCCGATCGGTCACAAAGGGTTCACGATCGACGCGCAGACGATGACCGCGATTCTCTACGACTTCGCGACGCATGCGGACTATCGATCGGCTGTGAAGAAGGAGTTCGACGGGATCAAAGCGCTGTTCGCGGAGTACCAGGCAGCGCTGAAGAAGGTGTACGAGCGACCGGTCGTGCCCGATCCGAAGTGAAGCGCAACCTAGCGCACGTTCCTCCAGTCTCTCCCCTGCTCGATCTGCCGCGCAAAGCAGGCGCGGGCGCGCGCGTACGCGCTGGTCAGCGCGCCGGCCGAGACGGGGCGCCGCAGCTCGTTGTCGCCGGGGCACGGCGCGCGGACTGCGGCCGGCGGCGCGGCGTCGCGATTCGAGAAGTACAAAGCGGCGCCTTCGCGGACCCAGAGCGGCCGGGTCGCAAGCAGACCATCGGTCATCAGATGCACGAGCTCGTGCCGCATCGCGCGATCGAGGACGCCGCGATCGCGGAGCTCGGCGAGAGGCGGCAGGTGCAGCTCGCCGTCGACGATCGCTCCGGAGGTGAACCACGGCTGCGTGGTCGCGCGCGCGTAGTCATCGACAGTCGGATGGAACCGCAGCGTGATGGTCGGCGGCGGCGCCACGCCGAGGACCTTGGCGATTTCGTCGCGCGCGCCAAGCGCCCGGCGCTCGATCGCGGTCCGCTCCCCCTCGTCCTCGTCGGGGAGCGTCAAAGAAATGACCGGGTCCGGCAGGTGTCGGACGCCGGAGATCCCGGAGAGCCCCGAGACCCCGGAGATTGGCAGGCCGGGGAAATAGTGAGCGAGGATGGCTTCGGGCGTTTGTCCTCGTTCGGCCAGCCGCGCCGATCCGATCACGCACAGGCCGACACCGTGGCCCGACCCGTGACCCGTGAAGCGGAACCGGTCGCCCGCGCGCCGCACATCGAAGGCGGTGCTCTTGATGTGCTGCCACCCGAGCGTGCGCCCGACGGCGACGCGCAGATCCTGACCGCTGATCTCATCGGGCCGCAGACCGTCGAGCCGGATCCACGCGACGCGGCCGGACCCCGAGCGCGCGACTACGCGCGCGTCGCGCAAACGCTCGCCCCGGAAGCCGGCCGCGCGCAGCGCGCGCACGAGATCGGCGTCGCGCAATTCCGCCGACCACTCTGGCACGCCCCGACATGCCTCGTCTTCATGAGACGGCAGGAACGGTGGATCTTCGGCGCCCGGCCACACCGCAGAGGGAATTTCGGTGCGGCCGCCGCACGACGCCGTGTAGAAGATCGATGCGGGCGCGCCGTCGCGCAGCAGCAGACGGCCCGCGGTCGCCTGGGCCGCGCGCTCGGTTGCCGCCGTCGCGGCACGAACGACCTGACAGTGCGTCTGATCGCACAAGTCGAAGTTGTCGGCGCGATGGCGTCCGCGGTTCGCGAGCGCGAAGGTGCGAACCGTAATCGCGAGCGCCTCGAGCGCCGCCGGCTGACTGTTGCGTAGCGCCTCGCCCGCCACGACGCGCGCAACGTAAGCTTCGAGCGGCATCGTCTCGGTTACATATCCGCCGCCCGGTCTCGCAAATCCCACTCGCAACACGGGTTCGGGGTTCCGGGTTCCTGGTTCGAGGTTCTTGGTTCTCCGTTCCTGGTTCGGGGTTCGGGGTTCGGGGTTCTGCACGCCGAACGCAAGAATCAGGGCGATGACCAACGAACGCGTCATTCGTGCAGCTCGAGGAAATCAGCGACGCCGTCCCAGATGCGCGGCAGGCTCGCGATCAGCTGATGATCGTCATCGAGCAGCGACAAGGTGACGTTCGGGCGAGTGCGCGCGAACTGCTCCACCGTCCCGTGATCCACCGACGCGTCGCGCAATCCCTGAAACACGAGCGCCGGCTGATTGAACGCCGCATCGAAGGCGTCGTGCCGCAGGCTGTCTTCGTAGAAGGCGTAGTTCAGCGGCCGCTCCTCGCCGTACGCGTAATGGAAGAACGGCAGCGCGCCGCGACGCCGCCAGTCATCGACGCGCTCGGGCGGCAGCAGGTGATGACCTGGCTTCGCAAACATCACCGCCGGCGCGAGCAGCACCAGCTTCTTCACCTGCCGCGGGAACTTCGCAGCAGCGAGAACGGCGAGCGTGCCGCCGAGGCTCGATCCGATCAGCACGGCGCCCTCGCGCGTCGAGCGAGAGAGCTCCGATTCGAGTCGATCGAGCATTCGCGTCAGCGTCAGCGTCGCGAAGTCGGGCTCGTTGAAATCGGGACAGCGCAGCGCGATGCCGCGCTCGAGGAGCCGATCGCCGAAATATCCGCCCTTGGTCGACTTCGCGCCCGACGCGAACCCATGAAGGTAGTAGACGGTCATCAGAGGAGCACCTGACATCCCGGACGGCAGCGGCACTTGATCAACCCTTCACCGTCGGTGTTGTAGTTGTAGGTCAGCTCCTCGCCCTTGCGGATCTTCCGCGCCGCACGGATCCAGATCGTTCCGTCGACGATGTGGATGTAGCAGTTGGGACGGCAGGCGTGGTTGATGAAGCGCGCGACGTTGCCGCCGACGCCGGCGTCGATGACGGTGCGGTTCGTCAGCTTGAAGCACCAGATGTGGCCGCGCCCGATATAGCGCCGCTCGCGCCTGAGGCTCTCCTGGTTCGAGATCTTTTCTCCCGCGTAATCGATGATCCGTTTGTTCTTCGGAATGGTCTCGGTCGCATAAACGCCCCACCCGTGAATCTTCGACCGCCGTTTCTCGATCATGTTCTTATGCTCGCGGGGAACTTTCTCATTCGCGTGGGGCCCCACCCCCACGCGGGCTCAGGGCTGCCCCCGCTTGCTCTCACTCGCGCATGCGCGCTCGCTCGGGCCGCAGGCGCTTTCTGCTGTTCTTAAGATACAATGCCGCGCACTATGCGCCTATTCACAGCTCTCTCATTCGTTGCCGCGCTGGTGTCTATGACCTTCGCACAATCGGGACGTCAGATCTTCGGCGCCGACGCCACGCGCCCGTTCAGCGCCGCCGCGAAGGCGGGCGGACTGGTCTACGTCGCCGGCACGATTGGCGCCGATGCCAACAACAAGGGCGACATCAAGTCGCAGACGAAGCAGACGCTCGAGAACATCGACAAGACGCTGAAGGCGGCGGGCTCGAGCCTCGCCAACGCGGCGAGCACGATGGTGTATCTGCGGAGTCCGGCCGATTTCGCCGCGATGAACGACGTCTACGCGACCTTCTGGCCGAAGGATCCGCCGGCGCGTACGACCGTCATCGTCACGCAGCCGCTCGCCAATCCCGACGGCCTCGTCGAGATCTCGATGGTCGCCGTCGCGAACGGCGGCGAGCGTGTCGTCGTCCATCCGACCGACTGGATGCGATCGCCGGCGCCGTACAACTACGGAATCAAGAGCGGCAACACGCTGTTCCTCTCGGGACTCGTGAGCCGCAACGGCAAGGACAACACGACGGTCAAAGGCGACGTCACGACGCAGACCAAAACGATCCTCGACAACGGCGCCGCGATCCTCAAGCAGGCCGGCATGGGCTTCGGCGACGTCGTCAGCTCGCGCGTCTTCATCACCGACGATGCCAACTTCCAGGCGATGAATGCGGCGTACCGTCCATACTTCACCGCGGGGTCGATGCCGGCACGCGCCACGGCGAGGACGGGCCTCGCGAGCCCGGATTATCTCGTCGAGATCACGATGGTCGCGGTCAGGGATTCGAGTCGCAAGGCGATCACCACGCCGAATGCCGACGGCACCGCCGGCACCGCGAACCCCAACCTGAGCTCAGCGATCCAGGTTGGAAACCGCCTCTACGTCGCGGGCATCACGGGAAACACCGCCTCGAACAAGGGCGACGCGAAAGCCCAGACGGCCGAAACGCTCGCGCGCATCGAGCGCACCATGAAAACCGCCGGCTTCGAGTGGCCGAACGTCGTCGACAGCATGGTGTACCTGCCGGACATGGCGAACTACCAGAGCATGAACGCCGCGTACCGGGAGGCGCTGAAGAAGGATTTCCCCGCGCGCGCCACCGTCGGCACGGGGCTCATGGGCGCAGACGCCGCCGTCGAGATCATGATGACTGCGGTGAAGTGACACTCCTCGGGATTCGGGATTTGGGATTCGGGATTTGGGATTTGACGAATCCCCAATCCCGAATCCCGAATCACGACGAAAATCCCCGCGCGATCTCGTCGGCTGACCTCAGCGTCAGCGCCACGAACGTGAGCGTCCCGTTCGTGCAGCCGCCGGTCGGCGTCGTCGGCGCGCCGACGACGAACAGGTTCTCGTGATCGTGCGTGCGGCCGAAGCTGTCGCACACGCTCGTCGCCGGATCGGCGCCCATGCGGCAGCCGCCACCGGGATGATCCAGGTAGTCGCCCTCGCCGGTGCTCACGATGCGGCCGTTGCTCGCCCTGGCGAGCGTGTTGAAGACGCCGAGCACGTGCGTCTTCGCCGCCGCCTCGCGCGCGAGCGTCGCCTCGTCGAAGCGATGCTCGATCTTCGGCATCGGATCTCCATAGCGGTTCTTCTTCGATCGATCCAGCGTCAGCCGGCTGTCGGCTGACGGGTGGACGTCGACGTACGCACGCAGCCGCACCGAGCTGCCCTTGGTCCGCGACCGCCAGTCGGCCATCAGTTCGTCGCCGAGCAGCAGTCTGCCGTCCGGCGTCCGCAGCCGCGGATCGCGGCCGGCCGAGCTCTCCCACACGCGCGTGTCGTGACGCACGAACGGTTTGTCGGCGCCGCAGCGGAAGTACTCGCGCGAGATCAGGCTGTGCGTCATGTTCTGTCCGGGAAACGTCTGATCGTCGATGTTCGCCGTCGCCGAGACGAACTTGTGGCCGTTCATGTAGCGGCCGACGAGGCCGGACCGGTTCGCGAGCCCGTTCGGGAAGCGCGCGTTCGCCGAGAGCAGCAGCAGATGCGAGCTCCAGCAATAACCGGACGCGATGACGAAGGTCTTCGCGCGGTACTCGACCGTATCGGCGCGGCGATCCTGATGAAATCCTTGCGCGGCGGCGACGGTCGACCGGCGATCGTCGAGGACGAGACGGCGGACGAGCGTACGATCGTGGAGGACGATCTTCTCTAGTTCCATCAGCTGGCGGAACGTGAAGTCTGGTGAGTAGCGCGCCCCGGACGGGCACACTTCACCGCACGTGTCGTACACACAACAGGCGCCGCGGCCGCCGGACGGCGTCAGGTTCCGCGCCATCGGCAGCGAATCGAATTTCAGGCCGCTCTGCTCCGCCCATCGCTTCAACAGCTGCAGGTTGAACGAGAGCGGAATCGGCGGCTGCGGGTAGGGTTCGGTCCGTTTGTCCTGCGGATACGCGCTCGGCTCTCCCGCGACGTTGAGACGGCGCTCGGCCTCGCAGTAATAGCGCTCCAGCTCGCGCCACTCGATCGGCCAGTCGACCGCCAGCCCGTACATCGATTTCAGCCGCAGGTCTTCTTCGGAAAACCGGTTGCAGGCACCGCCCCAATGCAGCGCCAACCCGCCAACCGCCATCGTCATCGAGATGATGCCCTCGGCCTGCTGATCCTCGACGTAATCATCCGGCCACGGATGCTCCCCGTAGGCGATCGCGCGCTCGCGGTAACGCCCGCGGTTCTCCACGTCGAAGATGGATCGTCCTGCCTCGACGACGGTGATGTGCAGAGACGGACGGAGCTCCGAGAGCTTCTGCGCGAGCATCGCAGAGGTGATGCCGCCGCCGATGATGCAGACGTCGGATTCGTGGGTAGGCATACGTGTCTCCGCGCTCGGCTGAAAGCCTCGCGCACCCGCTCGCCTGAAAGGCTCGCGCTACAGCGACCGTTGTAGCGCGAGGCGACAGCGACCGTTGTAGCGCGGGGCGACAGCGACCGTTGTAGCGCGAGGCGACAGCGACCGTTGTCGCGCGAGGCGACTGCGACCGTTGTAGCGCGAGGCTTTCAGCCGAGCGGTGCGGGCTTCCTCGTCGTGATCGCGATCGGTCTGCACACCTCTCGATTGATCATCGCGTTGTAGCAGTCGTCGTTCGCCTCGCTGCTCCGGAAATAGAACGCCATCAGGTCGGCCACGACGTGCTGGCCGAGTGGGCGGGGCGGCAGGCCGCGGACGCCGGCTTTCGCGAACGCGGCGTCGAGGATCGCGCGGCGCGACTCGACGTCGAGCGCCGACCACGCGCCGCCCTTTGCGCGGGCCTCCTTGTCGAGCGCGGTGAGCTGCGCGTTGTATACCGGCACCGGCGTCCGATCGGATTTCTGCAGGCGCGGGTGCCCGTAGCCATGGGCCAGCGCCACGCCCTCCCGGTACCCGCGCGTCCACGCGACGAACCGCTCTACGATCGCCCGAACGCGTGCCGTTCCCAGAGACGAGGGCAGCACCGTCGTTGCGATCTCGCGCAACGTCGCGACTGCGTCCGGCGTCAGCTCGCTCGGTTGAGCGAGAAGCCGCACGCGGTGCAGCGGCCACGACGCCGTCACCGACGCGATCCATTGAAGTAGTGTTCGGCGTTTCATACGATGCCGGATTATAGTGGACAACCATGGAAGCCATCTTCTCGGCGTGGGGACGGATCCTGAGCGGATACACGCCCGCTCTTTCGATTGAAATCACTCGTGAATGCCCGCTTCGCTGCCCCGGATGCTATGCGTACGGCGACGGCCACCTCGGCGGTGAGGTGACGCTTCGGGAAGTGCGCGACTTCAAGGGCCAGGAGCTCGTCGACAAGTTCATGGAAGTCGTCGATCGGCACAAACCACTGCACGTCTCGATCGTCGGCGGCGAGCCGCTCGTGCGCTACCGCGAGCTCGATGTGATCCTGCCGATGCTGTCGAAGCGAGGCATCCACGCGCAGCTCGTCACCAGCGCGGTCCGCGAAATCCCCAAACACTGGCGCGGTATCTTCCGGCTGTCGATCGTCGTCTCGATCGACGGCCTGCAGCCGGAGCACGACGCACGGCGGACGCCGGCGACGTACGAACGAATTCTCAAACACATTCAGGGGCACACGATCACGGTCCACTGCACGATTACGCGCCAGCAGGTTCATCGTCCGGGCTACATCGACGAGTTCCTTCGCATCTGGTCGGCGCGGCCCGAGGTCGAGAAAATCTGGATCAGCCTTTACACGCCGCAGATCGGCGAGGTGTCCGATGAGCGCCTTCGTCCCGCCGATCGCGAGATGGTCGTGAACGATCTGCACGCGCTCCGACTCAGATATCCGAAGCTGGCGCTTCCGAAAGGCTTGATCGACGTTTACGCGGAGCCACCCGAGTCGCCGGACGAATGCGTCTTCGCGCGGACGACGACGGTATTTTCAGCGGATCTCAAGACGAGGGTCACGCCGTGCCAGTACGGCGGCGCTCCAGACTGCAGCCAGTGTGGCTGCATCGCGTCGGCGGGCCTCGCAGCCGTCGCGCGGCATCAGCTCTTCGGCTTCATTCCGGTCGGAACGATCTTCAACGGCTCGCTGAAGGTCGGCCAGCGCGTGAAGCGTCTGCGTCCGGCAGAACCCTCTATCGCGTAAGGTATGATTTTTCGCTTGGCGCTTCTCACGACCGCAAACCGTAAGGCGCGATCCGCACGGGAGCTCGTGCGCGGGCTCGTGCACACGGCGCATCCACTCCTCGTGCAGATCATCCCGATCCGCCGCTGCAACATCGACTGCGGCTACTGCAACGAGTACGACAAGGTGTCGCCGCCGGTGCCGGGCGACGTCCTGAAGCGGCGCATCGACAAGCTCGCCACGCTCGGCACGTCGGTCGTCGCGTTCAGCGGCGGCGAGCCGATGCTGCATCCCGATCTCGACGATCTCATCCGCCACATTCGCGCGCGCGGCATGATGGCCGGCCTCATCACCAACGGCTACTTCCTGGTTCCGAAGCGAATTCAGGAGCTGAACGACGCGGGGCTCGATTTCCTGCAGATCAGCATCGACAACGTCGAACCGGACGACGTGTCGAAAAAAAGCCTGCGGGTACTCGACCGGAAGCTGCAGGACCTGAAGACGTTCGCGGCGTTCGACGTCAACATCAACTCGGTGCTCGGCGGCGGGATCAGAAATCCGGAAGATGCGCGGACGATCAACACGCGCGCGCGTCAGCTCGGCTTCTCGACCTCAATCGGCATCATTCACGACGGATCGGGACGACTGAAGCCGCTCCGCGCCGTCGAGCGCAAGGTGTACGACGACGTGTCGGCCGCAATCAACGGCGCCAGCCAGGTGCTGAAAAATCTCTATTCAGGAATCCGCAGCTTCCAGGACAACCTCGCGGACGGCAAGCCGAACGACTGGCGCTGCCGCGCGGGCGCGCGTTACCTGTACGTGTGCGAAGACGGCCTGGTGCATTACTGCTCGCAGCAACGCGGCTACCCCGCCGTCCCGCTCGAGACCTACACGATCGACGACATCCGCCGCGAGTTCGCGACGCCAAAACCGTGCGCGCCGTACTGCACGGTCGGCTGCGTGCATCGCGTGTCGACGATGGACTTTTGGAGAAGCCCGCAGGAAGTTGGAAGTTTGAAGTCAGAAGTCAGAAGTCAGAAAGTTTGAAGTCACGCCGCCTGTTTCTTCCCTTTCTTCTGCTCCTTCTTTCCGCTGTCGGTCTGCGCCCAGTCGCGCTCGAACACTTCTTTCATCTCGCGCACCATGGCTCGGTCGGTGACGATGATGCCCACCTCGCGCCGCTTCTCCAGCTCCAGCTTGCGGAGGCTCTGACTGCCGATGAAGGCGCGGCGTCCGTCGCGGATGATGGCGCGGATGTGGAGGTGCTTGCCCGGAAACTTCTCGTATTTCAGATTCCACTTGTCCTCGACCTTGCCGATGATCTTCAGCTCGACGCCGGCCTTCTGCCGCGCCGTGATGAGGCGGAGCATCGAATCGTCGCTCAGCTTCGGGTCGTAGATCAGCAACTGTCGGCGCGCCCCCTTGATGAAGCGCGCGAGCCGCTCGCGCGCATTTTCGGGGCTCACCACGAATCGACCGTTGGCGGGCAGATACTGCTGGCGCTCGAAGTCGGCCTCGAACAGCTTCTCCGCTTCGGCCACCAGCTTCTCGTTCTTCGTGATGAGGCCGAAGCTGCGGCTCTTCGCGATGTCGAGGCCGGTGAAGTTGAAGCCGTACAGGTGCAGGACGCGGCCGTCGATGATCGTCATCTTGCCGTGATACCGCACGAGGTCGTCGGCGGTACGCGACACGGTCACGCCACCCTCGAGCAGGTGCATTTCGAGCTTGCGAAGGCTCTTCGTTCCGCCGCGATTCTGATGCGCTGTCAGCGCGCGGACATGGACGCCGCGCTTCACGGCGTTTTCCAGCGCGCGCGCGATCTCCATGCGATCCAGCCGGAAGATCAGGATGTCGATGCTTTTGCGCGCACCCGTGATGGCGCTGACGATGGGAGCGATGCCGGCTTCCGGCTGAACGATGAGCTTCATCGCAGCTCAGGAACAGCAAGTTCCTCGCCATCAGCCACGCTTGCGAACGCCGCCCGCCTGAAAAGGTCGCGCTACAGTCCGCCGCGCCTGCACGCTCGGGCTACGACCTCGTAGCGCGAGGCTTTAGCCGAGCGGCGCCTTATCGCCCGGAAAACCGGACGCGGATCCCCCCATTGATGAGCCGCGGCGAGCCGATGGTCGTCGGCAGCGTGCCGACGAAGTACGTCTGATCGAAAACGTTCTCCACCCCAAAGAACGCTTCGACGTTTCTCACAATCGTCCGCGTCGCCGAGAAATCAACGATGGTGTAGCCGGGGAGTCCGGGCGCCGCCGACGCCGCATAGCCCGCGTCGCTCAGCGCAGGCGCCGGAATGACCCGGGAGTTCTGGTCGTCGTCGAACTGCATGCCGAGCACCATGATGCCGAACGCGACGCTGGCGATTTTCGGGTCGGAATACGTGAGGTGCGCCGAGCCGCGATGCTTCGGAACCTGCGGCAGGAACTTGCCGACGAGCGACGCGTTCGTCAGACCGCCATCGGTGACCGTCGCCTGATTGTAGAGATAGCCACCCGAAACCTTCCACGACGTGCCGATGCGGTATTCGAGATCGCTCTGCACGCCCCAGATGCGCGTGCCGCCGAGGTTCTGCCGCTGCTGCGTGACGTTGGCGCCGACCTGCGCGATCGTCACGTTCGACACCGGATTGATGACGCGGTTGTCGTACCACGTCGTGCGGATCGTGAGGTCGCGCAGCGGCGCGATGCTCACGCCCGCTTCGCCGCCGACCAGGCGCTCGGGACCGAGCTGATCGTTGGCGAGGGTGAGCACCGTGCCGACGCGGAACTGACGGTAGAGCTCGTTGAGCGTCGGCGCGCGGAATCCGGCGCCGATGTCTCCCCATGCGCTGATCCACGGCGCGAGCTGATAACGCACGGCCGCGCGCGGGCTGACAACGGTGTCGTCGCGATCCTGCAGGCACGTCGGCGGAGCGCCGCCGGTCGCCAAGCACGCGGGCTTGTTGTTGACCGCGGTCCCGGCGATCACCGCCGTCTCCAGGTTGTGCGGGTCGTAGTTCTTCCAGTGATCGACGCGCGCGGCCAGCGTCAAGGTCATTTTCGGCAACGGCGTGACGATGTCCTGCGCGTACGCGCCGATGCTGCGCTGCGTGCCGCCCGACACCCGCTGCAGCGCAAGGACGGCGTTCTGCACCGGCGGCGTGACCGGACCGGGTGCGGCGTTGTACGAATCCTCCTGGCTGTCGCCGTCGACCCACCGGTAATCGGTGCCGGCCGTGAAGTAGTTCCAGGAGCCGAGCGCCTTGCCCCACTGCACCATCGCGCCGCCGGCGTTGGTCGGCACGCGCTGGTCGACGGTCAGGCGCACGATGCTGCGCGCCGCCACTGTAGCCGACGGCGCCGTCACCGCGAGAAACGTGCTGTGAAAGTTCTCGAAATCGCCGAACACGCTCGCCTGCAGATCGCTTTCATCGGGCATCCGGACGCGGACGCCGCCGCTCGCCGACTTCCAGCGCGTGTCGTTCACCTCGTTGATCTTGCCGTTGCCGCGATCTTCGCTGAAGTAGCCGGTGCGGAAGAATGCCTTCACGCGATCGGTGGCGCTGTAGTCGAACTTGACGTTGAAGTTGCGGTACGTGACGGTCGCGTTGTTGTCGATGATCCCCTTTTCGCTCGGCGCGACGATCGGGAATCCGTCCGTATCGAACATGCTGCCGTCGACGCCGACGCCGAGCCTGTCCCAGACGTCGCTGCCGATGAAGTCGAACTTCGGGCTGTTGTGGTTGCCGTACTGCGGTTTGAGCTCGAACGTGCGCCGCGCAGGACGCGCGCCGACGATGTTGATGACGCCGCCCATCGCGTAGTTGCCGTACAGGCTCGAGCTGCTGCCGTCCACCACCTCGATCCGATCGGTGCTCTCCAGCGGCACGCGCGTCCAGTACACCCAGCCGCCGAACGGATCGTTGAACGGCGCCCCGTCGACGAGGACGAGCGTCCGGCTCACGCCGCTCGGCCCGATGCCGCGCAGCGACACACCCTGCGACGTCGGGTGCGACGACAGGCTGCTCGTCCGGCGGAACAGGCTGAACGTGGGAATCTGCCGCAGGACGTCGTCGGCCACTACCGCCGGCGACGATTTGATGTCGTCGCTCGTCAGCACGCTGACGCTCGCAGGGATGTCGCCGGCCCGCTGCTCGCTGCGCGCGGGCGTCACCGTCACGGTTTCGAGAATCGCAGCGGGCGATACGACGATCTCGAGCTCGCGGGCGCGGTCGCTCGTCGACACGCGCGCGGTCTTTTCGGCGAAGCCGCCCGCGCGAACGACGAGCGTCACGTCCTCGCCGTCGGGCGTATCGACCGAGAAGCGGCCGTCCGGACCGGTCACGGTCTGCCGCTCGGCGCCGGACGCCGGCTTGATGACGACCGCGGCGCCGACGACGGCGCCGCCGACTGAGTCGCGGACGACGCCGGTCAGAGGCGTCGCCGCCGCAAGAACGAAGAACAGTGCAGCAATCACCGTGGTCCTCTTTTTCTCCGATTATCCGCTCCGCCCGGTGGCGGCGCGTGGATTCAATGAAAACGCGATCAGCGCCGCATCTTCGCCGGCGCCGGTCGCGATGACGACGAACTGGCGCCCGGCGGCGGACCGATAGGTCATCGGCGTGCCGTTCGCGCGCCGGGCGAGGGCCTGGCGCCACAGCTCGGCGCCGGTCGACGAGTCGAGCGCATGCAGTGCGGCGTCGCCGCCGCCGGCGAACACGAGTCCGCCGGCCGTCGCCAGCACGCCGGGTGCGCCGGCGACGCCGAGCGACGCCGGCATGGCAACGCCGTTCAGCGCCGGATGGCGGCGCAGCGACGGCGTGTCACCGAATGGCACGCGCCACGCGATGGCGCCGCGATTGAGATCGATGGCGACGATGTGGCCGTACGGCGGTTTCAGCAGCGGGATGCCGTTCATGAACTCGGCGTTGGTGTCGCCGACGCGCACCAGATCGGCATCGACTTCGTCGGCGCGCGGGTTCGCGCTCGATCGATCGGGCTTGCCGACGCGGCCGATGTTCGCCTGGTTGGTCGTCTTCACGAACAGCAACCCCGACCGTGGATCGAACGCGGCGCCGCCCCAGTTCGCGCCGCCGATGATGCCCGGACGCTGCACGGTGCCTTGCAAACTTGGCGGCGTGAACAGCGGGCCGATGCGGTACTTCTGCAGTTCTTTCTGCGCCGCCGCCTTCAGCTCTGGCGTGAGATCGAACGCGTCCTCGAGCGTGACCCCCTGCTCGGTGAAGGGCGGCGGCTTGGTCGGGAACGGCTGCGTCGGCCAGGCCTGCTCACCCGGCACGTCGCTCGCCGGTACCGGACGCTCTTCAATCGGCCAGACCGGCTTGCCGGTCACACGATCGAAAACGAAGGCAAGGCCCTGTTTGGTGAGCTGCACGACGGCGTCGATCGATCGACCGTCGACTTTGATCGATGCGAGACTGGGCGGCGACGGATTGTCGTAATCCCACAGCCCGTGATGGATCAGCTGATAGTGCCACTTGCGCTGGCCGGTCGCGGCGTCGAGACAAACGATCGATTCGGCGAAGAGGTTTTGGCCCGGACGCCGGCCGCCGAAGAAATCGTTGCTCGGCGTGCTGACCGGCAGATACAGCAGGCCTCGCTTGTCGTCGAGCGTCATCGGCGCCCACACGTTGGTGTGGCCGGTGTACGCCCACGAGTCGCTCTTCCACGTGTCGTTGCCGAACTCGCCGGGCTGCGGGACCGTGTGAAAGGTCCAGACCTGCTTCCCCGTACGCGCGCTGAACGCGCGGACGTCGCCCGGCGGATCGTTCTTATAGGCCAGGCGATCGCCGACGCCGTTGCCGAGGATCACGAGATCCCTGTAGACGATCGGCGGCGACGTGTTCGTGTAATGCTTCTTGTTGATCTCCCAGACGAGGCCTCGGCTTAGATCGATGCTGCCGCCGTCGCCGAACGCCTGGACGGGTTTGCCGGTTGCCGCATCGAGGCAGATCAGACGATACCGGCTGTTGAGAAACAGACGCAGCCTGCCCTCGTCTCGCCATGCGGCGATGCCCCGATGCACGTACCCGGTGCCGTTGGGCGGCTGGCCATCGACGTACGCTTTCGGATCGTAGGACCAGATCTCTCGACCGCTGTCCGCGTCGAGCGCGACCACGCGGTTGTAGGGCGTGCTGAAATACAGTACGCCGTCGAGCATCAGCGGCGTCACCTCGAACGATCCCGGGCGCGTGCCGTATTGCTCGAGGGCTCTTTCGCCGGTCGTCCATTCCCACGCGGGCGCGAGCTGCGACACGTTCGATCGGTTGACGTCGGCAAGCGTCGAATACTTGCCGCCGCCCTGATCGCCGCCGTAGTAGGGCCACTCGACGATCGCCGCCGCGACCGCGAGCGCCGCAAGGAACTCTTTCGACATTTCAGTAGCGTTTCAGCTAGCGATCGGCGTCGCGTCCAACCGGAGGATTATAATGCGCGCCATGCGTGCAAAATCTGCAGTCGTTCTCACCGTGCTCGGGGCCGTCTTCGCGATCGCGTCGGCGACGGTTTCCTCACAAACGCAGACAATTCGAATTCGCGCCGCCACGGTGCTCGACGGAACGGGCAAGGTGCTGCGGAACGCGACGATCGTCGTGCAGGGATCCAAAATTACGGCGATCGAGACGAGCGGCTCAGGCGCCGCCACCTACGATCTCGGGCCGCTGACGGTCATACCCGGGATGATCGACGTGCACGCGCACGTCGGCTGGCACTTCGACAAGGACGGACGCTACGCCGCACGGCGCGGCGACCCGGCCGAAGAGATTCTTTACAGCGCCGAGAACGCTTACACGACCCTGCTCGCGGGCTTCACGACGATTCAAAGTCCGGGTCAGGCGAACGACGTCCAGCTGCGCGATGCGATCGCGCGCGGCATCTTTCCAGGTCCGCGCATTCTCACGTCGATCCGGCAGATCACCGAGGACAGCGGCACGCCGGATGAAATTCGCGAGAAGGTGCGCCAGCTGAAAAGGGACGGCGCGGACGTCGTGAAGATCTTCGCGTCGGCGAGCATCCGCGACGGCGGCAAGCAGACGATGACGGACGCGCAGATCGAGGCGGTGTGCGGCGAGGCGAAGGCGCAGGGGATGCGCACGATGGTCCACGCGCACAGCCCGGAATCGATCAAGGCGTCGGTCAACGCCGGCTGCGATCAGATCGAGCACGGCGTCTTCGCAACCGACGAAGTGTTGAAGCTGATGGCCGACAAGGGCGTCTACTTCGATCCGAACGTCGGCGTCGTCCTGCAGAACTACCTGCGGAACAAGGCGAAGTTCCTCGGCATCGGGAATTACAACGAGGAAGGCTTCGCCTACATGCAGAAGGGGCTGGCGCTGAACGAGGCGATGATCAAGAGGGCGGTCGCGACGCCGAATCTGAAAATGGTGCTCGGCACCGACGCGGTGGCGGGGGCGCACGGGCGCAACGCGGACGAGATCGTCGAGCGGGTGAAGCAGGGCGGCCAGAAGCCGATGGACGGGATCATCTCGGCGACGTCGATGGCAGCGAGGTCGATGCGGCTCGAGAAAACGATCGGCACGCTCGCGTCAGGCTACGAAGCGGACCTCGTCGCGCTCGACGGCGATCCGCTGCAGGACATCACCGCCGTCCGGCGCGTCGCGTTCGTGATGAGAGGCGGCAAGGTGTACAAGCACGTGTCGGCCGCCTCGCTGCACACCACTCACTAATACTCCGCGTGGGTCCACCCCCACATCCCAAAGTGACCGTGATCGCAAATAACTTTGTGATGTAGGACATCTTACAACGTACGAGATGCCTGAGCTCGTCATCCTGATCGGGCTGCCGGGCGCGGGGAAGACGACGTTCTATCGCGAGCGCTTCGCGGCGACGCACGTGCACGTGAGCAAGGATCTGTGGCCGAATGCGGCGGGACGTGAAGCGCGTCAGCGGCGGGCGATAGACGAGGCGCTCGCCGCCGGAGCGTCGGTCGTGGTGGATAACACGAACCCGAGCGCCGCGGACCGCGCGGCGCTCATGGAGCTGGCGCGCGCGCGAAACGCGCGGGTGATCGGCTACTTCTTCGACGTCTCGACGCGCGCGGCCGTCGCGCGCAACGCGGCACGATCGGGCCGGGAGAAAGTGCCGAACGTCGCGATCTTCACGGTCGCGAAGCGGCTGCAGCCGCCGACGATCGCCGAGGGCTACGACGAGCTGTTCCGCGTCGAGATCGGCGAAGATCGCGCGCTGAAGGTATCTCCGCTCAGTGCTTGAAGCGCTCGCGGCGCGCGATCATCTCGGTGACGCCGACTTCGAGGGCGTGGATGAGCGCGATCTCCTGCTTCTCCGGCGCGATCGTCTTCAGATAGTTCACGATCACCTGCGGCTCGATGCTCAGCTCCTCGATGCGCACGGCCGAGGACAACACCTGCACTGCGCGCACCGGCGCCGGATCGGACGGCGCATCCGCAGCGGCGACCGGTTCCACCGCGTCGATCGGGCCGACGACATCCTGCGGGCTGCTAGACTCCACGGCTGCCTCCTTCGGGCGCTTTCGGTTTTGGGGCTGCCTCCCGTTTGGGGCAATCGCAGTGCCAGCTGATTTCGGAGCAGATCGGGGCGCAATCCCGCCCGCGCTGTACCGGAACGAATCACCCAATCACGATCTCCGCAGTTTTGCAATCAGCGTCACAAGATCGTCGGGCAGCGGCGCCTCAAAGCTCACGCGCCGACCGGTGATCGGATGATCGAGCGCGAGGCGCGCCGCGTGCAGCGCCTGACGCGGAAACGCAATGGTCTGCAGCGAGTCGGGACCATAGACGTACCGCTGTTCGCCGACGAGCATGTGTCCGCGAAGCCGCGCCTGCAGGCGGATCTGATTGCGCCGACCGGTGACGAGCGTCACTTCGACGAGCGACGCGTCCTTCAGCGTCTCGACGACGCGATAGCGGCTGATCGCCTGCTTCGCGCGCGGATCGCGCGGATGGGTCTCCTTCTGGATCAGCGCCTTCTGATCCCACACCAGGTGGTCGCGCCACGTGCCCGACGAGGGCTCCGGCTGGCCATACACGACCGCGAGATAGATTCGTTCGGGCAGGTGACGCGCGAACTGCGTCTTGAGCCGCGCGTGGACGAGCGCATTCTTCGCGAAGAGCACGAGCCCCGAGGTGTCGCGATCGATCCGATGGACGACGAGCGGGCGCGGTCGGCGGCGCTTGCGCAAGTACTCCTTCAAGTCCTCGAACACCGATCGCGCGTCGCCGCGCCGCTCGAGCGGCACGGCGAGCAGTCCCGCCGGCTTGTTCAACACGATCAGCGCCTCGTCTTCGTAGACGATCGGCAGATCGCGATCGTCGCCGAGCGACGTCTGGCGCTTCGCGCTGCCCGGCCGATCCATCCACACCCGGACCGTATCGCCGCGCGCCAGCCGCGCGCCGGCGTCGGCCGTCGTCGTTTCGCGATCGTTGACGAAGATCTTGCCGCGTTGAAGCGCCGCGGCCGCCCTGGCGCGCGATCCCAGCCGGGCAGGATCGGCGAGGAACTTGTCGAGCCTCAGGCCGGCATCGGACGGACCCGCCGTCCACGTTCGGTTCGCCATGCGGTGGTCAATCTACCGCGGACGGCATGCCAGAGGAGCAGCTCGGTCATGATGGCTGCCGCGTCGCCCCACGCCAGCGGCATCGCCTCGACGCGCACGCGGCCGGCGGCGATGGCGGCGCAGATCGCATCCGCATCGGGCGGCGCATCGATCAGCGAGTATGTCGTCCCGAGCTGCCGCAGACGATGCACGTCGCCGTTGCCGACGACCGGCCTTCCATGCGCCCTCGCCCACTGAACGGCGCGGTCGTTGAAGTTCAGCGACGAAGTGAACATCGCGTTGTACTCGACGGCGTCGAACAAGTCGGCGTGCCGATCGAGCTGGCCGCGCAGGCAGCTGGAGGTCGGAAAGAACGGATGCGGGGCGATGACGAGGCCGCGCTCCCGCGCCTTCAGCCGCGCGAGGTCGGCGAACGTGCGGACGGCCTCGGCGCCGTGGCGAAAGTTGATCAGCAGCACGTGCTTTCGTTCAATCGTGCGCTCGACGCCCGGGATCAGCACGATGCCGCGCTCGCGCGCGTACGAGTCGAGGGCGGCGAGATCCAGCTGGCGTTCGTGCAGGGTGATGGCCAGCGCCTGATACCCGAGCGCTGCTGCGCGATCGATGACGTCCGTGGTCGTATGGGGAATGCGGTCGACGGGGTCGTCCGCGGTGTGAATGTGCAGGTCTGCCTTGAGCATCACGTCATCGCGTATCAGGTTTCATGCCAAATCCGGAGCGGGGCCGAGGGCGTCATTATTTGCGGCGGGGTCCCACCCCCGCCGCTGTTGCTCGGCGCATATGCGCCTCGCAGCGGCTCAAGGCTGCCCCCGAACGATTCCGACGCTCCTCGCCGTCCATCCGGACGAAGGCACGCCGCGAGCAGACTTTTGTCGGCACCGGACGGAATCGCCCGCATTCGCCGACAGATCGCTCCCGCCGCTCCTCATCAGACACGTCGAGATACCCGGCCGACGACCGCAAACGCACACCGCCGGGCCGGGTCGAAAACATTTCCGAAAAACCGCAAACGTTTTCAGTTCCCGCGGAGCCCGGCATTCTTTACTCGCGCGGGGCCCCACTTCTATCGCGGCGGGGAGCCGACGCCCGTCGCGGTTGCTCGACGCATGCGCGCCTCGCAACGGCTCAAGGCTGACGCGCGCGTATCTAGAAGAGAACGGATGTTTCGACCTCACCGAGCGCCTGCTGGTCTTCAACGGGAACGACTCCCGTAGAATCACACGATGAGCGTGGAGCTCCGCCGCACCCTGTCGCTGCGCGATCTGATCTTCATCACCGTCGGCACGGTCATCGGATCGGGGATCTTTCTCACGCCGGGCGGGGTGGTCCGCGACGCCGGTTCGGGCGGCATGGCGCTCGCCGCATGGATCGTCGGCGGCGTGCTGTCGCTGCTCGGCGCGCTCACGTTTGCGGAGCTCGGGGCGGCGAACCCCGATTCGGGCGGGCTGTATGCGTACTTGAAGGAAGCATTCGGACCGCTGCCGGCGTTTCTGTACGGCTGGACGATGTTCCTCGTCATCGGCAGCGGATCGCTCGCGACGCTCGCCGCGGCGTTTCCACGGTACGTCGCGGCGTTCGTTGCGCTGTCGCCGGCAACGTCGGCTGGAAGCTCGGTAGTCGTGATCGCGGCCGTCACCGCGATCAACGTGCGCGGCACGCGGCAAAGCGCCGACGTGCAGGCGGTCACCACCGCATTGAAAGTCGCCGTCATCGTGCTCATGGCAGCAATCCTCACCGCGTCCGGCGGCGGCGCAAGCCGACCGGGCGAGTGGTGGCCCGCGCGGGTCTCGCCGACGACGGTCATGAATGCGGTGACCGCGATGATCGGGGTGCTTTGGGCGTACGAGGGGTGGCAGTACGGGACGTTTTCGGCCGGCGAGACGATCGATCCGCAGCGCATCTTCGCGCGCGGACTGATCGCCGGGACGACGCTGCTCGTCGGCATCTACGTGTTCGCGAACGTCGGCTATCTGAGCGCGCTCGGCGTCGGCGGCGTGGCATCGAGCAATCGCGTCGCGTCGGACGCCGCAGCCGCGGCGCTCGGACCGGCTGCGGGAAAGCTCGTTGCGGTGGTGATCCTCGTCTCGATCTTCAGCGCGGCGAACGGCACGATCCTGACGCTGCCGAGGCTGTTCTTCGCGATGGCGCGCGATGGCGTGTTCTTCTCCCGGCTGGCCGTGGTTCATCCCAGACTGGGCACGCCTGTCGCGGCGATTGTCTCGACGGCGCTCTGGTCCACCGTGCTCGTGCTGTCGGGGACGTTCGAGCAGCTCCTCACGTACGTCGTGTTCATGTCGTGGCTCTGGTTCGCGCTGGCCGCAGCCGCGATTTTCGTCCGGCGGCGGCGGGCGCCGAACGCGCACCGTCCGTTCCGCACGCCCGGCTATCCGCTGACGCCGATCGTGTTCGTGGCCGCCGCGCTCCTCATCGTCGTCAACACCATCGTCGTGAAGCCGGCGCAGTCGGCTATCGGCGTCGGCTTCGCGCTGCTCGGCATTCCGGCGTACCGGGTGTGGCGCGCCCGTTCTCGCTGATGGCATGTCCTCGCCATATCGGGACCGTCACCGAGGTTTTTCGGGTTGGGGCAGGTTTCGAATCAATAAAAATCGTGTGCGTCGAAGTCGACGTCGACGCCGCGCAAGCCGCGCACTTCCTCGGCACGCACCGACGTGACGCCGTCCTGGTTCTGCAGCACGCCGTCGACGATCAGAAACGGCTCTTCGACGATCGTGAGACGATCGCGCGCGAAGAGGTCCGGGCGGACGATGATGTTGGCGATGCCGGTTTCGTCCTCGAGGGTGAGGAAGACGAATCCCTTCGCGGTACCGGGACGCTGGCGCGTGATGACCATCCCGGCGACGCGCACGCGGCGTCCCTGCCGCTCGTGCCGCAGATCGATCGCGCGCAGGATGCCGCGCATCGACAGTTCCTCGCGGCGCAGCGCCATCGGATGGCGACCGATGCTCAGGCCCATGCCGGCGAAATCGGCGACGAGCCGTTCCGATTCGGTCATTGGCTTCAATGGACAGGTGTCAGTGTCATCATTTTTTAATTCGCGTGGGGCCCCACCCCCACGCGCTGACGCCCTCGCGGCATTTCTTAATGCTCGCGGGGCCCCACCCCCGCTCACCTCGCTCGCGCATTCGCACTCGCTCGAGCCGCGGGCGCTGCGCTCGGGCATATCTAGAACAGAACGTCGCAGCTCGTCCTCATGCCCACGCGCTGACGCCCTCGCGGCATTTCTTAATGCTTGCGGGGCCCCACCCCCGCTCACCTCGCTCGCGCATTCGCACTCGCTCGAGCCGCGGGCGCTGCGCTCGGGCGTATCTAGAACAGAACGTCGCAGATCATGTTCCGTGTCTTCGGCTCCCGCCCATCCTGCCTCTCCCGCTGCCCATCCCGTGGCTGCTTCGTCAAACATCTCACCGCTCGGGCGTACGGCGCGCTCCGCCTGCCACAGCGCGGATCGGCGGTCGTAGCCGAACGAATTGAGCGCGCCGATATCGGCGAGCGTCACGACCTCGTCGCGGCGGAGAGCGGTGCGCGCGATGAGATCGTCGAGGGAGCGGAAGCGCTGCGAGACCGACCCGGCGCGCCATTCGTGCGAGCACGTGTTGCAGAACCAGCGATGCGCATCGACCTGCTCGAGCATGCTTGCATCGTCACATCCACATTTGGGACAGATCTGGGAGCTGGGGGCTGGGGGCCGGGGGCTGGGGATTCGAAGCTGGGAATTTAGACGTGCGCTCGCCCGCGCAATGGCTTTCCCGACTTCCTGTCGCAGGCCACTCACGTATCTCAGCCCAAGCCTGATGGCGCCGTCGGGTTCGACGCGGCAATCCCAGTCCGACAGCTGCACGTCGATTGGATGAAAGCGGACGCCGCGGCGCTGCGCGTCCTTGACGAGCGTGGCCGGGTGATAGAACCCCATCGGCTGATTGTTCAGGAGCGCGGTATAGAACGCCGCCGGGTAATGGACCTTGAGGTACGCGCTCGCGTATGCGAGCAGCGCGAAGCTCGCGGCGTGCGATTCGGGAAACCCGTAGAGCGCGAACGACGTGATCGATCGGATGATCTCCTCGGCCGCGTCGCCCGTAATCCCCTGGCGCGCCATCCCCTCGCGCAGCTGCACCTCCACCTGCTTCATCCGCCGCTCGGATCGCTTGAAGCCGAACGCGCGGCGCAGCTCCTCGGCCTGCCCGCCGGTGAAGCCGGCGGCGATCATCGCCATCCGCAGCAGCTGCTCCTGAAAGAGCGGCACGCCGAGCGTCCGCGCGAGGATCGGTTCGAGCGAAGGATGCGGATACTTCACCGGCTCGCGTCCCGCGCGGCGATTCAAGTACGGATGGACCATCTGTCCGACGATCGGTCCCGGACGGATGATCGCCACCTGCACGACGATGTCGTAGAAGCGGGCCGGTTTGAGGCGCGGCAGCGTCGCCATCTGCGCGCGCGATTCGACCTGGAAGACGCCGACCGTGTCGGCGTCGCAGAGCATCTTGTAGACCGCCGGATCTTCGGGAAGGTGCGCCAGATCGACTCGGGATTCGGGATTCGGGATTCGGGATTCGAGTCTGCAGGATTCGAGTCTGCAGGATTCGAGTCCGTGGGATTCGAGTCCGTGGGATTCGAATCCCGAATCCCGAATCCCGAATCCCGGTCCGTTCACGAGCGCGAGCGAGTCCTGGATGACGGCCATCATGCCGAGACCGAGGAGATCCACTTTGACGATCCCCATGTCGGCGCAGTCGTCCTTGTCCCATTGCACGACGACGCGTCCGGGCATGCTCGCGTTTTCGAGCGGAACGACCGCGTCGAGCTGACCCTGGCAGATCACCATCCCGCCGGAGTGCTGGCCGAGATGCCGCGGCAGATCGAGCATCTGGTTCCAGATGCGCGCGAACGTGCGGACGCGATCGGAATTGAGATCGAGGCCGACCGCGGCGAGCTGCCGCGGCAGCGTGTCGGCCGGGTCGGCGAACTCGAACTGATTCATGATCTTCGCGAGCCGATCGACCTGCGCCGCGTCGAAGCCGAGCACCTTCCCCACTTCGCGCGCCGCGCTGCGGCCGCGATACGTGATCACGTTGGCGGTCATCGCCGCGCCGAGCCGCCCGTACTTCTCGTACACGTGCTGGATGACCTGCTCGCGCCGATCGCCGCTCGGCAGATCGAGATCGATGTCCGGCCACTCGCCGCGCTCTTCCGACAGGAACCGCTCGAACAGCAGATCCATGCCGACCGGATCGACCGCGGTAATCCCGAGGCTGTAGCAGACGGCGCTGTTGGCGGCGCTGCCGCGTCCCTGCACGAGGATGTCGTGCCGGCGGCAGAAATTGACGACGTCCCAGACGATGAGGAAGTAGCCGGCGAGCTCGAGCTTCTCGATGAGATCGAGCTCGCGCGCGATCTGCGCGCGGGCGCGATCGTGATACGGGCGGTAGCGTTCGCGCGCGCCGACGTCGGTAATCTTCCGCAGGAACGACGCCTGCGTCTCGCCGGGCGGCACCGGATAATCGGGAAAGCGATAGCCGAGATCCGCCATCGTGTACTGCAGGCGGTCGGCGAGCTCGCGCGTCCGCGCCACCGCGTCGCGGCGATCGCGAAACAGCTCCGCCATCTCGCCGGGCGGCTTCAGATACCGCTCGGCATTCGGCGTCAGCTGGCGGCCGGCCTCGGCGACGGTCGTGTGATGGTGAATGCACGTGAGGACGTCGAACAGCGGCCGCTCGACACGCGTCGCGAACCGCACGCCGTTGGTCGCGATCGTCGGAACGCCGAATGCCGACGCGAGGCTGACGAGCGCCTCCGTGTCGCGCTCCTCGTCGCGGCGCAGATGACGCTGCAGCTCGACGTACACGTTGGCGCGGCCGAACACGCCGACGAGGCGATCGAGCAGTCCGCCCACGCCGTGCCGGCGGACGTCGAGCGCGGCGCGGCCGGCCAGGGCGACGAGCCCGCGCGTGTGCCCGTCGAGATCGTCGAGCGTCAGCGCGCCTTCGCCCTTGCCACCCCACCGCGCAGGCGCGCGCGGTGGGGACGCCGGGGCGTGCGCGCGCATCTTCATGCGCGTGATCAGCTTTGAAAGATTTTGGTATCCCTCGGCTGATTCGCACAGCACGGGCAACATGAAGGGCTGGACGGGCGGGATGGGCTCTCCTGCCCTTCCCGCCTCCCCTGTCCCTGCGATCGTCAGCTCCGCGCCGATGATTGGGCGGATGCCGGCAGCGGTGGCGGCTTTGTGGAAACGCGGGGCGCCGTAGACGCCGTCGCGATCGAGCAGCGCGATGGCGGGATAGCCGAGCTCAGCGGCGCGATCGACGAGCGCTTCGGGAAGCGACGCGCCCTGGAGAAAACTGAACGCCGACGCGGTGTGGAGCTCGATGTACGACGACGACACGACAGCACGTCAATCGACAATGGCGTCAATGAACCAGGCGTCGGTGTCGCGATCCTGGAAGATGCGATAGACCGCGCCATCGCTGAGCGAGATGTCCCATTCGTCTCGATTAAATGCGCGGGGCACTCCATTTTTTACTTCGCGTGGGGCCCGACTTTTATTTATCGCGGCGGGGACCCCACCCCCGCCGCTGTTGCTCGGCGCATGCGCGCCTCGCAACGGCTCAAGGCTGTCACGCGCTGACGCCCTCGCATCATTTCTTAATGCTCGCGGGGCCCCACCCCCGCTCACCTCGCTCGCGCATTCGCACTCGCTCGAGCCGCGGACGCTGCGCTCGGGCGTCGTCCCTCCCACCTCTCCTGCCGAGCCCGCCCACCAGTCGCCCGACGTCCGCCACGGACCGGCGCAGTGGACGACGACGCCGCCTGCGAAGCCGTGGCGATCGGTGGTGACGCGGATCGGCCGGCCATCGGCGATGGCGACGCGGGCGGGAACTGGTGGACGACAGCGGCGTAAGGCTGACATCAGCAGGGAGTGGGGGCTGGAGGCTGGGAGCTGGGATTGCAGACCAGCGCCCAGCCCCGAGTCTCCAGCCCCCGGACCCTGATCCGTCTTGAACGCCGTCATGGCAAACGCGCCGGGACGGTAGGTGTCGACTGTCGCGGGAACGCCGATGCGGTCCTGTCCCATGACGGCGGCGAGCCGCGCGAGGAGCGTCGAGAGCTGCTCGGGCGTCGGGTGCGCGCGCGTGAAGAGCGTGTGCTGCAGCACGCGGCCGGGCGTCGGATCGATGACGATCGAGACGCGATCGATCCCCGCAGGGGGCGGATGCGATTCGAGATCGAGCAGCGCAAGCGTGCGCAGCGTGCGCACGTCGCGCATCGGCGACGGCAGCTCGAGACGCCGCGCGTAGAGCTCGGCTCCTGAGCCGCGCGTGACGAGGCGCAGCAGGATATGCAGCACCGCGGCGCCGCGATCGCGCCGCTCGAGCCGCGTCGAGAGCGGTTCGAGCAGCCGCGTGAGGACGAACGACAGCGGCTCGAGCTCCCCGATCGGCCAGTCGAGATCCATCGACGATTCGAAGCGCTCTTCGTCGAGCGTCGGGATCAGCGGCCGGATGTCGTCGCCGCGCGCGAGCGCCTGCCAGACCAGCGCGTGGCGGCCCAGGCGTGAGGTGAGATCGGCCGGAGGAAGCGCGGCGAGCTCGCCGAGCGTCTTCAGTCCCCACGCCTTGAACGTGGTCAGAGCAGTACCAACGGGCTCGGACGTATCTAGAACAGAAGGTCGCCGACCGTTGCCAACCAGAACAGAATGTTGCAGATGACCGACACGTTCGAGAATCCCGATCGCAATCGGCGCGAGCGCGTCGGCTTCTTCGCCGCGCTTGATGATGGTGACGCCCGGGCGCGCGTGCGCGAGGATGAGCGCGGCGGCGCAGGTGCCGGCGATCGCGACGTGTACGCGTACGCCGCGATCGGCCGCTTCGCGCCGCAGCTCGTCGGCGATGGTGCTCGGCGGACCGAGCAGCCGATCGAGCCCGGCGACGTCAATCGCGACGACATCGTCGTCGTGCCGTTCATAGCGCGGCGAAAATTCGCGCGCGATCGCGTCGACCGCCACCGCGGCGTCAGCGTCAGGCGCAGATGGTCGATACAGACACGCGTACATTATTTAATTCGCGCGGGGCCCCACCCTCGCACGTATCAAGAACAGAGCGTCGCTGATCGTTGCTGCCGTCGTGCGCATCCAGGACAAAACGTCGCCAACGCGCGCTGACGATGCTCGCGTCGACGTCGAGGCCGTCGAATAGCCGAACGCCGAACCGTTGCCCTTTCCCTTCTGACCGTTGACCGACCTTCACCGTCAAACCAGCCGAGCTCCGCGCCATCGGCTCCGATCCAACCAACAGACAGATCGTCTGACTCCCTTCGACCATTCGCTGCAGCCGCAGCCACGTCGTGAACGGCAGCCGGCGGATCGCGTGCGACGGCGCTTCGGCGACGTCGAAGGCGACGAGCCCGAAGTTGCCCGCCTGCAGGACGAGCGTGAACGCGCGCAGCGCCTGCTCGAGCGCGCGCTGATTCATGTCGCGGCACATCCCGGGATTGCTGACGACGTGCCCGCGGATCCAGAGCAGTCGATCGAGATGGATCCCGGCCGCGGACGCCGACTCGACATCGAACATGTCGAGCGCGTCGACGAGCGCGACGAGCTCGCCGTGCGCCGTCGCGGCGGCGAGCATCCGATGCAGCAGGCTCGTCCGTCCCGACGAGCGCGGACCGACGAGCTCGGAGACCTGTCCGCGCGGAAACCCGCCTCCGAGATGAACGTCTAACGCCGTAATGCCGCACGCGGCGGCGTCGTATTCGACAGGCGGCAGTGTGGTGGTGAGCGTGCGATCGAGCTGCCGGGCGCGAAGGAGCGATTCGAGGTCGGCGCGTGCCAGAGCCATGTTTCGCCTTATCTTCGCCTACTATAGCGAAAGCTCCCGCCGCAATCAATAAGGTAAGATGACCGTCACACGTCAGCAGGCCTAAAGGCCTGCGCTACAAATCTTTAGCCTCTTGGCCGAACCGCTCTCAGCCCAAACCACCACCACCGCCCCCGACACGGCCACTGCCGCAACGCCGTCGCTCGGCGCGCGGACGATGCGCCGGATGCTCGCGGCGTTCACCTACCGCGATTTCCGGGTCCAGTGGATTGGCGCCTGCACCTCGAGCATCGGCACCTGGATGCAGATCGTCGCGCAGAACTGGCTGGTCGTCTCGCTCACGAACTCACCGTTCTTCCTCGGCCTCGACGCGTTCCTGCAGCAGCTGCCGATCATTCTGTTTTCGCTCATCGGCGGCGTGTTCGCCGACCGCTACGACCGCCGCCGCACGCTGATGATGTCGCAGGTCATTCAGATGAGCACGTCGGGCGCGCTGGCGCTGCTGATGTACTTCCGCGCCGTGCAGATCTGGCAGATCCTCGCGCTCTCATTCGTCACCGGCTGCGCGCAGTCGTTCGGCGGACCGGCGTATAACTCGCTCATTCCGTCGCTCGTCGACAAGAAGGATCTGCCGAACGCCGTCGCGCTCAACTCCATCCAGTTCAACGTCGCGCGCGTGCTCGGTCCTCTGCTCTTCGGCTTGACGCTGTCGGCGTTCCGGCACTGGGGCTACAGCGAGCCGCAGGCGATGAACGCCTGCTTCCTGCTCAACTCGCTGTCGTTCCTGGTCGTCATCAACACGCTGATGATGCTGCGCGTGAAGCACATTCCGCCGGCCAAATCGGGCCGCATCGGCGAGGAGTTGCGGAGCGGGCTCTCGTACGTCCGCCATCACGCCAACCTGGCGGCGTTCATCGTGCTCGCGGCGGCGACGACGTTCCTCGGGTTCGCGCTGCTGACGTTCCTGCCGATCTTCGCGCAGAAGATCTTTCACGAGGGCGCGGATACGTATAGCCATCTGATGGCGTTCTCCGGCGCCGGCTCGATCGTCGGCGCGCTCATCGTCGCGTGGCTCGGGAAGTTTCCGAAGATGGGATGGACGGCGCTCGTCGTCCAGGCGGTCTACGGGCTGCTCATCATCGCGTTCGCCGTGTCGCGCGTGCTGTGGGTGAGCGACATCCTCCTGTTCTTCACCGGCGTCACGCTGATGGTGGTGTTCTCCACGGTGACCTCGCTCGTGCAGCTGATCGCGCCCAACGAGATGCGCGGCCGCGTGATGAGCATCTACATGCTCGCGTTCCGCGGCGGCATGCCGCTCGGCAGCCTCGTGAGCGGTTGGCTCGCCACGTATCTCGGGGCGCCCCTCGTGATCGGCATCAACGGCCTTCTCCTCATCGCCGTCGCCGGCTATTTTCTCGCGCGCAGCCATGGAGTGAGGGAAGCATGAGATTTCACGGTCCCGTCGCGCGGCCCGTCAGGGCCGCCGTCCTAATCGCCGCCGTCTCTTCGGCAACGCTCCTCGCCCAACAGCGTCCGCAGCCGGGGACGAAGCTGCCGCTCAATCAGATCGAGGCGCAGATGTTTCACGTCAGCGCCGGCAAACGGCTGAAGCCGAAGTCGTGGCCGAACGGCGCACGCGTCGCCGTCGGCCTGAGCTTCGACGTCGACAACGCGACCGCCGATCTCGCGACGGGGAATCTCATCTCCGAGAGCATCTCGCGCGGCGAGTACGGCGCGGTCGACGGACTGCCGCGGATTCTGCGGCTGCTCGACAAGCATCAGATTCCGGCGTCCTTCTTCATCCCAGCCGTCAGCCACCTGCTTCACCCTCAGATGATTCCGGCGATCCTCGCCAGCGGGCGTCACGAGATCGGCGTCCACGGGTGGATTCACGAGCATCTGCCCTCGGTGAACGACGCGGCCGCGGAACAGGACATGCTGACGCGCGCGATCGAGACGCTGACGAAAGCGATCGGCAAGCGTCCGGTCGGCTACCGCGCCCCGTCGTGGCAGTTCAGCCTCGGCACGATGAAGCAGGTGAAGGACGCAGGCTTCCTCTACGACAGCAGCCTGATGGCGAGCGACGATGCGTACGAGATTCTCCTCGACAAGCAGCCGAGCGGCGTCGTCGAGCTGCCGATCGAGCGCATCCTCGACGATTTCCCCTACTTCGGCGGTGCCACCAACGGCGGGATGCCGAATCCGGACTTCATCGAGCAGGTGTTCCGATCGGAATTCGACGTCGCGTACGAAGAAGGCGGCCTCTTCATCCTGACGATGCATCCACACATCACGGGCCACCGGTCGCGCGCCGCAGGACTCGAGAAGTTGATCCTGCACATGAAGTCGAAGCCCGGAGTGTGGTTCGCCACGCACGAACAGATCGCGCGGTACGTGAAGCAGAATCCGCAATCGTGAGATTGCGGTTCCGCCACTCAGACCGCCGATCGAGCGGCAGTTTCTGCAACGTTCAATCGTGACAGCCGCAATATCCTCGAAAACCAATCAGAGTCGCGCCGGCATACATTTCGCTCATGCGTCGATCCGTTACAATGGGCGCATGTCCGGAAGTGATGCCATGAAACCCGCCGCATCCGGCGTGAAGCTCACCTACGACGACTTCCTGCTCTTCCCCGACGATGGGATGCGGCACGAGTTGATCGACGGGGAGCACTATGTGACCGCATCGCCGAACACGAAGCATCAGGTGGTGTCTGGCAACCTGTACTGGCTGCTGCGAACGTACCTCGAGCAACATCCGATTGGCAGGATCTACTACGCGCCGTTCGACGTGCTCTTCTCGAAGTTCGACGTCGTCGAACCGGACCTCCTGTACGTATCGAAGGAACGTGCCGCTGACGTGCTCACGACGCAGCATGTGAAGGGAAGTCCTGATCTGATCATTGAAATCGGCTCGCCGTCGACGCGGCAGCGTGACGAGACGATCAAGCGTCGTCTATACGAGCGAACTGCAGTGACGGAATACTGGGTCGTGGATCCGGATCTGGACGTCGTGCGCGTCTATCGGCGGGAGGGTGATCGATTTGGCAGGCCCGTCGAGCTCGCGTGTGAGAGCGGCGACGTGTTGACGACGCCGCTCTTCTCTGGCCTCAACCTTCAGCTCGCTGACATCTTCAAGGAATAGCGCGATCTCAGCGGCCGCCCGGTGTGCGCGACGGCGGCGGCGTCAGCTGCAGCGTGCCCGTCGTATTCCGCTTCGGCACGTAGCCGACGGGAATGAGGGCGATTTCCCTCATCGACGCGAGATCGACCACCGACACATCGTCGGTGACGGGGTTGGCCACGTACGCCTTCTTGCCGTCCGGCGTCAGCGTGACCCACGCGGCGCCTTTGCCGCCGAGGAATACCGTGCCGGTCACTTTCAGGTCCGGCAGCGAATACGAATAGAGCGCGTTGTTCAGGCGGCTGCAGACGACGAGCGTCTTCTGGTCGGGCGTGACGGCCATGCCGTGGGAAGGATCGGATCCTTCGGGCACGGTCGAACGGCCAGGCGGCAGGTCGGGATTCTGGATCCGACGAATTTCCTTGTGCGTCGCGAAATCGACGACTGCGAACCCGTTCAGGCCGGTCAGCTGCGCGAACAGCCACTTCGTCGATCCGTCGGGATTGGCCGAGAACGTCATCGGGCGGATGCCGAGATCGAGCTCCAGCGTCCACGCCGGCGTTTCGGTCGCGGCGTCGAAGACGTTGATGGTCTTGCCCGCGATCGATCCAGCGACAACGTATTTGCCATCGGGCGTGACGTACGCGTTGTGAATCGTCCCGTGCGTCGGCAGCGTCTTGACGCGCTGCAGCGAAGCGGTGTCGATGACGTCGACGCCACCGGGCGCCTGGATGATGCCGACGTAGACGCGCCGTCCGTCGCGGCCCACCGCCAGATTGTTTGGATGCCCGCTCAGCGGCACCTTCTTGATCACCTTCAACGTCTTGGCGTCGACGACGTCGAGCGTGCTGAGCGCTTCGTCGCTGACGTAGATGCGGCTGCCGTCGGGCGCAATCGCGGCGCCGTGGTTCACCTCGATCCCCTCGATCTCGCCGATCACTTTGTTCGTCTCGGGGTCGATGACGTGGACGTTGTCGCCTGCGCTGTTGGTCTGCACGATCACGACCTTGTTCGCGGCAGCCGCCGGCGACGCGGTCCACACGGCGAACGTGCTCACGGCTGCGAGGCACCAACGAGACGCGTATCCGGTCATCATCGTTCACTCCTCTTCGTTTCGCCCATAACCCAGGCTTTCAGGGTCTGCCATTCCGGATCATTCTGGGATGTCCAATGCTTGCCGCCGTTGTGGAAGAAATCGCCGCCCGCCTTCTCGGCGAGCGGATGCATGAGCAGCTTGCTCTTTGCGTTCCCGGCCGCGACGACACGGCGCATCGCCTCGAAGTTCTTTTGCGACGCCTCGTCGCTCCACGTGTTGCTGCCGGGATCGAGCGGCTGCAGACGCAGCGGCGTGCCGGCGATGTGACACGAGATGCAGCGCGCGTGGCCGGGGCGCTTGGCGGTGAAGATTGGCTGCACGCGCGTCTTGAAGAAATCGAAGTCGAGCCCCGCCGGCGGCGACTGCGCGGCGGCCGCCGTGACCGCTGTCAGGACGAGGGATCCGATGGTCGCGTGAACGAAATGCGTATGCATCGAGCACTCCATGTGATGGTCGCGTTCGGCGATTCTACGTCCGCCCCGGCCGATACAAAAGCACTTCCGCGCGTTCGAGGGTGATGAGGCCGTCACCGACCATGTGTTCGAGATCCGGCATGAACGCCTCGATCTTCTCCGGGGCGTCGACGATTTCGACCACGATCGGCAGGTCCTGCGACAGCTCGAGCAGCTTGGCCGTGTGAATGCGGCTGTGCGCGCCGAAGCCCATGAAGCCCTTGATCACCGTCGCACCGGCCAGGCCGCGCCTGCGCGCTTCGAGGACGATGGCCTCGTACAACGGCTTGCCGTGCCAGTGATCGGCCTCGCCGACGAAGATCCGCAGGAGCTTGCCCTCAGTTGGGATTGACATTTTTTTATGGCGCGGGGGCCCCACCCCCCGCGCCTGATGCCCTCGCGCCGTAGCGCTCGGGCATATCTAGAACAGAACGTCGACGCGGGGACCGGCTTTTTTTAACGGCGCGGGACCCCCCCGCCGCTGTTGCTCGGCGCATACGCGCCTTGCAACGGCTCAAGGCTATCGCGCCTGACGCTTGGCCGCAGGCGGTGCGCTTGGGCATACTTAGAACAGAACGTTACCGCATCAGTGCAAAAGCGATCGCCAACCCGATCAGGCCCGCAACGACTTGCCCGACCACGTTGATCGACGCCCACACGAACTGGCCGTCGCGGATCAACGAGACGCTTTCGAAGGCGTACGACGAAAAAGTGGTGAACCCCCCGAGGACGCCGACGAGCAGGAACAGACGGAGGTCCGGGGCGAGCTGGACGCGCTGTTCGGCGGCGCCGGCGATCATGCCGAACACGACGCAGCCGACGACGTTGACGACGAAGGTGCCGGCGGGAAAAAGGGAGCCGGTCGTTCGGAGCACCGCCATCGACAACAGGTAGCGGCTCACGGAGCCGAGCGCTCCGCCCGCCGCAATCAGCGCCAGCCGCATCGCGTGCTTATTATCGGTTGACGGGAGACGCGCGGCCCGGTAAATGTGCATCGCATCACAACACCCGCGTCCCAGGAGGATTCTGATGTCTCGCTGCACGACGATCTTGGCGGCCCTCGTGTGCGTATTCGGCGCCGCTGCCGATCGCCCGCTCGTCGCCCAATCGACGCTGCGTCTCACGCCCGACGCAGACAAGGCGCTGAAGTTCCGGTACATCGGACCCGTCGGCAATCGCGTGATCGCGGTCGCCGGGATTGCGGGCAATCCGAACGTCCTCTACGTCGGCGCGGCCTCGGGCGGCATCTGGAAAACCGGCGACGCCGGCGCCCACTGGGATCCGATCTTCGACGATCAGGACGTCCAGTCGATTGGCGCGCTGGCGATTGCGCCCGGCGATCCGAACACGATCTGGGCCGGCACCGGCGAGGCATTCATCCGAAGCAACATCTCGATCGGCGATGGCATCTACAAGTCGACCGACGCCGGCAAATCGTGGACGCGCATGGGCCTCGATCGGACCGGCCGCATCGCGCGCGTGATCGTCGACGCGAAGAACGCCGACGTCGTCTTCGCCTGCGCGCTCGGCCACGCGTACGGCCCGCAGCCGGAGCGCGGCGTCTTCCGAACGACCGACGGCGGCCGAACGTGGAACCGCGTGCTGTTCGTCGACGAGAACACCGGCTGCTCGGACATCGCCATGGATCCGAACAATTCGCGCGTGCTCTTCGCCGGCATGTGGCAACTGGAGATCCACACATGGGGCCGGACGAGCGGCGGCTCAGGCAGCGGGCTGTTTCGATCGGCAGACGGCGGCACGACGTGGACGCGGCTGACGGAACACGGACTCCCCGGCGCGCCGCTCGGCAAGATCTCGGCGCAGGTGGCGCGCACGAATTCGAATCGCGTCTATGCCCTCATCGAAACCGGCGACGGCATGCCGACCGACAACGGTCGAACAACGCAAAGCGGATCGCTCTGGCGCAGCGAGGACGGCGGCGAGAACTGGCAGATGGTGAGCGCCGATCGGCGGCTTCGCGGCCGCACGCACTACTACACGCGCTTCGCGGTCGCGCCCGACAACGAGAACGAGGCGTACTTCCTCGCAGCGGAATTCACGAAGACGCTCGACGGCGGCCAGTCGAGCATCGACCTGACGGGCAAGGTCGCGCCGAGCGGTGACAACCACGACATGTGGATCGATCCAGCGAACGGCGACCGCATGATCGTCGCGCACGACGACGGCCTGAGCATGTCGGTGAACCGCGGCAAGAGCTGGCACCACGTGCAGCTGCCGGTCGGGCAGATGTACCACGTCGCCACCGACAACCAGGTTCCGTACAACGTCTACGGAAACCGGCAGGACGGACCGTCGACGCGCGGGCCGAGCAACAGCCGCATCGGCAAGCAGGCCGAGGACGCCGAGGCCGGTCCGATTCCGCGCGGCACGTGGCATTCGGTCGCGGGTGGCGAAAGCGGGTGGGCGATTCCCGACCCGGTCGACAACAACATCATCTGGGCGACCGGTACCGGTTTCGGCAGCCTGGGCGGCACCGTCGAACGGTTCGACGAGCGGACCCGGCAGGCGCGCGAGGTCGAGATCTGGCCCGAAGTGACGGTCGGCGCGCCCGCGGCCGCGGTGAAGTATCGCTTCAACTGGACGTTCCCGCTCGCGCTGTCGCCGCACGATCACAACACGGTGTATGCCGGCAGCCAGCACGTGCATCGCACGACCAACGGCGGTCAGAGCTGGCAGGTGATCAGCCCCGATCTGACAAGAGGCGACCGATCGCGCCAGCAGACCTCCGGCGGCCTCACGCCCGACAACGTCGGCGTGGAGTACGCCGGCGTCGTGTTCGCGATCGCCGAATCGCCGACCGAGCAGGGCGTCGTCTGGGCGGGCACCAACGATGGTCAGGTGCAGGTCACTCGGGATGCCGGCGCGCGCTGGACGAACGTGACGGCAAACATCCCCAACCTGCCGGCGTGGGGAACGGTGAGCAACATCGAACCGTCCCGCCACGACAAGGGCACGGCTTACATCACCGTCGATCTCCACCAGGTGAACAACCGCGATCCGTTCGTCTACAAAACCGCTGATTATGGCGCCACGTGGCGATCGATCGCCGGCGACCTGCCGCACACGGTGCACAGCTACGCGCACTGCGTCCGTGAGGATCCGATCCGCAAAGGGCTGCTGTTCCTCGGCGTCGAGAACGGCCTCTACTTCTCGGTGGATGACGGCGAGCATTGGCTGCCGCTGCAGGCCGGGTTGCCGCGGGCGCCGCTGCATTGGATCACGATTCAGGAACAGTTCAACGACCTGGTGGTCGCCACCTACGGACGCGGCTTCTTCGTCCTCGACGACATCACGCCGCTGCGGGAACTGACGCCGGCGATTGTCTCCGGCAACGCGCACGTCTTCAAACCTCGAGCGACGTTCCGGCTCCGCGCGATTACCGAACCGATGATGATGCCGGACGATGCGACCGAAGGTGTCAATCCGCCGGACGGCGCGCCCATCACCTTCTGGCTCAGGGCGGCGCCACCCACTGACACGAAGGATGCAACGGATACGAAGGACGCAAAAGACACGAAGGGGACAACGGCCACAAAGCCCGCAGTCAAGATCGTCGTCAAGGATCAGGCCGGACAAGTCGTCCGGACGATCGACGTGAAGGAGCCGCGCGCCGGACTGAATCGCGTCTGGTGGGACCTGCGCGGCGAGCCGTCGACCGAGGTGAAGCCGCGAACGCGGCCGTTGTACGCCGTCGATTTCAAGATGAACCCCGATGGCACGCGGAAGTTTGCGATGGCAGGCGCGAGCCGGTTGTCGCTGCTCGAGCCGCCGGGCACGTACACCGTGACGCTCGATGCCGCCGGTCAGACCGCATCGCAGACGCTGACGGTTCGCAAAGATCCAAACAGCGCGGGTAGCGAAGCGGACATCGAGGCGCAGACGAAAACGATTCGCGAAGTGCGCGAGAACATGAACAGGACCGCCGCGCTCATCAACCGCGCAGAAGCCGTCAGGGCGCAGATCGGGAATCTGAAAACGTTTCTCGGCGATGACGCGGCGGTCAAGGAACTGATCGCCGCCGGCGACGATCTCGACAAGCGCGTCGTGGCGGTCGAGGAACAGCTGTTCAACATCACCGCCACCGGCCGCGGCCAGGATTTTCTGCGCATGCCGAGCCAGCTGCTCGAGAAGCTGGCGCACCTGGCCGACACGCTGCAGCTCGGCGACTTCGCGCCCACCGATCAGCAGCTCGAGGTCCACAGGCAATTGAGCGGTCAGGTGTCGTCTGCGGAGAGCGATCTTGGCGCCGTCATCAGCAAGGATCTCGCGACGTTCAACGACATGCTGCGGCGCCGCAATATCGGAACGCTCTTTGTCAGATGACCACGATCGTCGGTATCGTCGGCGGCATCGCGCTCTCGCTCGTGTAGCGCAGGCCTTCAGGCCTGCAACGCCACGCCTGGCGGCAGCCCTCAAGGGCTGCGCAACGAGCATCGCGCAATGAACCGTGCGCTACAATAGAAACGCTCATGCCCATTCTCGAACTCGTCACGAGCTCGAGCCTCGGCTCGTTGCTCGGGATGCGCCACGCCCTCGAGCCGGATCATCTGGCCGCGGTGTCGACGCTCGTCGCCGCGCACGGCGACGAGCGGAGCGGCTACAGGGCGGCGCTGCTCGGTGTGTGCTGGGGACTCGGACACACGGTGTCGCTCCTCGCCGTCGGCGCGGCGCTCGTCGTGCTGCGCGCGGAAATGCCGGCGTACGCGTCGGATCTGTTCGAGTTGTTCGTCGCGCTGATGCTGGTCGGCCTCGGGCTGCGCGCGATGTATCTCGCCGCGCGGCAGGGTCCGGCCGGTCCCTCGCGCGTGCATCATCACGGGCATCGCGTCCACGTGCATCCGGGCGCGCCGGCACACATCCACATCGGCGCGTGGACGCTCGCCCGCCGTCCGCTGCTCATCGGCGCCGTGCACGGCCTCGCGGGGAGCGGCGCGCTCACGGCGCTCGTACTCGCGACGCTGCCGACCACGGCCGCGCGGCTCACCTACATGATGGTGTTCGGGTTGGGATCCACGCTCGGGATGGCGATGCTGTCCGGCGTCCTCGGCTGGCCGCTCGCGCGCCTCGGCGCCCATCGCCGCGTCGCCCGCGCGATGTCGCTCGCCGTCGGGTGCGTGTCGACAGCGCTCGGATTGTTCTGGGGATATCCGTTGGTCGGAAGAATTCTGTAGCGCAGCCCGCTACTTCACTTCACGTTCACGGTCCAACTCACCGGCACCGTCTCGGGCGGGAAGCACACCTTGTCGTCGCACGCCTGGATGTGCACGTTGCCGGCGAGCGTGATCGTCGATCCGGACTTCGCAGACCTGGCGATCGTCACGTCGTTCGTCAGCCGGAACGGCTTCTGAAACACCGGCACCTTCTCGTCCGCGAATTCCATCGTCTCTGATTTCGGATAGACGACCTTGCCGGCTTTGACGGCCGGCTGCGCATCGAGCTTGAGCTCGATTGGAATGAAATCCTTGGCGCCGGGCGCATAGACGTGAATGCCCGGCTTCGGCGTGACGTCGAGTCCAATCGTCACCTTGCCGCCTGGCGCCGCCGTCACCGCGGCGGGTGAAGCGGCGATCGTCGCGTGTGCAGATCCGGGTCCGCGGAATTGCAGGTTGGGAGACGCTTGCGTGAAGGCGAGAAGAAGGATGAAGAAACGCATCACTGCGATTGTAGCCGGGGCTGGGGGCTGGGGGCTAGGAGCTGAAGCGAACCAACCCTCAGCCCAGAGCCCCCAGCCCCAGCGATTATTTATGAATCGCTTCCCACAGCGTGCTGCCGCCGCCGCCGATTGCGGCGCCGATGAGCGCGCCTTTCTTGCCGCCGAAGATACCGCCGAGGCCGGCGCCGGCAGCCGTCGATCCGCCGATGACGAGCGCTGTCTTCTTCCAGTCACGACGCGGCGCGCCGTCATTGATTACCGGCCGCGTCTGGCGCTGCGGAGCCGCCGGCGCCTGCGACGCGTACACGGGACGCGCCGACGCGGGCGCGTACGCCGGACGCGCAGAAGCCGGCGCGTACGCCGGATAGGCGCGCGGGTCGCGCGCGTCGACGTACGGATCTGCCGGCACCGCGACGCGCTCGCTCGCGTACACCGGACGCGCCGTCTGGTACGCCACGCCTCGCGAGTCGAGCGTCACGATGTCGCCGGGCGCCGCAGCGACGCGGGGGCTCAGAAGCCCATAGGCGATCAGCATCACGCCGACCGCAATCACGCCGAGTACCGCTGCGAAAAACGTCCTCATGATCCACCTCCGCTAGCGGGGTACAGACCAAGGGCGATGCCACCGGCGAGCGTGCCGATTTTCGAAGGAATTCGTTTGATTACGGAAACCGTTGACCTCTTTTGGGCTCATCCGCCGTCTTCATCGGTAGAATGACGACGATGGCCGCGCGCATCCTGATCGTCGAGGACGATCCGGACATCGCGGAGCTCGTGGCGCGCTACCTCGAGAAAGCCGCGTTCGAGACAGATCGCGCCGCATCGGGTCGCGACGCGCTGCAGATGATCGCGGTGAATCCTCCTGCTCTGGTGGTGCTCGATCTGATGCTGCCGCACGTCGACGGTCTCGAGATCTGCCGGCGTCTGCGCTCGGACCAGAAGACCGCCGCGATTCCACTCATCATGCTGACCGCGCGCGCCGAGGAGTCGGAGCGGATCGTCGGGCTCGAGCTCGGCGCCGACGATTATCTTGCGAAGCCATTCAGTCCGAACGAGCTCGTCGCCCGCGTGCGCGCGCTGCTGCGGCGCGCGCAGCGCCAGGCGAGCGACGCACCTGCGAAGACGCTGACCTATGGCGCGATCTCGGTCGATTCGGACCGCCACGTCGTGTCGGCCGGCGGCCGCGACGTCACGCTGACGGCGAAGGAATTCCTGCTGCTCGAGTACCTGCTCCAGCATCGCGGGCGCGTTCTCTCGCGCGACGTGCTGCTCACCGACGTATGGGGCTACCGCTATACCGGCGGCACACGGACAGTGGACGTGCACGTCCGCCGCCTCCGCGAGAAGCTGCCGCTGCTCGCCGAAGCGCTGGTGACGGTCAAGCAGTTCGGCTACAAGCTCGTCGACCCGGCGCCGCTGACGCGTGCATGAGGACGTTTCAGACGAAGTTCTTCGTCGCCGCCCTGTCGGCCGCGGTACTGGCGCTCACCGTCGCCGGCGCGCTCTTCGCGACGACGATGCGGCGGCAGATCGACAGGCGCATCGAGAGCACGCTCGTGGCGGAGGCGCGGCTGGCCGCCGAACTCATCGCGCGGGGGACGCCGCTCTCGACGGTGCCGGAGCTCGACGACGAGGCCGACCGCATCGGCCAGTTGATCGGCGCGCGGACGACCTTCATTGCGCCCGACGGCACGGTCGTCGGCGATTCGTTCGAGACGCTCCAGGGAATCGCGGCGATGGAGAACCACGCGCGGCGTCCGGAAGTCCTCGACGCGCGCGCGACCGGCCTCGGCCGCGCCCGCCGCTACAGCGCGACGCTGAAGATGGACATGCTGTACGTCGCGGTTCCGGTGCAGCACCCGTCGATTGCGTTCGTGCGCGTCGCGCTGCCGCTCACCGACGTGGGGAATCAGCTGCAAGCGGTGCTCAGCGCGACGATGACCGCTCTGGGGCTCGCGCTCGTCGGCGCCTCGATCATCGCGTTCGTCATCTCGCAGCGCATCGGCCGGCGCGTGCGTCTCGTCGCCGATGTCGCCCGGCGGTATCAGTCCGGCGACCTGACGCCGGCGCCGCTCGGCTTCGGCGACGACGAGATCGGCGCCGTGGCGCGCGCGCTCGATCGATCGGTGCAGGAGGTCGGCCGCCGTCTCGCCGAGCAGGCGCGCGATCGATCGCGGATGGAAGCGATCCTCACCGGCATGGTGGAAGGCGTCATCGTCGTGGATTCACACGCACGGCTGCAGCTCGTGAACGACGCCGCGCGGCAGATGCTGAAGCTCGACGAAGTCGGCATCGGCCGGCCGTACGTCGAGACGCTTCGCCTCCCGGCGGTCGTCGAGCTCGTCGCGGCCGTGCTCTTCGGCCGGACGCCCGACGCGCTGCAGTTCTCGCCGCCGCGCGACCCGCAGCGGACGATCATCGCCCGCGCGGCGCCGGCCGCCGGCGCGGCCGAGCACGGCGTCGTGCTGGTGCTGCACGACATCACCGATTTGCGCCGCGCCGATCAGATCCGCCGCGATTTCGTCGCGAACGTGTCGCACGAGCTCCGAACGCCGCTGACCGCGATCCGCGGCTACGTCGAAGCGCTGACGGATGGGAACGCCACTCCGGAGGAGAGCCGCCGGTTCATCGACGTCATTGGACGACACGCGCTGCGGATGGAGCGGCTGGTCAAAGATCTGCTGCGCTTGGCCCGGCTCGACGCGCGGCAGGAGCCGCTCGAGCTCGTTTCGTGCGACACCCGCGGTCTCGCCGACGCGGTCGTCGCAGACGTGACGCCGGCTGCCGTGGAGAGGCATCAGCGGTTCGCCGTGCGCATCGAGCCGGGCGCCGAATCGGTGCGCGCCGATCCGGCAAAGCTGCACGACGCCCTGAGAAATCTCGTCGCCAACGCCGTCACGTACGCGCCGGCGCAGACGACGATCCTCGTCGACGCGCGCCGCGTCGACCATCGCGTCGAAATTTCCGTCTCCGATCGGGGGCCGGGCATTCCCGAAGAAGACCTGTCGCGGCTGTTCGAGCGGTTCTATCGCGTCGACGCGTCGCGCGCGCGCGATCCGGGCGGCACCGGGCTCGGCCTCGCAATCGTGAAGCACCTCGTCGAGCTGCACGGCGGAAACGTGCGCGCGGAGAATCGGCCCGAAGGCGGTGCGAAGTTCACGATCGCGCTTCCGGCAGCAAGGTCCTGATCGCGACCTGCTCGCGCAGCCACAGGCGCGCACCCGGATCGGCGCGCATCATCTCCCCTGCGCGGCGATGCGTGACGGCATCGAGGTGCGTGTGCTGCCATTTCGTCGCGATGTAATCGCGCAGCTCGTCCGCGGAATCGGGGTAGCGGTAGAAGGAGAATTCCTGCTCGCCGGTCACCGACAGGAGTCTGCGTCGAACGACCGTCAACACCGCGAGGTCGGCGGCCAGATGGCGCTGACGCCGCTCGTCGTCGACGAGGAGACCGCCCACATGCGCGATTGAACCGTCGGGTAATCCGAGCTCGACGTCGGGGACCACATGGGCCGGACGCAGGTCGATGATGCGGCCGGAGGGCGCCTTCAGCCATCGACGTGCACGATTCAGGGCATCGACCATGCCCTCAGCGGGCACTCATCACAACGCCCACGAGAACAGCACGGCGTCGACCGATTCGTCAGGCAGCGCGAGACGATCGATCGGCATCTCGCGGACCTCCACATTGCCCGGAATGCCGTCCTTTCGGAACGCCGCAAGGGCCGCTTGATCGGGATCGACAGCGAGCACCGTGCCGACGTGCCGGCTGTAGCGTCTCGTCAGCCGGCCGTCGCCGCAGCCGACTTCGACGACCACGCAGCGATCAACGGCCGGCAGCCGCGCCAGCAGCGCATCGACTTCGTGTTCCTCAGGATCGATGATCATGCGGGCAGTATAACGTTCGACGGATCGCTCGTCGGGTGTTCGTGGACGCCCGCGGCTATCGTCGGCGAGCGCGCCACGACAGGTACGGGTTGAACGCGTCGCCGCTTCCGGGCGCGGCGACTTCGAAGGTACCGGTGAGAGCGCCGTCCGCGCCGATCGAATACGACAGGCGATAACGCGGCTCCGACGTCTTCGCGTCGCTGAGGAAGACGACGCGGTTGCCGCCGCGTGGCTGCACGGAGTAGCGAATGACGTGCCCTTCGTTGTCGAAGTAGTCGGCTTTCAGCGAGCCGCCTTCCGAATAAATCGCCATCAGATCGTCGTGCCGTGACGAAGGACGTCGATTGGTCGCTTCGTAGATTGCTTCGTTCCTCCTTAGCATCACGTGATCCTGCACCGCCAGTTCGAACGTGAAGCTGCCGCTCTCCCCGGCAGCGGTGTCGATCGCCTGCCACCGTCCAATCAGAAACTTCAGCTGTGCGAGGTCGTCGGCGCCGAGAGGCCCGGTCAGTACGACGACCATGACGATTGCAGCGAGCGCTTTCACAGGTCCGTTAGTATAGGCGTCGAATGCGCCGCGCGCTGATCTATACGCATCGCTGGCTCGGGATCGGCGGATGTCTGCTGTTCCTCGCCTGGTTCGCGTCCGGCATCGTGATGATGTACGCGCGCATGCCGGAACTGCGGCGCTCCGACCGGCTTTCGCGGCTGACGCCGATTCGACCCGAGGCGATCCGCATTTCGCCGGCTGATGCCGTTCGCATCGGCGGCGTCGCTCCGTCGGCGATACACCTGTCGACGCTCGAAGGACGACCCGTGTACCGATTGTCGTCGGCACGCGAAGCGGTCACCGTGTTCGCCGACAGCGGCGACATGCTCGACGGCGTCGAGCGCGGCCGCGCCGTCGCGATCGCCGCCACGTTCGCCGGCGACGCGTCGCCTCGGACACGCTATGACGCGCTTCTCGAGCAACCCGATCAATGGACGCTGACCGGTGTGCCGCGCGCCGCGTTTCCTCTGCACCGCCTCGCGGTCGACGATGCGGACCGAACCGTTGTCTACGTCTCCGATGCGACGGGCGAGCCGGTCATGCGAACGACCGCTCGCGCCAGGCGATGGGGTTACGCCGGCGCGGTGCTGCACTGGCTGTATTTCGCGCCGTTCCGACGGCACGCGACGCTGTGGGCTCAGTCGATCATCTGGCTGTCGATCGCCGGCTGCGCGATGTGCGCGACCGGATTGATCTGGGGCGTGTGGCGCTACTCGCCGAGCTCGCGGTATCGCTTGAAGCGCAAACACGCGCATTCGCCGTACGCGGGGATGATGCACTGGCATCACTACGCCGGACTGCTGTTCGGCCTCACGACGTGCAGCTGGATCTTCAGCGGCCTGCTGTCGATGGACCCGTGGGACTGGCATCCGGGCACCGCGCCGACGCGGCATCAGCGCGAGGCGGTCGCCGGCGGCCGGATCGCGCTCGACGGCGTCACGATTCCGCGCCTGCGTGCGGCGATCGATGCCCTCGCCTCGAAGCCGCGCGACGTCGAGATCGTGCAGTTCCGCGGCGAGCCTTATCTCGTCGCAGAACCTCGGAACGGAATGATCTCGCTCGCCATGCCGGAGCGGGGGGCGATGACCGAGCTCCCCGAAGCCGCGCTGCTCGAGTCGGCGCGCGCCGCGATGCTGCCGACGCCGGTCGTCGACACGACGTGGCTGCGCGCGTACGACGCGTATTACTACGATCGGGACGGAGAATTGCCGCTGCCGATCCTGCGCGTGCGCTATGACGATCCGCAGCAGACGTGGCTCTATTTCGATCCGCACCGCGGCACGATCGCCAGGAAGGAGGAACGCTGGAGCCGCGTGAACCGATGGCTGTACCACGGCCTGCACAGTCTTGATTTTCCCTTCCTCTACTATCACCGCCCGCTGTGGGATGTGGTGGTCATTGCGCTGAGCGCCGGCGGAATCGTCTCGACCGTCACGGCGGCGGCGCCGGCCTTGCGTCGGCTGCGCCGGCACGCACGGCGAATGCGCGCGCGGCGGGCGCGGCTCAGAATTCCGCTCTGATCCGGACCGCGACGCTGCGCGGCTGACCGACGGCCGTGCCCGAGAACACGCCCGCGAAATTGATCACGTTTCAGCCGGTTCGCCAGGTTGCGCACGTCCACGCCGCACTGAGCCGGCATGCCCTGCGCGTCGGCGACGTGATGCGCAGGCCGCCGGTGGCGGTCTGACTGAATTGCGCCATCACGATCGCAGCCGCGAGGACAGAGGCGATCATGGCTCAGGGGCGGTCATCGAGCGCCGGCGATGCGCAGGATCGTGAACGCTGCCGCCGCGATCAGAAATGCGGCGGGGATCGTGAGCAGCCATGCCCACACGATTTGTCCGGCGATCCCCCACCGCACCGCGGAGAGACGCCGCGTGGCGCCGACGCCGACGATCGATCCGGTGATCGCGTGCGTCGTGCTGACGGGAACGCCCGCTTGCGTCGCGATCAGAATCGACAGCGCCGCGCCGGTCTCTGCAGCGAAGCCGCCTACCGGCTGGAGCTTGGTGATCTTCGATCCCATCGTATGAATGATGCGCCAGCCGCCGGCGAGCGTGCCGAGGCCGATGGCGGTGTGCGCCGCGAGCACGACCCAGAACGGGATGTCGAATTTCTGGATGTAGCCGGCCGCGAACAACACGCCGGCGATGATGCCCATCGTCTTCTGCGCGTCGTTCGCGCCGTGATTGAGACTGAAGAACGCCGCCGAGAGGAGCTGCAGGCGTCGGAACCACCGATCGACGCGCGACGGCGGCATGCCCTGGTACAGCCAGAAGATCGAGGTCATCAGCGACAGCCCGAGCAGCATGCCGATGAGCGGCGACAGCACGATGAAGAGCAGCGTCTTGGTCCATCCCGCCGGAATGATCGCGAGCCACCCTGCCTTGGCGACCGCGGCGCCGGCGTAGCCGCCGATGAGCGCGTGCGAGGAACTGGTCGGCAGGCCGTAAAACCACGTGATCAGATCCCACGTGATCGCACCGAGAAGACCGGCCAGGATGACCGCGAAGCTGACGACGTTGATGTCGATCATGCCCGACCCGACGGTCTTCGCGACGGCGGTGCCGAACGTGAACGCCGCGACGAAATTGAAGAACGCGGCCCAGATGACCGCCTTGCCCGGCGAGAGCACGCGCGTCGACACCACCGTCGCGATCGAGTTCGCGGCGTCGTGAAATCCGTTGATGTAGTCGAAGAGCAGCGCGACCAGGATGAGGCCGGTGACAACGGCGAACAGCATGGCCGTTATCCGTGCTTGACCACGACGCCTTCGAGGACGTTGGCGACGTCTTCGCAGCGGTCGGTGGCGTCTTCGAGGAAGTCGAGCGTCTCCTTCCATTTCATGACGAGGAGCGGATCGCGCTCGTCGTCGAACAGGCGGCTGACCGCCTGCTGGTGCGTGCGGTCGGCCTCGTTCTCGAGCCGGTTGATCTCCACCGCGTGCGTGATGATGCCGCTGTGATTCTCCAGCGCGTCGAGCGCCAGCCGCAGCTGATGCGTCGACACGCTGATGATGTGCGCGAGCTCGCGGGCGCCGTAGCGGACGCTGTCGAGCCGGTACAGACGAATCAGCGCCGCCGACGCGTCGATCGCGTCCATCACGTCGTCGAGCGATCGCGCCAGCGCGTGGATGTCTTCGCGATCGATTGGCGTGACGAAGGTGCGGTTGAGGCGCTGGATGACCTCGTGCGTGAGGAAGTCGCATTTGTGCTCGACTTCCTTGATCTCGTCGGCCTTGTCCCACACCGGCCGCTCCGGCGCGAGCATCGCCTCGAGCAGCGCGGCACCTTTTTTCAACTCGTCGGCGAGCGCCTGGAAGTCCTTGTAGAACTTCTCCTCACGCGGGATCAATCGGAAGGCCATAAACCCGCGGATTGTAGCAGATCCGTTTACGCCGGCGTCTCGCTCGGTGAGGTCTCGCGCTCCGTCGGCACGTCGCCTTCGCTCGGCTGAAAGCCTCGCGCTACGCGTGTAGCGCGAGCCTTTTAGGCATCTGTAGCGCGAGCCTTTTAGGCATCTGTAGCGCGAGCCTTTTAGGCGAGCGGGTGTACCCTTTGCGTACCGCGATCGCCGTGAACAACGAAGTGCTGGCGCTCATCCTCGGGGGCGGTCAGGGCACTCGCCTCTTTCCGCTCACACACCATCGATCGAAGCCGGCCGTGCCGATCGGCGGGCAGTATCGGTTGATTGACATTCCGATCAGCAACTGTCTGCATGCTGACATCCGTCGCATTTTTGTACTCACGCAATTCAACTCCGCGTCACTCAACCGCCATATCGCGCAGACGTACCGCATGGACCTCTTCAGCCACGGCTTCGTCGAGATCCTCGCGGCCGAACAGACGCCGGACAATCCGAATTGGTATCAGGGCACGGCGGATGCCGTGCGGCAGGCGATGCGCCACTTCACCCGCTACGACGCCGACTACTACCTGATTCTCGCCGGCGATCACCTGTACCGGATGAATTACAGCGAGCTGGTCGACGCGCACTGCGATCGCCGCGCGGACATCACGATCGCGGCGCAGCCGGTCGGCATCGAGGACGCGTCGGCAATGGGCATCTTTCGCTTCGATCGAGGCGGGCAGATCGTCGCGTTCGAGGAAAAGCCGAAGCGCGACCGCCTCGACGAGATTGGCCGCAGCATTCCGGCCGGTGCCACGTTCGCCGGCCACACGCCGGACCGGCCGTTCATGGCGTCGATGGGCATCTACGTGTTCTCGCGCGACGTTCTGGTCGATCTCTTGTCGGGCGACGGCGCCACCGATTTCGGCAAGGAGATCATCCCGTGCGCGCTCGGACGATACCGCGTGAACTCGTATCTCTTCCGCGGGTACTGGGCCGACGTCGGGACGATCGCGTCGTTCTACGACGCGAACGTCATGCTCACGCAGCCGGGCGCGCCGTTCACGTTCTATGATCCGCGGCGGCCGATCTACACGCACCCCCGGTTTCTTCCGGCCGCGCGCTTCGCCGACTGCGCCATCCGCGGCGCCATCGTCGCCGAAGGCTGTTACCTCGATCGGTGCACCGTCGAGCAGTCGATTGTGGGCATCCGCACCAACGTCCAGAACGGGTCCACGATCAGGCGGTCCGTCCTGCTCGGCGCCGACTTCTACGAGGCAGACGACGACGCGACGGTTCGGGGCGAACATCCGCGCCTCGGAATCGGCCGCGAAGTCGTGCTCGACCGCGTCATCGTTGACAAGAACGCGCGAATCGGCGACGGTGCGCGGCTCGTGAACGAACGCAGCGTCGACGAGGCCGACGGCGACGGCTACTACATCCGCAACGGCGTCGTCATCGTACCGAAGGACGGCGTCATCCGGGCGGGCACCCACGTCTGATCGACTGAGAACCGAGCTCAGCGATTCGACGGGCCCACCTCGAAAGTCGAAGCATTCGAGTCGAACGGGCAGGTATTTCCAAACGGTTCAGTAGCCTCCCGCATCACAACCGTCGCCTCGAGCGCTCTCCCACGAGAACAGGCTGCAAATCGATCGGACTCTCTCGTGGCGCGCACCTTGCCGTTCCTAGGACACAACCCGTCAGGTTCAACAGGAGCATTCCTTCGAGGCGTACCTCGTCTGTCGTGTTGTGTCTAGCCGCAGCTCTGCTCGCCCCGCGCGCGAGTGGCGCCGCGACGATTATGGTCAACAGTGGAGGCGATCTGCAGGCCGCCATCAGAGCCGCCGTCCCTGGCGACACGATCGTGCTGCAAGCCGGCGCGACGTTCACCGGGAACTACGAGCTGCCGGCGAAGGGCGGCACCAGCTACATCACGATCCGATCGTCCACACCCGACGCATCGCTGCCCCCGGCCGGTACGCGCATGACGCCGAACTATGCGCCGCTGCTCGCCAGGATCCGATCGGATGCGAACGGACCCGCGATTCGGCAGCTGGAACGGTCCCGGCCCGTTTCTCATCGAGAACAACTACCTCGAAGGGCGCCGGCGAGAACATCATGTTCGGCGGCGCCGATCCGTCGATTCCGAACCTCGTCGCGACCGGCATCACGATCCGGCGCAACTACATCACGAAGCCGACGTCGTGGATCATGCAGTCGTGGACCGTGAAGAACCTCGTCGAGTTCAAAAACGCGCAGAACGTGGTGGTCGAAGGCAACGTGATCGAGAACAGCTGGGTCGCGGCGCAGCAGGGCTACGCCGTGCTGTTCACCCCGCGCAACCAGGAGGGCACGGCGCCGTGGACGATCGTGCGCAACGTCGTGTTCAGGAACAACATCATGCGACACGTCGCTGGCGGCTTCAGTATCAGCGGGTACGACGACGGACGGCCGAGCCAGCAGACGAGCGACATCACGATCAGCAACAACCTGTTCTACGACGTATCGACGGCGTGGTCGATACCGAACGGTGCGGCGGCCGCGCGGTTCGCGATCATCGGCAGCGGACCGAGGAACGTCACCATCGATCACAACACGGTCGATAACAACGGCAGCGCGACGATCCTGATCTACGGCGGCTACACGCCGACGTCCACGGTCCAGATCTACGGATTCCAGCTGACGAACAACCTGCTGCGCGACAACGCGTACGGCGTGTTCGGCGATGCGGTCGGCGAAGGATCGGCGGGCCTCCGCTTCTACACACCGAACGCGATCGTCGCGCGCAACGCGTTCGGCGGCGCGGCGGCCACGCAGTATCCGACCGGCAACGATTTCCCGACGATGGCGCAGTGGCAGGCCGATTTCGTCAACATCGGCGCCGCGAACTATCGCCTCGTGGCGACGAGCCTGTCGAAGAACGCGTCCACCGACGCCAAGGACGTCGGCGTCGACTTCACGGCGCTCGATGCTGCGTTGAACGCGACGCCTGCGTCAACACCCGCGCCGAGGTTCACCGTGCAGTTCGAGAACTACGATACCGGCGGCGAGGGCGTCGGCTATCACGATACGACGCCCGGCAACAAAGGCGGCTTGTACCGGTCCGACAACGTCGACATCGCCGCCGCGAACGATACTGGCGGCGGCTATTACCTCGGGTGGGTCAGAGCGGGTGAGTGGGTGAACTACACCATCAGTGCCGCGACCGCGGGCACGTTCACGATCGACCTCCGCGTGGCGTCGAACGGCGCCGGCGGCACCTTTCACATCGAGGTGAATGGCGTCGACAAAACCGGTCCGCTCACGATCCCGAACACGGGCGGGTGGCAGGCATGGACGACGATCAGCAAGCGCGGCGTCGCACTCGGCGCCGGGAGGCAGGTGATCCGCGTCGTGATGGATACGAACGGCGCGACCGGAGGGGTTGGCAACTTCAATTGGTTTGCGGTTCGATAATTCTGTTGCTGGTTTGCTGACCAGCAACGAGCAACCAGCAACCGCACGCTTCTATCGCCCCTGCCCGATCGTGCCTGGCATGAAACGCGAGGATTGGCCGGTCGACGATCCCGCCGATCAGCCGCCTGGCCGCGTGCGCGACATCCGTGACGCCGTCCGGCGCGAAGGTCGACGCGTTCATCGCGCGCGAGGGCTACGCGTCCCGTTATAATCCGCGTTCGTGATGCTCTCTTTTCGGCTGTCGCCGCTGCTCTTCGCCATCCTCGTCACGATCGTCCTCGCATGGGCCGGCGCTGCCGCGCAAGCGCGCAAGCAGCTCATCGCGCATCGCGGCGCGTCGGGCTACGCGCCGGAACACACGGCGGCCGCGTACCGGCTCGCCATGGAGCAGCACGCGGAGTTCGTCGAGCCGGATCTCGCGGTGACGAAAGACGGTGTGCTCATCTGCCTGCACGACGACGCGCTGAAGCGAACGACGAATGCGGCCGAGGTGTTTCCGCAGCGCGAGCCGTGGCTCGCGAACGACTTCACGCTCGAGGAGATCAAGCGGCTCGACGCCGGCAGCTGGTTCAAGCCGGCCTTCGCCGGGCAGCGGATTCAGACGTTTCAGGAAGCAATCGACCTCGTTCGCGGCAAGGCGGGCTTGTACCCGGAGCTGAAGTCGCCGGAGCTGTACCGGTCGCGCCACGTCGATCAGGTGAAGCTGTTCGTCGACGTGATCAGGAAGAACGGCCTCGACAAGCCGGAGTCGCTGAAGACGACGCCCGTCATCATCCAGTCGTTCGACGAAGAAGCGGTCCGGCGCGTGGCGAAGGAGCTGCCGTCGATTCCGCGCGTGCTGCTCGTCGAGCGCGACGGCGACGTCTCGGAGCCGCGCCTGCGCGTCATCAAGACGTTCGCGACCGGCGTCGCGCCCGAGAAGAGCCTGGTCGCTCAGCATCCCGAGATGGTAAAGCAGGCGCACGCGCTGGGCCTCACGGTGACGTGCTGGACCTTCCGCGCCGACGAGAAGACGACGTTCGCGAGCGTCCGCGACGAGATGGCGCATTTTCTGTACGATCTCGGCATCGACGCGCTGTTCACGAACAATCCCGATCAGTTCCCCAGACGCTGAGCATTTCTAATGCACCGAGCCGGTCGTGTGGCCAATGGTTGGCTGCGCGGGCGACCACGCCGGCGTGCGGCGCCGCTCGAGCGGGAGCGTGACTGTGAACGACGCACCGCGCCCGACTCCCTCGCTCGATGCCTGAAGCGTTCCGCCGTGCCGCTCCACGAGATGTCGCGCCAACGCGAGGCCGAGGCCAAGTCCGTGCTTCGATTGGCGCACCGTCGTTGCGTCCTGCCGGAACGCCTCGAACAGATACGGAAGGAAGTCGGGCGAGATGCCGGCGCCGGTGTCGGACACGACGACGCGCACCCCGGCGTCTTCGGTAGCGACCTCGATCGTGATCCGCCCCCCCTGCGGCGTGAACTTGACGGCATTCGACAGCAGGTTCGAAAACACCTGCTGCAGCCGCACCGCATCGGCGCGCACCATCAGGCCCTCGGCGTCCCCCGAGCGTTCGATGTGCAGCTGCTTCGATCGGGCGCTCTCGGCGATCTGTTCGACCGCGGCGGCGATGACCGTCGACAGCGCGATTGTCTCGGGATCCAGCCGCAGCGTGCCGGTAGCGATGCGGCCATGGTCGAGCACGTCATCGACCAGCCGGTTCTGCACGCGCGCGTTCCGCTCGATCGCTGCCAGCGCCTGATCGAGCGTCGCCTCGTCCGGTCGGTGCTGTCGAATCGCGCTCGCCCATCCGAGCACGACGGCGGCCGGGGTACGGAGCTCGTGCGACACGAGCGCGAGGAAATCGTCCTTGGCGCGGTCGGCGGCTTCTGCGACGGCGCGGGCCTTCATCTCCTGCCACAAAGCCTCCGCCAGCCGGCTGCGGGACATCCTGAGGAGCGCGCTCGACGCGGTGATGAACCCGCCGACGACCAGGAACAGCAACACGCGGTCCCAGGTCTCAATCGTCGGAGCGGCGGCGCGCAGAAAAAACTGGCTGCCAACCGCGGCCGCCGACAGCGTCGCGAGAACGCCCGGAAAGATGCCGCCGTAGAATGCCGCGGCCATGACGGCGGGCGTGAACAGCAGGAAGGGACTCGCGTCGCCAAGCGCCGGTTTGAGCGCCAGCCGCAACAGCAGCGCCACGCCGACCGAACCAAGCGCGACGCCGGCGCCCGTGAGCATCGACATCCACCGCGTCAGGCCGTTCGGCACGCCGGTCGCCGGCGGCGGCGTGACGCCGGTCCGGACTGCCGCCTCCTGGCTCCACGTCCTGTGACACTTGCGGCACCCAAGCCAGACGCGGGTTGGCGTGCGCGCCAGCTCCGACAGTCGACCGCCGCACAACTCGCATTCAGTCATAGGCTCCTCGAACTCCGAACCCAGCCATGTTCACTTCCCCAGCGTGCCGGTCTGATAACGCAGCGCGGCCGCGCGCGCTGATACTCGTATCGCGCGGTCGCCTGTTCGATCTCCGCACGCGTCTTGTTCAACTGCGCCTGCGTCAGCTCGACCATCGAGCTCAGCCCGAGGTTGTAGCGCGCCTGCGCGAGATCGAGCGTGTCGGATGCCTGCGCGAACAGTTGATTCGTCAGGTCGAGGCGCTGGTACGCGGTGCGCGCGTCGAGCCACGCGACGGTGACGTCGCGCGCGATTTTCGAGATCGCGAACCGCCTGATCCTGCGCCTGCGCGCGGAACGAGGCTTCCGCATGCCGCGCGTTGTACAGGCTGCCGTTCGACAGCGGTGATGAGCACGACACGTTTCATCAGCAACCAAGCCGGATCGTCGATCCGGCTGAAAACCACGATCGGTTGGAGAGAGGCTTTGGTGCGCTCGCCTGAAAGGCTCGCGCTACGCTGCATCCGGCTGAAGCCATCGCCGCTACAACGGTCGCTGTCGCGCGAGTCTTTCAGGCGAGCGGTGAGCCGGCTCTCAACCGAGCGTTATCGCGAACGGCGGGCCGCGGAGGAAATCGAAGTCGAGCGGATCCGGCAACGCCGGCAGCCGATCGCCGAACACGACGACCGACCGCGCGATCGGGTGGAGCAGCGCGTCGATGTCAATCGCGGTGCACGACACGTCGCGTACGATGACGACGGGGTCGGGCACGTCGGCCGATTTGCTGAAGCTGGAGGTCGCCGACGCGTGGCGGCCCGGATCGAGCGCCTGCGCCGCGCGGGCGGCAGCCGGGACGATGAGCAAGGAAGCGATAAGGACGTTTGCCAGGCAGCGAACGCGTGACATGCGGAACTCTCAGTATAACCGGCTACGCGCGGCCGTGCATGCGCTCGAGCCGACGCGTCGCGAAGCGTGCGGCCAGCGAGCAGGCGAACACTATCGTCACGAGCACGAGGGCGCCGGCCCACGCCTGGCGATGCCAGTCCTCGTACGGTCCCGTGGCGTAGGTGAACACCTGGACGGTGAGCGACGAGAGTGGCTGCGTGAGCCTGATGTTGAAGAAACGGTTGTTGAACGCCGTGAACAGCAGCGGCGCCGTCTCGCCCGCGATGCGCGCGAGTGCGAGCACGATGCCGGTCATGATGCCCGGCAGCGCCGCCGGGAGCACGACGCTGAAGACGGCGCGCGCGCGCGTCGCGCCGAGCGCCAGCGCGCCTTCGCGCATCGAGCCGGGCACGAGCAGGAGCAGCTCCTCCGTCGTCCTCGCGATGATCGGGATCATCATCGTGCCGAGGGCGAACCCTCCGGCGAGCGCGCTGAACTGCTTGAACGGCACGACGACGACGGCGTAAGCGAAGAGACCGATGACGATCGAGGGAACGCCGTTCAGCGTATCGGCGGCGAACCGCACGAGGGCTGCGAACCGGGTCCCGGCATATTCGGACATATAGACGCCGCTGATCACGCCGATGGGAACCGCTATCATCGCCGCCAGGCTCGTCAGGATCAGCGTGCCGACGATCGCGTTCGCCATGCCGCCGCCCGCTTCGCCGACCGGCGTCGGCATGTGCGTGAAGAATTCCAGGTTGACCGCGCGCGCGCCCTGCGAGACGACGAAGAACAGCACGAAGGCGAGCGGAGTCAGCGCGACGACCACTGCCGATCCGCAGAAGGCGACGAAGAGCGACGACAGCAGCTTGCGGCGACGCGTGCGCGTCACGCCGCCGCCCCGCCCGCCGGTGCCGCCGCCGCCTCCTGCAACGGCGCCAGGCTCCGCGTCATGCTCCAGATGAGGAGCCGCGACAGCGAATTGACCATCAACGTGATGACGAACAGGACGAGACCCGTCTCGACGAGCGCGGCCAGGTACAGCTGATCGGCCGCTTCCGTGAACTCGTTCGCGATGACCGCAGCCATCGTGTATTGCGGCGCGAACAGCGACGTCGAGATCCGCGGGTTGTTGCCGATGACCATCGTGACCGCCATCGTCTCGCCGAGCGCGCGCCCGAAGCCGAGCATGATGGCGCCGATGATGCCGGTGCGGGCGTAGTAGAGCGCGGCGCGGATCGCCTCGAACCGCGTCGCGCCGAGCGCGTAGGCGCCCTCACGCTGCGCGATCGGCACCGATCGGAGCACCTCGCGCGACACCGACGAGGTGAATGGAATGACCATCACCGACAGAATCAGCGCGGCCGACAGCATGCCGAGGCCCAGCGGCGGACCCGTGAAGAGCGGCAGCTGCCGCAGCGAGTCTGGCATCGACGTCTCGATTGCCCGGACGGCTGGAACGAGGACGAAGATCCCCCATAACCCGTACACGATCGACGGAATGGCGGCGAGCAGCTCGGTCAGGAAGACGAGCGGCTGCCGCAGCACGGCGGGACAGAGCTCGGATATGAACACCGCGATGCCCAGTGCGATCGGCGTCGAGATGAGCAGCGCGAGGACCGACGAGTAGAGCGTGCCCCAGATGAACGGGAGCGCGCCGAATTCGCCCGCGACCGGATCCCAGATCTCGGTGCGCCAGAAACTGAAGCCGAACTTCTGAATCGACGGCAGCGACTGGCGCGTCAGCTCGACGCCGATCGCGAACACGATCAGGACGACGACGAGCGCGACGGCGCCCGTGCCGATTCGGAAGGTCAAATCACGCGATCGTTCGGTCATTTTTTTGGTGCGCCGGGGGCCCACCCCGGCGCCAGACGCGCTCGCGGCGTAAACCGCTCGCGCGTATCAAGAACAGAACGTCAACTGGTTTTGACGTTAGCGAGCGCGGCCAGCTCGAGCTTCACGACGTCGGGCGGCAGCGGCGCGTATCCGAGCTCGGCGCAGTACTTCTGGCCGTCGCCGAGCGCCCACTTGAGGAAGTCCACCATGACGTGGCTCTGCGCCTTGTCCTTGGGATTCTCGTACAGCAGGAGCCACGTGAACGACGAGATGGGGTACACACCCTTCCCCGGCGCGTTCGTGATCGACACGCGGAAGTCGGGCGGCATCTGCTTGGCCGCAGCCGCCGCGGCGACCGTCACCGATTCCACGGATGCCTTGACGAGCTCCCCCGACATGTTCTGCACCGGACCGTAGCTGATCTTGTTCTGCAGCGCGTAAATCAGTTCGACATACCCGAGAGCGCCCGGCGTCTGCTTGACGAGCGCGGCGACCTGCTCGTTGCCCCGCCCGCCGACGCCCGTGGGCCAGTTGACCGACGAATTGACGCCGACCCTCTTCTTGAATTCCTCGGACGTCTTCGACAAGTAGTCGACCCAAATGTACGTCGTACCGGATCCGTCCGCGCGATGGACGACGGTGATGTCGGTGCCGGGCAACGATACGCCGGGATTCAACTTCGCGATCGCACCGTCATTCCATTTCGTGATCTTGCCGAGGAAGATGTCGGCGAGCATCGGGCCGCTGAACTTGAGCTCGGTGTTCACGTTTGGAATGTTGTACACGGGAACCACGGCGCCGAGCACCGTCGGAAAGTGCATGATCTTGCCGGGCGCCGACTGCAATTGCTCCGCCGTCATCGGCATATCGCTGGCGCCGAAGAACACCGTCTGCTTCGTGATTTGCTGGACGCCGCCGCCCGATCCAATCGACTGGTAATTGATCGCCACGTCGGAGTGGAGCTTGTTGTACTCGGCGAACCACTTCGAGTAGATCGGATACGGGAACGTCGCGCCGGCGCCGTTGATCTGAACGGCGGTCGACGCGCCGGCGACCAGTGCCGAGGCGCAGGCGACTGCAAGCCCGACTCTCTTGATCGTGGTCATGTTGCTCTCCTAGAAATTGATCAACCCGTGCACGGCGATTCGTTTCTGCGCCGCCGTGGGAGGCGTGAAGTTGTCGAACGTCTGTCGGTCGTAATCGAGCAGGATCGCGGACGACACCGCCCCCTGGTGCGGGAACCAGTACGCGACACCGACGATCGTGCGTTTGCGTACCTGGCCGTCGACGCGCGAGTCGGGCTGCAGTTGGTCGTACCGCAGCAGCGCTTCCCACCCGTGCGGCGTTTTCGGCGTCGCCCAGAACGACCATCCGCTCGCCTCCACGTCCGGCCTCGTCACCGACGTCTGGTCGTGCGCCTTGATGCCATCGAAGCCGGCGTTGAGATAGGTTGATTCGAACGTCAGCTGACCGACGGCGCGGGTGCGCTCGGCGTCCTTGATGTAGTTGTCGCCGAAGTAGAACCCCGTGACGCGGAGGCCGCGCAGAATCGGTGCGCCCGAGGCGAACGGCCGCACCGTGCCGCGGATCTCGATTGCCTTCTGATCGTTCGGATCGGTCTTCGCGTAGCCTTCGCCGTTGAACACGCCGACGTGAGCCTCTCCGTAGTTCGAGGGGAAGTTGTAGTGAAACGACGCGCCGGCGTCGGCGGAGTTGTAGAAGCCCTCGCGCTCGGTGAACGTCGTCCCCTGGAACCGGTAACGGTAGATGCCCTCCTCGTAATCGAGGAGCGGCGTCTGCTGAATGCCGAATCGCAGCCACGAGCCTTTGGCCATCCAATCGTCGAGGTTGAACTGCGCGAAGGCGTACTTGATGCGGAACACGAGGCTGTCGCTGGAGATGCTGCTGCCGGGGACGTTCAACAGGGCGCTTTGGCGGACGACGTCCGGCGTGATGCGAAACGCGACGATGTGCGAGACGTTGCCGGTGATGTTGATGTAGCTGCGGGTGACGTTGAAGCTGCTCGGATTGACGGTGTTGCCGTCGGCGTCGGTCGTCTCAGGACTCTGCTGGTAGGTGTAGTCCATATAGATGACCGCCCCGACCCTGATCGAGGGCGTGTCGTCGGGCGGGGTATAACCAGCTGCGGGAGTGATTTGAGCTGAAGCCAACCGAACCGAACACATCATCACGAGAGCGAGGGACCCAGCCAGGCGCGTCGGTCTCATGCGGCCACGATACCGTGACGCTACGTGGCACGCGCGTCACGCCCGTTACGCCGATGTAAATTGCGTGTTACTTCAGAGGTAGAATGCGACGACCTGTCCGGCGCGAATCGACGGCATCAACCGAATTTACATCCCGACTGTAACGTACGTTCTCCTTCGTTCGAGGTGAACCGATGAGAAGGCTGCGACTCTTTCTGGTCGTGCTCGTTGTGCTCGCATTCGCCGCTGCGGCGGGTGCGCAATTTGACACCGCCACCGTCGTCGGCGTCGTCCGCGACGCATCCGGCGGCGTCGTTCCCGACGCCAAAGTCACGCTGACCAACACCGCCACCGGTGTGTCGGTGACGCGCACGACGAACAGCGAAGGACTGTACGAGTTCGTCACGGTACGGCCGGGCGTTTACATCGTGACTGCGGAGAAATCCGGATTCGCCGTCGCGCTCGCCGACAACGTGCAGGTGCAGGTGGCGGCGCGGCAGCGCGTCGATCTGCAGATGGCGGTCGGCGCCATCTCCGAGCAGATTCTCGTCACCGGCATTTCGCCGCTCATCGAAACCGACACGAGCCAGCGCGGGCAGGTCATCACGGGCGCGCAGACGCAGGCGCTGCCGCTCAACGGGCGCGAGTACTCGGCGCTCGCGCTGCTGACCACCGGCGTCCGCCAGTCAGCGCTGAACCGCAGCACGAACGGCACGCCGCGCGAGGGCGCGTTCAACGTGAACGGCCTCCGCAGCGTCTTCAACAACTTCCTGATCGACGGCGTCGACAACAACGCGTACGGCACCAGCAATCAGGGCTTCTCGAACCAGGTGATGCAGCCGCCGCCGGACGCGGTCGGCGAGTTCCGCGTCGTCACCAACAATCAGAGCGCCGAATACGGGCGCGCGGCCGGCGCGACGGTGAACGTGTCGTACAAGAGCGGCACGAACCAGCTGCACGGCGACGCGTGGGAGTTCAACCGGAACACCACCTTGAACGCGAGCGGCTACTTCACGCCGCCGTCGGGTGAGAAGCCGCCGCTCCAGCGCAATCAGTTCGGCGGCGTCGTCGGCGGACCCCTCGTGCGCAACAAGGCGTTCTTCTTCGGCGACTACGAAGGGTTCCGCCAGGATCGCAAGGTCACGTCCTTTGGAACGATTCCAGCCGCTGCGCAGAAATCGGGCGTGCTGCCCCTCGACATTCGCGATCCGCGGACCGGCGTGGTGTTCGCCGCCGGCACCTCGATTCCGATGACCGGCTTGGCGCGCAAGGTGCTCAGCGGCCTGCCCGATCCGAATCTTCCCGGCGCAGCCAACAACTACTCGATCCTTCAGGACTTCACGAACCACTCGAACAAGGCGGGGGGCAAGATCGATCTGCAGATCAGCCCGACGACGTCGATGTTCGGGCGCTACGGCTGGCGCGATCTCGAAACGATCGATCAGGCGCTGCTGCCGCTGCCGTCGGGCGGCGCGGGCAACGGCACGATCTACGCGCGGAACAAGCAGCTGGTCGCCGGCGCGACCTATACCCCGTCCGATCGGTCACTGCTCGAGGTCCGCTTCGGCTGGTCGAACACGCAGGCAGGAAAAAATCCGCCGGCGCTTGGATCGACGAGCGCGCTCGACGCCTTCGGGATCTCGGGGCTGCCGACCGATGCGCGCATCAGCGGCGGCCTGCCCACCCAACTCATTACGGGTTACTCGGATCTCGGTCGCCAGGCGACGAACCCGCAGTGGCAGTACCCGACGGTGTGGAACCCGAAGCTGAACTACACCTGGACGATGGGACGGCAGTCGCTGAAGGCGGGATACGAGTTCCAGAAGATCGACGTCGAAGTGATGGACGTCAACCCGCTGTACGGCCGCGACAGCTACACCGGTCAGTTCACGCGTCCCGCAGGCGCGGCGGCGAACAACATCTACAACCTCGCCGACTTCATGCTCGGCCTGCGCGCGCAGTACGCGTTGAGCAATGCGCTGGTCGCGCAGATGCGCCGCCAGATGCATTTCACCTACCTGCAGGACGATGTGCGGCTGAACGACAAGCTGACGGTGAACCTCGGCTTGCGGTACGAATACGCGACGCCGATGTGGGAAGCGGACAACGTGCTCTCGAACTTCGATCCGGCGTCGCGCACGATGCTGCTCGCCAAGGACGGATCGATCAGCGATCGCGCGCTCGTCAATCCCGATCGCAACAACTTCGGACCGCGGCTTGGACTGGCGTACTCGCTGATGCCGAAGACCGTGCTCCGCGGCGGATGGGGCATCGGCTACGTTCACAATCAGCGCACCGGCGCCGCCGACCTGCTGCCGATCAACGGTCCGCAGGTGATCAACGCCGTCGTGAATCAGACGAACCCGGCGGACGCCAGCTTCCGCACGACCGAGCAGGGATATCCGGCTGGCCTGACTGATCCATCGACGTTCAACCCGCTGACCGCGAACATCTCGTTCATCCCGCGCGACTACCACTCGGGGCGCGTGCAGAGCTGGTTTGCATCGGTGCAGCGCGAGTTCGGACCGAGCATGTTGTTCGACGCCGCCTACGTCGGCAACGCCGCCGACGACCTCGTGCTCATCGGCAACTACAACCAGGCGAGTCCGAACAACGCGGCCGGCACAATCCCGCTGCAGGCGCGGAGGCCGATTCCAACGTTCTCGGACATCACCTACGTATTCAACGGCGGCAAATCGCGCTACAACGCGCTGCAGCTGAAATACGAGTGGAGGCTCCGCAGCAGCGTCACGATGCTCAGCTCGCTGACGCTGTCGAGGGCCAGGGACAACGGCGCGCAGTCGCTCGAGAATCAGAACGGCAATTTCCCGGGGCCGCAGGATTTCAACAACCTCGGCGCGGAATACGGCATCGGCGCGTACAACCAGCCGTACAACAGCACGACGAGCTTCGTCTGGTCGCTGCCGATCGGACGCGGGCGCGCGTGGGGCGCCAACATGTCGCCGGCGCTCGATGCGATCGTCGGCGGCTGGGAGCTCGCCGGCATCAACACCGTGACGCCCGGCGAACCGGTGACGCTCGTCTACTCGCCCGCGGCGGCATTTCAGGTGTCGGGCATCCAGCAGGATTTCCGCGGCGCGAACAACTACCGGCCGAACGTCACATGCGATCCGTACGCCGCATCCGGATCGCAGTCGATCACCAACTGGTTCAACAAGGACTGCGTCGTCATTCCGACCAATCCGAGCCAGCCGTTCGGGAACGCCGGGCGCAACACGGTCCGCGGGCCGAACTTCTGGTCGATCGATCTCGCCGCGGTCAAGCGCGTGCGGATTGCCGGCGAGTCGCGTGTCGAGCTGCGCGTCGAAGCGTTCAATCTGTTCGATCGCGTCAACTTCACGCCGCCCAATGGCAATCGGAGCGCCGGCGGATTCGGCACGATCACGTCGACCTACGATCCGCGTCAGGTGCAGATTGGGGTGAAAGTTCAGTGGTAACCACAGCGTAGCGCGAGCCTTTTAGGCGAGCGTCGCGGCTCGGCTGACCGTGTCGCTCGGCGACGGTCTGGCGGCTGACGGAATGGCTCGGCTGAAAGCTCGCTCGGCTAAAAGCCTCGCGCTACCTGTCGTCGTCGTCCGCGTCGGCACGGTGGACGAATCCACTCCGAACCGGCGGCGGAACTTCCGCCGCCGGTCCTCTCACCGATCGCCAGATGATCTCGGTCAGCTCGCGCTCGGGCGCCCGATCGGGCTCGCTGAAATCCATGCGCAGCGATGCGTCTGCGCCCCAGGCCGTCGGCAGATTCTTCTCATCGATCGGCGCGCGGGGCGCGATCTGGACGAACGGCGTCGCGACCGGCGTCGCCTGAAACGCGTTGTACATCGGCGTCGCTGCCGCGTCGTACTGGCTCATCGGCGGCAGACCGAGAATCAGCTCGATCGTCCTCAGGACGCCCGACGTCGTGTACATCGTGCCGTCGACGACGCGCCGGTGCGAGAACGGGCTGATGACGATGGCAATCGATCGATGCGCGTCGACGTGATCCGGTCCGTTCTGCGCGTCGTCTTCCACGACGAAGATCGCCGAGTCGTTCCAGACGCGGCTCTTTGAAATCGCCTCGACGACGCGGCCGACCGCGAGATCGTTTTCCGCGACCATCGCGCGCGGCGTCGGCCGGCCGGCGCGCGTGCCGAGCGTGTGATCGCCGCCGAGCCTGAGAATCGAGAGCGCCGGCACCGCGCCGCGGGCGTCGTGAGCGGTGAACTCCTTCAGCCACACGTCGACGCGCCGGTTGTCCGGAATCTCGAGCTCCCACGGCGCGTAATCGGCGTTGATGCGCCCCTCGAGCCCGGGGACGGAGGCGACCGCTTTCAATTTGCCGCGGAGGCGATCCTCTCGTTTGCCGTCGGCCCACTGCGCGAACTCGCCGTAGCTGCGCACGCTCACGTTCTGCCGGATGCAGGCATCCCAGAGATAACCGTTGGCCGGCGCGGCGAGATCGCCGTACCTGTTGCGCTTCCCGCCCTGACCTTCGCCGAGAAACGGCGTCCCGCGCCGCGCGTAGTTGGCGGGCCAGAACTTCTGGACGACGTCGGTCGTGTACGCCGCCATCGAGAACTCGTGGCCGTCGTAGCTGACCTCGGCGTCGACGTAGAAGTTGTCGATGACGCCGAACTCGCGCGCGAGCGCGTGCGCGTTCGGCGTGATCGACTCGCCGAACAGCGTCAACGTCGGATCGCCGTTGCCGCGATCGAGATCGCCGAGCACCTGGTCGTAGGTGCGGTTCTCGCGGACGACGTAGAACACGTGCTTGATCGGCGACGGGTCGCCGACGCGCTTCGGGATCGGCGATGCGGCGGGCGCGCCGGCGGGCGCGAGCCGGTGCTCGTCGGAATACGCCGTGACGGTGTACGCCATCTTCGTCAGCGTCTCGAGTGCCCCGCGATCCGGAGTCGGCAGCGCCGACAACGTGCCGGTGAGCATCGCGCCGACGTACTGAGATTCGCCGCCCGGCACGGTGCTGTGCGCATCGACGAAGCGAGGATTGGGAGACGAAGTCAGTCCCTTCCCGCTCAGCACGAACAGCTGACGGCCGTCGCGCGAGTACATGGCCGCCGTCGGATACCAGCCGGTTGGAACGAACCCATTCACGGTGCTCGCCCCCGGCTTCGAGACGTCGACGACCGCGACGACGTTGTTGTCGGCATTCGCGACGAGCAGACGCTGATCGCCGGGCGACAGGCTCACATGGTTCGGCGTCGACCCGGGCGGCGCGTTCGGAAACATCGCGACCGAGATCTGCTCGGACGCGCGGCGTGAGGCGACGTCGATCGCCCAGACGGCGTTCGTGTTCGCGCACGCGACGAACAGCCGCTTGCCGTCCCGGGTGATCGCCATCGCGTTTGGATGTTCGCCGGTCGCGATTTCACCGATCGGATCGAGCGACCAGGTGTCGAACAGCATCACGCCGGCGGCCCCCCAGACCGACACGAACAATGTCGATCCGTCGGGCGACACCACGCAGGTATACGGCTCGGCGGGCAATTGAACCGTCCGCACCACGCGGCCGCTGGCGAGATCGACCGTGCTGAATGTCTGGCCGACGACGTCGACGGCGAAGAGCCGGCTGCCATCCGGGCTGACGGCGAGGCCGCCGATCAGATTTCGCGACGTCGGGTTCATCATGTCGTCCCACTGGATCGCCGGCTCGAACGGACGGCCGATCACGAGATCGACCGACCGCGTCAGCTGACCTTCGTTCCAGCGCAGCTCGTGGATCGTGCCGTTAGCGGCGCCCGAGACGTACAGCCGCTTGCCGTCCGGGTGCCACGCCAGCCCGAGCCAGGCGTGATCGAGCAGCAGCGACGCGCGGACGTACAGCTGATCCGGATCGACAACGGAGATGGCGGGCCTGTCATACCCGTTGGTGGCCACCATCAACGATCGGCCGTCGGGCGATTCGGCCATCGCGAGCGGGAGATGACCGACGGTGACGTGGCGCCCGGCCGGCGCGATCTTCCATCCGTTCGGCAGCAGCGTGACGCCGCCGCCCACGGCGCCCGGTCGAGACGAAGGCGTGCCGTCGCCGTACGACGACGCGATCACGGTGAAGATCGTCAGCGCCGCGCACGCGGCGAGTGCGGGAGTGCGCATGTCACGCGATACCTTACAACAACGCGATTGATGTCCACGCCATTTCGGGGATTCACAGCACACCACGAAAATGTTTCGTGGTTTTCGCGTTTTAGGTGTGTTTTGCGGGTGGCTTCGGTGGCAATGATTGAGCGAGAAGTCGAAGCGCTCGATGAGAATGCCGCTAGTGCGACGTCTTCTCCATCGGGCTCAGAATGACGAACCAGCTCTCGCAGTCCGTACGCGATCCGCCCGCCAGCGTCGCCGTGAACACCACGTTGAGCGACGGAATCTCCCAGCGCTGTTTCGCCCGACCCGAGTCGAGCGCCACCCGGTACGGCTTCAACAGGTTTTCCGGCGAATCGTGGTCGCGGTGCGCGTCCTGCACGCCCTTGAAGAGCGCGAACTCGCGGCGCGGTCCCATGTGCAGCTCGAACCGGTTTCCGTTGACGACGTGGTCGTAGATGCGCTCGGAGTACTGTCCGTCGCCCTCACGGCACGACTGCCAGTTTCCCTCGAGGATGCTGCGCGGATTATTCGAGAACGGGGTGAACTGCGACAGGCCCGGCGCCGGCGCCGCGGCGGCCGCGACGACGATCAACGGACCGGCAAGAACCCACGCGACTGTTCCGAGCTTCCGGCGCACGGCGATCCTTTCATGAAGAGCCGTGAGAACATTCGCAGAATATCATCTTTTCGGCCGGCGTCGGCTGTACAGTTACCGCTCAAGGAGGAAAATCCATGGCCGACCGCGTTCAGAATTACAAAAACCATGCGCGACTGCTGCCGCCGTTTCACTTCTTCGTCATTCCGGTGCTTTTAGTCAACTCCCTGAATGAACTTCGGCACGTCGTACTCATGCCGTCGCGGCATTTCGCGTGGACGTTCATCGTCGCAGTCGCGCTGCTCGCGCTCGGCTTCCTTTCGCGCATCCAGACGCTGACGGTGCAGGATCGCGTCATCCGCCTCGAGATGCGGCAGCGCCTCGCGCAGTGTCTGCCGCCTGAGCTGCGCGACCGCATCACCGAGCTCAGTCACCGTCAACTCGTCGCGCTGCGCTTCGCGAGCGACGCCGAGCTCGCCGCGCTCGTGCGCGACGTGCTCGAGGGAAAGCTCGCAACGCAAAAAGAGATCAAGATGCGCGTCAAGGAGTGGCAACCGGACTGGCTGCGAGCGTAGATCTTTTCTGGTTGCTGGGGGCTGGGGGCTGGTTATTTTTTAATCAGCCGCAGAATTTTGGGTGTGAGCATCCAGCGGAGATCGCCGGGGCCCGCCGGCGGAATCGAATCGAGATCGATTCGGCATACCGCGCCTTTCTTGAACTCGATCGGATGGCGCGATCCGATCAGGCGCGCGGCGAGCTCGCCCATCAGCGGCTCGTGGCCGACAAGCGCGATGCGTACCGCCTTGCGCGCGTGCTTCTCGAGGTCGGCGACGATCGCGGCGTAGCCGCCGTCGGGTGTCAGCGACTCGACGTTGACAAGCGGCGGTTTCGAATCGCTGGCCGCCGCGACGATCTCCGCGGTCTGACGTGCGCGCACGAGCGGGCTCGTCAGCACGGCATCGAGCGTCACGCCGACCCGCGCGAGCCCGTGCGCCGCTTTGCGCATCCGCGCGATGCCCTCTTCGGTGAGCGGCCGCTTGTTGTCGTCCGGCCACTTCTCGCCGCGCTCTTCGGCGATCGCGTGTCGAATCAGGTACAGCTCGAAGGAACCACCCGCCATCGTCTGGTGTCTAGCCTGCGCGGCGCTCGCGTGGCACCGCGGCGCCGCGCTTCGCGCGCGTCTTCGGACCGGCGACAGCCGCGCTCGCCCGATCGTTCGCGCTCAGACGGTCCGCGAGCGCCTCGAGTCTCGGCCGCGCGCGCATGTACCGCGCGTGCAGGCGCCGGCAGTCGTCGTCGAGCGACCGCAGGAGCGCGTCGAGCGCGCGCCAGACGTTGACGCTCGGCGGCGCGAGCGTCGCCTGAACCTGGCGGACGCGGTCGATCAGCGTTTGGATGTCGTGCATGCGGCCCAGCACGTTCTGCGCCGCACGGAGGACGCGCACGTCCGCCGCTCGATCGCTTGCCGTGATCTCCGCGGCGAGCTCGACGCTGTATCGCAGCTTTTTCGCCGCGATCCGCACGACGTGCAGCCGTTCGGGAAGATACACGGCGCCCGCCCTGCGCAGCGCCGACGCCGATCGCTCGGCGCGCCGGGCGACGCGCGCCTCGATCGCCCACCGCAGCGCCTTCCCTGGCTGTTCGTCTTCGCGGGCCAGCTCGGCGACCACGTCGTCGAGCTTCCGAGCCGTGCGCCGCAGGTCGCGCATCGATGCGTGCCCGAGCAATTGCTTCCGCGCGTCGTCGCGCATCTTGGCGACCGCCACCGCGACGCGGCCCAGCGCGGCTGCGTGCTCGCGGCGAGAATCATGCAGCTCGTCTATCAGGAGCAGCAGCACGTCGAGCTCGCGCACGGTTCCGAGACGCAACGTCGTTTTCTTGAGACGGCGGATGAGTTTGCGAGCTGTTAGACCCTCGATACACAGAATCGGCAGAATCTCACGGAGCCGCCGGGTTGCGACGCGCGCCCGATGCAGCGCCCGCACGTCGCCCTGTTCGAGGCCGCGAAGCGCTCGCGAGAAGCGGTCGGCGCGGGTGCGGAGAAGCTCGCAGCGGACGGTTCCAGCGGACATCGTTAGGCGCACGCCGAAACCGTGATTATAGTGGACACATGCGGATAGCGGCCATCGACATCGGCACCAACTCTATCCACATGATAGTGGTGCAAATACGGCCGGACCTTTCCTTCGAGATCATCGATCGCGAAAAGGAAATGGTGCGCCTCGGCGCCGGCGGTCTCGACGGTCGCGCGCTCACGCCTGAGGCAATGCATGCCGCGCTCCAGGTGCTGTCCAAATTCAGGCGTCTGGCCGAATCGCACCGCGTTGAAGATGTGGTAGCCGTCGCGACGAGCGCCGTGCGCGAAGCGGAGAACGGCGGCGAATTCCTGCAGACAGTCCATCGAGAAACCGGCGTTCGGCCTCGCGTGATCTCCGGCACGGAGGAAGCACGGCTCATCCATTCCGCCGCCGTGTACAGCGTCGGCGTCCCTCGTGATATCGCCGTCGTCGTCGACATCGGCGGCGGCAGCGTCGAAGTCACGCGCGGCAGCGGCACCGCCATCGACCTCGGACGCAGCTTCAAGCTCGGCGTCATCCGACTGACCGAACGCTTCGTCAAGAGCGATCCCATCGAGGCGCGCGACGAACGCAAGCTCGTGCGCCACATCAACGCGGAAATCGGGAAATACCTCGATCAGATCGCGCGCGCCGGCTCCGACCGGGTCATCGGCACATCCGGCACCATTCTCAGCGTTGGCGCCGTCGTCTCGGCTTCGGAACGGCGAGGCGAGGCCGCGGCGCTGCGCAATCGCCGCATCGCCGCGAAGCAGGTACGCCGCCTCCGCAAGGAACTCGCCGCGATGACGCTCGAGCAGCGGCTGCGCGTGCCCGGCCTCGAACCGCGGCGTGCCGATCTCGTCGTCGCCGGCGTGGTGCTCGTCGACGAAATCCTCCGTCGGCTCGGCGCAGAGGAGCTCACGCTGTGCGACCTGTCGCTGCGTGAAGGGCTCGTGCTCGATTACATCGCGCAGCATCGGAAGCAGATCGCGCAGGCGGATCGCTATCCGGACGTGCGCCGCCGGAGTGTCTTCGAGCTAGCCGAGCGATGCAACTTCTGGCCGGACCACGCGCATCAGGTGGCGCGCCTCGCCGTCGCCCTCTTCGATCAGACGCGCGCGATTCACGGTCTGACCGATCGCGAGCGCGATTGGCTGGAGTACGCGTCGATCCTGCACGATCTCGGCGTCCATATCAGCTACGAGCGCCATCACAAACACTCGTACTACCTGATCAAGAACGGGGACCTTCGCGGTTTCGAGCCCGAAGAAGTGGAAGCGATCGCGCTCATCGCGCGCTATCACCGTCAGGGTGCGCCGAAGCGGCGCCATGACGAGTTCGGAACACTCGGACGCCGGATGCGGCGCACGGTGCGCACGCTCGCCGCCTTGGTGCGCCTAGCCGAGAGCCTGGATCGCAGCCACACCCAGGTCATCAGCACGATCGAGCTGCACGACCGCGGCGACGACGATCTGCTGCAGATCCGCACCGCGGGCGATGCGGAACTGGAGCTCTGGACCGCGATGCGTCACGCCGCGCCGTTCGAACGTCTCACAGGAAAGCCGCTCCGGATCGAGGTCGGCTCCGTCACCTATGCTGAACAACCTCACGCAACCGCACGAGTATCCGGGCAAGCTGTTCGTCGTCGAGGGCATCGACGGCTCGGGCAAGACGACGCAGCTGGCGCTGCTGGCGAAGTGGTTGAGCGCAGAAGGACACCGCGTCTTCGTCACCGAATGGAACTCGTCCGCCCTCGTCAAGGCGGCGACCAAGACCGGCAAGAAGAAAAACGCGCTCACCCCGATGACGTTCAGCCTGCTGCACGCGACGGACTTCGCTGACCGGCTGCTGTACAAAATCATCCCGCCGCTGAAGGCCGGCATGGTCGTCCTGGCGGATCGCTACGCCTACACCGCGTTCGCGCGCGATGCCACGCGGGGCGTCGATCGGCAATGGGTCCGCGAGCTGTACAGCTTCGCGGTGCGTCCCGACCTCTCGCTTTACTTTCGCGTCCCCATCGACGTGTCTGTCGACCGGCTCCTGGCGCGTCGCATGAAGCTCAAGTTTTACGAGGCAGGCATGGACTTGGGATGGAGCACCAGCCCGGTCGAGAGCTTCAAGCTGTTTCAGGGCAAGGTGCTGGAGGAGTACGATCATCTGGTGCAGGAATTCGGCCTGCAGGTGATCGAGGCCGCCGGCAGCATTACGGATCAGCAGCGGCTGGTCCGTATGCTGGTTTCGCAGCAGGTCCAGATGACCCGCAGCGTCGAAATGAGCGATGACGAATCCATCTGACGCATCCGCGTCGGAGCAGCCCGGCGCCAACGGCCAGAGCCTGGCCGGGCGGTATTACGGCCGGTCCATACCCTACCTTCCGATCGACGGCTATCCGGGGAAGCTCTTCGTGGTGGAAGGGACAGACGGCGTCGGCCGGTCCACGCAGATCCAGCTGCTTCGTGAATGGCTCGAGGTGAAAGGCTACGGCGTCGTCGAAACCGGCTGGACGCGTTCGCCTCTGATGCAGCCGACGATTGAGATCGCCAAATCGAGCAACACGCTGAACAAGCTGACGTTCGTACTGCTGTACGCGACCGACTTCGCCGATCGGCTGGAGAAGGAGATCATCCCGGCGCTGAAAGCCGGTTTCGTGGTGCTGTCGGATCGCTACATCTTTACCGCGCTCGCGCGCGCCGGCGTCCGCGGCGTCGATCGCCAGTGGCTACGGAACCTTTATGGCTTTGCGATCGCGCCGCACATCGTGTTCTACCTGAACATCGACGTGAAGACGCTGAGCCGGCGCGTCCTCGAATCGCGCGGGATGGACTTCTGGGAATCGGGGATGGATCTGAAGACCGGCGACGACATCTACGACAGCTTCCGCGCGTATCAACGAAGCCTGCTGCGCGAATACAGCTCGATGGCCGACGAGTTCCACTTCCGTGTCGTCGACGCCCGACGCTCCATCGATCGGATCCAGGACGAACTGCGCCGCCAGGTGGCCGCGTACCTCGAACCCGCAGAGAAGCCCACGGAACCAGCCTTAGCACGATAACCGCTCGCCTGAAAGGCTCGCGCTACACGAACGTGAGGCCATCGTGGTCGCTCTTTCCAGGCGGTCGGTAGCGTGAGCCTTTCAGGCGTCAGTACCGCGAACCTTTCAGGCAGTCAGTAGCGCGAGCCTTTCAGGCGAGCGAGTCAGTAGCGCGAGCCTTTCAGGCGTCAGTAGCGCGAGCCTTTCAGGCGAGCGAGTCAGTAGCGCGAGCCTTTCAGGCAGTCAGTAGCGCGAGCCTTTCAAGCAGTCAGTAGCGCGAGCCTTTCAGGCGAGCGAGTCTGCGCGTCGGACGAACCGGGCGTCAGAACCGATACCGGAGCGACACCTGCGCCGTGCGCGGCGCACGCGCGATGTTCGCGCGGCCGAACAGCGGCGATGTGATCACTCCGACGTACGTCGTCGGGTTGACGCGATCGAACGCGTTGAACAGATCGATTGTCAGCTCCAGATTGTCGGTCTGCTCACGTTTCGCTGACTGGGGATCTTCGGACGGCGGTCGCGGCGCGCGGAAGACTGTGGTAAACCGCAAATCGAGTTGCGCGAACGCCGGCCCGCTCCCGGTATTTCGTCCGACACCTTCGGGGCGATCGTTGACGACGAGATCGTGATTGGTATCGCTGCCGAGCGTGATGTTGAACGGCGCGCCGCTGTACGCCGTCAGGACGGCGCCGAGCCGAAGTCGATCCTTCTTCCATCCATACGTCCCTGCGACGTTCAGCCTGTGACGGCGGTCGAAATCTGCCCGGCCGCGCTCGCCGGCCATGGTGACGCTGTCGGCCGGCAGAGCGAACACGCCCGACGCATCGTCAATGCTCTTCGAGAGCGTGTACTGCGCCGTGCCGCGGAACGCCGCGAATCGGCCTCTGAACGTGACCGTCACCGCGTCGGTGCGGCTCTCGCCGGTCGACTGGATTTCGAAGACGTTCAGCCGCGACGGATCGGGACGCTGGAGCGATCCGGGCAACGGGGCGTTCACGTCGCGCGCGCGAAACACGTGCGCGGTCCGCAGAAGGAGGTATTCCGCGGTCACGGTGCTCCGCCCGCCGATCGGCCGCTCCACGCTCGCGCTCGCCTGCGCCGTTCGTGGCAATTCCAGCGAATTGGCGAGCGTCCACTGCGCTGCCGGACCGCCTGCCATCGCGCCGGCTGGCGGCGGCACCGGGTACGACGGATTGGTCATCGCCATCTCGCGCAGACCCGTTGGACCGAAGAGCAGCGATCGCCCGAGCGCTTCCTGCGGGAGCGACTGGTAGAACAGCCCGACGCCGCTCCGGATTACGGTTCGGCCGCCGCCCGGCGCGAACGCCACGGTGATTCGCGGCGCGACATTGTTCCGGTCCGCGACGTGCCGCTCGATGTCGTACCGAACGCCGGCCGTCACGCCCACCGAGCCCGTCGGCCTGAAGTTCGTCTCGGCGAAGACGTCGGCCTCGACATCGCTGAAGGCGACCTCGCTCGGACCACTGCGGCGCGAGAAAAGGAACGGCCTGCCGAGCGACACGTCGGCGAGCGACTGAAACCGATAGATGCCACCGAAGTTGCTCGCATCGCCCGCGTCGCCCCAGCGCGACTTGACGCGTCCGCCGATGCGGACCGGGTGAGCCGCAACGGTCAACGCCAACGTATCCTGCGCCTGGAACGTCGTCGATCGGTTGCTCGACGCTTCCTGCGCAGGACCGCCGACGAACGCGCCGGCGACGATCAGCGCCGGCGACTGTGCCGGTCGGCCATCGTCGCGCCGCGTATTCGCGCCCTCGACGCGGAAATCGTTCAGCCCGCCGCCGACAACGCGGTGGTCGTTGACCTGGATGCGGTGCCGCCGCTCGATCGTCTGGTACGCCTGCTCGGCGAGGCGAAACCCGCCGACGCCGCGATTTCGCTCGGTGTCGTCGAACAGGTCGTAGCGCAGCGTCACCGCGTCGGTCTGGTTGTGGCGGAAATCGACGCGTCCGAGAACGGTGCTGCGGCGCTCCGGCGTCGCGACGTTCTGCGACACGGGGCCGGCCGGCGTGCGCGCGTTGACGATGGCGCTGTCGTCGTCGATGAGGTGCTGGGCGCTGACGAAGAACGACCACGCCTTCGCGAGAAGCGGACCGCCGAGCGTCCCTTCGTTCAACGCGCGCGTAAGATCGGGCTTCGAAGCGGCGAAGGCGTTGGTCGCCTGCAGCGCGGAGTCGTGGAAGAACACCGCTCCGCTGCCGTGATAGAAACGGCGCGATCCACGCTCCGTTTCGACCTCGACGCGCGCCTTTCCCGGGCTCTTGAACTCGACGGAGTACGGATTCCGATTGATCACGAGGCGGTGGATCGCGGAGGCGGGCACTGCGGCGCTGTCGGTCTCCACGCCGTCGACGACAAGGGAGACGCCGCCGGTCGGCGACGCGGCGGTGAAATTGTCCACGATCGCCTTGAGATCCTGCGCGTCGGTCGGCAGCCGGCGAATCGTCTCCGGATCGAGCTCGAACGCGTCGGCATTCTTCGTCGGCGCGAGCACGCTGCCCGACGCCTCCGCCGACACAGTGACCTCCTCGTCGAAGCCGATCTTCAACCGAATCGTGAGCGGTTCGCGCGCGTCGCCAACGGTGACGCGCATGTCCGCCGGCAGGAATCCGGCCAGCTCGACGTGAATCGTCGCGGCGCCGGGAAGCACATTCGGAAACATGAAGGTGCCGGTCGGACCGGTCGTCGCCTCGCGCGGCGCGCCGCCCGGCGCCGATGCGAGGACCACCATTGCGCCCGGCAGCGCGCCTCCCGAGTCGTCGACGACGATTCCTTGCATCGTGACGGCCTGCGCGCGCGCGATCGCCGGAACGGCGAGGATCGACGCCGCGAGAAGACTTGCTTCGAGCCGTTTCACACCACACCTCGAGCGGATGTACAACTTCCCATCGCAGCCATCGAGCTGAATTTCACCGCGCCGTGACCGGTAAGCAGTCGAAGAAGCTCGTCGAGCAACGTCCGATCCTCGCGCGTCATCACCGCGTGATGGAGCATCAATCCGACCGGCGCGGAGGCAGCGCGAAGGCGGGCGGCGATCGCGTCGCCCCACGCATCGGGGCCAGCCGCCACGCCGCGTCGTCCGGTCCAGTCGAGATGAATGGGGAGCTCGCGGATCCCGTCGAAGCCAAACGTCTCCGCGTCCGCGTCGCGAGAGAGCATCTCGAATCCGAGCGCAGCCAGGCACGCGGCCGTCACGGCGGTGCAGCGATTCCACGGCGGCGTGAAAATCGGATCGACGGCCGCTCCCAATAGAGCGTGCAGGCGTCGCTGTCCGGCATGGATGTCGTCCCATTGTTCGGCGACCGACCGCGACCGACCGAACTCGCTCTTCCGGCCCGCGGCCTCGTGGTTGACGTGGGTTCGGCCGTGCTGATGGACGGCGACGAGCTCGCCGCACATGGTGAGTTGCCACAGCTCGCGCGCCAGCGCCGCGTCGACGGCGTCCGGAATGACGGCGAGATCGACCGGCACGCCGTGGCGCCGCGTCACGTCGAGCAGACGATACAGACGCTCGTTGTTCCAGCCGCCGTCGTCGTCGCGGATGAACATCGCGATCGGCGATGTGCGCTGATCGAGGGCCGCGCGGACCGGATCAAGCCAGGCCGTCATACGTGGGGCGGCCCTTCCAGGGACGCCGACGCGGGCCTGAAAGGCCCGCGCCACTTTTCCTCGAGCGCGACGCGCAGCATGGTGCTGGTGCGTTCGGCGCCGTTCATATCGAGCTCCGTCGGGGCCGGCGAGAAGCGCATGACGTCGCGAATCGCCTCCGCGAGCGCACCGCTCTCGAGCGACCCGCGGAACATACGGACCGCATTGAGCCGCTCGAGCCGCTGCGCGCGGTCGGTTTGCTCGCTGTCGCCGTTGTCGTTGAACGGCACGACCAGCGCCGGCACGGCCGCGCGAACGATGTCGAGCGCGGTGTTGTAGCCGCACTGGCTGACGGACACAGCGGCGCGGCGCATCGCTTCGCACAGATCCGCAACGGTGCGCCACACGTCGATCGATTGGCGGCGTCCGGCCGCTTCCCGCACGCGCGCGTACGCGTCGTCGGGACACAAGGGGCCGGCGACGATCGTCATCGGCGGCGCGGTCGATCCGAGGCGATCGTGCGCGTCGATCGCACACAGATACAGGCGCTCGGCGAAGCGGCCGCCACCGCCCGACACGAGGATGCCGTCTCCGTGCGCGATCGACACGCCGGCCGGCGCCCCGGGAACGACGAAGCCGGTGTGGCAGACCGGCTTCGTCAAACGGTGCGTCGGCCGAAACGTCTCGTCGAGGGTCGCGAATCGAGGGTCCGTGTGGACGAGCACGAGGTCGAAGTACGCATCGACGAGCTCGCGCGCCCGGTCGTCGTGCTTCTGCTGGTCCGCGCCTCGGCCGACGAGCAGATCGCGCACGCTGGTCGCGACGATCGGCCGCGGCGATCGCCGCGTCTCGTCGAGCAGGGCAATCAACTCCTCCTTGAATTTGCGGCGGCCGAACGGAAACAACTCGATGACGACGACCGCCGGTCGAACCTGCAGGTACGTTTGAACGAGAAGACGCGTGCGTTCACGGCGGACGTCTTCGAGCGAGTCGGCGCCGTTCAACACGACGATCTCTCCGTCGGCATCCTGCGCGAGCGGCGGAAGCTCGATGACGTCGATGCCCTTCGGCGGTGCGAGGCCGCCGGGCGGCGCGCCGCCGCTGACGAGGATGACCCAGAATTCCGACGACAGCCGTTCGGCGAGCGCCCAGCAGCGCTTCAGATGTCCGAGCCCGAGAGAATGCTGACAGTAGAGCAACAGCGTGGGCCGCGGCTTCATTGGATTTCCACCGGAAAATCGAGCAGCCGTTCGGAGGTCGAGAGGAGCGCCGGCAAGTGCTCGAGGCCGAGCGGCCGGATGCGCGTCACGGCGCGCGTGGCGCGCTCGACGAGCAGCGCCGCAGCCGTGTGCCACTGGATTGAGGAGGTCGCCGGCAAACGGCGAACCGCCTCGTAGCCCCCGAAGAATGCCTGGACGCGGACGCGGTATGCCTCACGCGAGAGCCGGCCTGTTTCGCGGCGGTACACGAGGCTCGCGAGCAGACTGCCGATGTCGGCCGCCGCCGCGCCGAGAGCGACGTCCTCGACGTCGATCAAGGTCACACGATCCCCGCACACGATCGCGTTCTTCGGATGCAGATCGCCGTGCAGGCACACGGCCCCGGCGTCAGGCACGGCGGCGGCGATGAGCCGGGCGGCCAGATGCTCCACTGCATTCGACACGTCGGGACGGATCGTGCGGATGATCGCGGCGTCGTCTCGAAGATGCGCCGGCGAAAAGCGATCGAGCGGCGGCGCGTGCGGCACCGAAAGACGGTGAAACGCCGCGACGGCGGCGCCGAACCGTTCGAGATCGGCAATCTCGACAATCTCGTCGTCGGCCGCCGTTTCGGCCATTCGTCTGCCGTGGACCGCTTCGAGCCAGAGGGTTCTGTGCGCCGCCGAATATTCGAGCGCGCAGGGCAGCCGCAGCCGCGGATCGCGCGGATCCAACCGCGCGTGCAGGCTCGCGTACGTGTCGTAGTCGCGCGAGGCCTGCTGCGCCGCCGCGACCTTCGCGTACGCGAGGGGGATCCCGTCGACGCCTTCGCAGACGAGCGTCGCCGATTTCTCAGGTGCGTACGCGACGAGCCGTCGGCGAATCTCGCGTCCGGTCTCGACGCCCGGCACCGGCGTTGCCGGATCGAGCACCGCGGCGAGCGTATGGATCTTGCGATCGTTCGGCACGACCCAAAATACGGACCCGAGGTCGTCGGCCAGTGCGACACCGCTGAGCGGTCCCACGTTGCGCGCGCTGCCGAGCGAGCGCTGATACGCATCGAGGCTTTTCGCCCCGCGGAACATCCGCGCGGCGACGGTGTAGAACGCGCCATCCGTCTCGATACGAAACTGCGCGCGCAGGCTTCGCCCGACCTGGTAGTTCACGCGGATCAGCGAGCACGAGTCGATCCGCACGAGCGCTGCCGCGCCGAGCCGCGACAGAACCGGTCGCATCGATGCGGCGTCGAGCAGGATGTCGCGGTGCGGCAGCGCCTGATCGGGCGCGAGAGCGGTTGATGTCGGCGCGATCATCGATCCGCTCCCTCGCTCGCGGTCGGGCCGCCGAGCACAACGTCCACGACGTCGGCCGACGTCAGCATGACTTCCTGCGGTGAGCTCGCGCTGGAACATCGAGTCCAGGACGCAATCGCGACGCCCGCGCCGCCACCAATCGGCCGCGCCGTGCCGTCGAGCGTCCACGCAATCCGATCGTGAATGCCGCGATTCGACCCGCACGTGACGTCGGCGACCGCAAGCGGCGCATCGAACCGAACGTGGAGATCGGGCGGCGGCTCGCTGTCCGGGCCCACCGGCGCGACCAGCGTGACGAACCGTGTGCGGCCGGCGCCGTCGCGCCTGAACGAGACGACCGGCGCGGCGCGCTTGACGCCGTACTCCGCCGATACCCACCCGGATTCGACGCGCGCGTTTGCGTCGCCGGCGAAGATCAGCGAGACCCGCGGCGTGAGCGCCCGCCAGCCAGTCGGTGTGATGTCCAGCGCGATGATCCGCTGGTCCGACGTGAGATGAAATCGAAGGTCATAGCGATGAACGCCGTCGGCGTCGAGCTCGTCTTCGATCAACCAGTATTCGTTGGCAACGAACAGAATCCGACGCCGGTGGATCACGCCGTACAGCGGTGACTCGACCTCGCCCCACAGCAGATCCAGCGCGGCTCCGGTCGCCCGTTGACGCAGCCGCGCGCGCGCCACGTCGCCCTTTGGTTTTCCACGGCGATACGGCGTCTGGTCGAGACCGTCGACTGTGACCGTGTTGTGCGCCGCGGTCGTTTTGAACCACCGTCGCCAATGCGGCGGATCGTCGCAGTACGTGTAGCGCCCCGGATCGATCACCAACGGCGCATCTTGCGCCGCAATCTCGACGTTGAGCGCGTCGTAGTGTCCATGTCCGCCGTCGCCAATCGCACCGCAGTCGAAGATCAGGTACCGCTCGTCCGTGATCGCGCGCGTATCGCCACCCCATCCGCTTCGCTGGATGAAGTACCCGCCGTCGGGAAAGCTCGCCGAGGTCGATCGAGGCCGCTCGCCGCGGCGGCCGCGCGTCGCGACGTACGTGAAGTCCGTCCGTTGGAACAGCTCGCCCGCGGCTTCGAGCAAGTCCAGATAGCTCCCGCTGTCGCTGTCCGACAATGCGGGGATCGAGCCGTCCGGCCTGTGGCAGTGAAGAGAGAACGCGCAGGCGCGCTCGACGCGGGCGTCAAAGCCGCCCGGCAGCGACATGCCAAATCGCCGTGCGTTCACCAGCAGGCCGACGAACGATCGCAGCACGACGTGGTGGTAATGCGTCGATCGCTCTCGCTGAACGCCGTCGGGCAGCACGTCGGCGACGAGATTCTCGTAAAGAGCGTCGACCGCGAATCGCAGAAGGCCCCGGTCGACGTCGATGTCGGGCAGCGCGAGCGCCGCGATGAACAACGCATACAGCTCGAGCGTGCGGTGGTTGCGTTCGCGCGTGAGATGTTGCCGGAGATATGCGACCTGCGCCTGAAGGCTGGCAGCGACGCGCGCCTCGAAACCCGCCCCGCTCGATTCGAGATCGACGCAGTCGGCGAAGCGGCTCCATGCGTACACCCAGTTCTGGATGCGACGGCCGATCACGTCGCTCGGATCGTGGTCGATCGGGACCTGCGCAATCCACGAATCGACGAGCCGCTGCCATGCGACCGCGTACTTGCCGTGACCTGTCTCTTCGGTGGCTGTCGCGAGATCGAGGCCGTAATAGAACTTGCTCCATTCGAGCCGCCACTCACGATCGGCGGGAAGCATCGCCCCGATCCAGTCCGGCTCGGCGCCGAGCTCGATCGTCCTGCCCTGAATTGGAAAGCGTCCGGAGACGATCTCGTCGGCCACCGCGCGGCTGCGGTATTTGTGCTCGAACACGCAGAACACGCGGCGCGGCGCGGCCGTGGCCACCGACGATTCACGCACCATGCGCCCCCTGTCCAGCGACCAGGCGAAGACCGGCGCCGCAGGCGACGAGCCGGCCGTCTTCGAGCCGGTAGACGACGTCCGCGTGGTCGAACAGCGACAACCGGTGCGTGATCGCGAGGCACGTGCGACCCTCGCGCATCCGCCCGAGCGCTGACGCGATCACCGCCTCCGAGTCGGCGTCGACATTCGACGTCGGCTCGTCGAGCAGCAGGATCGGCCGATCGAGCAGCAGCGCGCGGGCGAGCGACAGCCGCTGGCGTTGGCCGCCCGAAAGGTTCACACCGTCTTCACCGAGCATCGCGTCGAGCGTTCCGGGAATCGCGCGGACGAAATCCTCCATCGCGACGAACGCGAGCGCCTTCCAGACGTCCTTGTCGGCCAGCTTTTCGCCCGTCGGCGTCAACGCCTCCCGCAGAGAACCGGCGAACAGATGCGTGTCCTGCGCCATCAACGCGATCTGCTGCCGAAGCGATCGGACGGTGATGGATGGCAGCGGGCGCCCGTCGAGGAGGATTTGGCCCGACGTCGGATCGAACAACCGCACGAGGAGGCTGAGCAGCGTGCTCTTGCCGGCGCCGCTCGCGCCGACGAGCACCGCCAGCTCTCCGGGCACGAGCTTCAGATTCACTCCACGCAGGACCGGCGCATGCCGCCGCCCCGCGTACTCGAAGCACACATCGCGCAGTTCGAGCAGTCCGCGCGATCGATCGATGGCGACCGCGTCCGGTCGGTCGTGAATCGCGGGACGCTGCTCGAGCAGCGCGAGCAGGCGCTCGCCGGCCGCCATGCCCTTCGATGTCGTTTCCGCGAGATCGTTGAGCCGCTCGACCGGCTTGAGCAGTTGTGTGAGATAGGACGCGAGCACCGTGAGCGCGCCGAGCGTCAACTGTCCTTTCAACACCAGCAGCGCGCCGCCCGCAATCAGGAGCGCGGTCGCGACGCCGTGCGCGAGGCGGATCGTTCGCTCCATCTGCGCGGCCACGCGCGTCTCCGCGACTCCCGCTTCGAGGCTGTTCGCGTTCAGGCGGCGGAATCGCTCCCGGGCGTGATCGTTTCCGCCGAGCGCCTGAATCACCGGTAGACCGCGAACGATTTCCTGCGCGAGCGCGGCAACCTCGCCTTCGCGCCGCCGCCGCTCCCTCGACGCGCGGCCCAGGCGCGCACCGTACACCCGAACGATCGCCGCCAGCGCCGGGAGCAGCACGACCGCAAACACGGCGAGCGCCGGCTGCAGCCACAGCATCAGCGCGAGCGTCGCCGCCGTCGTCAGCACCGATTCCACGATCGTGGGAACCGTCCGCGCCTGGAACCTCACGAACTGATCGACGTCGCCGACGAGGCGAAGTGCCAGCTCGCCGCTGCGGTGGGTGGTCCGGATCGTCGGCGGGAGCAGCTGCAGGTGCACGAGCATCCGATCGCGCACCTCGACGTTCAGCCGCTCCCGGAACCGCGCGCTGCGGCTCGCGTGCTGCAGCTCGACGAGCGCGCGCAGCGCGGCGATGCCGACGATCGCCGCCGCCATCGCGATCACGAGCGCTTCCGGAGAGGCATTGCCAAGGCCAACGGCGCCAAGCGCGCCAGGCAGCCGTCGCCGCGACAGCACGTTGTCGATGATCACCTTCAGCGGCCACGGCGCGGCGAGGCCGAGCACGACGCCGGCAACGCGAAACGCGTACGCCGACGCGAGCAGCCGCCGGTGCTCGAGCGCAATCGGCGCCGACCAGCGCATCACGTCGCGCCACGTGCGTCCGGTGCGCCGGGTCACGCGACTCTCCTGAACAGCGTGAAAAGCTCGCCGATCAGCCGATCGCCGTCGAATCGCTCCGCGACGACCGAACGCGCGTTGACCGCGAGGCGCGCCGCAAGGCCGGCATCGCGATGGATCCGAAGCAGCGCGTCGGCCACGCCGCGTACGTCGCCGGGCGCGACCAGCAGGCCGTTGACGCCGTGCTCGACGAGCTCTGGAATTCCGCTCACGTTCGTCGTGACGACCGGCAGACCGCTGGCCATCGCTTCGACGAGCACGTTCGGAATGCCGTCGCGATCGCCGTCGTCGCTGACGCGGCACGGGAGGCAGAACGCGGTCGCGGTGCGGTACGCGCGCAGCAGGTCGTCCTGCGACATCGGACCGTGCAGGGCCACGCGACGATCGAGCCCGCGGGAACGAATCATCGCCGCGATTTCGTCCGTCTGGTCGTCCATCTCTCCGATGATCGACGCCTCCAGCGCAACGCCGCGCCCGACCAGGTCCGCACACGCTGCGACGAGCACGTCGAAGCCTTTCTTGTTCACGTGGCGACCGACGGCGACGATGCGGAGTACCTGCGACGGCGCACGGCGATCGATCGAGGCGAGCTCGCGTTTCATCAGGTTCGCGAATTCGGCGTTCAACCCGTGGTACACGCGAAACACGGGTGTATTGCCCGCGAACTGCTGAAGGAACGTACGGTTTGCTTCCGTGCACGTGACCGCGAAGCGCGCCGCGGCGAGCTTGCGCCGGAGCAGGCCGGCAGGATTGAGAGACGGCGTGTACAGGTCCTTCGCATGAGCGGTGAACGAGAACGTCCGGGCCGACATCATCGCCGCCAGCCATGCAACGGTCGCCGCACCGTGGCAGAAGTGAGCGTGCAGATGCCGCACCTCCGGCGAGTCGCGGAGGCGATCGGCCAGGGCGACCGCTTGCAGGAATTCCTTCGCGTACACCTTGCGCGGCGCGGACCAGACGCCGTCGCGGGCGCGCACGGCCTGCGCGAACGCGGCGAGCGCCGCCCGAACGACACCGCGCGGCCACCGGATCAGCGTTCTGCGAAGCGCCGGCAGGAACAGCGGAAGATGTGTGCGCAGCCACCGATGGAGTGGCGTTCCGGAAACCGAAGCCGTCTGCGGCAGATACTCCGGCGCCGCGTGGATGCGGTCCACGATCGGGTGACGGAGTCCATCGTCTCCGGACTTGATCACGAACAGTCGAAGTCGGAGTCCCGCCCGCTCGAGACGGTGGATCTCGCTTGCGATGAACAGCTCGGAGAGACGTGGATAGCCTTTGACGACGTAGGCGACGTGCTCACGCATACGCGTCTCCGAGCACCGACGCGAGCCTGCGCGTGCAGCACCGGTCGTCGAACTCGCGCAGCGCGACATGGCGGCCGGCCGCGCCGAGACGCTGACGCGCGTCGGGACTGGACGCCACCTCCGTCAGCGCCGCCGCCAGCGCCGGCGCGTCGGCGGTGGGCACGAGCAAACCCGTGACGCCATGACGGACGGCCGAACCGATGGCGCCCATGTCGGCCGCCACCACCGCCACGCCGCTCGCCATCGCCTCGAGGACGACGTTGGGCAGGCCGTCGCGATCGCCGGCGCGATCGCAGACCGAGGGGATGACGACCACGTCTGCACGCGCATATTCGTACGGAAGCGCGTCGTGGGTCGCCGCGCCGCAGAACGTGACGTTGTCGGCGACGCCGAGCGCGCGCGCCTGCGCCTCGAGGCGATCGCCCTCCGGTCCTTCGCCGATGATGCGCAGGCGCCACGGCACCCGAAGCATCGACAGCGCGTCGAGCAGCACGTGAAACCCTTTCTTCTCCACCAGCCGTCCGACGGCAAGCATGTTCAGAACGCCGGTGGGCGATCGCCGTTCGCCGGTGAACCGCCGCACGTCGACGCCGTGCGGCACCAGATCGACGCGCGCGCCGCTGCCGTCGAACTCGGCGGCGACGTCGGCATTGCACGCGACGACGCAGGCGGCGCGGCGCGCCCGATCGTGCAGCTCCGTCCGATCGACTTTCCGCGCGTCACGGGCGTGCACGCTGAAGCCGAACGGCACGCCCAGCGCGCGCGCCAGATCGGACGCGACAACGGCCGGGGTGTGCGCGAAGTACGCGTGCACGCCCGAGATCCGCGTCGCGTCGAGCCGCCGTCTGGCGTCGGCGGCCTGTTCCGCCGGCGGGCCCAACAACTGGCGTACGCGGTGACGGAGGCTGCGTACTGCCGGCTGCGCCGGCCCGTCTTCACCCGGCTTCGTGCTGAACACTGCGGCGAGCATGCCCCGGTCGTCGAGCGCGGCGAGCTCTGCGAGAGCAAACGTTTCCGACCGGCGCGGAAAGCCGCTCACGATGACCGCGAGCCGGGGCGGCCTCATGGCGTGACGGTCCCGAGCAGCGCAGCGACGCGCTGCTGAATACGCGGGAGCCCGTCGAGATCGACGGGAACGTGCGCCGGCGGCCGTGCGAGGCTGCGCCGGACCGCTTCGATCAGACGGTCGGGCCGGAGCGCGTCGGGCTCGACAATGTCGAACAGGCCGCGCGCGGCCAGCAGCCGCGCGCGCAGCAGCTGCTCGGCCACAGGCCGGCTCCGCGGAACCAGCACGGCTCGTACGGCCGTCGACAGCAGCTCGCACACGGTGTTGTACCCGGCCATGCAGACCACGACATCGGCCCACGCGTAGCGGCTCGAGAGATCGGGATCGAAATCGAGGAACGTGACGTCGGCGATCGCGCCGAACCGCGTCAGCAATCGCTGCTGGTCGCTCGCCGCCATCTGCGGACCGAATACGATCGTCGTGCGGAGGGCGACGCTCCGTGGTAACGCGATCAGCCCCTCGAGGTACGTTTCGATCAGCTCGGTGCCGTCTTCGCCGCCGCCGGTCGTGACGAGGACGCGCGGCGGGCCGTCGTGCGGCTCGATGCGGCGCGTCGGCCGTTTCAGGTAGCCGCAGAAGCGCGTCTTCTGCGCGACCTCCGACGGGAACCTGTACTCCGCAACCGCGTCGAAAATCGACCGCTCCCCATAAATCCAGACCTCGTCGTAGTAGCGCGCGATCGTCCGCATGTCGCGCGCGCGCCTCAACGACAGGCGCGTCGGCGCCGGCGCGTCCAGGATGTCGCGAATGCCGAGCACAACCTTCGCCGCCGGATGCGTGCGGCGGAGCGACTTCAGCGGCTCGAGGAGCTCGCCGCCGATGCCCGCCGCGCGCTTGTCGACGATCATCAAATCCGGAGCGAAGCCCAGCACGGCGCGTTCGAGAACGCCGCGCCGCATGTCGGCGACTTCCGCGCGCTCCGTGCTCAGGTATGTCGGCTCGTACCGGTCCGCGTCGGACCTCGTCAGGCACGGCAGCTTGATGTAGTCCGTGCACGGCGGGATGCGGAAGGCGTGAATCATCGGCGATCCGGTCACGATGAGGAGCGACGCCGAGGGATACGCCTGGCCGAGCGCTTCGGCGAGCAGGAGCGTGCGGCGGATGTTGCCGAGGCCGAAGGTGTCGTGCGAGTACAGCAGGACCTTCGGCGCCGGCGACGCCGCGCGGTGCGGTTTCAGGTCGCGATCGACGATGGCAGCGTTCATCGGGTTACGCATGTACGTGGTGCATCAGAATTCGTTGGCGTTGGGCGGCGACGACTTCACGGCGGCGAAAAAAGATCACGAGCGCGCACCGGCGGAAAACGCAGTCGCGGAATGCGCCGCGTCCGCCGGGCGAGCCACGCGCTGGCTCGCCGTCAGGCAGCGGCGATTGCAGGCGTCGAAAGCAGACGAGTTACGAAAACTGTCGAAGTTTTCGTAACGTGCCCGCTTCGCGACGTGCGCGGCTCGAAAACATCCGCGGTCGGGTACCGTTGATGTCTAGGACGGCCGCGACGACGGGGCGGAACAACGAGCTCGATCTCCGGCTAAAAGCGTGCAGGTTCTGATCATCGCGGAACCGCAGAGCACGAGACGCCAGCGCGATGCGCGTTCAAACGAATTCGAAAGAAACCGTTTTGGTTGCTGCGGTGGCACGCCCACGCAAATCCCAGACCGATCAAGCATCTACGAACGCGGAAGCTCAAGATTTCGTGCAAGGCAGACTTGAATGGATCCGACGAAAGGACGGCGCGCGACGAATGCCGAGCACTCAAGTGCCGCGGGCCTGGCCATGCAATGGCGGTCCGGTTGGTCGCGCTGGGCCCGGCAGTTTATTACGATAAGGTATTATCCGAAACCGGACAACACCTTAGCACTGTTTTAATCGCGGGGCCCACTTGTCTTATCGCGGCGGGGCCCCACCCCCGCCGCCAGTTGCTCAGTGCATTCGCGATTCGCAACGGCTCACGGCTGTCACGCGCTGACGCGCGCGGGCCGTAGCCCGCGCGGTTATTTAGAACAGAACGTCACAGATCTGAATCTTCAAAGCCGTGGCGACGTTGGAGCGCCGTGAGCAACGGCGCCATTCGGATCGCTGCCGGCCGACCATCGGCGCCATCACTCCTCGCAAATACGAACCGGAGTCAAATTTTACACGGCTGAAAAACAGCGACTACGCGCAACCGGTATCGTGGGACGTGATCCAGATGGCCGCGCCGGTGCCCACGCCGACAATGACGCCGACCGCCTTCGTTCCCGCAGGGGCAGCCGCCAAGATCGACGTCCGGCAGATGCATTTCTATTACGGCCCGCGCCGCGTGCTCGACAACGTGACGCTTCAGATCCGGCCGCACGAGGTCACCGCGCTCATCGGACCATCCGGCTGCGGCAAGTCGACGTTCCTGCGCTCGATCAACCGCATGAACGACATCGTTCCGGGCGCACGCGTCGAGGGATCCATCTGCATCGACGGCCAGGACATCTACGCGCCGTCGGTGGATCCCGTCGATCTGCGCCGCCGCGTCGGCATGGTGTTCCAGAAGTCGAACCCGTTCCCGAAATCGATCTTCGAGAACGTCGCGTACGGCTTGCGCATCAACAGGCTCGCGCGGTCGCGCGAGGAGCTCGGCGGACGTGTCGAATCGAGCTTGAAATCGGCCGCGCTGTGGGACGAAGTCAAGGATCGGCTGCATACGTCGGCGCTCGCGCTGTCCGGCGGCCAGCAGCAACGTCTCTGCATCGCGCGCGCGCTCGCCGTCGAGCCCGACATCCTCCTGATGGACGAACCGGCGTCAGCGCTCGATCCGATCGCCACCCAGCGCATCGAGGAGCTCGTCTACCAGCTCAAGGCGCGGTACACGATCGTGATCGTCACGCACAACATGCAGCAGGCGGCCCGCGTTTCGGACGTGACGGCGTTCTTCTGGCTCGGCAAGCTCATCGAGTGCGACCGGACGAACAAGATCTTCACCGCGCCGTCGCAAAAGCTGACCGAAGATTACGTGACCGGAAGATTCGGGTAATGGCGTCCACCGAACACGTCCGTCATTTTCAGGAGGAACTCGAGCATCTGAAGGGACGGCTGCTCGAGATGGGCGGCCTCGCCGAAGAGCAGGTGCGGCTGGCAGTCAAAGGGCTGGTCGACCGCGATCGCGATTTGATCGATCGCGTGATCGGCGGCGACGAGCCATTGAACAGGCTCCACATCGAGCTCGACGGCCGCTGCTTCACGCTGCTGGCGCTCTACCAGCCGATGGCCGTCGATCTGCGGGCGATCGTCGCGGCCGTCAAGATCAACACCGACCTCGAGCGCGTCGGCGATCTCGCGATCAACATCGCCGAGGCCTCGCGCCAGTACGTCGCGCACGCACCGGTCAAGAAGCTGATCGACATCCCGCGAATGGCCTCGTTCGCCCAACGCATGCTGCGCGACGCGCTCGATGCGTTCGTGCGGCGCGACACCATCCTCGCGCAGCGCGTGCTCGACGAGGACGATGTGCTCGATGACCTGAAGACGCAGATTTTCCGCGAGCTCATTACCTACATGCTCCAGGACCCAGGCACGATCGAGCCGGCACTCGACCTGATCCTGATTTCCCGTCATCTGGAGCGAATCGGCGACCATGCCACGAACATCGCCGAGGACGTCATTTTTATGGTGTCCGCCAAGGATGTCCGCCATCACGCCGGCGAAGGGACCGAGCCAGGCCGGAGGTAGCTCGCCCCGGCCGTTTTGCGGGTCGCATCAAATCCCGCTTGGCAGTCACACGGCTCGCGGCCATAATTGGCGATACACCAGCAATTTGCCCATGTTTTGTCCCCACTGCGGAGAGTCGACGTCTGTCTCCGTCGGCCGATGTCCGGCCTGCGGGGCCGCGCTCGTGCAGAACACGATCGCGACGGGTGTTGTCCCGTTCGATACGACCGGGTTGCCGCCCGGGGCGATCTTCGGGGCAATGACCGGCCTTGGCACCGTCGCGGCGCCGGGTGCCACCATCGAAGTGGCAGTGACCGTTGACGCCACCGGGATCGAGAGCCCGAAGGCAGCCGGTCCGCTGAAGGTCGGGCAGGCGTTTGGTCCGCGGCATCACATCATCAAGCTGCTCGGCATCGGCGGCATGGGCGCCGTCTACCAGGCGTGGGATGCCGAGCTCAGCGTCGCGGTCGCGTTGAAGGTGATCCGCACCGATGCGCAGAAAGGCGCGTCGTCCGAGGCCGAGAACCGGCTGAAGCAGGAACTGCTCCTCGCCCGCCAGGTGACGCACAAGCACGTCGTCCGCATCCACGACATCGGGGAGCTCGACGGCATCAAGTACATCACGATGCCGTACATCCAGGGCCACGACCTCGCGACAGCGCTGCGGTGCGACGGCAAGTTGCCAGTCGCGCACGCGTTACGCTTCGCGCGTCAGATTGCCGCCGGCCTACAGGCGGCGCACGAAGCCGGCGTCGTTCACCGCGATCTGAAGCCCGCCAACATCATGATCAGCGGCAGCGGCGACGATCGGCAGGCGCTGATCACGGACTTCGGCATCTCGGCGTCGACCGATCAGGCGACGTCCGGCAGCGTGCTCGGCACGCTCGAGTACATGGCGCCCGAGCAGGCGACCGGCGGCGCCGTCGACGGTCGCGCCGACATCTACGCGTTCGGGCTGATTCTCTACGAGATGCTCACCGGTCCGCGGCTCGTTGCGGCGGCGACGCCGCAAGCGCGCGTCGACGCGATGAAGCAGCGATTCGACGAAGGTCTCGTTCCGATCCGGTCGCTGGACGGCTCGATCCCGGCGCCGCTCGAAGCGCTCGTCATGCGCTGCGTGGAGAAGGACGCCGCGTCGCGGTATCGGACCATCAACGAGCTCGACGCAGCGCTCGCGCGGCTCGACGACGAGGGCGGGCTGATTCCGATCGCCAGACGGCTGACCAAACCGATGGTCGCGGCGTCCGTTGCGGTTGTGCTGATGCTGCTCGGCGGAACCTATTTCACGACGCGCCGTCTGGTGACTCCTGCAAAGGCGCACGAAACGGTTCCCGTTCTCGTCACCGATTTCGATAACCGAACCGGCGAGACAGCTTTCGACGGAGCGGCCGAGCAGACGTTGGCGATCGCGCTCGAAGACGCGTCCTACGTCACCGTGTTCAAGACGACCGATGCGCGAGCGATTGCGTCGGAGCTCGCGCCGGGAAAAGGCGGTCGAATCACCCGCGACATCGGCCAACTGATCGCGCGGCGCGAAGGAATCAAGGTGTTGGTCGCCGGCGCGATCGAAAAACGCGGCAGCGGGTATCGCGTCGAAGTGAGCGCCACCGATCCGGCGAGCGGCAACCCGATCGCGACGACGACCAAGAACGTCGGAGCCAAGGCGGAGGTGCTCGGCGCGTTCGTGTCGATGGCGGGAAGCATTCGAGAAGCGCTCGGCGAATCGAAGACCGAGATGGCGAAGCTCGCGGATGCCGAGACGGTCACCGCAGCGTCGCTCGACGCGATGAGCGCGTATGTGCGCGCACAGGCGCTGCAGATCGCCGGCAAGTACACGGAAGCGCTTCCGGAGTACCAGCGCGCCGTCGACCTCGATCCGCGGTTCGGCCGGGCGTACGCGGGCATCGCCGGCGTGTACGCAAATTACTTCAAGCAGCGCGACAAGGCGGAAGCCAGCTTCCAGATGGCGATGCAGCATCTGGACCGCATGACCGAGCGGGAGAAGTATCGAACGCTCGGCAAATACTATCTGGACGTCGCTGGAAATTACGAGAAGGCGATCGAGACCTACGAGACGCTCGTGAAGCTGTATCCGGCCGACGACAGCGGGCACGGCGGCCTCGCGCTGGCGTACGTCCTCTCGGGTGATTTACCGCGCGCACTTCCCCAGGTGCGTCAAGCGCTGGAGATTTACCCTCGCAATTCGCTGCAGCGCTACAACTACGCCATGTACTCGATGTATGCCGGCGAGTTTGCGACCGCGATCGAGCAAGCCTCGCGCGTGCGACAGGAGAATCCGACGCTCGAATACGCCTGGCTCCCGATCGCCGTCTCCAGGCTTGCGCAAGGCGATGTCGTCGGCGCCCGAGAGGCGTATGCCGGCGTCGCGGCGATGGGTGCGTTCGGCTGGTCGTTCGCGCAGCTCGGCCTCGCCGACCTGGAGATGTATTTGGGCCGGCATCGCGATGCGATTCGTGTGCTTCGCGACGGCCTCGCCGCCGATGTGAAGCGCAATGATTCGAATGCGACGGCGCGCAAGTACGTGGCCCTCGCCGAAGCGTATCTCGCCATCGGCGATCGTAACCGGGCGATCGAGGCAAGCGAGCAGGCGGCGAAGCTCAGTCCGCGTGAGAGCACTCTGTACCCCGCCGCCCGGGTGCTGGTACATGCCCGCAAGTACGACGAGGCTGCGCGGATTGCCAACGACCTCGACAAGAAGCTGCAACGTCATACGACCGCGTACGCGCGACAAATCCAAGGCGAAATTGCGCTCGAACAGGGGCGGCTGGGCGATGCGATCGAGGCGTTCAGCGATGCGCAGAAACGTCGCGACTCGTGGTTCAGCCGCTATTTGCTCGGAAGGGCGTATCTCGCGGCCGGGACGAGCCATGCTGCCGAAGCGCTGGCGGAGTTCGAGCGGTGTCTGAAGCGGCGCGGCGAGGCGAGCGACGCGTTCATCGACGACATGCCGACGCTGCGTTACCTGCCACCGGCGTACTACTGGCTCGCACGCGCTCAGGAAAGCGTCGGATCAGCCGTCGAAGCCAGGAAAAACTACGAGCAGTTCCTCACGCTGCGCGCGGATGCGGATTCGCCGGATCCGCTTGTCGTTGACGCGCGGCGGCGGGTCAGCATGCGCTGATTTCGATCCGCGCAAGCATGACGGCACTGGCCGTCCCGGCGTGTCGCCGGGAACGGCCAGTGGGCCCTTCAACGCGACTCAATCCTACTGCACGACGATCGGGCAGATGTGCGTCACTTTGAAGCTTCCGCTCTTGATGAAGACCATCGAATCGTAGATGCCATCGGTGACATCGGCGATTCCGATCTTGATATGGTACGGATGCCCCGAGATCACCGGCGCATTGAACTGAAGGGGAACTGTCAAACCATCGGCTTGTAAGTTCAAGGGGCCGGGCTGATCGCTTGCCGTCCGGTTCGATCGGAAGAACTCCGGGTGTTTCGCGTCGAACCCGAGCGGGTTGCCGCCGTTGACTGTGTTGATTGAAACGGGCGTCTCGGGCACGACGTTTGGCAGAAGCGCGTAATTCTTAGTCGTGCCGGCCATCGTGTCCGTCAGGAAGAATGCGAAGACATCATTGTACGCGCTGTTCGCGTACTCGTGGTACTCGTCGGACCCGAACACGTACTCGAACGTGACGTTGCAGCTTGGGACATCGTGGCAGGTCGGCGTGAAGTTGAATTCGAGGATCGCGGCGTCGTGCGTCAAATTGCTGACTCCGGACAGCGCCTGCAGATCCGCGTCACCGGGCAAATTGAAATTCGTCTGGATTGACGAGGTGCTGTTGGGCCCTTTCGCCGACGCGATCGTTCCGGTGCTCAAGACGAGTCCCTCATGGAATCCAAGTCCCGTGATTGCATTTCCTCCGCCGGTGAACGTGCCTAAGGCCAGTGGCGACCCAGTAAATTTCGCGTTCGTTACAACCACGCCTGCGTCGTCCGGATCGAGCAGACTCGCCGCCAGCGTTCCGGCATTCCCCGATTGAGATAGATCGGTCGTGAGAAGAGCTGCGGCCTGATTCGGGTCGACGTGGATGCAGAAGTTCGCAGCCGCCGTATGGCCGCCGGCGTCGGTCACGATAATGCGAAACGCGTAATTGCCTACCGTTGTTGGCGTTCCAGAGAACACGCCACCAGTACTGAGCGAGATGCCGAGCGGCAGCGTTGCAGGAACCAGGACTACGCCTTCGGCGACCTTCGCTGTTGGGTCGATTGTGAAAGTGTATGGTGCTTGCCCTCCCAGCACCTGGAACGATTGAGGCGCGGGCGGATACGGGCTCCCGACGATCGCATCGAGCAATTGCGTGTTGACGAGCGTGAGCGTAGTGACGTCGAACGGATCCGACGTCGCCTGTTTGAGCGTTCCTGACGATGCGACGAGCCTCACGCCACTACAGCCGGCAGAACTGGTAATGACAACACTACTGAACGTCGCCACGCCAGCACTCGACAATGTGGTAGTGGTTCCCGATAACGTCCCGCCAGGACAGGTCAGCGGCGCGATCGCGAGCGACACCTGCCGCTGCTGGGCGGAAGCCGTGACTATGTCGTCGAACGTATCCCGGATCTCGACCTTGATCGGGGGCGTAATCGTTCCACCAGAAGTCGTGTTCGTAGGTTGCACGGTAAAGGCAAGATGATGCGCGATCTGCGTGCCTGTAGTCGCTGGCCCTGCAGGATCGAACTGCCCGTTCGCGTCGACGTTCGGAACTTCGGCTTTGACCCTAACGGTGACGTTCGCCGGACTAATCGGTCGTCCGCATGGCAGAGTCGGATTTGACGTGCACGGCGGCGTCAGCAGGAAGTCGCGAAGGGTCAGCACCATCACGTCGTTGACCGGTTCGCCGATGTACTCGCCTGGCGTCGCGGGCGTCAGGCTGGCGTTGCGGATGCGCGCGTCGCTACTGCGCCGGGCGAGCTGCTGCGGACCACGCCCCGAAATCGTCCCGCCATCGTCAAGCCGGGCCACCGCACCGGACGTCGAGCCCTTCGGCGCGACGTAGAACGTCGAGTTGCTGAAAATAGGCGGGTAATTCGGGGAAAACGGATTGGGCGAAAACGGGTTCGGCGAGAAGTTCGGCGAGAATGGATTGGGCGAGAATGGGTTCGGCGAAAACGGATTTGGGGAAAACGGAACCGCAATCGTCGAGATGGGCACGGCAAGCGCCGAGTCGACAGCCTGGCAGTTCAGCATCGCGGTGCTGTCATAGTTCACTGTCGATACTGGAACCGCACGATTAAGCAAAACCTGGAATACGTGATTCCCGGGCGTATTCTGCACCTGCTCGATCACGCTATTAAACGCCGCCGTCTGCTGACCGTCATTCGTGATGACGTACGAGATGTCGGTCACATCGTAAACCATTGCACCACCGGGAAACGCATTCGGCGAGAACGGGTTCGGCGAGAACGGATTCGGCGAGAATGGATTCGGCGAGAACGGGTTCGGTGAAAACGGATTCGGTGAAAACGGATTCGGCGAAAACGGATTCGGCGAAAACGGTGTCGGGTTGCCCAATGTCGTGTTGGCCACGCCGCTCGATGGGATTGCGCCAAACGGTTTCGTGGTCTTTGGTTCGGCACCGATCGCCGGCACAGCCGTCTCCGTCGACGAGTCGTCTGCACCGGCTGTGTTGAGCGTAACCGTTGTCTTAGCGCCCGCCGGCGGCGAAATCACCGCACCGTTGCTGTCGGTCTCTTCAACGGTAATGGCGACGGGCGTATTGACCCTAGGACCAACCACGACAGCACCAGTCACAGACGAAATCGAATCGATCACGACGCTCGTCGCGCGTGCGAACGGCTCGCCAAAGCCAGTGGATTTACCTGCCACCTGAGCGACGTTCGGATCGAAGTCGGTGTAATCAAACGACGCCTGCGCCAACGGATCGATCGTCAGTTTGTAATACTTTTTGAAGGCCGTACGATTCTCGACGTACAACGGGTATGACCGCGGAATCGTTGAAGCCCTAAACGTCACCGGTGCAGACGCGAACAGCCCGCCGGGCGTGTACTCCGAAGAGTAGACGCTCTGATGCCGCGTTCCGAGATTCGAACACGCCGCGAATCTCGTCGGATCCGCCACGTTGTAGAAATCCCACGGCAGCACGTCGATCGTCTGCGAGGCGCCGGGCGCCAGGACGACGCGGGGCGAACCGACCGTCGGCAGCACCGCATCCCGCGTGTCGGTCCACACGCCCTGCACGACCGCCGCTGGCAGCTTGTCGCGATCGGCGTCCGACATGACCGCGGTCGTCGGCTTCCATGCACCGCTCGCCGTCTTCACGTACGGCACCCGCGGAACAAGGTGGATGTAGTCGCCCGAAAACGAGCAATTACCCTTACAGGACATCGTGTAGCCGCGGTTCACGGCACTGTATTGCGGGGTAAACGCCGGCTGTACGGGAATCGGGACGATCGGATACGGCGTCGTTGAACTCCGTTGGTACTGCGAGACCCCTTCGGACGGAGTGAAACTGAGGCCGGACACCGAGTTCGCCGAACACGCGCTGGCCTGCGCGATGCGGACGTCGAACTGCTTGTCGCCGCCCGTCACGATGCCCTGGTTCACGCTCGCAGCGACACCGATCCCGCTGGGGCGGGCATCGTAAAACATCGCAATGACCTTCGAGCGCGGACCCACCTTTCCCGAACATGTAGGACCGGGTTCGCCCACCGCCGCAATCGTCGGCATGAACTGCGTCCCGGCGCCGTTTCCGAGGTCGATCGCCTTGCGAGTCGTCCACGTCGAGCCCTGGTTGAACGACGTCGTCACCGTGATCCGCGGGACGCCGATGGCGGGCGACGCGCTCGGGGCGAGCGGAAGGCCCCGCAGATTCGTCGACGGATAGTTTGCCGGATATACGTATTCCTGCATCAGTACGTGTATCGCGCCGTTGCCATCCATGGCCGCCGACGGGTACGCGGCAGATCGGGGAGTCGGGGCCGTGTTGGGGAGAACGCCCTGCCGCTGGTCGAACGCTTTGAGCAGCAGCGCGACTGGATACGGCACGGACGGAGCGAACGTCAGGCCTCCGTCGACCGATCTCCTGCCCACGACTGCGTTTGTCAGATTCGGATAGAGCGGGTTGGAAAAAACGCGCCATCCGATGTAGACGATCCGGTCGTCGTTGTTGTCGACGAGAATCCAGGGCGCCTGATTGCGCGTCAGCGGCTGACTGATGACGTTGGGGGCCGCCCAGGTATCGCCGTAGTTGGCCGATGAAAAGAACAGGATCTTGCTGCTCAACTTGTTGGGGTCGTTTTGATCGAACACGACGAAAGCAGCATACACATGACCGTTCGGGCCAGCCGCGATGCTCGGTTTGTCGACGAAAAAGTTCATCGCGGTCGGCGTCGCGAAGTCGCTTGACTTGAGAAGCACCTTCGTGCCGTCGTAGTGCAGACTCTGGGCGTTCTCCGAATTGTTCCGGTCGGTGAATCGCGAGATGAAACCGACCCCTTGGCCCGGAGCGGTCGCCGTGGGCAGGTTGAATGCGATCCCGGCGAGGAAGAATTGATCGCCGACCGGCCCCTGCAACGATGACACGTGCGGCGGAGTCGTGGCCAGCACCGGGTCGTTCGCCGCGTCGAAGGCGTTCAACTGGACGGCATCAACCCATCCGGGATCGACATCCGTCGGAATAGACACGTACCGGCCGGGATGGAGACCCGAAAACCAGTTCTTCCCGCCGTTGTTCGTCAACGAGAGGCCAACCCACGCCTGATTCGCAGCGGCGGGTCCTTCCACTTCCCACTCACCCTTTGAATCTCGATCCCGCCGCCACGGCGCTCTGAAGAAATCGAGCACCTTCGCAAACAAGCCCTGACCTGGCGACTGCGGCCCGGTTCCGGCGTCGTCGATCGCATCAACCGTCCGCGCGTCGTTGTACGCGACCAGCATGTGCGAGGGATTGGCGCTCGAGATCCCGACGACCGGCTCGTTCTTACGGTACAGATCAAGGTCGTTGGTGAACGTCCCGGTCCCTGTGACGACGTTGATGTTCTGGCCGGCGCCTCCTGTCTGCGCGCGCATGACGCCACGCGTCGATGTGAGAATGGCGACTGACATGAGAAGGGCGAGGAAGTGTCTCGAATTCGAGCGCATAAGTGCCTCCGGCAAATGATGGCGGTTGCCGCGATTGGCTCACCCTCCTACTCACGCGTCGGACCGGACCAAGACGGCGCGGCGCACTGGCAGTCAAGCCGCCACGAGCGAACGCAACACTCCTCGGTTGAAAAGCTGGACTGAAGGGTGGAAGCGCGGATTATGGCGGATGCCCATCCGTACTTCAAGCGTTTCTTTCGATCCTCGCCACGCGCGCTGCACGCGCGCTGATCGAATCCTCGAACGAGTCGTAACGATTTCCAGGGCGCGATCAAACGTCCGGCAAAGGTGCCGTTCTCGCATTTGTTCGTCGTTATTCCGCCCGAACCAAATCGGCGCCTTCACGATGAGCGACGTACAATCGTCTGATGGCGCACCACTACTACGACCCCGCGGATCTGGCCCGTTTTGGTGAAATCGGCCGTAATGCCCCGGATCTCGCCAAGAAGTTCTTCGACTGGTATGGCGCTGTCTTTGCCGATGGAGCGCTGTCGGCCCGGGAGAAATCGCTGATCGCGCTTGCGGTGGCGCACGCGGTGCAGTGTCCGTACTGCATCGACGCGTACAGCAAGGACGCCCTCGAAAAGGGCGCAGACCTCGATCAGATGACGGAGGCGGTGCACGTCGCGGCCGCGATCCGCGGCGGGGCGTCGCTCGTCCACGGCGTGCAGATGCGCAATCAGGCGGACGCGATCGGCATGTGATGATGCTTTCGCTCGCCAGCCGCCGGGCGCCGCTCGCCTCGACCGCCCATCAGCGTGCCGTGCTGGCGCGCCTGCCGCTCGCACGCGAGTTCCCCGACGCCGCCGGCGCCGCGGGCTGCTGGCCGCTGCGTCCGCAGGCGATCACGACGCTTCAAATCAACGTTGGCAAGCTCTGTAATCAAACGTGCCGGCATTGCCATGTCGACGCGGGACCCGATCGGCGCGAGGTGATGTCGCGCGAGACGATGACGTGGTGCCTGCGCGCGCTCGACACCGGCGCGATTCCCACCGTCGACATCACCGGCGGCGCGCCGGAGCTGAATCCCGATTTCCGCTGGCTCGTCGAGGAGGTGCGCGCGCGCGGCCGGCACGTCATGGATCGCTGCAATCTGACGGTGCTGCTGACGCCCAGCCACGCCGACCTCCCCGAGTTTTTTGCGGGACATCGCGTCGAGGTGGTCGCATCGCTTCCCCATTACCGCGCGCTCAATACCGACGCGCAGCGCGGCGAAGGCGTGTACGAAAAATCGATCGCGGCGCTGAAACGGCTGAACGACGTTGGATATGGAAACGGCCGGTCGGGCCTGCGCCTCGTGCTCGTGACCAATCCGGTCGGCGCGTTCCTCCCGGCGTCGCAGGGATCGCTGGAAGCGGAATGGAAACGCGAGCTGCGCCGCCTCCACGGCATCGTCTTCGACGCGCTGTACTGCCTGACGAACATGCCGATCAGCCGCTACCTCGAGTGGCTGATCGACACCGGGAATCTGGAGCGCTACATGGAGCGTCTCGTCACGTCGTTCAATCCAGCGACGGTGAGCGGCCTGATGTGCAGGACCATCCTGTCGGTCGGATGGGACGGACGGCTCTACGACTGCGATTTCAACCAGATGCTCGACATCGAGCTCGACGGCGCGGCGCACATTCGAGACTTCGATCGCGAGACGCTCGAGCGGCGCGCCATCTCGGTCGGCCGTCACTGTTTCGGCTGCACGGCGGGCGCCGGATCGAGCTGCGGCGGGAGTATAGAATAGCGCGATGCCCGCGGCCCTGCTGTGCGCGTTCTGTCGCACGCATCCGGTGGACCCCGTCTGGCGGCCGTTCTGCAGCGAACGGTGCAAGCTTCAGGATCTCGCGCGCTGGGCCGACGGCAGCTATCACGTTCCGGGGGAACGCGTGGATGAACCAGATGAAAGTGACAAATCAGAACGCTGACGCCCCAACGACTGTTCCGACTCCAGCCTTCCAGCCTCAAACGTCGATGAGCGAGACGCTGACGATCGTCGATAACCGCACCGGAAAGAAGTACGACCTCCCGATTCACGACGGCACCATCCGGGCGATGGATCTGCGCCAAATCAAAACGGGACCTGACGACTTCGGCATGATGACCTACGACCCGGCGTTGATGAACACCGCGAACTGCCGGAGCGGCATCACGTACATCGACGGCGACAAGGGCGTGCTCCTCTATCGCGGATACCCGATTGAACAGCTCGCCGAACACAGCGACTATCTCGAGACGGCCTATCTGATCCTCTTCGGCGAGCTGCCGACCACCGATCAGCTCCACGCCTGGACGCGCGAGATCACGCTTCACACGATGCTTCACGAGAACGTGAAGAAGTTCATGGAGGGGTTCCAGTACGACGCGCATCCGATGGCCATTTTCATCAGCACGGTCGGCGCGATGTCGGGTTTCTATCCCGATGCGAAGCAGATCTTCGATCGCGAGTCCCGTCTCCGGCAGACACACCGCGCGATTGCGAAGGTGCCCAGTATTGCCGCGTACGCGTTCCGCCACAGCATCGGACGGCCGTACATCTATCCGGACAACGACCTCAGCTTCACCGGCAACTTCCTGAACATGCTGTTCAAGATGACCGAGGTCAAGTACCAGCCGAACCCGGTGCTCGCGCGCGCGCTCGACGTCCTGTTCATCCTGCACGCCGATCACGAACAGAACTGCTCGACGACGACGATGCGGACGATTGGGAGCTCGCAGGCCGATCCATATTCGTCGCTCGCCGGCGCAGCGGCGGCGCTGTACGGACCGCTGCATGGAGGCGCGAACGAAGCCGTCCTGCGGATGCTGAACGACATCGGATCGGTCGCCAAAGTGCCCGACTTCATCAGGAAGGTGAAGTCCGGCGAAGGCAACAACCGTCTGATGGGATTCGGGCATCGCGTCTACAAGTCGTACGACCCGCGCGCGAAGGTCATCAAGAAGATCGCAGATCTCGTGTTCACGGTGACGGGCAAGAACCCGCTGCTCGAAATCGCGCTCGAGCTCGAACGCATCGCGCTGCAGGACGAATACTTCGTCAGCCGTAAGCTCTACCCGAACGTCGACTTCTACTCCGGGTTGATCTATCAGGCGATGGGCTTCCCGGTCGAAATGTTCCCTGTGTTGTTCGCCATTCCGCGCACGGCCGGCTGGATTGCCCAGTGGGAGGAAATGCTGCTCGATCCGGAGCAGAAGATTGCGCGGCCGCGGCAGATTTACAAAGGACCGAAACAGCGCGACTATATCTCCCGCGAGAAACGCAGTTGATCGTCCTCCCGCTCCTCGCCGCGGCGCTGACGTTTCAGACGGCAGCGCCCCCGACGCCGCCCAGGTTCGAGTCGGGCCGCGCGTGGGAACACCTGCGGCAACTGGTGGCGATCGGCCCGCGCCCCTCGGGATCGCCGGCCATCGAGCAGACGCGCAAGTACATCAAGGATCAACTCGCGGCGATGGGCCTCACCGCGCTCGAGCAGGCCTGGGACGACGAAACGCCGATCGACAAGGTTCACATGGTCAACCTGTCGATCGTCATTCCCGGCGCGCGCAAAGAGCGCATCGTCTTCGCCGGACACTACGATACGAAGCTGTTCCGCCAGTTCCGGTTCGTCGGCGCGAGCGACGGCGCGTCGAGCGCCGCGTTCCTCCTCGAGCTCGCGCGGATCCTCAAGGCGCGCAAGAGCCCCTTCACCATCGAGCTGCTGTTTCTGGACGGCGAGGAGGCGCGGCTGCCCGACTGGCAGGGTACCGACAACACGTACGGCAGCCGGCATTACGTCGAAATGGCGAAGCGCGACGGCTCGCTCGCGGCCATCAAGGCGCTCATCCTCGTCGACATGATCGGCGACCGCGATCTCGATATCCGGCGCGACGAGAACTCGACGCCGTGGCTCACCGACGCCATCTGGGCGGCGGCCAAACACCAGGATCTCGACGATTCATTCCTCGCCGAGTCGACGCGCATCGAAGACGATCACCTGCCGTTCCTCGCCGCCGGCGTGCCGTCGGTCGACGTCATCGACCTCGATTACGATGCGTGGCACACGGCGAAGGACAACCTCGATGCCGTGAGCGCGCGCAGCCTGCAGATCGTCGGCGACGCAATCGTCGGCGCGCTGCCGGCGATCGAAGCGCGCCTGATCAAGCAGTCGCAGATCGCCCTCGTCCACAAGACGACCGTTCGCCGCAAGGCGCCGCGCAAGGACTATGCGATTCGCCTTGCGCAGCACCGTCACCATCGCCGCGGGCTTCGCCGCAAAGCCGACGTCGTGACGATGGGTCATTGAACGCCGCCTGCTACGCGGCCGGCGGGTAGCTCACTCGCAGCTCGCCATGCGTCTCGTCCGCCACCTCGAACAAGTCGTCCGGCATGAAGTTGAACGCGTGGGCGAAGAAGGCTTCGGGATAGGTTTCGATGCGTGTGTTGTAGTCGAGAACGTTGCGGTTGTAGCGCTCTCGTGCGAAGGCGAGCTTTTCTTCGATGGCGTGGAGGTCGTTCCCCAGACTCATGAAACTGTGCGACGCGCGCAGCTGAGGATGATCCTCGGCGACCGCCAGCACGCGTCCGAGCGCTGCCGTGATCAGGTCGTTGGCCGGCCCGGCGTCCGCCGCGCGGCTCGCCTGCTGGAGCGCGGTACGCGCCCGCGCGATCCGATCGAAGACTCGGCGCTCGTGCGCCGCATACCCCCTGACCGCCTCGACGACGTTGGCAATCAGGCGCGACCGGCACCGCAGCTGGACGTCGACGGCCGACCACGCCTCGTGCACACGACTGCGCGATCTGAGCAGCGCGTTGTACCGCACCAGGACGAACAGCGCGAGCACGCATGCGGTCCCGATGATGACGGACGGCAGCCAGAGCACGGACATGCGAAGTACCGGCGGCGGCAACAACGATGCCGCCGGCAACACGCTGCAGCGGCAATCCGAGAGGTCCGGGCCGATCACGAACCAGTAATCGAGTTAACGATTCAGGAGCCTACGCTCGGCTGAAAGCCTCGCGCTACACCGCGAGACACGAGCCCGATGCGTGGCGCGAGCCTTTCAGGCGAACGTCAGCCCAGACCCGGTGTAGCGAGCCTTTCAGGCGAACGTCAGGCGACCCGGTGTAGTGCGAGCCTTTCAGGCGAACGTCAGCCCAGACCCGGTGTAGCGAGCCTTTCAGGCGAACGTCAGGCGATCCGGTGTAGTGCGAGCCTTTCAGGCGAACGTCAGCCCAGACCCGGTGTAGCGCGAGCCTTTCAGGCGAGCGTAAATCCAGCTAACCAACGGTCTTAGGCCCCGTCTAAGCTGTTCAGATGGACGCGACCGAGGCAGCAGCCGTCCTGGCTCGTGCCCGCCAGGGCGACAGCGAGGCGTTTCGCGCGCTCGTCGAGCGGCACAGCCGGAGTGTCTTCCGGCTGGCGTTCCGGATGACCGGAAACGAGCAGGATGCCGAAGACGTGGTGCAGGAGAGTTTCCTTCGCGCCTACAAGCAGCTCGGACGCTTCGAGTCGCGCGCCAATTTCGGCACCTGGCTCTATCGCATCGTCGCGAACTGTTCGGTGGACATGATGAGAATGAAACAGGCGCGCCACGATCAATCGCGCGGCGACAGCCTCGACGCGGCGGTGCAGATGCCGGCCGCCGGGACGCCGGGCCCGGAGCGGCTCGCGGAGAGCGCGCAGATTCAGCGGCGCGTGCAGGAAGCGCTCGGCGGCCTGAGCCCGCTCGAGCGCGCCGCATTCACGCTGCGGCATTACGAGGGACGCTCGATCGACGAAATCAGCCGGACGCTCGGGCTCGGCACGAGCGCGGCGAAGCACAGCGTGTTTCGCGCGGTGAAGAAGCTGCGCATCTCACTCGCGCCATTGAGAAGTTCGCCGGGTAGCGCGAGGCTTTCAGCCGAGCGATCTGCGGGCAGCCAGCCATGAACCGCCATTTCACCGAAGAAGAACTGACGCTCTACTACTACGGCGAGGCGCGGCGCCGCGAGGACATCGATGCCCACCTCGGAACGTGCGCGGCGTGCGCCACGACGTATAAGGAGATCGCGGCGACGCTCGCCATGATCGCGACGCCCGACGCGCCGGCGCGCGGCGAGCAGTACGGCCTCGAAGTATGGCAGCGCATCCGCCACAAGCTGCCGGAGCAGAACGCACCGTGGTGGACGCCGTGGATTCGCAGCGATCGCCTGGCGTGGGCCGCCGTCGCGGCAACGATCGTCGTCGCCGCGTTCGTGGCGGGGCGCGTATGGGAACGGCAGCCGGCATCGCCGGCGGTACCGACAGCGGCGGAGGCGACGCGAAGCGCGCCGTCGGCCGAAGTCACGCGCCGCATCCTGCTGACGTCGGTCGCGGACCATCTCGATCGATCGGAACGGCTGCTCATCGACATCATGAACACACCCGATCGGAGCGATATCGCGACCGAGCAGGCGTGGGCGGACGATCTGCTGACGACGAGCCGGCTCTACCGGCAGGATGCGATCGATGCGGGCGAGCAATCGGTGGCCACCGTGCTCGACGATCTCGAGCGAAGCCTCATCGAGATCGTGCACAGCCCGTCGCGCATCAGCGCGGCCGATCTGGAACAGATTCGGCGACGCATCGATGCGGCGGCGCTGCTCTTCAAGGTCCGGGTGCTCGGCGACGAACTGCGTCAGCGCGACGCGGCGCCGACACGACAAATCAGTTAACCACCATGGATATCAAACATATGTTTGCAACGACATTGCTTCTCTCCGGCGTCTTCGCCGTCAATGCGACCGCCGCCATCGATGCGGGCGTTCTGCGACGTTCTGTTCTAGATACGCGCGAGCGCAGCGCCTGCGGCCCGAGCGAGCGCGAATGCGCGAGCGAGGCGGCGGGGCCCCCAGCGCGCGGTTTGTGCGCGCTGGGGTGCCCGAGCGGGGGTGGGGCCCCGCGAGCAATTGAATATGTTCCGAGCGCGTCAGCGCGTGGCAGCCTTGAGCCGTTGCGAGGCGCGCATGCGCCGAGCAACAGCGGTGGGGGTGGGGCCCCCACCGCAATGGAGAAAGATGGGGCTCCACGCGAATTAGAAAACGACGATCAGGCTGACGATCTCCTCGAACGAGCCCGCGATCTCATGGAGGAGGGGCGCTTCGAACGCGCTATCGAAAGCTTGAACCGCGTCATCGAGATGAAGGCGAGCACGCGGACCGACGCCGCGCTCTACTGGAAGGCGTACAGCCTCGCCAAGCTCGGACAGCAGGCTGACGCGCTGAAGACGGTCACCGACCTCTACGAGAAGTTCGGGAACAGCCGGTGGCTGAAGGAAGCCAAGGCGCTGGAGGTGGAGATTCGGCAGGCGTCGGGTCAACCGGTGCGACCCGAATCGCAGAACGACGACGACCTCAAGCTGTACGCGCTTCGCGGGCTGATGAACAGCGACCCCGATCAGGCGCTGCCGATCATCGAGAAGATCCTGTCCGGCACCGATTCGCCGAAAGTGAAGGAACGCGCGCTGTTCGTCCTGAGCCAGAGCCACTCGCCGCGCGCGCGCGACATCATCGCCAACGCAGCCAAGGGAAGCGTGAATCCCGATCTGCAGCTGAAGGCGATCCATTACCTCGGCATCATGGGCGGACCGGAAAATCGTCAGGTGCTGGTCGAGGCTTACGGCTCGTCGAAAGACCCGGCCGTGAAGCGGTCCATTCTGCGAAGCTACGGAATCGCCGGCGACCGCGAGCGGCTGCTCTCGATCGCGAAAGGGGAAACCGATCCCGCTCTGCGGGGCGAAGCGGTACATCAGCTCGGCATCGTGCACGCGGGCGCCGAATTGTCGCAGCTGTATCAGACCGAATCGTCCGCCGAGGTGAAGAAGCGGATCCTCCAGGCGATGTTCATCGGCGGCGACGCCGACAAGTTGATCGAGCTCGCGAAGGGCGAGCGCGATCCGGAACTTCGCAAGACGGCGATCCACAACCTCGGGCTGATGAAGCGCGCGGGAACGACGGAAGCGCTGACGTCGATCTACGCGTCGGATACGTCGCCCGACGTGAAGAAGGCGGTCATCAACGCGCTGTTCCTGCAGCAGAACGCAACCGCGCTCGTCACCCTGGCGCGTGCCGAGAAAAACACCGAATTGAAGAAGGAGATCGTCCAGAAGCTCTCGGTGATGAAATCGAAGGAAGCGACTGACTATCTGCTGGAGCTGCTCAAATGAATCGCCGCCTGCTGGTTGCTGGTTGCTGGTTGCTGACGTTCGCGCCGGCATCGCCGGCGGCCGCGCAGGACCTCGATGCCCAGATGCGCGCAGCCGCCGCGCCCGGCGCCGTCACGTGGGTCGGCTATCGACTGCCGATGGTGGCCGGGCCGCGTCACATGTGCTGCTACGACTCGATTGCCGACGCGGGCGCCTGCTGCGGCATGTGCCGGCTCGAGGGCGGCAGCGGCGTGATATTGAGCACCGGGACGACCGGCAGCGCGCCGTCGCGCGGCTCGCGCATCGTGCTCGAGCCGCCGACCGAGTTCCTCGTCCTCGCGCGGATCGAGAACGGATCGGTCACGCGGGTGCGGACGTTCACGCCCGACTGCGATCTCGATAGCAGCGGCGCCACGCTCGTCTGGTTGAAGGACGTGAGGCCGGACGACAGCGTGACGTGGCTCGCGTCGCTGGTCGCCCGAACCGCCCAGGACAACGAGTGGACCAGGCGCGTCGCGGATCCGGCGCTCACAGGTCTGTCGCTGCAGCCGGGCGACCGCGCGGTCGACACGTTGATCGGGTTCGCGCGCGCGCACGCGATCGCCCACCTTCGAGGCCAGGCGCTCTTCTGGCTGGCGCAGCGCGCCGGTCAGCAGGCCGTCGCCACGATCGCCAACGCGATCGACGCCGATCCCGAGACGGAAGTCAAGAAGCGGGCGGTGTTCGCCCTGAGCCAGCTGCCGAAGGACGAAGGTGTGCCGAGGCTGATCGACGTCGCGCGCAACAACCGCAACCCGGAGGTTCGGAAGCAGGCGTTCTTCTGGCTCGGTCAGTCGAAGGACCCGCGCGCGGTGCAGTTTTTCGAGGAAATTCTGCTCAGGAAATAGCTCGTAGTTTCGTGTCGTCGATAATCGTCTGAATCTGATCGTGCGTGAGCGTGCGGTTCGATGCCTTTGCGGCAGCGAACACGCGATCGACGATTTCATCGGTCGCCGGCAGGCCGCGCTTCTCCAGCCAGAACACGACGTTCGATCGCCCCGACATCGGGCCGACTTCGATCTCCTGCTCGCGGCCGACCATGCTGGCGGGAACGGCGGCGTAGACCGCGTCCATCAGCCCGCGATCGCCTTTGTGGAACGCCTTCACGACCGCGGCCGCGTGCACGCCGGTCGCGGTGCGGAACGCATCGGCGCCGATCACCGGATAGTTCGGGGCAATGCGCACGTCGCAGGCGCGGGCGACCGCGCGGCAATACGCCGGCAGCTTCGTGAGATCGCGATCGATGTACCCCATCATCGCGAGGTTCACCATCAGCAGATCGATTGGCGTGTTGCCGCATCGCTCGCCGATGCCGAGCGCGGCGCCGTGCAGCCGCGTCGCGCCCGCCTCGAGCGCCGCGATGCTCGACGCAACGCCGAAGCCGCGGTCGCGGTGGCCGTGCCAGTCGATTCCGACGGCGACGCCGAGCTCGTCGATGATCGATTTCACGTAGCGGACGACAGCCGTCGCGCCGTGCGCGGTCGCGTGGCCAACCGTGTCGGCGACACACACGCGCTTGACGCCGGCGCGAATTGCGGTGGTGTACAGCACCTTCAGCGAATTCGGATCGGCGCGTGTCGTGTCCTCCGTCACGTACATCGTCGTGAGCCCCTCTTTCGCCGCGAACGTCAGCGCGTCGTCGGTGCACTTCTGCAGGAACTCGATCGACCACCCTTCCGCGTACTGGCGAATCGGGCTGGAGCCGATGAACGCGCAGCATTCGATGGCGACGCCGGTCCTCTGCTGGATTTCGGCGATCGGTTTGATGTCGCCGATCATCGTGCGGGCGGCGCAGTTCGCCGAGATCTTCAGACGCGCCTCGCCGATCGCGCGCGCGAGCCGCTCGACGTCCTTGGCGACTTTCGGTCCCGCGCCGGGCAGCCCGATGTCGGCCGTGTCGATGCCCAGCGCCGCCATGTGGTGCAGGATCCCGATCTTCTCGTCGATGCTCGGATGGCGGACCGACGGCGACTGCAGTCCGTCACGCAGCGTCTCGTCGTCGAGCATCGCGACACGGTTCGCGCCGGCGGCGTCGTCGTTCCAGTCGAAGATCAGCGGATGGGGCGCAATGCGCAACGGATCACCTTTCGCTGAAGGACGGTTGGGACGTCCGCGACGCGAACGCGACGGCGACGAGACCTGTTAACACGATCGCGGCCGCCGAGGCGGATGCGATCCAGAGCCCGCGTGCGACCGCCGGACGCATCCACTCGTCCATGCCGAGGTAGCCGGCGCCGCTGCGTGCCGCCTGAACGGCGGCGGAGAGATACGCGCGTCCGGCGACGACGATCACGTGGTCAAAGACCACGTTCCAGACGATCACCGCCCAGGCAATCCAGAGCGCCCGGGCGAGGCGCGTCGCACGCGCAGACTCCATATATTTCCGATTATCTCATGCGAATCACGCTCGGCTGAAAGCCTCGCGCTACCCGACCGAGCGAGGTGTCGCCGACCGAACGAGGTGTAGCGCGAGCCTTCAGGCGAGCGCGGCTACCGAGCGAGATGTAGCGCGAGCCTTTCAGGCGAGCGCGGCTACCGAGCGAGATGTAGCGCGAGCCTTTCAGGCGAGCGCGGCTACCCAGCGAGATGTAGCGCGAGCCTTTCAGGCGAGCGCGGCTACCCAGCGAGATGTAGCGCGAGCCTTTCAGGCGAGCGCGGCTACCGAGCGAGATGTAGCGCGAGCCTTTCAGGCGAGCGCGGCTACCGCCGTCTCGCGTATGCCCGCAGCGCGACAATGACGACGGCGACGGCGACCGCGGCCGCTGTCACGTAGCGCGGCGTGTCGCCGGCCGGCAGACGACCCATGAACAACGCAAGCGCGACCAGCAGTGCGAGCGCGAGGACCGTCGCGACCAGGCCCGATCGGGAGCGGCTGCGCGTCAGCGGCGCCGGCTGATATTTCGCCTCGGTAGTCGCGGTACCGCAGCGATAGCAGATGAGCGCCTTGTCGGCGATCTGTGCACCGCAGTTTCGGCATTGCATCAGCGGCCGTGCGCGCGGTCGCGGTAGTTCATCTGATGCATATCGGCCGGCGCGTGGCGCTGAATCATCGGGCGCACGGCAGCCATGATAATCAGAACGAGACCGAAGGTGCATACGATCGTCGCGCCGGTCGGCAGATCGAGGCGCAGCGACAAGTACACACCGAGCGCGGAGACGACCGTGCCCATCGTCCAGCCGATCGCCAGGCGGCGGCCGATCGAGTCGGCATACAGCATCGCCGCGACCGACGGCACGATGAGATAGCAGAACACGAGCAGCACGCCCGCAATCGCCACCGACGAGGTCACGACGAAGCCGAACGACGCGTAGAACAGGAAGTCCCAGAACTTGATCGAGATCCCCTCGGCCTCCGCGCGATGCGGCGCCATGGAGATGGCGAGGAACTTCTGCCGGAAGACGTAGTGGAACAGCCCGATCGCGCCGTAGAGAGCGGCGGTCTTGCCGACCTCCTGCCACGAGACCGCGAGGATGTTGCCGACCAGCATGTCCTTCAGGTGCTCGCTCTCGGAGGTCGCCTTGCTCATCGCGAGAATCGCCGCCGCCGACGCGACGGCGTAGCAGATGCCGATAATCGCTTCCTGCGGAATCCGCGCGTGCTTCGCGCGGATCGTCGAGAAGATCAAGGCGCCGAGGAACGTGAACGCAAGGCTGATCCAGTAGACGACCGGCGCGTGCGGATCGCCGCCGGTGATCGGCATCAGGAGCGCGATCGTCGCGCCGAGCGCGGCGATCTGGGCCAGCGAGAGGTCGACGAAGATCACGCCGCGCTCGACGACGTGGACGCCGAGGTACGCGTGAATGCCGGTGAGAATGAGGCTGGCGACGAACGGCGCCGCCAGGAAGTGCAGCATCGCTGTATCCATCGGCGCTACTTCCCGGCCCCGGTTTTCCTGATTGCGTCGACGAGGAGGTTGATGTCGTAGTCGAACAGCTTGAAGTAGTCGATCACTTCCTTCACGCCGCCGACCGACGGCGGCATCACGAGCACGATCGCGCCCGTGTCGCGTCCAATCGCGTTCGGTGTCTTCAGGTCGAAGTACGGCTCGACCAGAACGATCTTCACGTTCTGCCGCTTCATCTCGTTGATCAGATCCAGCGTGTGCTGCGGCGACGGCGGGATGCCCGGCCGCGGCTCGACGTATCCCATGATGTCGAGGCCGAACCGCTCGGCGAAGTTCGGGAACGAACGGTGATACGTCGCGACCTTGGTTCCCTTGTAGGGCGCCATCTTCGCGAGCCAGCCTTTCTCCGCCGCGTCGAGCCGCGTGGTGAAGTCGGCCAGCCGCTGCTCGAAATACGCGCGGTCGTTCGGCCGGAACTGCGAGAACTTGTCGGCGATGTCCTTGGCGATCCGCTTTCCGTTCTCGGGATCGAGCCAGTAGTGCGGATTGCCGAGCGGATGGACGTCGCCCATCGCGCGCGTAATCTGTCCCGTCGGTATCTCGAGAATCCGCGCGCTCAGCGACGCGTCGAGGTACCCGTCGGCGCCCACCTGGATTTTCGAGTTGCGACTCTGCTGGATGAGCGGCGGCAGCCAGCCGATCTCCAGCTCCTTGCCGACGACAATCAGGACCTCCGCTTTCATCAGCTTCAGGATGAAGCTCGGTTTCGCCTCGACGAAGTGCGGATCCTGATAACCGCGGGCGATCGCCTCGATTGAAATGCGATCGCCGCCGACTTCACGCCCGATCGAGGCGAGATCTTCGGTCGTGGCGACGACGTTGAGCTTGCCCTGCGCGAACGCCGCTGTGGCCGCGAACACGATGGCGGGCGCGAGCGCCGCGAGGCGGATGGCGATCTTCATAAGCACACCTAGAACGGATGCGCGCCGTGCGCGCCGATGGAGAACTGGAACTGAAACAGGAATTCGTCCGCAGCGGAGCCGAGCGCGTAGTTGGTGCGCCGGTATTGCCCGCGAATCTGGCTGAACTCGCTCGGCCAGTACGTGAGGATCAACGACCCGCCCGTATCGAGCAGCGACGCGTCGGTCGCGCGGTCGCTGCGGTCGTACCGCGCGCCCACGAACCAGCGCCGCCCGAACTGATAATCGCCGGAGATGTACATGCCCACGCCGCTCTGCAGGCCGTCCTCCTGATCGCGGCGGCTCCATATCCATTCCGTCCGGCCCACGAAGGAGTGATAGATCGATCGCTGCAGCGGCCGCCAGCGGAACGTCGCGTCGACGCCGTATAACTGAGTAACCCGCGACCCGAGGTCCGGCGACGCGCTGTCGAACAGCAATCCATTATGACCGCGCGAATACGACGCGCCGAGATCGATGTTGCTGTTCTCGGTGATGTCCTGGTACGCGCGCAGATGTCCGACGTAACTCAGCTCGCTGCGCCGCGTCGTCTGGAACAGCGGGCTTCCCTCAGCGCCGGAATCGCCGCGGAAGACCTGTCCCGTCGCTTCGAGGAACAGCCACGGATTCGGAATCAGACGCGCGACCGAAAACCCCGCGTCGCTGATGCCGTCTTCACCGCCGACGAGGTTGTAATTGACGATCGGTCGATCGGTCCACGGCAGCACGTGGTTGTGCAGCGAGTTGACCTTGCCGAAGGCCGCCCGCATCCTGCCGACCCTCGTGAGCAGTCCGCCCGGCAGCGACGTGAACGTGACGTAACCCTCCTCGACGCTCACGCCTTCTTCGCCGAACGACAGGAAGAAATCGGCGCGCGCGTACGGATCGACGACGGCCTGAAAGCTCGCTTCCGATTCGTGCATCTGCAGCGGGAACGGATGATTGCTGCCGAGCGCGAACGGATCGGGCTGGACCGAATTCGTCCCGGCTGCGCCGAGGAAGTCGCCAATCACCGCCATGTCTGGGTTGAAGATTTTCGATGCCGCGGCTGCGCCGCCGTAGACGGGCAGCGCGCCTGCCGGCCCGCCCGCGCCTTCCGCCCCAGGCGGCACCTGCGCCGTCGGCTGCGCCGGCGCCGCTGCTACCGGAGGCGGGGTCTCCGCGGCGGGCGGCGGACCGCCGCCGAGCTTCGCTTCGAGCGCCGTCAGCCGCTGGTCGTACTGTTGCTTCAGCGCGTCGAACTCTCGACGCAGCTGGTCGATCTGCTGCTGAATCGATTGCGCGTTGTCCTGCGCATGCGCCGCCGATGGTTCCAGAACAAGACCACCCGCCACCACCGATGCGCAGACGAGACGCATGGGTCGCATCGTTTTCCTCCCGTGTCGAGCCGCGTGTTGTCTTCGGGAAAGCTGCGGTTACAGCGCGGCGGGAGGCGATCGACCGGTCGTCCGGACGCCGAGGAGCATTTCGCGGAAGACGATCTCGTCGGGCACCGCGGAGCCGGCGTCGGCCAGCGCCCACACGTCGAGGCTCATCGTCGGATTCGGATCCGATCCGACGACGCTCGACGTGCACGCCGTGCAGTGCTGCGGCGTCTTGAGCTCGCACGAGAGATCGTGGTGCTCGAACGGCGCGGTGAGCAGGAAGATGGCGTAGAGCGCCATCCAGAAGACGTCGAGGCGCCGGCGGCGATCTTTCATTGCGCCCAGCATGTCATTCGATGATATGCGCGATCAGCGGCCGACCACAAACTTCACGCGCGCCGCGAAACCGCCCAGGTCGTCCTCGCCCACGTCCTGAGAGATGCCGCCCCGGCCGAAGATGCCAGGAACGCGCGTGAACTGGACGTCGGTTCCGACCCCGACCCATGGGCTCAACCGGAATTCACCGCCGCCGTGCACGATGAACCCCGCGTGACGGGTGTCGAGATCCTCGCCGTCGGCCGCGAACTGCGAGGTCTCGCGATAGGCGTACCGCCCGACCCCGGCGCCGACGTACGGCACGAGCCACGGACGCTTCGTCAGGTGGAATCGATATCCGCCGACGATTTCGAACGGCGTCAGCGTCGCCGTCAACGGGATGCCGAGGTGAAACGTCTGGCCGGCGTTGCGGAACACGCGGTCGCCGTTCTTGCGGAAGCGCGAGGCAGTCAGCTCGGCGTAGTAGCGATCGCCGAGGGTGACCTGCAGGCCGCCGCCCCAGAACGGCTGATACGTGCGGCCGAAGACCGAGGTGAACGTGTCGATCGCGTTGAACGATTCCTCGGTGACTTCGGCGAACGGTCGCAGCGAGATCTGGGACAACGACTGCGCAGACGCAGGGACGGCCATCGCAAGCACGGCAATCGCCTGGAGCGTGAGCCTTCTCGACCGCTGTAGCCTTGGCGCAAGCACTTTTGGCGAGCGCAGCGCGAGGCCAGGTAGCGCGAGCCTTTTAGGCGAGCGGACCGGCAGCGTTCTTCGCGAGCGGGTGCTCATCGCGCGAGCCCCAGTCCGCGCAGCGCGTTCCGCGCATCGATCATCCCGAAGCCGAACAGATCGTCGCGCCCGGGTTTCCCCATGTCGATCGCGAATTTCTCAATCGCCGCTTCGACGGCCGCCGGATCCGTGATCCCCTGCTGCATCAGCATCGCGGCGATTCCGGTGACATGCGGCGTCGCCATCGACGTGCCGATGTAGCCGACGTACTGGATGATGTCGAAGCGGGGCGCGCGGAACTGGTTCGGCGGCAGTAGAAAAGTGTCGGTTTGTCTGAAGTCAAAGGTCTGCTGCCACACGAATCCGTCGCGGTCGAACCCTCTCTCCGATCCACCGGGCGCCGCGATCTCGACCCACGTGCCGCTGCTCGAATAGTACGCATGGCAGTCGGGCGATGAAGGCGTGCCCTGGCAACGCAGCGCGCCGGTCTGGCCGACCGCATGGCGATCGATCGCCGCCACGGACACCGCGCCCTGCACGCGCGACGCGATCTCGGCGACGATCTCCTTCGGGTTACCGTCCTCGAAATCGTTGCCGGCCGCGATCGCGATGAAGACGCCCTTACCGACGGCGTACCTGATGGCATCCTCGATGGCCGGCGCCGTGTCGGGCGGTCCGGTGCGCCCGATGCTCATGTTGATCACTTTGGCGCCGTTGTCCGCCGCGTACCGGATGCCTCGCGCCACCGTCGCGTCGTCTCCCATGTTCGGCGCGCCGAAGAGGTCGTCCCAGATGCTGTCGATGACCTTCACTGGCATCAGCTTCACGTTGAACGCGACGCCGGCGGTGCCGATGTTGTCGTTCGTGAGCTGACCGATGGTGCCGCTGACGTGGGTGCCGTGGCCGTCGAAATCGAGCGGCGGCATCGTGTCGTTGTCCCAGATGAAATCGTGCGGCGCGACGATCCGTTCCGGATGATCCACCGCCACGACTTGTCTGGCCGCGGAATACGGAATCGTCTGCCGGCCCAGCGCCGGGTAGCGCACGCCGAACTCGTCGCGAAACGCCGGAAGATTGACCTGGAGGGTCCTGTCCAGATACGCGAGCCCGCTGTCGAGCACGGCGACGGTAATGGCCGATCCGGCGGCCGGTTGAATGTCCCACGCCGGCTCCAGATCGAGCAGCGGAAAGTTCCACTGACCGGGCGTGAAATTCGCGGTCGATTTGTACATCGGATCGTTCGGCACGAACATCGCGTGGATGCGGTACGCCGGCTGCGCGTACTCGACTTCGCGGCGGGCGCGCAGCGCCGACGCCACGGCTTCGGCATCGGCCTGCGGATCGATGCGGACGATATCGAAATTGGCATACGACGGCCGCTCGGCAATCGCTGCAGTCGATGATGCGGACCGCACCGCGTCGAGTCGATCCGCGGCGCCGGCGCCATCGCGGAACTTCACGATCACACGGCCCGGCACGTAGCCGAGGGGCGCGTCATTCATCCGCTGCTGCTGCACTGCGGTCCGAATCGCGATTCGCCGGATAGCCTCGGCGGCTGAGGGAGAGTGCGTCTCCTCGAACGTCACTCCTGCGTCGACGGCGGGAAGACCGTTGCCGAGCACGATGAGCCGCTGGTCGACAGATGATTGCCCGTGCACGACAAACACAGTGAGGCCGGCGAGCGCGAGCGCGATCGGCACCAGGGAGAGGAAACGCGCGCGGGAAGGACCCATCCGTGTATTCTAGCTGCTGCGGCATTCACGCTGCGGCACCTCGACCATGGCCAACACACTTTTTCATAAAGTCTGGGATACGCACACCGTTCGCCGGCTGCCGAGCGGACAGACGCAGCTCTTCGCAGGTTTACATCTCATTCACGAAGTCACGAGCCCGCAGGCGTTCGACATGCTGCGACAACATGGCTGGCGCGTGGCGTTCCCCGAACGAACGTTCGCGACGGTCGATCACATCGTGCCGACCAGCTCGCAGCGGCGTCCGTTCCTCGACGTGATGGCGGAGGAAATGACCGTCGCGCTCGAGCGCAACTGCCGCGAGTTCGGCATCCCGTTCTGGCCGCCGGATCACGAGAACCAGGGCATCGTGCACGTGATCGGCCCCGAGCTCGGGCTCACTCAACCGGGAATGGTCATCGCGTGCGGCGACAGCCACACGTCGACGCACGGCGCATTCGGAGCGATCGCCTTCGGCATCGGCACCTCGCAGGTCCGCGACGTGCTCGCATCGCAGAGCCTCGCGCTCGATCCGCTGAAGGTGCGGCGCATCGACGTCAACGGCCGGCTGAATCCCGGCGTGTACGCGAAGGACGTGATCCTGACGATCATCCGGCGCCTCGGCGTCCGGGGCGGCGTCGGCTACGCGTACGAGTACGGCGGCGACACCATCGATCGCATGTCGCTCGAAGAGCGGATGACGATCTGCAACATGTCGATCGAGGGCGGGGCGCGCGCCGGCTACGTGAATCCGGACGACACGACGTTCGCGTTCCTGAAGGGCCGCCGGTTCGCGCCGCAGGGCGCCGCGTTCGATCGCGCGGTCGCGTGGTGGCGCAGCCTCGCGTCGGACGCGAACGCCGGCTACGACGATCGCGTCGGCCTCACCGCCGGGTCGATCGAGCCGACGGTGACGTGGGGGATCAATCCCGGGCAGTCGGTCGGCGTCGGCGAGCGCATCGACGGCGATGCGCGCGACGAGGCGTTCGCCTTCATGGGATTTCATCCCGGCGATCGCGTCGCCGGCACGAAAATCGACGTCGCGTTCATCGGGTCGTGCACCAACAGCCGCCTCTCGGATCTCGAAGAAGCGGCGCGCATCGTCCGCGGCCACAAGGTGGCGCCGCATGTGAAGGCGCTCGTCGTGCCCGGATCGCGTACCGTCAGTCAGGCTGCCGAAGCGCGCGGGCTGCACGAGATCTTCCGGTCCGCGGGATTCGAATGGCGCGGCGCCGGCTGCTCGATGTGCCTCGCGATGAACCCGGATCGGCTGGAAGGCCGTCAGATCTGCGCGTCTTCCTCCAACCGCAATTTCAAAGGGCGGCAGGGGAGCCCCACGGGCCGGACGCTCCTCATGAGCCCTGCGATGGTCGCGGCGGCGGCGATCGCGGGCGAAGTCGTCGACGTCCGCACGATGCTCGACGAGGTGACGGCATGAGCCAGGCACAGGCGATCCTGAGCGTCACCGGCCGCGGGCTGCCGGTGCGCGGCGACGACATCGACACCGACCGCATCATGCCGGCGCGCTTTCTCAAGGCGGTTTCCTTCGAAGGGCTCGAGCGTCACGTCTTCGAGGACGACCGCGCCGCCGATCCATGGCATCCCTTCAACGACGCGCGCTACAAAGGCGCGTCCATTCTCGTCGTCAACCGCAACTTCGGCTGTGGCTCGTCGCGCGAGCACGCGCCGCAGGGCCTCGCACGCTTCGGGATCGCCGCGGTCGTCGGCGAATCGTTCTCCGAAATCTTTCAGGGAAACGCGGCGGTCATGGGACTGCCCTGCTTCGCCGCCGATCGCGAATCGATCGATCGCCTGCAGTCGATTGTCGAGAAGACGCCGGAGGTGACCATCACGGCCGACGTGCAGTCCGGTGTCGTGACGGCCGGCGATGTGCGGATCCGCGCCTCGCTTCCCTCAGCGCTGCGCGACGCGTTCGTGTCGGGCCAGTGGAATCCGACGGCGATGCTGCTCGATCGCTTCGAGGAAGTTCGTGAGGTGGCGACGCGGCTGCCGTACGTGACCGGCTTCTAGGCATTTCTTACTCGCGTGGGGCCCCAGCTTGATTCGTCGCGGCGGGGCCCCACCCCCGCCGCTGTTGCTCGGCGCATGCGCGCCTCGCAACGGCTCAAGGCTGCCGCGCTGACGCGCTCGCGGCGTAAACCGCTCGCGCGTATCCAGAAACAGGACGTCACAACTCTGCTGCACAGTCCTACCCCACGTCGCGGATTTTTGAATCCTGCGCCACGGTCAGAAACGCATCGGCCGCGTGTGACCGATGCGCCTTGCGGCAGACGAGCGTCACCTGACGGCGCCGCGAGACGCCCGCCACCGGGATCGCGAAGAGGCGGCGGTTGGCGATCTCGGTAATCGCACAGCGGCGCGGCAGCAGCGCGACTCCCAACTGCATCTCCACCGCCCGCTTGATCCCGTCGAGGCTCGGCAGCGAGATCACCATCCGCAGCGGCACGTGCCGCTCCTCGAACAATCGCAGGACGCGCTCGCGCGCGGGCGACGGATCGTTGTGCGCGACGACCGGCTCCTCGGCGATGTCTTCCATCGCCACCTGCTTCCGCTTGGCGAGCGCGTGCGAAGGGGGCACGAGGAGCACGAGCTCGTCGCTGCCGACCGGGACTTCGAGCAGCCCCTGCTCGGCCGGGTGAAACGTGAGCGCGCCGAAGTCGAGGCTCCCCTGCAGCACCTCGACGGCGATCTGGCGCGCGGGAACGCGGCGCACGTCAATCGCGATGTCGGGATATCGCTGACGGAAACGCGCGACGAGCGGCAGGAGCGTGTGGACCGCCGCTTCGTTCGCGCCGATGAGGACGCGGCCGCGCCGCAGATCGCGCAGCTCGCGAACGGCCGATTCCGTCTCTTCGGCGAGGCGCACGAGGCGCTGACCGTAGTTCTGCAGCATGCGGCCGGCTTCGGTCAGCGTGCCGCTCTTCGACGACCGATCGAACAGCTGCTCGCCGAGCTCGACCTCGAGCCGGCGCACCGCCTGGCTGACGGCCGGCTGCGTGCGGTGCACCTTGGCAGCGGCGCGCGAAAAGCTGCGCTCCTGCGCAACGGCGAGAAAGATCCTGAGCGCCGCGAGGTCCATTCTTATTTGCGAGTGGGGAATCCACCCCCACTCGCCTGTCGTCGCTCGCCTTCGGCTCGCGACGGTATTCGTAGCCTTCTACCGCCCAATCAACATCTGGCGTGTGCGGCCATGTCCGCTCTTCGAGCAGCATAATACAGCGTTATCTTTGCGTAACGATTATCACTTTGACTTCTACGGGCCAGGCGGTTACAACAAAGCCATGCCTACTCCTGCACGCGTCGTCGTCTTCGACACCACCCTGCGCGACGGAGAGCAGGCGCCGGGTTTCTCGATGGACGTGCCGGCGAAGCTCGCCATGGCGCGCGCGCTCGACGCGCTCGGGGTCGACATCATCGAGGCCGGCTTCCCCATCGCCTCGCCGGCCGACGCCGAAGCCGTGCGGCAGATTGCCGCCGCCGTGCACCGCCCGGTGATCGCCGCGCTCGCGCGGACGCGGCGGCGGGACATCGAGGAGGCCGGGCAGGCGCTGACGCCCGCAAAACGATCGCGCATTCACACGTTTCTTGCGACCTCCGACCTGCACCTGACCGCGAAGCTGCGGATGTCGTACGACGATTGCCTCGCCGCCGCCGTCGAAGCGGTGAAGCTGGCGCGATCGTTCACCGACGATGTGGAGTTCTCGGCGGAAGATGCGACGCGGAGCAATCGTGATTTTCTGTGCCGCGTGATCGAAGCGGTCATCGACGCCGGCGCCACGACCGTCAACCTGCCCGACACGGTCGGCTACGCGACGCCGGACGAGATCCGTGAGTTCTTCGAGCAGATCATCTCCCGCGTGCCGAACGCGTCGAAAGCGGTGTTCAGCGCGCATTGCCACAACGATCTCGGTCTGGCCGTGGCCAACAGCCTGGCCGCGATTCAGGGCGGCGTGCGGCAGGTGGAGTGCTCGATGAACGGCATCGGCGAACGCGCGGGCAACGCATCGCTCGAAGAGTTCGTGATGGCGCTGCGCGTGCGTCAGGACCGGATGCCCTACGACACGGCGATCGACGCGACCAAGCTGTTCTCGACGAGCCAGCTGCTCGCCCAGATCACCGACGAGCCGGTGCAGGCCAACAAGGCGATCGTCGGCCGCAACGCGTTCGCGCACGAGGCCGGCATCCATCAGGACGGCGTGCTGAAGGACGCGCGCACCTATGAAATCATGCGGCCCGAGGACGTCGGGCAGTCGACTTCCTCGCGCCTCGTCCTCGGTCGCCACTCGGGACGCCATGCCGTGCAGTCGCGCTGCGAGGCGCTCGGCTTCACGCTGACCGCAGCGGAAGTCGACGAGGTGTACCACGCGGTCATCTCGCTCGGCGAGCATCGAAAGGCGATCGCCGACGGCGATCTTCGCCGCATCGTCGAACGCGTCCGCACGCCGTCGACGACGCCTCCGGGGGTGTCCTCGTCGCACGTCGAAGCGAGCGGCTACGGACACGGAGTCTGACGCTGAGATTGCTGATTTCAGATTGCTGATTTCTGATTGATTGCTGATTGTCGATTGCTGATTGTCGATTGCTGATTGACCGCCCGATCAATCGACAATCAATCAACAATCAATCAGCAATCAATCAGCAATCTGAAATCAGCAATCAGCAATCTCGTAGAATGTCCGCATGATCCCCCTTCGGGACATCATCCCGTCCCGGACCGTTCCCTACATCACGATCACGATCATTGCCCTCAACGCCCTCGCGTGGCTGTTCGAGGTGTCGCTGTCGCCGGAGGTGCTGGAACAGTTCCTGAGGATCTACGGTGTCGTGCCGGCCGACTTCACCGCGCCGACGCTCATCACGTCGATGTTCCTCCACGGCAGCTGGATGCACGTCATCGGGAACATGTGGTACCTCTGGATTTTCGGCGACAACGTCGAAGATCGCCTCGGCCACGGACGCTTCATCGTCTTCTATCTGCTCTGCGGGATCGCGGCGGCGATCGGACAGATCGCGATCGATTCGTCGTCGACGCTGCCGACGATCGGCGCGAGCGGCGCAATCGCTGGCGTGATGGGCGCGTACTTCGTGCTGTATCCGCACTCGCGCGTGCTGACGCTCATCCCCTGGATCATTTTCTGGGAAGTAATCGAGCTGCCGGCCGTCATCCTGCTCGCGTTCTGGTTCCTGCTGCAGTTGATCGGCGGCGTCGGTCAAATCGCGGCCACGTCGGCCAGTCATGGGAGCGGCGGCGTCGCCTTTGCCGCGCACGTCGCCGGCTTCGTCGTCGGCGTGATCGGCGTATTCATCTTCAGGAAGCGCGAAGTCGATCGCTGGGAGCCGCTCGACTACTGACGCGGAGAGCCGGAACGACCGGATCAACGACCGATCTGCACCACCAGTCCCGCTGTCGCGCTGAGATGATGCACGACGCGGAATCGAACGTCGTCGACGGGCGCGAACGGGCCGGCCGTCGAGAGCTCGCGCAGATTGATCACGAGCGGCGACGGCGCGATGTGATCCGCGATCTCCAGCCTCACGCCCAGCCCTCCCGCCCCGAGCGGCACGCGGAAATCGGTACCCAGGCCGACGTTGAACGCGAAGACGCTCTCGGTTTTCAGTTCGCCGATCGAGACGAGGAACTGACGGCCGCCGTCCACGACAACGATCGTATTGGTGCCCGGACTGGACCGGGCTATGCCGCCTTCGAGGAAGCTCAGCGGCGGAGTGATCGTCCGTTTCAGGTTGTACGTAATCCCGCCGATGCCGACGAATCCGTACGGCCACACCGTTCGTGAAGGCGCGTAATCGAGAAATCCGATCGCCCCCCGGATGTCGTAGAGCCAGGTCTCGACGCCGACCGAGGTCGTGTTGCTCGCCGCCGACGACGAGGCGCCAGGCAGCGGCGCCCCACCGATCGTCAGCGACGATCGTGAATAGCCGGCCTGGGCGCGAAATCCATATCGCGCAATCCAGTACGTCGCGGCTGCTTCGTACTCCTTGTCCGGCTCGACGCTCATGCCGCGGGTGAAGACCTGCTCGAGAACGCCCGCGGCCGGCGCGATCGATCCGAGGAGCACGAGATCGGTCCATCGAGTCGGCACCAGGAAACCCGCCGAGGCGCTGATGTCGACGCGGGGCGGCCGGTCCTGCGGATCCGCCCACGGCTGCGACCAGTCCTGAGCGATACTGGACGCCGGGACGAGGGCCAGGACGACGAGTGAAATGAAGGCGAGCGGGGCGTGACGCATGATTTGCAACTCCCTTCGCACTCGCAACTGATTGATGATAACGCCATCGCCGGCTGTTATTGTCTTCGGAGGAGGGTCGCCATGGGGACGGCACGGGCAGCGGCGCTGATCCTGCTGGTCAGCAGTTTCGTGAGCAATCCAAGCGCTCAGCGCGCGGGGCGCGCTTCGGCGGACAGGGATTTACCGATTTCGATGCGGCCCGCCACACTCGGCGATCAGATCGACACCCTTGCGGGTCGTTCGGTTCGATTGCCGTACTCACGCGTGGTCGGCGTGCTCGATCCACGCGTCTTCGTCATCGATTCCCAGACGAAGCTGCCTCCAGTCGTCGGCAATCGCAGCCGCGTGCTCGTGTTCATCGACACGGGCAGTCTGCGCGTGGAGCCGGCGGTGCTCGTCGGATCGACCATCACGGTGTCGGGCATTGCCCGCACGCTGCTCGGGATGCAGATGGGTCGTGAGGTCTCGTGGCCTCCGGCGCTGACGCGCGAGGCGGTCGAGCACCTCGAAATCCGCGCGGCGGTGCTCGCCAAATCGGTGACGACCGTCGAGGGAATCGATCTGGTTCAGTCGCTGCGGCAGACGCCGACGCGGTGACGCGCCACCGCGTCAACCTCTTGACAGGGTCCGACACCGCTCCGACACGTGTCGGCCCGCCTATGATTTCGTGCGGATTTGAACCGACAGACGCGCGATCTCGATGAGCAGCCGTTCGAGCTCGGCGTCGTACTGATCCGGGGGGATCGTGTCCTTGCGCGCTTTCAGATCCTCGACCTGCTGCTCGAACTCGGCGCGGCGCTTCACCAGCACCGCGAGTCCGGTATCGGCCGGCAGCGCCACCGGCGCTTCCGGTTCGAGATAGGTGATCTTCGCGATCGCGCCGTCGGGCCCCGGCGCCTGCGCTTCGCGACCGACGCCCGCGCCCGTATCGTCGAGCAGCGGACGCTCGGTCGCCAACTGCCCCTTCTGCTGGAAGAACTGCGCGACGCCGCCGCTCGCGTACGTGAACGCCTCCCAGATCGATACGCGGCCGTTCTTGTCGAAATCGGCCGAGTCGTCGTCGAACGCCTTGAGGAAGAAGTCGGGGAAGACGGTCTCGAACTGCTGCGCCGAGGAATCGGTCGCCGTCAGCACGACGCGCCCCTTGCCGGCGATGCGTCGCAGGAACGGGAAGCTCGCGCTGCTCGTGTTGACGAACACGAGGCGGCCGGGAATCGGCCGGAGGAGATCGGCCCACTCGCTCGCGCTCAGATCGGGTCCAACCAGATTGAACTTGGCGTCTTCACTTCCGGGACCGTCGAGCGATGAGCCGTGGCCGATCAGCAGCACGAGCAGCTGATCGTCCTTGGCAAGGCGCCTGCGCAGATCGCCGAGCACGCGGACGACGTTGTCGCGCGTCGCCTTCTGGACGCCCTCGCTCTCGACCTCGGCGAGAACGAGCAGGTGATCGCGCTGATACATGAACTTGCGCTGCAGCATCTCGACGAAGGTGACGCGCCACGTGTCGTACTTGCGCGCGTACTGATCGCCGCCCGACGCGCCGGTGATGACGAGCGCGTAACGCTCGCCGGCGGACGCTGACGTCGCCGCGAGCGACAGAAGCAGCATCAACGATGTCTGGATCACGGCATGGCCGCAGGCGCTGCTCACCTCAGCCCCCAGCGGCGCCGCAGAATCCACTCGGCCGACAGCAGCGCGACGATGAGGGCGAACGCCCACGGTTCGTGCCACAGATCGCGGCGCTCCGGCGCGGCGTTCTGCGGCGACGACTGCTTCAACCAGTCGGCGACACGCGACGCGTCGGACGCGTGGACGTAGCGTCCCCCGGACTGACGCGCGACGCGCCGCAGCAGCGCTTCGTTCAACCGCGGATCGGCGAACTCGCGATCGGCGCCGCCGACGTACATCCAGCGATCGGCGGATCCCAGCAGCGCGGATCCGCGCCGCGCCTCCGCGTGCACGCGGTAGAGTCCCTGCTGCTCCGGTCTCAGCGCGGCGGTGAAACGGCCGCCAGCGGGATCGGTGTGCCGCAGCTTCAGCGGCTGCGGACTGCCGCCGGGCGCCGTCAGCGTCGCGTCGATCGTCGCGTCGGGCACCGGCGCGAACGACGCGTCGCGCGCGTCGACGTCGATCGAGATCGCATCGCCCGGCTCCGGCGCCTCCGGTACGCCGATCGCAACGGGATCCGGCGACGCCGAGGAGAGCCATCGCGCCGCCTGCCGCCAGAAGAATTCGTACGACCGATCGGTCGACGCCCGCATCATCTTCCAGCGCCACGACGCCTCGCCCGCGAAGATCATCGATCGGCCGTTGCCGTACCGCTGCACCGCGACGGCCGGAAAGATGCCGCCACCCGGCGCCGCCGTCACCGCGAGCACGGTTGCGCCGGCCCGCGGGCCGCCGAGCGCGGCGCTCGCGGCCAGCGACGGCATCGCGGCCCAGATCTTTCGCGTCTCCTCGACGTTCGGCCCGATGCGCATGATCGGGTGCGACTCGCCTTCTCTGGTCAGCGTCACTTTGTTGTGCGCCGGCGCGTCGCTGGTATTGAACGACGTCCGGACGAGCGCGCCGCGGCGATCGTTCAGCTCGACGGGCAGCACCTCCTCGAGCGGCGTTCCCGACAAACCCCGCTGCGTGAACGATCGGCCGCCCAGCAGCAGCAGGCCGCCGCCGCGATCGCCGACGAAGTCGGCCGCCATCGCCAGCTGCGCGCGCGTGAAGAAATCGGATTCGACGTTGGCCACGATGAGCGCGTCGTACACGAACAGCTTGTCGCGCTGCGCCGGAAACCCGGTGGTCAGCGCCGCGGATCGGCCGGCGCCGCCCTGCACGAAAAACGTGTCCTGGCCCTCGGAGTTCTTGCCCTTTCGCGTGACGACGTCGACCTCGAGGCCGGGGTCGGCGGCGAGCGCGCGCGTCATGAAGCTGTGCTCGAAGCCGGGCGCGCCCTCGACGACGAGCAGCCGCCGCTTGCGCCCGGCCGGGCTCACGAGCACGCTGCGCGCGTTGTTCTCGACGACCGGCTCGCTTTGATCGGGTGGAATCTGCGCCGTGTACACCGTCGCCGCGGTCGGATTCGGCGACACGGTGAACACTTCGTCGATTGGCGATCCGTCGGCCGGCGGCACGACGCGGCGCGTCTCGAACGCCTGACCGTTGGCAAGAACGCGAAGCTGGAACGGCGTGCGCCCGAAGCCGGAGCTGATCGCCGTGACGTGGAGATCGACCGACGCCTGATCGAGCCGCGGATCGCCGGCGGTCACGCCGAGCACTTCACGATCGCGCGGACCGTCGGGCGATCCGACGCCGACGGCAAACACCGGCGGACCGCCTTCCAGCGACTCTCCCGCCTTTCCGCCGCCAGCCCTTCCTGCTCCCGACCCTCCTGCCGCGATGACGCCCGTGTCGGCGCCGTCGGACAGCACGACGATTCCGGCGACGCGCTGGCCGCGATAGCGTTCGCGAACGGCCGCGAGCGCTCCGGTCAGATCGGTTCGGCGCGCATCGGCGTTCAGACGATCGAGGTTCGCAGCCGCGAGGCCGTCGCCGACGGTGTAGAGCTCGGTCGTGAAGTGCGTCGCCAGCGCCGGCATCAATTGCGCCTTGAGCAGCGCCGCGGCGCGCGCGATGCGAGTCTGACCGTCGGCATCGCCGAGCCGCATGCTGCGCGAGACGTCGACGAGCACCGGCACGATCGCGTCGCGCGACCCGACCGGCGGCAGAATCGCGATCGGCCGGAAGAGGAACAGCGCCAGCGCCGCGAGCGTGAGCACGCGCAGCGATGCGAGCGCGCCGCGCTGCAGAACGGTGAGCGGCGCGAGCGGCCGGCGGTACTCGGCGAACGCCGCGGCGGCAATGGCTGCGGCAATCGCGACCGCCAGCCACCAGGGTAACGGATAAGCGAAGTGCATTATTGCTTCTTCTTCGCGATCGCCTTGAAGTAGCTGTCCACTTGTTTCTGATATTCCGCCGGCGCCTTGTCGTCGGCGCCTGCGGCCAGCCGATCCTTCGATTGCTTCTCCTGAAGCTTCTTCGCGAGCGCCGACTCGACGTTCTCGAGCGCCTGCGTCGCCTGGCGGCGGAGGCTTTCCCACCTCGCGAAGTCCTGCTTGAACGCCTCGGTGCCCGGCGCCGACAGCGTCATGCCCTGTCCTTCGAACGTGAGGCCGGCGCCGCCGCGCGCGTAGGTCTGTCCGTTCGGATCGTCGCGCTTCAACTGATCCATCAGCTCTTTGGTTTCCTGCAGGCGGCGCGAGTACTCCTCGCGCAGACGCGAGAGCTCGGTGCCGCTGCCGCCTCCGCCGCCCGATTGTCCTTCGCCGGGCCGCCCGTTCTCGCCCGCCGACTTCGTGGCGCTCGTCGACGTCTCGCCGCGCTGCCCGTTCTGTCCGCCAGGCTGACCGCGGCCTCCGTTCTGCCGCGCCATCTGATCCATCTGGCGGCCCGCTTCGTCGAGCTTTTCACGCAGCTCCTGGGCGCGCGCGAGCCGCTCGGAGAGCTTGCGCGACTCGCCGTCCTGCGCCCCGGTGGCGGCGCCGAGCTTGTCGGCAACCTTGTCGAGCGAGCGCGCGACCTGCTGCTGCGACGCGGCCTGCGTCTTCGCTTCCTCCGATGGCTGCCGTCCGCGGCCGTTCGCACCATCGCCAGTAGTCCCGCGAATGGCATCAGCCGACTGCTGCATCCGCTCGGCGAGCCGCTGGCGCTCGATTTCGCTCGCCGCATCGCCAGCCGGCGTCGGTCCGTTCGCCGAACCCGCCTGCCGCTTCAGACCGTCCTGCAGCTTGCGCGTACGTTCGGCCAGTCGTTCCTGTTCGCCGGCGAGCCGCCGCGCCGCATCGGCGCCGGCGTCGCCCGAGCGTGTTTTTCCGAGCTCGGAGGCAATCTGGCGTTGTCGGTCGGCGAGCTGGCGCGCTTCGAGCTGCATTTCGCCGAGCGCGCGGCGCCGCTCGTCGGGACGCGATGCTTCGAGCTGCCGCTGCAGGTCGCGCAGCTTGTCGAGCGCGCGGCTGCCGCTCGCGCTCGCCTGCTTCGGATCCTGACGCCGCAGGTCGCTCGCCGCATTGCGCATCTCTTCGGAGACGTCGCGCATCCGCTTCGAGTTGTCGCCGCCGCTCTGGCCGCCCTGGCCCTGCGAGTCGGCCTGCTGGCTCGACTGACCCTGCTGTCCGGATTGTCCCTGCTGGCCCGACTGACTCTGCTGCCCGGACTGACTCTGTTGTCCGCCGGGATTCTGCTGTCCCGTCTGGCCGTTCTTCGCTTCCTGCTGCTGTCGCGACTGCTGACCCGACATCTGGCGCGCGAGATCCTCGGCGCGCTGTCGCAGCTCGGACTGCTCGCGCGTGAGCTGCTCGATCTGGCGCTTCAGCTCCTCCTCGGTCATCTTCTCGCGGTTGCGCGCGAGCTCCTGCTGCTTCTTGAGCAGCTCGTCCTGCCGCTCGGCGAGCTCCTTGATCCTGTCGAGCGCGCTCTGATTCGGATCGTCGCGCTGCTCGGCGCTCGTCTTCGTCTCGTAATTGGTCTGCTGCGTCTTCTTCAGCTCTCGATCGAAGAGCGTCGACAGGTCGTAGTTGCTGCGGTTGTTGCCGGCGCCGCTGCCAGCCTGCTGACGCTGGACCTCGCGCTTCTTCACGTTGTCCTGCGCCTTCAGCAGATGGGTGAGCGCTTCCATCTCCGGCTGCAGCGCGGGAGCGGTCTTGAGCGCATCGAGCGCCGACACCGCCTTCTCCATCGCCGCCGCGGCGAGCGCCATTTGATCTTCTTCGGGCAGCGTCTCGCCGGCCTTCGGACCCTGCGGCGGCGGCGGGGCGCCGCGTCCCTGCGGCCGCCGCCGCGGATCCCTCATCGTCGACTCGCGGAACGTGCTCGACGTCTGCTCGACGCGATCCTTCAGCTCCGACTCGGCGCGCGACACCGATTTGATGTCCTGCTCGGATTTGGCGCCCCTGGTCATCTGCGCGCGGCGATCGAGCTTGAACGTCGACACGATGACGTTCTTCTGCGCGGTGACGAGGTCGTCGAGCGAGGTGCGGCCGCCCGCGCCGGCCATTGCCTGGCTCGCGGCGAGGGTGAACTCCTGCTCGAACGGCTTGACCTCGAGGAAGAAGATGTCGCTGCGCGCCTCGTTCGGACGCGTGCCGCGCGTGAGATCGCGCGCGCGCACGTAGTAGGAAATGAAGTCGCCGGGCTGGACGTCGAGGTCCTCGAGGAAGAGCGTGTGGCCGCCCTTCACAATCGTGCTCTGACGCGGGATGGCCAGCGGAACGGTTTTCTCGGCGCCGCCGCGGACGGAATACACGAGGTCGAGGCGAGCGACGCCGTAATCGTCCTCGGCCTGCGCTTCGATGTCGACTTCCTCGAGCCGCGTCACCGAGCGATCCTGCGCCGGCTTGAGCACGCGCACGTCGGGCGGCCGATCCTCGAGGGTGCGGATGAAGTATTCCGTCTCGCCGTCGTTCGACATCCCCTCGCGATCGGCGAGCGCCACACGGTAGGAGTTGTCGTCGACGACCTTCAGCGTCGCGGTGAGCTCGGTTGGCTTGTCGGCGGTCAGCTCGATGGCCTTGCCATCGTTGAGCGTCATGCGTCCGCTCGAAGCGGCCCGATCGGTGAAGATGTGCACGCGGACGTCGGTGCCGGCGGGCGCGTAGATGTCGCCGCTGTCTTCCTCGGTGCGCGGCGGCAGACCGAGCCCGGACGGATACGTATAGTCGACGTCGATGCGCGAGACGCGCGGCGCGTGCGCGACCGACACGTCGTAGGTCGGCGACGTCACCGTACCCGCCACGACGCGGTACTTGAACGGCGCCGTCACCGCTTCGAGCGCCAACGCGAAGGCGCCGCTCTTGTCCGACAGCATGTCGGCCGAGCGCCATCGATCGCCGTCGGCGACCTGGAACTGCGCGATGACCGGCGCCCGGTTGCCGACGAGCCTTGCTTGCACGGTGAGGCGATCGCCGGCCTTGACGCGCGCGTGACCCGGCGTGACGTTAAGGGTGACGCGCGCGGGAAACAGCGTCAGCGCCGTCGCGTCGGCCGTTTCGCGCAGCCGTCCGCGTCCCGCGATCACGACGAGGAGGAGCGCCAGCGTCGCGGCCGCCGCCTGAAAGACCGCGCGACGCACCGTCTCCGCCTTGACGATCGTCTCGATGTCGACGTCGCGCGAGCGGCGCGCGGCGTCGGCGATCAGCAGATCTGCGAACACGGTAGGGACGGACCCGTGTGTCCGCCCCGGAGCCGCATTGTCGACTGCAGTGACGAGCCGATCCTCGAGCTCCGGCGCTCGTTCTTCGATGAACCGCGCGACCTGCGCGTCGGTCGGCCGGCGTCGGAGCGGCGCGCAGGTCCAGACAATCGCCGCAAGGGCCGCACATGCCGCGGCGGCCGCAATCGCCGCCAGGAGTCGCGGCGCGTCGAGGATCCAGGTCGCGGCGACGAGCGCCACGCCGACCGCAGCGACGCCGTAGAGCGCCACGCGAACCGCCGCATGGCACACGTGCTGCGCGCGCCATCGTCTGCGGACGCGGCCAATCAACAGGCGGATGTCATTGTCGCCGTTCATCATTTCTTACTTTCTCGCGGGGCTCATTTTTTCACTCGCGTGGGGCCCCACCCCCACGCGTCGGGCTCAAGGCTGCCCCCGCTCGCTGATGCCTTGCCCGCAACGCGGAAGGCGCGTTGCGGGCGGGCATGGCCGCAGGCGCCCTACGCTGTCCGAGCGGCGAGGAATCCTTCGACCGCGAGCGCGATCAGCATCAGCGCGACCGCGTACTGCCACATGTGCTGGCTGTCTTCCTGTTGCCGCGCCTCGATTCGTTCTTCGCTGCCCGCGGTTGGTTTCAACCGCGTCACCGCCGCCTGAAATTCGTCCATCGTCAGCCGCGCCGGATCCGACTCGCGTGGATCGACGTTGATCGCCACGCGCCGCGGCGCAGCGCCGCGACGGGTGCCGTCGGCAATCGTCGCGATCCCCGGACGCCGCGGCGCACCGCGCGGCGCGTCGGCAACGACGTACTCCGACGCGTGCGCCCGCGCGCTCGCGAGGTACTGCACCGTCTCGTGAAGGAACGGGACGAACGTCGCGTGCAGCGGAAAGTCGTTCCATCGGTTGTCGAGATCCGAGGCGATGACCAGCGCGCGGCCGTCGCCGGCCGCACAATCGATGAGCGCCGTGTCGCCGGTCGTGAAGCGCGCGATCGTCTGACAGCCGGTTCCGGCTATGCGCGCGACGTTCCGGAACCTCACGAGGCCGAGCGTTGCCGCATTCGCCGCGAACGCGTGGAACACCGGATGGCGCACGTCGGCCGGCGCCAGCCCGCGCTCGGCCGCTTTCGGAGCGGCTGCCGCCTGGATGCGCAGCGCCGATGCGCTTCCCAACACGTCCGCGACGACTTCGCCGTCCACGTCCGGACCCGCGGCCAGCAACATGCCGCCGCCGCTCCGCACGAACGAGGCGAGCAGCTCGCGCCCATGACGTTCGAGACCGCGCGTCGACAGCAGGAAGATTGCCGCATGCGCGGCCAGCTGATCGTCGGTCATCGATGCGAGCTTCGCGCCGCTCACGCCGACCGCGCGGTAGCTGCCGGCGCCGAGCGCCTGCTGAACGTAGAACGCGTCGCGACCGGCGTCGCCGCTGCCGGTGACGACCGCGACTGACGGCACGCTGGCGCCGCCAAGCACTGCGAAGCGCTGGTTGTCGGCCTGAATGCCGGCGGGATCGTCGACCGTCACCGAAGCGGTATTGCCGCGCGTCGCGCCGGCAAACGTCACTTCCGCGGTCTGGTTCGCGCCAATCGACGCCGTGGCGTCGCCGGCGGGCCTGCCATCGATCGTCAGGTGCGCCCGCACGTCCCGTGACTGAGCGCCGGTATTACGAATCGTGGCAACCAGGCGATCGCTGAGCGGCTGCAGCGACACGACGGCAAGGTTCGCCGGCAGCGCGCCGACGTCCGCGATCTCGATCCGCGCGCCTTCCGGCACCGACGCCCGATCGCCGGCATCCCAGCCGCTCTCCTGAAGATCGGTGACGACGACGATCGTTCCGCGACGGCCGGCGAGCGTCTGCGAGGCCGCCGACAACGCGGCGCGGTAGCGCGTCCCTCCAAATCCGGCGACGGCGTCATCAACCGCGGAGGCTGCGAGCACGCGATCGGTGCCCGGCTTCGCCACGATTTCCGCTTCGTCCGAGAACGTGATGACGCCGACCAGATCGGTGGATGGCGTGTTGGCGATGGCGCTCTTCGCGAGCTGTTTCGCGCGTTCGAACCGCCCCGGCGCCGACAGGCTGTACGACGTGTCGAGCGCCACGACGGTCACACCGGATGCTGTGGCCGCTCCGCGCGCGAAGAAGGGGCGCGCGAAGGCGAGCGCGAGGAGCACGAGCGCCGCGACGCGAAGCGCCAGGAGCAGCAGCTCTCGAAGCCGATGCTTCTCCGTGTTCTCCACCGGCGCATGCTTCAGGAGCTTGACGGCTGCGAACTTGATGCGAGGCTCGGGTTCCCGCTTGAGCAGATGGAGAATGACCGGCACCGCAGCCGTCAGCGCACCGACGAGGAACAGGGGAGAGAGGAAGGAGATCACAGCGCGCGAGACCTCGTAGACAGGTACGACAGCAATGCCAGCTCCAGCGGATGCTTCGTGTTGAGGAGCTGATAATCGATCCCCGTTCCGCCGAGCTCCCGTTTGTACCGATCGATCAGGCCGCCCATCTCCTTCAGGTAATGGTCACGGACGGCGCCCGGAACCGCCATGATCTCTTCGCTCGTCTCGAGATCCTCGAACCGCGTCGCGCGCTCGAAGGGGAACTCGATTTCGTCCGGATCGAGGACGTGGAACACGATGACGTCGATGCCGCGGAACTGGAAGTGCTTCAGTCCGCGGATGACCGCCTCGGGATTGTCCAGCAGATCCGAAATCAGCACGACCATCCCGCGTTTCGTGAGCGATTCGGCGAGCTGGTGCAGCGGTTTCGATACGTTCGTCTCGTGCGCCGTCCTCAGGCGATCGAGCGTGACGAGCACCGCGCGGAGATGTCCGGGTCGCGAGCTCGCCGGAAGCATCGAGACGATGTTCTCGTCGAACGCCGTGAGGCCGACCGCGTCGCGCTGCCGGTTCATCAAGTACGCGAGCGACGCCGCGAGGCATGCGCCGTACTCGAACTTCGTCATGGCGTGGTGATCGCCGTAGCCCATCGAGCCGCTGACGTCGAGCATCAGGTGGCAATCGAGGTTGGTCTCTTCCTCGAACTTCTTGACGTAGTACCGATCGCTGCGCGCGAAGACCTTCCAGTCGATCGTCGAGAGGTCGTCGCCGGGGATGTACTGCCGGTATTCGGCGAACTCGACGCTGAAGCCCTTGAACGGACTGCGGTGAAGGCCGGAGAGAAACCCCTCGACGATCGTGCGCGCCTTCAGCTCGAGCGTCCCGAGGCGCGCGACAACCGCAGGGTCGAGGAACCGGCTCTCGCGCGGGCGGACGTCCATTACATTCCGCTCTTGGGGACGGGCACTGCGTCGAGCAGGCGCTCCACGATGTGGTCCGACGTGATCCGCTCGGACTCGGCGTAGAAGTTGGTCATGATGCGGTGGCGCAGGATCGGTTTGGCCAGCGCCTGCACATCCTTGATGGACACGTGATAGCGGCCGCCCATCAGCGCCCGCGCTTTCGCGCCGCGCACGAGCGCCTGGGACGCGCGAAGCCCGGCGCCCCATTTCACCCACTTCTCGACGAAGTCCGGCGCGCCGGCCAGACCCGGGCGCGACGCGCTCACCAGCCGCACGGCGTAGCGCGCGATCTCTTCCGCGATCAGAACCTGCTTGGCGACGTCCTGGAACTGCAGGATGTCCGCGCCGTTCAGAATTCTCACCGGCGCCGCCTGCTCCGCCCCCGTCGTCTGCGTGACGACGGTCACCTCATCGTCTTCTTTCAGGTACGAGATGACGATGTTGAACATGAAGCGATCGAGCTGCGCTTCGGGAAGCGGATAGGTGCCTTCGAGCTCGATCGGATTCTGCGTCGCCAGGACGAAGAACGGTTTCTCGAGCGCGTACGTGCGTCCCGCGGCGGTGACGTGGTACTCCTGCATCGCCTCGAGCAGCGCGGCCTGTGTCTTCGGCGGCGTCCGGTTGATCTCGTCGGCGAGGATGATCTGCGCGAAGACCGGACCCTTCACGAACCGCAGCCGGCGCGTGCCTTCCTCTTCGTCGAGAATCTCGGTGCCGGTGATGTCCGACGGCATCAGATCGGGGGTGAACTGAATGCGCTTGAAATCGAGATCGAGGATGTCGGCGACGGTCTTGATCAGCAGCGTCTTGGCGAGGCCGGGCACGCCTGTGATCAGACAATGGCCGCCGGTGAACAGCGCGATCAATACCTGCTCGACCACCTCGTCCTGACCCACGATGACTTTTCTCAGCTCGGCGAGAATACGCTCGCGGCCTTCAGCGACGCGTTCCGCGCTGACGGTGGCAACCGGCGATTCCATGTGCGTTCCTTAATGCGTGAGGGCGTAGACGATCTCGTTGATCCCCATTCGATACGCCATCGCGGTGTATTTGATGTAGCCGGGATAGTCCTCGGCGTTGGACCACTCCCAGCCGTCGCCCATGTCGGTGTTCCAGTTGATGAACACCATCGGCCGTCCCGTGTCGTCGAGAATCGTGCGGATGTGCGGGACGAACCCGCCTTTCTCCCACGATCGGCCGGCGAGGAACGAGCCGAGCCCGGCGACCTGCGGATAGCTGTCGATCTTGTAGAAACAGCTGAACACCGGGTGATCCTTCGGCACCTCGACGATCTCGCGGTCCGGGAACACGCGCTTCATTTCCTTCTCGAGGTTCGTCCACTCGAACGCGCCATGGAAGTCGTCGAAGTAGGCATGGCCGCCGCGCAGCAGGAACTCGCGCAGGATCGTCACGTCGCTGTCGAGCATTTTCAGATTGCCCGGCTCGACGAAATAGATCCACGGGTACTGGAACAGCCGCGGATCGTCGAGCGGCAGCACGATCGGGTCTTCGACCTGGATTGCCGTCGCCGTCTTCACGCGGCGCGAGAGGTTCTGCTCGGCGGCCGGCGCGTCGATGTACCACGGCTCGCCGTAGAAGTCCTGCTGAATGTGCGTGCCTTCGGTGATGAAGTGATATTTGATGCGGACGAACCGCCACTGCAGGCCGGCGTAGCGGTCGTCCGGCGCATCGGGCAGCTGCGCGTCGACGCGCGGATGGACTGCCGGCAGCAGCGTCAACAGGAGCGCGGCAACGAGCGCAAGGCGGAGCTTCATCATCGATCCACGAGCTTGAGCAGCAATTCCTGTGCTCGCTCGTACGTCGGGGCGATCTCGAGCGCGGCGAGCGTCTGCTTCTTTGCTTCAGCGCGTTTGCCGCTCTTGAAGTAGCTCTCGGCGAGGTCCGTATAGGCGGCCGCGCGGTCGACAGGGCCGAGCGCGATGACGGTCCGGAATTCCCGCGCCGCGGCATCCGGATCGTTCTGCTGCAGCGCATAACGGCCCAGGTATGTGTGCGCCTCGGCATCGAACGGATCGATCGCCACAATGCGCTCGTACATGGGGCGCAGCTTCGCCGGCTCATCCACCGAGGCTTTATGCAGCGCGGTCACGAGCTGTCGCGCCGCGTCGACGTTGTTGGCGTCTATGGCGACGAGCGCCGTCAGCTCGGCAATCAGCCGGCCATCATCCTTCTTCTGAAGCGCGATCGCCGCCATCTGTTCGTGCGGGCTGTCCCTGCCGCTCGCATTTGGAATGAGGGCGGCAGCGCGCTCGAACGCCTGCATCGCATCATCGAGCTTGCCTTCCCTGCGGAGCGCGCGTCCGAGCGCCATCTGGATCGGGAAGCTCTTCGCGTGCTCGCCGGCCAGCGTCCTCAGCGTCTCGGTCGGCGTCCGCATCAGATCGTTCACGCCGTCGGGCACCTCGAGCGCGCGCCGCAGGTCGCCGAATTTCTTCTCGAGCATCTGATCGAATCCGGCCTGCATCCGATCGAGGTCGGTGTTCAGCGCCGTCTTCAGCGCCGCGTCGGTATCGAGCCCCTGTCCGTACGTGCGCAGCAGCTTGTTGATCCCCGCGTCGCCGTACGTGCTCACGAGGTACTCGACGATGAGCGATCCCTGGTAGTAGGCGAGCGTAATGAGCTTTGGATTCTGGAACGCCGCGTTGAAGTCGCGCAGCTTGATCCCCTCGCCGCGATTCAACGCCGCCGCGTAATCGAGGTCCATGTCGCGGCGCCACTCCGGGTGTGCGCGCTGCTCCTCGTATTCCGAGATCCCTTCGGTCAGCCACCGCGGCACGCGCTGATTCGACATCTGCAGCGTGATGACGTGCGCCAGCTCGTGCCAGAGCGTCGCTTCCCACTGGAATTCGCCCGGCGGCCGC